>CAJVYC010000037.1 GCA_913009205.1 uncultured Fluviicola sp. | reverse complement strand
TTTATTCAAAAGGGGTTCTCGATTTCGAGAGCCCCTTTTTTTTGGTTTGAACTTATATTAAAGTTAGCGGTTTCAGGTAGTTCAAAGGAATCTTACAACCTTGTAAAATTTCATGGTGTTGTTGAATTACTCAAACTGGTATTATTAAAAAGTAACGAAAGCTACTACTTAATATTTTTAGCATCTGATTCTTTTACTCCTGATCGAAAACAATATTTTTATGGGACTTTGGCTTCTATCATTATAACGGTGATCATTAGTAATGATCCTGATTGTACAAAAACTCAATTGTCTTTCGCTTCAAGATTGTCCCAACTAAAAAACAAGATCATTTTAAAGAATAAAAAAAGGCGTCTTCGTTGAAACGAGACGCCTTTTTTAAAAACACTATATTCTTCTTACCCGTTTTGCGTTTTTATCAAGTTCAATGCAGATCCTGCCTTGTACCATTCAATTTGCTGTGCGTTGTATGTGTGGTTCAATTTTATAGCATCTAAAGAATCATCAGCGTGAATAACATCTAAAGTCAATTGCTTACCTGGTGCGAATGCGCTTAAGTCTGAGAAGTTGAATGTATCGTCTTCTTTAATTTTATCGTAATCAGATTCAACGTCGAAAGTTAATCCTAACATCCCTTGTTTCTTCAAGTTTGTTTCGTGGATCCGAGCGAATGATTTAACGATCACCGCTTTCACACCTAAGTGACGTGGTTCCATTGCTGCGTGTTCACGAGAAGAACCTTCACCGTAGTTATGGTCTCCAACTACAATTGAATCAATTCCAGCAGCCTTGTAAGCTCTTGCAGTAGCAGGAACTTCTCCTTTTGTACCTGTCAATTGGTTTACAACTTCATTTATACCACCTCCATACGCGTTTACAGCACCAATCAAACAGTTGTTTGAAATGTTATCCAAGTGACCTCTGTATCTCAACCATGGTCCAGCCATAGAGATGTGATCCGTAGTACATTTCCCTTCTGCCTTGATCAATAATTTTGCTCCTTCAATGTTTCCACCGTCCCATGCTGCGAAAGGAGAAAGCAATTGCAAACGCTCTGAATCTGGGCTTACAACAACATTAATTCCGCTTCCGTCTCCTGCTGGTGCTTGATAACCATTATCCTCTACATCAAATCCTTCTTTTGGCAATTCATCTCCTTTAGGCGGATCCAATTTAATTTGTTCTCCGTCCTTATTCGTTAACGTATCTGTGATTGGGTTAAAATCCAATCTTCCAGCAATTGCAATTGCTGCAACCATTTCTGGTGAAGCAACAAAGGCATGCGTATTTGGGTTTCCATCAGCACGCTTGGCAAAGTTTCTATTGAATGAGTGAACAATACTATTTTTCGGTGCATTCTTTGGGTCAGAATATCTTGCCCACTGACCGATACAAGGTCCGCAAGCATTCGTAAAGATTGTTGCGTCTAAATCTTCAAATGATTTCATTAAACCGTCTCTTTCAGCGGTAAATCGTACCGTTTCAGAACCAGGGTTGATACCAAACTGTGCTTTAGTCTCTAAACCTCTGTCCACTGCTTGTTGCGCAATTGAAGCCGCTCTTGCAAGATCTTCGTAAGAAGAGTTTGTACACGAACCTATCAATCCCCATTCAACATCCAAAGGCCAATCATTCGTTGTTGCTTTTTCATTCATTGATCCAACTTGCGTCGCCAAATCTGGAGTAAATGGACCATTGATGTGCGGCATTAATGTATCCAAATCGATTTCAATTACTTGATCGAAATAGCTTTCTGGATTCGCATAAACTTCAGCATCACCTGTTAAGTGTTCTGCAACTTCATCAGCCGCATCAACAATATCTTGACGATCTGTAGCTGCTAGGTATCTTCTCATTGAATCATCGTAACCGAATGTTGAAGTTGTTGCTCCAATCTCAGCTCCCATGTTACAGATCGTTCCCTTTCCAGTACAAGACAATGAAAGTGCACCTTCTCCGAAGTATTCAACAATTGCACCTGTACCACCTTTAACCGTTAATATTTCAGCAACTTTTAAGATGACATCTTTAGGAGCTGTCCAACCGTTTAATGTTCCTGTTAACTTAACACCAATCAATTTTGGCATTTTAAGTTCCCATGCCATTCCTGCCATAACATCGACAGCATCAGCACCACCAACACCAATTGCTACCATTCCAAGTCCACCTGCATTCACAGTATGTGAATCTGTTCCGATCATCATTCCACCTGGGAATGCATAATTTTCGAGAACAACCTGGTGAATAATTCCCGCTCCTGGCTTCCAGAAACCGATCCCGTATTTATCACAAACAGAACTTAAGAAGTTGAATACTTCGTTGTTCTTGTTAATTCCATCTTGTAAATCTTTATCTGCTCCAAGCTTGGCTTGAATCAAGTGATCAGCATGAGCAGTTGAAGGCACAGCGACTTTCGTTTTTCCAGCTTGCATAAATTGCAAAAGAGCCATTTGAGCCGTTGCATCTTGCATTGCCACTCTATCTGGAGCGAAATCAACGTAAGAATTTCCACGTTCATGTGCTGTTTTTGCTTCGCCTTCCCAAAGGTGCGTGTACAATATTTTTTCTGCTAGCGTCAAAGGCTTACCAACAATTTTTCTAGCAGCTACAACGCGGCTAGGGTATTTTGCGTAAACCGCTTTGATCATTTCTAAGTCGAATGCCATACTCTTGTGCGATTAATTTTTGTTGTTAATTCTAAGAGCCGCGAATTTAATAAATTATTAAGGAAGATTAGTCAGAAGTGGAAACAATGTAAATATT
>CAJVYC010000036.1 GCA_913009205.1 uncultured Fluviicola sp. | reverse complement strand
CTGGGTTTGATCGTGGGTTTTTCTTTTTCCTAACTTTCAAAAATTCTCAAGCTATTAAGATAACTTCTTGCGTTTCTTGCTCTTCAATACATTAATTGTTAAAGATTTAATGATGTTAAGTTAACGCATTAACATACGCTCTGGCATTACCTTTGATTAACAAAAAGTGTAACTAATAAAAATACTATGGAAGTAGTTAACGAGTCACAAAATGACAATTTAAACATGTACTTCGAGTTGGGAAACAACGCAAGTGCAAATGGAAACCACACAGAATCTATTCAATGGTTTCACAAGGGGTTGGCAAAAGCAAAGGAACTGAAGAACGAATTAAAGATTTCGGAATTTTCAACTTTGATTTTGTTTTCACTTTAATCAATGCCTATTCGTGCATGAACTTGCAATGAAAAAATAGATACTAGCTTAATATCATGCTACTAATTTTTAGTTATTGATTTCTAATTCAAGTTCATTAATTGTTTTGTAGTTCAAAGCTGAGTGCCCTCTAGTTTTATTATACCAAGTTTATATCCACATGAAAATTGAAATGTCAGCATCTGAATACAAATTGCTATGACTGGTGAAGATCGAATCTGGGCTAATCTGTATCAAAAATTTCAAGAAAACAGATTCTACTTTGAGCAAAAACTTAGATTTGAAAACCAAGCCATGGATCAAACCAATGCGGACATAAGCATTAACAAGTTTGTTTGGAAATGTAGATTGTGTTTAAAATTTGGTATGAATATTCCTCTTAATCAAAATCAAATGATAAACCATACCTCTTTCTCAGCTTAAGCGATGAAATTTTCATGAATCTTAATAGCCAAGACAAATACTTCGATCAAAACTAGATCTATGAGAGCTTAGGTTAGCGATTCAACAAGTCTATTTCTGTGAAAATCGGATATTTGAATCAATTTTCACCAAATTTATAAGAACTTCACGTGAAAAACAACCATACTTTTAGCGTAAACCACATTCATAATTTAGATTTTTCTGGAAAAAAAACTTCGATATAAAATAAGTACACTTATGCAAATACAAAATCAGCAAAAAGTAATTGATTGGAAAGATCATGAATTTGACGGCTTATACGATGAAGAATACCGCAGACATTCTTTGATTCATTGGACTCCAATTGAAGCAGCTAAGAAAGCGCTCGAATGGTTAAATGTAACGAGAGACACCCATACACTAGACATTGGATCTGGAATTGGAAAATTTTGTTCGTTCGGTGCAATATATACAGATGGTCAATTCACAGGAGTAGAAAACCGGCTAGATTTGATTGAAGTTGCCAATTCTATCAATAAAAAATTGAACATCAAAAATGCCGAATATGTGCATTCAAACATTACGGAAATTGACTTCCGAAATTATGACTCATTCTATTACTACAATCCGTTTTGCGAATATATCTCAATCTCAGATTCTATTGATGATTCAATTTCCTATTCACCCGAAAAACATAGAGAATATGAGGACTCTGTTATTGAAAAATTTCAAGATTTACCAATCAATACGAAAGTCGTAACCTACTGCTCTGAGAAATTCGCTTTTCCTGATACTTATGAATTAAAAGAACTTAAGTTTAAGGATAGGTTAGCATTGTGGATCAAGACAAAATAATAAACCATAATCAGAAATAATTCAATTTTAGTTAGCGTTATTAAACAAAAAAAGGAGCTTCATATGAGGCTCCTTTTCAATTGTTGAGTTCTATTTACTTCTGAACGGCAAACTCTTTTATAAGAATTTGATTGGTATCTGTTGTAATTCTAGCCATGTATTTACCAGTTGACAAACCAGTTGCATCAACTGATTTATTTCCAATAGCAACTGGTGCTAAAACACTTCGCCCAAGCATATCAACTACTTCTACATTTTTAATGATTCCAGCAAAGTCGATTGTCAACTTTCCATTAGTTGGGTTAGGATAAATAGTGATTTCTTCATCATCTAACTCTATTTGATCAGTACTCAATGCATTCTGATAGATTCGTATTTCATTTACCTGACCTTCACAAGAACTAAGAGCGAGTTCGCTTATAAAGCCTTCTGTAGGATTTTCAAGTATTAAGGTTTCAGGGTCTCCATTTATTGACGATCCTAGATTATTGATTGTGTTTTCTACATTGTTTAGAATAATCCCAGTACTATCCATCAAAAAAGCATAGGTACATTGAGGATTTATAATTCCACAATAACTTACAACGTCCACTTCTACATATTGAATGTTTTGTAGACTTGATAAATCAATAGTTAGTCTTGATGGGTAAAGCCAGACAAATGTCGGTTCTACTCCAAAATAGCATGCGCCTTCTCCACAATCATCAGAAGTTCCAGTAACAAAGCTAAGATCTAAATTTTGCTCTGTCCAAGTATCATTACAGAGGGTACTTAAAGGAACATTGTCAAGGGTAAGTATTGTTGTTTGTCCAATAGAAGTCAAATTTATAAATACCGAAAGCGTTAGAATAATAAGGTTATTTATTTTCATAATTAAGATTTTGTTAGTTAATCTTCAATAAAGGATAGAGTATTATCAAAACTTTATAGTTCCTGATTTAAAGACCTTAGTTAAAGTCTAGCACAATTCTCATCCACATTCCCGATAAAGAATTTCCTGGATCAGCTTCGGTACTCATAATAGGAAAATGATAAACAGCCGAAGTGATTCCTGCACTTCCATTAGCAAACACATCTACACCTAGTTCATCTACATATTGATATTGACTACCCTGTTGACCAAACACATCAACATCACTCATTCGTACATATTGGCCATTGTAATTCATATCAATACCAATAACATCATCACCCGTAAACACATGAGATTCACCTGTTGTGACACCATTTTGATACAAGAAGGTATGATTGTTTGATTCCATATGTTGCTTGAGGAACACTTGGGTAATCTCGAAGTCATCCATGTTGCAGTTACAGGCTACCATTTTACCGTCTTCGATCTTAAAAACAGTTGAGGACCAATTATCCGACACCTCATTGGATATCTTTTTAATTACACCTTCCTCCAATTGATCAGGACCCGCATCCGCTTGAGAAAAAGTTCTCATTGTTACCCCAGCCTCTGTTCCCTTCATGTTATCCTTTGAACAACTCACAAGGAAGAAACTAGCTAAAAGCAATAATGACACAGAAAATTTTAGGTTGTTTTTCATAATATTATTTTAAATATGTTGATTGTTACAAAATTATGAAATAGCGGCAATCGCTGCAATACGCTATATAACGTATTTTAAGCGGAGGGGGAGAGATTAAGAAATATGTAGAACCTGAACCGCGAGATGATAGTATGCCCTTCTAATTCGTTTCATTAAAAATAAAGGGGGTGGCTTAACTGTCACCTTTTTTATGTGAAGCAAGGCGTAACACCTGTAACACCATTCAAAACTGTTACACCTGTTACAAAAGCTTGGCTTAGGTCAGGCTTTTATTGTTTACGTGCAGTAGATTAAGCCTGAAGGAATGCGGGGTAAAAACAAAAAAAGCCCCAGTTGTGAAACTGAGGCAATCTTACAAGTAAAGGGTGGAAGCCCCACTACAAGTGGCTGTAATAAAATAAAGCCCCTCCATTACTGAAGAGGCTTTAGTACTCGAGGCGGGACTTGAACCCGCACGCCCCAAAGAGCACAGGATTTTAAGTCCGGCGTGTCTACCAATTCCACCACTCGAGCATTTGTT
>CAJVYC010000035.1 GCA_913009205.1 uncultured Fluviicola sp. | reverse complement strand
AAAAGCGAGATCAATGTCTTCTTTTGCTTCTTCTAATTCTTGGCTGTCATAATGAATTTCAGCCATTGTTAACCGCGAATTTTTTTGAGCTTGAAGATTACTTGAACTGAAAAGCACGAGCAATAAAAGAAGTAAGGTTCTCGTAACTAAAAAATCACAGGTGTTTTTCACAATCTCGAAATTAATCAATAAACATGAAAGGGATCTGCTTTGGGTCTATGTTGAGGAGAAATTAAAGTGTTAATAATTCCGATAATCGTTCCAAAGCATACTGCGCAGTCCAATCACGACTGTGTAATTCGTCTGCTGGTTTTGAACATCGTGAAAGAGGATGTTTTGAATGAATAATTTCAAAGGTCGTTTTCTCAAAATTGAATAGTTGACCGTCAATTGCGTTCTGAAGAAATTACGTTGGATTCCACTTCCAATAAAATGACCCAATTCAAACGGTCGATTAATGTATGGCTGATAGATATCGGCTCCATAATTGAATCCATCCTTGTCACTTCCGTGGAAGGAATAGTTGGTGAAGAAATTAGCTCCCCACTTTTCTCTTTCCCATTTCAATTCCCCCAAAATTTCCGCAAAATTTGAACCGTAAACATGTGCCAATGGCGTTCCCTGGTTTCCATAATTCAATTCTTCTGAGATATGGGAATAGGTAAATGGCCGCGAGAAATTGGTTTCTGCTCTGTAGAAAAATTTATGGTTTCCTTTTTGGAAATGCCCTTTAATACCCAGTTGACCTCCGAATTTATTGGCCCACCAACCACTTCGAGCTCTTATTTCAGCAAGAAAAAATTCATCAATAATAAATTGAAAATAAGCAGTGTGCTGTTTCCATTTGGCAGACGCTTCAATTCCCAAAAGAACATTGTCCGATGATCCAATTGAATACTCTTGCGGTCTGTAGAAAACCATCGGGTTGAGGTATTCAGCGTCAAATCCACGATGAAGCAAGGTGTCTTTTGGTTGGAACACAACGGTTTCAAAAACCCCAATATTCAACCATTTTGTAGCGTTAAATGAAATGTGATGACTTGAAGCGAACTTACCTTCCCAATCCTTATGTTGTCCTTCTCGCATGAATTGATAGAGAATAGAATATTCCAACCTCCAGAATCGCGCCCGAATCATTGCAAATGGATACGGTTTGCCATAATCATCCAAAAACATCGATCTAGATCCCTGACCAATAAAGTTGTGGTCTAGACCTGCTTGAAAATTTAAGATGTGGTTTGGCGTATAGCTAATTCGACTTCGAATATCCGTGTAATAATTCATTTTCCCTTTCTGCCATTGGAAATACGACTTCGGATTGTACAACGAATCCGTTTCGTGCAATCCTTGAACTGCCGCAAGTCGAAAGAACCATTTTCCGTTGAGGTACGATTCGAATTCAGCACCAACTCCCAATTTGTATTGGCCTAATTGATAATCAGTTGTCGTTGATTTTAAATAATTCCAATCGACGAGACCCTTGATTTCGGTGTAATTTCGATTTAAAGGTGCACTTTTTGGTTGAATTCGAATTACAGGTTTAATGCTCGTGTGTGTCTTTATTGAAAGGTCTAAAACCTTATCAGATGGCAGCTCTTCGAAAATTCGTCCAACGCCTCCAACAATCTTAGTGTTGGTTGATTGAGGAGGTATTATTAATCGCTCAGTCGTCTGAAGCCCACCCTGAAATCCTTGACCGAAAGATCCGAATGATATGAAAAGCGCTATGTAAAAAATCCCTTTCATTAAAAGTCTGAGTAATGGTTGTTTAAATCGGTTCGGAGTCCGAAATTGAAAAATGATGTGTTCCTTTGATCAGCTTGGGTTGTACCTCGAATCGTCGCTGAAGTGAAAACCGTAAAGTTCAATTTCCGATTGATTCTATAGCCGATTTCGACTGAAGTGTTAAGCACTGTAAACGATTCTGGATTGTACCAAATGGCATCTTTGGTAACGGGAAGTAAGCCGAGTCCTTCATAGTCCTCTAAGAGGTAGTAGTTGAGGCTTAACTCTGCATAAACCCGTTTGAATTCATAATTAGTGCGCAGTAAAATTTCTTGAAATCCATTGCCTCTTGAATGACCGAGCGACATGTTGTAATGCGAATAACTCAATCGTTTGTTGTCCGCTTCGTACAATCCCAAAGGAACGTTGTTGTATTCGACTTGAATCATGAAGTCATGAAGTCCGAAAAAATTGTATCCTCGATAGCCAAGTTGGAATCCTACTTTATCAAACCTTGAGCCGTTCAATGCGACTTGTCCATAAGCTCGATGCTTATCCGCTATTTGAACGCCTAGGTTCAATCCAATGATTGCATTCAATTCGCCCTTATTCATTAACGCAAGCGATGATAGAGCCGGGATTGGATTATAAAACATTGGGTGTGATGCGTGACTTGTAACAGAGTCGCCTCGGTTCCAAATTGCGCCTTCAAAAAGGCTGATGTTGACTTTCTCGTTGGGTTGATACGTGAAATAGTTCACGGAATACCCTTTCGCTTCATAAAACGATTCCACTGAACTTGTTGCTGGCTTACGGATGAGATTCATTAGCCGAGAACGCATGTAGCTAAAACGAAAATTCGGAGATATTTGCCAATCGACCATGAAATAAGGAGAGCTGTACGAATGATCCGAAAGCAACAGAGATCGATGCCCGTCACCAATAAAATGCTGATTGTTTCCTGTCGAAATTGTCAATTGCTTTATGGGAGAATAGACGATATTTCCAATCGCATAACCGTAATCAAATCCATCTTCCTTAAATGCTTTCGTTCTTCCCGATCCTGGAATAACGGCATTTTGAGTAAGGTAATTGCTGTCTTTTGGATACAATTCGCCCAAAGCACTGAACACATCGGATTCGTATTGTGTGAAGCGCGCTTGGTTTTCATAGAATGAAGTCATGAATGAGAAGTTCTTGAAAAACCCCCCCTCTACGATAAATCCTCTGGTATTTTGAAACAGTTTTCGATCTGATGTGTCTGCAAAGTCCTTTCCTCTGGAGATGTCGAGCATGGGTGAAATTCCAATGTGAAAGTCTTTCCCTTTCAGTTCGAAAAGGTGTTTTCTGAAAAGTGTAATAGTGAAATCGTAGCATTGCTTTGAAGAATCAATAATTGCTGGAACGATGTCGTATTCGTGTTCTGTCAATGGAAAGAAGGAACCGCCATTATAGGATTTTTCCAATTTGTTGGCGAAGACATGATCTTTATAAAAGCTATGCTGGGAGACAAAGTTGGTTTGCCCGAACACCGCCGTAGCAAATAAGATAAGGAGATATGTTAAAATGGACTTCATATAACAAATGACAACTTCCTCGTAGAAGGAATGTGAAGCGCAGTTATAAAATGAGAAGTCAGCCCCAAGATTCAGTTTTTACCAAAGTTAAGGAAAACCAACTGATTTATTCTGAAGTATATGATTCATCAAATTTATCAGGACTCAATTTAAGATGAAGTTTAATTCCGCCAAGAATGAATTTGAATGTTTTGATATAAAAAAAACCCGTCACGATATAATCGAGACGGGTTCAATATTATTAAGATTCGACTAGTGACGAATGATCACTTTTCGATTTACAGTTTTTACACCATTTGATTCTACAATTACGAAATAGATTCCATTTCTGTATTCAGAAATATCGAACGTTTTAGAGCCTTTAATTTCCTTAGTTAAGATTAGGTTACCAAGTACATCCATAATTCTTACAGTTGCATCGTTAACTCCGTCTGCTGTTACCTTGACGTAATCATTTGCAGGGTTTGGGGCAACATTAACTGATAATGATGGAGTAACTTCAAGAAAAAGAGGAGTTAAAATAACTTCTACATCCATTGAATCCGTAAATGGGTTTTGAACATCTCCCACATAGTATCTATATATAACAGTCCCAGGATCATTAAAACTAGGAGTTATGTGCGCGGAAATAAAACCATATTCACCATCTGCTACAGTCACTGCTTGATTTGATTGCATATTCCATGGATCAGAATCCATAGTCGCACCATCTATACAAACTCCACCGAATGTGTTTGACTGGTGACCCCAACATAAAAAATCAACCCATGACACTGGTCTGTTAATTCTAGTTCTTGAAACGAACCAGTCTTGATCACTACCAGAGTGGTTCTCAGCATGGATTTCAAGTATTTGCTCGGTGTCTCCGGTTGCATAATGAGTAAAGACTCCGCCTCCAGCGTAATCCGTTGTTCCTCCATCAACATACATTTCAACTTGAGCAGAAGCTAAGATTGAAAATCCGGCAATGGCAAATATAGAGAGTAATGTTTTTTTCATTCAATTTCTTTTCGTTCTAAACAAATATAGCGATTAACACCATATCAGTCAAGTATGAATCAAGTATTGGGCCAAAATTGCTCGAAAAAGGAATAGAAGTATTGTAATCCTAAACTATGCGATTCTGTTGAATTTTAGAATTGTGAAAGGTGAATTTAGAATGTTAGGAATCCAAGAGTTTTCTTTATGTTCTGGGACGACATACTCTAAAAATACCTTACATTTGATTTTCGGCAAGATTTTTGAAAACCTGCAAGTGAAAATCTAAATCAAAAAAAATGAAAAAATTATTATTAATGTTCGTTGGTGTATCTATTGCTCTAATGTCAAATGGACAAGAAGGTGACGACCATGGACTGACTTCTGGAAAGAAAGTAGCTTCTGTTAAACTGATGGACATGGAAGGGAATGAGGTAAATACTTCTGAACTGGGATTCGACGGACCTGTAGTTATTAGCTTTTGGGCAACTTGGTGTTCACCTTGTAAGAAAGAACTAAATACGATTCATGATTTATA
>CAJVYC010000034.1 GCA_913009205.1 uncultured Fluviicola sp. | reverse complement strand
ATTAAGGCTATTGGCTCGTATCAAACTAAGTGCTTAACCAAAAGTTTCGTGCTTCATAATCGCCTACTTTTCATATACTAAACGCTATGCTTAATTAATGTGCTACTTCATAATGAAATGAAAAACAATGCACGACTCTTAGGGCAACTAACTGGGATTGAATTCAAAACACTTTTAGAAAGCACACTTACAAAATTAGTCGATGGAACCAAAGAGGATTGACTTCAAGATGCTTCCTTACTTTAACTCAATCTGAACTTAACTCTATACGGATTTGTTCTGAAGTAATTTGTAAGATCCAAAACCAATTGCTATTAATCCAACTGCAATTTTAATCATATCTAGAGTCTCAAAGGAGTAATCATCTCCAAGAGCATCGTATTTAAGAAAACTTGTAATTTGCATCATTACACCAGCAAAAATGAAAAGTATCCAAGTTATTGGTTTTTGTTCATTTTTCGATTTGTTACTTTTATTTGTCATAGATTTTA
Source organism: uncultured Fluviicola sp. (assembly GCA_913009205.1). Classification (GTDB taxonomy): domain Bacteria; phylum Bacteroidota; class Bacteroidia; order Flavobacteriales_D; family Crocinitomicaceae; genus UBA4466. The sequence goes on along the minus strand of CAJVYC010000034.1, from coordinate 4,778 downwards.
ATATTTCTAGTAGGATATTATTGAAAGTAGTATGAGTGATTTTTTCTTCATAAAGTGTCTGTTTTAGAAGGCGAAATTACAAAAAAAAACAAATTGTGTGTGTGTGTAAAAAGGAAGTAATGGTTTTAACAATTACGCTAAAAATCATATCTTGCTGAAGCAAGAAACGCTTTTTAGCGTGATCGTTATTGGTAATTCAAGTAGTTCGGAGAAAGAATAGACTATGTCAGAAGAAAATCTTGAGAAAAACGAAAATGATGAAGCTGGTTTTGGTTTTCACATAGTAGTATTTTTACTGACTCTACCCTTAGGAATGATCATAGGTAGATGGATGCCCGAAATGATTTTACCCATTGGAGACGGTTTTAGCCTTCACGGAATCATTTCTATGATTTGCGCATATTTTCTTTTGTCCAACTTACTTTATCCTTTGAGGGGCATTATTAATCTTATAGGTATAGTTGGTCTTTCTATTGTTCTCTTCATGTTTTGGAATGGCAATCTGAAAAAAGATGAAATAAAGAGTCTCTTTTATACTAGCGTTGGTGCAATTACTCAACATAAAATAGCAGGGCGTAGTATTGATCATGAGCCTGAAATAATTAAAGCAATTGAAGACGATAATGAATTAGACGGCTTTGTTAAAAGTTACGGTAATAAATACATCAACTCGAACCTATTGGATGAGAGCATCCTCAGGTCTTTTTCAATATTTAATAAGATCTCCAACCCGAACTGGAAGTACATTGATGACCCCAAGAATCGCGAATTATTTCGCCCAGTAAGTGAAACTATTAAAACTAATTCGGGAGACTGCGATGATTACGCTATTTGCCTTGCTGCTTGTATGAAACATTGTGGAGCTTGCGCAAGAATAGTACATGCGGACGGTCATCTATACCCTCAGGTGTATGTTGGCCAACTGAAAAATAAAGAGAAAGTGACACTAGCGATTAGAAAACTTTTCCCTAGTGCAAGAAATCATATAATTCATTTTACTGAAGAAGAAGATAAATTATGGTTGAATATGGATTACACTGCAAACCATCCTGGAGGGGAATTCATCAGCAATTTTAACTTTGAGAAACTCGAATTGTGCGATTAGATTAATTCGTTTTAAATTTGGGCTATTAATCAATTAAATACCACTAACACGTCCTATGCCCCAGCGCTGATGCTTTCTTCGAGAATTTCTCTTTTCCTGTGGAAAAAATTCTTAATTTCAGAAAACCGACTTTGGTAAGCGCCGTTGCATAGCCTTGTCCGTTAGCACCAATTAGAAGAAAAATGAGACTTAACCTATTATTAATGTTACTTCTGTTTTCAAACGCTGGAAAAAGCCAATCAAGCTATTCTGGTTATTTAGGGAAATTTCCAATTACATTGGTGATGTCCCATTATAGTGACGGAGTTTCTTTAGCTTATTATGCTTACAATAATTATGATAGCCCAATAACAATAAATGGGAGTCTTAAAAAAGGAACATTAGAGCTTTTCGAAAAAAATAAGGATGGAAACAATTCAGCAATATTAATTTTTGAAGGGTTTGAAGAGGGTAATCAAGAAATTAAAGGAAAATGGATCAACTCTGATAGCTCAAAAACTTATCAGATTAAATTGAAAAAAGATTTTGACATTGGTTATGGAGACAATTTAGAATGGGCAAATAAAGAATTGCTTCAATCAAAATCAACTAAAGAACATTATTTTAAAACCATAATAACTAAAGAGAAAGGCGATTTTTCTGCTAGAATATCAGGAGTAAAAATATTTCAAAAACAAACTGATAAGTTAATTCAGACTATTGAATTAGACTGTCAATTATTTGGAGTAGATAACGTGAGTGTTGGAGATTATAACTTTGATGGCATACAGGATTTTTCTGTCTTTGAAGTCAGTTATGCAGGTCCAAATACTTCAAGTATTTACCTTTTGAGAAACCCAAATTCCGATCAACATACAAAAAGTGATTTTAGTGGAACTTCTTTAGAGTTTGATTATGACTCAAAACTGATTTATGAGCATAATCAATGTTGTGCCGGAAGAGGTCATATGAATGCTACATACGAAGTAGTCAATAGTAAAATGGTTCTGATTGAAAAAAAATGTTCGGAATATGATGACGAAACAGAAGACTTTATTGAAACCGAATGTGAATAAAAAGGTGCTAACATTGTATAACAAATCATAGCCGCCTATCGGCAGGCTAAGCCTGTTGTAATAAACGTTATATGTAATTGACCATTGTGAGTAAAAAGAACCAAATACCAATTCCTAAAGACATCGCTGCCAAAATATTGTTCCTTGCTGCACCCTTTCTATTCTCTTTTCTAACCTCTTGCATTCCAGCCAAGGCTATTTTCTTAGGAGGACCGGATGCCAAGGACTTAAAACGCTTTCCTTGTAATACAGTTGAAGGAAGTTCGAATTGTTTTCAATTTGAGTATGCCGATCCAGAAGATTTTGATGTAAAGGTTAATGATTGGACAAAGGATATTCCGTACTTCTTAACGCTGGATGAAATTGCCGAAAGTCATTCTGTGCGCAGCTTTTTGGTTATTCAGAATGACTCAGTTAAGTATGAATACTATCGAAAAGATCTTGACTCAGCAAGTGTTCATCCATCGTATTCAATGGCAAAATCATTCACATCGGCACTTCTTGGGATAGCCTTGGAGGAAGGATTGATCAAAAGCCTCGATGACTCAGTGTTAACTTACATTCCTGAACTCAAGACAATCGAACGATCAGATGAATTAACGATTCGACATCTGTTGAATCACACATCGGGGTTCAAACCGGGACTGATTCTAGATATCAACTTGTACTACGGTCGCAATATTCTCAGGCAATTGAAGAAAATTGAAATCGCAACGACTCCAGGAACGAAGCAAGAATATATCAATTTAAATAGTCAATTGATTGGCATCATTCTCACTCGAGTAACGAATGGCTCACTATCAAGCTATATGGAAGAAAAAATCTGGAAACCAATCCAATCCTGTTCCGATGCAATCTGGTCAACAGACAAAAAAAATGAATTAGAAAAGACGTTCTGCTGTTTTGGTGCGACAGCATTAGACTACGCGAAATTTGGTCGATTATTCGTCAATGAGGGATCTTGGGATGGAACCCAACTCATCAGTAAGGAGTGGTTTGCCCAGAGCATCAAGCGCGACACAACTGAAGGTAGTAGTTGGAATTACAATAATTCTTGGCATATCGGACTCAAAGAATACGGCGATTTCATGGCTATCGGACTCTACAAACAACACATTTACATCAATCCGAAAAAGAATTTGATTATTGTCCTGCTCAACGATAAGGACAATAAGTTGCTTGCGGAACGTATAAACTGGTGGTACGTTTTTCGTCAAATTGCAGATGAAATGTAATCCAGTAATCAAACCTATCCTCATGAAAACAATGCTTAAACATTTCTTCTCACATCCTTCGATATGGTTGTATATCTTTATTTTGATGGCATTATTGATCTATACCAGTTCAATATACGGGAATGTCTTAATAACCTATTGGTGGATAATGTTTATTCCTATTGTTTTGGCACCCTTCTTTGAATGGTTTGTACACAAGTATATACTCCATCTGAAGATAGGGAAGTTTAAAGAAGTAGATGTCTCTATATTTGGTGATGTAAAGCCAGGCGATTCAATTGATTTTGAAAAGTCACGTTATAAAGTGTTATCAATTGAAAACGGCCTTGCAAAAATTGGCTTTGGAATGGCAACTGAGCTTCCTGAATTCATTCGAAATGGGATGTACATTTTGCACTATGGACACCATGAAAACCCAAATAACATCAAGTTGATATTCGCACCAATCACTTTCTCCGTAGGACTATTTGTATCAATGTTTTTAACTGCCTACCTAATTACCTTCCGTCTGGATATCGCCTTGCTTTACACAAGTGCGGTTGTTGCCTATTACATTTATTATGAATGGGTACACCTCGGACATCACGTGGCAGAATACAATCCCCTCACCAACTGGTCTAACAACCTTAAAAAGGCACACCTCCTTCATCACTACCGCAACGAAAACCTCTGGTGGGGAATTACCAACAGCCTCGGAGATTATGTCTTGGGTACATACAAGAAGCATGAAGAGGCTCCTCAGAGCGAAAGTACGATGGATATCAATCTATAGGTATTGGTCTAGATTAGCCTGGTGTATAATACGACTAAGTATCTCATTTTTATTAGTTCAGTGAGTGTGTTTGACCTTCTTTCGATCCCAAATTCTAATACCATCGTTACTTGCGAAGTATCAAGTTGACTTATCACTTTTGAAATATTCGTCAAGTTCTTTTTCCGTCATCTTTTTGATTTTATCTGTATCGGCTCTAGTATTGCGCTATTCTGGGAATGGTATTTAGACAAATATTGGTAACATCACCTGCGCACCATGCGGGTTTTCGATTTGCGAAATCAATCATGGGTTAACAAATCAATTCTTATCTTTAAGAAAACAACCTTGGTATTAATCCGCACGTTGCGCAGCTAAGGACCGTTAGCATTCATCGTAAAAGTAGAATTGTTATATTCACACTGAAAAATAAAACCTTAACAAATGAAAAAATTATTTTACCTATTAATCGTTACATCCCTATTTGCTTCTTGCTCTGAATCTGCGTCAGAAAATGTCAACACGAAAAAAGAAATTATTGAAAACGGAGACCCATTAAGCGGAATTTTCACCTCACATGACGCTAAAGCTGAAACCTTATTCAGGAATATGAATCTCTTTGCAAAAGCAGA
>CAJVYC010000033.1 GCA_913009205.1 uncultured Fluviicola sp. | reverse complement strand
GCTATCGCAATTAATGCTAGAACCGTAAGTGTCAGTAAAACCGTCATTTATTTCTTACAATTTATTGTTTAATAATGAAAACGTTCACTCTCTCCCATGAAAGGATCTCCCTCTGCATGAAGTGGTGCTTTCGAAATTTCTTTGAATACAACATAAATAAACAGGCCAAAGAAGAATAAAAATCCTCCTATTTCCGGAATCCCTATGAACCATTGATCTCCAACTGCTGATGGCATGATCATGTTAAATATGTCTATATAATGTCCTAGAAGAATTACTATTCCGGCCATTACTATAAAATAATTAATTCTTTTATAATCACTATTCATAAGGAGTAACAATGGAAATATAAAGTTCATCACCAACATTCCAAAAAACGGAAGGTTGTAATCCTCAATTCTAGTAATGAAATAAGTTACTTCTTCTGGAATGTTTGAATACCAAATCAGCATGAATTGTGAAAACCATAAATAGGTCCAAAATACACTTATACCAAACATAAACTTTCCTAAATCATGAATGTGACTGTCATTCACCTTTTCTAGGTATCCTTTTGATTTAAGGTAGATTGTAACTAAAGCAATCGCTGTGATTCCAGAAACAAACATGCTTGCAAAGACATACCATCCAAACAAAGTACTGAACCAGTGCGGGTCAATGGACATGATCCAGTCCCAAGACATCATGGATTCAGTAACGATATAAAAAACTAGGAAACCTGCAGAGATTCTAAAGTTTTTCTTGTGGTTTGAAATATCATTGGCTTGATCTTGCGCCAAAGAAAATTTTCTAGAAAAATACCTGTATGTTGACCATCCTGCTATATAAAATAAGGCACGAGCTAAGAAAAAAGGAACGTTTAAAAAACCTGTTTTTGAAGCAATTAATTTATCATGAGCTACGACTTCAGGATCCATCCATATGAATAAATGATTCATGTGAAGACCAGAGAGTACAAGAATTACAAACACGATAAGTGCTCCTGGTAAAAGGTAGCCTGTTATTCCCTCCATGACACGATATAGTGCAGGAGACCACCCGGCTTGTGCTGCTCTTTGTATTGCATAAAATGCCAATACACCCAACGATATCATAAAAAAGAAAAAGGCAGCTACATACAAAGCAGCCCATGGCTTATTTTGCAATTGGTGTAACAAATGCTCTCCGTGAGCGTCGTCTGCATGGCTATTGTCTTCATGAGAAGCGCCATGAGTGTTTTCTTGTTCGGCATCAGTAGCATGATCTGCTCCATGAGCAGCTTCTTGCTGGTGCTCGTCACCATGATGCACTTCGGCAACCATAGCTTGCGCTTCTTTAACCGTGCTTGGCATAGAAAGAAAACCATAGACCAAGCCTAAAAATCCAACCACCATAAAGACGATGGAGAAGTTTCTTAATTTATTTGTAAAAGTATACATACTGCGATTCAATAAATTATTTCTTAATCAAGTTTTGACGAAGTTCCATCACGTGTTGCGCGATTTGCCAGCGTTCTATTGCGTTTACTTGTCCTGCATGAGATCCCATTGCATTTTTACCATACATTAAAACATGATAAACACTACCAGGAGTAATCTCACGATCCGCATAACTGGGTACCCCCAGAAATTTTTCTCTAGTCATCAATATTCCTTGACCATCTCCTTTAGATCCGTGACAAACTGCACAATAAATTCCGTACAATTCCTTTCCCTCTGCTAAATGTTCAGGAGTATTTTCTATTCTAGATAACAAATTTTGTTTGGCATCTTCATAACCTTCGTTGGTGTCAGCATAATCATAAGGCTCCCAACCTCTAGCTACTGTTCCATCTACAGGAATTTGTGCCTCAATTCCATTTGCAAAAGCATCAGAATCGGCATAAGTCTCATATCCAACAGGCTCATACATGTTAGGGAAGTATTGATAATTTGGTTTCGCTGGGTTAAAACAAGATTGCACAACCAAAGCCACGATCGTAAATATCAATAAAGAGAAATAGTTTTTCATTTTATCCCTTTTTTTCTGTTAATGTTATTTCAATTGCCCCAGTCTTTTCCAATAAAGTCTTGAGTTCTTCTTCATTGTTATGAATTTCGATCTCAACTAAAAACTTATCATCAGTAGTTAAAGGGTTTGGGTTTTCAGCTTCTTTAAAAGGCCACAACTTACTTCTTAAGTAGAAAGTTATTACCATTAAATGTGCTGCAAAAAATATTGTTAATTCGAACATAATTGGAACGAATGCAGGCATGTTTTCCAAATAAGAAAAACTAGGTTTTCCTCCAATATTTTGAGGCCAGTCTTCTATCATTATGTAATTCATCATCCATATGGAAACACAAAAACCAATGCAACCATAGATGAATGCCATGATTGAAATTCGGGTATCTGCAAGTCCTAGTACTTTGTCCAAACCATGGACTGGAAAAGGAGTATAGACCTCTTCGATGTGATGCTTTTCTGCACGTATGTCTTTGACTGCCGCTAAAAGCACATCGTCGTCATCGTAAAGCGCATGTATTACTTGATTGCTCATTTTTTGCCTTCTCTTAATTTTTTATATTTTTCTCCCGATGATTTTAAAATCGTTTTTACTTCTGCCTGAGCAATCACTGGGAATGTTCTGGAGTACAATAAAAATAACACAAAGAAAAAACCAATTGTTCCTATAAAGATACCTATGTCCACAAATGTTGGGGAAAACATCGTCCATGAAGACGGTAAATAATCCCTGTGAAGTGAGGTTACAATAATTACAAATCTTTCAAACCACATCCCAATATTTACTACTATTGATATGATAAATGAAAACACAATGCTTGTTCTCAATTTTTTAAACCACATAAACTGAGGTGAAAATACATTACAGGTCATCATCGACCAATAGGCCCACCAATAAGGTCCCGTGGCTCGGTTCAAAAATGCGTATTGTTCGTATTCTACTCCTGAATACCAAGCAATGAAAAGCTCGGTAATATAAGCGACCCCGACTATAGAACCCGTAATCATGATCACGATATTCATTAATTCTATATGCTGTACGGTGATGTAATTTTCTAAATTGGAAACTTTACGCATGATAATCAAAAGCGTATTTACCATCGCAAAACCAGAGAATATTGCTCCCGCTACAAAGTAAGGAGGAAATATTGTAGTGTGCCATCCTGGAATTACTGAAGTAGCAAAATCAAACGATACGATCGTATGAACTGACAATACCAAAGGAGTTGCTAAACCCGCAAGTACTAATGATACTTCTTCAAAACGTTGCCAGTCTTTCGCTCTTCCGCTCCATCCAAAACTCAACAAGCTGTAAATCTTTTTCTGAAAAGGTCGTACTGCGCGATCTCGAATCATTGCAAAATCTGGAAGCAAGCCTGTCCACCAGAATACCAAGGAAACAGAGAGATAAGTCGATATTGCAAACACATCCCAAAGTAGAGGAGAATTGAAATTCACCCATAAAGAACCAAAAGAATTTGGAATAGGCAATACCCAATAAGCCAACCAAGGTCGACCCATGTGTATGATTGGGAAAAGTCCTGCTTGTATTACAGAAAATATTGTCATGGCTTCCGCAGAACGGTTAATTGCCATACGCCATTTTTGTCTAAACAAAAGTAATACGGCTGAAATCAGTGTTCCGGCATGCCCAATTCCTACCCACCATACAAAGTTGGTAATGTCCCATGCCCAACCTACGGTTTTGTTTAGTCCCCAAGTTCCGATACCTGTAGAGATTGTGTATATAATACAACCAATACCCCACATAAATGCGGTTAGTGCGATGCCAAAAACAATCCACCACTGGCGATTTGCTTTACCTTCAACAGGAGCCGCTACATCAACAGTAACATCATGATAGGTTTTATCACCTGTTACTAAAGGTTTTCTTATCGGTGCTTCGTAATGAGATGCCATACGATTTATTTTATTCTAATTTTTTAAGATTGATCTGTATTTCTTACTTTGGTTTGGTACATAACGTTCGGTTTTGTTCCAACAGACTCCAATAAGTGATACATTCTATCGTTATCCTTTAATTCAGTTACTTTACTGGACTTATCATTGATGTCTCCAAAGGTCATCGCGCCATTGCTACATGCATTTGAACACGCCGTTTGGAATTCACCATCTTCAATTTGACGTCCCTCTAACTTGGCATCTAAGATTGTTTTTTGTGTCATTTGAATACACATAGAACATTTCTCCATTACCCCTCTTGATCTTACAACCACATCAGGATTAAGAACCATACGTCCTAAATCATTGTTCATGTGGTAGTCAAACTCATCATTCTTATTGTAAAGGAACCAGTTAAATCTTCTTACTTTATAAGGACAGTTGTTGGCACAATATCTTGTTCCTACACAACGGTTATAGGCCATGTGGTTTTGTCCTTGGCGACCATGAGAAGTTGCTGCCACAGGGCAAACAGTTTCACAAGGCGCGTGGTTACAATGCTGACACATCACCGGCTGGAATGCTACTTGAGGATTCTCAGAAGCTTTTTCCATTTGACCGAAAGTCGTAAGCGAATCAGACAAACCAGAAATGTCATCTTTTGTTTGATCATCCCCTTCAAAAGTTTCCTCTGAAGAATAATAACGGTCAATACGCAACCAGTGCATGTCTCTTGACTTTCTTATTTCAGACTTACCAACTACAGGTACATTGTTTTCTGAATGACAAGCAATAACACACGCGCCACATCCAGTACATGCATTCAAGTCAATTGATAAATTGAAATGATGTCCTATGGAACGATCAAAAGATTGCCACATGTCTACTTCAGGAGAAGTGACTTCAAATTCAATATGATTTTTAGAAACCTTTGGAATTGCATTCCAATGTTCTTTGTCTTTGGTGTTAAATATTTCTAAAGTAGTTTCCTTAATAATATCTCCTCGACCCATCAAAGTGTTGTGCAACTGAACACAAGCAAATTCATGGAATCCATCTACTGGAGTTATGCTGACTTCTTGAACGCTGTCAAAGTTATTATAAAGTGTATAGGCGTTAACCCCTACTTGCATCTCATCGTTTAAACCTTTTCTTTCCCCATATCCGAAAGAAAGACCAACTGTTCCTACTGCTTGTCCAGGTTGAATCAAAACAGGAGCAACAAGTGTTTTATTTTCAACTTTAACTTGAGCATAACTTCCATTTAATGCACCATTCGCAACATTAACGTTTTTCAGACCGATTGATTTTGCATCGGCAGAAGAAATGGTGAGGTAGTTGTCCCAAGAAATACGACTTATTGGGTCTGGAAATTCTTGAAGCCATGGATTATTTGACTGCTGTCCATCTCCCATTCCCGTTTTAGAATATAAAACCAAAGCCATTCCATTTGTTGAATTGGCTGAAAGAGTTTTAAGATTGTAAGCAATATTAATCAAATTAGCTTCTCCGACTTCAATATTAGAGTTAGAAGAAATATAACCATCATGTAGCACTTTACTCCATGGTTTTCCTTCTAATATAGTTTCTTCCCAATTGGCTTTAATTACATCATAATAACTTGATTCGCTATTGGATAGTTTCAACAAAATATCTTGAAACTGTTGAGTGTCAAATAAAGGCCGAATTGTTGGTTGTGCCAATGCATAATGCCCAGCTTTAAATTCATAATCTCCCCAACTTTCTAAGTAATTAGGAGTGGCGGCGATATATTGCGCTGAAGCAGCAGTTTCGTCTTCTTTTGAAGAGAAAGAAACGGACAATTCTAATTTTTCGAATGCTGAAATAAATTCAGAAGCATTCGGTAGAGTGTATCCAGGATTAATCCCAGCAGTAAGTAATCCCTTTACTTTTCCACTTTTAATATCTTCAATCAATTCCATCATTGCCTTGTCATCTCCTTGACGGATCAACCTAGGCTGAGCAACATCCATAACCTCACTTTGGAGGTAATTGTTTATTGCTAAAACGATTTCTTGAGCAGCTAAGTCGTCTATACCTGAAACAACTACACCTTTATTTTTTGAAGCTTTCAAACGACTCACTGCATTTGTAACCGCTTTTTGAACCTCAGGGTTCAAATCACTCTTTAATGAAGTGTTGGTTAACTGCGCATAAATTTGAGCAATTACTTTTTTATGTGTTGCTGGAGTTGAAGGAACTCTTTTGTCTGCATTTGCACCAGAAAGTGTCATGTTTGACTCAAACTGAATGTGGTGAGACATTTTAGAGTGACCGTGTCCTTTTACAGGAATTCTTCCCTTTGTATAGGAACTATCGTGTCCTCCCCCTTGCCAATCTCCTAGGATATCAGCAGCGACAGAAACAATGGTTTCGGCTTTAGAGAAATCGTAATCCGCTAGGGCACGAACTCCATATGCATTTTCAAAGGCAGCCAATGCTGCACTTGAAGAAATCGCATCATAAACTACGTGAGATACGTTTGGATATTCTTCTTTAAAACCTTCAATTATTTTATTAGTAGTCGGACTCGCAAAAGTTTGCGTTAAAAGAACAACTGGCTTATTGGTTGCAGCAAGTGCTTTTAATTTTGCCGTTACTTGTTTATTTAAATCAGACCAAGAAACGTCCTCTCCGTTGGCTTTGGGTCCTTGTAGTCTTTTTATATCGTAAAGGGATAAAACAGAAGCATGAACACGAGCGTTTGCACCGCCAAGTGTTGGAGCATCAGGATTATTCTCAACCTTAATCGGTCTTCCCTCACGGGTTTTAATTAATACACTTGCAAAATCAAAACCATCTGCAATTGTTGTGGCATAGTAATTGGCTATTCCTGGACGAATTTGTTCAGGCTGAACGACATAAGGAACAGACTTAATAACAGGGCCTTCGCAAGCAGCAAGTGATGCCGCAGCAGTACTAAAACCTACATACTTTAGGAAATCACGGCGGTTGGTACTCGACTCGCTTAAGGTCTCCTCATCTCCCAAAAACTCATCTACTGGAATTTTTTCTACAAATTCATTTTGTTCCAGCTTTTTTACAACTTCGCTTTCTTGATCGAGTTGCTCAACGCTTTTCCAATAAATCTTATTTGACGACATAGATTATATTATAGTTTAACCGTTTTCTTTAATAGTGACATTTTCCACATTCCAACCCTCCCATTTGGGCGACTGTGAGTTTCTCTACTCCATACTTCTTAGACAACTCATCATGAATTTTAGCATAATATTCATTGCCTTCAACTTTCACATTGGTCTCTCTGTGGCAATTGATACACCAGCCCATTGTTAGCGGAGAATATTGATACATGATTTCCATTTCTTCGACTGGACCATGGCATTTTTGACATTCAATTCCTCCCACTTCAACATGCTGGGCATGATTAAAGTAAACAAAGTCTGGAAGGTTATGTATTCTTACCCATTTAACAGGCTTGGTCTTTCCTGTATAGGATTGATTTTCTTCATCCCAACCAACAGCAGTGTAAAGTTTCTTGATTTCGTTGGTGTAAAATTCTTTTGTGTATCCGTTTTCCAAATCCTCTTCGCCATTGTATTCTGCAATATTCTTATGACAGTTCATACAAACATTTAATGCAGGAATTCCTGAGTGCTTAGAAACTCTAGCGGAGGAATGACAATACTTACACTCAATTTGATTTGCACCTGCATGAATTTTGTGAGAGTAGTGAATGGGTTGAACCGGCATGTATCCCTGATCAACTCCAACTTGCATCAAAAATCCATAAGCAAAATAAGCACTGCTCAATAAAAGCAGAATAACGGAAACAAATACTAAAAATTGATTTTGAATAAACAACTTCCAGATTGGAGTTCTTTTTTCTTTAATTGGTG
>CAJVYC010000032.1 GCA_913009205.1 uncultured Fluviicola sp. | reverse complement strand
CCGTTGACAGTTTAACCAAATGATGATAAAGAAGTGGTTAATAATAAATGTTTCATGTGTTTGGTTATTTTAGTTAAGTAGTTAAATTAAGAAAATTATGCATCTACCTTATAGTGTACTGCAAAAGATTTTCCGCTCATTATTAATTCATAAATCGAGGACTTAACCAAAAATCACTATTATGAAAAACTTATTGCAATTTGTTCTTTTTTAAGTCTGGCAACCGACTCACTTGTTGGAACCTAAGTTGATCGATTTTGAGAATCTCCAAAGTAATTTGGTTGGGAAGGAAAGCAACTAAATCTTACGCGCCATTTTTTCAAATACCCAAGCTGGACCGATCAACAAAAACTGTAAATCCTTTAGAAAAGATGGCTTTTTGCCTTCCACATGATGTCCATAAAACTGTCCAATCCAGGCCAAAACGAAAATAACGATCGAGGCAATCAATAAATCAATGGCAAAGGACAAATAGTAATTCCCAACAATGCAAATGGCTGAAAAAACAACCATTCGAAAAAATACCTTAAACGAGAGACTCGAATAAAAAATGAGAGGAACGATTAAGCCAATGATCGCCCAATTCACAAGAAGCAAAGAATTAACTCCAAATAAATCAGTTAACAAGGTGTTAGGAATGGACATAAATAATCCAATAATGCTAAAGAAAATGAGTGGAACACAAATATAGTGAATGCTTTGATTCAGTTTATTTTGGTGGCTCTCGGCGTATTCCGAATACCATTGTTGAACAGTTTTCATAGAAATATTTCGATTGTTTTGCCTTGTTCAAAGGCAAGGTGTGTTGTTAAAGTTAAAACAATTTGATAATTATCAAACAACTCATTGAAACTTTTAGAATTCACTTGATAGATTGCGCTTTATGCATTATATTATTGGCACATACAAAATTGAAAAAACTCACACTTAGAAATGCCCAACTTTTTACGATTCCTAGTCTCAGCTGTATTCACTTTATTCCTTCAAATCATTACTTACGCCCAAGTAGATCCGAACAACATCGAAATCGTTAGGGATAAATGGGGAGTTCCGCATATTTACGGTAAAACGGACAAAGAAACAGCATTCGGGTTAGCGTGGGCAAACTCGGAAGATAACTTCAAGACGATCCAAGAAGTATTTCTTCCAGCCATCAATAAATTGGCTTCACACAATGGCAAGGAGGGTGCCACCTTAGATTACATTGTTCAAGCTTTGCGCTGTCGCGAAACTGCTAATGCACAATTTAAATACCTCTCGAAAGAAGTCGTTGCCGTTATTGAGGGGTACGTAGAAGGAATCAATGCATATGCTGAAGCTCATCCTGAGGAGGTATTGATTGAAGGTTCTTTCCCCATGGGAATCATGGACTATTTAACAGGATACAACATGGTAATTCATTTCTTTTCAGATTCAGGGGAGATTCTCCGAGATTTGATTGGTAATGACGTAGTATACGCTGATAGCCTTTTCGAAGAAACTGTTTCGGATAAAACCATCGGATCAAATGCCTTCATGATACGCAAGCAGAAAACGCAAGACAAAAAAACTTACTTGAACGTTAATACACATCAACCCTTGGATGGCCCATTTTCTTGGTACGAAGCACACGTCGTAAGCGATGAAGGTTGGAACATGCTTGGCGCTTTATTCCCCGGATCACCATTCCCGCTAATTGGAACAAACGAACACTTGGGTTGGACGCACACCTACAACTACCCCGACCTTATTGATGTATATCAACTCGAAATGCATCCAAAGAAGAAAAACATGTACAAATTCGATGGTGAATGGATGCCATTGGAAACGTCAAAAGTAAAACTGAAAGTGAAAGTATTTTTGGGAATGAAAATCGGCATAAAGAAAGACTTGTACTGGAGTGTTCATGGTCCCGTAATCAAGAATAAATCAGGATTTTTCGCCTTTCATTCGAATGCCTTGGAGAACATTTCTTCCATTGACCAATGGTACCATATGAACAAAGCAACGAACTTGGATGAATTCAAAGAAGCTCTAAAAATATGTGGCCTTCCGCGATTTAATGTAGCATACGCAGATCGAATGGACAACATCTTTTATCTGAGTGGAGGACGAATTCCGATTAGAGAAGGAGATTTCAATTGGGAAGGAGTTTTACCTGGGAATACCTCAGAGGCACTGACGCATGGTTATCATGAAATGAAGGATTTTCCGCAGTTGCAAAATCCACCGCATGGATACTTGTTCAACACGAATAATTCACCGTTCAACGCTACTCACCCTAGCGACAACCTCGATGAAAAGGACTACGATCCAACACTTGGATTTCGTGAGGAAGAAAACAATCGAAGCATGCGTTTCATGGAATTGATTGAACGGCATCCAACCCTAACTTATGAAGAGTTCCTCAAAATCAAATATGATCAACAATATCCGGATTCTTTGATGTGTCCTTTTCAACTGAATGAGATTTTTGATATCGATCCGAAGAAATACCCGCACATAAAGGATTTACTCATGATCATCCAAAGTTGGGATCGCAAGGCGAATCTTGACAATCCGGCGGCTGCACAGTGGAGTATTCTCTTCGAAAAATTGGTTGTTCGAACGAAAGAAGATGGATTGTATCATGCAAAATCACTCCCTGAAGAATTAATTACAGAAGAAATCGAAGCGACACAGAAATTCTTATTGAAGAACTATAAGCGAATCGATATTACGCTGGCTGATCATCAGGTTCATAAACGAGGAGATGTAGAGAAACCCATTTCTGGACTCCTTGACATGATTGCCGCTATCAATTCAGCACCATTAAAAAAAGGTCGCGTACAAGCTGTTTCAGGTGAATCCTATATTATGATAGTACGCTACAGTGAAGAAGATGTTGAAATTGAAACAATTTTGCCTTTCGGAGAATCAAGTGAAGCCGATAGTCCTCACTTTACGGATCAAATGGAAATGTACTTGAATCAAGAACGGAAAACGATGACCTTGGATAAAACTAAGGTCTATGAGCAGGCCGTTAAGGTGTATCATCCAAAACTCCAGTAAAAAGTATGTTTTATATTAAATTGATAGAATCTCCGTAAATTTAACCTATGTGTATTTCCATTCAATGATTGAATCTTCTTTACATACAACACGTTTAACACTTCAGTTGATCTCTAATTCTGATTTGCAATTCATTCATGAACTGCTTTCTCATGCGCAAACGGATCGGTATAATGCCTTGGGAATTCCAGAATCATTGGAAGACACTATCTCAATGGTGGCACCTTGGATCAATGAAAATCAAAAAGAGACCATCTTAAATCACAAGTGGGTTGTTGAAGACGTAACAAATGATCAGAAGATAGGATTATTTGAACTTAGACTTTCCAATGACAAATACAACCGCGGTGAAGTTTGGTACAAAAATCACCCGAATCAATGGAACAAAGGTTATGCGACAGAAGTATTGAACAGAGTTCTAGATTTTGGCTTTGACGATTATAACTTACATCGTATCCAAGCCGGCTGCGCCTTTGAAAACATAGCATCAAGGGACGTATTGGAGAAAATTGGAATGATCAAAGAAGGGCGCAGAAAAAAAATCCCCTCGCTAAAATCGGGTTGGTCGGATAATTTCGAATACTCCATCTTAGAAAGTGACCCACGAAAGAAATAACTCAAATTGACAGATTATCAATGCTAGAAACTCCGGAAAACGCTATTCTTGAAACATTCGAATCGCAAAAGGTATACTTCGCAACACATCAAACGAAATCGGTTTCGTTTCGAATTCAACAGTTAAAAAAACTCAGAAAATCAATCAAGGTAAATCAAACGAAGATTGAAGAAGCATTGTGGAAGGATCTTCACAAATCTCCAGAAGAAGCCTATTTAACGGAGATCAGTATTGTATTAAATGAGATAGATTATCACATTCTCAATTTGAAACAATGGGCAAAGCCAAAACGTGTTCATACTCCTTTGCATTTACGACCTTCCTCCTCCAAAATCATATACGAACCCCTGGGCGTAGCATTGCTAATAACACCATGGAATTATCCCTTCCAACTATTGATTAACTCCTTAATTGGAGCAATTTCAGGAGGGTGTTGTAGTATACTGAAACCCTCCCCAGATGCGCCAACAATCGCTAAGCTAATGGAAGAAATGATTGCTTCTATCTTCGCCCCTGAATATGCGTGCGTGCTTCAAGGAGGAAAAGACACCAATACGATTCTTCTTCAGCAAAAATTCGATGTAATCTTCTTTACAGGTAGTTCGAGAGTCGGTAAAATCATTATGAAAGCTGCAGCCGAACACCTCACTCCATTCATCTTGGAACTTGGCGGAAAAAGCCCATGCATCGTAGGCAAAGAGGCCAACTTGGACGTTGCCGCTAGACGTATCGCTTGGAGTAAACTGATTAATTCTGGGCAGACATGCATTGCACCCGATTACTTGTTCGTTCACTCTTCCATTAAGAACCAGCTCTTGACAAAAATAACCAAGGAAATTGAAAACATGTATGGCAAAAATCCTCAGGAAAGTAGATTTTACCCGAGAATTGTCAATAATAAAGCGCACCAACGATTACAAGGCCTGCTGAAACAGGGAACGATACATACAGGAGGAAATTTTGATGAAGAAGATCTTTACATCGCTCCGACCATTATTGACGATGTGAAAGAAAACTTCGAAATCATGAAGGAGGAAATATTTGGCCCCATCCTTCCCGTAATGACGTACGAAAAGGTTATCGAAGCAATTGATTTTATCAATAAAAACGAGAAACCGCTAGCGTTCTATTACTTCGGTAAAAATGCTCGTGCAAAAGAGGTCTTATCAAAAACGAGCTCAGGTGGCGGATGCATTAACGATGCTTTGTTAAACATTGCCAATCATCATTTACCATTTGGTGGAGTTGGGAATAGCGGACTAGGTAAATACCGTGGGAATAGAAGTTTTCTAGCATTTACTAATGAACGTTCAATTGTTTCCACCCCCACTTGGATCGATCTGCGCTTCAGGTTTGTGCCCTTCAAGTTCTACAAATGGGTAAAGCGAATCGTTTAAACTCAACAATGAAAAAACGTCTTATCTTTTTTACCTCTTCCCTATTTCCGTCAATGTTTGCACGCATTGCCTATGAGAAATTGACACATCCTCAAGTTTATAAGCTTCGGGATCACGAACTGATCACATTGAATAAAGCGAATCAGAGTGAAATGGAGTACAAAGACTTTAAAATCAAGACATACGCCTGGAACGAAAGCGGATCAAAGGAAGCCTTATTGCTCATTCACGGATGGGAAGGTCAAGCGGGAAACTTCTCCGATCTCATCGAAGAATTGATAAAAGCTGATTATCGCGTATATTCATTCGATGGGCCTTCGCACGGATTTAGTAGTAAAGGATCGACTAGCCTGTTTGAATTCATTGAGTTGGTGAACGTTTTGATCGAGAAATATGCAGTTAAAAACTTGATTAGTCATTCCTTTGGAGGAGTCGCCACGAGTTATGTCCTTTCAGCAAATCAATCCTTACATATTGACAAATACTTGCTCTTCACCACTCCCGATAAGTTTTCTCAGCGCATCGATTTTGTTGCGGAAAGCGTCGGTGTATCACCAAAAGTAAAGCGAAAGCTTATAGCTCGACTGGAAAAAGAGCTGGAAATGAAGGTTCCAGAACTGAACGTGAGTGATTGGGTCAAATCAGTTAATGTCAAAGATGCGCTCATTCTACACGATAAAAACGATAAAGTTATTCCGATTGATCAATCCTTGAACGTCCATCGCAATTGGAAAAATTCTACATTCGAGACGGTTGAAGGAACAGGACACTTCCGAATCCTTCGGACGAAATCTGTTCTGGATCGCGCTATTGAATTTTTTGAAGAATCAAAATAACATGAGAAGTTGTTATATTATATATCAAAAAGCGAATTGAAACGGATAATTAAAAAACAGAATGATTGTAATTTAGGTGTAAAGGTTAATTTCAGATCGGATAAACTAGGTTATGGACACTTCACATATAAGCAAGGAGTATTTTAGAACCCGAACAAAGTATGATTAAAGCACTTCAGGAAGGTAGAAATTAAAGAAGGCCAATTGGTAATAATATCTAAACTGTATTAAAACGCAGTTTAGCCGTAACGTTATTAAATCAGTTTCTTCAAATCCTCTAAAAAGTTTGAACTCTGACCATGCGAAGTCACAAAACCACTACCTTTCCAAATTATCTAATCACATTTACATGGCCAGTGAATATTTCTCTCTTTCCGGTAAACTTTGTCCCAACTTCTATTTTCCATGTGTATACCCCATCTTGAACAGCAGCGCCATTTATAGTTCCATCCCATCCAACTTCAGGATCAAAACTCTCCCAGATTAGCTCACCCCATCTATTAAATAAAGTAATGCGGAAGTCATAGATGTCAATTTCTGAAATCTGAACCACCCAATTTTGATTAAATTCATCACCATCAGGAGTAAAAGTATTCGGCACAAACAGCAAAGTCTCACTGGAAACTTCAAGCTGATAGCTAATAGTATCGTTACATCCAAATTCATTGGAAGCTATCAAGGTTATGGAATACGTACCAATGGTAAGGTACGAATGCGCTGGGCTTTCTTCAATAGAATTCACCCCATCTCCAAAGTCCCATTGCCAACTTGTAGCATTTGTCGAAAGATTCTCAAAATAAATGTCTTCATCAAATAAAACAGTATTCGGAAAATAGCTAAATTCAGCTACAACCTGAGGATAAGCATTGATTTGCATAAATACCGTTGTATCATCCGTACAACCAAGGTCCGATGTTACGATTAATTGAATGGGGTAAGTGATACCTTCTTCATTTAAATACGTTTGATTCGGGTTCTCAACATTGGAGTTCATTCCGTTACCGAAATTCCAATCCCAAGAAGTAATGCTTCCAATACTCACAACAGATGTACTGTTAAAATCGATAGTTACGGGAGAACAACCCGATTCATTTAAACCTTCAAATGCAGCTGTTACAATTTGTTCTTGTACCTCTATGGAATCCCTTTGCAAACAAATCCCGGAGGATACCTCAACCCAATATACTCCAGCATCTGTCAAAGTCAAGGTTGGATTAGTAGACCCAGTACTCCATAAATAGTCTACACCCGACGCTTGCGTTTGTGCATTAACTAATAATGATTGCCCTTGGCAAATTACTGTGTCGCTGCCCAGATTTAAAGCAAGTGAGCCAGCAATGATTTCGGTGGTATCCAAAGCAGTGCACCCAGAAGAGTTCGTCACCTCGACACTGTACATGCCTGTATTTAAAGCATTTAAAGTCTGGTCGGTAGAATTATCACCCCATAAATACGATACGAAAAGAACTCCAGTATCAAAAACAACAGTATCTGGCTGACAAGTGATAATATCGGGCCCCAGATTCACAATTGCAGGATCATAGTTAATGACGATACTATCAGTGTTAATACAAACACCATTATCAACGGTTACAGAAAACACACCAGAGCTATCAACACTGAAAAGTTGTGTATTGGAACCATCTTGCCAAGAAAAAGAAGCTCCTATATTTCCTGCATCCAAGGTGAACGGAACAAAGCAAATGGCGGTGTCATTTCCAAGATTTATTACAGGTGGCGCAACAACGGTGATGGTAACGATTGCGGTGTCCGCTAGGCCGGTTGAATCAGTTCCAATCACTTCATATGTCGTTGTTGCTGTTGGACAGACGTTTACGACACTATCTGTTGCTATGATGCCATTATTCCATGCATAAGTAACTGGCGCAGTAAAAGAACCTATAGTTGCAGCAACTAGGTCGACACATTCACCAACACAAATAGTATCATCTGGAATAGAAATATTTACACCGCAAAGCGTGGCCGTGTTACTCACGAATACAGAATCTGTGAATTGTTGAGAAAAACAACCTCCACTGATAGTCACAGAATACCAGCCTTCGCACAACCCCGAAATAGCTGGAGTATTTTGCCCATTGGACCAGAGAATATCTAGCGAATCAAGATCTCCGCATGGAAATGATGTTGTATCTATTGCGGCTGATCCGATGCATAAAGCACAGGTGTCTGGAGTAGTACTTAAGGTAATATTATTAGTTCCTGAAAAATAAGGTAGCGTAAAAACTTCCAAATAGTTGAACCCACCAACTGCCAGTTGATCTTCATGTATTTGGATATCCAGAATAGTATCTAAGCTAGTTGTGAGATACTGAGTCAAAAAATTTAAATTTGAATCATATACTTTTACAGCTTGCGATTGCCCAACATAAACGTTACCGCATAGATCAAGATCAATTCCATGCGGAGACACATTGACAAATGAATTGACAGCAGCATTAAATACATCGCCACTCAATAGAATTGGACTATTTACATTGATTGTAAGAGTATTCAAAAGCGCTCCTGTATTCTTGTTTCTTTTTTCAATCGCAGAACCATCAAAATAGTAAAGGTAATTTCTTCCACAAGTTAAAACATCAGAACTTGCTCCTCTGGGATATGCACTACTTAAAGATAAATTTTGCCATGTTAGGGAAGGAGAAACACCAACTTGCCCATAATTCATTTTGTAAATACGACCTGGTCCGATGGTTGCTGTATTCATTACAAAATAAGCGTCGCCCCCTTCAGGATCTAATGTTAAAGCACTGGACCCTTGCTGATAAAATAAACACGGTAATAAATTAATATTATTTGATACCCCGGTCAAAAGATTAGGACTAAAGACTACAACATCATTATCAACAGGGATAGGACCAGGATTGCAACCTCCCAAGCCCATGACAACCGTATCCAAACAAGGGTCGTATCTCACTGACAATTCTGAATATACATTATTTACGCTTGCAATTGTAAATCCATTGCTGTCAATTGATACTAAATCGCCAGTTACTGCGTAAGAAGTTCCCGTTTGTGGATTAACTGTGACATCAGAAATTTTGATATATAAAACAAAAGTATTATTCGACCATAATAACACCCCATTTGGCGAATACTTCCGATAAATAAAGTCATTACCAAAATTCTGGGCTCTATCCACTGAACAATAAAGATTGCCGAACATGTCAAAATTGATATTCCTAAACATAGGCTTCAACGGGTAAAATGTTCCGCTGCCTGAAACAAAAGATGAATCTGGAGAAAAATCAATGACAGGATCAATAATAAGTGTCTTACTCTTGTCGTATGGTTCAGTTTCGAAAGAAACTAAGTTGTTCTTTAACTCAAAAGAAACGGCTACCGGTATGTCATCTGAATCAAAAGCTGTTGGAGCTTTATCTGTGAGCATGTAGCCTTCAGTTTGAATATTTAGATTGCCCTCTTTTTTTATATCCAGTTTACTGTCTTTATGCATGATTTGGACATCCTCAATATTTCCACCTGGATGAACAATAATATCATATTTTAATCCACCCGTTTCAGGCAGGGAAAAGATAATGTCGATGTTGGGATATATGCCGCGATAAACAAGATTGTTGTAATTGCTAAGTTTAGTTCGTCCAAATACAGAATAATGCGAACACTTTAGACTGCCTATGAGCTCTGCATCTTGACTAGAATTAATAAACAGAAATTCATATTTCAAAGGGTTTAGATCATCATATATTTTATTTTCTCCACCCTCCTCAATTTTACTCAAATCTTGATGCTCTTCTGTTAATCGACGTGGATTTAGAATCGTTATTCCACTTTTTGTAAATAGCAGTTGTCCAAGCCGTGTCGAACTAGAAAACAATACAGCTTCTGAAATACCATATGGCAGATTTTGTTCACTAACATCAGTAAACCAATAATCAAATGCATCAGCTGACCATGTCGTTTCTTTATTTCCGAAGCTATTCTGAGCATTCGCATTGAAAATTGAAAATATTAGGATTGATGTGATCGCAATCTTTAATAACATACTTATTTTTTTTAGCTTGTGTTTGGTTGATTAAGTGTCTGTTTAGCAATGGAATGAAGAGATCCTTCAATATCTGAGCTATGAGTACAATCCAGGTTTTATTTTATTGAATAGACATTTCCTGTTTAATTTTTTCTCAATATACTTAAGCAAAACGGATGAACGACTTAAAAGGTTGCATAGTGCACATTTCTCACTCCTTCACAAAGCGCAATCGTTCTGTTCCGTTAGTGTGTGTAATGGATAGGAAATAGGCTCCGCTGCTGAGCCTCGACACGTCTATTTTCAGTGTGCCGACTTTCAATACAGCAACTACCCTACCCGCTGAAGACAACAGCTCCATACTTTTAATTTCCGTTACATTTTCAAGCCCTACAATGGTAATAAAATCACTTGTGGGATTTGGTGTAAGGAAGATCGGTTGGTGATTTAGCTCTTCAATTCCGGTATGGCTCATCGTAAGTGTAATGCTTATTACACTATCACATCCTGCAGCATTTGCTATGGTATCGTTGAACACGCCGCTCGTTGTATAAACAGCTCCACTTGGTGCAGTATACAAGTCCAAAGCCGTTTCGGAAATACTGCTTGCAGTTGCATTGTTCACCGTAAGATCAATCGTAATAGTACTGTCGCAATTCGCAGCATTTGGAATCACCGCTGTATAATTTCCAGTAGAAGTATACACAGCACCATCCGGTGCAGTATAAGTATCGCATACTGTTTGTATTACAGAACCCGTAGATGAATTGTTCACCGTAAGATCAATCGTAATAGTACTGTCGCAATTCGCAGCATTTGGA
>CAJVYC010000031.1 GCA_913009205.1 uncultured Fluviicola sp. | reverse complement strand
TGGTTGTGGTTGAGGATTGATCATTTAAGAATGAAAAGTATTTCAAATAACAAAATGTAAACTAAAAAACAATGAGGTATTTATACGCAACATTATTCCTTTTGGTTACTATAAACGTATCAGCACAAACAACAGATTGGGTAAGATCGTTTGGCGGTATTGAATCAGATAAAGGAATAAGTATTGGGACAGATTCTCTTGGATATATTTATATAAGTGGATATTTTAATACTGCCGCTGACTTTGGAGAAATTAGTCTGATTAACAACTTTCCACAAGGATCAAATAAAGAAGCCTTTTTATGTAAGGTAGATTCCTTGGGTAATGTTTTATGGGCTATAGCTGGTGGTGATTTAGTAGGAGGATGTTGTGATGATAGGGCACTTGGAATGCATGTTACACCCGGTGGAGATGTATTCATTACCGGAACCTTTTGGGCGGCCTTTGTTATGGGCAGTTGCCCAAATCCAGGAGCAGATGCTGATGACACCTCTGTACTCGCTAAAATTGATTCAGATGGTAATTGTGTTTGGACTATTGCTTTTGGTGCTCAAGAAGGGGCTGGATCCTTGCCTGAGTGTCCATCTCCAATATATGATGCTGATGACCAATCTTATGATGTAAAAGTAGATTCAGACGGTTTCATTTATGTGACTGGATTCTTTTCCGGTCTTAGCGCAGATTTTGATGCATTTTCTATTCAAAACACTGATTGGAGCACCAACTGCACGCCAATGGGATATGTAGGTAAGTTAGATTCGGATGGCAATTGGTTGTGGGTAGATAAATTTGATGGCATAGCGGACAATAGAGGTTCTAGAGACAATAGAATAGCTATTGACTCCTATTCTAATATATATGTTTGTGGTGGCTTTGAAAACACAGCTAATTACGGCCCTCTTAGTGTTACTTCTGAAGGAGAATTTGATGCCTTTATTTTTAAAATGGATACAGAAGGCAATTGGATATGGGTGAAAAATATAGGAAGTAATAAAAGTGATAGAGCTAACGGAATTGCCATAGATCGATGCGATAATATTTATATTAATGGTGAGTATAGAAATCCCATGGTCTTTGAAGGAGGAAACGCTTCAAATGGCACAGACACCTTAAGTCACAAGAAAAAAAGAGATGTCTTTGTAGCAAAATGTACATCTGATGGAGAATGGATTTGGGCAAAGAGAGCTAGAAGCTCAGGAGTTGACAAAGCTTATCAAATGTTCGTAGACTATAACTCGCAAGTTTATGTTTGTGGGACAACTTCCGATACTACTATTTTTAGTCAAAATATAGTGGTTACTCCTCCAAATGCAGGTGACACTACTAGTTCAGCTTTTGTTGCTCAGTTAGATGGAAATGGCAATGGAGAATGGCTATGGGCAAAAGTAGCAGGAACCAGCAGTTCAGATGAGGATAGGACAAATGATATATGTGCTGATGGGTTCGGCAATGTGTATGCAGTAGGCTTCTATGAAAATGAGGCAACTTTTGATGATACAACACTTATGGCTGCGGGGAAAAAAGATATTTTCCTTTGGAAACTAAAAACTCAAGAAATGCCGGGCGATTGTGAGAACGATATCATAGCGGTAAATGAATTAGACATACCTGTGGTAAATATTTACCCAAATCCAGTTCGTCATCACATGACGATTACAGGAGCAGCAGGATTTGAAGTACGTATTACTGATACTTTCGGACGACTTATTTTCACTAAAACAATCATTGGGGATAAAGAATTATTGGAGGTCTCTGGTTTTTCCGCAGGTATTTATTTTTTAACCTTTTACAAAGAAGAAGTTGCAGTCTTAAACAAAATGGTTGTGGTTGAGGATTGATCATTTAAGAATGAAAAGTATTTCAAATAACAAAACCCAAACGGTATTAAAACGTCGCTCATACTAAACGTTATCTACTAATTAAAACAATTTCATATCCTCCAAAAAGTTTGAGCTAACCTCATTCGAGGTCAAAAGAAGCACCCTTTCTAGCGCTTTTTTGTTTTCGCCCGTCTTGATGAGAACCTAGTCCGAGCCGAAACGAAGTGGAGCACGTGCAGCGCAGCGGAACAATCTTAGCGGGCTCACTAAGCCTCATTCCATATGAGTTTGAAGATTTTTTTTGCGCTAAAATTAATGATGAAATTCACACTATCACCTCACTTTATATCTTGAGTGGTTAAAATTATTGAAGCGTTACAATTTCTATTGCCGCACACACCTTGTTTTTTTTATTTAACTTGGTTATTCATAGATTAACCGTTAAATGCATTATTTCTGTTTCTACATTTTATCACTTATCTCTTTTTGCGCATCAGCACAAACTTTAGATTATTCTGATAAGTATAATTGGGCCTATCTTCCAGGGGATAATATCGCGTGGCCTGAGTTTGTCGAAAAGGATACTCTTGCCGCTCAAGTGGACGTTTTTTTTCTTTATCCAACCTTTTTACTTGATAAGAGGGATGAGCGATGGAATTACAATATTGATGATTCAACTCACAGATCAAGTGCTATTAATTCAATAAGGATGCAGGGGTCAGCATGGGGCTCTGCAGGAACAATTTACACACCATATTACAGACAAGCACATCTCAAAGCATTCGAAAACATTGAAAATAATGGGAAAACAGCATTAATATTTGCATACAACGATGTTCGAGCTGCATTCAAGTATTATCTCGAAAATTATAACAAAGGACATGCAATTATTCTAGCAGGACATAGTCAAGGCAGTGTTATGTTATCTGAATTAATCAAGGAATTTTTTGATGGTAAACCACTTCATGAAAAATTGATTGCTGCTTATCTACCTGGAGCTGGTATTGCAAAAGAAGAATTTGAAGAAGTTAAGTTCATGACTCATCCAGACTCTGTTGGAGGTTATGTTACTTGGAATACATTCAAAAGAAACTATGATCAGCCTGAATATCATAATTGGTATAAAGGTAAGGCTGTAATAAACCCTGTAACTTGGGATGAATCAGAATTTGCTTCTAGAGATTTACATAGAGGGTTTTATTTCACAAACGGAAAAATGTATAGTGAAAGTTTTGAAACGAATACAATTGATGGTGCTATTTGGATTACTATTCCTCATTTTCCATATCGCTTAATGGCGCTTAATATGAAGCATTATCATGTGGGAGATGTAAATCTGTTTTGGGAAGATATTCGTCTAAATTCACTTGCTCGAATCAAATCGTATTTTAGACTATAACATCACCTATACTTCGCCTCAAATCTTGCTCCGAATCGTAAATCATTCTCACCAGCACGTTCTTACGTCGAAAATAAATTTAACACAACGGCTGAGAGCCAAATGGTTATCTACTTTATTAGAACTGCTGCTTTTGAAAAAAAAGTAATGTTTGAACATCAATTTCATCATAGATCCAATAAACTTTTTTAAACTTTCTACGATGCCCCCATTTAAGGAAACATTTAAACCACAATAATCGCATTTAATTTTTTATTGTAAACTACACAGTGACCATAATAACTTGGTAATATATACCCCTTATTAAGATAATCTCCATTTTCAGTTAAAACATTCATTCTATGATATTTTGAATTCATAAAATTATTATGTGCCTGAACCGCTATTTCTAAATCTGTTTTAGTTGAGTCATAGTTAAATGCGGTTACATTTTCTGATGATATTCTATATTTTGAATTACTTGCAATTTTAATTCTATTACTTGGGGTCTTATATTTTGGATTAGGATTGGTATGGGATACTTGTTTGAAACTTCTTATCGTACTTAAATAATTAGCATGTATTTTAGCTCCATTATTTATTAGTGTGTCGGTCACAAAAGTACTTAGACCTCTATTACTTCTCTCTTCATTCACTAAATTTATTAAGTGTCGTTGTATTTCGGATAAGTTTTGTGAGTAACCTAAACGACAAGTAAGTGTTAGTAATATGAATAGTACTTTTTTCATTTTGACTTTTCTTCACAGATTTAATTCTTTCAATTTTCTTTGTTATTTCCAGTTTTCCCAAATCAACATCTTTTAGTGATTGTACTTTGGTTAGATTTGGCAATATACAATAGCAACATTAGGAGTCATGAGTATAATACAGATTTTGTCTTCTAGTTACAGGGTTTATTGATTCAAAAACACTTTAAAATCTTTCTGCAGCGTAAACACTATGTAATTTAGGCAATTAAGTCCTTGTTCATAGGATTGGCTGAACATGGTAATAAGAATAGTACACAGCATTAATAATGCTGGGTACTATTTCTACTGTAATTAAAATTAAATATGGGTTATCATTTTAATTCAGTTCTGCCCTGTACGAACAGTTCTCGGCATAAGGAACTATAAACGTGGGCTCTCCAACTTTCAGCAAAAGAAAATAATACTTATTGTACTTTATACAATTAATCGTACATTTACGGAGAATTAACACAAACTAATTATAAACTATTATGAAAACACTTAGTATTATAACATTTCTTCTCACCACGTTTATTGGGTTCTCCCAAACGTTACCAGAAGATTTTGAAGCATCAATTGTAACTTCCAACTTTGTTGATTTCGATGGCGGTGTTGCGACAGTTTTACCAAACCCTCAATCTTCGGGGATAAATACCAGCGCAACAGTTGGTCAAATTATTCGCAACGGAGGTCAAATTTGGGCTGGGAGTAAATATACCCTCGCAAGCAATCTTGATTTCTCTACAATGACAATCATTACAATGAAAGTCTACACAGCTGCTCCAGTTGGAACTGTTGTTAAATTTAAACTTGAAGGTGTTGGCGCGACCGAAGTAGATGCCGTAACATCGGTATCAGGAGCTTGGGAAGAAATCACTTGGGATTTTTCTGGGACTGCAAACACATACAACACCATCGCACTAATGTTCGATTTTGGAAATGTGGGTAACGGTTCAGCAACTTCTACATTCTTATTTGATGATATTGAACAATCTGCTCCAATATTGGCTCAAATTGATCTTCCAGTTACTTTTGAAGATCCTTTGGTTGATTATACAGTGACTGATTTTGGAAATAACGTGTCAACGATGATTGTTGATCCAACACTTCCTACAAATATGGTTATGGAAGTTGTTAAACCAATTACTGCACCGGTATGGGCTGGGACAACTATTTCGACGACAGCAGGATTCGCTTCAGTTATTCCTTTAACACTTACCGAAACAGAAATGACTGTTCGCGTTTGGTCTCCTACTGCAGGAACTCCAATTCGATTGAAAGTTGAAAATGCTTCCAATAACCAAGAGACATGTGAAACTGAAGCAGTAACTACTGTAGCTGGTGCATGGGAAACATTAACGTTTAACTTCGCCAATGAAGCTGCTGGAACTGCAACATTAGCAAATGGTATTTCAAATGGATGGGTATTCAATATGGCTTCTATCTTCTTCAACTTTGGAACGGGCGGAGCAACGGCTGGTTCTAAAACGTACTACTTTGATGATGTGCAAATGGCGCTTCCATGTACAACGACTACCTCGTCTATTACAGAAACAGCTTTAGATGTATATAATGCACCAAGTGGAGTGACATATACTACATCAGGAATTTATAATGACACCATTTTAAATGCTGCGGGATGCGATAGTATAATCACAATTGATTTAACAATGAGTTTCACTGGTATCAGCGAATATAAGCTTGGTAGTATTGAACTTTATCCAAACCCTTCAACTGAAAAAATTACTATTTCAGTTAATGAAAACTTCTTGGCTTACCCAATCATGATCATGGATCAAGCAGGTCGAGTTGTAATTAAGAGTGAAGTGGTTGCATTGGAAACGGAGATTGACATCACTAAGCTTAAGTCTGGTATTTACTACGTGAAAATAGGCGACTTAAAAGCAGAAAAACTGGTAAAGCAATAGCTTTACTTTTTCATAGAGAAGAAGGGCTTTCAGAAATGGAAGCCCTTTTTTTATATTAATAAATTTGATTACTTCTTTACATAAAATCAAAATACGCAACATGCTTTTGTAATTTAGCAACAAACGCTCCACGGCGCTGTCCCGAGATTGCTTAGGACCAACATTAAAAAAAAGACATGGAAATAAACAATTCAAAAGTGCTAATTACCGGAGGAAGTTCGGGGATTGGAAAAGCAACTGCAATACAGTTTATTGCAAAAGGAGCAAAAGTGATAATCACTGGAAGAGATGAAGTGAAACTCAAAAACACGGCGGCCGAAATCGGAGCGGTTCCGTTGCATTTCGATATTAGTGACTTAAAATCGATTCCTCAAAAAACCAAAGAAGTAATGGATCTTTTAGACGGATCAATTGACGTTTTGGTAAACAATGCAGGCATCGGAGTCTTTCCTTTGCTTGGAGAGATTACCGAAAATGACTTGTTAAGCACCTATAACACAAATGTTTTTGGCTTGACTTTGTTAACGCAAGAACTACTTCCCTTTTTTAAAGCACAACAATCGGGGAATATTATCAATATTGCTTCGACTGCAAGTTTAAAAGGCTTTGCCAGAGGAACCGTATATGCGGCATCAAAATTTGCAGTAAGAGGCATGACGCAGTGTTGGCAGGCAGAATTAAGAAAAGACAACGTTAGAGTTTGTTTGGTCAATCCAAGTGAAGTGACCACGGCATTTGCCAATCCAGAGAGAAAGGAAAGCAAGGAAGAAGATAATAAAATCGGATCTGAAGATATTGCTACTGCAATCCTGTCAATTGTAGAAATGAGAGACAAAGCTTTTGTGCCAGAAGTAACCGTTTGGGCGACAAATCCATTTTAGAGATTAATTGATACAATCATAGAAGCAAAGGATTCACAGTGGGTGATTTCCCCTTACAACGACGCTAGAGCCAAATCGTAAATTGGTTCTTCTGAAGTTTCAGCTATTAATTTAAAGTCCGCGGCTGTACTTCCGATTGTTGGCAATTCACCACTAGTGTTGATTGCATTTCCTTTTAATGTGATTTTTGACATTTTTTTTCGTTTTAATTAAGAATGGATAATTTTCTGTTTAAACTTAATTCTTATTGTTTTCGCTGAGAATTTCAATCCATTCGTTCAACATTTCTTTCAACTGAAGAATCTCAGATAAGTTGATGTTCTCATTCAGCATTATTTTGAGGAGGTTTTCAGGAATTGGCTTCGCTTGGCCTTTCAAGAGATTCCCTTTTTCTGTCAATTGGACAATTACAATTCTTTCATCTTCAATGGATCTATTGCGTTCAATGAGTTCCAATTTTTCCATTCTTTTTAACAGTGGTGAAACTGTATTGGTATTCAAAAGTAGTTTTTGCGTAATCTGATTCACAGATACATTGTCGCTCTCCCACAAGACCATCAGCACTAAATATTGAGGATAAGTAATCCCCATTTCATCTAAGTAAGGCTTATATGCCCTAGTGATCAGTCGAGAAGCAGAATAGATTGGAAAGCAGACTTGGTTGCTTAACTGTAAAGCTTTATCATCCATTAGTTTCTAGATTTATTTCTTCTCCAAGATTTCCATGAACCCGCCGACCAAAGAGCCCAAACTATCAGCATGGGTTGAAAAAACAGGCGAATTAGTCTGGCATTATCTGATTCTAGAGCTCCAAAAGCGTCTTTTCCATCGATATATTGGGAAATGTTACCAGGAAAAATTAGAACGAAAAACAGGGCCAATGCCCAACCGAAACTTGCACGTTTGTCTTTCCAAAAAGCCAATCCAAGTCCCAGTCCAATCTCTACAATTCCCGATAGTATGACAACTAAATCCTTGCTTAACGGAACCCAATCCGGCACTTGAGCTTGAAAATCAATTCTGTTAATTGTAAGATGACTAAGCCCTGCAAACACCATAAAAGCAGCCAACAGTAACCTGAAAATATTTTGTGTCAATGATGTTTTTATCATACTTATCACTTTAAGTGTTGTATTTATATCGTGTGCGACATAAATGTACAATTTTATATTCGTCAAAAATTTAATTTTGAAAACAATATTGCAGTTCGCCCAGAAGTTGCAGTTTCAAGCACCATTGCTATGTTTAAATAATTAATCAAACCTTTTTCATTTTGGAACTTACTATCTATCTAGTAATTGGACTTATCGCTTTTATACATATCTACATTATGTTCTTTGAAATGTTCGAATGGACGACTAGAGGTTGAAAAGTGAATTGGTATATGCTTTATTAATCGTAATTTAGGACTTGAACTGTATACTCATTATTGGATGTATGAAATCAATTGATTTCGCGTCAAATAATTTATTGAAACTAACATGAAAATAATCCAACTCAAAGCTGTCCTGCTTGTTGCTATAGTTATTATGGCATTTAACGGGAACTCTCAAAGCATTCAGAAAGAAATCAATTCATACTTGTCTAAAGAAATGAACGATTTAGGATTATCAAAAAGTGATATCAAAGATTGGGTCATAACATCGCAAAATGAAGCGAAGGAATTTGGCATCACCTATGTCTATACCAATCAACAGTACTTGGGCATTGAAATTTACAATGCCATCAACAACTATTTGATCAAAGACGGAAAGATTCTTTTAACTGGAGATCGTTTTGAACGAAACATTGAAAGCAGAATCAACACAATCGATCCGGTATTGTCTGAAACGCAAGCCATCCAATTTGCCTCTAAGCAATTAGGAATTGGTGATCCAAGCGCTTTAACAATTGAAACCGTTGTGAATGAAGTATCGACTTACACAGAATCAAGCTTGAGTCGTGTAGCGATTCCTGTTAAATTGGTGTACGCTAAAAACGAAAAAGGTGACTTGAGTTTGGCGTGGGACATGAGTTTCGAAATTCCAAATGGAAAACACTACTGGAGTGCGAGAATTGATGCTGTAACAGGCGTATTAATCGACAAAACAGATTGGACAGTTAGTTGTAATGCTGGAACCAATGATCATAGCAATCATTCTCATGTTGTGAAAGTCGAGCAAATGGTTTCTGCCCCTGCTCCACCTCCAGCTACTGATGCATACAATGTATTTGCACTTCCAGTTGAGAGCCCAAACCACGGATCGAGAGCCCTTTTAACGGGACCTTCAGATCCTGTCGCTTCTCCTTTTGGGTGGCACGATACGGACGGAAATGCTGGCGAAGAATATACAATCACAAGAGGTAACAATGTTTACGCGACAGAAGACTCAAACGACGACAACAACCCAGGATATGCTCCGGACGGTGGGCCCACTTTGAATTTCGATTTTCCTTTTGATCCAAATCAAATTGGACAAGGGTTTTGGGATCCTGCGATTACTAACTTATTCTATATGAACAATAGAATCCACGATGTTTTATACAGGTATGGATTTGATGAAGCAAGTGGAAATTTCCAAGAAAACAATTACGGTTCTCCAGGTCAAGATTCTGATGGTGTCAACGCAGATGCTCAAGATGGCAGTGGAACAAACAACGCCAATTTTTCAACGCCTCCAGACGGATCGAACCCAAGAATGCAAATGTATTTGTGGGGAGCACCGGGAGTTCAACAAGCATTGCAAATCAATTCACCGGCTTCCTTTGCAGGAATTTACGCTGGAAGAAAAGCTGTGATTGGTACACCTCTTCCATTTGGAGGAATTACTGGAAACATGGTCATTTACGATGATGGCGTTCCAGATGCATACAACGCATGTGAACCTGCGATAAACGCAGCAGCGCTAAATGGAAATATCGCCGTTATTAGAAGAAGCCCTAGCTGTGATTACGTTGACCAAATGGTTGCCGCAGAAAATGCTGGTGCCATTGCCGTTATCGTTGTCAATACGACACCAGGAGCACTTGCAATGGGCGGAACGGATCCTGGAATTGGAATCCCTGGAATTATGATCACAATGGCTGACGGTGAAGCTTTCATCACTGAAATTGAAACGAACGGCTCAATGAATGGAACACTTGATAATTACGGACCATTCCCTTATGACAGTGACTTGGACAATGGAATTATTTCCCATGAATACGGACACGGCGTTTCTAACCGTCTTACAGCTGGAGGAAACAATACAGGCTGTCTTGGTAACGATGAGCAAATGGGAGAAGGATGGTCAGATTACATTGGATTGATACTGACAATGGAGCCTGGAGATTTATCTGCGGATGTTCGAGGAATTGGAACGTATGTTATTGGCGAATCAACGAATGGACCGGGAATTAGACCCGCTCCGTACTCTACAGACTGGACAGTCAACAACTTCACTTATGCAAACACAAATAGTGTTGCTAGTATTTCTCAACCACACGGAATTGGTTTTATTTGGTGCACAATGCTTTGGGATTTAAC
The DNA here is from genome assembly GCA_913009205.1 of uncultured Fluviicola sp. Taxonomy (GTDB): domain Bacteria; phylum Bacteroidota; class Bacteroidia; order Flavobacteriales_D; family Crocinitomicaceae; genus UBA4466. The sequence goes on along the minus strand of CAJVYC010000031.1, from coordinate 4,996 downwards.
ATGGAAACTTATTGATGTTTATGGATACGATCCTGACATTGTGAACGGAAACGGTGGGAACAATATCGCACTGCAATTGGTAATGAACGGAATGAAAATTCAACCGTGTAGCCCAGGTTTTATTGACGGACGGGATGCAATACTGGCAGCGGATCAAGCATTGTATGGTGCAGCCAACCAATGTCTTATTTGGGAAGTGTTTGCCAATCGTGGATGTGGATTCTCAGCAGATCAGGGAAATTCAGATGATAGAACAGATCAAGTAGGTGCTTTCGATCTTCCTCCAGCAATTGATCACACAACAACAGCTACATTCTGTCAAGAGTACACTTGGGCAGAAAATGGAGTTACATACACTCAAAGCGGAACGTATACTGCTCCTTTCACTCCTCAGTTTGGATGTGATAGCGTTGCTACATTGTTCTTAACAATTACTCCTAGTGTAAGTACGAGTGTTTACTATTTAAACCCTTTTACTTTGCAAGCAAATGCTCAAAACGCCTCGTACCAGTGGATGACATGTATAGGAGGTGTTAAAACACCTATCCCTGGGGAAACAAACAACATTTTTAATGTGACTTCTAATGGACTTTACGCAGTAGAGGTGACACAAGGTAATTGTATGGATACTTCAAACTGTTTATTGGTCAACCAAGCCGGAATTGAAGACAATGATTTAGAAAAAACTTTGGACGTCTACCCTAACCCTACTTCAGGAGGAATTTCAATTGACTTCAACAAGCATCACTATGCTGAAGTTGAGATTCAAGTATTGAATTCGGTTGGGCAGGTTGTTCAAAATTCGAACTATTACAACACGGACATGTGTGAATTGAATATTACAAATGAGCCTGGAATTTACTTCGTAAGAGTCACGGCTGATAATTCAACGACTACGGTAAAAGTGGTGAAACAGAATTGATAAGAAAGATTAAGTAAGTTTAAAGCCTTCTCGATTGAATCGAGGAGGCTTTTTAGTTTATTTAGAGTTGGTTTTTCTTTGTATATCCAAGTTGCCAGCAATAGCTCACCATGGAACAAACCACAATTAAAGCAAATCACATACAGACAATTAGTATTTCAAAGATGGATCAGTAAAACAATTGGTCGAAAAGCTATTTGATGATGTCCTATTGGATCGACTGGGCACTTTTATTGATCTCCATTCCAGTCCTGAAACGCTTTTATAAATATATGTGGGCTCTTACGAAAAGCAAATAAGATTATCTTTACTCAACATGAAAAACGAATTGTTATGATCAAATACGTAATTATTGGCGCCTTAATCGGAATTGGATTTGTGATCGTTGTAAATTTATTCAAGAAGAAGTAGGATTTGCAGCAAACAAGCTCAATTGGACTGCCGTAGTATTCATTAAGAATTTAACCCTTAATTTTTGAAGACACCTTTACACAGCCCTTTACATTGAGATCAATATTGAAACTTACAGCATAGAATAAGGGAATACGAACGATTGACGGATTGACTAAAATTTATTAAAAAAAATGGGAAAGAAAGAACTCATCATCATAATTGTGTTTTCCATCGTTGGATTTGTTGGCGGAACCTTCATTGTTAAAGCGATCAAGGGAGAGCCAAAAGTGGAGAAAAAGATCAAACAGAAGAAAATCGAGAAAGAAAAACCTAACGAAATTGACACTTTAGAGATGCGGTCAGACATTCAGTTGCGCTAAGAAAACGCATCGAAAGAGCAAGCCACGGAATTTGACTTAGATCTTCACATCAATTTATCGACTGATTCAGGAAAAAGAGTTTGTATTAAGACAGCAGAGGGATTCAATTAGAACCGATCGCGTAATTTCATCATCGGTCGCTCAAAGAAGTAGTAAAGTAGGGTTGAAGCTCCTACCGTCACGCACCAAAACAAGATGTACATTTGCCAACGGTCGGCTTCTGCTTCAGGCGGATTGAGTTTTATAATTACGCCATACACCAATCCAAGATTGATTAAATACATCGAATAAGAAATCTTACTGATATGGGTAACTGTTTTTCCCCACCATTTAACGCGATAGGTTTTTATACTATCTGCAAGCGGCAATAAAAACATTGCTCCAATTGAGATTATGACAAAGTAGAATGTTCTTGAATAGAAGAGTTCAAACGAATGATTGGTTGTTGTGCCAAGATATAAAATTGCCATTCCCAATATAAATGCTGGCCATCTGCACAACCTCCAAAAGTCTTTGAAATAATACTTTATGTACGCCGCAAAAACACCATAAATAATAGTGTCTAATCGCATTACTACGACTTTTCGCACTTCTATATCGTAAGCATTAAAAGTATTATATACAACCTCTGCATGATAAATTCGATAAAGTAATGGAGCTATTATTAAAAGCAAAATGGTTGCGAGAAAGGTATATTTTTTCGAGAGAAAAAGGCGAAAACCAAAAATAGAAAGGGGCAGGATAATGTAGAACCATTCTTCGACAGATAAACTCCAACTCTCCCAAAAGAAGCTGTGAAAACCATCAAACAAATTGTGTGTAAAGAAGATGAATGACCAGCCAAACTGATCGAGGTCTCCATTCTTCAATTCATATTGAATGAATAGAAAATTCAAAAGTAAGATCAAGTAATAATTGGGTAAGGTTCTAAACCACCTTCTTTTCCAGAAATGTGCAATTGATTTTAGATTAAACTTTTCTCCCTTATCGATTTCTTTAATCAAAATTGATCCAATAAGAAACCCACTAAGAACAAAAAACAGCTCTACTCCATCAATTCCACTTAACAGTGGGACCGTAGGCAAAAACCAAAAAATATCACCCGCCAAAGCCGCACCATGGCTTAAAACAACAAGAACTATTGCGATGGCGCGATACACATCGAGTCCGTAGATTCGTTCATTTCCAGAAAGTTTCATATTATCCTTCGCCATCGCAGTGACGAATATAGTAAGAACATCAGTCTTAGATAACAAACATCTAATTCAAACTGCATTTGAAAAAAAAGTGATACAATTAAAATTAAAAGGCTAACTTAGCTTCGTAATTATGACGCTTCACACTGAATGTTAAGCGATTAATTGCATATTACACAGTAAAAAATTATAAAATGGCAGAAGGCACAGTTAAGTTCTTTAACGGAACAAAAGGATTTGGATTTATTAAACCAAACGATGGAGGTGAAGATGTTTTTGTACATCAATCAGGTCTTGATGACGAGATCAACGAAGATGACAAAGTTTCTTATGAAGTTGAAGATGGAAAAAAAGGATTAAACGCGGTAGGTGTAAAAGTTATCGGTTAAGAAATATTTTCTTTATTTAAATGGGGTTTGATTGTATCAAACTCCATTTTTTTTGTTTTCAACTTTCGATTTCACCTTCATAAAGTTAATATCTTCTGTTTTTTAGATATGAAGCTTAATTTAAATGCCTTATCTTAGCTGAAACAATTAACCAATTTACTTATGAAAAAAACACTACTACTCTCAACCTTTGCGCTTTTAACTTCAATAAGTGCAAGTGCGCAATGTACAGCTGACCCTCAATATGTTGACCCAGGAGTTTATCCAGACGAAGCTACAGGACTGGCTCCAGCATGTATCGATCAATTGTACAACGAAACAATTACTATCATTGTTCCTGTTGATACAACAACAATTATTTTCGGTATTCCATTTACACTTCCTTTTGATAGTGTTGTATTAAGTAACTGGACGGGATTGCCTCCTGGTTTTACTTATGCTTGTCTATCACCAGGAAATACTCAAAGCCCTATCGACAACTGCTCTTTTGAAGGTGGTCAAACAGGTTGTATCCAAGTAACTGGAACTCCAGCATTGGCCGATATCGGAAGTTACCAGCAGATTATCACAACAGATGCGTACCTTCAAGGAAATCCAAATGGAAACCCTTCTGAAGTACTTGTAGATTATTACTACATCCAAGTTGTAGATTGTGGATTGAGTGTTCCAGCTTTAACGAACTCTAAGTTCTTAGTTTATCCAAATCCGGCCAAATCTAAAGTTACTTTGAATGGATTGAATGGAATCGATGTTGAATCAATATTAGTTACTGACATGGAAGGAAAAGTTTTAGAATCTTATGAAAATGTGATTGGACCAGCACTTGACATGGATATCGATTATTTACAAAGTGGAATGTACTTCGTAACGATTAATTACAACGGTACTTCTGAGGTTGTAAAATTCATTAAAGAATAGTATTCAAGGAGTTATATAAAAGCCGCCTTACATGAGCTAGGGCGGCTTTTTTATGCGCTTTATTTTTTTTTATTTTTTTTCTATTTGAACTTGCTCTATAAAGGATATTTATATTACATTTGCCCACGCTTTGAACGAAAAGTGTTTGTCGAAAGACAATTAGAAAAGTGAATTTATTCACATTTCACGGTCTGGTAGTTCAGTTGGTTAGAATATCGCCCTGTCACGGCGAGGGTCGCGGGTTCGAGTCCCGTCCAGACCGCCAACTCGTAAGAGTAAAGTTAAAGTCTATATGGCTGTAGACCTAGAAACCCCTAAAGAGTATCAAATTCTTTAGGGGTTTTGTTTTTTAGTTTGGTGACAGTATCGTGGACAGTTAGAAACGAGAATTTCTTTCGTACCTGATAATATGGGCGAACAATTTGGTTCAGGCTTAACGATAAAGCAAAAAAGTGACCTTCGATATTTTTTAGCTAATACGGTAACTGAATTCAGTCAATTGGACTTTTACCAGAATAAATTATTTAAGACTAAAAACATACCTTTTTATTTAAAAAATAATAAGCCTATTCTTATAGTTATAAAAATGAATGTAACTTAATCCGGAAAAGTCAAAAAGAAAGATGGCATATGGCTAAAATAACATTTACACCAGGAAGCATTTATCTCCTCCGTGAAAAAGATTATCTCACTGGGGAAATAAGCCGATATGTTAAAATCGGACTTGTACGTGATGACAAAGACACCGAAACAAGAATACTCGAGCATCAAACAGGAAACCCAAGGGAGATTTTCGAT
>CAJVYC010000030.1 GCA_913009205.1 uncultured Fluviicola sp. | reverse complement strand
TCAGCTCTATTGTTTGTGGAACTTCTGAAGGGTAGGATTTAAACCAAGGGTAATCACTCATAATTAATTTTATTTCATTGTTTACGGATTAACCGTTACTAAAAAAACATCTTCTGATTTGGGTATGTATTTAATTGGTGATATGGAATATCGAAAAGTCTTTAAGCTTCAATCATGGTTTGATAATCATATGCTTTTACACTACAAAATTACATCAAGTCAATACAAATCAATTGCGCAATTCGCAAATAAATAAAGTCAGGTACGGTTCGAGTTATTTCGAAAAGTCTCTAAAGTTCAACAGCTGCGTGTTTATCGTTGAGTTACGAATATAATAAAAAAAAAACATCAAAACATATTGAAAAAATGTTCGATGATAGAGCCTGTTTACTCGATGAATGAATCGCTTTGGTAAACGAGTTCTTTAAAGTGTACCTGAACGGGGTGAATATCTGTTATTAGTGTAACAAAATGAGGTCTATAATTGTTTTAACTGAAGATCTAAATAGGTTTAATTGAAAAGAAAAGAATACAATATTGTGGTAAAAGGGCATTCTAACAATTTGTATGGGTATGCGATTAAGTTTCTGAGAGATTCAGAAGACGCGAAAGATATTGTTCAAGATGTTTTCGAAAAGTTGTGGTTGAATAGAACAAACGTTGAATTTCCGAAAGCGAAATCATGGATGTTTACAACAGCTCATAATGCGATGATTAACTTTTCAAACAAAAAAGGAAGAACTCAATTGACAGATGAGATTGGACAATTCGAAAAAGGTTCGGTTACTCCGAATTCATTTGAGTCAAATCAAGTTGTTGATAGAGCGGTAAGTATTCTTCCTCCGATTCAAAAAAGTATCATTCTATTAAGAGACCTTGAAGGGTATTCTTATAAAGAAATAGGTGATATGCTTCAATTATCGGACTCCCAAGTAAAGGTGTACCTGTTTAGAGCAAGAAAGAAAATTAAAAATCAGTTAAAAGGATTGATAGAACTAGTATGAGTAACCCATCATTTTCAAATATTGATTTATGGTTGTTTGAGCTCGCGGAAGGAAACCTTTCTCCAGCGCAAATTACACAACTAGAATCGTTTTTACTTCAGAACCCTGAGCTCGATGTAGATCGTGATTTATGGGAGATGTCAAGTGTAAGCGCTATGCCCGTTGTATATCCAAATCAAGAAGGTCTCGGCAGAGGAAATTCTAAGAGACGTTTTACGTTCATTGGTCTTTTGCCTTTATTATTTATTACTTCTTCTGTTGGTTTTATCGGATATTTTAGCTCTGATGAATCAGAAGTTGCGTCAAATAAAACTATTCAAACAGCAAGTATTGTTTTAAATCAAACAGAACATAATCAATTACTATTGAATGAAATAGACGATTTAAAGTCGACTATTGTTTCTTTAGAGAATAAAATAACGAGTTCTAAATCTTCAAGGATTTCTGAAGTTTTAAACGATCACTTTACAAACGGTTCTTTAACTTCCAATCGAATTGAAGAGCAACATGATAATAGAATACTAGAATCAAACCCTAAAGATGTAGTTTTGACTCCAGAGCGTCAAGGAACGAACAGGAATCAAGGAATAGATAGTAATCAAAGGGGGCAAGGGGCTTCGGCAAAGACTACTCCCAATTTGACTTTTGCGACGAACGTTCTCGCTTTGAATGTCTCTTCTGTTGCTAATACGAGTGCTAATAATATTGTGATTGTAAATACAAACGCGAATAATTTGGTTGCACCAATTTTGGTTCCAAATGACCCAGTAGCAGATGTAAATGAACCACTCTTTGGGTTGAACGAGCCTAATGTACTTCCTGAGGCAAGAGGTTTATTGGCAAAGAAAACGGAAAAGCAATTGGAAACACGTGAATTGGAACGTTTAAAATCTCCTTCAAGTGAGGTAGTTAACTCCTTAAATAGTACGTCTAAAAGCGATTGGCAGAGTATAGGCGTTTCGGAATACAATAATTCGTTTAAAAATAGAATGGCTGGATTTGGACGAAACTTTCAGCGTATGATGGACAATCCGATTGCTCTGAATAATTCAAGAGATCCTCACTATCATGTTCCTGGTAAGTCATCTCAGGATTTAAACTTTGGTTCAGTTGGTACTTTAATTGCACTACGCGTTCAAACATTGAGTCGGATGCAATGGTATGGTCAAGCAAACGAACAATTTTCGAATCAACTCTCAATCGATGGCTATTCTTATGCCTTGCGCGGAGGCCTTGGAATTCAATTGAATCATTCGATTTATAACCGTGGAGGACTTCAGGTAAGTGATGCAACATTTGCGTATTCACCTAAAATATCTGTAAGTAGAAAAATTTCCGTCGAACCATCATTCAGGTTCAAAATGGGAGGTAAATTCCTAAACGATCAGAACATGGGTAATGCTTCTCAAGTTGAATTCGATAGAGGAAACGTACAGAGCTATTACAACGATACGACAGCACCAGTTGGAAAAAACTTGTTGTACAAAGATTTGGGGATTGGTTTGAATGTGAATACCAAATGGTTCTTCATAAGTGCACAAGTAGACAATATTTTTAACCACCGTGATAATCTTTACTCAACCAATTTGGCCGATCCAAGAAGAGCTGGAACGCAATTTGTATCAACAATTGGAACAGATCTGGATTCGAGAGACGAAAGCATGACTTTCTCTCCATATATGGTCTACCAAAAGATCGAACAACTTTCTGAAGCGTGGTTAGGATTTAACTACCGCTTTGAATGGTTCACAGTTGGAGGAGCAATTTCTTCTAATCTTGAACCTGCAGCCTCAATTGGAGTGAAGTTTAAGCATTTTTCTATGCACGTGAACTCTGATTATACAAACAGTTTAATGACTAGTAAAAAAGTGTTTTCGCATCAAGTGACGCTAAGATTCCTAGGCAAACCAAACCGCTTTGGAAAACGATTATTAAATCTTTAATAACATGAGAAACATTTTAATTTTACTTTTTATTGGAGTCAGCTTCGGGTCATCTGCTCAAGATCCTCAGTTTACCCAATTTTATGCGAACCCGATATATCTTAATCCTGCCTTTGCTGGGTCTAAGATTTGTCCGCGCTTTGCAATGAACTACCGAAACGAATGGCCAAGTCTTACAGGAAATTATGTTACCTATAGTATGTCTTACGATCAATACTTCAAGAACATCTCTGGAGGAATTGGAGTTATCGCGACACACGATCAACAAGGTCAAGGAACGATTTTTACTTCCTCGCTTGGATTGATTTATTCGTACCATCTGAAAGTCAATCGTAAATTTTCCATGATGTTTGGAGCTAAAGCGGCCATGACCAACAAATTTCTTGATTGGGACAAACTGACCTTTGGAGATATGATTGATCCACGAAGAGGTTTTATCTACCAAACAGGAGATGTTCAACGTGGAGGAAATCGATATTTCTTCGATGCATCCGCTGGATTTGTTGGGTACAGCGAGCATTTTTTCTTTGGAGCAGCGGCACATCACTTGAACCGCCCGGATGAATCCATGATTATTGGTTCGTCAAGATTGCCTATGCGTCTTACAGGTCATATGGGAGCCAGTATACCTCTTGGTTCAAAATCGCAGTACAATAATATTACTACAATAATGCCTAACATTATTTACCAATATCAAAATGGTTTCCAAGAGCTTATGTTGGGTACATATGTTAAATACGGAGCATTTACAGCAGGAGTATGGTACAGAAATAAAGATGCATTTATTCTTTCATTGGGCGTTGATACAGGGAAATTCAAAATAGGATACAGTTACGATGTGACTGTTTCTAAATTAAACAATGGTGTTTCTGGTGGATCTCATGAAATTTCACTTGGGCTTACTTTGGCTTGTAAAACAAAAGGAGTAACGTTCAAAACAATTTCCTGCCCATCTTTCTAAAGATTTTTTAACTCGATTTTCTTTTCTGGTTTGTAAAATCGAGCTTGCAGTAAAAAGGTTTATTCTACGGAATAGACCTTTTTCCCTTTTATATAAACCATGTAAGCGAAGTTCTGCGTGTAACTTCCATTTGCCACAACTGGATCTTCAAATATAGAAAGTGTGGCGTCTTTGCCTTCTTTGATCGTTCCCAGTGAGTTTTCTTGAAACGAAGCCTCTGCTGCCCAAATTGTCATTCCTTTGATACATTCCTCTAAAGTTATGCTCTCATTGACTAGAAATCCATTGCTTGGCTCGTTGTCCACATTCTTTCTGTTTACTGCCGAATGAATTGTTCTAAATGGATCGATGTATTCCACGGGAAAATCTGTTCCGATAGCTAGCCTGCCTGTGTTTGCCAAGATTGATTTGAATGCGTAAGCTCCTTCCATTCTTTCCGAACCAATTCTATCTTCCACCCATTGCTGATCACTTGTAGCGTGTGTTGGTTGTACACTGGCATAAGCTCCTGATTGAGCAAATAAAACGAAGTCCTTTGGATCGACAATTTGTGCGTGCTCAATACGCCACCTGTGATTTGGGTTGACTTCTATCGCTTCTTGATAAATTCCGAGCATTAATTTGTTTGTCGAGTCGCCAATCGCATGCGTATTCATTTGATAACCCGTCTCGTGACAAATTTCCGCAATCAACCGCATGTGAGGAAGTGATGTCGTTAAATACCCTGAATGATCGTACTTGTCCGCATAAGGATACTTTAAAAACGCACCTCTAGAACCCAAAGCGCCGTCTCCAAAAACTTTAAAGCTTCGGACGTATAAGTTTTTGTTTCTATAAAATCCATTTTTCCTTGCAAATGCAATGTTCTCGTCCGATGGCAAAAGCATTCCGTAAATATTGATTTTAAGATCACGCTGGCTAACCAATCGATCGATTATTTTGAATTCAGCACGATTCATTCCTGCTTCGTGGACGCCCGTGATACCATACATCAAAAGTTCGTGTTGAACTTCAAGAATCGCGTCTTTCAATTCCTTTTGTCCGAATTCTGGCAGGATTTCAATGATTGGGTTCATTGCGTTATCTGCAAAAAAACCAGTTGGTTGTAAAATAAATGATCCTTCCTGAGTAATTGAACTTCCTAATAATGTTGCAATAGTATCCGTTTCAAAATACCCTCCTTGGTTTAGCTCAGAGTCCTCATTGAACTTATTGATTACATCTGATTTCTCTATTAAAAAATCATTGGCTAACAATGCATGACCGTCAATTCTAAACAAGCAAACCGCAATATCTGGGAATGTTTTATTTAATAATTCATTCGTCGGCATTTTTCCATCCCATAAACTTTGATCCCAACCTCGGCCAATTATAAATTTCCGGTTGTATTTACTTTGGTATTTTTCGATTCGTATAATCATCTCATCGTACGATTTACAGCCAATAAGGTTCACGCTCAACGTTTGCTTCGCGTAACTCAAAATATGTCCATGCGCATCCACCCAACCTGGATAAACATCTTTCTTCTGTGCATCAATGTATTCCCCCGCACTGTATTTATTCAATATTTGGCGCTCCGGTCCAACTTCAACAATCTTTCCATCGCGAATGGCCACGGCCTCGAATACGTCACTGTTAGCATTCATAGTGTGTATATTCGCATTGTGAATAATCACATCTACGGATTCTCCTTTCATACAAGAAGTAATTAGTAACGGAAACATGAGAATCAAAAATAGAGCTGCCTTTTTCATTGTTTAATTTTTAGCGAAGATAGGGTAGAAAAAGAATTTAGGATTTAGAATTTAGAATTTTAAGGTTTGATTGGTATTTTGATAGCTAAATTCTAAGGTCTAAATTCTATTACCATAGCGCGGAATTACTATTTTTGCGTTAAATAATTTTTACATGGAGACCCCGAAAACGTACGAGCCGCAGAAGGCAGAAGAGAAATGGTATTCTTACTGGATGGAAAAAGGATATTTTCATTCAGAACCGGATGAAAGAGAGCCATATACAATCGTCATTCCTCCGCCAAACGTCACGGGAGTTTTACACATGGGACACATGTTGAACAATACAATTCAAGATGTATTGGTTCGTCGTGCTCGAATGCATGGAAAAAATGCATGTTGGGTTCCTGGAACAGATCATGCGTCCATTGCTACTGAAGCCAAAGTTGTTCATAAATTACGCGAGCAGGGAATCAAGAAATCGGATCTTACAAGAGAAGAATTCTTAGCACATGCTTTCGAGTGGAAAGACAAACACGGTGGAATTATTTTAAGCCAACTTAAGAAATTAGGTGCTTCTTGTGATTGGGAACGAACAAGTTTCACAATGGATCCTGAATATTCAGAATCGGTGAAAGATGTTTTTATTGACTTGTACCAAAAAGGAAAAATCTACCGCGGTGTTCGAATGGTGAACTGGGATCCAGAGGCACTCACCGCATTGTCTGATGAAGAAGTATTGCACAAAGAAGTGAATTCTAAACTGTTCCACGTTCGTTACAAGATCGATGGTACAGATGACCAGTGGTTAACGATTGCGACTACCCGTCCTGAAACTATTTTGGGTGATTCAGCTATTTGTGTGAATCCAAACGATGCACGCTATGCAAATTTAAAAGACAAGCATGCGATTGTTCCAATTGTAGGACGGAAAATCCCGATCATCTTTGACGATTACGTTGATATGGAATTTGGAACTGGATGTTTAAAAGTGACTCCAGCTCACGATACGAATGATTATGATTTAGGGAAGAAATTCGACTTGGAAACGATCGATATCTTAAATGATAACGGATCAATGAACGAAAATGCGCTTCATTATGAAGGTCAAGACCGTTTTGAGGCGAGAACAAATATTGAGAAAGAACTTCACGATAAAGGGTATTTAATAAAAACAGAGGACCACATCAATAAGGTGGGGTACTCTGAGCGAACGAATGCGGTTATTGAGCCAAGATTGTCATTGCAGTGGTTTGTTGATATGAAAGACCTCTCTGCGAAAGCAAAAGACGATGTTATGACTGGAGACGTTCAATTTCATCCTGAGAAGTTTAAGAATACCTACCGTCACTGGATGGAAAATATTAAAGATTGGTGTATTTCTCGCCAATTGTGGTGGGGACATCAGATTCCAGCTTGGTATTACGGTGAAGGAAATGAGAACTACGTTGTTGCCAAAACAATTGAGGAGGCCATTCCATTAGCGACTGAAAAAGCGGGGAAGACGATTACGGCTGAAGATCTTAGACAAGACGAAGACGTTTTGGATACATGGTTCTCAAGTTGGTTGTGGCCTATTTCTGTTTTCAATGGATTGACTGATCCTAAAAATGAAGAAATCAACTATTACTATCCAACAAATGATATTGTAACTGCACCGGAGATTATGTTCTTCTGGATTGCACGAATGATCATTGCTGGAAATGAATATATGGATGGTGTTCCGCCGTTTAAGAACGTTTATTATACTGGTATTGTAAGAGATAAGCTGGGACGTAAAATGTCTAAGTCTCTTGGGAATTCTCCAGATCCAATTGATTTAATCAATAAATACGGAGCGGACGGTGTTCGATTAGGAATGCTTGTTTCTTCTCCAGCGGGGAATGATTTGCCGTTCGATAGCTCACAATGTGTTCAAGGAAGAAACTTTACGAACAAGGTTTGGAATGCGAACAACTTGATTAACTCTTGGTCAATTCAAGAGGATCTTCCTCAACCGGAAGCTGCTGTTAAAGCAATTGAGTGGTTTGAGGCTAAGTTTAATCAAGAATTGAAAACAATCAATGTATTGTTTGATCGATTTAAGATTTCTGAAGCGCTAATGGCTACCTATAAGTTGGTTTGGGATGATTTCTGCGGATGGTACTTAGAAATGGTTAAACCGGGGTACCAGCATCCTATTGATGTTAAAACATTGGATAGAACAAAGACTTTTTACGAAGATATTTTACGATTGATTCAACCATTTACGCCGTTTATCGCAGAAGAAATGTGGCATTCATTGAGAGAGCGTGAAGATGGGGACGATGCAGTTGTTGCTAAATGGCCTGAGGTTAAGGAACTTGATGAAGCCGTTTTAAGTCAGTTTAACTTGGCAACGGAAGTAATTACCCACATCCGTAACATCAGAAAGAAAAATAACATTGCAAATAAGGTTAAAATTGACTTATTCATTAAAATGAACAAGTCAATTAATAAAACATTTGACTCAGTTATTGTTAAAATGGGGAACTTGACTCAATTGGAATATATTGATAGTAAGGTAGATAGCTCGAATTCATTCATTGTTGATGGAAATGAATATTTCATTCCATTTGGTGATATAATCGATGTAGAAGCCGAGAAAGAAAAGATGTCTGAAGAGCTTGATTACACCCAAGGGTTCTTGAAAAGCGTTCAGAAAAAATTGCAAAATGAAAAGTTCGTAACAAGTGCTCCTGAGCAAGTTGTGCAAATTGAACGCAAAAAAGAAGAGGATGCTTTAAGTAAAATTGCCATTTTGGAGGAGAAAATTGCAGCTTTAAACTAAAGCAAACTGAACTGAGCATAAAACTTATTAAATCTACTAAGTACAACGAGCGAAAATAATGACATTATTGACGATGTCGCAACAGAGTCTACAAAACTATCGGGAAATACTTCGGGAAGCCGAGCTGTAGATTCAGTTAAACCCTCAATTACTCATAAAGAATATCTTCAATCGTACTTTTCGAAACAAAATGATAATTCTTTTGAGCCTCTGCAAATACAGTCTTGCCCCATGCTAAATCATCGGGATCTTCCGAATCTTTACACGCTTGATAAATCGACTCGATATACCAACGCCTTCCAATTTTATTTAGATAGGCCGCAGCTTCCGGTCGAAGTTTCTTGTTTCCACTTTTAATTGCAAGATAGAACCAATCCGATTTTAATGCTGGATTTCCTTCCGTAGAGAATTTAAATTGAGCATCAATCTTATTCATCATTTCATTGGGAATGGATTGGTCGAGTCCACGAATAAACGTTTGCCATTCTTGACTTGTAAAATCTCCTCTTTGAGAGTTTGCGAAAGAGCCCGTAAAAATGTTTTCTCCTTCATTTACTCTATTTGACAGGGCTTTCATTTTGTCCAAACGGTCTGAAGTCAATGTAACACAGTTTTCAGGAAGTCCAGTTTCATAAATCCATTCATTCGTATTGAATGCAACCGACTTTGGTTCCAAGAGTTCTTTGTTTAAATAAGTAATGAAGTCTTCCGTTGTAATCGTTTTGAAAGCGTGCGCATCGAAATACCCTTTTAGGAAGGTGTCAAATTTCTCTCTTCCAACTGCCGCTTCCAATGTTCTTAGAAAAAATGCTCCCTTTATATAGGCTATATCTGTCATTCCATCATCTGGAGCACGTTCATCCAGTTGAAGTTTTAATTGAGAATCTTCAGGATGATCACTTTCTTTCATTCGTACTAATTCTGCCTCTAAATCTTGGAATTCAATCAATGCCAGAATGTCTGCAGATTCTTTTCCGTAGAGCTTTTCCATGATTCGATTCTCAAAATAAACGGTAAAGCCTTCATTGAGCCAGAAGTCATTCCAAGTTGCGTTGGTTACTAGATTTCCAGACCAAGAGTGCGCCAATTCATGAGCAACAACAGAGGTCATGCTTCTATCTCCAGCAATTATTGTAGGATTCGCGAAAGTCAATCTAGGATTTTCCATTCCGCCAAAAGGGAAAGAGTAGGGAAGGATGACCAAATCGTATTGATCCCATCTGTATTCACCATAAATGCTTTCAGCTGCGGCAATCATTTTAGGAAGGTCCGAAAATTCGTAAACACAAGCTTCGACTAACTTAGGCTCACTATAAACGCCGCAATTTTCACCAAGCGAAGTGTATTCCATATCTCCAACTGCTAGAGCGATAAGATATGCTGGGATTCGTTGCCTCATTTCGAAATGGTACTTGCCGTTTTCACTTTTCTTTTTAGGATTGGAAGCACTCATTATAGCCATTAGTTCCGCTGGAACTTTTACATCTGCTGAATAGGAAATTCGATTCATAGGGGTGTCCTGCAATGGAATCCAAGAACGAGTTAAAATGGCCTGTCCTTGTGTATACATATAAGGATACTTCTTTCCAGCCGTCAATGATGGTTTAAGCCAATCCAAGGCTTCCGTATTTTCCGTTGTCTGATAATAAATATTAATGTACTTTGTGTTCTCGGCTATTTTAACCGCCAAAGACTGTCCGAGCAATTCATTATTTTCTCCAATAATATATTCCGTTGCTTTCTCCTTGCCTTTGCCCAATGTCACTCTGTTGATAGCGAGTCCTTTAATGTCAAAGACAGCCGTATCGCAAGTGTGGGGATTCATTTCATGACGTGCAACACCGTAAATAGTGTGGTTTTCAAAGTTTACATCAAGATCAAGGTGCAAATGAATGGTATGGATTTCATTCGTATTTGAATACGTATGTGCATCAATTCGATTGAGTTCAATCGCAGCAGTTGGCTCGGAATCCTTGGATATGGTTGCGCATGAGGATAAAAATCCACCGATGCATAAAACTGCAAATAATAACTTTTTCATTGTATAAAGAAATTAGGTGCATTAAAGATATAAGTTAAGTGTTAATTACCATGATTTCTTTAGTTAAACTCCTAAAGTTATGAACGGTAAATTATTAGTTTGAACGATTTAGCCATTCGTCGATTATTTGGTGATTTTCGACTTTTTTTTATTACATTCACGCACCAATTTATATTTATGAGCATTATAGATAATCCTACTCCTACCAAGACTTTATTCGGTCACCCTATGGGTTTGTATGTATTGTTTTTTACCGAAATGTGGGAGCGATTTTCTTACTATGGAATGCGTGCTATTCTTGTCATGTATATCGTAGCTGGAGTTGAAGATAAAATTGGTCCAGGCATGGGGTGGACTGAAAAAGAAGCTTTAATGCTTTATGGATGGTACATTATGCTCGTTTATGTGATGTCAATACCAGGAGGGATAATTGCGGATCGATATTTAGGACAAAAGAAAGCCGTTATGATAGGGGCTTCAGTTCTTGTTTTAGGGCATGGCGTTCTAGCCATTGAAGCTGATTGGGCATTCTTTATGGGCTTAGGACTTATTATTCTGGGTGTTGGATTCCTTAAGCCAAACATCTCTACAATGGTAGGTGGACTTTATAAGAAAGGCGATTTAAGAAGAGATAAAGGTTTTAGCATCTTTTACATAGGGATTAATTTAGGGTCTTTATTGGCCACCAGTTTAATTGGATTGGTTATAGCAAAATGGGGTTGGCACGCTGGATTTGGGATGGCAGGAATAGCAATGTTATTAGGGTTGTTAGTCTATATAATTGGTCATAAACATTTGGCAGAAGTTGGCAATAAACCAGTAAAAAAGGATAAAGAGGATGACGTTTCTATTGGACAGCTCTATAAAAATTTATTGAAGTCTCCTCTGCAATTGGTGATTGTATTGGTGCTTTTAGCCCTTTCTTTTCTTTCTATTTATTTGTTTGATGGTGTTGATAGATGGGGATATGTAGCTTTATTTGTTTTTATTTCATTCTTCGTAGGTTTAATGATGATGGTGTATCAAGATTTGGGATCCAAAATCATGCAAGATCGATTTATAGTTCTTTTACTTTCCTTTTTAATCGTTATTGTATTCTGGGGCGCATTTGAACAAGCAGGAGGTTTGATGACATTGTATACGGATACTAAAACCGATCGAATGTTGTTTGGTGAATTAATTCCGACTCCAATGTTTCAAGGCTTGAATGCAGGGTTCATACTTCTATTTGCAGTTTGGATTGCAAATATTTGGGCGAAAAGAAGTTTAAAAGGAAAGGAAGCAAGTTCATTATTTAAAATGGCAACAGGTACTATGATAATGGGTACGGGTTTTGTGTTTATGGTTTTCGCTGCAATGGAGGCTGATGGTGGAGGTAAAAGCTCTATGATATGGTTGGTTATGGCGTATTTGTTTCATACTATTGGAGAATTGTCATCATCGCCAGTTTCACTATCGTTTATTACAAAATTGGCACCTGCCAAATACGCGTCCCTAATGATGGGAGCCTATTTTGCCGCAACTGGATTTGGTGGAAAACTTGCTGGAGTTATCGGTGAAAAATCTTCTAGTTTAGGAGAATACACCATTTTCATAGGAATTACTATTTTCACAGTTGCCTTCGGATTAATAGTAATTGCACTTTTAAAACCATTAAAGCGCCTTACACATGGAGCAGAAGATGTTTTAGGAACCAACCACGAAGAAGCTGAAGGTTTCGAGTTAGCAGATACAGAAGGGTAATAAATTAGAAATAAACGGAGTAAATAAATATATATGTCAGATCAGAAAATAGACCTTTTTAAATCAACAGTTTTAGGACACCCTTCTGGGCTGTTCGTTCTTTTCTTCACTGAAATGTGGGAACGTTTTTCTTACTATGGAATGCGCGCTTTATTGGTTATGTTCTTGACCGCATCTTTAACGGATTCAGGATGGGGTTGGCCAAAAGAAAATGCATATGTATTGTTTGGGACTTATACAGCTCTGGTTTATCTTTCTACAATGCTTGGCGGTTATTTTGCCGATAATGTCTGGGGGTACAGAAAAGCTGTAATTGTTGGAGCTGTTTTAATGACATTAGGGCACGGAGCAATGGCTTTGGAGACCACATGGTCGATTTATTTAGGTTTGACGTTATTAGTGTTCGGAAGTGGTTTCTTTAAACCAAATATGACATCGATTATCTCTCATATGTACAATGACCATCAAGGAAAGAAAGATGGGGCATATACTATCTTTTACATGGGGGTAAACGCGGGGGCATTTTTAGGTATTCTACTTTGTGGTTATCTAGGCGAAACAGTTGGGTGGAGTATTGGATTCGGATTGGCAGGAATTTTCATGCTTTTTGGATGCTTACAATTTTGGTTCTCTCAAGATATTTTTGGAAATATAGGATTAAAGCCTGCGAAGTTAGAGAAGAATGTTGATACTGGATTAATTGATGCTCCCACTAAGGAGTCACAATCTGACGATCCTACTGGAGCAGATTCATTAATATTTAGTTCTTGGCAGAAAGGACTAATTGGGGTGATGGCCTTATTAGGTTTGGTTTGGATTATTAACGATCCCGCATCCAAGATATATGGCTATAATGTTCTTAATTTTAAAGTGTTTGGAATTGATGGGTCATTGATTACCATTTTGTTAACCTTAGCGATGTTTATTTTTCTTTTGGTATACAGATTAAGTTTGTATGGAAGAATTACGAGAGATAAAATGATTGCAGTTACGTTTTTTGCCTTCTTAACAATTTTCTTTTGGGCTATTTTTGAACAAGCTCCTGGCTCTTTAACAACTTTTGCACGTGATTACACTGATAGGGCATTAGAAGGAAATGCCGCATTGACCTATAAGATTATTAACTCATTAATGACCATTATCCCATTGGGAATAATCACATGGGTATTGGGGCTACTATTTAAGCAAACTTTCAAGAAGTATGCACTTGCTAATATTATTTTAGGATGTAGTTTTGTGATTATTTGGGTTATAGCGATTTGGATGTTAGTGACTGAATTTCAGAAAGGAGCAACAGAAGTTCCAGCATCTTGGTTTGGAGTTTTAAACTCATTGTTCATTATTGGTATGGCACCGTTATTCTCTAAATGGTGGGAAAGTAAATACAATCCGTCGGCGAATGCCAAGTTTGCAATCGGATTATCATTATTAGGGGTTGGAATGGCATGTGTTGCTTTCGGTGGAAGGAATATTGAAGCTGGTGCAACGAGTGCATCCGTGAGTATGTTCTGGTTAGTATTAGTTTATTTTTTCCACACTATGGGAGAGCTTTGTACATCACCAGTTGGCCTTTCATACGTAAGTAAGCTAGTACCTGGTAAGATGATTGCCTTTATGTTTGGGATTTGGTATTTAGCGGTTGCAATTGGTATGAAAACTGCGGGGATTTTCGGAGAATCATCTGAAGCTCTTGCTAAGACAGAGGGGATAAGTTATTTCTTTTGGATCCTAACTATTCTTCCAATTGTATTGGCTGTGTTCTCACTATTAATGGGGCCAGTCATTAAAAAACTAATGCATGGAGTTAAGTAACTTCAATTCATAATATTTAAAAAACAGTCCTCCTTGGAGGACTGTTTTCATTTTAACACAATCTTCTAATGAAATTTCTTCTTCCACTAATCGCCCTTCTTTTTTCTTTTAACGCATTCTCTCAAACGATTGAGTTGATGGATACAACCAAGATGAAAAAACTCAAGCCAGGATCGTATGAATACGTGATGATGGGGAGTAAAGAAGAGATTGTCATCGAAAAAAAGAGTAATGTTTTCATTGACTTTGCACAAATTGATGTTCCGGATAAAATGGATTCAATGGCTATCGCTTTGGGTAATGATACGATTTGGACAAAAGAAGTAACACCTTTCCTTATTAAAAATATGGACGCAACAATTTCCTTGGAATGTGTTATGGTTCATCAAGGAGATACCCTGAAGTTCAAAAGCAGCCAAGCGAAATCGTTGGGCTTAAAAGTGAAAAGATTGGAACGCCCTTTTTTTACCGATGATCCGATTGTATTTGGGATCTTAGCAATTGTTTTGGGTTTAATCTTTTTCACAGCACACAAGCAAACGCCATTCTGGAAGAAATTTTACATCGCAGTGCCTGCTTTGTTACTGTGCTACCTGATTCCGGCGATTCTTGTAGCATTGGGACTCATTTCAAAAGATTATAGCAGTCTTTATACCATGGCGAAGAACTATTTATTGCCCGCAGCATTGATTTTAATGACCATCGGAATTGATTTTAAAGCGATTATAAATCTTGGCCCAAAAGCGCTTATTATGTTCTTTACCGCAACAATTGGTATCGTTATCGGTGGGCCTTTGGCAATTTGGATTTATACATTTATCGATCCTGCGGTAGTTGGTGGAACGGGAGATGCAGCAACCTGGAAGGGCTTTGCAACCTTGGCCGGAAGTTGGATTGGAGGAGGTGCGAATCAAACGGCAATGCTTGAACTTTATCAATACAAACAAGAATTGTACGGTAAAATGATCACGATAGATATTGTTGTCGCTCAATTGTGGATGATTTTCCTTTTGTGGGCAGCTACACGCGCAGAGAAATTTGACAAATGGCTTAAAGCAGACACCTCTGCAATTGAGGATTTAAAGGCTCGAATGGAAAATTATGAATCACTCAACGCCAAGAAACCAACACTTACAGATTACATGGTTATGATTGGCCTTACATTTGGGTTGGTCGGATTTTCGCATTGGGCAGGACAATTATTGGCTCCATTCTTTAAAGAGTTGATGGGGAAGGATTCTCCATTTGCGAGTTCTTTCTTCTGGCTAGTCGTATTAACAACGGCTGGTGGCTTAATCTATTCTGCTACCAAAGTAAGAAGGTTCGAAGGTGCCGGTGCATCAAAGCTTGGAAGTGTATTTATATATATATTGGTTGCCACGATCGGTATGAAAATGGACCTTGGGAAAGCGTTAGAAGAACCACAATTGATTTTGGTTGGGATTATATGGATGCTAATTCATGTGGGACTGCTGTTCTTAGTCGCTAAGTTGATTAGAGCTCCTTTCTTCTTTTTAGCTGTAGGTTCAAAAGCAAACGTTGGAGGCGCTGCTTCTGCTCCAGTTGTAGCAGCAGCATTTCATCCTTCACTAGCAAGTGTTGGTGCGTTGTTAGCCGTACTGGGGTATGGTATTGGTTCTATTGCCGCAATGGCATGCGCTGAAATGATGGCGATGGTTGCACCTTAATCGTATTTTTTGAGGTAAACGTTTCGTTAATTTATTTTGAATCCTGTGCTTGATTTACAAATCAGTAAATAACGTGGAGGAATAAGTGCTCTTAATAATTTTGGTAGAAACTTATTTACGAAGCTTCCACACCTTGTAGACTAACCAAGTGCGAGTAGATCCCTTTTTGAGCGATTAAATCATCGTGAATTCCTTGTTCTTTAATCTCTCCATTTTCTAATACAAGGATTTTATCTGCTTTTTTAATTGTAGACAATCGATGTGCAATGACAAACGATGTGCGGCCTTTCATTAGCGTGTCCAATGCCTCCTGAACCAGGCGTTCTGATTCAGAATCTAAAGCAGATGTTGCCTCATCCAATATAAGTATCGCAGGATCCTTCAAAATGGCTCTAGCGATGGCCACACGCTGCTTTTGTCCTCCAGACAACTGAATGCCTCGATCCCCAACTTCAGTCTCTAAATTGTCAGGAAATGAATTAATGAATTCCCATGCGTTGGCCTTTTTTGCAGCATCAATTATTTCGTCTTCAGTTGCATCTGGCTTTCCGAAAGCAATGTTTTCTTTTATAGAACCTGCAAACAAAATTACATCTTGAGGAACTAAAGCCATGTGAGATCTAAGATGTTCGATATCGATATTTTCAGAACTCTTTCCGTCAAAGCTGATTTTACCACCGGTAATTGGATAGTAATTTAATAGCAACGAAGCTACTGTAGATTTACCTGCCCCAGAAGGACCGACAAGAGCTATGGTTTGATTCTTCTTTGCTGAGAAGCTAATACTCTTCAGGATTTCAATATCATCTCTCTGAGGGTAGCTAAATGAAACAGATTCGAAGTTGACTTCACCAGTAATCGCTGGTTTTTCCTTTCCAGTCAAAAGATCTTTCTCATTTTTTGTTCCAATGATGTCCATTAAATGCTCAGAGGCTCCAACTGCTTTCATTATGTTAGCATACATATCAGCTATAGAACCGAATGAAGCTCCCATCATAATAGTAAACATGATAAATGAGAAGAAATCTTTTTGTGCCAATTCTGGATTTGGACCTTGTGTCATTAAAAGTCCTTTCCAAATCACAAAAACAATTGCTCCGAAAATACAGAAGATAATAAATGAAGCAAATACTCCTCTCCAAAGACCTGACTTAACATTTAAAGCCTTGATATTATCAATGGCCGTTTTGTATTTACCAAGCATGAATACTTCTCGCGTAAATGACTTAACATTTGAAATGCCCATTAACGATTCTTCAATAGTAGAATTGGATTTTGCCGCTTCATCTTGTGCTTCTTTAGATAGTTTTCGAATAAATCTTCCGAAAATAACAGCGATTATGATCATTACAGGGAAGGTTCCCAGCATAATAAGTGCTAGTTTCCAAGAAAGAAATAAAAGGAATATAATACCACCAACGATAATAATTATCTGACGAAAGAACTCCGCGATTGTCGTTCCCATCACTTGCTGGATCTTTTCAACATCTGCAGACATACGACTTGTTAATTCTCCAACCTTGTTCTTATTGTAGAAATCCATTGGCATGTAGAGTAGACGGCTAAAAGATTCTCTTTTAATGTCGCGCAATGCACTTTCGGTAACATGCGTAAAAATTATTATTCTAAAAAATCCAAATATTGCTTGTGCAGCGAATACGATTAATAAGCCCATGGCAACTGAGTCTACGTCAGTAATTGATATCTGACCAAGTAAACCAGACATAGCACTATCTTGATCTGATCCAGTCCCAAGTAATTGACCCATTAATAAAGGAAAAAGCAGTCCAACAAGGCTTGAAAGAGCTAGAAAAAGCCATCCTACAACATATATTCCTGCATAAGGGCGTAGGTATGAAAAGATCTTTTTAGCTCTTTTCATGTCGTCCTTTGAAAGTTTAACTCGCTTTTCTTTTTCCTTTTTTTTTGGTCTGAGCATGTAATTCTAATCGGTTTTCAAGTCGAACAAAAGTAGCCACAAAAACAGTAATCTACTTAATTTTTGATATTTTTATCCAAAGGTTTTGCCAGATAGAAAAATTACCTATCTTTGCAGTCCGAAATTAGACAATAGAGTAAACGACATATCATGCCAAAAAGAACATTTCAACCATCAGTAAGAAAGAGAAGAAACAAACACGGATTCCGTAGTCGTATGGCGACTAAAAATGGAAGAAGAGTTTTAGCTGCAAGACGTAAGAAAGGTAGAAAGAAGATTTCTGTTTCTGACGAAGGAATGCACAAGCGTTAGACTTTTTCTTTAAAGAGTTTGAAGCCGATACACAATGTGTATCGGCTTTTTTTGTTTTCGATAGTTTAATTTGTCGATTGAATTAAATGAGGTTATATCGCTTTTATAAAACTTAAAGATTCACGTTTTATAAGTCAAATATTTCACTAACTTAAATAAGGAGGCGCTACAACGTTTCCTTTTTTTATTACCTAAAAACCTACCCTATGTTAGTGAAAACCTTTGGCGCAGCCGTATTCGGTATTGATGCCTCGACCATTACAATTGAAGTTAACCTTGCTCAAGGAATTAATTTTTTTCTAGTCGGATTACCCGATTCTGCAGTAAAAGAAAGTCAACAACGTATAAAAGCCGCATTCTCAAATAACGATTTTAGATTCCCTGGAAAGGAAATAACTATTAATATGGCTCCAGCCGATGTTCGAAAGGAAGGTTCTATCTTTGATCTACCGATAGCAATAGGAATCTTAGCTTCTAGCGATCAATTGCCAAATGATAAACTTGGAGATTACATAGTTTTAGGCGAATTATCTTTGGATGGTAAGCTTAATCCACTCAAAGGTGTCTTGCCGATTGCGTTAAATGCTAAAAAGGATGGCTTTAAAGGGATTGTACTTCCTCGAGAGAATGCGAAAGAAGCTGCTATGGTTGATGGATTGGAAGTTTATCCCGTAGATCATTTACAGGAGGTTGTAAATTTCTTTAAAGACCAGACCACCATTGAACCTTATTCAATTGACGTTGAGAAGATATTCAATCAAGCCATCCAACAAAGTGATATTGACTTCAAAGACGTAAAAGGGCAATTGGCAATAAAGCGAGCCTTCGAAATTGCTGCAGCTGGTGGGCATAATGTAATTCTTATTGGTCCTCCCGGGTCAGGAAAATCAATGCTTGCGAAGCGGTTACCAACAATACTACCTCCACTATCAATTCAAGAATCACTTGATTCGACTAAAATTCATTCTGTAGTAGGTCGTTTATCGTCTGAATCAGGATTGATAACCGAGCGTCCATTCAGAAAACCGCATCATACTATTTCAGATGTCGCTTTGGTTGGGTAATCTTCTATTGAGACTTCGGTATTGTTGTTGAATATGAGTAGTTACATTGTTTCTACTTCTGACAACCCTATGCTTTCTATAAACTGAACGTGCTAAGCAATAGATGTTTAGATAATATTATCTTTAATAAAAAAACCACTATGAAAAGATTATTACTATTCGGGGCTCTTACTTTATCTCTCAACTCCCTAGGGCAAGAGGTTGTTTCAACCCAAGGTGATTCTTACACCAATGCTAGTGGAAGCATAGACTTTACCATTGGAGAAGTTGTTATCAATACGGTTACAGATGGAACCAACGACTTAACACAGGGGTTCCATCAAACAAACTGGAACTTTTTAGGAGTGGAGGATTTTGCTCCCAACTACGAAGCTATTATTTTCCCCAACCCAACAGAAGATGTATTGAACATTAGAACTAGTGCGTTCGAGAATGTAACATACACGCTTTATGATGCACAAGGAAAACTTGTAATGCAGGATAAACTCTCTGCCGAGCAAACACCCATTCAAGTTGGTCAGTTAGCTCCTGGAAGTTATTCTATAACTTTGAACAATGAAACACAAATTCTGAAAACATTCAAACTAATCAAACAACAATAAGATGAAAAAATTAATACTATCATTAGTTGCCATAGCAACAATATCACTAAGCTCTTTCGGTCAAGCACCAGAAGGTTTTAAATACCAAGCGGTTGTAAGAGATGTTGGGAACAATATATTAAATAACCAAGCTGTTGGAATGCGTATGACTATCCAACAAGGAAGTCTTGGAGGCACAGCGGTGTATACTGAGACATTCAGTCCAACGTCGAATGCATATGGGTTGGTAAATATTGAAATTGGAACAGGAAATACAACAGACGATTTTTCTACTATTGATTGGAGTGCTGGACCGTACTTTATTGAAACAGCTATCGATGCCACAGGTGGCACAACGTATGTTGTTATGGGTACAAGTCAGTTAATGAGTGTACCGTATGCCTTGTATGCGAAAACATCTGGAAACGGTCAAGGACCAACTGGCCCACAAGGCCCAGCGGGTAATGATGGAGCAACAGGCCCAGCAGGAGCAGGCGGAGCAACTGGACCACAAGGATCAGATGGAGCAGATGGACAAGGTGGAGTTACACAAGCTGCTGGTACCAACGTTACCATAACAGGAACTGGAACAACAGGAGATCCATATACAGTATCTACAAATTTTCCACCGCCAAA
>CAJVYC010000029.1 GCA_913009205.1 uncultured Fluviicola sp. | reverse complement strand
AGAACATGTTCTCTTTGGTTTAGCCAATAATCAGATTAATAAGGTAACAACTTTACAAGGATTCGAAGTCAGTGATTTCTCTATTCTCATTCATGTTATTGAGCATTTCTCTTAACACACAGGGCAAATCTCACTGTTAACAAAGCTTATGAAAAATGAAGACCTCGGATATTGCAAAACATATCTAAAGGAAATCAATTAATGAATTGATTGAACGATTTTGAAGCTCTTTAACGACTGTTGTTGATAATCTTCCCTCCAAAGTTTTCATTCGTGCGGAATCTACGCTATTTTTACAGAAATAATTTTATATGCTTAAAGTAGGAGTTCTTGGTGCTGGTCATTTGGGTAAAATCCACATTCGACTTTTATTGGAATTGAATGATAAATTTGAATTCGTAGGTTTTTATGACCCGAGCGATAACAACGCTGCCGCAGCAATTGAGTCTTATAACATCAAACGCTTCGAAACAATCGATGAACTCCTCGACGCTGTTGATTGTGTTGATATCGTCACACCAACAATCTCGCATTTCGATTGCGCCTCAAAAGCACTTCGCAAGAGCAAACATGTATTTATTGAGAAGCCTGTTACCGAAACTATTGAAGAGGCAAAGATCTTAAGCGATCTAGCGCAAGAAGCAGGAGTGAAGGTTCAAGTAGGTCATGTTGAGCGTTTTAACCCAGCCTTTCAGGCCGCAGTTCCGTTCTTAAATAACCCGATGTTTATTGAAACGCACCGATTGGCTCAATTCAATCCTCGTGGAACTGACGTTCCTGTTGTTCTTGACTTGATGATTCATGACTTAGATGCTATTTTAAGTGTTGTAAAGTCAGGTGTTAAGAGGATTTCGGCGTCCGGAGTTTCTGTTGTAAGTGATACACCAGATATTGCAAATGCGCGAATCGAATTCGACAACGGATGTGTGGCAAATTTGACAGCGAGTAGAATTTCAATGAAGAACATGAGAAAATCAAGGTTCTTTCAGAAGGATGCATACATCTCAGTTGATTTCCTAACAAAGGAATTGGAGGTAGTGCGAATGGAAGATGTAGAAGGCGAATCAGATCAGTTTGATATGGTTTTGGAATTGGGCAAGGGTAAGCCGTCGAAGAAAATTTTATTCGATAAACCGGATATTGAAGATGGAAATGCGATTAAGGAAGAATTATCTACTTTCGCAGACGCAATTGTAAATGATACAACACCGATCGTTTCCATTGAAGATGGGAGATTGGCGTTGGAAGTGGCACAACAAATTGTAGATAAACTAAAGTCGTCGGCTTCGCTTGTTTTAGACAAATAAGCAGAAGGGATTTACGAAATAATAGAACTAGTATGAAAACATTCTTGATCTTTTTAGGCAGCTTGGCAATCCTTACGTCATGTGTTAAAAACAATCCAGATGCTGTATGGTTAAAGGTGAATGAGTGGGATCTTGTTACAAACGTCCCTGGAAACACAGAAGGTGTACTTACACAAAATATTTCTGATGCGTGGGTATATGTAGATGATAAGTTGATAGGCGTATTCGAAGTTCCTTTTAAAATCCCTCTTTTGGTAAGTGGAGAGAATAGAAAAATCACGCTTTATCCAACCATCAGAAACAATGGGATCTCAGCGACAAAAAGAATTTATCCGTTCTTAGTGCCGTATGAGATTGCAACAGATTTAATTCAGAATGACACGATTACTCTGAATCCAGTAACAAACTATTATGTAGAAACTCAGTTTCATATCATAGATTTCGAATCGGGACCAAATGATGGGATTATTGAAAGTGGAAATTCAGTCGCTTCTCTAATTCAAACGAATGATCCACTTGTTCTTGTCGAAACAATCAATCAGGCGACTTTTGGACGTGTGACGCTAAACAGTTCGTTTCCAAATTGGATTGCAAGAACAGATTTCTCTCCAGTTACACCATTTCCTCAGTCAGGAGCGGAGGTTTATTTAGAGCTTGATTACCATACTACATTGGATGTTTTGACAGGTGTGGCTTCTGAAAAGAACGGAGAAGTAGTCGAAAATCCAAATGTTCAATTCAATAGACAAGATCCAGATAGTGTGGCCGTTACCTGGAAAAAAATCTATATCGATATGCAAACGATTATTTCTGGCTCTCCATCTGGAAGCGATTTTCAGGTAACATTTGAATCATTATTACCTGAAGGAATTGATGATGGAGAGATTAATATTGATAATATAAAAGTGGTACATTTTTAAATGAATTCACGTTTCCTCACATTTCTTCTTATTCTTCTTGATTGGGCATTTTCTTGCTCAGGATGGGCGTTGTTCTATTTTTATAGAAAGACGAGCATTGAAGGGGAGGAATTTACGGTAAACACCTCGTTTTATTTAGGGATATTGTTAGTGCCCTTAATTTGGCTCTTCATTTATCTCTTGCAAGGAACGTATCAAGATGTTCGAAGATTGTACCGATTAAAAACGATCAATCTGACTTTCATTGGAACACTTTTGGGAGTCGTCGTTATTTTCTTCTTACTTCTTATTGATGACGAAATTAGCGGCTATAAACAGTATTATAAATCACTCTTTGTTTTATTTGCTATTCAGTTTTCCGTTGTTTTTGTTCCTCGTTTTATTTTGGTCAGCTACATTGTTAAACGGATTCACTCTAAAAAATCTGGTTTCAAAACATTGATTATTGGTGGTAGTGAAAAGGCCGTTGAGATTTATAATGAAATTCAAGATCTACCGAAAGGAATTGGAAATAAATTTATTGGATTCGTTAACATAAATGGAGTTGATAGGCTTTTAGAAGATAAGATTCAATACCTCGGTCACATCGATGACATTGAAAATGTACTTATTAATAATGAAATTGAAGAAGTTATTATTGCGCTAGAAAGTACGGAACACGACAAGATTCGATCGATTATTTCTCGCTTGGAAGTAGGGGATGTGAAGATCCGTGTTCTACCAGATATGTACGATATTTTGTCAGGAACGGTTGATATGAATAATATTTTTGGAGCGCTGTTAATTGAAGTGAACTCTGAAGTAATGCCAGTTTGGCAACGCACCTTTAAGCGTGTTATCGATATCGTAGCATCAATTATTTCATTGATCGTGTTTACGCCAATGTTTATTGTTCTGGCCGTTTTGGTGAAGTCTTCGTCTCGCGGACCAATCTTCTTTTTACAGGAAAGAGTAGGTAAGAATGGACGTCCATTTAAAATTGTGAAGTACAGAACGATGGTTGTCAATGCCGAAAAAGCAGGGCCTCAATTGTCTTCGTCAAACGATCCAAGAATCACTAAAACTGGCCGTTTCATGCGAAAAACGAGACTGGATGAATTCCCTCAATTTTACAATGTTTTGATTGGAGATATGTCTTTGGTTGGGCCACGACCAGAACGCCAATTTTATATTGATCAAATCGTTAAGATTGAACCTCAATTCTTGGAGTTAACTAAAGTCCGTCCGGGAATTACATCTTGGGGACAAGTTAAATACGGGTATGCTGAAAACGTTGAGCAAATGTTGGATAGAATGAAGTTTGATCTATTATATCTTAAAAATAGAACGCTATCCCTGGATTTGAAGATTATGCTTTACACAATCTTGATCATTTTTAAAGGATCTGGGAAATAACTTTTTAGTTATGAATTATAACCGATGAGTTATAATTGATTCGAAATGGTTTACTAACCTCAAAGCTCTACTTCACCCTTACCATAAACATTTCTTTTTCACCAATAAACCCTTTCAACTCATCATCAATTGCAATTGGACCAACACCTGCTGGAGTTCCAGTATAGATTAGATCTCCTTTTTTCAAAGTCATAAACTGAGAAACGTAAGCAATTAATTGATCGATATTGAAAATCATGTCCTTCGTTGAGCCCAGTTGGACTTGAGTTTCATTTTGAGTTAAGCTAAATTGAAGATTGGCAAGATCGAGTGTGCTTTTATCGATGAATTCTTTTGATAGAGGAGCGCTTCCTTCAAAAGATTTTGCAATCTCCCATGGATGTCCTTTTTCTTTGCATTGTTTCTGTAAGTCTCTGGCTGTAAAATCAATTCCTAGTCCGATTTCGCTGTAATATTTATGAGCGAATCGTTCTGAGATGTTTTTTCCTACACGATTTATTTTTACCACCAATTCGCATTCAAAATGTATATCCTTCGAAAAAGCAGGGTAATAGAAAGGAGTTCCTGGACGTAAAACAGCTACATCAGGCTTCATGAAAAACATCGGAACTGAAGGAATAGGCGAGTCCATCTCCTTCGCGTGATCTGCATAATTTCGACCTATACAAATGATTTTCATTTCTTGAATTTATTTTTAAGAGCATCCAGTTTGTTATCGAACCCTTTTACTTCGTTTTGAGAACTCTCTGCTTTGATTCTGTCCATTTCAGCTTTAAGACACTGTTTGGTATACAATGGGAAATCAGCGGACATCATCCAGCCGTAATAACCGGGCTCATTTATCATGACCTCTTTTACCGTTTTGTCTTTTTGTTTTCCGAAATTATAAACAACATCACCGTTTTCATTAATAGCTAGTCTTCCTGCGAAATCTGCACGTTTAACGTTTCCATGACGTGAAAACTCATCAAGGAAATCAACGTCTTCTTTAAGTTCGTCATAATGCTTTATTTGAGCATCTAAGACCTCCCAAGTGGCTTGAGCATCTGCAAGAGCACTGTGCGCATTCTTTAAATCTTTTTGACAGTAGAATTTATATGCTGCAACTAAAGTTCGTTGCTCCATTTTATGGAAGATGTTTTGAACGTCAATGTGTTTCTTGCCTGATAGATCGAATGAGCTCCCCGCACGAAGTAATTCTTCGGCAAGCATTGGTAAATCAAATTTATTTGAATTGTAACCTGCAAAATCGCAATCCTTCAAGAAAGCCTCTAATTCTGGCAGTGCTTCTTTAAGAGTAGGAGCATCCTTAATGTCTTCCTCATAGATTCCGTGAATCTCACTTACGATTTTAGGAATTGGAATTTCTGGATTGAAACGTTGAAGGTAATTTTTTTGCGTTCCATCAGGAGCAATTTTAACAACCGCCAATTCAACAATACGATCATGGGTTACACTTAGTCCAGTGGCTTCGATATCGAAAATGGCAAGAGATTTTGTTAAGGAAATATTCATGTATCAAATATAAGAATGATAGGGAAGATTAGGAAAAAAAAAGCCTGTCTTGTTAATCAGGACAGGCTTTTAAATATGGTAGGGTCGCTTTTTGGATCCCATATCTATTCTTTCGCTTTTATTATTCTGTTTTAAGACCTACGTATTGGTAAGGGAAATACTTCTCTTTATTCGAAGCATCTTTAACATAATCAGGACCTCGAACGATAGCAGTAACAATTACTACATTCACTTTTCCTTTGAATGCTTCATCATTTTCGAAATATGCAATAACATCGTACTTCATGTTTTCAGCTCTAGTTTTAGCCAACTTCTCATTTGTTCCAAATGTTTTAGTTGGCACATTAGATGCAGAAGAATAGATGTTCACAGTGATTGACTCACGACCATCTTCTAGTTGTTTCTCAATTTCTTTCATGAATTTATTCAATTTACCTATCGTTACAGACAACTTGTTTTTGTTGTATGTGAAGTAATGCATAAATTCTAAGTTATCGAATGGTTGAACAATAACAGGTGGTATTGTGATTGTATCCTCAGGAATAATGATAATCCTCTTGTCTACATCCAATAGAAGCTCTCTGTATACTTCTTGATAAGCTTCATCACATAAGGTCGTAAATGAATCTTCCCCCATAATTAAGCTATCCGTCAAGTTAATGTACTCTAATTTGTAAGTTTTACAAGTTTTAAGTCCAGTCATGAATACACCATCTCTCAAACGCGGAAAGACCTGTCGAACATCACCTGCAGGACCACAATCCATACAGATTAGTTTCACATTAATCGCGAACTCTTCTGGAATAGGCTTGTTATCAACTGTTTTGATTAATCCTTTTAAAACCGCAATATCTTTAATACCTAAATAATCATTATAGATTTCATAGATATCTTTTTCACCTTGCCCGTCTTTTCTATAAGAAGTCATGTAACCCCTGCGTCCATCTATGGTAGTGGTGTAGAAGATATCATCATTTGTAGAGTTGAAAGGGTAGCCAAGGTTTAATCCTGTGACCCAAACACTATCATCTTGCATTTCACTTTTGAAAATATCGAAACCACCAATACTTTTTTCTCCATCTGAAGAATAGTATAATGTTCTGTTATCTACAGAAATAAATGGTGCATCCTCATCATTTGGTGAATTGATTCCAGGTCCTAAGTTCTTAGGATTCGTCCATTTACCATTTTTCTTGCGTTCCATTACATAGATGTCACGACCACCAAATCCGCCTGGACGATCAGAAACAAAGAAGAAACGTCTTTGATCGTGAGACATCATACAGTGTGTTTCCCAATACTTAGTGTTAACATTTTTCATGTCTAACTCCTCGATGTCTTGAAATTTAGCATGAAAGAAATCAGCTGTGACAATGTCACCGCTTCCAGTTGAATCCTCATAAAGGTATATTTTACGTTCATCTGAGCTCATGGAAATAGATGCTTCATTTTTTTCAGGCCTGCAAAAATCAAGTTTTTCTGGTTTTGTCCATGAAGAATCGAAATCCAAATAACTTACATAAATATCCTCAGGATATTGATTATTTGCTAAATCTCTAAATTCGTTTGTTTCATCATTTGCCCATGCTCTTCTTGAAGTAAAGTAAAGTGCAGAACCGTCCAACGATACAACTGGGCTATATTCAGGGAACGCTGTATTAATCGTTGGTCCCATATTTTTAAGTCGAACATTCACAGGCTTAGCCATTTGTACTTTAGCTTCAGCGCATTGTTTAAGTCTTAATTCCGTAACTGGCAAAAGCTCCGATTTCTTATTTGAAACCTCTTTAAACTTGTTATAATTCTCTACTGCTTTGTCAATGTCTTCATTTAAGTGATAACACATTGCCAAATGATAAAAGGCATCCGGTGGAGAGCTCGTCTCTCTATGCGAATACATATCAAAATTAGGATCGATATCCATTGTTGCCAAAATAAAATGAAAAATAGCTTCTTCGTGATTTTTGTGTATCTCTAACATCAAAAAACCTTTACGGTAATGATAATTCGGATTTTGCGGATTAATTTGTAATAATTTATCTATTAAAATTTCTGCAAAATATAAATAACCTTCCTGTGTAAGGGTTGAGTTTTGCCTTAACAACTCTGGCTCGTCTGCAGTAGCTGCAATTTTTCTAACCATTTCTTCCGTAATCTGCGATTGCGCGACTGTGACTGTTGTAGTGATAACTGTTAAAATAGTAAGTATGATCGTTTTCAATTTCATAATGAATAGTTTTAAAACATATCAATTTGTGAACATTGATGTGGCAATGATCTATAATATTACATATTTCAATTTAGTTAAACAAAAAGTTGGCCAATTATTAATACTTGATTATCTAAATTAGGCCTCCTCCTCTGAAAATTTCACTTAACAATTTTAAATTCAGTTCTTCTATTTGCTTGATGCTCTTCATCAGAACAATCAGAAACTACAATTCCTTCTTCGGATGCTGTGTTTGCAAACTTACGAACTTCTAGTTCCGTCATTTGTCCAAACTACAAAAGTGGCATTAGAATGAAAAGTAGGATCAATTTTCTCATGATACAATCAAATTAGAGTTCTCTTGACACATCAAATTGTTCAAGGTAATCGGCAACTCTTTTAACAAACATTCCACCCAATGCACCATCAACAACTCTATGATCATACGAGTGAGACAAGAACATTTTGTATCGAATTCCAATGAAATCTCCATCAGGAGTTTCAATTACCGCAGGAACTTTTCTAATTGCACCAAGAGCAAGAATCGCCACTTGAGGTTGGTTGATAATTGGAGTTCCCATAACGTTTCCAAATGTACCTACATTTGTAACTGTGTATGTTCCACCTTGAATATCATCCGAAGTCAATTTATTATTTCTCGCTTTGTTGGCCATGTCATTAACCGACTTAGTTAAACCAGTCAAATTCATTCTGTCTGCATCTTTAATCACAGGAACAATTAAATTTCCTGTTGGTAGAGCAGTGGCCATGCCGATATTAATATGCTTTCTTTTAATAATCTGTGTTCCAGAAACGGAAACATTAACCATTGGGAAATCTTTAATAGCCTTGACAATTGCTTCTATGAAGATTGGAGTAAACGTAATGTTTTCACCTTCCTTTTCCATGAATGAGCTTTTCACCTTCTTTCTCCAGTTCCAAATGTTTGTCACATCAGCTTCAACATAACTCGTTACGTGCGGAGAAACATGTGTTGACATAACCATGTGGTCTGCGATTAATTTTCGCATTCTGTCCATCTCGATGATTTCATCATCTGGTCCGGCAATAACTATAGGCTCTTTAACGTTTGACAAAAAACCTCCTCCAGTTGGAGCTGCTGCAATTATTTTTGCTGGTTTTGAAGTATCATTATTACTAGCAGCTGGCGCTGGAGTAACAGCAACAGCAGCTTTACGATCACCTGAAATGAACGCCATAATATCTTTCTTTGTAACTCTTCCTCCTTGGCCAGAACCAGAAATTGATTCCAATTCTGTCATTGAAATGCCTTCTTTCTCAGAGATACTTCTAACAAGAGGTGAATAAAATGTACCTCTTGGGCCGGTTTTATCCAGTGTACCAGAGCCATTTACACTTGCAGCAACGGTTTCTACTTCTGCAATTATTTCAGCAGCGGCAACATTTGATACTATGTCGGCTTTCGCAGCTAGGGAACTCGCATCTTCAGCAGTAGCATTACTATCAGTAGAGATAATAGCAATTACATCGCCAACTTGAGCAACCTCGTCTGTATCGAATAATTGTTGAACCAATACGCCTTCTGCTTCAGAAGGAAGTTCGTTATCGACTTTGTCAGTCGCAACTTCTACTAAAGGTTCATCCATTTCAATTGTATCACCGATATTCTTCAACCAATTCGTAATTGTTGCCTCGGTAACGCTTTCTCCCATTTTTGGGAGACGGATTTCTATTTGCGCCATAGATTTATTTAATGTTGGAATTTACGACTACAAAAATAAGCGAAAATTCCTTTTAGACAAGGGGGAAAGAGAATGAATTAGTTATCTAATTTTCGCCACGTCTTCCAAACGATAGAGAAGTCCTTGCGCATAGAGTAATCCCTTGCGTACAAGAGGTTTAGTTTTTGACGAACGCTTGCGTCGGCATGTTGAAATGGATCGTCCGGCGTGATTAACCCTTGTTTGATTCTTGGTAATCGCACATCTTTCATTGTTAACTCTTTAGAAAACCCAATGAATGATTTTTTACCAATGAAAATGTTTCCAATATTTTTAACGTATTTGGTTTTGTTTTTGAATAGGAAGGTCAGGAACGGAAGTGTAATTAAAAGTCCAGTTGAGATCAGTAAATCAAAAAGACGTTTTTTTCTCTTGTTCTCATTGCTTACAAGAGTATTTAGATTTAGGATGTAAAGCTCTCCAGCGGTGTCAATTGAATTGCTCCCGATAAGGTGGTTGCTGTTATTCGGAGAGATCTTAAAGTCATACGTTTTCTCCTTTTCGTTCGACATCGTTGCAATTATTTTTTCATACGATTGACTGCCCGAACAAAAAATAATTTCATCTATTTTTCGACTTGTTTTTTTGAACTCTTCAATTGAACTAAAAGATATGATCTCCCCTAATTTTTCTTGCGTTTGAACTAGTAGTTCTTTAGTTTTTATGGCTTCCGATTCATTCCCGATAATTACAAATGATTTTTTGTCGTTATTCCTTAATTTGAATTTTCTGCCAAAACCGAAGTGCAAGAAGATTCTTGAAATAATGTAAAAAGCCAATACCCAAGCCGCTCCAAAAA
This sequence comes from uncultured Fluviicola sp., assembly GCA_913009205.1. Classification (GTDB taxonomy): domain Bacteria; phylum Bacteroidota; class Bacteroidia; order Flavobacteriales_D; family Crocinitomicaceae; genus UBA4466. Next base: position 11,229 of record CAJVYC010000029.1, on the reverse strand, counting down.
AGATAAATAACCGCGAGAATTGAAGAGATTTAGGTAGGACTGCATATGCGATCAAGATAACAGCCGTTGCGATAATGGTTCCTTTTAAATACTTTAATATTTTTGTTGGGTAATCATATCCGCCATTGAAAAATACAATTCCTACCCAAGTAATTCCGTAGATCGGAATTGAATACTTGATTAGCTCTTCTGGGAATTCAATGTTAGATATTTTCCAATAGTTCGTCAATGCAAATAGTCCGCAAACGATATATAATAAATCAATAACTGGCAATGTTATTCGCTTGACAAATCTTCCTGAAATTGCTACTGTAGCTCGGAAATAAATGGCTAAATTGATCAAGAATGAAAAGAGTCCAGCGTTATTTCCAGAGAAGTGTTTTTTTGCAAAAATGATCATTGCACGGTAAAAAACAAAGACATAATTAACAGAGCTTTTCTTCGTGCTTTCCCCTTTATAATGGATGATTGAGGTGTCAGCGAAATAATAATTGTCGTAGCCTCCTTTTTGAATTCTGTACGACAAATCGATGTCTTCACCGTACATAAAGAAATCTTCATCGAGGTTACCGACTTTATCCAAGGCTTTTTTACGCATGAGCATGAAGGCCCCACTTAAAACATCAATTTTATTGGTCTCAAATTCAGATAAATGTCCTAAATGATATTGCCCGAACCTTTTTGATTTTGGGAATATTCGCGAAAGACCAAAAATCTTGTAAAACGCAACAATTGGATTAGGGAGGCCTCTTTTGGATTCTGGTAAAAAATGTCCTTTTCCATCAATCATTCTAACGCCAAGCCCTCCGGCGTAAGGATGTTTATCCATAAAGTTGATCACCTTTTCAAAAGAAGATTCTTCAACAACAGTATCTGGATTTAGAAGCAATACGTATTCTCCCTGAGAGATGTCAATTCCTTGATTATTTGCTCTTGAGAATCCAACATTTTCTTTGTTGAAAATCAATTTTAATTCTGAATACTTTTCTTCGAGAAGATCTACAGAGCCATCAATGGAAGCATTGTCAATTACAATCACTTCTATCGAATGATTAGTGATAGAAGATTTTACAGAGTTTAAACATTGGTCTACGAAGTATTCTACATTGTAATTAACAATGATGACACTAAGTTTGTATTTGAAGTTAGATTCCAAGTGGTTTACTTGATAGCAATACAAGAAATTTCAACTTCAACCTCCAAAGGAAGTTTGGCTACTTGTACTGTTTCTCTTGCTGGTGGATTTGAACGGAAATATTCACCATATATTTCATTTACTACACTAAAACTGTTCATGTCTTTTAAAAAGATAGAACATTTAACAATATTATCAGCAGTCATATCTGCTTCTTTTAATAAGGCACAAATATTTTCCATTACTTGTCTAGTTGATGCTGCAACCGACGAGTTTACTAGGTTTCCTGTAGCAGGATCGATTGGGATTTGACCTGAGACGTACAAGGTGTCGTTCTTTAAAATTGCCTGACTGTAGGGTCCAATTGGTGATGGAGCACCAGGAATTTGTAAAACCTTTTTCATCTTTCTTATTTTTGTACAAGTTTACATAAAAAGAAATACTTGCAGCGCATCCTCTTATTAGATAATTATGATTCATTTACATACAACCTTTGTCACTATCTAGAGGCTGAAGGGGCTATCGTGGATGTAGTATTGAACGATCAGTTGAATTGTTCGATTCTTGACCTGTACGACAAGATTGTTTTGTCACCAGGTCCCGGCTTGCCTATGGACTCTGGAGATTTGATGGAAGTAATTCGCTTGTCTGATGGAGTACGTCCAGTGTTTGGTGTTTGCCTCGGGATGCAGGCTATGGCTGAGTATCTTGGAGGTTCATTGTACAATCAGAAACAAGTTAAACACGGCATTGGTGAAATGATTCAACTAGAATCTTCCTTGCTTTTTCAAGGCTTTCCATCTGAGATTGAAGTTGGGCTTTACCACAGTTGGGCTGTGAATACCGAAGGTGATTTTGAGGTTATTTCTAGATCGCGCCAAAATGTCATAATGGCGATTGAAAACAAATTAAAGAACTTTTACGGTGTTCAATTTCATCCTGAATCAATATTGACACCTCTAGGGAAAGGGATAATTAAGAATTTTTTGAATCTTTAGAATAGTTGAAATGTGGTTGCGGAAAATACAACTAATCCTTTTTCACTTGCTGAATTAGATTATCTGAATCGAAGAAGTTGCTCTAGATTTGTGATGTCGCGAGAAAGAAAGAAAATCATCTTCATTTGTAACAATTCTTCGTAAAATTCGGAGGGGGGTATGTATTACGCTACTGATTAAAAACGATAGTCACACTTACTATATATTTTGTATTCAATAACTAAAATCATGGTTATGAAAAGTTCAATTCTATTAATTATTACACTGTTGGCTGCTGGGTCTGGTTTTTCACAAAATAAAACCGTTTTTTTTGCTACTTTCAAGTCTCAAATGGATATTAAAGGAACTAAATTATTGTACAATGGCGCAAGCTTGAGAGAGAAGTACACGATTGACATCTATGTTGCTGCTCTTTATTTGCCGAATCAAACGATGAATGGGACAACAGTAATTAACGTAAACGAAGTTCAAGTAATTGAGCTTAAAATCCTTTCGAATAAGGTAACGAGAGAGAAATTCATTAATGCTGTAAATGATGGGGTTGCGAAGGTGAGTGATGGAAAGGCAAATACTGAAGAAATTATTAAGTTTATTGGGTTTTTCCTGCGGAATTAAAAGATGACGACGATATTCTAAATATTTACAAGTCTGGCAAAGGAACCGCAGTTATGATTAATAGAAAATACAAAGGTTTGTTCGAAGGTATTGAATTCAAAAAGGCATTGTTTTCAATTTGGTTAGGGGCAACTCCTGCGGGCAAAAAGTTAAAAAACAAAATGCTTGGAAAGGTTTAGGATCAGCTTTTTAGAAGTGTACGATTATATAAACTCAAAATCAACGCGTCGGTTGCGTTGCCTTCCATCGGCAGTCTCATTTGTAGCAGCTGGATTCGATTCTCCTTTGAAATCAAACTCCAGTCGTTCTTTGTTTAAGCCATGATCCACAAAGTATTGGATAATTGCTTCTGACCGTTCTCTCGAAAGAACGTAGTTATATCCATCAGAACCTTCAGTATCCGTGTGACCCGTTACCTTAACCCGTAGGTCTGAATGCCCCTTTACAATTTTAATCATCGCATCAAGGAATTCGTTGTGCTCCTCACGGATATCAAATTTATCGAAATCAAAGAAGATTGGTTCAAATTCAAAATTATCTCGCTCTATTTCACGAATCGCAGGTGCGCTTAATCCCTCCTTAAAATCTTTAACGAATTGTGGAAACCAGATATGGCTTGCGTGAGATTCATAAGATTTAGATAGCTCGAATTCTGATTTGTATAAAATTAATTTACCTGATAGCCTTTTACAATCAGAACTTTTAAACGCTCCTATTAAATATCCTTTAACTGAATCATATCTGAGCTCTCCGGCTCTTCTGCACCACTTCATTTTTGATGTTTTCTTGTTCTTGGAAACAGCAACCTGTTTGTATTTTAAGACATTTGATTTTTGATTGCCAGTCAATACAGTTACAGCGAAATAATCAGTTTCGAACTTCTCTTCACGCATGTTTCCGGTCAGAACACCATCGTTTAGTTTGAAGTCAACATAAACAATTGTTCCGGATTCGATAGAATGGCCAGATTCAACAAATACGCCTTGCCAAGTTCCAATAAAGGTTCTGTCAGCTGCGAGACTCATTAAAGAGGTCAAAAAGAAAGCTATTAATGCAATGAATTTCATTCTATGTAATTATAACGCTTAAACTGCAATAAATGTTCCATTTTGATGCGTGTTTATTATTTGTTGGAATAATTCGAAGAGCTATTAACAATTTGCACTTATAACTGTTGATAAGTACGTCTTTCTTTGGCCTATTTTACTGGCTTTTAACGAATCCTATCGCTATTTTTGTGTAACATGAATTTTGTAGGTACGAGATGCCTGGAATTGAGCTAAAATTATGAGTGAAGAAAACAAAAATCAAGATTACGCTGCGGATAATATTCAGGTACTTGAAGGATTAGAAGCGGTTAGAAAACGTCCGGCCATGTACATTGGTGATATTGGGATGAAAGGATTGCACCACCTTGTATATGAGGTTGTAGATAATTCAATTGATGAGGCACTTGCAGGGCATTGTGATGCAATTCAAGTATTCATAAATGAAGATAACTCGATTACCGTTAATGATAATGGTCGAGGTATTCCAACTGGGATGCATGCGAAAGAAAAAAGATCGGCTTTAGAGGTTGTAATGACTGTTCTTCATGCAGGTGGTAAGTTCGATAAGGATACGTATAAAGTATCTGGTGGACTTCACGGTGTTGGTGTTTCTTGTGTGAATGCACTATCTAAGGATTTGAAAGTAACGGTTCGTAGAGAAGGTAAATTATTTGAACAAGAATATAAGATTGGTAAACCGCAATATGACGTAAGAGAAATCGGAACGTCTGATATTACGGGTACTGAAGTAACATTCATGCCAGATGATACAATTTTTGAGGAGTTAGTATACAACTATGATACTTTAGCTGCGAGAATGCGTGAATTGGCTTTCTTGAACAAAGGAATCAAGATCAACTTAACGGATTTACGTGAAACAGACGACGAAGGGAAGCACTTTACAGAGCTTTTCCATTCAGAAAGAGGATTGCGTGAATTTGCTGAATACATTGATAGAAACCGCGAATCTCTGCTGTCAGAAGTTGTTTATTTTGAAGGAGAGAAGGATGGAATTCCTGTTGAAGTTGCGTTAACGTATAACACTTCATATTCAGAGAATATTCAGGCTTACGTAAACAATATTAATACATACGAGGGTGGAACGCACCTTTCAGGTTTTAGAAGAGGTTTAACGAATACTTTAAAGAAGTACGCGACGGATTCTGGAATGTTAGCCAAAGAAAAGGTAGAGATAGAAGGTGATGATTTCCGTGAGGGATTAACAGCTGTCGTTTCTGTTAAGGTTCAAGAACCACAATTCGAAGGGCAAACGAAAACAAAACTAGGAAACAGAGAAGTTTCTGCTCCAGTAAGTCAGAGTGTTTCTGAAATGCTTACGAATTATTTAGAAGAGCATCCGAATGAGGCAAGAGTTATCGTTCAAAAGGTTGTATTAGCAGCTAAGGCTAGACAAGCAGCTCGTAAAGCCCGTGAAATGGTTCAGCGTAAGAGCGTTTTAACAGGAGGAGGTCTTCCTGGTAAACTTGCCGATTGTTCGTCTAAAGATCCTGCTGAGTCTGAAATTTACCTTGTCGAGGGTGATTCTGCCGGTGGAACAGCGAAACAAGGTAGAGATCGTTTCTTTCAAGCAATTATGCCATTGAGAGGTAAGATTTTGAACGTTGAGAAAGCAATGCAACATAAGATCTTCGAAAACGAAGAGATTAAAAATATCTACACTGCTCTTGGTGTAAGAGTTGGTACGGAAGAGGATTCGAAGGCCTTGAACATGGAGAAGCTTAGATATCACAAAGTAATCATCATGTGTGATGCCGATGTCGATGGTTCCCATATTGAAACTTTAATCTTAACGTTCTTCTTTAGATACATGAAAGAAATGGTAGAGAAGGGGTATATCTATATCGCAACTCCACCTTTGTATCAAGTGAAGAAAGGAGCAAAATCTCAATATGCTTGGGATGATGATCAACGCGATATTTTAATTCAGCAAATGAAAGGTGCAGGATCTGAATCATCAGTTGGTGTTCAGCGTTATAAAGGTCTTGGTGAGATGAATGCGGATCAATTGTGGGATACTACAATGAACCCAGAATTCAGAACGCTGCGTCAAGTTACTATCGAAAACGTTGCTGAATGTGATCAAGTATTCTCAATGCTTATGGGGGATGAAGTTCCGCCAAGAAGAGAGTTTATAGAGAAGAATGCAAAATACGCGAAGATTGATATTTAATCTTTAAAGCAAATACTATTGAAAGCGTCTTATTAAAACTGAGACGCTTTTTTTATGTTTTAAAGTTATGAAAGAAGGCATAATATTAATTTTTGAAAAGAAAGATGATTCAACGATTAAACTTTACTCGAATCGAGTAGATGTGCAAGAATGTTCCTATTGGGAATTTAGAACATTTTACTTTAAGGATCTTAATAAGTCTTAATCTTCAAAAAAAACCATAATTATTAGATCAAAAAAATCCCCCTCAGTTGAGCCAAGGGGGATTTTAGTTATTTCTAGTGCTTCGCAATTCGTGTTATTACACTATTATTATCATTGCTAATTGTAACGAAATACAATTCTGTTTCATAGTTCGTTGTTTTTTGGACAACACTTTCAGAAGCTGAACTAGCTGCGATGTTTCTTCCTTTTGCGTCAACAATTTCGTAGTTGAATTCACCGTTTAATTCGATGTTCAATTCATTTGTTGTTGGGTTAGGGAAGATACTCAGTCCAATGTTTTCTTGTTTATCAATAGAAAGACAAGCATCTACTAAGATGTCAGTAGTTCCAGAATTAGCATATCCGGCCGACGCAGGGTCAAAAATTGTTACTGTTACGCGGGGACCAGAATAAGTTCCTCCCGCAGGCGTTGCACCTGATAAGGTAACTGATACTGTGTAACCACAAACATCAGCCATTGGAATTAAGGCAATCGTTGGCAGAAAAAAATTATGTTTTTCTTTTCTTCTTTTTAGCAGCCGGAAATAAGATGTTGTTTAAGATCAATCGATAACCCGGTGAGTTCGGGTGTAGATTCAAATCTGTTGCTGGATCTCCAACTCTGTGCTGATAATCTTCCGGATCATGACCTCCATAATATGTCCAAGTACCTTGACCGTATTCTCCGTGGATATAACGAGCAGTGTTCAATGATTCCGATTCGCCCATGATTAGAACGTTGGATTTAATAAAGTCTTTTTTGAAATCCGTTGTTTGCCCCATGAAACCGTTAACAACGTTTGTATGGTTTTGACAAAGCATTGTAGGAACTACATCCCATTTTGCAGAGAAATCAAAGAGTGTGAATTTGTCAATTTTTGACGCTTGAGCTTCTGGAACTCCTCGTTTTCTTAAATCTGTTCCGTCAATGTTAGAATATTCATAAGTCAATGGATCTTTGACCAATTCAAAATTTTCGAAGGCAAAGGTGTTGTTGAAATCGAGTTCCTCTTGGCAATTATGTGACGCTGGATCGCCATCAAACATAACTTCACAAATATCTGTTTTATGTGCTGCTAATCCAATATCGAAACTATCTGTTCCACTGCACATTGTAAATAGAAATCCTCCTCCGACTACGAAGTTTTTAATGTTGGTTGCTACTGCGAGTTTCATTTCTGAAACTTTTGTAAAGCCTAGTGAAGCCGCTGAAACCTCTAAATCAGACACTTGTTGCTTGTACCAAGAATACGATCTGAAATTCGCGTAAAACTTCCCGTACTGTCCAGTGAAATCTTCATGGTGTAAGTGAACCCAATCGAATTCGCTTAATCTTCCCATGACAATTGCTGAATCATAAATTTTCTCGTAAGGAATGTCCGCATATTCCATCACTAAGGTTACGGCGTCATCCCAAGGTTGTTTTCCTCCTGGGGTATAGACGGCAATTTTCGGAACTTTTTCCAGTTGCACAACTTCCATGTTGGCTTCTGGGTTTGAAATCTGCTCTCTAATCGCCGCGGCTTGACCATCTGCGATAATTTCATAGCTTATCCCACGAATAACTAGCTCCTCCTCGATCGTTGTTAGATGCGGAGTCATAAATGAGCCACCTCTATAATTGAGAAGCCATTCAATTATAATTTCATTTTCTAAAACGTAAAAGGCTAATCCATAAGCCTTAAGATGATCTGTCTGTGTTTCGTCCAAGGGTATCAAGATTTGTGAACTCCAAGAGACCTGTGAACTGAATGACAGAAGAAGAATTATTAGATACTTTTTCATTCGTTACAATATAGCAAAAATCTTACCTAAAATGGCGTCTCTCCATCGTCAGAAGGATCGAAATCAATAGTGTCGTTATCCAAAGAGTTCATTTTACTGGGGATCGTGTAGCTTTCTTGAGCTTGATCATCGAATGAATTATTGGCTGAAAGGCTTGTGTTTGGCAGAGCGGGCTGACCGCCTTCAGGTATTTGACCAAAATCACTTTCTAGATTATCGAAACGTGCGTATTCTTTAATGAAACGCAATCGGACGCTGTCCAGTCCACCGTTTCTGTGTTTTGCAATAATTATTTCACCAATTCCTGCGTTTGAATTACCATCTTCATCTTGCAAGAATCCGTAGTATTCGGGACGATAGATAAATGAAACAATATCAGCATCCTGCTCAATCGCCCCTGATTCACGAAGATCGGAAAGGATCGGTTTTTTATCACCACCACGTTGCTCCACCGAACGACTTAGCTGTGAAAGAGCAATAATAGGTACGTTTAATTCTTTTGCAATTTCTTTAATCGATCTGGAAATAGATGATATTTCTTGCTCACGATTCCCTTGTCCTTTAGACCCTCCAGCTGTCATTAATTGTAAATAATCAATGATTACCATTTTAATATCGTACTGCATTTTCAAACGACGGCATTTTGCACGTAAATCGAAAATACTAAGTCCTGGCGTATCATCAATATAAAGAGGAGCAGTTGCGAGTTTACTGATCCGCGTATGCAATTGCTGGAATTCATCTTCTCTTAAATCACCTTTTCTCAATTTTTCGGCAGAAATTCTAGTTTCGGAAGCGATCAAACGTTTCACAAGTTGCACCGAAGACATCTCTAATGAGAAGAATGCTACGCCTTGTCCAAAGTCTACTGCGGTATTTCGAGCCAATGAAAGAACGAAGGCTGTTTTCCCCATTGCAGGACGCGCTGCAAGAACAATCATATCTGATTTCTGGAAACCTGCTGTTAGTTTATCCAAAGCCATGAAGCCTGTTGGTACTCCTGAGATACCATCGGCATTCTGTGATGCTTTTTCAATTTCTTCAATGGCTTCACGAACAACATTTTGCATTGTATCGACCGTTTTACCCATGTTGTTTTCGGCAATCTTAAAAAGGTCACCTTCTGCTTTGTTTAAAACATCGAAAACGTCATTTGTATCATCATAAGCTTCTTTCATTACTTCAGAGCTCATTCTGATCAACTCGCGTTTAATATACTTTTCAGAGATAACACGTGCGTGATATTCAACGTGAGCAGTAGATGCGATTCGACTCGTCAATTGAGAAACATAAACCGGTCCACCAGCAGCTTCGAGTTCACCATTCTTCTTTAATTGGGAAGTAACGGTGCCGTCTGTCAACTAAAACAACTGTGTTCATCTTGTTTATATCTTGTTTTAGAAGAAATGCTGCCGCATGCATTAAAGTTTTTCCAGAATTAAGAACATCATCGATTAATATTACTTTCTTGTTGTGTAGAGAGATTTCTGGATCCAATGAGATTTTACTTTTTAAAGGATCTTTTTTATTGATTTTAAGTTCAATTAATTGAACATTTGTTTCATATGAATTATTTTGTAGTAAAGAATTTATTTTTTTAGTTAGTAAAAAACCATTTTTACTTATTCCTACTAAAAAAAGTTCTTTTTCGTTGTGATATTCTTCAATAATTTGGAAAGCAATTCTTGCCAACTTATTATTTACATCATTATTATCTAATATTAATGAACCTAATTTTTGCATAAACTTAAAATCTTGCTACTAATTTAATATTTAATCGTCTAGATGTTAAAAAACTTGGAATAGAATATTGTCTTCCACTTGAATCTCTAATCCAAGTATAGTTGGTTGTGTTAGAAATATCTAAAAGATTAAAAACTTCAAAAGAAATCCACATGGACTGGATTCCATTGAGTATAGATTTCTCTTTAAATTTTGATTTGTCAGTTTTACTATTTATTAAATCTTTAGAAAAACCAATGTCTATTCTCTTATAAAAATTGGATCTTAATGTATCAGAATACCTTTGATTTCCAGGTGGGCCATAAGGAAGTCTTGATCCAAATAAAACATTGATATTAACTTTCATTGTACTCCATTTTACTTTTTCGGTGTCCCAGTCATTTGGCATTTGATCTTGAAAAAACATAGAAAATGATACCCTTTGATCTGTTGGTCTTGGAATTAAACCAGGTTCATTTATAGTACTATCAGTGGCATTTTGATCTATTGTAAATCCAGGGATTATTTTTTCACCATTTGCATTAAAATAGGTGTAGTAAAAATCATTTATTAAGTTTTCTTTTGTCTGTAACCAACTTAAAGATGCGTAAGATTGAATCCCTTTTACAAATTCGCCATTAATTTTTAAATCAATTCCTCTAGCAAATCCTTTAGCTAAATTCTCCCCATAATAGTTAACTCTAACATTTTCAATTTCATATGGTATAATATCATCTAATACTTTATAATAAATTTCAGTACCTGCTTTAAATTTCCTCTCCCACATTTTAAATATTAAATCTCCGCCTGCTACAAAATGAATCGATTTTTGAGCTCTAATTAACGGGTTTAGTTCACCGTTTAAATTTCGTGCAGCTCTGTAAAAAGGAGGCTGGTAGTAAAAACCAGTAGCTAATTTTAAAGTCAAGTTTTTTCTAACTATTTTATCGTCTTCATATTTGAAAAATGCTGGTCTCCATTTAAAATTAATCCTTGGAGATAATACTGTCTGATCATTATAGCTCCAATAATTAGCTCTTATTCCAACGGTAGCCGTAAAATAACTTGAACTTGAAAAAGTTGTATCAATAAATGTTAAACTATCATTTTTGTGTATAAAATGTGTCTTTTTTTCCTTATTGAATTTATATCTGTGCTGAGCAAAACCTGTAATTCTAGAGGAACTAATTTCATTAGTCGCTTTTATAAATTTACTTAACTCGAGTTCTTGATATTGGATATTACTGGGGTTTTGATATCCAATGCTATCCAACGGCCTAGGTGAATTAAATCTAGAAGAATCTAAATAATTCCATTCTTTAATTTTATTTTGAACCTGTTCACCTTGTAATTTTATTCCCCAAGATGTTTTTTGATTATTATTAACGAAATCTCCTGTATGGTAAAAATTTAATACGTTTGCTTTTAGCTGATTTCGTCCATGATTTAGAAAAGATCCAACTCCTCTGTTATAAGCAACACTTCCATATTGATCGCTTCCTAAATCTCTTTCAAGTTCATCTAATCTAT
>CAJVYC010000028.1 GCA_913009205.1 uncultured Fluviicola sp. | reverse complement strand
TTGAGGTACGCTTATTTAGCAAACAAGTCCTTTCGGCCACTCAGGCATCTCTCCGGACATTCAAACATATTCAAGAACGGTTGCCAAAATTAGCAAAAGTTATTTACCTAAAATCATTTTTCCGTAAAAAAATAAAGTCTTTTTTTCTTAGACCAAAGCCCAGCTCAACCATTCTGAAATTTCAAGAATGAAAAGTAGAATCCAAAGCAAATGAAACGGTTGATAAGTGGGTCGTATTAAGACAGATAGAGCGATCAGCCCAAAACCTGCAAGTTCAAACGAGATATCAATCACACTTGATGCAGTGTAGTCGTAGAGAAAACCGAAAGCATATAAAAGTATTCCCGCAGTTGTAATTATCGACGTAAAATGACTTTTTTGACGGTTTAGAAGGTAAACAGCACTTGCAACCAAGCCTACCGCATTGAAGAATTGGAACCAAACCATTACAGGAATCTTAGCAAAACCTTGAAGCGAATCGAGAGATAGAACAATTTCCCAAAAGAAAGGTTGTGATAGAACTCCCGTTAATGCTGTAAATAAAAAAAGGAAAATTGGAAACCCTCTTTTATAATGCCACCATGTAAATTGGAAAACGACAATAAAAAAGATGAAAGGATTTAATGGAAATGGAAAAATCAAGGATCCATTCGTGAAATAGCCAATTAAAGCGAATAAGGATAAAGTAAGCCCTGTAAGAAAGAGCAAGCGGCTTTCTCGTGTCATAGTTTTTTGCTCAACGCTTCCTCAACGTATTTAAAAGTGGATAAAACTTCTGGTTTGCCATTGACTACAGCCACGTCATGCTCATAATGTGCGCTCACCAATCCGTCTGCAGTTACGATTGTCCATTGATCATCCATTTGAACAACACGTTCTGTACCAAGATTAATCATCGGCTCAATTGCAATTGTTAATCCATTTTGAATTTTCTTTCCGCGCCCTCGACTCCCGTAATTTGGAACTTGTGGCTCTTCGTGCATTGTTGTGCCCAATCCATGTCCTACTAGATCTCTGACAACACCATACCCGTGCTTTTCGGCATGTTGCTGAATTGCATATCCAATATCACCAATTCGATTGCCAACTTTCGTTTCAGTGATACCAAGGTCGAGGCATTCGCGCGTAACCCGGAGCAAATCTTTAATTTCTTGAGCAACTTCGCCAACTTCAAATGTATACGCATGGTCTCCGTAATATCCTTTATAAATAGAACCGCAATCAACGGAAATGATATCTCCACTTTCCAAAGGGCGATCATCGGGAATTCCATGAACAACTTGCGCATTCACCGAAATACAAAGCGTATTTGGAAAATCATAAAGACCTAAAAAACCTGGGATGGCATCTTGAGAGCGAATATAATCTTCTGCTATCTTATCCAATGCAAGAGGAGTAACGCCAACTTCAATGTGCTCAGCGATAAGACCTAATGTTCGGCTTACAATTTGCGCAGCTTCACGCATGATCTCAATTTCTTCTGGTGTTTTGTATACAATCATCGTCTGGTTTAAAAAATCCATGGGGACAAAGATAGTACATTCTTCGAAATTATAAGAGGTATAACTCAACAACAAGTTCAATCGTTTCTGCAAAGTATAAAATGGCGAATTTTATAATAAAGTATTGTATGTCATTGTTTTAGTCTGGATGGATTTTTGATAATAAAAAGGAAGAATTCATTTCCTTAAATTTTGCATATTGTGTTAGTTATGATGTTCTGTTGTGCTATTAAACGTCGTAGATTTTTTTTCTTTCCCAAGTTACTTCTCTTAAATACGTTATAGAGCGTATTGTTTCTTGTGCCAAAAAGGCCCAATTTTACAAAAAACACACGTTGTAATTAATTAAATATTTATCACTGGGCTTTTTGCCGTCTTATCACTAATAATAGTCACGAACAAACTACGTAACGATGAAAAAAAAATCTATCTTTCTAACAATGTTCATTGGAGCATTAATTCTGGGGTCTTGTCAAAAGAAATCCGAAGAAGTTGCAACGCCAACATTAGAGGTTGCAGAGCATAATTCTACTTTAATTGCTAAGCATACATGGATAGGCTGTGGTGCTTGTGGAGCTTGGGCATTTGAACAATTTGCGAATTCTATTGAGAATAATCCAAATGAGGTATATATTGCTTTTAAGCAAGGAGATATTGGTGAATTTGCGAATCAAGCGATCTACGATCATTTTCAGGCTGCATTTGAAATTCCTACAGCAACTCCAACGTTTCACAACAATTTGAACGCTGATATTGATATCTCAACGGCGCAATCAGCACAAGAAGCTGCAGGAGTTGTTATGAATGCGAATTATACAATGGAGCTTGATGGAGATAAAATCAAATTGCACACAACAACTAAGTTTTTCCAAACATCAGAGGGAAGATATAGAATTACGCCTCTTTTGATTATTGATAATATCATTGCACCACAAGCGGCTCATCCTGATACAACAAACACACGCCACAAAAAAGTTCCTGTTGATGTAGCAGCTCCAATTGGTGGAGTTACGGAACCAAGTTATGATGGATACTTGATCGCATCTGGAGATATCAAGGCGGGTTATACTGTGAATTTAGAATGTGAGGTAGATAGAGATCCGTCTTGGGCAACGGAAGACATTTCTTTCGCAATCTTAATGTTTAAAGAGAATTCTGATGGTTCGTTGGAGTTTGTGAATGCTTTCACGAAGTAAAATGAAATCTACTTTTCTAACATTATTATTTCTGTGCACATTCGCGCTGTCTTTTGGGCAGATTGAATTTGGGCCGAAAGCTGGATACAATCAAGTTTTTGTGTCGTTTTCTGCATCTAATGCTCCTGAAGTTTCTGGAAATGGTTTTAATTCCGGTGTATTTCTTCAAAAAGATTTGACCGATAAATTATACGTAGGAGGAGAATTTCTATTGTCCCTTCGCACATACAACGAGGAGTTGTCATTCGACGAAACGGTAGACAATATTCGTGTTAGAAGTGAATCATTTGTATACCGTGCGCCACTTTATTTAGACATTCCAGTTTTCGTGAAGTACGCTATGAATCTTAGCGCATCTCGTTATTCATCAGATAAATTGCTTAGTTTTTACGCTGGACCTCAGGCCTCTATTTACATGACAGGGTCAGGAAGTAGCCATGAAACCACAATAGTTGAACTCTTAGATCAAATAACAGTTGAACCAACGGACGTTGATTTCACGAAGCCAGAATTAAAAGAATATTTCAGCCCTTTTCATATGGGGATTGTGGCAGGTGTTCAATTTAGCTTGTCGGCAGGATTGAATTTTGATCTTCGTGTAACGCGATCATTGATCTCTACGAATCGCAACAATGCCATGGATGAATATGGGAAAGTGAACAACACGCTTCTTCAATTCACAGTAGGATACAATATTTTTGGTAGTAAATACTAATCATTAGGGCATAAAAAAGACCTTGGCTTTAACGGTCAAGGTTTTTTTTATGCCCCCTAATGTTTGGTGATTGACAGTTGGTCCTTAGACAGTCGTCTTGCTTCTTTATATGCCCTTTTAGAATGCTTGAAGCAAATGCCAATTTAGAACTGTCTGAATTCCAAACAAGTTAGTAATCGTTCGCGGTATGTGTTGTAATTCTCTTGGCTTCACTGCCCTCGTTGCTCACAACTTAAATGTCTCCCTTGTTTGCAAAAGCAATGGATTCATTATCTGGAGATATGATTGAATAACATTACCATTCTGCAGTTGTGTTTGACTGAGTCGTTACTTATCCAAAGGATGTGAAGTACAGAAGTAAAAGTGCTAGCATAGCGATTTTCATACAGTGTTCTGTTGTAAAGAATTATTGGGATTAAACGTAAGAATTAATACCTGGTAAAATATAGGTTTTTGAAGAGCGGTAAACATAAAAGGATAAAATTTCATTTCATTGATATCAATCAATATTGATTTAACACTACCTTTATCCCGTGCGTATAAAAACCCTCTTAATAACTCCTCCATTTACGCAGTTGAACACGCCTTATCCAGCGACGTCCTATCTTTCAGGATTCCTTAAGGCGAATGATGCTCCAACGGTACAATGTGATTTGAGTATAGAATTGTTTAGTCGAATCTTTACAAGGAATGTAATCTTGGAAATTTTTGCAGAAGCCGAAGCTCAATCGAATTTCAAATTCAAGAAAGTTTGGAAGCAAAGGCAAGAGTATATCAACAAGGTGGATATGGTAATTGCATACCTCCGTGAGCAGGAAGAAAGTACTGCGAAGCACTTTGTGTCAGGCTCGTTTTTACCTGTTGCACACCGTTCGGAAAAGATAGCCGAATCGTATAAAAGTCTTGACCTCATTGATAAAGCTAAGCACCTCGGCACTTTGTTTATTGAGGAACTGGGTGATTTTATAATGGCCAACGTCGATGAGTTTTTCTCTTTCACGAGATACGCCGAACAAATTGCACGATCGGCGAGTAGCTTTGATCAGTTGGATGAGTTTTTGAATTATGAACCTACTTTAATCGAAGAGCAACTTCTGATTCTCTTGGAGGAAAAGCTAATTGAGCAAAAGCCAGATCTAGTCGGTTTTTCGGTTCCTTTCCCGGGGAATTTGTTCTCTGCATTGCGATGTGCTCAATTCATAAAACACTATGACCCAAAGATTAAAATTGCTTTTGGTGGTGGTTATTGCAATACGGAATTGCGAAAATTAAGAGATCCTAGGATATTTAACTATTTGGATTTCATTTCCCTCGACGACGGTGAAGGCCCTTTGCTTCGAATCATCCAATACCTGTCCAAGGAGATTGGAATTGATTCTTTGGAGCGCACTTATATCTTGAAGGACGGAAAGGTTCATTACCAGGATAAAATACCAAACACCATTTTTCACCATCGGAATTTGCCAGCTCCAACGTATGAAGGTTTGCAATTGGAATCGTATCTATCGTTTTTAGATGTTATCAATCCAATGCACCGTTTGTGGACAGATGGCCGTTGGAACAAGTTGACTGTTTCGCATGGTTGCTATTGGAAACAATGTTCTTTTTGTGATGTTACTCTTGATTATATCGGGAACTACCAAATGACAACTGCGGTAGACTTGGTCAATAAAATAGAGCTGTTAATCGAAGAAACAGGAAGTACAAGCTTCCATTTTGTTGATGAAGCTGCTCCGCCCAAGGCATTGAAAGCGATTGCTCAAGAACTCCTCGATCGAAAGTTAGAGATCAAATGGTGGACGAACATCCGCTTTGAAAAGACATTCACGCCTGAACTCTGCGAGTTGCTGGCCAAGTCAGGTTGCATTGCAGTTACTGGAGGGTTGGAAGTCGCTTCAGATCGCTTACTTGCAAAAATGAAAAAGGGTGTTGATATTGCTCAAGTTGCCCGGGTTACGCATGCGTTCTCACAAAACGGCATTATGACACACGCGTATTTGATGTATGGTTTCCCAACCCAAACGTCTCAAGAAACGATAGATTCCTTGGAAGTTGTTCGGCAACTTTTCGAAAATAAATGCATTCAATCTGCTTTTTGGCATTTATTCACGGCAACCACTCACAGTCCAATTGGAAAAGATCCCGAGAGTTTTGGAATCGAAATTACGGGGCCTGAATTTCATGGATTCGCAGAAAACGACCTAATCCACATCGATCCTACTGGTGCAAGCCATGATGATTTCACGACTGGCTTAAACACGGCGTTGGATAGTTACCTGAACAATATCAACTTCGATACTCCAATTCAAGATTGGTTTGATTTTGATGTAGAAAAAACGACTGTTGATCCTAAGTTGATTTATGATGAAATTTTAGAGCGTTCGTAAACTTACCTTTAGATCGCTGCGCTTTTAGATATTTTTTTGATTCGCTTCGCAGCTGCCTCCGGTGGTGTCAAATTTAATTACTACTTCCATTAACACTTGTCTTCAAAAGCAGTGCTTTTTCTTCAGTAGTTAAAAACAAAAAACAGCATAAAAAAAAAACGCCCTTAGAATAAATCTAAGAGCGTTTCAATATATTAACGACTTCAATCTTAAGCCAATACTTCTTTTACTTTATCAGCAGCTTCTTGAAGTAATACGACCGATTGAACATCCAAACCTGAATCATCAATCAATTTCTTCGCCTCTGCAGCATTTGTTCCTTGAAGTCTTACGATCAATGGAACTGGGAATTGTCCGAAGTTCTTGTAAGCATCAACAACTCCTTGAGCAACGCGGTCACATCTTACGATACCACCAAAAATATTAATCAAAATTGCTTTTACATTTGGATCTTTAAGAATGATAGCGAATGCTTTCTCAACACGCTCAGCATCTGCAGTTCCACCCACGTCAAGGAAGTTTGCAGGATTACCTCCTGACAACTTAATAATATCCATTGTTGCCATTGCAAGTCCAGCTCCGTTAACCATACACCCTACGTTTCCATCAAGTTTAACGAAGTTCAATCCCGCTTCATCAGCTTCAACTTCTGTTGGATCTTCTTCCGTCTTATCACGCATTGCTGCATAATCAGGATGTCTAAACAATCCACTTCCGTCCAAAGTTACCTTGGCATCAACAGCGATAATTTTATCATCTGAAGTTTTCAATACGGGGTTGATTTCGAACATTGCAGCATCGCATCCTTCATAAGCAGAGTAAAGCGACTTGATGAATTTTGTCATTCCTTTGAATCCAGCTCCCGACAATCCTAAGTTAAAAGCAATCTTTCTCAATTGGAATCCTTGAAGACCAACTCGAGGATCAACTTCTTCTTTGTGGATTAAATGTGGAGTTTCTTCAGCAACAGTTTCAATATCCATTCCACCTTCAGTAGAATAAATAATAACATTACGACCTCTTTCTCTATCTAGGAGAACAGACATGTAGTACTCTTCAGGTTCGCTTGCGCCTGGGTAGTAAACGTCTTCACAAATTAAGACTTTACCGACAAGTTTACCAACACCGTTCGTTTGAGCTGTCTCTAGGTGACCTCCCAAGATACCTTTAACCGTATCTTCAACTTTGTCAATTCCTTTTGCAAGAACAACACCGTGAGATCCTGTCTCTTCAACAGTTCCTTTACCACGACCACCTGCATGAATTTGAGCCTTAACGACATACCATTCAGTTCCAGTTTCAGCCGAAAGCTCTTTTGCCGCAGCAACAGCGTCCTCAATCTTGTCTACTACTTTCCCTCGTTGGATAGCAACACCAAAGCTGTTTAATATCGATTTTCCTTGATACTCGTGTAAGTTCATTCTATCTGATTTTGAGTCGTAAAATTAACAGAATTCTGAAAATATTTTGGCTGTATCCAGCCTTATTTAAGAAAAGTTTTCCACGTTAAGAATTTGGCGGGACGCAACTCCAAAAATGTCTGCTTCGCATTTATCGGGAAGACAATAAATTGTTAACTACAGAAAATAAAGAGTAGTAATTTGGTTTACAGTTGATTGTATTTAGTTATTGTATGAAGTCTATCATAGGTTTTATTTACGAGCGTGCTATCTTCCAGCTGCTTGTAATCTCTCTTGAAGCAAATTCTTTGCAATCTCTTTCTTTCATAGAATCCCAAATTTGATTTATTCCATGCATAAGAGCTTCTTCCTCTTCTCTCATCGCTTCGTACATTGCTCTTGGGTCTTGGAAGTAGTGACGTACAAAATTGGTGTCGAAATCACCGCTAACGAAAGCGTCATGTTTCAATACGTATTTACCGAAATCCAATGTTGTTTTTAAACCTGAAATTTGATACTCATCAATTGCCTTCAACGTTCTTTTGATCGCGGTATTTCTGTCCTTTCCCCAAACAACAAGTTTTGCAATCATTGGGTCGTAATAGATTGGAATGTCCATACCCTCTACAAATCCGTCGTCAACACGAACACTTTCTCCTGACGGAACTCTATAGCGTTCAAGGTTACCAATGTCAGGGGTAAATCCGTTTAAAGTATCTTCCGCGTATACACGAACTTCAATTGCGTGTCCATTGATTTTCAATTCGTCTTGTTTTTTCGGAAGGTCTTCTCCACGAGCAACACGAATTTGCCATTCAACCAAATCAAGTCCTGTAATTTCTTCAGTAACAGGATGTTCAACTTGCAATCTTGTGTTCATTTCAAGGAAGTAGAATTTCATGTCTCCATCTACCAGAAACTCTACTGTTCCTGCACCTTCGTAATTGCAAGCTTTACAAACATTGATTGCAGCTTCACCCATTTCTTTTCTCAACGCTGGAGTCAAGAGGGCAGAAGGAGCTTCTTCAATAACTTTTTGATGGCGCCGTTGAATTGAGCATTCTCTTTCGAACAAATAAACTGCGTTCCCAGCTTTGTCTGCGAAAACTTGAATTTCTATATGGCGTGGTTTTGTAACGAACTTCTCGATGAAACAGGCATCATTTCCAAACGAAGAGCGGGCTTCATTTTGAGCCAGCTTCATTTGTTCTGCTAACATTTTCGGATCTTCTACCAATCGCATTCCTTTTCCGCCACCACCAGCAGTGGCTTTAATCAATACGGGGTATCCGATTTTATTCGCAACTTCTGTCGCTTCTTCTAAATTGTCAATTGCTTTGTCGATTCCCGGAACCAACGGAACACCGAAATCTTTAACCGCTTGTTTAGCAGATAATTTATCTCCCATTACTTCCATCGCTAATGGGGATGGGCCGATGAATGTCATTCCAGCATCTGTCACCTTTTTTGCAAACTCTGAATTCTCTGAAAGAAAACCATAACCGGGATGAATTCCATCAACGTTCAGTTCTTTGCAAAAGTTCAGGATCACATCTTGTTTCAAATAGCTTTCAGAAGAGGGACTTTCTCCAACATAAACAGCTTCGTCTGATTCAAGCACATGCGGAGCGTTTCTGTCGGCGTCAGAGTAGATAGCGACACTCGCGATATTCATCTTTTTTAGCGTACGGATAATTCGTCTTGCTATTTCTCCTCGGTTTGCAATTAAGACCTTTTTCATAGACTTCAATTAATTGAAAAATTCAATGTGTTATTTACCTTGCGAAGTTATCAATTTTATTGAATTGCAAAGAGCTGATTAGACGTCCTCTTCAATAGGGGTGGGCTCAGCCTCTTCTTTTGTTCCAACTTTCTCTGGAATAGGACGTTGTTGTTTTCTTCGGTCCAAATACTTTTTCTTACTCTTCTTTCTGAAAAGATCGAAGACATACTGAATCATTTTGAAATCCTCAAAAGAGTTGAAGTCTTCTCGGTAATTTAGCCCTGCACCTTGTGTAAAATTACCAAGATCTCCCTCGGTAATAATGGTCTTATCTGTCGATTCGTTAAAGATATTTACTCTAAAAGTTCCGCTTTCATTCAGAAGGTATTCTAATCTCACATCTCCAATAAGTTCTTGACTGATTTGCTCACCATTGTCGTCAACAACACCCGTATTATCCCCATAATTTTCAACTCCGAAGCTTCCAGAAAGAATTAGTCTGTCGTCCAAAAACCCTTTAGAAACCCCGAATTCGAATTTGTTGTCTCCTGTAATTTGATCCTGATCAAAATCCAAGTTGAGGTTGTACTCACTAGAAACGGAAGCAAGTAAGATATTAATTTGATTTGCGATTAAATCAAGGGCTGCACTTCCGTTACCACTCGAATTACCGTCATCAATGGGTTGGAAGCGACGGGTAAGCATTAAGAAGAAGAACTGTCTGTTCAATTCATCCGGATCGCTTGTGATTCTATTGATAAGTGTTCGTCCAATTTCGTCCGCGTCGGGTGCTTTAATGTCAAATCCAATTGAAGGGTTCGACATGGTGCCTGACAAATCAAGATACGAGAGAATCCGCTGATGTGCCCCTTTCCCCGCGGCAATATCACCATTGCTAATTTGCGATAGGTTCGCGTTCAGCGTGTAGTAGGTTCTAAGGTTCAATTCGGCGTTGTACGGGTTTCCAGCCCAACTGATGCTTCCTCCAGGTTCAATGATGAATTTTTGTTTAAGAGCAATCCTACTTGCACTGATTGGTTCTATCGCGAAGTTGTATTTTCCATTACTCACGGTGTAAACGCCTTCCATTTTCACATCCCCAACATCATCCAGTTTAATAGAAATATCACCTGTTCCTTTTGCATTGATAACGTCGCCTAATTCTTCATTAAAAATAATGTTGATGTCTGCATCTTCGGTAACATCAAAGTTGAGGTCAATATTAACGCCAGATAAATCAAATTTAGGAATGGTTACATTAGAGTCTATCTGAGAGCGTTTGTCAATGAAGGTTATAAATGTTTCTTCTTCAATTTCACCTACACCGTACATCGGTATATTGACGTTCGTTCCTTTTGCTGTCTTGAAGTCAACCGTAATTTCAAGGTTGTCTGTATATCCAAAAATATTGGCGATTCCAGTCACGTATCCTTTTCCGTAATACAAGCCGTCCTGACTGTAAGGTAAGTCCATGACTAGGAATTTGTTCGATTCACCCAGTGCTAAAGACCCGTCAGCGGTTTTTTCCGATTCAAGATCGAATTGTAAGTCAAAGTTGAAATCTTTAAAGTTTTTGTGGAACATGGCTCCAATTAAATTTCCTGAATTTCCATCTTCATCGAAAACTGGAATACCGTTCATATAAAATCCATATTCATCAATCTGAATTGAGCCTTCAATGCCTAGGTGAACACCGAGAATGTCTAAAAAGGCACTACCACCTAAGAGTTTGATATCTCCATCGAGAAGTGGTTCTTCAGGAGTTCCCGTTAATTTAATTTCCCCATCCAATAAACCTCTGATTTCAGAAACGACATCTGGATCTAAAAAGGCGTTTGTGAATTGTATATCGGTGTAATCAAAATTTAGATCGAAATCCAGATTCTTTACCTTTTTATACAGGAAGTAATTTCCTACAAAGCCAAATCGCTTTTCACCCAAGTATTTTAGATCGCCAGAAGCCTTAATGCTCTGCTTTTTCTTGTCCCAATTCGCCTTGATGTTGATGTCCCCTATGAGCCAATCTTTAACGTTAAAGTTCAATAGGTTTCCACTTGATTTAAAATCCAGATTATGGAATGGATTGGTAATATACCCATTGCTATTAATCACACCGGTCATTGGGTAATCTGAGGTTATAAAACTTGATATTTCACTAAGATCTAAGTCCTTTATTGAAAAGTTCAATTGATCGCGGTCTTGATCCGTTATTATTCCGTTGATTGCAATGTTTTGTTCGTTTCGACTCAATTCGAAATCATTTACCTTTATTGTGTCGCCATGAATTCGAATCGAAGATTCATGTGCAATGTCCCACTTTAAATCCTGTATGAAGAAGTGAGATGGGTAGACGATCATTCTATAGTTTTCCGAATCATAAATGTCCGTTTCCCATTCGATTAGTGAATTGTCATTTAAGGAGGTGCTTAATTCCTGACCCCAGCTAAGACGATGCTCCAACTGACTGTTTCCACCGGTCGTTTTAAATTCAATATTGTTGAATGTGACAGTGTCGTTTGATGCGTAAATAAAGTTTTCAATGCTATAGGTGGCTGCGATACTTGTTGAGTCCAAAATGTGATTTAGAACCAGTTTGTTGAATCTTATATCGTTATAGATTAAATAATCGGATTTTAGTTTTATTTGGAAATCCCAATTCTTCGAATTAAATTTTCCACTGATCTTCGTGTTGTCGGCGATCTCAATTACGGGATAGAAAATTGTCAAGAACTTATTGACTTCGCTAATTTTAACTTCAAATTCGAAGTCGTCATACTCTTTATCTGTGTGTCTGGTTGACCTTGCCAATTCTTCTTTGTAAAGCGCTGGAAAGACTCTACTCATCTGATAATTTAAATCAACATTCAGGTGGTGAAGATCAAACTTGCCCACAATGAATGCGTCTCCAATTGAGCTGGCAATCATAAAAGTGTCCCTTTCTTTGGATCTGGTCATCGTTAAATCCAATTCTTCAAATTCAATGCTCTCTTCTTTTTTGGAAAGTGACGTGGCATTCTCATCTAAATTGTCAACTTCAGATAAATAGTTAAAATGTTCTAGTCGAACCGATCCAACGTAAGTGTCAAGTTCTTTCCCTCGAATGTCAACAATACATTTCGTTTGGAGCTCAGAATTTCTTGTTGTCAAATTTAAATTGTCCAACAGCGCCTTATTAGCATCAATGGTGAAATGCATGTACTGGTCGCCCTTGAAGTCAATGAAACCATCATAAGTAAGGTCCAAGAATTTGTCCTTGACTTCAATTTTACCAGTAAACACTTGATTTACATAAGATCCTTGATTGATTTTAATATTCGAATACGGATAGCCCAAATAATCGAATCGATCAACGTCACCTAGGATTTCCCTAAAAATAATTCTGGAAGGGGAATAGGCCTCTCCCGTCAAGAAGAAATTGCCATCAACGATTCCGACATTGTTATCACCCAGGTATTTCCCAAGATTAAAATTGTTCACTTTTACATCGTAGTCACTCGATTCTGATCGCTTGAATTCATAAGAGCCATTCTTCTTATTGGCAATGAAGCGAACTCCATGGTCAAGTTCTGCGCCGCCCAAAGCAGTTTCTATTGATTTAGATTGCAGTACAAATTCTGTGTATTTGCCATCCAGTCTTATCTCACGTGCTCGAAAGAACTTTAAACGTTTCACTTGAGGCGATACTTCAATATACCGAGTTGAAGAAGATACAGGAAGTTTCAAAAGGGATAATTCTTCAAGGTCGATATAAGCGTAATCCAATTTCTCAGATAACAGGCCCTTGTCAAATTCACGGTAATCATCAAGCCGGATTGTTCCCTTAATCCGAGATTGCTTTCTGTATTGTAAGTCAAGATTCCTTAATTCTAAATTGACTACTTTTTTGTGGATTTCTGTTTTTAACTTCACTTGATCGTCCATTCCTTCCAAGACATAGGCGAAATAGGCAACATCTTTCAGTGACACATCACTCTTCGTTATTTTTCCGTCAAACGAAATACTGTCAACAAAATACTTGAAGCAATTGTAGCTTTTAGAATACATGTTCAGTTTCGATGATTTTATATAAGAATCATCCGTTTTGATTTCCAAATTTGCGAGAAGAACACCTCGAGGAGAGATTTCGGCCTTTGTGCTTAAGTTGTTAAGCTTAAATCCGCTTTTCTCTTTCATGCTAATCTCATCAACGTTCGCATAGATTACATCATTTTTAATTATAAGGTTGCTAAATTTTCCATTCACATCAGAAGCATCGAGGTGGAAGTAATCCATTCCTGAATTTCTTGCTTCTTTTCGATGATCATCGTATCGAAATCGTGTATTTGTGAAAACAGCCTCGTTAATGGCGAATTTAATTTTGTTTTTTTTCTTTGTGTCCTTCGCGAAATATTCTTTTATAAATGAGTGATTAAAGACATTAGCTTTGCTTCTTTGGATCTGAATAAAGGCGTTATCAACATCTACAGAAGCAATTGTAAATTTCTTTTTTCTAATATTGATATCGTCAAGATTTACAATAATACGTTCTGTATACAGCAGTGTGTCTCCCGATTGATCTCGGATCAGCACACCATCTAAAGCCACACGGTCTAAAAAGACAATGGCAACTTTGTCAATCTTCACTTCTGCGTTCAGTTCTTTTGAAAGATAGTCCGTCGCTTTTTTAGCGAAGTACGTTTGAACAGGTGAAGAACGGATTATAAAGGCCAAAACTATTATCAATATTAGAGACCACTCGATCAAAGATCCGAGCGTACGTCCTAATATTTTAATTAATTTTGTCATCCTTACACAAATTTAAACATTGTGAGTCAAAAAGAGCACATTATACTCGCTATTGAATCGTCTTGTGACGATACTTCTGCCGCTATCCTCAAAAATGAATCCATTTTATCCAATTTAATTGCTGGGCAAGATATTCATCGATTGTACGGAGGAGTCGTTCCAGAGTTAGCATCTAGAGCGCATTTACAGAATATTTTACCAGTAGTTGATGCTGCGATTGAAAAGGCAGGGGTTCAATTGTCTGATATTGATGCGGTTGCATTTACGAAAGGTCCCGGTCTTTTAGGGTCGCTTGTGGTGGGAACTTCCTTTGCAAAGTCCTTGTCTTTAGCATTAAACATTCCACTCATTGATGTCAATCACATGTACGGTCATGTTTTGGCTCATTTCATTGATGATGATGAAGAAGAAATGAAATGTTCTGATTGGGTATTAACGGATGGTCCTATTAAAAAGAAGAAGCCAAAATTCCCATTTATTTGCTTGACGGTTTCTGGCGGGCATACACAAGTGGTTTTAGTTAAGAGTCATTTGGATATGGAGATTATTGGGGCAACAAAAGACGACGCTGCTGGTGAAGCTTTCGATAAAGCAGCTAAAATGCTTGGCTTTGAATATCCCGGTGGACCATCAGTTGACAAACATGCTAAAGATGGAGATCCTTTGAAATTCAAGTTCACAAGACCAAAGGTCGGTGGGTATGATTTCAGTTTTAGCGGTTTAAAAACAGGAATCCTATACTTCTTACAAAAGGAAGTTAAGGCCAACCCAAATTTTATTAAAGAGAATTTGAATGATTTGTGTGCTTCGATTCAATTTACGATCGTAGACATATTAATTCGTCAGTTAAAGACAGTTACTAAGGATTTGGGAATTAAAGAAGTGGC
The DNA here is from genome assembly GCA_913009205.1 of uncultured Fluviicola sp. GTDB lineage: Bacteria > Bacteroidota > Bacteroidia > Flavobacteriales_D > Crocinitomicaceae > UBA4466. Next base: position 6,647 of record CAJVYC010000028.1, on the reverse strand, counting down.
TATTGCTGGCGGTGTTTCGGCGAACAGCGGTCTTCGAAAAGCGTTGCAAGAAACAGGAGCGAATAAGGGGTGGAATGTTTACATCCCTCGATTTGAATATTGTACGGATAATGCAGCAATGATTGCCATCACAGGGAAGTTTATGTATGAGAAAGGCTTGTTCGCAGACCAAACCGTTACCGCTGCGGCTAGAGTGCCATTTGCTCGATAGAATTAACCAAATATTCAATACCCTCTTTATTTTGATGAAACTGCTTGCTAAACAAGTTTAGCATTTATATCTCGGAATGAACCAAACTCAAAGTTATGCAAGCGACTTTAAAACCAAGGGAGATTAAAAAGGAAATTATTTCGACTCTTCCTTTTCACATGCATAAAACAATTCAACAGCATCCAAGGCTAATGAAGCAGATAAAGGATGCGACTCGATTAGGGAATGTATATAGAGGTAAAGTAACTATTTACTTTGAAGATGATGAAGGGCTAAAATGCGTCAACAGAACAATTTGGGCCTATGGAGCTAAATTCATTTGTTTAAAAGGCGGTGTTTGGTTATCCATAAATAGAATTGTAGAAATAAAATAGTTTCTCGGATTTATTCCCGTTAAATAAAAGATTATTTTCAAAATAGCGTTTTGGGAATACAAGGTTATTTTATTTAACTTCTCTGATATTCAATTCCTATTTCGTAGATTTGATTCTCTATGAAAGGAATCGTATTAATCATTTCTATTTTTCTGTCGGCTGTGTCTTTTGGGCAAGAGAAAATCACATGGATTTTTTCTTTTGACCAAGATTTGAGCGCGATAAGTATTGACGCTGATATCGAGGAGGGATGGCATTTGTACAGTCAATTCCTCGACAATGAATTCGGACCGATTCCAACTAAATTTGAGTATGTAACGAATGACAGTTACAAGCTTGTCGGAGGTACCGTAGAACCGCAATCAATCAAAGAATATGATGAAAACTTTGAAGGAGACATGAGTTTCTTCAAGGATAAAGTTAGTTTCGTTCAGAAAGTAGAAAACACGAACGCAACCTCAATTGAGGGAGTTGTGACATATATGGTTTGTAACGACGAAATGTGTATGCCGCCCGTTGATTTAGAATTTTCAATACCAATTAAAGAGTAATATGAGAAAATACGTTTGGCTTTTTAGTCTAATGATGTTCGCGAATTTAGTTTCAAATGAAAGCTATGCTCAGCCAGCGGGAAACTGGGGAGAGAAAGTTGAATGGTTATATAAGGTTGTAAAGATCGATGAAAGTCATGCAGATATTGTTTTAACAGCAAAATTGCTTGAGCATTGGCACGTTTACTCAATGGTTCATGATCCAATGACAGCAGATGGAACAGGGTATCCAACGAAAATCACCTTCACTAAAAATAAGAACTACAGATTAGTAGGGAAAGCAAAAGACGGAAAGAAAGCGCACGTTCATGAAGACGTTTTAGGAACATCCTTAATTTTTGAGGGTACTGCTACCTTTAAACAAAGGATTGAAATCTTAACTGAAGATGCTTTTGATGTTTCATTTGAATATGAATTTCAAGTTTGTGATGAGAATGGGTGTTTATTTCCACCAGCACAAGAAGGAACGGTAAAATTAAAAGGGTTTAAGCCTGCTTCAAATGATGATTTAGAAAGTAAGCTTACTATTAAAGGAGATGATGCAACAGATAAGGATGGAAATTCTTTTGTTAAGTACAATAACTCTTGGGTTCAAGTTCCAGAAGGGAACAGCATTAAATTTTACAAAGAGTACTTAAAACTTGGTGGCAGCTATGAATAATAAATTAATCGTATCATTAATATTTTCAATGTTCTTCTTTATTGGGGGATTAATCGCCGGTGAAGATAAAGACAATGGGGCTGTAACAGAACTATTGAATTTAGTTGAAACTAAAAAAGATTTTACAGATGCTCTTGGTCTGATTGAATCAGATTTTGAAGAGGCTAAATCAAGTGAGGAAGTAAAGACACAAATTGTTGCCTTATCAAAAAAACATAAAGTTGATTCGCCAGAGTGGTCAAAAGATGAGGAGGAATTAGATGTTGTTAATGGTGGCTCAAATGACCATACGGTAGATAACAGCGGAAGTGGTCTCGAGAAAAGAAGTCTTTGGAGTATCTTCTTTGAAGGTTTTCTATGGGGATTCGTTGCACTGCTTACACCTTGTGTTTTTCCAATGATTCCAATGACCGTTTCATTTTTTACAAAACAATCACAAACTAAAGCCAAAGGAATCTCAAACGCATTACTCTATGGTTTTTTTATTGTACTGATTTATGTGGCCTTAGGGTTATTGATTACAGTAGCGTCTGGAAGTTCTCTTACTGTTTATGATCTAGCTACCAACGTTTATATGAATATTGGATTCTTTGCAATTTTCATGATTTTCGCCTTCTCATTTTTAGGAGCGTTTGAAATTAGAATGCCTGCAAAATGGGTGAATGCTTCAGATAGTAAAGCGGATAAGGGAGGTATTGTAGGTATCTTCTTCATGGCATTCACATTGGCTCTTGTATCTTTCTCTTGTACAGGTCCAATTATTGGATCGTCATTGGTACAGGCTATTAGTTCTGGAAACATGATGGGGCCTGCTGCAATAATGCTTGGTTTCTCTATAGCGCTGTCGTTGCCGTTTATGCTGTTTGCAATCTTCCCAGGGTGGATGAATTCTATGCCGCAGTCTGGTGGTTGGTTGAATTCAGTTAAAGTTGTGCTTGGACTTTTAGAAATTGCATTGGCAATGAAATTTTTCAGTATGGTGGATTTGGCCTACCACTGGGATATTCTTACAAGAGAAGTATTTGTTGCAATTTGGGTTGCTGTATTTGGTGTGATGACATTGTATCTCTTCGGGAAAATACAATTCTCACATGATTCACCAGTTCAAAAATTATCTGTGACTCGATTTATGTTTGGTTTTTCAGCGTTGGTATTTACCATTTATTTGATTCCGGGAATGTGGGGAGCCCCTTTGTCAGCAATTGATGGAATAGCACCCCCTAGAACACACTCTGAAGACGGGTTCGAATTTGTTCACGGTCCATTACCAGAGCCAACAGACGAACTCTTCCTTGAGTACAGATCTGAAATGCATAAAGTAGCTGATGGTTCAATTCTAGTATTCCATGATTTAGATATCGGAAGAGAATATGCACAAAAAGCGAATAAACCTATCCTAGTTGATTTTACAGGCCATTCATGTGCAAATTGTCGTAAAACTGAAAATACTGTTTGGGGTAATGAAGAGATTAAACCATTGTTGAAAGATCAGCTGGTAATTGTTTCTCTTTATTGTGATGATAAAGAATTATTGCCGAAATCGGAATGGGTTTATTCCGATATTACAAAAGGGAAAATTAAGACAATCGGTAATAAGTGGTCAGCGTATCAAATTGAAACTTATGGGCAGATTTCGCAACCTTTATATATAATTCAAGATCACGATGGAAAGGATTTAACCTCAGCAATTGGTTATACACCGAATATCGCTTCTTACAAGAAGTTCTTAAAGGGAGGGATTGATAATTTTTACAAACGTCACGCGGATGGTTTGAAAGTAAAAATAGACTAGAGCATTAATTCAAATCTAAATATCTAAATCCCTCTTTTCAAAATTGAACTGAGGGATTTTTTTTGTGTCTAATCTGCGCGCTACAAAAGAATTATTAGCTTTACTTTATGAACAATCTGCTCATTACTCCAATCGAATTTCTCAAAGGTGTCGGCCCTAAAAAAGCGGATCTCTTAAAGAAGGAGTTGCGCATTTTTACATTCAATGATTTACTCACTTATTTCCCGTTCCGCTACATCGATAGATCTCAATTTCATAAGGTTTCAGACTTAATCGGTTTGAACGGCCCTGCGCAATTGAAAGGCAAGATAGTTGGTATGATGGATGTCGGTTCTGGCAGGGGCAAGCGGCTTACGGCTCAATTTCAAGATGAATCGGGAATGATTAATCTTGTTTGGTTCAAAGGCGCAGGCTGGATTAAAAAGTCGATTAAGATCAACGAAGAGATTATCGTTTATGGACGTCCGAAACAATTTGGAGGAAAATGGAACATTCCCCATCCTGAGATGTCGTCTGTAAAAATAACGGGAGATAAATTTCAACCTGTTTATTCGAGTACAGAGTTGCTTTCTATAAATGGAATGGATACCAAGGGGATTGAGAAACTCACAGGTGTTCTACTGGATCAAATTCATGGTCAAATTGAGGAACTTCTTCCAGAAAGTGTTATTCAAGGGAATAGATTGATTGGCAGAGAGCAAGCCATTTTGAAAGTGCATCGACCAAAAACAGAACAGGATGCGCAAGAGGCAAGACTTCGATTAAAATTTGAGGAATTGTTTTTTTTGCAAATGGAACTCTTGGTTCGAAAGAAGATCACAATCCAAAAATCCAAAGGAGTAAGAATGGCCGAGGTTGGCGATGTTTTTAACGATTTCTACAAGAATCACATTCCGTTTGAATTGACGGGAGCGCAGAAAAAAGTGCTCAAAGAAATTCGCCAGGATTTGAATACAGGACACCACATGAACAGATTGCTGCAAGGCGATGTTGGAAGTGGAAAGACACTTGTAGCGCTGCTCACAATGCTGTTGGGGATAGGAAATGGATTTCAAGCAGCGTTAATGGCACCGACAGAAATTCTCGCGATTCAGCACAATGAATCCATCTCTGAGATGATGGAGAAATTGGATATCAAAGTTGCTTTGTTAACCGGCTCAACAAAAAAGAAAGATCGAATCGTATTGCATGAAAAACTGCAATCCGGTGAAATAGATATCTTAATTGGCACCCACGCTTTACTTGAGGATGTGGTTCAATTCAAGAATTTAGGAATTGTAGTAATTGATGAGCAACATCGATTTGGCGTTGCGCAGCGGGCGAGAATGTGGAAGAAGAATGATTTACCACCGCATGTTTTAATCATGACTGCAACTCCGATTCCAAGAACATTGGCCATGACTTTTTATGGGGATTTAGATGTTTCCGTGATTGATGAATTGCCACCCGGTCGTAAGCCAATCACAACGCTACATCGCTATGACAATTATCGATTGAGAGTCTTTGGGTTTATGAAAGAAGAAATTGCTAAAGGAAGACAGGTTTATATCGTTTATCCGCTAATAAACGAATCCAAGACTTTAGATTTCAATAATTTAATGGATGGATTCGAAGCAATTAAAAGAACATTTCCAATGCCAGATTTCCATGTCAGTATTGTTCATGGACAGATGAAACCAGCGGACAAGGAATTTGAAATGAACCGCTTTATCAAAGGAGAAACGCAAATTATGGTAGCCACAACAGTTATTGAAGTTGGGGTGAATGTACCCAACGCTTCGGTGATGATTATTGAAAGTGCAGAACGCTTTGGTTTGTCCCAATTGCATCAGTTAAGAGGCCGAGTAGGACGTGGTGCGGAGCAATCCTATTGCATCTTAATGACTGGAGATGAGATTTCGAAAGACAGTTTGAAGCGGATGAAAACAATGGTAAAAACCAATGATGGCTTTGAAATTGCCGAGGTTGATCTTCAATTAAGAGGTCCAGGTGATTTATTAGGTACACAGCAAAGCGGAATCCTTGATCTGAAAATCGCGAACCTTTCAACAGACAGTCAGATTGTTGGGCTTGCGCGGGAAGTGGCAAAATCCATACTTATAAAAGACCCAGCGATTGAGATGAAAGAACACAAAGGGATTCGATCAAAATTGACGCAAATGTTGAAGTCGAGACCAAATTGGGGAAGGATAGCTTAGGTGGATTGGTCGCTGCGCTTTTAGAGGGTTGCACCTTTTGGATCACTTCGTTCTTGGATTGCCCTTTTGGCTTTTGGATTGGTTCTCATTTTATTGAAACTGTGAATAATCCAAAAGGCGCGGCCGCTCCAAAAAGGAACAAAGTGACTGACCATAAAGCATGGTGTGTTCTCAAAATTAATATCTTTAAAAAAAAAACAACTATGCGATCTGTACTAATAGCGTGTCTAATTCTAATTTCATCCAACTCCTTTTCTCAAATGATTAGTGGTGAAGCGAAAAATGAAGGCCGAGTAGTTATTTCAGAAATGCCTTTTGTTTTGGCTGGAACTATTGATGGTTGGGCGAAGTATGAATTGGCGATTGACCGCAAAGGAAAGGTAACAAGCGCTCAAATTCTGGAAACTAACTTGACTAGAACCTCAGCGAAATTACAAATTCGTAACTATGTTATGAAGATGAAGTTTACTGAAGGAACAGTTTATCCTCGCTTTCATCATGGAGTTGTAAAGATCACGCTTGTAAAATCAAACGACCTTCCCAAACAACCCGAAATAATTATTGATTAAGAAGGGTAAATGCGGTTCACTTTGTTTGCATGAATATCCATAATCATTTTTCTTTTCAATTTTAATGTTGGTGTTAATTCTCCACCTTCAACTGAAAGTTTGTTTTCTAGAAGCTCAACACATTTGATTTACTCCCAATGACCGTATTGTTCGTTAAATACATTCACCTCTTGATTAATTCTTGCTTTAACTTGTTCGTTTGGAATAATAGACGCATTCGATCCATCACCAAACAGATTTATCAATACGCAAAATAGTAAGGGTTTATTTTAATAATCGTCTCAGGATCTT
>CAJVYC010000027.1 GCA_913009205.1 uncultured Fluviicola sp. | reverse complement strand
CACCGCCATGACCTACCGCAGCATATAAAAATGCAACTAGGGGCAGCAGAGCGAGAAATAAGCCATGTGTTTCCATGATTGAATTGGTGAAGGTAAAGATATATAAATCCACAATAGTGTATTTATAAAAAGCACATCATTGGTTTACTACTAGAAAATTAACCACAAAAAAAGGCCTCCCGAATCAATCAAGAGACCTTTCAATAAAAGTATATTTCTACTAACCGTTAAGTGCTTCTGCACCACCAACGATTTCAAGAATCTCATTTGTAATTGCAGCTTGACGTGCTTTGTTGTATTGAAGTGTTAAATCACGCTTCATTTCACCTGCGTTGTCAGTTGCCTTGTGCATTGCTGTCATTCTAGCTCCATGCTCAGATGCGTATGAATCCAATAACGCTTTGAACAATTGAATTTTCAATGATTTCGGCAATAAATCCTCAACGATTTCAACTTTAGAAGGTTCAAACAAGTAATCACCTGTTGAAGAGCCCGCTTCCGCTACCGTTGGAATAATTGGTAAGAATTGTTCATCCATAACTTCTTGAACCGCTGCGTTTTTAAACTTGTTATAAACGATAACAACTTTATCTACGTGTCCAGCTTGAAATTCATCCATTAAATACTGAGCTAAAACAGAACTACGTTCGAACGTTAAATCATTGAACATTTCTTCTGCTTCTCCAATACCATCAGGGCGCGTAAAGTTCGCTGATTTCTTGAAAGAATCGTTCACCTTCTTACCAACAGCAATTAACTTAATGTTACAATCAGCATATTCACCAGCGATAAGCATATTTGCTTTCTTGATGATATTATTGTTGAAACCACCACATAAACCTCTATTCGAAGTTACACCAACAATAATTACATTTTTAACTTCTCTTTGGTCTGCAAAAGCATTCTCAGAAAGATCCAATGTAGCACTAAGATTCCCCAAAATTTCTTGCAATTTCTCAGCATAAGGGCGCATTTGCGTAATAGCATCTTGCGCTCGCTTCAATTTTGAAGCAGAAACCATTTTCATCGCAGAAGTAATCTGCATCGTAGATGAAATTGAGGTAATTCTGTTTTTTATTTCTTTAAGATTTGCCATCTTATTTAATTATAAATGATGAATGTGGAATAAATAACTCCTAATTCATAATTCTCTAGTATTTCGCTGAAAGCTCTTTTGCAACAGTTTCTAACACATCCGTTTCTGCTGAAGTGTATTTCCCTGCTTTAAGTGCATCCAATGTATCTCTATGTTTCGCGTCTAAGTAATCCAAATATTCATTTTCGAATTCTTTAACTTTTTCAACAGGAACGCTTTGAATTAATCCTTTGGAACCAACATAGATAATAGCAACTTGCTTCTCTACCGGGTAAGGATCACCTTCCATTTGCTTTAAGATCTCAACGTTTCTTGAACCTTTATCAAGTACAGATTTTGTTGATGCATCCAAATCGGATCCAAACTTAGCGAATGCTTCTAGCTCACGGTATTGTGCTTGATCAAGCTTCAACGTACCCGCAACTTTCTTCATTGACTTAATCTGTGCGTTTCCACCTACACGTGATACTGAAATACCTACGTTAATCGCTGGACGAATACCTGCGTTAAACAAGTCACCTTCTAAGAAGATTTGGCCGTCAGTAATTGAAATTACGTTTGTAGGAATATATGCAGAAACATCACCTGCTTGAGTTTCAATAATTGGAAGAGCTGTTAACGAACCACCACCTTTAACCAAATGTTTAATTGATTCTGGGCAATCATTCATTTGTTTTGCAATCTCATCATCAGCGATAATTTTTGCAGAACGCTCTAATAATCTTGAGTGGAGGTAGAATACATCTCCTGGATATGCCTCACGTCCTGGAGGGCGACGAAGAAGAAGTGACACCTCACGGTATGCTACTGCTTGCTTAGACAAATCATCAAAGACGATTAGTGCCGGACGACCAGTATCTCTAAAGAACTCACCAATCGCTGCACCAGTCATTGGCGCGTAGAATTGAATTGGAGCAGAATCAGAAGCGTTTGCCGCAACAACAACTGTATAAGCCATTGCACCAGCATCTTCTAATTTCTTCACGATTCCAGCAACAGTTGAACCTTTTTGACCAATTGCAACATAGATACAGAAAACTGTTTCTCCTCTATCGTGGAATTCTTTTTGGTTAATAATTGTATCAATACAAACTGTTGTTTTACCAGTTTGACGGTCACCAATAACAAGCTCACGTTGTCCACGACCAACAGGAATCATTGCATCAATTGCTTTAATTCCAGTTTGAAGAGGCTCGTTTACCGGTTGACGGAAAAGTACACCTGGAGCTTTACGCTCAATTGGCATTTCGTACAATTCACCTTCAATTGGTCCTTTACCATCAATTGGATTTCCAAGAGTATCAACTACACGTCCAACCATTCCTTCTCCAACCTTAACTGAAGCAATACGACCAAGACGCTTAACAGTGTCTCCCTCTTTTACTTTAGTAGATTTTCCAAGAAGTACAGCACCAACGTTGTCTTCCTCTAAGTTCAAAGCGATTCCTTGAAGTCCACCATCGAACTCAATTAACTCACCGTATTGAACTCCTCCAAGTCCATAAATACGAGCAATACCATCTCCAATCTGAAGTACAGTACCCACTTCTTGCAACTCAGCTTCTGAACGGAATCCTGATAATTGCTCTCTTAATATTGCAGAAACTTCTGCTGGTTTTACATCTGCCATCTTGTATAGATATTAAATTGGCTCACTTCGACTAGCTCGGTGAGCAATTATAAATTAACGTGCTAGACGTTGTTTTAAATTATTAAATTGGTTCAAAACAGAAGCATCGATTTGCATATCTCCCATTTTCACCACGAATCCTCCTATTAAAGACGCGTCTATTTCTTCTGTTACTTCCAATGTTCCTTTAATTGAACCTTGGATTTTGTCCAATATTGTTTGCTTTGTTTCTTCATGTAAAGGATGTGCCGACGTTAATGTCATAGGAACAATTCCTTTATAAGCTTTCACCTGCGCGTCAAATTCTTCAGCGATATATGGCAAAATTGCTTCACGACCATTTTTAGTGATCAACTCAACGAAAGAGATTGTTACGTCTTCAAATTGTTCGAAAATCAATTTAAAAATTGAAACCTTCTTGTCAGCCTTAATTAACGGGCTTTCAATAAGCGTTCTAAAATCCTTCTCTTCTATGTTAGTTTGAAGCAAAAAGTGCATATCACCAAGTACTGAATCAACCTTGTTTTGTTCAACGGCTAATTCCAGTAATGCTTTCGCGTATCTTGATGCTACTTTAGTACTTTTCATCTGATGCTTAATTCAAGTTAATGTCTTCAGCCATTTTATCAGCTAAAGCTTTCTGCTTATCTTCTGATGACAACTCACTGCGAACAATTTTCTCAGCAATTTCAATTGAGAATGCAGCAACGGTAGTTTTCAACTCCATAATTGCAGTAACTTTCTCAGCATTGATTGATTCTTGAGCAGAAGCTAACATTTTGCTTCCTTCTTCTTTAGCAGCATCTTTTGCATCAGAAATCATCTTAGTTGCTGTCTCTTTAGCTTCTTTGATTAATCCATCTCTTTCTGCACGCGCGTCCTTCAATAAGTCTTCATTCTGCGCTTGCATTTGCTTCAACTCTTCTTGAGCCTTCTCAGCTTGCACTAATGAATCTGAAATTTTTTCTTCACGCTCATTTACAGCGTTCAGAATAGGTTTCCATGCAAACTTTCTCAGCAAGAACAACAATGCTAAAAACAACACTGCTTGCCAAAAGAACAACCCAATCGAAAATTCTTCTAATAATTTCATTTCTCTTTTATTTTCTTAACTCTAAAATCCTCTCAGCCGCAACCAATCGTTGCGGCGTTGAGAAAAACATTTGTATTAAGCTGCGAATAACGCTGCGAAACCAATTCCTTCAATAAGCGCCGCTGCAATAAGCATTGCTGTTTGAATCTTGTTTGTAGCTTCTGGCTGACGAGCGATTGCGTCCATTGCAGATCCACCGATTCTTCCGATACCGATACCAACTCCAATTACAATCAATCCAGCACCAATCATACTTACATCCATCATGTCTCTATTTATTTAAGGGTTATTAAATACTAATTAATGATGCTCAGCTGTCGCTGACGCTGCACCGAAGTACAAAGCTGTTAGCATCGTGAAAATATATGCTTGCAACAATGCTACAAGCAACTCAATTATGTTCATGAAGAACGTTAATCCCAGAAATGCACCTGACGCGAAATAATTCTCAAACGAATAAACCGCAACAATTAACATTCCCAAAACAACATGTCCAGCAAGCATGTTCGCATACAAACGAATCATCAATGCGAAAGGCTTAACTACCATTCCAATTAACTCAATCGGAATTAAGATGATCTTCATTGGAACTGGAACACCAGGCATCCAGAAAATGTGCATCCAGTAATTTTTATTACCTGTAAATGTCGTAATTATAAAAGTAATCAAAGCTAAAGCTGCTGTTAAAGCAAGGTTACCTGTAACATTTATACCTAGAGGAGTCATTCCAGCTAAATTCAAAAACCAGATGAAGAAGAACACAGTTAACAAGTAAGCCATGTATTTTTTACTTTGCTTCTCTCCGATGTTAGGGACTGCAATTTCGTCACGAATAAACACAACGATTGGCTCGAAGAATTTGGCAGCACCTGTTGGCGCCAAACCAGTTCTATATGACTTTGCGATTCCTCTAAACAATAAAAACATAAGAAGACACATTAAGAAAGTGACAATAACATTCTTTGTTATTGAAAAATCCCAAGGCTTTAATGATTCATAAATCTCTCCGTACTCATCACACCTATAAATTTTTGCGTCATGTGAATTAAGCTTGAAATATTTTCCATCTGACTTCGCAACTTTGTGGCCATGATCAAAACTAGAAGATGAGAAGAAGTGAAATCCTTCATCATACAAGATAACCGGCAAACTAAATCCGTAATGTTTGTTTTCTGACTCGTTTGTTACAAACCCGAAATCATGTGAATCTTTAGTATGATGTATTACATATTCACCATTTTTTGCTTTATCATATGCAGCTTGTTCTTCTTCAGAACGCTCTATGGCCGAATCATTATGCTCTTCCTCTTCATGGGGGTTAGCATTCACAGCCATTGGGCTGATTAAAAATAAAACGAATAAAAACTTAAATAATCTATGCATATCACACGATCTATTGACCACTAATTTTTGGGGCAAAAGTACGTATAATATTAATATAGGTGAAACTAATTTGGGTAAAACTTTTAAACCGATAGATCCATATCTTGTGTGAATAAAAAAATCAAGCGAATTGTGCTCAAATTCAAGCAGATAATTACCTTAACTTTTAGATTCACTGTGCGTCTTTAGAATTTAGAATGCGCAACATATAGAGAATTTCGATGACAACACTAATTCCATAGGGAACAAAGAAAGAAGTAAACTCAACACTCCTAAGTCCTGCGCCTTCCTTAATGTTAGGATATAGGATAAATAGGAATAGTATCAACTTGATGGTACTGGCTGCTAAAAACACAAACCCAAGTTGATTTGACTTTTTCTTTTCAAAAATGAGTAAGGTTATAAAAAAGCCTATCGTTAGAATATAGTTGAAGCAGTAATTAATAATTACATGATTTTCGAAAGTGCCAATCTTTAAATCGTTTTGAAGTAAAGTATGAACCACAAACGCAAGCCCTAACAACGCAGTTAAAAGCAGTATAAAGCCTGTGGCTTTTTTAATCATCCTTGGAGTTGAGTTTGTTTACTTGACGTAAAACATTGTACAATGAAATGGCAACTGCAAAAAGCGTGATTCCAATTGTAAACCATTTTTTGTCTGAGCGGTATGTATCATCCAAGTACCTGCCAAGGATTGCGCCTAAAAATATTGTCGCCGCCATTTGAGCACCAATCCCTGATAAACGGATGTATCTAGACGATCCACTTGACTTTTTCTTGTCGGTCATTTAGTAGACCAAGTTGCCTTCTAATGCGTCTTCTTTTAACGTTTCCGCGGAGGTCGTTGCGGCTTTACCATTATTCATTACGCAGCTTCCAGAGAATTTAGCTCCTTCTTCAACTTCTAACTTCGCTGTCGTGATTTCTCCAGTAATAGCTGCTGTTGATCTCAATGACAACAATCCATCGACTTTAAGGATTCCGTCAACCTTACCTTCAATATCTGCAGACCCGCATGCGAGATTTCCTTTGATCTTTCCAAATACTCCAATTACCACTTTAGATGAGGCAGAAACATTTCCAACTACTTCCCCATCAATACGCAGATTAGATTCAGTGATCATATCACCAATCACTTTCGATCCTTCAACAATTACATTCAATTTGTCTGGACTTTCAAACGACATTGTTCCTTTCTTCTTCATAACTTCAAATTAATAGTATTCTAAATAAAAATCCTCGTATTCCTTAAGGCTCATGCTCTCAAAAAGCGTTCTAAGATTCTCTTTTGTAATAATGAAAACTTTAGCTTCACGAATATCTAAAAGGTGCTTTTTAGTTGCTTTGAAGGCTCTAATATAATTAGCCGCCTTCATATCATCATCAAAATCATCAATGAGTATTACTGATTGGTCCTTTCCAAAAATCTTCGGATCAACCTTTAAACGGTCACGACTAAAGTATTCTCTATTGAAATTCGAAATTCTTGTTTTGGCAGAAGTAGAACTTGTTTTCTTAGATAAAAAGACAATTACCTTCACTTTAACTTGATCGTTGTATCGATAACCCGATTTGTTCATGAAGTCAACCGCTGCGTTTTCAGAATAACCATTTTGAATAATTCCAATCATTTCAATCGCTCGTGTCGACTCTTCAGTTTCAGGATATTCAGCAACAAGCTGCTCTAATACCGGTAACAAAATGTTCTTGTCTCTCTCCATTTGACCAAGACACATTGCTTTCAACAACATGTACTTCGATCTGTAGATATTATTATTTTCCTCACTAATTACTCTTGTAGCATTATTTAAAACATCACGATATCGCCCCCTTGAGTATTTATCAACTTCAGCAATGTACACCTTAACAGATGCAGCGTCTCTTTCTTTCTTTTTTATAAAGAATTCTGGATCGCTTAGATAATTGGCATAATCACTGAGAGGATAGTTGTCTAAAATGTAGCTTTTCTGTTTCTCAGCCATAACAGAATTATTATTCACCGAAAGCTTGTACAATTGGAATGAGCTTAAAATGTCGTGGGGATCCGACTGCAACCCTTTAGCTAATGCCGCTTGAAATTGATCTTCAGCCAATTTAGATTCATTCAGTTGCTCTTTGTAAATAACGCCAGCATTGTAATGACCTTCCATCAACTTACGGTTTGAATTCGCCAACGCATCTTCATCCAATGGAATCCATTTTAATAGATTCTCTACCGTCAATGTGTCCTCTACTTCTCGCGGAAGCGAATCAAGCAAATCCTCATTTGGCCCTCCAAACTGAGCTTCCGGAATTTTTTCCGAGCGACGCCAGTTGTCCTCATCATCACGCTGTCCCCATAATCGCTTAAAGTCTTGATACCCTTCTGATCTGGCTTTGTTATTATTCCAATACCATTTGGCGCCATTCCCACCCGCTTCAAACAGGGCTTCATTGTCTTGCAACTCTCTCAGCCTTTCAGCGTCTCTTTTTTTACGAGCAGCCTCGTCGTCCTTAATTTTTTTAATAACATCTTCAAGGAATTTCTCACGATCCTTTTCAGGCAATTCGGCGATTCTTTGCAGACTATCTTCACGTTCACACGTTTCAACAGCTATTACTAATTTCGCTAGATTACTCGCTTTATTGCGAATTGCTTCAGCATTTGGATACGTACCTTTAATTACAGAAGCGCAAGAATCATAATATTTTTGAGCAGGAACATATTGACGTTTCGAGAAGCTTAAATCCGCCAATCTTTCATACGCCATTCCTTTCTGACGAGTATTTGTTGTTGAATAGAACGCTGATTTGTGCAGGTAGTCAATTGCTTGTTTTTCATCATTCTCCCTGAATTCGATCTCAGCAAGAGCAAAATAAATTTGATCCTTATACTCTGCATTTTTAGAATCGCGAAGCATTTTGTTCAATTCCTTCTTCACCTTATCTCCAGATCCTAAGAATGCTCTTTTCAAGCGGGCATTGAAATTCATTTCATACCCCGCCTTACTTTTAACCACCTTCGTATAATGAAATTTCGCTTGGTTTAAATCTCCAGTCTCCTGATACATCTGTCCAAGCACAAAATGAACTCTTGCTTTATTATCACCGAAACGTGCTTGATTTAAAGCTTCCTTTAAATAGCTTATTGCATCTTTCTTATTGTCTTGTAACAAAGCCAATTCAGCTTTCGTCTTTTCCAATTCAAATCGAATTGCCTTGGGGAATTTAGCAATTTCATCTTTTTTGCTTGTCTTCTTCTTTTTGCTTGATTTTTTACTTTTCGAGCTCTTCTCCCCTTTTCGCTCTTTTTCTTCAAGAATGGCCTTGTCTAAATTGTCAAGATTAAATTTCGCTTCTGTCAAGTTCCCTTGGGCCATGTTTGTTTTAGCCATCCAAAGCTCTCCAACGTATAACGAAGGGTCATTTTTGTAGAATTTACGAACGAATTGAAAGCTTTTCATTGCTCCTTCATAATCACGACGGTAATACGATGCGATCCCAATTGTTGTCCAGTTTTCATCAATCCAACGGTTGTGTTCTTCCTTTTTTCTCGAAGGACGTTCGTTGCCTGGCATACTATGATTTACAATGACTTTTTTGCATTTAGCGATTGCCGTATCAATAGCAGGAAATATTCCTATTACCTCCTCATCTCCGGGAACAGGATCAATAGGGATCAATGTGTAATAGTCCTCAATTCGCCCTTGTTGGTATGAAACCATAGATTGATTAATCAGTTCATTCGCATTGTAATATCCGTTGTAATGAGCCGTTAAGCTATGGTAATTGCGATTAATGAAAGTGTTCTTCTCGGTTGAGCATGAGAAGACTACCACCATGACCAATGATGCAATCGCTGCTATTTTAAATCCTCTTACCATTTTATATCTTGATTTTCGTTCTTCTGAAAGAAGAACTCGCAAAAATCATTTTTATTATACCTGATCCTCTTTATTTTAGGCAATATTTGTAAAGACTTGTTGGATATCATCATCATCTTCAATTTTATCCAGCATCTTTTCAATGTCTGCCAGTTGTTCCTCAGTGAACTCAACAGGTTGCGTTGAAATTCTTTGAAGATTCGATTTTATAACATCAACATTCATCTCTTCAAGTCCTGTTGAAATCGATCCGAATGAAGTATAATCACCATACAAAAAGACTCTATCATCTTCCAATTCAATTTCTTCTAAACCCGCGTCTATTAATTCAAGTTCCATTTCTTCAACATCAATGTCTTCTGCTTTTTCAAATTCAAATACAGACTTTCGATTAAACATGAATTGAAGCGAACCGTTTGGAACAACACTTCCGCCAGCTTTATTGAAATATGACTTCACATTAGCAATCGTTCTGGTTGGATTATCTGTGGCACATTCAACATAAACCAAAACGCCATGAGGACCTTTTCCTTCATAATCCATTTCAGAAAATGTTTCAGCATCCTTAGCATCTGCGCGTTTGATCGCCGCTTCGATATTGTCCTTCGGCATATTTTGCCCTTTGGCATTTTTAATTGCCGTGCGCAGAGTAGCGTTCGTGTCTGGGTCTGTTCCACCTTCTTTGGCTGCCATGGTTATCGCTTTTCCAAGCTTGGGAAACAATTTCGACATTTTGTCCCATCGTTTTTCCTTTGCCGCGCGTCGATATTCAAATGCTCTACCCATATATTAGTGTTGTTTGCAACAAAATTAAGAAATTAGAGGAAAAAGAGGAAGCAGATGAATTGAAAATTCCACTTCTAGAAGCGCAAGCTAAATTTTCGGCTTCTATTCCTACGATTCTGATTTAGCTGTAATATTCACGGAGGTAATCCAAAATTGGTTTCCCTTTAAAATAGATATCCACTATTCTAGCCTCTCCATCCATGATTAGAAAGCCTATATGGACATGCTCACGTTGTTTCTGAAAGGCTATCTGAGCGGACATTGCATAATCTTCACTCAGCAAGCTTTTTGTGACGTTCAATGTCTTCTACCTTATCTTTTACCAAAAGGTTAATGACAAAGAACATTCCGCCGACCATCAAGAATACAATTCCTTTAGCGATGTAACCCAAATCTGTATCGAAATATCTAATACCTAACAAAATAGCTACGACAAGGAGTCCAGCGAATACCTTCACAACCTTTCCACTAGAGCTTCCGTGAATCATAGTCGTAATTCCAACATATAAAATATAGAAATTAATGAACAAAGACATCCACCACCATGAATCGATGAAATCATCAAAAAGCATACAGAAAATCACGAAAAATGGTGCAAAAACAATCAAGTAATTCACCTCTCCAAATTTCTCTTTGGCTCTAAAGAAGTTGTAGTAAATCCCTCCCATCACGACAAGAAGCAAAAGGAAATAATACCATTCTTCACCTTCCCATCTATCCATGTGCATGAACGAATCCGAACCGAATGCAATGATCATTGACAATTTGTTTGAAATGGCAATTAATAAAGCAACAATACCCAATTGAGACAACCAAGAGAAAGGACGCATAGCCATATACATATTATCTCTCATAAATTGTCTTCCGAAAAGATAGAACCCGACCGCTGCAGTTAAGGCCCACAGTATGTAGTTACTCTTTACTGTAACGATTAATCCTAAAGTTAAAATGGCAAAGAAAACATAAGACATATAAACAATTCGAATGCTTTGCTTCGTTGATTTTTTATCCAACGCCAAGTAAAAATGCGGAATGAAAGCTAAAATATAAAGCCAAAACCAATACAATTCACTTTCAGTTTCTCCACCCCTAAACCCTCCGAATACCAAAACGTCAACAAGAAGTGGCAGTGTTAAAACCAAATAAAATCCTGAAATTACTGAAGCGCGCGCTACGTAAAACAATGGTATAGTTAAGGCCAACCATACTTTACAGAACTTAAAGATATCACCTTCTATCTCGTATGTTTGACTAACAAGAGCCATCGAAAGTCCTGTCATGAGCATTAAGAATAGTGAACTGGCCTCTATCCATACTTTGGAATCCTTGTGCTTGGTAAGGGCCAAATAATAAAAATACCCAGCCACAAGCATTGGAACTATACTGAAAAAGCCTTGCAAGTGCTCTGGCATGTCATTCCAGTTCTCAGAAAAAATAGAACCAATACCCGCTGAGGCAAATAGCGCTCCAAAAAGTGCACTAATTACCAGAAAAATCTGCCAATAAGAAGGGTCTTCATTTCGTCGAATAAAGCTTCTTATTTTTATCCCTGTATCCCCGCTGACTATATTTTTAGTCTCAAGTTTTTTGGCGAAATTCAGTAAAGTATTTGTCAGTAATGCATTTGGTTCCATAGTAGGTAGTGTTTATTTTCGTGCTTATGCAATGTGATTAAAGATAACATAATTTCTCAGCGTTAACACATAGTTAACCTGTCGGTTCATTTAATATTCATATATTTACAGCTATGAAAAATCTATTTTTAATTCTGTTTTTTACCGCTTCTTTCCAAGCTTTTTCGCAAGTCACAGAAGGGTACTTTCAGTATTCAATTGACTTAAAACCATTAGACACTTCAACCGAAACACTTCAAAAAGTTGATATGCTTATTGGAAGTAAAATGGAAATTTACTTTGCTAACAATCTATCTCGGGTTGATTTTCAAATGGGATCAATGTACAACACTTCAATAAGGGTAGATCGTAACAATCAAAAAGCGATATCATTATCGACAAGTAAAGCAGGTAAATTTGGAGCTGAGCTTCCAATGGATGAGCTAAATGCAAACGTTCCTAAATTGGACCCAAATGCAGTTATTGAAACGTTTAATGATGAGAAAACGATTTTAGGTTTCAAGTGTAAAAAGGTCATTCTTACTCAAAATGGCGCTAAAACAACCTATTGGGTGACAAATGAAATAGATATTGCTGTACAAGACTTTTCTGTTCTAAATCCTAACGTACCTGGGTTTCCACTGGAGTTCTCATCTACATCAAAAGGTATGTCTATGCGATTCACTGCTTCTAACCATAAGCTGAGTTTAAAGAACACTTTGGAAACCTTTTCTACTTCAATTCCTGAAGATTATCTGTTAACTCCTCAAAAGCCTACTCAGCGTTAAGCTTTATAAGTGCAACTCTATTTTTAGCGTAATCCTCTTCTGAACATCCTGCTCCACAATTATTTTGTGGATCTGATGAGCCTTTAGACGTAACTTTAATTTGTCCTTCTCGAATACCTCTTTTTACCAACTCTATTTTTAAACTAGAAGCTCTATTGTACGCCAACTTGTAATTATAATCAGTACTTCCTCGTCGGTCTGTATGGCCTTCAATCTCAATTGAACTACTTGTATAGAATTTGAGGAATGCTGCCAATTCAGAAATGTCAAGCTCATTTTCATTCACATTGAATTGATCAAATTCAAAATAAACTTTTGGTATCTTCCAATTACTAACAAAGTCCGGAAAAGCAACTGTATCTTCAATCACAAATTGTATCTGTTCAGAATATTTAATAAAATAAATATCATCATCGCCCAGACCTCCTTTTCTATTCGACGTGTATCTCGCCGAATCTGCTGAATAATAGCAGAAATTAAAATCATCTTTAAAACTATTCACTGGAGACTTAATATGCGCCACATTAGAAAAAGTTGATCCATTAACTTCGACTAAATATATATCTAAACCGCCATAGCCTGGTCTTCCATTTGAGGCCATCGACAAAAGTGTGTCCCCCATAAACATTGGGTACATTTCATCATAACTTGTATTCAGCGTCTTCAGTTCAGTTGGTTTAGACCATGAGCCACCTGTCAGTTCCGATACATATAAATCAGCACCGTTTGTCTTTTCACCCATCTTTGTGAAAACCACTAGATTACCTGATGCATTTATAGTCGCATGTGAGCAAGACGTAGTATCTTCATAACCAGAAAACTCCCATAAATATAAACTTGAAATAAGGTTGTTGGTCGGGTCAAATTTGCCCTTGTAAAGGTGAGGCACTAAGTCCAATTCATTCTTAGCCAATGGCCTATTAATCGACAATAAAACATCTTCTCCATTTGGAAAAAAAGATATAGAAGAAATAGATTTGTCCTTTATGGAATCATCAAGAGAAATGAAATTAAAAATTCCGTCCCTCCCAATCATTGGATAAGCTAACATCAGGTCAGTCGAGTCGGTATTCATCTGTATGCCCTTTGAATCTTTTGCAATTTCTGAATAACGGATTGTGTTTTCTCCAAAACTTGGTCCTGAAATGTCCGCTTTTGTGGTGTTCCCTTCCATCTGATTATTAATCAAATAGGTTTGAGGAGTCCAAGTCGGAATTAGTTTAATTGACTGAAGGTTTATGTTAACATCGTACTCATCATCCAAAGTAATGTACTTCTCAAATGATTCACGAGCTTTCTCATAATTACGAGTTCCCATATTCACTTCTCCATTAACGTAATAAAAAAAATGCTCAATACCACTCGTTTTTATAATAGAGTCTGAAATAGGTAAACATTTTTCATAATCTCCTACCGAAAAGTAAGCATAAGCCATTCTTTTATAATCTTCTAAAGGAATTGATCCGGTTGCTACGATTTTCTCATATATCTTTGCAGAACTCGAATATTCAAAACGGTCAAAAAGATCTCTTGCGTCATCTAAGGTCTGAGACAACAAATTACTCGTAAAGAGCAATGCGATTAATATTGGAACTATTTTCATTTTGTTTTAGGAGAGAAGATTCTGTTGCGTTTTAACCACGGAGTATTGTTTCCACTTTTCTTAGTTGACAATTGTAGTTCCAGAAAAACTTCGTGAGATCCTGAAGAGTAATTGCCAATATCGGAAAGCGTATAATCATAAGAATATCCAAATCTAACAGGACCAGCCTGAGCTCCAGCCATAAAAGCAACAGCATCTAAATGTCTGTATGAAACTCCAAGCCAAAGTACTTTTTTGTATGTTGCAAGTGCTGTAACATCAAATTGTGTAGTAAATGTCTCTATCATTTGAACAAGCGCAGTTGTTTTTAGATCAAAACTTGGACTCAATTCAAACTCGTATCCACCCAAGAAATAATATGTTCTTACTAAGGGGTTGTAAAACGGGTTGCCAAAATCATAAAGGTCGCGTCTCAATTCTACAAGATTATAAGCAGACAATCCGGCAAACCCTTTATCTTTGAAATGATAGAACACTCCAACATTAGCATCTGGCACGAATTGGTTATTGTATCCTCTAAGAACGGCTGGATCATCTGGTAAATAGGTTGTCAACATATTCACATCAATTAAGTGTTGCGTTAATGAAAGACCAAGTCCTAAACCAAGTTGATGATCGCCTCTTCTATCAAGTTGTAAATGATACGCAGCGTTAGTATTCAAACCTGTTCTTCTTGAAGGTCCTGCCACGTCATTAAATACTGTACCACCAAATCCCATGTTTTTACCCACTTCCCCATGTGCTGAAAGAGCTTGAGTTGTGGGAGACCCTGGGAAATTAACCCATTGTTTTCTGAAACTTAACTGAATAGGAACAAAATCTTTTGATCCCGCTGCTCCAGGGTTAACTAACATTTCATTGAACAAATACTGTGAGTTCAGTGATATTTGTTGGGCAGATACAAAACCTGCGACTCCAATAAACAATATTGATAAATACTTTTTCATTTTTGTTATCTTACTATAGTAATAATTCCTTTTAACACTTCTCTATCTGGTTCGTTCAAGTTAATGATCCAATAATAAACTTCTGCTGGCAATTGCTTACCATTAGACGAACCGTCCCATGATTCATAAACACCCGATTGATTATGAATTAAGTTACCCCATTGATTAAAAATTTGTACCTCGGCATTTGGATAAAGCTCCATATTATCAATATTCCAAACGTCATTGTAAGCATCTCCATTTGGAGTAAAAGCTGTGACAGGGAAAATACATCCAATACTATCTTTAGTGATGAAGACAGAATCCATTCCAACACATCCTAAGATATCAGTTACAACAACTGAATACCATTCGTTACTCAATCCAGTATTATCAGAACTCACCGTTCCGTTCGACCAGTTGTATAAATATCCTCCATTGCCGCCATTCGGATATGCAAATGCAGCACCATCATAATTATCAACACAAGAAATTTGATCAATCTCAAAATCAATTAATACCGAGTCAGGTTGCGCTATATCTGTAATGATTGAATCTGTGCATCCTTTGGTATCAACTACGATCAATTGATATGTGTCAGATGGAATATTTAATAAATCTTCAGTGATAGCTCCGTTGGACCATGTCGTTGTGTAGGCAGGATTTCCTCCTACAATATCTACTAAGATATTTCCGTCAAAACCACCTTGACAACTAATAACATTATATGTGTAGTCAATTTCCAAAACATCCGGTTCAACTATTTCTAAGAACATCTCATAGAAACATCCATTAGAATCGAGAATTTCCAATTGGTAAATGTCACTTGGAAAATCAACCAAATCTTCTTCTTGCGTAGACAAAGCAAAATCTGAATTGAACCAAGTAAATGAATACGGTGTAAATCCTCCAATTGGTGTTATATCAATAATACCATCTGATAAACCAAAGCAAGTAACGGGTGTAATTACTTCATTCAGAGTCACAGCGTCAGGCTCTGCAACAAACATTGAGTCAGAAAGTAAACAACCATTGTCATCTGTGATAAGGAATGTGTAATATCCTGTCGTTAAGCCTCCAATCTCCGCTAGTGTATCTCCACTTGACCAGTTGTAATCATATGGTATTGTTCCTCCTGTTATAGAAAGGTCGATTTCCCCATCAGAACCGTCTTTACAAAGTACATCTTCAACTTCATAAGTAAAAGCTAAACTATCCATTGGTTCAGTGAGTGTAATACTGTCAACGATAATACAACCATTATCATCAGTAACTGTTACTTCATAGAATCCTGCATACAAATTAACGATATCTTCAGTAACTGGACCATTACTCCATAAGTAAGCGTAAGGGAATTCTCCTCCATTTAGGGTTAAGTCAACGGAACCGTTGTTACCATCATAACATAGAATATCTACTCCAACAACAGATGTTTCAAGCTCTGTTGGTTGCGTAATGATAAGTGTGTCAATTACAGCACAACCGTTATCGTCCACTACATTGTATCGATATGAATCTGCTGGGTAATTGATTAAGTCTTGATCCGTGTTACTCAATAAATAAGTTGAATTTGCCCAATCATAAACATAAGGAGATGTACCACCGGTAACTGTTAAATCAATTACTCCATTAGACTCACCAAAACAATTCACACTAGTAATAGCACTTACCACTGACAAAGGCATGGCTGGTTGAGAAACCTCAACGGTTCCTCCAAACGTACAACCATAAAAATCAACCACTGAATAACCATAGATTCCTGCTAAAATATTTGAAATATCTTCCGTTGTTTGTCCTGATGTCCATACGAATGTGAAAGGCTGTGAACCTCCAACGATTTCCAAATTTATACTTCCTGTATTGTCACCAAAACAAAGGATATCAACCCAAGTTGCAACCACAGCGATTGGAAGGTTTGGTTGAGTAACTTCTTGAGATATTGTAAAGGTACAACCGTTATTATCAGTTACAGTCACTGTATATACATCTGCCTCAACATTTGCTAAATCCTGACCAGAAGAAACAAAATTTCCAAGACCGTTAGTCCAGTTATATGAATAACCTAAAGTTCCACCAGTAACTGTTAAATCCACACTCCCGTTAGATCCTCCAAAACACAGCACATCTATTGCAGTTGTTGTCGCTAACAATATAGTTGGCTGATCAATAACAGCATTGTCTACAAATTGACATCCATTTTCATCGGTAATCGTAACTTGATAGTCATCAGCAATAACGGCGTTTAGAGATGGATTATTTTCAGAATACAATGTTGTTGAATTTTGCCAACTATAAGAAAGCGGAAGTGTTCCTCCACTAGGCGCAACTGATACACTCCCTGATGGATCACCAAAACAAAGTACATTAGAAGAACTCATAACACCAGATAACACAGCCGGCTCAGTAATGTTAAATGGCAAAGTCAATGTGCATCCATTTCCATCAGTAACAGTTACAGAATAGGAACCTGATGTTAAGCCATTAACATCTTGAGTTAATTGACCAGAAGTCCATAAATATGAATACGATGGAGTACCTCCCCAAACATCAATATTAATCTCTCCATTCGCGTTTCCAGCACATAATGCATCTGCCTCTACTCCAGAGCCTTGGAGTGACTCTTGAGGCTGTTCAATGGTGTAATTTTTAGAGAATGTACATCCTTTATCATCGGTTATAACAACTGAATAAGTACCTGCATTTACATTTGTCAAATTCTGATTTGTTGTTCCGTTAGACCAGAGGAAGTTGTAAGGAAAGGTCCCTCCCAAAACATTTATATTTACTCCGCCCGTTGGGACTAAAAAGCAATTTACATCCGTTATAGTTTCTGTGACAGAAATTGGATCAGGAGAATCAACCACATACGCACTAGTAGAAACACATCCGCTAGGAAGATCTGTAACAGTTACAGTGTATGTTCCAACCGCCAATGCAGAAATACTTGTAACTCCCGATTGTCCTGAGGACCAAGTAATAGAATAACTTGCCGTGTTTCCAATAGCCACTTGAGCTGACCCATTAGAAGCGCCATAACAAAATACACTTGTACCAGACATCACTAAAGTTGGGCAACTATTCGAACTTGGCTGATCGCTTTTTGCAAATAACGTTCCTCCAAATAGAAGAACTATGCAAAAGGATAGAATACTTTTTTTAATCATTTTTTATCTAATAATAGTTACTGAACCTGTATACTCATTTTGCTCATCGTTCCCAAGTGTAATTATATAATAGTACACTTCAGATGGCAATGGATTACCATACTGTGTTCCATCCCAAGGAGAGTAATTTCCTGTCGATGTAAACACTTCATTGCCCCATTTGTTAAATATTTTCACCGAAACTCCTGGATACAAATCAATATTTCCTAATACCCAAGTATCATTGTAATGATCACCATTCGGTGTAAATGTATTTGGAATTACAACACACTCTGCAAAGTTCATGGTGATTTCAAATGAAAAGACCTGGGAACAAAAATGATCATCAGTAATCGTTATATCGTATGTTGCAGGTGCCAATTCCTCAGCATTTAAATCTGTCGAACCTGTACTCCATAAGTAAGAATATGGCACTGTTCCTCCATAAGGAGTCACAAAAATTGAAGCATCTGTTTGATCAATACAACTTACGGGTACTAGATCATACGAGATTTGGATTAAGCTGGGCTCTATGACCTCAATAGAATCTAAAATAATACAACCTTGGTCATCTGTTATTTCATAATTATAAACTCCTGCAGCTAGGTTCACAGCATCTTCCGTAACTTGACCATCACTCCAAACTGTAGAATATGGAATTGTTCCTCCAATGACTGCAAGATCAATTGACCCATCATTCCCACCGTTACATAGTACATCAAAAACATCAGGTATAGCAATAAAAGGTTGAGGCTCTCCGACAGATACCGTTTGTTCTAAAATACATCCATTTTCATCTCGAACTCGAATAAAGTAATCTTCTGCAATTAACCCAGTTATCGTTTCACTCGGATTATTTAAAAGAATTTCATTTTGATTCCCCCAGTTGAAATAGTAAGGTTCAACACCACCGCTGATGTCAATTGTAATTTCACCGTCTGAATAACTATAGCAACTTACGTCTAAAACAGTTGGTAAAACTACTAGCGCAGTCGGTTCGTTTACTACAGCACCAGTAAATGACACACATCCTTGATCATCTGTAATCGTCAAGGTATATGGTCCAGCAGTAATTCCGTAAATTTCTTCTGTACCTTCTCCATTAGACCACAAGTATGAGTATGGCAATGTTCCACCTGTGACATTTGATTCTAGTTCGCCATCGTTTCCTCCGTTACAGAGAACATCTTTTGGGAATGTAGTAACAACTAACGGAGCAATAGGCTCAGCAATATTGAAAGTCATTGTTTCAACGCAACCGTTGAGGTCAGTAACTGTAAAAATATACTGTCCAGCTAGAACACCACTAATATCTTCAGTTGTTTGTCCGGAAGACCAAGAGTAAGTATAGTTAATCGTTCCACCTGTAACTGTAATATCAATAGCTCCGTCATTCAATCCATAACAATTCGCATCATTCACAATTCCTGATATTACTAAAGGAGCAACTGGTTCTGATATCGTAGAAGTCAAACTAAGAGTACATCCGTTATTATCAGTAACCAACACTTCATAATCATCAGCAAACTGACTTGATATATCTTCAGTCGTATCCGTTAAGACGATACCACCGCCGTTCGACCAATATTGAAGGTATGGTGCAGTGCCGCCAACAACCGTTAGATCAATTGATCCACTATTGTTTCCAAAACAGTCCACTTCCGTCACTAATGATGACAATGCTAATGGAGCTAGTGGTTCAATTAAGGTAATATTATCGTTAATTGAACATCCATTACTATCAGTAATAGTCAGGCTATAATTTCCAGCAATTAAATTGGAAATACTACTTGAAGTTCCCGCGTTTGACCATAAATATGAATACCCTGGTGTTCCGCCTGCAACTTCCGATGAAGTTGAGCCAGTAGCATCTCCAAAGCAAAGTATATTTTCTCCACTTAAAGTTAAAGAAAGTGGTGCGCTAGGCTGAGATAAAGTATACGTGTAAGTATCGGTACACCCAGCCGCATCCGTTACGGTCAGTGAATAAACTCCAGATGCCAATCCTGTGGCAATTGGCCCAGTAAATCCGTTTGACCATAAATATGAATATGATGACGTTCCGCCCGAAATATTGGGATTGATTGACCCACTGACATCTCCGAAACATAGAATATCAACCAAAATAGGTCCATCACTCAATGGAGCAATAGGTTCATCTACAAGTTGGGTTAATGTTTCTTCACAGCCTCTAAAATCGGTAACCAATACCGTATAATTATCAGCTGGAATAGTTACAATATCTTCAGAAGTGTATGGAAGAACAATTCCAAGCCCAGTTGACCATTCATAAGTATAAGCTGAAGTTCCGCCTGAAGTTGTCAAATCAATTGATCCAGTCGAATCAGAATGACAGGCAACATCAATTGCAGTAGAAGATAAAACCAAAGGTGCAGCAGGTTGATCTACAACATAGGCAGCAACGCTTGTACAATTATTCCCATCTGTAATAGTAAGTGTATAAGACGCCGCAGAAAGCAATGTTAAATCCTCTGAAGTTTGACCCGAAGACCACAAATAATCATAAGGGAGAACTCCTCCATATGCATCAACGCTGATGGTTCCGGTTGTATCACCGAAACAATTAACTTCAGTCGTCGAACCGACCTGACCTAAAACATTAGGCTCAGTAATCGTCACAGAGATTTGTTCTGTACATGCTTTAGTGTCAGTCACCGTAACAGTATACGTTCCTGCTGCTAAGGAACCAACATCTTCCGATGTAGCACCATTACTCCAAACAAATGAATATCCAGGAGTTCCTCCTTGAACCAAAATATCTATGGAACCATCATTTGGACCCCCGTTACAGTTTTTATCTGTTTTCGTAAATGTTATACTAATTGGCTGTTGCGGCTCAAGAATTGTAGCTCCCGTAAAGTGTTCACAACCATTGTTATCATACGCCATTAATTCATAGGGGCCTGCGCCAAGATTAGTAATGTCTTCTGTAGTTGCTCCGTTGGTCCAAACATAGGTAAATGGTGTAGCAGAAGAAACAGCAGTAGTCGTAACGGCTATGGAACCAGTCTCATCACCAAAACAGTCTACATGCGTTGCTACATTGCTAATTCCTAATTGGTTAGCAACCATTGTAAAAGGAGCTCTCACATGCTCACTAAACCCTTCTAGGTTCCAACTATTGTTGTACCAATCATATTTTATATCGGTAATTGGAATAGTATCTGCAAACAATGGACCAAATGACTCGTCTACCTCATCAAATTCAATTGGTGGAACAACAATTTCAGGAGTACAAACTCTTTCATTACACCAACGACCAGGATTACTCCATGAAGGACATGGGTATGGAATGTTAACACAGATTTCAGGGATAGTAAATCCAGGAACGACAATAACACCAGGTACAGTGATACCAAATTCAAATGCACTCATTAGGAAGCTAAATGCTATTGAATCATAGGTGTGATTCGAGAAGTTATTTCCAGATCCATTGATGTAATATGTTGGAGTAATATCCATTTCGGCATAGTGACATGGATAGTCAAACCGGAGATCATTTCCAAGCTCCATATTAATAATACTACTTGTATTAACAGGGCCTAGAGAATTTGTAGTGTTATTATATATTTGGTAATCAACCGCAACTGGGAACTCCAATCTCGTGAAGATTTTTGGATCAAAATTAAAACATTGCTTGTTAAAAATTCTTGCATCGAAACTAGCACTGAAAAAGTTCCATGAAATTTCAGCCGGACCAACTTCAACAGAACCACTTAAATTCTCTAAAACCAATCCAATCGCTGGACCGGGAGGTGGAGAGTACTGTAATATCCCACCAAGCAAGTCGAAAACCTCAAGGTTTACATTGAAATATGATGAATCTCCACATGCGTCTAATTCTTTATCAGCCGATAAAAGAGTAGTTGTTTCAACATATGGAAGCGTAAGTTCTCCACTTAACCCCAGAGGGCCACCCAAAGTGGCTGGAAGAGCTGGTTTGTGAACTTGCCAAGGGATCCAAGTACTGCCAAGAGTTGATGAGTTTAATGGCAACGTAGTTTGAGGTGGCAAGGCATAAGGCCAGCCCGCTGTGCCTGGTTCTTGAGAGAATACCCCCTGCGTAATATCTCCAGCACCCAGCCACCATGCGCCAGTTTGACCGCCTGTTGACGCGCCATTACCACTAACTGTGGCAATATTGATTGTTTGAAGACCTGTGTCAAATGTTGGGATAATTGGGAACGTTGTACATCCAAAAAAGCACAATTCGGCAGAAGCAGAAGCAGCCATTTGAAAATATAAATCCCATTTAAATTCTCCTGCCGAAGGATAAAGCGAATTAATTTCATACCCTGGTGTTACAACAGTAAAGTCCGATTCAATGACTACAGGATCGCCTTGATCATAACTATTGTCTAGTGATACGTCAAGGTCAATATCAATTGGATAATCTACCTCAACAGTTCCAGTTGTAAAGCCTTCAAGTGAAACCTTACTGCCAATCACTCCAGAAAAACCTCCATTAAATGCAGCACCAAAACTCTGTCCAGCAATTGAGAACATGAAAGTATTACCTGTATCGTAACTCACGTCCCAAGGCGCATTAAACAATGTAATCTCCTGATCAATTGAAAAAGGGCTCCATGAAGGACCCCACATATTTTGAACTCCAG
>CAJVYC010000026.1 GCA_913009205.1 uncultured Fluviicola sp. | reverse complement strand
GAATTTAATAAATTATTAAGGAAGATTAGTCAGAAGTGGAAACAATGTAAATATTCTCATATTCAACAACAATACCGAAGTCTCAATAGAAGATTACCCAACCCAGTACCATCTGTTATTGTATGATAAGGAAACAGATAAAGTGTGGATAAAGTGCACTAGTGCACTTTATCAACTTGTTATAGGTAACTTACCATCAATAGTGTGAAATTGTCTGACTACAATTTATTATTTGAATGCAACGTATTAACTAGGTGATGCGTCATATATCTATTACATTAATTGAAACAACACCCATGAAAGATAGATTATCCTTTGCGTTGCTTATACTAATATTAACATTGACACCATTAATCTGTTCTTCACAAACTGCCTGTGTTACTTTTAACTCAATAGATACTTCCTTCAACGCTGCTTCTAATCAGATTATATATACTGAATCAGACATTTCTTTTCGTTTTATTGACGGTTTCAATGGGCCACCCTTTTCAGATGTTATTATTGGCCCGCTCCCTTCTTGGTCAGGGATTTATGGCAATGATAATTTTAGCGGGAGCAAAATACAATGGGCTTATGCAACAACGAATGTTCTATTAGATGCTTTACCAAATGGGTTCAAGACTATTACATTTGATTATAATTCCTATGGAGACAAGATAATTATGGAACCCATCCAAGTCTGGTCACAAGGGAGTTCTAATTTAACGTATGATACTACATCTCTAGTTAACGGAGGAATTGTGACTATTACAGGTTATGTGGATTCTATTGGTATCGGTGCTGCTATTCACAATGATTATGTGGTTGATAACATCTGTGTTGTAAATGATCCCGTTGGTTTGAATGAACTTCACTCATCATCCTTTTCCATCTATCCCAACCCCACTATAGGACCGATATTTATTTCTATTGAAGAAGGTACCTCAGCTTCAATTTCCATTAGAAACTGTTTAGGACAACTTTTGCTGTCTGATAATATAAAATCATCTAGTCAATTAGAAATTGACCTATCTCCTTACACTAAAGGAGTATACCTCATTCAACTTGAAGTAGATGGGCAGTTTATTACTAATAAGGTTTTCAGGAAGTAAAAAGATAATTGTATCTCTTAGATAAACCCCATAACAGCACCTATAAAAGATCGGCCAAAAATTACACTCTAGAAAAAGCCTTACCTTTCATAGCTACCGAACGTTAGCAACAATTCCATGGCCTACAAAGCTTCGTGACATCACTTATGTGTTATAAAAAAATGGGCTACCCTTTCGGACAGCCCATTTTCTGAATTATTATAGATTTACTACTCTATTACCAATACTGTACTAAATGAACCTTGAGTTCCTGTACTTGTTACCAAGAACAAACCACTGTCGAAGTCACTTACGTCGATTGTAGAACCAGAAGTGTAATCGTTGATTGTTTTAACAACTCTTCCAGATAAATCCATGATCGCTAAATCTTTAGAATTCCCTTCAAAATTAACTACAACTTGATTGTTCGCTGGGTTAGGAACCACTTGGAACAAACCTTGGTTTAATTCGTCTAGACCTGTAACACAAGCATCACAGCTATTGTAACAAACTACTGGAAGTACTGCATCAACAGTCACCGTGTAAATTCTGTTGTCGAAACCATCAGTAATTGTATCTACACATGGAGCACCAGGCGTCAAAACCTCTTGATCTGTCCAGTCGTCAACGCTAAATTTGTATTGAACATTTCCAGTTGGAATTTGAACTTGAAGCTCATAGATACCACTACCCATATCAGTCATTGGTGCACAATCTCCGCACCATCCGTTGAACTCACCGCTCAAGTTAACTGCAGTTAAGATTGTTCCAGTATACTGAGACATATCAACGCTGAAAGTTACCATTGGATCTACAACGAGAGGAGCGTTTGTTTTTTCGTATTCGAATCTCCAAAAACCACCGCCAGCGATTTCGATATCCACTGTCATGTTGTTGTCATTGTTAGAAAACTCGACGATATAAGTAATTGTCGAAACTGCATCCATAACATTCGTCAATTCACCACCGTTGAAGGCTTTAGCCAAACCAACGTGAGCTCCCAATCCGTTTACTGTTAAAGTTCCTGCCACCGCATCATGCGTGTATGTATATGCTGAAGCTGGCATTCCATCAAATGGAGCAACTGGAACATCACATCCCTCAGCTGCGGCACCTTGCCATGTTTCAATCCAAGTAGCACCATCCATATATTGAGTCATGTTACCCATCGCATCAAACGTGATGGAGTCATCAAAAAGGCAAGCTCTTGTGGTAACATCTGGCAAACTATTCGAGTACCATGAGATATCGCCTTGACCTGGCCCTACGCCAAGTGCACCAGCTTGATCAGCTAGTTTCCAAGTTCCCTCGATTTGCGAAAACGAAATCGTCGAGCACAAGACTAAAGATAAAGTAATTATTTTTTTCATAATTGATTTTGTTATAATTAATAGCAATATAGTACTTTTTACCAAAAGTACAACATTATTAATTGATAAAATTCTGATGATATTGAAATCCAAATTCTCATTAATCTTAGAGAGAAATGAATTCAACTGTACTTATTGAAATACACGCACATAATCGACAAACATCGATTGTGGGAATGCAGTTGCTGCGTTAGGACTTCCTGGCCAATTCCCTCCTACTGCAACATTGAATATGAAAAAGTAGTTTTGATGGAATTCTGTCATATCAGAAGCAGTAGTTGACAATTCATTGTATTGAACATCATCAAAGAGCCATTTGATGGAATTTTGATCCCAAATGATTGAGTAAACATGAAACTCATCAGCCAATTTCCCGCTTGCTAGTGAAGTAGAATTACCGTAAGTAGCGTGCCCGTTGCTATACCAGTGTCCAGTTCCATGAACAGTTCTATCATTCAATCCTGATCCACCAATCATTTCCATGATATCTATCTCGCCACATTCAGGCCATCCATCAGTTTGAATGTTGTCTCCGAGCATCCACAAAGCTGGCCAAATTCCTTGACCGTGAGGCACTGCAGCTCTGATATCTATTCTGCCATATTGCCAAGACTCAAGTCCTTGTGTTTTAATACGTGTAGACGAATAATTCTGAGGACTCTCTTCTTTCGCAAAGATTTCCAAATAACCAGCATTCATATTGTAATTCTGATTTGTATAATTTTGAAGCTCGTTATTTCCCCAACCACCGTTTCCAGTGCCAATATCAAATGTCCAAGAAGATGAAAGCACAGAACCGTCAAATTCATCATTCCAAACAAGTGAATAACCAGACTGCACAATTGGTGTTGTATACCCTGTTGTTGGAAGAGCATTCATAAACCCTGAAACGCCCACTGTCACGACATCACTTTTTTCTATGTATTCATCATACGTAGTATGCGCTCGAGAAACAACTGTGTACGTTCCATTTTGTGAAAACGTAAAGCTTGCCATTCCGTCAGTGGACTCAATCATTGTTGAATTCCCGCTTTCAGAAAACGTAACAGTATAAAAATTAGCGTTATCAGCAGCAACTTCAACACTTACCGTCCCGAAATTACTCGTGAGAGTTGTTGAAATATTAGTTGGTAAAACTGCACCTGGATCTTCTACTTTCTTCTTACATCCTAGTGTTAATAATAATACAATAGAAAGCGAAGTAATAATTAACTTGTTCATCTATATTCTTTTTTAGGATTGTATTTATTCAGTCTTTAACAGTAAATACCAATGAAGGCCACCTGAATGATGATCATATTGCAAAGACATTGTACTATCCGTCATTTCGAGAATTCGATACTCTTGAACTCCAGTATAGAACCCAATAAATGCGTCTCCTGAAACTGAGATTAAATCATTTTCTCCTTCTGTTAACAACCAAGATTCGCCCAATCGATCTGCATAAGGTGCAGTATAATCATTTAAGTTTTCAAACGATCCTGGGAAACTTCCTGCTAATTCGTTGTGTACGTATGCATCTCCGTTTGTCACCATATCAAATCCAAACCCGTTTATGTCAAAGACATAACGATCATCATAAATTCCACAACCTCCTTTGTCACCTTCTGATGCCGCCCACCATTCTGGAACTGGACCTAAGGCACTTTCTGGATCTGGCCCCACTCCCATGTGTCCACTTGAAATTGAATCAACGTACCATATTTTAAAACCTGGACCAGTCGTTCCTCCAGTTAACATAGTATAGATAGGATTATTCAGTAAAGACAAATCATCTTGAGCAATGGTAATATCTTGAGTATAACTTCTACTCCCACCATTGTTAAATACAGTAAGTGTAACTGTATAAGTTCCAGCATACGGATATGTAGCAGTTACATTATTCCCTTGCGCTAGGCTTTCATTTCCTAAATCCCACATGCAAAGAATCGATTGATTAGTAGAACTCAATTCAATGATATTTGGACTAGTTGCAGAAACGGTCATTGAAAACTGAGCATCTTCCGCTGTAGGTGCATCACCCAACTTTGGATCATCTTTTTTACACGCGAAGAGAACTACAAGTGTCGATAAAAATAGAATGTATTTCATAACTAAGTATTTTTAATATTAATAACCTGGATTTTGTGCCCAATTACCTCCTGTTAGATCAATTTCCGCTTGTGGAATTGGGAACAACTCATGCTTTCCAGTTTGGAATCCTGGGATGAATGAAGACGCCTGCCCTGTTCTTACAAGATCAAAGAAACGATGTCCTTCTCCAGACAACTCATATCTTCTTTCAGTGTAGATATCGTTCACACTAGAAAGACTAATTCCTTGAATTCCAACACGCGTTCTTACTTGATTAACCAATTGTTGTGCAAGACCCGTATTTCCATTTTGATAATGAGCTTCAGCCGCCATCAATAAAACATCAGAATAACGAATTACTCTGTAATTTACAGGACTTGTTAAATCATTATCTGGTAAACCAATTTCGCCAATTCGCTTGATGTATTTGTTGTTGTAAAAACCTGAATGCCCTCCTGCTCCAATTGCATATGAAATATCTCCAGGATTTTGCTGAGTAGCAATGAATGATTCAATATCGAGAATAGTTGCATCTCTTCTGGGATCTACTGATGAGAAGGCATCGTACAATGCTTGCGTTGGTAAGTTGTAGCTGTTCCCATCTCCATAAACCGGACCATTGTACTGGCGAATTCCGTGAAAACCGGGTGCAGCATTTCCTTCCAAACAGATTAGGCAGCCATAACCACCACCTTCAAGTCCGCTGTATTGAATATCAAATACAGTTTCTAAGTTGTTCTCATTGGCTGCAGTAAACATTTCTTCGTAATTACTCACTAGACTGTATACACCTTCACTGATCACTTGATCAAATGTTGATGCTGCCTGAGAAAATTTATTTTGATACAAATAGGCTTTTCCTAGCATTGATAAAGCAGCACCTTTAGTTGCATGTCCCTTCACTACACCTGTATAACTTAATACTGATGACGCTGCAATTAAATCTGCCTCAATTTGAGCATATACTTCTGAAGTAGGAGTTCGCTCAAGAGTTAAAGCTTCTTCAATCCCAATTCTTTTGTCAACTATGAGTGGAACATCACCAAAGAACTTCACCAACTCAAAATAATAGTAGGCTCTTAAGAATTTCGCTTCTCCTACGATGACGTCTTTACCTACAAAATCAATATTGTCTTGATTTTCGAGGAGATAATTTGCTCGAGTAAGTCCTGCATAGTTCCAACGGAACAAGCTTCGAAGATCATTGTTAACACCACCATGCGTCATTTCATCAATCTGGTGCAATCCTTGACTATCGTTCACACTTTCTCCGCCCGCAATTGAGTTATCCGAAGCGATTTCACCAATCCAAAGAGACATAAATGAACCCTGAAGTAAATCGTATGCTCCAGTTAAGGCTCTTTCAAAATCCTCTGGAGTTTCGAAAAAATTCTCTGCATCTTGAGTGTAAGGTGGATCAACCGTCAAAAATTTATCACATCCACTATTGACGAGCAGTAACATGCTTGTAATCCCGAAAAATAATATCGTCTTTTTCATATCTTAAAATGTTATTTGTAGACCTCCAATAAATGTTTTTGCCTGTGGATAGACTCCATAATCTACTCCTGCTGATAACGCGCCTGCTGAACCTACATCCGGATCAAATCCTTGATATCGAGTAAGCGTGAATAAGTTATTCGCCGAGACATAAACTCTAATTGCTTCAACTTTTATCTTCTTTAATACCGATTTTGGAATGTTGTATCCAAATTGTGTATTACGAAGTCGAACAAATGAACCATCTTCTACAAAGTAAGACGAGAAAACATTGTTCCTGGTTGAACCTGTTGTCAATCTTGGATGCTCATTTGAAGTTCCTTCTCCTGTCCATCTGTTAATTACATATCCCAATTGATTTGCATAAGGCTGCTGTCTCTCGTAATTACGAATCACTTCTTGTCCAATTGCAGCGTATAGATTACCAGATAAATCGAATCCTTTATACTTTAAGTTGAATGAGAATCCCATTGTGAAATCTGGAATTGCAGATCCTAAATATGATCTATCTGAATCATCGTTGAAGTTAATCACACCATCACCATTTTGATCTACAAAACGGATATCTCCTGGCTGTGCTCCTTCTTGAACAACTGCAGCCCCATCAATTTCTTCTTGTGTTTGGAAGATTCCATCCATTTCATAACCGATGAAATATCCAATTTCATATCCTTGTTCGAATCGAGTAGCAACATTTCCACCTACGCTAAAAGCAGCTCCTGGAACAAAATCAACTCCCTCTGGAACGCCCGTTACTTTGTTATTAATAGTTGTGAAGTTTAAGTTAACACTTGCAAACAATTCCTTTCCTGGTAACGTTCTGAAGCCTAATTCAAATTCAAATCCTTTGTTAGAAACATCTCCCGCATTAATGATTGGTGGATATCCTCCTGGACCATACGAACCTAAAATCGCTGTTACATCAGGTTGGAAAAGAAGATCGAATGTGTTTTTAATGAAGAAGTTCGTTGTGAAGTCAACTCGTTTCCAAGCTGTCATATCCATTCCTATGTTAAACTGACGCGTTGTTTCCCATTTCAAATCAGGATTAGCTGGTCTACCAATCGCGACACCTTGTGTGATAATATCGTTGAAAACATACACTCCTTCTCCATTTAACAATGCTCTGTATGCGAAGTTGGCAATTTGGTCATTTCCAGAAACACCGTAGCTTGCTCTGAATTTCCAGAAATTGATAAAATCAATATTGAAAAAATCTTCTTCTGACATCAGCCATGCTCCAGAACCTGTTGGGAAGAGACCATATCTGTTATTCCCTCCAAATTTGCTAGATCCATCAAGTCGAATGATTCCTGAAAATAAGTATCTCGACTTGTATCCATATTCGGCCCGAAGAAATGCAGAAAGTAATCTTTCTTTAAACTCGTAAGAACTTACACTGTTCAAGAAACCTCCTTCGGCTTGGTTAGCAGAAATATCTGCAAATTCTAATGAGTTGTTTGGAATATTGAAGGCAGTTCCTCCTAAAGACTCTCCTTTTCGTTGGAAAATAGATACACCAGCTGTCGCCTTCACTCTGTGCACAGAATCAAATACGCGATCGTAATTCATGTAGCTTTCAAATGTAAGGTCGATGAAAGATGATCTATTTTCGTAAACTGCTGCTCCTCTTTCTAAAAAGATACTGTCTGCAATTTCAACCAATGGTGACTCTAGATCTTCATTTAATGCTGTATTCGCAAATTTCCCATCACCATACCAAACTAATGGAGAAAAGACTTTACTTTTCGTTTGAGCATAATTGTAGTTGAAACGATTTGTAAATGTCAGGTTCTTTGTGATGCTATAAATGAATTCTTCTTTTCCTACAAATTTATCTGCCCAACCCCAGTTGTATTGATTTTCAATTTGAGCAACAGGATTGATGATATCACTCACCTCATCTAAATATGAGTAGTTTCCATCTGGAGTTATAATAGGTGCGTTCGGAAATGCATTGATAGTGTTGTATAAAACAGAACCAATTCCACTCTCTGGCAATGTATTTCTGAGTTCGTTTGAATAAAGGAAGACTGAATTTAATTTCAGTTTCGGAGAAATATCAGTGCTTAAATTAAGTCGTGCATTGTATCTAGAAAAATGAGATTTATCACCTCCTACAATTCCATCTTGTGTAAAGTATCCTAATCCTAAAGAGTATTGCGTGTTCGCAGTACCACCATTCATACTAAAGTTATGGCTTTGTACAGGTGCTGATTTGAAAATTGTGTCCTGCCAATTCGTTCCAACACCAAGATTCGTATTGTTAAATGGCATGTCTTGACCTCCAAAAGCAAACATTTCGTTTTTGATCACTGCATATTCTTCAGCATTTAATAGATCAAGTCTTCGAGAAGTCTGTTGAATTCCGTAATACCCATTGTATTGTATTTTTGGCTTAGAATTAAGTTTCCCGTTCTTCGTTTCAACGATAATTACACCATTTGCAGCTCGCACTCCATAGATTCCTGCTGTTGCATCCTTTAAGACGTTAATCGATTTTATATCAGATGGATTTAATGCGTTCAATCCTTCAGAATCATACACTACTCCATCTACCAAGATAAGAGGATCATTGTCTCCAAACGTTGAAAGTCCACGGATACGAATATTTGAAGATCCACCTGGCGAACCAGAATTTGTTGAAATATTGACTCCAGACACCTGTCCTTGAAGCGCTTGATCCATTCTGGCCACGTTCATTTTCTCAATGTCCTCACCACTTACTTTTGAAGTTGCTCCAGTTAATTCTTTTGTTCTAACTTTTCCATAACCAACAACGACAACCTCGTCCATGTCCTGAGTTTCAGAAATTAAAACGACGTTTATAGTTCTTTGCGCACCTACAAGAATTTCTTGCTTGATGAATCCAAAAAAATAGTAAGTCAACATTAAATCAGCTGTGTCCTTAACGGTAATTGAATAATTTCCATCAAAATCCGTTTTGACTCCCGCATTTTCGCCTTTAACTGAGACGGAAACAAAAGGTAACATTTCATTTTCTTCACTCGACACGTTTCCGTTGATGATTATTTCTTGGGAGAATCCCGTGAGTCCGAAAAAGCTAACCGCAAATAAGAGTAGTAGTTTATTCATTGAATTAATTTTTGATAAATATATGAAAAATATACTTATTGTACCAAAGTACAATAAGTATATTATTTTATTTTCAAAATATCGTCTTGGAACAAATTCGAGTTCATTAAACAACTGATTAGTGCACGGTTATACTAATGAAATCTGATATCGAATTATGCAGAATCAAAACTTGAAGCTGAGCCTTCCAGAATTTCAATTAATCCTAGAAAAGAATTCACGCCTCTTGTTGATAAAAACGGTTATTGTTGGGAACAAGTTTTATTTTTCATTTTTCTATAAATATAGTAAGTTTTTTGAGTGAATATTTGTGCTCTAAAGATTCATTTCTCCCACCCTATTTACGTCTTCTAATATTGAATATATGACGAACAACTAATTAAAGCGCGTACTTCTGATAATTGGTGTAATTATCAGCTCAATTAGTCAATCACAAACTCAGCAGAATTCAGTTTCTACTGCTGCTCCAGCTGAATCATGTGGCTTTGATGTGATGCATCAACAGAGAATGATGGACGATCCTGTTTACTAACAAGACACGATTGACTTTAATAATGCAGTGCTTAATTCGGTTTCGCCGAAAGTTGGAAATACTGCACTAAGCATGCCTGTTGTTCACATCACGGATGAATCTCCTTGGGTGGATACGACTTCCTGCGCTGAGACAGTAATAGTAGCAAATAGTGAAAATAGTACGAATGCGGTTTTTTTTCATAAGTATCTGATTTAAAGGGTGAAAACACAACAAAAAACCCAAAGTGTTTGTGTGTTTGAAAAAGTAAGGAATGATTTTTAGCGCAACCGTCACAAGCAATGATACTTGCAATAAAAAAGATTATATTTATTGTTCAAAGTTTAACCATGAAAAAACTACTACTAATTGGAGCACTTGCTCTTTCTTCAATGACCTATGGTCAAGAAGTTATTTCTTCCCAAGGAGATTCCTATTCAAATGCAACAGGAAGTATTGACTTTACAATAGGTGAAGTCGTAATCAATACAGTGTCTGATGGAACGAATGACCTTACCCAAGGTTTTCATCAAACGAATTGGAACTTTCTTGGTGTTGAGGATCATGAGCCCAATTACAAGGCAATTATTTTTCCAAACCCAACGGAAGATGTTTTGAACATTCGGACGAACATGTTTGAAAACGTAACCTATACACTTTATGACGTAAATGGTAGGTTGGTTCTACAAGACGTGCTTTCACAAGAACAAACACCAATTCAGGTAAGTCAATTGGCTCCGGGTGGATATTCCTTGACATTGAATAACGAAATACATATTCTAAAAACATTTAAACTTATTAAACACTCTAAATAATAAAGCGTGAATTACTGGGCAATCATGCAAAACAATGAAAACCAATAAATCATGAAAAAAAATATACTACTTACATTTAGTGCATTAGCGATAACACTAAGCTCTTTTGGTCAAGCACCAGAGGCATTCAAATATCAAGCTGTCGTTAGAGACGCTGGAGGAGTAATACTTACAAATCAAGCGGTAGGTTATCAACTTACAATCCTTCAAGGATCACCTTCAGGAACAGCTGTTTATTCAGAAAATTTCAGTCCAACAGCCAATGGTTATGGTTTGGTAAACCTTGAAATAGGAACAGGGACAACTACCGATGACTTTA
Organism: uncultured Fluviicola sp.; assembly: GCA_913009205.1. Taxonomy (GTDB): domain Bacteria; phylum Bacteroidota; class Bacteroidia; order Flavobacteriales_D; family Crocinitomicaceae; genus UBA4466. The sequence continues at coordinate 11,872 of CAJVYC010000026.1, read as the reverse complement.
CACTTATCGATTGGGCAAACGGTCCATTCTTTATGGAAACTGCGGCAGACGTTACAGGCGGAACTTCATATTTAGTAATGGGCACTAGCCAACTTGTGAGTGTGCCGTATGCATTGTATGCAAAAACATCAGGAAGTTCTACTCCTGGACCTCAAGGGCCAGCAGGAAATGATGGTGTTGATGGAATTGACGGAGCTGCAGGTGCACAAGGGCCAGCAGGTAACGATGGTGCAGTTGGAGCTGACGGAGCAGTTGGTGCTACTGGCTCACAAGGACTAGCAGGAAATGACGGAACTAACGGTACAACTGGATTAACTGGCGCACAAGGAAATCAAGGACTAACAGGTGTAACAGGTCCTGTGGGCCCACAAGGTCCAATTGGTTTAACAGGAGCAACAGGAGCACAAGGTCCAGTAGGAAACGATGGCGCAGTTGGTGCTGACGGAGCAGTTGGTGCAACAGGACCTCAAGGACCAGCAGGAGCTAATGGTACAAACGGAACGAATGGAACGTCTGTAACTTGGTTAGGATCATTTGCTACAGCGCCAGTATCTCCAGCAATAAATGATGGATATTATAACAGTACTGTTGGAATTTCATACATCTGGAATGGAGCTTGGAATATTATAGCACAAGATGGAGTCTCAGGCTTAGGGTCTGGTAGCAATGCTAATACATTAATCTACACTGTAGACGGATTTTAAACAATTTCCAAAAAGAAAATTATTATGAAAAATATACTCTTAATACTCGCAATTGCATTTTCAAGTGCCTCTTTTGGGCAAGGGAATTTACAGTTTAATCAAGTACTTATCCTTGATGCTACACCTGCTGGAAATGCCATTACGGTGCCTGCTGGAAAAGTATGGAAAATCGAAAGTGTGGCGCTCAGCAGTAACAACGCATATTTTCAGATCAAATGGGGAGGTACAAGTTATTTTGTGCTGAACAATTCATCGCCATATGCAAACCTGCCATTCTGGTTGCCATCCAATGAAAGCGCTTCATTAATAGGAAGTGCCAATGCCAAAGTGAGTATTATTGAATTTAACGTGGTACCATAAAAACGAACTATGAAAAATTTACTTTTTATACTCGCAGTAGCATTTTCAAGTGCTTCTTTTGCGCAAGGGAACTTGCAATTCAATCAAGTGATTAAAGTAATCGATGTTAACCAAGCCGTACCAGCAGGTAAAGTATGGAAAGTAGAGTCGTATCATCAACAAACAGTTGGGATTTCAACGAACATGCCTACAACTGGCTGCGGAGATTTGTCCAGACCAAGACCGTATTATATAGATAATACAATGTATCATCATATCAACCCAATTGGTAATGGAAACAGTAGTTTTGCCTCCGCTGCTACAAATGAATTTCCTTTGTGGTTAATTGCGGCACAGCTAATTAGAACATCATGCCCCGGAGATTTCCTCAGTGTTATCGAATTTAATATTATCCCGTAAATGCTAAAATTTTGCTTCGTCATATTTAGCTTGGTCAGCATGAATTCTACTGCTCAGGATTCTACGTTCTACAAAAGTGCTTATGCTGGTGGGTATATCATAGTACCCCAAGACGAAAGTTGGGAGATAGATCGAGCTTTCGTTAATGGCGGTGATGCTTATAGCATTAAAATATCCAAGTCTAATTTCGATTCTAACTATAATGCAGGTGATACGATACACACACCATATTACATTGCAGAAATGGAACTACTTTCCAACAAACAAATGGTTCAATATCAATTTTATTTCAAACAGAAATAAGATAACTTGATTTCTTAATGTTCTCAAGATTGTAAAAAGAATGCTTGCAACATTAGCTATACTTCATACCGAAAAGGCTGGCACTACCTTTAGCCTCCAAAAGCTCAATCGATTTTAGTATATTTGAAAACCGGCACGCAAGCATAGCCCTAAACGTTATATGCAATTGAAAATTAAAATTATTACCTTCTACTTTTTAAGTATCAAAAAATATTACTCGTTGGACTAATTGCTCTTGCTTTGAGTACTTTTGGGAAGAGTAAGAAAGCTCGTATTTCGCAATAAGCTACTACATGAAACAATTAACTGCTTTTCTTTTTATATTCCACCTGTGTTCAATACCTATTTTTGGTCAAACTGTACTTTTATCAGAGGACTTCGCACTCGGAACGCTTCCCGTTGGATGGAGTCAATCAACCAACGCAACTGATGGTGGTTGGCTACTAGGAACCAATACTTCGCTTCAAAGCACATATTGGTCAATTTCGTCACATGGAAATTTTATTGCAACGAATGATGATGCCTGTGATTGCGACAAATCAGAAGACTACCTCATTACACCATCTTTAGACTTGACGGGAATGAGTTCGGTAGCGCTTCAATTTCAGAATTATTTTAACGGTGGTACTCTATTCGGTGGCACTGAGGTAGCGACTGTAGAGTATTCACTAGACAATGGAACGACGTGGACGATTTTACAAACAATCGTTGGAGTTGATAATGATCAGTGGGACGCTCAATCGATAAGTCTTAATTCTCTGGTAGGAAATTCCAACGTGATGATTGGCTTTCATTATTTCGATGATTTCAATTGGCTATTTGGCTGGGCCATTGACGACGTTAAGGTCATAGAAGTTACCGGGATGGACCTGGCCGTAAGCTCACTAACCGTCCCTTCTACTCAGTCGACAGGTTCAACGAATCCAATAACGGGAGTTGTAACAAATATTGGCTTAGAAACGATTCAATCATTCGATTTGTCATGGACGATTGGCGGATCGGTTTATACCAATAATATTTCCGGTTTGTCTATTCCCTCTTTAGGCACCTTCAACTTTTCTCATACGGATCAAATGCAAATTACCAATAGTGGGGCGTACATTTTGGATGTATCCATAAGTAATGTAAATGGACAGCCAATAGATTCGAATGCAACGAATGACATTCTATCAATGAATCTTATAGCTGTAGAATACGGGACTATAGTTAGCGGCGCATTTAGCCGTGACTATATTTACTATCATGCAAGCACAGCAGCCGCAAATTGTCCATTGGTTATGGTTTTTCATGGCTATGGAGGAAATGCCGAAAACATCATGAATTACAGCCAATTTAATACGCTTGCCGAAGAGTTCGGATTTGCCGTTTGTTACCCACAAGGAACGGAAGATTTCAATAATAACAATTTCTGGAACGTAGGTTATGATTTTCAACCTGGTGAAACCGTCAATGATGTCGTTTTTGTTGATGAGCTTATTGATTTGCTGAGTGCACAGAATTCTTTGAGTAATGAAGAAATTTTTGCCACGGGAATGTCCAATGGAGGAGATTTTTCCTACTTACTTGCCTGTACATCTTCTGAAACGTTCAAAGCGATTGCACCTGTTGCTGGGATGATGCTTCAACACATTATAGATACGTGTAATCAAGTGAGTGAAGTATCAATTCTTGAAATCCATGGTACGAATGACAATGTTACACCCATGAATGGTGATCCAATGAATAATGATGGATGGGGAGCGTATCCAAGCATTCCAAATACAATCGATTACTGGGTCAACCTTTACGGGCTAACAAGTCTAGCGTCAAGTAATTTTCCGAACATCGATCCAACTGATGGCAGTACGGTCAGTTCAGACAAATACACCGAAAACACTTCGTGCACTCAAGTGTGGCTGTATACTGTAGATGGAGGCGGGCATGATTGGCCTGGAGCATCGGGGAATATGGATCTTTCAGCGAGTAGACAAGCGTGGCTATTTTTTGAGCAATTATGTGTGAATCCTGTCGGAATTGTAGAAGTCAATTCTAACATTGAGCGTCAATTACTAAGAATTACCGATTTGATAGGGCGAGAAACTGAATTCGAAAAAGGGGTTATCCTGATCTATCAATATTCTGATGGCTCCGTAGAGAAAAAGGTAGTACTCGATTAATGAACCGCTTTTTAACACTTTTTCATACTGAATATAGCACAACATAGCAAAAGCAAGTCTTTTGCCAAGAAACCTAAACCTTAATTTCATCTTTTATGTGTCGTCATGGAACAAGGGTACGGTTAAATAAAATTAAAATTAGTCCTTCAGGAATGAGTTTTTTTGATGCATATTAACACGTGTAACCGCTTTCCAAGAGACACATCAGTTACACTTGCACAACTCCAACAAAGCACAATTAATAACATACCGCCTACCTTGAAAACTTATTGTTCTGATTTTTTTGTCATTTAAGTTTTCGAGTTTTGATCAAACCCTACCATTATTTCAGAAATCTAAGTTCTGCAACAGAGGCATCACAGAAGAAACATGCGTGGTTTCGCTTCGGGAAATCCCATTTGGATTGATGATTTTATTCGTAATATTGAGAAACCAGCCTTATAATTAATCCGCACGTTGCGCAGCTGATTGCTATTGCGAACTGTCACGTTCAAAAAAGAATAACATGATTAAAAAAAATCTACTTTATTTATTTATAATTTCAGTTTCTATGCTAGGATTATTTTCATGCGCTACAATACCGAAAAACGCAACCGCTGTTACATCTTTCGATAAAGAAAAATACCTCGGTAAATGGTATGAATTCGCTAGGTTTGATTTTAAGTTTGAAAAGAACTTAAATAACACAACTGCCGAATATTCTCTAAATGAAAACGGAACAATAAAAGTTGATAATCGAGGCTACAACACCGTTAACAACCAATGGCAACAATCAATTGGCAAAGCCAAGTTTGTGAAAAATGATAGTATCGCAATGTTGAAAGTTTCATTTTTTGGTCCATTCTATGGGGGATATAATGTCTTAGCGATTGACGCCGATTATAAATATGCTCTTGTTGCTGGAGGAAGTCTAAAGTACCTATGGATTCTATCACGCGAGACCTCAATACCTGAAGAGACAAAAGTTAAATATCTCGAAATTGCGGAAAATATTGGCTTTGAAACATCCAATCTTTTATGGATTGTTCATGACAAACAGAAATAAATCCTTCACATGAAATAGAACAGGACTAAGTATTAAACGTGATTATTGAGTCCATAAACTTCAAAATAGTAGCTTTTTTTTGCTCTGAATATTTAGAGTTCTGATTCCAATGATAAAAACTTCAATATTTTCGCTCCTCCTCTACCTTTCAAACGATTTTTTCATATCTTTGCACTCCTGTTTATAAAAAGACAGGGGACTATTAGTATTAACAACAAAACACAATTTTATGAATTCTTACGAAACTGTTTTCATTTTAACTCCCGTTTTGTCTGAAGAACAGGCAAAGGAAGCAGTGCAGAAATTCGAGAGCGAAGTTGGCTCATTAGGTGGAAAGGTAAAGCATTCTGAAAGCTGGGGATTGCGCAAATTAGCGTACCCAATTCAGAAAAAATCTACTGGATTTTACTTCCTGACAGAATTTGAAGCACCAGGCTCAGCAATTAACGATCTTGAGGTATCGTTCAAACGTGATGAACGTGTTATGCGTTTCCTTACTGTTAGAATGGACAAAGATCATTTAGCATATGCTGACAAGCGTAGAGCAAAAATGGGCGCTAAGAAAACTGTAGAAGCTTAATCATTAACATTTAAAAAGAGAAAAAATGGCTCAAAACGATGTAAGGTATTTGACTCCAATTAACATTGAGATCAAAAAAGAAAAATACTGCCGATTCAAAAAGAGTGGTATTAGATTTATCGATTATAAAGACGCTGGTTTCTTATTGAAATTAGTGAACGAGCAAGGTAAAATCTTGCCACGTCGATTAACAGGAACTTCACAGAAGTATCAAACTAGAGTTAACAAGGCTATCAAACGTGCTCGTCACATTGCGGTAATGCCTTACGTTGGCGATATGTTGAGATAGTAATTTGTATAACAAGAAATTTATTTGAAATGGAAGTAATTTTAAAGAAAAACGTAGACAACCTTGGATATACGAACGAACTAGTATCTGTTAAAAACGGATATGGACGTAACTTCTTAATCCCACAAGGATATGCAATTTTAGCAACGGCTTCTGCAAAGAAAGCGCACGCTGAAATCATGAAACAAAAATCGCACAAAGATTCTAAAGTTCGGACTGAAGCTGAAGAGCTTGGTAAGAAAATCGAATCAACTTCAGTGAAAATTATCACGAAGTCTGGTGAGAAAGGAAAAATCTTTGGTTCTGTTAACACTCTTCAATTGTCTGAGGCTCTTAAAGCTGAAGGAATTGATATCGACAGAAAATCATTGAAAATTAAAGATGAGCCAATCCGTGAGGTTGGAACATTCGAAGCATCTGCTAACCTTCACAAAGACGTGAAAGCAATATTCAGTTTTGAAGTTGTTGGTGAGTAATTCGCTGAATTAATTTTGAAATCCCTCTTGGTTTTGCTTTGAGGGATTTTTTTTGCCTTTTATTTTCTGTTTTACGGGTACAATACCATCCACGAGAATCATGCTACTAATTGTTCTTCTATTTTCATACGCTTCACTATTATTTGGGCAAGACACAATTGTTCTGAATAGAAATAATCTAGACCACTCAATAGCGAAGCAATTCACGATTTACGAATCAAGCCAAGATATTTCAGTTGACAAATTTCTAAGCAACAAAAACACACTGAAATCCAAAAAAAAACTGAAAAACTCAGAAGCAAATTTAGATTTCACGACAAAAACATATTTTGTTCATTTTAGAATAAAGAATTCGTAATTATTTACACTGAACAGAACACTGAGCCTGTCGAAGTGAGGTAAAGTATACTGAAGCATTTTAAATTATTAATTGTCAATTTGTAATTAGGATTAACTTTGCAGCATGATGAAAATTTCGTTTTTAGCGGTCTTAGCAATTCTATTTGTAAGTTGCGATGGAAATAAACAGAAGAAGCACGCTTCATTTGATGACCCTGAGAAAATCGAAATTAGATATGCTGAGAATTTCAAATTGAAAAAAATCAAAGATGGCTATTTGCTTGAATTGCTAAAACCAGGAACAAAGGACGTTTCTGAAACCTACGAAATCTACCCTTCTGAAAACAAGAAAATCATTAGCCTTACTGCAACTTTAAACGGAATGCTAGCTGCTTTAAATTCTCAAGACTTGATCGTCGGTATTTCAGATTACGACCATGTTTACGACAGCGGAATTCGATCCAGGTTTAAAAATGGAGGTGTTAAAGAATACGGAGGTACAGCTCAAAACTCTTTAGAAAAGCTCGTTGCCAGTGAAGCGAATATTATATTCTATGATATCGTTGACGAGCAGTTTCCAAACCAACAGAAGTTGAAGAAATTTGGAATTCAAGTCATGCCGATTTACGATTGGAGAGAAAACCACCCACTTGCGAAAGCCGAATGGATTAAAGTTGTTGGAGCTATTACAGGAAAAATAAAAGAGGCCAATGCCTTTTTCGATCAAGTTGAAAAGGATTACAACATTCTCAAAAATTTGGGAAAGAATTATTCAAAAAAACCAACCGTTCTTTGTGGGAACCTAATAGGTGATTCTTGGTACACGCCTTCCGGAAACAATTATTACGCAATGATGATTGAAGATGCTGGAGGAGATTACCGCTACAAAACAACGAAAGGAACGATAAGCCTTGCGCTCTCAATTGAACAAATATTGAACGATAATTTAAAGACAGAAATCTGGTTAAATCCAGGCTATAAAGACAAAACAACGATTCTTAAAACAAACCCTCACGCAAAACATTTGGGCGCTTTTAAAAACAACGTGTATTGTTATTCGAACGGAATGAAAAAGTTTTGGGAACAAAGCGCATCGCGTCCTGATTTGGTATTATCAGACATGATCGTGCTTTTTCATCCTGAGGACAAAAGCATCGGCACTCTTAATTTCTATAGTCAAATCAACTAGTGAATATTTCAAAAAGACAAAACGCTCTATTATTGGCCTTGCTTATTTGCTTGCCGATAATTGCGCTGATCCATCTTTTTGTTGGTCAAATTGACATTTCATTTACCGATTACTTCGATTCTATTTTCAATTTTGACGATCGAAATGCCAGCCACTTAATTTCTAGAGAACTTCGAATTCCAAGAATGACGATGGCTGTCATTGCTGGCGCTGGACTTTCAATTGCTGGATTATTGATGCAAACGCTATTCAATAATCCACTTGCTGGACCTTACGTTTTAGGAATCAATTCGGGAGCTAGCTTGTTCGTCGCCTTGACGATTATGACCGGGATTCCTTTCTTCACCTCAGATTTAGGAATTGTCACAAACGCCTTAATTGGAGCATTCCTGTTCGGACTCATTATTCTCTTCTTTTCGACAATGGTGCGCATGCAGATCTCTCTTCTGCTTATCGGATTGATGCTGGGAAGTTTCACCTCTGCCCTCGTTTCTCTTGCTCAAACTGCAAGCGACGCTCAAGAATTGAAAATCTTTACGATGTGGGCCTTGGGATCACTTCAAAAAGTTGAATTGCACCAATTGCCGTTGATTCTCGCTTGTTTCGGAGCAAGTATTCTTGGAGCCTTTTTGGTTGTAAAACCATTAAACGCTTTGGTTTTGGGAGACAAAGAAGCCCGATTGCTGGGGACCAATATCAAAAGAGTTCGTCTGGTTATCATTCTGATCACAGCCATCATTACAGGGGTTGTAACGGCCTTTTGTGGTCCGATTGCATTCGTTGGGCTTGCTGTTCCGAATCTTGTTAGAATCCTCTTTAAAACACAAAGCCACGCCATTCTTATTATTGCGAGCATCTTAATTGGAGCCATGTTCATTCTACTTTGTGACATTGCCATTCAATTAATCGAGCCGCACTTCATAATGCCGATCAATGCCTTGACATCTATTATCGGAGCTCCATTTGTAATCCTCTTAGTTTTACGCCGACTCAAATGATACAAACGCAAGGTTTACATATCGGTTATTCTGAATCCATTTTAAGTATGGATGACCTGCACTTGAGTAATGGGGTTCATATTCTAATTGGAAGAAATGGTTCTGGAAAATCGACTTTTCTAAAAACACTTGCGGGGCAGATTCCAAAGATTATGGGCAGCATAAAGATTCAGAACAATGAAGTGTCAGCAATTTCGATTGAAGAGCTTCCGAAGATTATTTCTTTTGTTAGTTCACAATTCCCGATTGTAGAATTCTTGAGAGTATCTGAGTTTGTTGGTCTGGGGAGAAACCCACACACCAATTTCTTCGGAAAAAAGACGAATAAAGACATTGAAGCAATAGATAAGGCTTTGGAAACACTCGGCATTTCTTATTTAAGAGATCGATTCACTTTAGAGTTAAGCGATGGAGAGAAACAATTGGTTTCAATTGCGAAAGCATTAACGCAAGAAACTGCAATTATCGCATTGGATGAACCAACGGCCTTTTTGGACTATTCAAACAAGAAATTGGTCTTGGGGAAATTGGTTGCAATTGGCCAAGAATTCAATAAGTGTATTTTGCTTTCCTCACATGATTTGGATCTAAGTCTAGATGTTAATTGTCCATTTTTAGTGATTGACGACACGTCGAAAACGATTCGATTCATTGAACCTGGAATATCTAAATCCGAACTTATAAAAATTGCTTTTGATTAAGCGAATTAGTTCCGAAGCAATTCTTGAAGTTTCTTGTCAATTTTCAATTTTCGATTTTGACAAATTCGACACGCCATTCTTATCAGCGTATTTAGCTCAATTAGTAACCACGGATTTCACTTCTTGAATAATTTTCGAACCGTTCTTAATTGAAAATTCACCCGCTAGCTCTAGCAATTCTTTAGTTCCAGGATTCAAGTCATTACCAGCACATGTCGCACTGTGCATTCTCTGTGATGATGACGAAAATGTCAAATCATAAGCAGGTGCATACGACCATTCTCCATCTCTATCCCATAAAAAAGGGAAGTTTTAGAATAATCATTGCGGTTATGAGCAAACACATTAAAGGCAGCATGGCGGAACACTTCTTCTTGTGATTTAACTCCATTTATTGATAACGGACCTCTCAAATTATGGGTCAATCTGTTGCTTCTTGAATGATTAGGATACTTATTAATTTCATCTTCTCAGGAATGCGTTGCCCATCATGTAATAATTCGTAAAAAGAGAGTTTCAATAATATTCAATTTTGTAGAACCCAAGACATGGCAACTACCCCGCCCAATTCTCTCGATCCAAACTCCGATACTGAATAGCCTCGGCAATATGATCAGCGCAAATATCTGCGGTCTTCTCCAAATCAGCAATTGTTCTAGCGACTTTCAAAATCCTGTCATAAGCTCGAGCAGAAAACCCCAAACTATTCATTGCCTTTTTCAAAAGTTCTGCACTCTTTGAGTCCAATTTACAATATTCGCGAATCTGCCTTGAAGACATTTCAGAATTGGAATAAATAGATTTTCCGATTACTTTATTTTCCAATTTTTCGAATGATCTAACAATCGAATTATCGAACCGTCGACCTTGAACCTCCCTAGCCTCCACTACCCTTTTTCGAATATCCGCGCTTGATTCTTTCGGCATTCCATTAGCGAGATCATCATAATTAACTGGAGTTACTTCTACATGAAGATCAATTCGGTCCAGTAATGGCCCCGATACTTTATTCAAATAACGCTGAACGACGTTTGAACCGCAGGTGCATTCTCGGTCTGGATGGTTATAATATCCACATGGACAAGGATTCATTGCGGCAATCAGCATGAACCCAGCTGGATAATCGACACTAAATTTTGCACGCGAAATTGTCACAGAACGATCTTCCATTGGTTGACGCATTACTTCTAAGACCGTTCGTTTGTATTCAGGAAGCTCATCCAGGAACAAAACACCATTATGTGCTAAGGATATCTCACCAGGCTGCGGGTAGCTTCCTCCACCGACAAGAGCAACATCAGTAATCGTATTAATATAGGGGGTAAATAACGTGTTCTCTGAAAGAGTTGCCAACGTTGATTTTAAGCATAATTATCAAAGCTTAATACGATCCGTAAATAAACATATCAAAAGAAATTGGTTTAATAAATATAGCCTCTACGCTATTATTAAAAACCAAATAGATGCAAATAAACATTACCAATCATGTAAGCGAGAAATTAGATGAACTCGCAACGGTTTTAGAAAACGACAACAACTTACTAATTACATCTCCTACTGATAGTGGTAAAACGTTTGCTATAGTTAAGTATGCCTCCTTGAATCGAGATAAAAGAATTGCATTTTTAATGCCAACACAAGCCCTAGTGGATAATGTGAAAATTGGTTATGAAGGCAAAGAGCAAAACAATATAAGATGTGGGTACAGTAAAAAGTGGGTACAGGAATATCAAGACAGTAATTTCATTTGTACTACGTATGATTCTTACAAGTTCTTTGAGGATGACTTTGATATGGTGATTGTTGATGAAGCCCATCAATTAGCTGGAGGAGGAGATTACAGAAACGTTCCTGTATCTTCTATTTTGGACATTAAAAGTAAGTTAGTTCTTTTGACTGCTACACCCGAAGTTATTGAGCTGCTGCCAAATTTTAAGAAAGTGGAATTTGTAAAGACTTCTAAAGCCAAAAGAACGGTAAGCATTATTGAAAGTGATATAAAGGCTAAAAGAACTGCAATCAGTATAATTGAAAAGCAAAAGCCCAATACTCTATTGATATTAAGAATTCAGGACAAACAATTAATCGACCATTTACATACGCTATATTCAAGAGATAAGAACATTGTGGTTTTATACTCGGCAGATGTTCAGCAAATGGAGGCTCATCAAGATTTAGATTTGTATAGACAAACTAAAAAAGGAGTTATTCCTAAAGATGTTGATATTTTATTGTGTACTTCAATATTAGATGCTGGTGTGAGTCTAGAGGTAAGTCGTAATGTTGAGGCATGGGCGATATCCGATTATTTTATGCCAAATCCAATTGATATG
>CAJVYC010000025.1 GCA_913009205.1 uncultured Fluviicola sp. | reverse complement strand
CACAGGTGTTAGTGCATCACAAGTTGAAATTAACAGTCAAATACAATTTTATGATCTTGGTGGCGATCAGGAAATGGAATTAATACTATATCAGGGGAAAAATTTGAGATTTCATTAAAAATTCTTGCAGTTAATTTTGGTACATCTTGTTTTGACAGTGTCAAAGTTGGAATATTAAAAAAAACGAACTTATTATCTTTACTGATTCTGGTAGATTATGTAGACCTGTTTTTTATGTTGATGATAAAAAACCCGCTTTCAAAAGAAAAGAAATATTGGAAAAAATCAATAATAACAGTTTCTCATGGTCTAATCTTGTTAGTGGATTTGCTAAGAAAAAAATAGACGATTATCGTTTAAATACTTGTGAATTCTATAAAATTAATGACTTATATGATACAACAGATTTTGAAAAGTTAGAGAATACAGAAGCTGTAATAGAATATATTGATACAGCAGAAGAAGAAACCGCTTTAATCTCAAATGATTATGATTTTGAAGATAACAAACCATATACACATATTGAAATTCATCCATCATTACTATTAGGAGTTATGGGTAATCAAATTGTATTTCCAGAAAATAATCAATTACCCAGAAATTTATTCTCTTGTGGACAGAGCAAACAAGCAGTTAGTTTATATAACTCAAACTTTAATAATCGTATTGATAAAATGGGTGTTATATTAAATAACGGACAAAAACCATTAGTTATTAGTAGATATTTAAAACTTATTAATAATGAAGAACATCCATATGGTATTAATGCTATTGTTGCAATAGGATGTTATGGAGGGTATAATGTTGAAGATAGTATATTTGTTGATGTATTGAATCCACCATTGGCAGACTTCACAACTAGTGTTTCTATTGGCTGCTCACCGCTTATTGTTGAATTCACAAATACGAGTCAAAACTCGGTTACTTTTGAGTGGAACTTTGGCAATGGAAATGTTCAAAACGTAAACGGAATGGCTAATCAAACAGAGACATTCTTAACAGACGCTATTGTAATATTAACGGCTTATGATGCTGCAGGATGTCCATCTGTGACTCAAAAAAGCATTACAGTTGAACCTTGTGGTTGTACAGACCCAACAGCAACGAATTACAATTCTGCAGCGACTATTGATGATGGATCTTGTTTTTATCCTACACCAACGGTTGAAGCTCCAAACATCATTACACCAAACGGTGATGGTGCAAACGATATCTTTGAAATGGATATTACCAACGCGGTTAACGTTGAATTGGTAATCATTAACAGATGGGGTAACGTAATGCACGAAAGCAATGGAGTGAATCCAACTTGGGACGGAAAAACACCTGGCGGAACACCTGCTGGTGAAGGAACTTATTTCTACAAGTATTCTGCAAAAGGTCCTGGTGAGTCCCCTGAACCTGTTATCGGTCATGGTTTCGTTCAAGTCGTTATTGGAAAATAAAATCTTAAGAACAAAAAAATCCCTCTCTTGGTTCAATCGAGAGAGGGATTTTTTTGTTAGATAAGTCCTTAGTTAAAAGCAGTAGTGTCTTTGTACAGTAAAAACGTTCAATCAAGTGTCATTGTTACTTCTCATTAGTTTAAAAGAGAATCAATAGACCGAACGCTTTATACACTCCACTCTTATTTGTTCTGTTGTTTATTTTACAGTGCTACCTTTATGGAATCGGAGCAATAATTACCGCTCAAGTCGCTATATGGCAGTAATTTAGCCTTTTTTTAGTACAAGAAGTTGTGGTAAGGGTACCGTTCTTGAAAGATCGTTTTGACATCAGAATAAATAACTTCCTTTAATTCTTCGATGTTCTCTTTGTTTTTAGCTGAGATGAAAACGCATTTTGAATTTTCCAATTTAGCCATCCAAGTTTTCTTCAAATCTTCCAAAGAATAATTCTTAGGTTCCATAGGTGTTAAATCGTCGTCATCCTTCTTTTCATGAACGTAAGCATCAATTTTATTGAAGATCACGATCGTTGGCTTCGAAGAATCGTCAATTTCCGCCAGTGTGTCTTTCACCACGTTAAAATGATCTTCAAAACTTGGGTGTGAAATATCCAGTACATGGATTAATAAATCAGATTCACGAACCTCATCTAAAGTCGACTTAAATGAATCAATTAATAAATGTGGCAATTTTCGAATAAACCCAACCGTATCTGCCATCAAGAAAGGAAGGTTTCCGATTACAACTTTTCTCACAGTCGTGTCAAGCGTTGCGAATAATTTGTTTTCAGCGAAAACGTCTGACTTACTCAACATGTTCATGATTGTACTTTTCCCAACGTTGGTGTACCCAACAAGAGATGTTCTAACCAATTGTCCACGGTTACCACGTTGAACCGTTTTCTGCTTGTCTATTTTCTTAAGTCTTTCCTTTAAAAGTGCTATTTTATCTTGAATAATTCGACGGTCCGTTTCGATTTCAGTTTCACCCGGTCCTCTCATTCCAATCCCCCCTTTTTGACGGTCAAGATGTGTCCATAGGTTGGTCAAACGAGGCAATAAGTATTGCAATTGCGCAAGTTCTACCTGAGTTTTTGCGTTTGCCGTTCTAGCACGACTGGCGAATATATCCAGAATAAGATGGTTTCGATCAAGTATTTTAACTTCCAATACAAACTCAATATTTCGAGCCTGTGATGGACTTAATTCATCATCAAAAATTACGACATCAATAGAATTCGATGAAATATACGCCCGGATTTCTTCTAGTTTCCCTTTACCAATATAGGTTTTTGGGTTTGGCTTTTCAACCTTTTGCGTAAACCGTTTCTGCGCAATTGAACCCGCCGTTAAAGCAAGAAATTCCAGTTCGTCTAAATATTCTTCAGCCTGCGCTTCAGTAGTTCCTTGGCTGATAACACTAACCAAAACACACGGTTCGTTAACCGCATCTACCATTATATGACCTTCTCCCATGTTATTTTCTCAAGGATTTGACGTATTGAACAGTATTGCTCATTTCTTCGTCATTGTAAATGTATTTTCCCTGTCTCGGCATTCCGTTCTTCCCGTTCTTAATGATCTTAGCAATAGCTCCTGAATCCATCTTTGATACAGATAAATCTTTTGCTCCTGAATCGCCTAATTTACCATCTACTCCGTGACAAGTGGTACATCTTTCTTTATATATCTTTTCTCCAGATCTCGATTTATAATCAGGATTTTCAGCTGGATTCGGTGGTTCTTCGCACCCAACAAGTGTTAAACCTAAAAACAATAGTATGGTTATTGATTTTATGACCATCCGCCGCCTAATATAGCCCAGAATGAAAATGGCCATGGAATAGAAGCTAAAATTAGAATCAATCCAACTGTATAGTTTATTAAGATCCGTCTGTGCTTATCTCGCGATCCGATTAATTTCTTTTCTGCTTTAGATCTACCAATCGTAATAATTGCAATTGCTATGACCATTAATAAAATGTGTTCCATTCCGTAGAATCGAAGCCCACGATCACTCATCCATCCTTTGTCAAACTGAACACGATCACTTATGAAATACAAAACGAGTCCAATTAAAAGTTGAGTATGCAAGGAAATCATTGCGAAAAGATTAATCATTTTATCTTTCTTCTCGTACCTGCCAGAAGACAATGATTTTGCTGCATTGAAAATAGCTGCAAAAAGTAGAATTAAGACTATCCATCTTAAACCTGAGTG
The DNA here is from genome assembly GCA_913009205.1 of uncultured Fluviicola sp. Taxonomy (GTDB): domain Bacteria; phylum Bacteroidota; class Bacteroidia; order Flavobacteriales_D; family Crocinitomicaceae; genus UBA4466. Next base: position 35,510 of record CAJVYC010000025.1, on the reverse strand, counting down.
TGCGTGAACCAATCCGTTGTACATATCTTTTTTTTACAAAAATACTAAAATGCATCATTCACAATGCTAACAGTTGTCCTTACATTGATTAATTTCACGTCAGAACAAACAAGAGCACGCATGAAATTGATTTTAACGGTTAGTATTCTTTTGATTACTTTATCAGTAATCGCCCAATCTGAACCTTCAAATGGACTTAAAGAGTCGAACCCGACGTATTATGCGTTGAAAAATGCTACAATCTATGTTTCGCCAACTGAGAAAATATCAAATGGAACTGTCCTTATAAAAAACGACAAGATTCAAAGCATAGGAATGTCAGGACTAATTGCTATTCCCAAAGAAGCTGTTGAAATTGACTGCAAAGGGAAAGTAATTTTACCTGCGTTTATAGAATTAAATTCAAATGTGGGAATTTCAAAAGCAGTAGTGCAGAAAACAATGGCTAGAGAAGGCGCATTATACTGGAATCAGGCGATACATCCTGAATACAAAGCTTCTGAAACATATTTATACGACGAAAAGGCTTCGGCTGCATTAATTGAAAAAGGATTTGGTTTTGCACTAACGCATCAAAATGATGGAATCGCCAGAGGTAAGGGGGCATTTATTTCGTTGGCTTCAGGAAGTAAGTCGTATTTATTGGCAACATCTTCTAGCTTCTTCTCCTTTCAAAAAGGTATTTCGAAACAGAGTTATCCTTCCTCTCAAATGGGATCGATTGCTTTGCTTCGTCAAACATTTTACGATGCGCACTGGTACAAATCAAACAACGACAATTTAAATCTTTCACTTGCGGCGATCAATGAACAGTTGAAAGCACCGATGTTTTTAGAAACAAGGGACAAATTAGAAGTTTTAAGAGCACAAACAATAGGTGATGAATTCGAAATAAAATTCAACTTTTTAGGATCTGGAAATGAATATGAAATCATTAATCAACTTGCAGAAACAAAACCGATGGTTGTTTTACCCCTTAATTTTCCTGAGGCTTACGACGTTCAAAACCCTTATGTGGCAAGACAAATTCCACTTAGCGAACTAAAACATTGGGAAATGGCTCCGATGAATCCTTCGGTATTGGCGAACCATGGAGTTCCAATTTGTTTGTCTGGAAATGATTTAAAATCAAAGGACTTCTGGGAAAACCTTAGAAGGGCTATTGAAAATGGACTATCTCCTGAGCAAGCATTGAATGCACTCACAATGTCTCCTGCACAACTGCTCGGTGTTGATGATAGGCTCGGCTCTTTGGCAAAAGGAAAACTAGCGAGCTTGATCATTTATGATGCCAATCCTTTCGATACCGAAGCACAAATTTTAGAATCTTGGCTTCTTGGAAAACGGAAAGTTCATAATACAACTCCAAGCAATGAGACACTAATTGGTAAATACAATCTTTCTTTTTCTGGAACGAAGTACCCCATCGAAATAAAGGAAAAAGGAACGAAATACAGCGGAAAAATCACTTACAGACAGACTAAAAAAGGTGTTTTAGTTGATACAACGGTGAACCTTTTTGTCGATTACAAAAACAACGATATTACGCTTCAGTTCAACATTAAAAACGATGATCTACATGGAAGCGTTTCATTGAGAGGAAAAGTTACGTCTCGACTGGGAGTTTTTGAAGGAGAAGGTTTTTTGCCAAATGGTGAGTGGATTCAGTGGGCAGGGATTCGAAGTAAAAAAGGAAAAGCAACGAAGAAAAAAGTAAACCAATTATCTGTTGGTGACACAACGTCTCAAACGTGGTTTCCAAATTTAGCTTATGGTTTCAAAACTTTTCCTGAACAAGAATCAGTAATTATTAAAAATGCAACTCTTTGGACCAACGAGGAGTCGGGAGTAATTGAAGATGCACACATTGTAATTAAAGAAGGAAAGATCATTTTTATTGGACGAGGAAATCATCCAACACCGCTCGACGCTTATGTAATTGAGGCAAAAGGCAAGCACGTAACTGCTGGAATTATTGATGAGCACTCTCACATTGCAATTTCAAAAGGTGTTAATGAAGGAGGCCAAGCTATTTCGGCAGAAGTAAGCATTGGACACGTGGTTAATCCTAAAGATATTAATATTTACCGCCAATTATCAGGTGGAGTAACTGCTTCTCAATTACTTCATGGTTCCGCAAACCCAGTGGGTGGACAGTCTGCATTGATCAAATTGAAATGGGGATTTACCGCTGAAGAGATGCTCATTAAAAATGCGGATCCTTTTATAAAATTTGCCCTAGGAGAAAATGTAAAACGATCAAACTGGGGCAACGGAGGTCGGTTCCCACAAACAAGAATGGGTGTTGAACAAATGTATTACGATGCCTTTTCTCGAGCAAAAGAATACGCTAAAGAATGGGAAGATTTCAAAAATGGTTCAACGAAAGTTGAGCCAAGAAAAGATTTGGAACTCGAAACATTGTATGAAATAGTGACGAGCAAACGATTCGTTACGTGTCACTCTTATGTGCAATCAGAAATAAACATGTTAATGCACGTCGCCGATTCAATGGGATTTAAAATCAACACATTTACGCATATTTTGGAAGGGTATAAACTTGCCGACAAAATGGTTGAACATGGCGCAGGTGGATCAACGTTCTCAGATTGGTGGGCTTATAAATACGAAGTCAACGATGCAATCCCATACAACGCGGCTTTGATGAACGAACAAGGCGTTGTGGTGGCTATTAACTCCGATGATGCTGAAATGGGACGAAGACTGAACCAAGAAGCAGCTAAGGCAGTTAAATACGGTGGCATGTCGGAAGAGGACGCTTTGAAGATGGTTACTTTAAATCCTGCAAAATTACTTCACCTTGATGATCGAATGGGAAGTTTAAAAATTGGAAAAGACGGGGATGTTGTTGTTTGGTCAGATCATCCGTTGTCAGTTCTAGCGAAAGTTGAACAGACAATTATTGATGGAATGGTGCTTTACGACATAGAGCGCGATGCTGAAATGCGAAAAACGAATCAAGCGGAGAAAGCTCGAATCATTTCAATGATGTTAGACGATAATAACAGCGGAAGAAAGAAGCGAACCTTCTTTAAAAAGAAAACAGGACACTTCCACTGTGATACAATTGGAGAAGAAGAATCAACAGAAGAAAACCACCATTAATATGAAAACAAATTTAATCGCATTTGTACTTGTTCTTCTTTGCTCTAACACCTTTGGACAAGAGTCATCGAAGATCTTATTGATCAACGGTTTTCTGCATGTTGGAAACGGTGAAACGATCGAAAGTGCCTTAATTGGTATTGAAGATGGTGAAATCATTTTGGTCAAAAATTCGCTTGCTTTTTCTTATGAGCCAGCGGAATGGGATACGATCATTCATCTGAATGGAAAAGAGGTTTACCCAGGGTTTATAGCTCCAAATTCAACACTTGGAATTACAGAAATAGACGCCGTTAAGGCAACACGTGATTACCGAGAATTGGGGTCATACAATCCTCATATCCGAAGTCAAATTGCGTTCAATGTCGAATCTAAAGTGATCAGTACTGTAAGAACAAATGGCGTTTTAATTACGCAAGCAACGCCACGAGGGGGAAAAATTTCTGGAACGTCATCTATTATGAAAATGGACGGATGGAATTGGGAAGACGCAACGATCTTAAAAGACGACGGCATCCACTTAAATTGGCCATCAAGCATCCAGGGTGTTGGTTGGTGGGCAGAACCTGCTCAAAAAAAATCAAATGAAAAATACGCAGAACAGGTTCAAGAAATCAAAACATTCTTTGATATGGCAAAAGCCTATTCAAGCGATGAAAACGTTGAAGAAGTAGACGGCCGACTTGAGGCAATGCGTGCTTGTTTTAAAGGAAGCAAACGTGTTTTCTTCCATGCCAATGAGTTACAGCAATTGCAAGATATCATTGAATTCAGCGCGGCATACGACATCAAATTCCCGGTGATTGTAGGCGGCTACGATTCGCACTTAATTACTCGGAAACTATCCGATGCAAAGATTCCAGTAATGTTAAAAAGGCCGCATACCTTGCCGAGCAATGAATCCGACGATATTGATCTTCCGTATAAACTTCCGGCGTTGTTACAGGCTGGAAATGTTCAATTCTGTATTCAAAATGCAGGTGGAATGGAAGCAATGAACGCGCGTAACATCCCTTTCCTTGCGGGAACGGCAATGGCTTACGGTTTAACTGAAGAACAAGCCATTCGATCTGTAAGCCTTTCTAGCTGTGAGATTTTAGGTATCGATAAAATGTATGGAAGCCTTGAAGTTGGAAAGTCAGCAACGCTGTTTGTTTCTGACGGAAATGCTTTAGACATGCGAACGAACAATCTTGCCTTGGGAATGATTGATGGGGTTTTTATGTCATTGGAAAATATGCAGAGTGATTTGTACAAGAAGTATACAGAGAAATACGAGAAGTAGGATGGTAAGATTTTATGCTTATCACAAACCTTCCATTTCAACATCACTGTATAATTTGAATTAAAATCAGTTCATCTCAAATCATTAAATCTTCTCCTTCACCGAATCCATTTTCTGGATAAATTTTATTCCCACAAATCCACATCCTAAAACAACAATTCGGGGTAAATCTATTCGGGGTATATTCATACATTAAAGATGGGAATTATACCGTCTTTTTACAAGACAAAAAGTAAAAAGCAGACGAGCATATGGAAACTATAGATTATGCCATCATAAGTGCAACGAACTCAATGATTATTGAGGATTAATCATTCCAGAATACTCCGAAGAAGAACCTAATTAACGTTGAAAAAGAAGGGTGACATAGAAAGACTCGATGAAAATATAAGTAAAGGCAATACTAATTTCTATTCTGAATTACTACATTTGGGAAGAATCTAATTAAATACAAACATATGTCATTTGAATTACCTGAATTACCATATGCATACGATGCATTGGAGCCACATATTGATGCTAGAACGATGGAGATCCACCATTCTAAGCACCATAACGGATACACGAACAACTTAAACAATGCGATCGCGGGAACTGAGTTTGAAGGAAAGTCTATCGAGGATATTTTAAAAACATGTTCAGATTCACCTGCTGTTAGAAACAATGGTGGTGGATATTGGAACCACGGCTTGTTCTGGGAAGTAATGTCACCAAATGGCGGTGGAGCTCCAACTGGAGATCTTGCTGCTGCAATTGATAGCGCTTTTGGATCATTCGATGCTTTTAAAGATAGTTTTGCAAAAGCAGCAGCAACTCGATTTGGTTCTGGTTGGGCATGGCTTTGCTTAAAAAATGGAGTATTAGAAGTTTGTTCTACGCCAAACCAAGACAACCCGATCATGGGTCATGGATGTGGTGGAACGCCAATTTTAGGATTGGATGTTTGGGAACATGCTTATTATTTGAACTACCAAAACAGACGTCCAGATTACATTAACGCATTTTTCAATGTTGTTAACTGGGAGAAAGTAAGCGCAAATTTTGCAGGAGCTTAGTTCGAAGCGCAATCAAATCGAATGATCGATAAACTACGCGATTGCAAAAACCTTAATAAATACCGGCTTGATTAATTTCAGGTCGGTTTTTTTATAGAAATAAATCCTGCTATTGAATTCGTTCGCTAATTCGAAGAATAATCGAAATAAATTATTGTAACTCTTTTGAGAGTTATTAAGTTGTATCTTTAAATCTCTACAGTTATGCGTGCAACATTCTCCAATAAGTTTCTCTTTGTATTTTCTATACTTCTTTTACTGTTCTTGATCTTTGCATTTGTATATGCGGATGGGTCGGCAGTTATTGAGAAAAAATTGAACGTTGAATCAGGTTCTGAAGCAGGAATTCTATTTGTGAACGCGTCGAACCAGTGACTGAATTAGCCATATTGAAGCTATAAATGCCAATGGCAAAAGCGGCGTTAAATAACGCTCTTCGTTCAAACGTTGAACAAACACCAAATACAAAATCGTTATTACAGACGAAAGACAAATAAGCCACAATAAAATGGGAACATTCCGTCCAAATAGTGAAAGAATAAATAGGGCTACGATTCCAAATAAAACGGCCAATAAGGAAATCCAACGAAGCGCTTCCATCCCAATTGCTCCTCGAAATTTCACTTGAAAAATAGTTAGATGGAGGTGAGAATTCACGAACAGTTCTGTCGCACTGCTTATTGGCGTTTTTACAAAAGCATCCAATATATTCTCTTTCGCCAACTTCTTTGTTAAAGCATTCGCGTGTTTAACGAAAGCAGTTTCTTCATCCAATTCCTGATTTAAGTTCTGATTTAAGATCCCCGACAGCTCAATCGCACTTACTTCTTGGTATTCGCACAAAATTAGCTCCAATTCCGCTCGGTATTTCTCTGGAATATTCAATAATGCTCTTTCTCGAGTTGCCTCTGAAGTATCTGTAAGCAACGGACCTATTGTTTCATGAAACCGATCGCTCTTATACTCCCATACCTTAAACAAATTCCCAAGCGCTTCGTGCGGTGGCCTGTAAAATGAATGGTTCGTATATGAATAGATTGGATGCATTCCCATTGATCCTGAAATGCTCATCACTCTGACTTGCCACATTGTGAACGGCAAAAATATAAGTAGGCTTAAAGCGGCCAATTTGGTTCTTCGCTCGAGTAATAAGTAAACTATGAAAACGATTACAAACACAATCAATTGAGGTCGTACAAGCAACAAGAATCCATTTGATAGAAAGCAACGGAAGCTTATCATTTGAGAACTCCCTTGATTTACTTGAAGGAGTTTTGTCCATTCATAAATCGACCACAAAAGCAATACCGGAGTAATTCCTTCAGTTATTGAATGGTAAATGAACCCGCTGAAATTGGGTGAAAATGCATACAGTCCTGTTGCAACCACAGCCCACTTCTGATTTAAACCATATTGAATGAGAAGCTTAAATACCAGGAGAATTGATACGAAAAAGCCAAGAATTTGAATGGTTTTTACGACTACATATGGATTCGAAGGATAGAGGTATGAACTTGCTAAATAAAGCGTCCCGTAACCCGGAGGCCGCTGATAGTAGGAACTGTTTCCAGCCGAGTTGTCCTTCCATGTTCCGCGGTTCTTCAAATTCATGGGCGGCTGAACATAACTAGCATCATCGGCAGTACGAATGATTCCGTGCTCCGTTTTATTCGGGTTTACTTTTTCGACATAAGTCAAGTTGTATTCTTGCCAGATTACGGCGAGAATAGTTCCTAGAAACGCAATAAAAAGCACACTATATTTAGATCTCAAATGAGTAATTTACGCTAGCTCAGGCATATTAATAGCCACCACTTGCTTTACTTCAGGAGCCATTTTTTTTACTTGTTCTTCAAGTCCTACTTTGAGTGTCATCATGGACATTGAGCAATCACTGCAAGCGCCAAGTAAACGAACAACAACCGTTGCGTCGTCTTTAATTTCGACAAGTTCCATGTTACCACCATCTGCTTCCAAAAATGGACGCAATTGATCCAATGCTGCCAGAACCTTAACTTCGATTATTTCTTTGTTGATTGACATTTTATTCGTCTTTAGCCGTTTTTACGCGCTCTACGAATTTACGAACTAATTCATCAAAAGCCTCAGAAATTGGTGTGTTTTCTTGGAAAACAGCTGGTCTTCCAACATCACCTGCTTCACGCACACCCTGTACCAATGGAATTTGACCTAAAAATGGCACATCCATTCCAGCAGCTAAGTTCTTAGCCCCATCGCGTCCAAATATATAGTATTTGTTGTCAGGTAGTTCCGCCGGCGTAAACCAGGCCATGTTTTCAATAATTCCCAAAACAGGAACTTTGATCGTGTCCAATTTGAACATGTTCACTCCTCTTCTTGCATCTGCCAACGCTACTTCTTGAGGTGTGCTAACAATTATCGCTCCATCCAATGGAACGGTTTGCACTAACGATAAATGAATATCACCTGTACCAGGAGGCAAATCAATTAAAAGGTAATCCAATTCTCCCCAATGCGCATCAGTGAACATTTGGGTTAACGCTTTCGAAGCCATTGGCCCTCTCCACACCACAGCATTGTCTTGATCCGTGAAAAACCCGATGGATAGAATTTTAATTCCGTGGCTCATAACAGGGTTAATCTTTGGAGATCCATCAATATCTAGCATTGTTGGACGGTCTTCTACAACATCAAACATTGTTGGCATCGAAGGTCCATAAATATCTGCATCAACAATTCCTACTTTGAAACCTGCCTTCGCCAATCCACCTGCCAAATTTGCAGTAATCGTAGATTTTCCAACCCCACCTTTACCCGATGCAATTGCAACAATGTGCTTTACTTCAGGTAAAATTTTTCGTTGGTTGGCACTTTCGATTTCTTTTGCTGGCATTGCTGCTACTTCGCAAGTAATTTCAAGATCTTTACCAAACTTATTCTTCAAGTTGAATTCCACCGCCTCCTGCATTCTACGTCTGGCGTGCAATGCTGGATTGGACACCAAAACCTTTAGAGAAACCGAGTTGTTTTCAATTTTTAAATCTTCAACTAAATTAGCTGAAACTATATCTTTTTTTAGTTCTGGCTCCATTACAACTGCCAATACGTCTAGGACGTTCTCTTTTACCAATTCCATGATTTTCCTAAGGGATTCTTCGAATTAACTTGCTATTTTCGGCTTAAATGAGCGAATCGATTTGGCCATCAACTCAATGATTTTCTTTTCGAAACCTTCTTCTCTTGATTCAAGTGCGTATGTCACACCATCAATTGTTTTTTGTCCGTAAACATGATATGTTTTATGCTCAACTCCTACTAACGGGGAGGCTTTGTCTGTTCCTTTGACTAAAAGTATTCTTTCGTAAACGATCAAATCTTTATCATCCACCAAATACCTTACTTTAAAAAATTTCTTTGCGGCCAATTCCTTCTTCTCAACCTTCACCAAATTACTGATAGAGGCATAATCCTCAATGTGCATCGAGAAGTTTGGCCCTACATTTATTTCCCAATAAATATCGTCTTGAATATATCGAACATCAGGTTTTGTTGAAGCTCCAATATTTGCCGTTTCGTCTGGCAAAAAGATATACGCTTTAACACCATGATCTGTCATGTCAAATGCTTGAAACTCGTAATAATCTTCATTAATGTCGATGCTATCTGCGTCCTGTTTTTCTGGTTTGGTATCAGAGCAAAAATTAAACATGAGGATTGAGCCGACGATCCATACAACAATTAAACTTTTAGACAGAACTGACTTTAACATAATCTTCTATTTCAAAAGAATTAATAAAATGCTAAATGCAAATATACAAAATGCTTTGAATGAACGATTAATCTCACATAATCAAAACACCTTTCTCACCAATAATCGGGATGGACTTCATGTTTTCTTCGGAAATAGTCTCGGGAACAAAAATGAATTTCTTGTCATACATTTTGTCATGACTCCAAAAACTTACCCAATATTCATTTGAAAGACCAAATACATCTTCCATAATTGGTTCAATTAATGCAAATTCATTGGGCATCAATAAATCTATTTTATGACGCAAGGTTGAAGTTTCTGTTTTTTCTCCCGAATTAACATTCATACCGTAACCTTTGCTCGTTACAAGAATCTCATCAATGATTTCGTCTCTTAAATTCAGAATGTAAACGTTGTAAAGTTTTTCATTTAACTCATTCAAACTTTGAACAACTGCCACTCCGACATTTTCGACTTTGGGCCCTAGAAGTTCGTCACGCATTTAATCTTTTATTTGGGATGCTAAATTTTTACCGAGTGCAATATATTCAAATATGCCCAGACAATGTCCGATTCTATGCTTGTTTTGCTCTACGAAAATCGGGGCATTTTTACGGTTTTCTGGAATCTCGAAATCAGGTTTTCTTTTTGTTCCTAAGCGGACAATTAGCAAATTTTCTTCGGGTATACAAATTAAGTATTGGCCACGAATCCCTCGACAATAATAAGCAGGATATTCTCCTCCTCGATAGGACCACATGTGCAGTCCATATCTTGAATTCGGCAACCCTTCCATTGTGGAAAGAGAATTTTCAGCGACCATTTCTTCATAATACCAACGTGGAACAATTTGTTCACCGTCGTGAACGCCTTTGTTTAATATAAGCTGACCCAATCGAGCATAATCGCGTGCATTAGCATACAAACAGCAGAATGCTTTTTCAATTCCGTATTTTTTATCCAAACTCCAATACGCGTCACCTTGCATTCCAATTTTTGACCAAATTTTCAATTCAGTATAAGCACTCAGGGTCATTCCAGTCACCTTTTCAATGATCATTCCAAGCATTTGAGAATTTCCACTTTGATAATGGAAGATTTCCCCCGGCTCGCTTATTCTTTTTTGCCTTCCTAAATGTCCTCTTAAATTTGTTCCGTAATAGGATTCGGCATTATCAGACAAAGGATTCGCGCTACTTTCAATCCAATTTAATCCAGAAGCCATTTGCAGTAAATGACGAATCGTGATTATTTTTCTGGCATGATCTTGGTATTCAGCAAGATAGGTGTAAACATTATCGTCAAGGCTTCCGATTTTACCTTCATCAACTGCGATTCCGATGAGAAGGGACACAATCGTTTTGGACATTGAAAACGAATTGGAATAGGAATTTTCGTCGTGTTCACCCCAATATTCTTCGTAAATGAGTTCGTTGTTCTTCATTACTAAAATCGCCTTGGTATCGAGCTCTTCTATATAACTACGATAGTTTGCGGGAATTTTCAAAGGTTCGGATTGATCGCGTTTCTTTAAGTCCGAAACCTGACCGCCTTTTTTAATGTGAGAAGAGTGAAAGACATCCAAATCATAGATTGAAGGCCCTGAACGACCTTTAAGATAGGTGTTAGCAATCCCCTTGTACAGATACAACCGACCTGAAAGGATGATAAACGCATTTATCAAAACAAAGATGATTAAAAATACGATCATGAAATTTTCTGTGTTTCTTCTACGAGTTACATATTCTCGTATGAATATCCGAATTGTAGTGCCAACTTTTCTTTTAATACTGAAGAAACTTCTACTAAGTCAACAGTTCTGCCCAATTCATACTCCATTGAAGTTACCGCTTTATCTTGGATGCCACAAGGAACAATATGCGAAAAATAAGACAAGTCTGAATTGACGTTAAACCCTATTCCGTGCATGGTTACCCACCTTGAACTTTTGACCCCAAAGGCACATATTTTTCGCACTGTAGGCTTATCTCCATCAATCCAAACACCTGTTAAACCTTCTACTCTTCCGGATTCAATACCATACTCAAGCAAGGTTTGAATCACCGCTTCTTCCAAATAGCGGAGGTATTTATGAATGTCTGAAAAGAAATGGTCCAAATCAAAAATTGGATAGACAACCAATTGTCCAGGTCCGTGGTATGTTATATCTCCACCACGATTAATTTCGTAATAACTTGCATCTTTTTCTCCAAGTGCATTTTCATTCAACAATAAATGTTCTTTCTTACCGCTTTTTCCAAGTGTAAAAACGTGCGGATGCTCACAGAACAAAATATAATTTTGAGTAGGTTGAGTCGATTCTTCTTTTCGAATTCGAATCTTTTGATCAATTGATCCTTTAAAAAGTTTTTCTTGATATTCCCATGCCTCCTTGTAATCTATTAATCCAAGGTTCTTGTACTTTACAACGGGCATTAGAATTTAGATAATTCAGATTTCAAGAAATCAATAACCGTAATATCAATTGGATCTGTGTTTTCCATTTCAGCAAGATAAAGTGATGCCCAATCTACAATGTTGATAATGTAAATCGATTGTTCAATTTGACTTTCTCCCTTTGCTTGAATAGAATGAACAGTTGAATATGCTTCAATTTTACTTTTTGTAATCTCGATTCTCTTGTCATTTCTTGTATGGTTCCACTTCGTATCAATGAATACAGCAGCGAAACGTTCGTCTCCACCTCCCCATCCAACTAATTCGTTGTGGTTCATTTCAGGAATCGAATGGCTCCAACCTAAAGCCTTTCCATTCTCATTAAACTGCTGACGCGCTCGAACCAATACTGGCTCATAATCAGATGTTCCGTACCAAATACCAACTTTTCCTGTCAAGTATTCAGCTAATTTTCTTGCTTCTGCTTTGATTCCGACTTCTTCTTTAACTATCAATTGCTGACCGGCCATCATTTCATCCATTCGTTTTGAATCCGCCATTCCCAATTGAATGAAAATGTTGACCAATTGAACGATTGAAAACGCAAGTGCCGTTCTCGGAGGATTTCCGCCAGGTACAACAACTACATCAAATGCTTTGGATTCACATAACTCTAACATTTTTCCACCAGAAGTGATTCCGATAATATGTGCTCCTTTCGCAACAGCCTCTTCAACTGCGCTTATTGTTTCTTCTGTGTTTCCAGAATAAGACGATCCAATCACTAAAGAATTCTTCGAAATAAAGGCAGGAAGACTGTAATCTTTAACAACTGTGACTGAAACTGACAATTCATTTTCCAACCATTTGGCAACCAAACTTCCTCCAATACCAGAACCGCCCATTCCACAAATCACAATGTTATGAATTTCGTTTTTAGGTTGTTGAAAATTTGCTTTTAAAGCAATTTCTTTTGCTTCTAAAAAGTTGTTCGGGAATTCACTAATTAATCGGTTCATTTCGCTCATAAGGTCGTAAAGTTAAAATAACAACGAACACTAATGTACGTTGATTATACATTCTTCGAAAAAAATAATCATATTGTTTCAAAAAAAGAAGAATATTTTCAGTTCAGGGGTTTTGGAATCGTAATTTTGTACAAAAAAATGTTATGAAAGCAAAAACAGCAAAAGAGACTTTATCTATTACTACAAAGGTTGTTTTACCGAATGACACAAATACATTGGGCAATTTGTTCGGTGGTGAATTGTTGGCTTGGATGGATGTCATTTCGAGTGTTGCAGCGCATAGACACTGCAAGCGCGTTGTTGTTACAGCAGCTGTCAATAATGTTTCGTTTAAGCAACCTATTCAGCAAGGTTCAATTGTAACTTTGGAAGCGAAAGTTTCTCGTGCGTTTTCGTCTTCAATGGAGGTGTTCGTAGATGTCTTTGTGGAAGATCACTTAACTGGAGTAAGAGAAAAATCAAATGAAGCGATCTATACATTTGTCGCTGTCGATCAGAATGGAGGACCGATTCAAGTACCTGAATTAATTCCAGAATCGAAAGAGGAAAAACAACGTTTTGAAGGCGCATTAAGAAGAAAACAGCTTGGTCTGATCTTGGCGGGTAAAATGGATCCTAAGGATGCGACAGAGTTAAAGAAATTGTTTTTAGGGGAGTAAATCTGTTAAAGAGAAGATGACGTAACTTTTTAGAATTTAGATATTTAATTGATTCTTTGAAACCGATATTCAATCGAAGACTAAAACTATCTAAATTCTATTGTCAATTATATAGTTGGCGCTTGCGACTGATTCTAAAAATCCAACGATCGAAAAATCCCATCCACATCTTGAATTTCCATGCACCTAAAGTGTCCTTTTGGACATTTCTGAAATCCAATTTTCGAACAAGGTCGACAAGAAAGATCTTTCACTTCATGAATTGAGGCTTTTGCTTTTCCCGATGGCAAATACGCATACATTCCCAAATCAGGAACAGTATTTCCCCATACGGTTGTCATTGATATTCCGAAGCAAGATGCAATATGCATCATACCTGTATCGTGGGTTAATAAATGTTGGCTTTGCCTAACGATACTGGCACTTTGTTGTAGGTTGTACTTTCCGCAAGCGTTAACAATTGTATTGTCATTAAGTGCTGCGCAGATTTCATTGGCAGCATCAAAATCATCTTTTCCACCGATTAAAACGACCGGTATCTTCACTTTTGCTAGGACCTCTATTAATTTATCTGTCGGTAAGCGTTTGGTGGCAAACTGCGCACCAATCGCAACAGATAGAAACGAATCAAATCCAAATTCTTGTTGAACCAAAATTTGATTTTCCGGATTGATGTAAAATTCACACTCCTTTCCGTCATTTCTAACATCTAAATGGTTGACTGTTTCAAAGTACCGATCAACAATGTGCAAGGAAGGCATTCGATTGATTTTTAATTTCACCAATATCCATTTCTTCCAATTCAGTTTCCGAACGGTTTTTGAAGGTTTTTGAAGTTTACTTTTGATTGACTTTGTTCGAATATTATTGTGAAGATCAATTACCCAGTCGTATTGTTCCTTCCTTAAATCCCCGATAACTTCGTCCACAGATTTCTGGATGGTAAAGACTTTATCGACTTTAGGATTGGATGCAACAATTGACTCAAATGCATTTTTAGTGAGATAATGCAGCTCGACAGGTTCGCCTAATTGTTCTTTTAAACCGCGCATTACTGGCGATGTAAGAACAATATCTCCAATGGAGCTAAAACGAATGATTAGAATTTTCACGAAACAAAGTTAAAATTAATTGATCGACAATTTCAATGAATCCAATGTCGCGCTGCAATAAGAAATATTCAATTAATTTTGCGGAATGGCTTCATTAAAAGAGATTATTCAGTCGGATACAGTAACATTGATCGATTTTCATGCGACATGGTGTGGACCGTGCAAAGCAATGGCTCCTGCTCTAGATAAGGTTAAGAAAGAATTTGGCGACAAAATTCGAATTCTAAAAATTAACATCGATAAGAATCAATCTGCAGCCCAAAAATTCAATGTACGAGGTGTTCCAACTTTCATCATGTATAAATCGGGTGAAATCAAATGGCGTCAAAGTGGAGGTATTGATCGCGCGACTCTTGTATCGAAAATAAAATCGCTCTCTACTTATTAGGTTTACGTAATCATGTTCGATTCGTCGATCATCTCAATCAAATGTTTTGAATTTGGCCTGAAATTGAGCTATCAAAAGTGATGAATGCTACTATAATCAAAGGAATTAAGTGGATATAATGCCTTTGTTGTTTATCAAAAAAACACGCTAAGGTATAAGCTAGAAGGGATATAGCATTCTAGTTATATACACAAACCCAAGTGCATTATGAATAAGAGTATTCATTATTTACTCCGTAAAGTTGCACTTATACTAAGAAAAAATTACTTTTGCCGACTCAAATTACTATAACTAATAATTATGGAACAGAATTTAATTTATATACTACCAGCATTCGGAATCATCGGATTGTTGTACATGTTTTTCCTTTCATCTTGGGTGAAAAAACAACCAGAGGGAAGTGACAAAATGAAAAAATTATCAGGATACATTGCAGATGGTGCATTGGCATTCTTGAAAGCAGAATACAAAATGCTAGCAGTGTTTGTTATAATTGCCGGTGCTGCACTTGGAATACTTTCAGCTACAGGATCTATTCCAGCAGGAATGTTTATCGTAGTAGCATTCGTTATCGGTGCTGTATTCTCTGCAGTAGCAGGAAACATCGGTATGCGCATTGCAACAAAGGCAAACGTTAGAACTGCAGAAGCTGCAAAAACAAGTTTACCACAAGCAATGAAAGTTGCATTTAGAGGTGGTACTGTAATGGGACTTGGTGTTGCTGGTTTAGCAGTATTTGGTCTTTCAGCAATTTTCATCTTCTTACTAGTTAGCGCTGGAGGTGTTGGTAATGTTGGAGGAGAAGATATGAGTATCATTCTTGAAACATTAGCTGGTTTCTCTTTAGGAGCTGAGTGTATCGCCTTATTTGCAAGAGTTGGTGGTGGTATTTATACCAAAGCTGCTGATGTTGGAGCTGATTTAGTTGGTAAAGTAGAAGCTGGAATTCCAGAAGATGATATTAGAAACCCAGCAACAATTGCTGATAACGTTGGTGACAACGTAGGTGATGTTGCAGGAATGGGAGCTGATTTATTTGGTTCTTATGTAGCAACAATGTTAGCTGCAATGGTATTAGGTAATTACTTAATCGTTCAGGATCCTGCGAATTTCGCAGATAAATTTTCTGGAATGGGACCAATCTTGATGCCTGTTTTAATTGCTGGTGTTGGAATCTTGTTCTCTATCATGGGATCTTGGGTTATTAGAATTAAAAACAATGATGCTAAAGAAAAGCAAGTTCAAGGAGCTTTCAACTTAGGAAACTGGGGATCATTAGCAATAACAGCTGTTGCCTCTTTCTTCATTATCAAATGGATGCTTCCTGTACAAATGGAAATGAAATTCTTCGGAATTGATGAAGTTCAAATCATTGGATATAACAGAGTATTTTATGCTGTATTAATTGGATTAGCAGTTGGTGGTTTGATTTCTATGTTGACTGAGTACTACACAGCAATGGGTAAGAAACCAGTTAATAGTATTATTCAAAACTCTTCTACAGGTGCAGCAACAAACATTATCTCTGGTTTATCTTTAGGTATGATGTCTACTGCTGCTCCAATTCTTCTTTTCGCTGGTGCGATTTGGGGAGCTTACGCTTGTGCTGGATTCTACGGAGTAGCTATTGGAGCATCAGCAATGATGGCAACAACAGCTCTTCAATTAGCGATTGATGCTTTCGGACCTATTGCAGATAACGCCGGTGGTATCGCTGAGATGTCTGAGCTTGATCCTGAGGTTAGACAAAGAACTGATATTTTAGATGCTGTTGGTAACACAACTGCAGCTGTTGGTAAAGGATTCGCGATTGCTTCAGCTGCATTAACTGCATTGGCATTGTTTGCTGCTTTCGTAACGTTTACTGGAATTGATGGAATTAATATCTTTAAAGCAAACGTATTGGCTGCCTTATTTGTTGGAGCAATGATTCCAGTTGTATTCTCAGCGTTAGCGATGAGTGCGGTTGGTAAAGCTGCAATGGCAATGGTAAAAGAAGTTCGTCGTCAGTTTAAAGATATTCCTGGTATCATGGAATACAAAGCTGAACCAGAATACGATAAGTGTGTTGATATTTCGACTAAGGCGGCATTGAAAGAAATGATGCTTCCCGGATTAATCACAATTGTTTCTCCAATCATTATTGGATTTGCAATGGGAGCTGAGGCACTTGGTGCTTATATGGCTGGTGTTACTGTTTCTGGTGTTCTTTGGGCAATCTTCCAAAACAACGCTGGTGGTGCATGGGATAACGCTAAGAAATCTTTCGAAGCAGGTGTTATGATTGACGGTGAAATGTCTTACAAAGGTTCTGAAGCTCACAAAGCGGCAGTAACTGGAGATACAGTAGGTGATCCTTTCAAAGATACTTCTGGTCCTTCAATGAACATCTTAATTAAATTGACATGTTTGATCGGATTAGTTATCGCTCCAATGTTAGCAGGAGGTGGTCCTAATGAGGATGGTGGTGAAGCTGTATGTTCTGGAGAAAAGAAAGAATGTTGCGCAAAGAAAAAATCTTGCGAAAGTGATGCGAAAGCATGTAAAGGTGATTGGGATGCTAAGAAGTGTCAGATGGAAGGTATGAAATGTGATCTTTCAAAGTGTTCAGAAATGACGAAGGAAGAATGTCGTGCAAACTGTGAAAAAGAAGGATGTTCAGCTGAAGCAACTGAAATGTGCATGTCTATGTACAACGAGGCTGGTGAGTTTGTTGGTCATGTTGATGATAAATGTTGTAAAGACAAAGTATCTTGCGAGGGTCACGGAGATCACCACGGTGAAGAAGGACACACACACTAGAATCTAAAAGACTTTATGTGTTTAAGCTGAAGACATCAGAACTGGGGAAATCAAATATTGCAACTCTTCCTATTTTACAATGGTTGCAAAAGATGATGATGGAACTAGTGTTCGTGGTCCAGGCCTAATATTGGACTCTAAAGAAAGTATTCGCAGATTTGCGCGAAGCATCCAACGCCAGAATCAAACGAACCTTCGCAATGAAAAATTCAAACCCTCTGAATTTGAAATCGAAGATTATATCGTATTACTTGATGGACACAATCTTGATATTCAATTTGATTTTTAATTAGAGAATTTTATCGTAGCGAATAGAAACGTGAATCCATGCTGATTTTCCGATGCGAACTAGAAATGGCCACGTAATTAAAAAGGCGAAGATCATTAAAGCGAAGTAAATCCAAACATAATTTGCGTGTGCAAATAAGGCGAGGATGAGAAAAGGCATTTCAATGGCAACAGCAAATGAATAACTGATCCGCATGGCCCCGATTCAGAAACCGGGTTCTATTTCAAATTTCTGGTCGCATACCTCGCAGTTTTCAGGCATTTTAAGAATCTCTCGATAGATGAATAAACCTTTACGCGTGAACAATTTTACCTTGCGCCATCTTGGACATTTTAATCCAAACATAGAGCGAAGAGATGAAATAGATTGCTTAACAGCCATGATAAAAACAAGGCGGTTACTTAATGCTTAAAGAGAGGCGTTTCAGAAACGCTTCTCTTTTCTAAAATGGTCGTATTCGTCTCCTTCCTATATGGATTTTAAAAAATATTGAACTAATCACTATATTGTGGCAACAACCAACGAATGCTGCTGGAAAAGTTCCGTGGTAAAATTGAATTTGTAATTCACAACTATACACGATGAAAGTAGTCTCTACAAATATCGGTAACTCTCGAACTGTCGTCTGGAACAAGGAAGAGGTGACTACTGGAATTTTCAAAAATCCCGTTGATGAACCTATCTATCTTGGAACTGAAGATGTTGTGGACGACTCCGTAATTGACAGGAAGTACCATGGTGGAGTGGACAAGGCGTGTTACATATTCTCCACGGATCACTATCCAGACTGGCAAGCAAGGTACCCCTACTTGGAATGGAGCTACGGAATGTTTGGTGAAAACCTTACCATTAAAGGCTTGGATGAGCAAAAAATCAGGATTGGTGATATTTTTGACCTTGGTGAAGCCAAAGTGCAGGTTTCAGAGCCACGCCAACCGTGTTTCAAGCTCAATATTCGGTTCAACTCAAAAGAAACGATTAAGCAATTTGTGGCTTACCAACGAAGTGGATGCTATCTCCGTGTTATAAAACCTGGAATGGTTGAAAACGGCGATAAAATGACCTTGATTGAATCCAATCCAGAGAGCTTAACTGTTTTCGAAACATTCAAGTTAATATTCAGCAAAAACAAATCTCAAGAATTGGTGAATCGCGCCCTAGCAGATCCTTTTCTTGCGGAATCAACGAAAGAAAAATTTAGAGAATCATAATTAAATTCTTCCGGATTGCCCCGAAGATGATTCCTTAATGTTTGCAGGTGCTTTCAAACGACCGAACTTGTGCGAGAAGCCTAGTTTAAACGTTGTAAATTGATTTTGGTTCGATCCGTAGGATTCGTAATTACTAAACGTTCTAAATTACTCTTGGCGTCTTGGAGCAATATTCGCCACTTCTAAAAGCTCATTTAATTTTGAGTATAGATCCGAAACGTATGGAGAAGATAAACCATTAACGGATTTAGCAGAAGTAACTGTGAATTTTCAAATGCAAGTTGGTCTCTTTTTGAACCCTATTTAGTTGAAAGAACAGACATTCGAATTCTTGGATCAAATACGATTCAATTATTGAATCCTATAATAACTTTTGAGGATGCACACATCGATTGAGACACTTATTATAAATTCTTCGTCGGATATAGTTTTCTAACTAGGAAAATGAATCGAGATACTGAATTGAAAATTGGCCACCTACCAATTGGTATATATATTTTTTGCAAATCACAACAGACACCAAATCAGTAACAAAAAAGGTTATCATTAATTAAAACTCAATTACAAACGGTAACCCTATTTGTCATTTCTTGATTACCTTTAAGCGCCTATATAATTTTATTATGAGAAAATATTTGACTTTAGCTTCATTGCTATTCTTAAGTTTGACTTCATTCAGTCAGAATTACATGACCCCAGAAAAATTGATTGAATTGAACCGCGTTTCTGGAGTGAGCGTGAGTGCCGAAAATATCGTTTATTCTGTTTCCAAAGTAGATATCGCCTCCGACAAAAGAAGTACAAAATACTTTGCAATGGCTTTGGACGGATCTGGGAAGAAAGAAGTTTCAACGAGTGATGGACTTATTATCGATGACAATATATCGCCCGATGGAAAGCTTAAAATTTCGATTGAAGACATTAAAATCAGAGATGTTAATGGGACAGACTTCTATCCGGAGTTAAAACAATCGAACATGATGATCTACAATGAGCTGAATTACAGACACTGGGACACATGGGAAGATGGAAAATACAGCCACATTATGATTTCAAACGTTGACGGTTCAAACAAAATGGACATCATGGCAAACGAACCGTTTGATTGCCCGCAAAAGCCATTCGGTGGTGGCGAGGATTACATTTGGTCACCCGATGGAAAAAGTTTGCTTTACGTGACGAAGAAATTGCACGGGACGGGATACGCGGTGAGTACCAACACGGATATCTACAAATACGATTTGGCGACAAGTCAAACGACGAATTTAACGGAAGACAACAAAGGATACGATACAGATCCCGCTTATTCATCTATTGGGATTTTGGGATATTGTCAAATGGTGCGCGATGGTTATGAGTCAGACAAAAAAGACATTATTATCATTTTGGATGGCGAGAAAATCAACTTAACGGCACATTGGGACGGAACAGTAAATAGTTTTACGTGGAGCAACGACGGGAAGAAAATCTTCTTTACTGCCGCTGTTAAAGGAACAGTTCATATTTTTGAAATTGAAGTACCGAAAAACAAAGTAAAATTCGAAGCAAAAAAGACAGAGCCAAAACAAATTACAAGCGGTCAGTTTGATATTAGAGGAATTGTTGGTCACGTAAAAAACACGATGGTTGTTGGACGCGGTGACATGAATCACGCAACGGAATTGTATTCAGTAGATTTGACTTCTGGTGAAATGACTCAATTATCGCATGAAAATGATGCGCTCTACAAAGGATTAAAACTTGGAAAGGTTGAAAGAAGAATTACAAAAGCAACGGACGGAGCAGATTTACATTCTTGGGTAATTTACCCTCCGGATTTCGATCCAACCAAAAAATACCCGACGCTTCTTTATTGCCAAGGTGGACCTCAAGGTGCATTGAGCCAATTTTATTCGTACCGTTGGAACTTTCAATTAATGGCGGCGCACGGATACATTATCATCGCTCCAAACAGACGTGGAATGCCCGGTTATGGAGTTGAATGGAACGAGCAAATTTCTAAGAATTACGGCGGTCAAAACATGGACGATTACCTATCAGCAATTGATGATATTTCAAAAGAATCGTACGTTGATACAGAGCACTTGGGATGTATTGGAGCTAGTTATGGTGGTTATTCAGCCTTCTATCTTTCGGCAATTCACGAGGACCGATTTAATACATTCGTTTCTCACGATGGAATATACAACTGGAAAAGTATGTACGGAACAACGGAGGAACTTTTCTTTTTGAATTGGGATCTTGGCGGTTCTTATTGGGACAAAGGAAATAAAGATGCGCATGCAAGTCACACGATCTTTAATCCATCGGAGCGTGTTCAAGACTGGAGGTCTCCAATTTTAATTATTCAAGGTGGGATTGATTTTCGTGTACCCATCGGACAAGGATTGGAAGCATTTCAAGCGGCGCAATTGCAAGGAATTAAAAGTCGATTGTTGTACTTTCCAGAGGAAAACCATTGGGTTTTAGATTATCAAAACAGTTTAATTTGGCACACGGAATTCTACAAGTGGCTTAAAGAAACGATTTAGATTTTGGTCGAAAAACAGAACATACTTCTTACTGGTGGTACTGGAGCAATAGGCTTACAACTTCTCAAACAAATACAAGCCGAAAATCGATTGGATCAACTTTCGGTTTTGGTTCGAGATTCAAAAACGAACAGAAAGAAAATCAAGCCATTTGGAGATCAATTGACGGTTCATTTTGGCGACATCACCAATCTTGACTCCGTTAAAAAAGCAGTTAAAGGTCAAGATGTTGTCATTCACTTGGCCGCCTTGATTCCTACTGTTGAAGATTCAAACGACGCATTGGTGATTGCGGTTAACGTTGGCGGAACGGAAAATGTCGTTCGAGCAATGGAAACAGAATCTCCGAATGCATTTTTGCTTTTCAGCTCATCAGTTGCCATTTATGGAGATCGAATCAAAGGACCGGACATCAAAGTGACCGACCCGCCAAAAGGACTTGATCACGACAATTATTCCAAAACCAAAGTTGACGCCGAAGCGATCATCATGTCAAGTAAATTGAACTGGAGCATTTTTAGATTGAGCGCAATAATGGGCATTGGAAACCATAAAGTTTCTGGAATTATGTTTGATGTTCCTCTTGAAACGAAAATGGAAATTGCAACGGTAAAAGACACAGCGAACGGGTTTGTTTGCGCACTTGACAAGCAAAGTGTTTTGAACCATCAAATCTTCAATCTCGCTGGTGGAAAGCAATGTCAATTGACCTATAAAGAATTTCTAACAAACGCTTTTGACTCTTTTGGAATGGGGCAACCCAATTTCCATGAATTTGCATTTGCCAGGCAGAATTTTCATTGCGGTTATTATCAAGATAGCGACATTTTAGAAAATTTAATTCACTTCCGAAGTGATTCCGTTGAAACGTATTTCAAACGTTTTCGAGCTTCTGTTCCAACGATTCAACGCGTATCCACCATTCCTTTCGCAAGGATCGTAAAATGGTACTTGCAAACGCTGTCTGCTCCGCTAAATGCCTACAAAAAAAGAGATCAGGAGAAAATCAAGTTCTTTTTTGGTAATATTGAGGCATGAACCTTGAAAACTTCTATTTGCTGAATTATGCTTGGATTGCTCTGGCCGTAATTATCTTCCTTACTTTGGTGATTCTAAAAGTCAGAGCGCCTTACGGACGTCATACAAATGATAAATGGGGCAAGATGATTTCCAACCATTGGGGGTGGTTCTGGATGGAATTACCGGCCTTTCTTCTCTTTCCAATTCTAACATTTATCGGCCCAAGAGAAAAAGATTGGCTGACTTGGTTGGTCGTTGGACTTTGGACTTTGCACTATTTCAACAGAACAATCATCTTCCCTTTTCGATTGAGAACTAGAGGCAAGAAAATGCCATTGACAATCGTATTTAGCGCCCTGTTTTTCAATGGAATGAATGGATTCTTAAACGGCTATTATTTGGGTTATCTCGCTCCTGAAGATGTCCCTGGAATTACGGTAAACGTTGTTGTCGGACTTGCCGTTTTCTTCTTGGGAATGTACATCAACCAGGGAACGGATTCAAGATTGATCGCGCTGCGTAAAAAACAAGAAGGCTATCAAATTCCAAAAGGTTGGTTGTTCAAGTACATCTCTTGTCCGAATCACTTTGGCGAAATCGTTGAGTGGGCTGGATTTGCCATTGTAGCTTGGAGTATTCCTGCCGTTACTTTTGCTGTGTGGACGCTCTGTAACCTGGTTCCTAGAGCGTTGAACCATCATGAATGGTACCAGGAGAATTTTGAAGATTATCCAAAGGATCGAAAGGCTGTTTTGCCTAAGATTTGGTAGTTTAGTGAACAGAATCAGTATTCAAAAAACATTAGCGTTGAGCGAGAAGTAACAAAAGAGTTAGACCGCGAAGCCAAACGTGTTATCCGTACTTTTCCGAATTGGATACCTGCAGAGGTACAAAGTAAAGCTGTCAGTTCTAAATATCGATTGCCGATTGTTTTTACCATCTAACTTTAAAACCAATACAGAATCGACCAATCCTGTGATTATTTCACACTTTTAGAACCATTTTCCCATAAGACCGTATATTGTAGCCGAGAACCACGACTTTAAAAAAAAACATCTTATGAGTAAAAAGGTAGCATCAGATATTGAAATCGCACAAGCATGCGTAATGACGCATATTGAAAAGATCGCAGCTAAAATTGAGATCAGCGCAGATGATCTAGAATTGTATGGGAAATACAAAGCGAAATTGCCTTTAAAACTTATTGATGAAAGTAAAATTAAGAACAACCACTTGGTTCTAGTTACTGCCATGACACCAACTCCAGCAGGAGAAGGTAAAACAACAACTTCAATTGGATTAACGGAAGGAATGAACAAGATTGGCAAGAAAACTACGGTCGTTCTAAGAGAGCCTTCTTTGGGTCCTGTTTTTGGAATTAAAGGTGGTGCAGCCGGTGGCGGTTACTCTCAAGTGGTTCCTATGGAAGACATCAACTTGCACTTTACAGGTGATTTCTCCGCAATTGAAAAAGCAAATAATTTACTTTCTGCTTTAATCGATAATAACATTCAAAGCCGAACAAGAAGTATTGATATTGACCCAAGAACCATTGGATGGAAACGTGTAATGGATATGAATGATCGATCGTTAAGAGACATCACGATTGGTTTGGGAGGCACTGCAAATGGAATTCCAAGACAAGATGGTTTCAACATTACTCCAGCTTCTGAGGTAATGGCGATTCTATGTATGGCTGAAAATTTCAAAGATTTGAAAGAGCGGTTGGGTAATATTTATGTCGGGTTGACATTCGATAAAAAACCAATCTATGCCCGTGATTTGAAAGCTGAAAATGCAATGGCAATTCTTTTGAAAGACGCTATTATGCCTAATCTTGTGCAAACAATGGAAGGGAATCCAGCCATTATTCATGGTGGGCCATTCGCGAATATTGCGCAAGGAACAAATACAATTATTGCAACAAAGACAGGTCTTTCACTTTCTGAATACGTTGTTACAGAAGCAGGTTTCGGCGCGGATTTAGGTGCTGAAAAATTCTTAGACATCAAATGTGTTTCCGGAGGATTAAAACCAGAAGCCGTAGTTCTTGTAGCTACAATTAGAGCTCTGAGACATCACGGAGGAGCACCGAAAGAAGAGTACAATACACCGGCAATAGAGCGTGTTTCTGCAGGGTTTGGAAATCTTGAAAAGCACATCGAAAATATTAAGAAATTCGGATTGAATCCAGTGGTGGCGATCAATGCATTCCCAACAGACACAAACGAAGAGGTTCAATTGGTTCAAGCCAAGTGCACAGAAATGGGGGTTAACGCTATTGTTGCGAAAGGATGGGCTGAAGGAGGAGGTGGAATGACTGATCTTGCTAAGGCCGTTGTTGCCGAAGTAGAATCTGGAAAAAACAATTTTGTTCCTCTTTACAATTGGAATATTTCAATCAAAGATAAAATCGAAACGATCGCAACTGAAATCTACGGAGCAGACGGTGTTGATTACTCAAAACAAGCCCTTACTGATTTAGCAAAAATTGACAATCTTGGATTGAATGACTTGCCAATTTGTATGGCGAAAACACAGAAATCTTTCTCTGATAACGATAATTTACGGGGACGTCCAACCAACTTTAGAATCACTGTTCGTGAATTTGAATTTGCAGCTGGAGCTGGATTTATAATTCCTATCCTCGGTAAAATGATGCGGATGCCTGGACTTCCAGCGACGCCTGCGTCAGAAGGTATGAGTATTGACAATGAGGGTAAAATTTCAGGGTTGTCTTAAGAGTACTAAAACCTTAGCAAATATTGGTATTCAGGATGGAATTAATTGAAACATTAACAGAGCAATTGTCTAGGGAACTACAAATATCACTTGTGGAGAATTCCCCAGTATTCAAAATCACTTTTAATCTCAACACTTGATAAAGGCAAAAATCTCTATCGTGATGCCTGTCAAAGACACGGAGAAATACCTTGGTGCAACGATTGAATCGGTTTTAAATCAATCCTTCCAAAACTGGGAATTAATTGTCATTAACGATGATTCGACCGACAATTCTCTTCAAGTTTTAGAAGAATACGCAAACTTGGATTCTAGAATTAAAGTGTTTACAAATCCAAATACGGGATTGCTTGAAGCGCTTCGTTTTGGCTATTCTAAAACATCGGGCACTCTTATTCACCGTATGGATTCGGACGATAAAATGCCTGTTTCCAAGTTAAGCCTGATGCACGACGAATGGATCAAACATGGAAAAGGATCTGTTGTTACTGGAGGCGCCGAATACTTCATGGACAAGGCTGAAGTTGGCGATGGATTCAAGCGATATGCCAATTGGTTAACCGAAGTTTCAAGAACAAACAGTCATGCGGAAAACATCTACCGCGAAAGCGTGATCGCTTCCAATTGTTGGTTGGCTCATCGCGATGACTTCGATAAAATCGGAGGGTTTGAACCCAACACCTTTCCGGAAGACTACGATTTGTGCTTTCGTTTTTATCAAGGCGGATTGAAAATCGTTGGATTGGATGCCGTTTTACACCTCTGGCGAGACCGTCCAGATCGGATTTCTAGAAATTGGGATGTCTACAAGGACAATCGCTTTTTTGATCTTAAAATTCATTATTTCCTCTCCATCGAAAGAGATTCAGATCGACCATTGGTACTTTGGGGCGCTGGAAAAAACGGGAAAGATTTGGCAAAGCTGATTCTAAGTCAAGAATCAAATTTGACTTGGGTTTGCGACAACGAGAAAAAGGTTGGCAAAGACATTTACGGCATTCGCATGGAAAGATTCAAAAAGATCAAAGATTTAAACGATCCTCAGATCATCATTGCGGTTGCGAGCCCAGACGGGCAAAAAGAAATTGAAATGGTGCTAGAATCGTGGGACTTGATCGCAGGAGATGATTATTGGTTCTTCGCATAGTCAATTGGTTTCAGTACTCTTAATGCAATGAAATATAGGTTAATTAATAGTTGATCAAATTAAAGTTTCGTATCTTTCATCCTTCTGAAAATATGGCGTTTCAAACAATCCATTTATGAATAAAGGCATACTACTACTTTTCCTACTTATTTCCAACCTCTGTTCGGCACAGATAATCTATGATCCTCAAGTGCTTTACGATGCTCCTGGCGGATTAATGGACCCAGCGATCATGAGAACAATGGACGTTACGTTTTACGATGCGAATTACGACAGTATTTTGGATGCCAATTGGTATACAAATTCAGGGATTCGATTACCCGCTACCGTTCAATTGGATGGAGGTTTAATTCTTCCAAACGTGATGGTTCGCTACAAGGGAAATTCGACCTATGCCATTCCTGCAGGCCAAGGAAATAAAAAAGTTCCCTACAATTTAGATTTTAACGATTCTGTTCCCGGCCAAACATTGTTGGGGTTCAATAAAGTGAAATTGGCCAATGGAATGTTTGACCCGACATTTGTAAAAGAGATTTCATCTTATAACATTTACAGAAGGTACCTTCCAACACCAGAAGCGAACTTAATGCAACTCAACGTTCAAGGCAATTATTTGGGTTTGTACATCAATACAGAATCTATTGATCGGCAGTTTTTGAACAAGCACTTCGGTGAAAATGATGGTGTTCTATTTAAGTGCGATCCGATCCAGCAATACGGACAACCTGGACCAACAGGAAACTCCGATTTAAATTGGTTGGGAAGCGATTCGACCTTGTACTACAACCATTACACCTTGAAATCTGAAGAAGGCTGGGAGGAATTCGTGAACCTTATTAATGTGCTTAACAATTCACCGAATGAGCTGGATACTATCTTAAACATTGATCGAGTTCTTTGGGCCTTTGCCTTAAATCAAGCGCTCTTAAACTTGGACACTTACAACGGATTGTACCAGCATAATTACTACATGTATCAAACCGGAGATGGTTTGTTTCAAATGATTCCATGGGACGTTTCAGAAAGTTTCTTAGGTGCTTTATTAGGTGCTAATTCAAATCCTACCGAGCTTTATGAGTATGATCCTTACAACGGTTATAATTCATGGTGGTATCCATTGACGCAAGTTCTGACAGGAGATCCAACGTCTCATTACGGTAAAATCTACACGGCGCATTTAAGAACAATTTTGAACGAAAGTTTGGATGCCACGGCGATTGAGAATTACGCCAATACCGTTCAAACTTTGGGTGCACCTGCTGCTGCTGCTGATCCGAATGCATTTTTTGGAATGACAGAATATTACAGCAACGTGACAAGCGAATTGGTGATCCCATTTATCTTTTCAGCTGGAGGAATAGTATCATCGATTGATTTGAGGAAATCGTATTTAGAATCTTTAGCACCAATGCAAGAAATGCCACCAGCGGTTGGAAATCCAGTTGTTTTACCGCCAGCTGCAGCAGGTGCGAATTACGTGACGGCTCAAGTCAGCAACGCTACAACAGTTGAATTAATGGCGACGAAAAGCTTTTACAAATCAAAATTCATATCAATCCCAATGTATGATGATGGAACAAATGGAGACGCTACATCTGGAGACGGAAATTACACAGGTGCTTTCCCATGGTGGTTTAGCGGCAATCAAGCGAAATTCTACATCCGAGCAAACAACGCAAATGCTACAATGTTAAATCCGGAAAGGGCGGAATATGAATTCTATACCTACGATTTACCATTGGCGGTTGAAGATTTAGAATCGTTTAGCGTGGAAGTTTATCCAAACCCAACATTTGGAGTTGTGAATGTGAGCAATCCGTCAGGCTCGAACTTAAATTATACGGTTCACAATTCAATTGGACAATTGATTGTTCAAAGTAAATTGAAAGGGAATAAGATTGATGTATCCAATCAAATGGCAGGAATATACTTCATCTCATTTGAAGACAATCAGGGCCGAACAGCGGTTAAAAAACTCGTGATTCAATAATTTTATTCTACTGAAGAACGATCAATTTTGTGAATGTCTTTGCATTGCTTCGTGCATTCAAGAAATACATTCCTTTTGGCGCAGCCGACAAATCAACGGTATAAGGATCAGAATCATTTCCGTCGATTACATCTTTGAAAACGACTTTTCCCATTGCATTCGTAATTTGAATTTTCGTTCCATTCGAAAGTGCAGAATTCGAAGCAATCGTTATTTTTCCATTTGAAGGATTTGGATACACCTTGAATTCAACTTCTTCTATCGAATCAACTTTCAAACTATCCAAAACAAATGGTTCTGAGCTAATTGTACAGCCAGAAGTCGTCGTGATTTCAACGTGATACATTCCCAGCTGAGTAGGCACAAAACTTTGCGTTGTTACACCCAAAATTTGAACTCCATCTAAGAACCACGTATACGTTTCTCCTTGGGTTGACCACAATTCACCACCCAAGTATGTAACAACCGGTGCAGGTTGAACAAAGTTTGGTTTTATCGTTGTTACAGAATCAATGGTCACTCCATAATTATCGATGGAAACATAGCGAACTGTATCGCCATCCACATTAAAACGCACATATTGATTCGTATAAATTTCCGTATCAATGTTGGGTGCATTGCTGTTCGTGTTGAAATCAATTGAAGCGGATCCAGCACCGCCAGAAATGATATATTTCACTCCGTTCATTTCACCGCGTTGGTAACAATGAGAGTGCCCGTTTAAAACAAAATCAACATTGTAATCTTCAAACAAGGGAACCAATTCCGTTCGCATATCAACACTGCCTTGGTATAGGAAATACGGAGAAAATGGCAAGTAATAATCAGCGCTCCAAGCATTTGTCCAAGGTGGGTGGTGAAAAAACACAAATAACCATTGACTGTGATTGCACGTCAATTCATTAACAAGCCAATTGTATTGATCTGATCCTGTTGTATATGGAATATTTGAATCCATACAAATGAATTTCGCATTTCCCCACAGAAATGAATAATAGCGTTCACTCGATTGAGGATTGTTGGAAGGCAGGTAAAAATCTTCCAAATAAGTAGCTGCGTTGTCCGCATATGTATCGTGATTTCCAATTGCAGTATAATGACATGCTTGCTTCAACATATCTTCATACACTCCAAAAAAGACTTCGTCGTAATTATCGCCAACGTTTTGATCAACATCTCCGGCGACAACTGCAAATTCAGCACTATCAGCTTCCATTAACTGCCCAATTTCACCTTGAATACCGTTGTTATATCCACAATCTCCATAGTGCAAAAAGGAAAATTTCGTTGACGTATCCGTTTTCGCCGTATAGAAATGATCAACATTCGATGTATATCCTTGATCCGTTGACGTTTGATAATAGTAAAGCGTATTTGGATTCAATCCAGAAATATCAAAATAGTGCTGTGACGTTGAACTAGATTCAGATGAGGTATTGTTCAAATTCCCCGCCGTCAAACCCCAGTTAATTGTTCCGACAGAAGTTGAAACTGTTCTCCAAGCAATCGTAACAGACGTTTCCGTTGGACGCTGAACATAGTTATAACGATCAACAACTTGTGAATTTAATTGAAACGTGCAAAGAAGAAAAAGCAGTAGAATGCGCATTGGGTAGATTTTGGTTAGATTAAAGTTAGCAAACATTTTAAAGTCGCTTAAGTAAACACAAGTTTAGCGCTAGCGAGAACCAGAACGAATGACAATAAATACCGCAGCGACTGATTGTTCATTTTCTCACTTCCTACCCAGCTTCCAGCAAAACCACTAATTACGGCGAAGCCAACGAAGATCCAAATATCGGTATTCACTTGAATTCCTATGTTGAATTGACAAGCCATTCCAGCATTAGAATTCACCCAAATAATCAAAGCAGACAAGGCTGCCGCTTCTTTCATCCGAAAATGCGCCAATTACTTAGAATTACTGATTTGTTAAGCCGATGAACAGATTTGAAAAAAGAAGTTGTCTTGATCTACCACTATTCAGATGGTTCATTAGAGAAAAACGTGGTATTCGATTAATTAACTATTTTTTTTAATAAAAAAAGTATAGCATACCAAAAGCTCGAATTTAGAAACCAATCCTACCTTAGAGTTTTTCTGTATTTTAGCGAAAGCATAAAGAAAAATATATGAAACATCCATTACTACTATTCTGTCTAATTCTTCCTATACTATCAAATGCTCAGATAGAAACGCAAAAAAAAGGTTTAGATAGCTTGAATGCAATAAAATCAGTTGCATCAAATGACAGTGTGGGTTTATTCAGCCAATTCACTATATCGGGAAGAGTGGTCGATGATTATAGTGAAATGCCAATTGAAAATGCCAAAGTAAAAGTCAAGGATTTTAATCTTGGCGCATTTTCGGATGAAAAAGGTTTCTTTACAATAACAATCGACCAAGAATTTCCTATTGAACTTATTACATCCTATTATGGGTATGAAGAACTGATCACTCAGGTAAAATCTGTATCTAACGAATTATTAATACGACTGAAAAGTACCACCTTGAATCTGGGTGAAGTAAATGTAAGAGTTTTTGCAAGTGATAGAGAAAAAGAATCTCCACTTTCAATAGAAACGATGTCTCTTTCAGAGATTCAAGAAACGCCTTCAACTGATTTCTATGAAGGATTAAGTCATATGAAAGGTGTTGATTTAACATCGGCAAGTTTAGGGTTTAAAGTTATAAACACCAGAGGCTTCAATAGTACTTCTCCTGTAAGAACTTTACAGATTATAGATGGTGTTGACAATGCATCCCCGGGATTAAATTTTGCCTTAGGTAACTTTTTAGGAGCTTCAGAGCTAGATTTGATGAAGGTCGAAGTTGTTTCGGGTGCAAGCTCGGCGTTTTATGGGCCAAATGCATTTAATGGCGTTATTAGTATGCACACCAAAAGCCCCTTTAAATTTCAGGGATTTAGTGCTTCCGTGAAAGGAGGAGAAAGATTTTTAAATGAATATGCTGTTCGTTATGCGAAAGCGTTTCAGAACAAGAAAGGTAAAGACAAGTTCGCGTTTAAGTTCAATTTCTCTTACTTATCTGCCGATGACTGGGTTGCTGACAATTCAAATTCTGTAGAAGGACTTGACACTGACCAAAATAATATTGGTGGCTATGATGCAGTGAATCGGTATGGAGACGAAAACTTATCTCCAAGTATTAATAATGCTTTAGATATAAATTCTAGGATACAGTCTCCCGGACTGGGACGCTGGCATCGCACGGGTTACTGGGAAAAAGATATTGTAGATTACGATACAAAAAATTTAAAGGCATCAGCAGCTTTTCATTATTTATTTACTGAGGATATTGAACTTATTTATGCTTCTAATTTAGGTACGGGGACCACGGTATATCAAGGGGATAACAGGTTTAGTCTAAAAGACATTGTATTTTTTCAAAATCGATTAGAACTTAGGAAAAAAGATGACTTTTTTATCCGTGCTTACGCAACAAATGAAGATGCGGGTAATTCATATGACGCTGTATTAACTGCTTTTTTAATGCAAGACGCAGCGTCTAACGATTCTGACTGGGACAAACGCTATAGAGACTATTGGACAGAAAATGTTACAGATCAAGTGCGTGCTTTAGACCCTAATGTAGAATGGGTACCACAGCTAGGTACAATATTTGATATTGGAGCAGTTGATTCTGTTGTCGCTGCTAATCCTGACTTAATATCAGCTTGGCATGATGAGGCTGAAGCATTCGCAAATGAAGCATTTCAAAATTACGACGGAGGGCAGGATTATTTTGAGCCAGGTACCGCCCGTTTTGATTCTTTACTTACAGAAATTACTAGTAAGACTTCTTTCTTAGATGGAGGCTCTAGAATTGAAGACAAATCTGCACTTTATCATGTTCACGCCGAAAAGATATTTGACACAAAATTTGCCAAGTTTACCATAGGTACAAACGGACGAATATATACACCTAGATCGCAAGGTGCTTTATTTAGCGATACGGGAGGGGTCAGAATTATTAATAAAGAATTTGGGGTTTACGCAGGTATTGAAAAGCGTTTTTTGGAGGAAAAACTTATTTTTAAAGCAACAATGCGTCTTGATAAGAATCAAAATTTTGATTTTTTACCTTCTCCTGCTGCTTCATTTATTTGGCAGCCTAACAAAAGACATACACTCAGAGGTACAGTGACTTCAGCTATAAGAAATCCAACCCTATTAAATCAGTATATGTATTACAATGTAGGTCGAGCAAAGCTTGTGGGAAACATCAGTGGCTATGACTCATTGGTTACTATTGAATCTTTAATTAGTTACTTTAATTCACAAAACCCAGATTCTTTGTCCTACTTTAATTTAGACCCAATTGCACCTGAAAAAGTAAGGTCTATTGAATTGGGATATAGAGGAGTGCTACTTGATAACCTTTATTTGGATATGAATTATTACTTTAATTTTTACACCAACTTTATAGGTTATACTACTGGTGCAGATATCAGCCTTAATCCTCTGGGCCCTCCAACTATTAATGATGTGTACCGTATAGCAACAAATTCAAAAGAAAAAATCACTACTCAGGGAGCAACTATTGGATTAAACTATTATCTAGGTGATCATTATGCAATCAATGGAAATTATTCATGGAATGTTCTGAATAAGGAGTCCAGTGATCCTATAATCCCATCTTACAATACTCCAGAGCACAAGTTTAACATAGGATTTAGAGGTAGAGATTTTAGTATTAAGAATATTAAGGGGTTTGGATTTAATGTGAATTACAAATGGATAGAAGGCTTTATTTATGAAGGATCACCTCAATTTACAGGTAGTGTTCCTTCTTATGGTCTTCTCGACGCCCAGATTAATAAAAAGATAGAAAAAGCGAACCTTACGATCAAAATAGGAGCATCTAATTTACTCAACAACAAAGTCCTACAAGTCTATGGCGGTCCAGTTATTGGGAGAATGATTTATACCACTTTATCCTTTGATTGGAAAGATAAAAAAGATAAATAGATAGATTTCACAGAATATTCTCTAATTTGGGGGATAACTTAAACACAAATAATATGAAAAAAATAATTTTAACCTTTTTAAGTTGCGCGGCTATTCTTGGAAGCTCTTATGCTCAGCAAAGATATGTCGATGAAGTTTTTATGGATTTCACCGTAGATAATAATATCGTTTACGGCTCGAACTTGTCTGTAATAGGCGCAACTCAGGGCATTGCTTATATTCCAACTGGTACAAATGGTGTTCCAGCGTTAGAATTTGATTTATACCAGCCAGATGGAGATACGGAAGTGGAAAGACCGTTAGTTATTGTTCTACATACAGGAACTTTTGCGCCGATTATATACAACGGAAACCCCACTGGTATGCGTCAAGATGTGGCTACAACAGCAATTTGCGAAAGTTATGCAAAGCGTGGTTATGTGGTGGCAAATATTGAATATAGATTAGGATGGAACCCTGGTGCTGCAACTCAAGCAGAGAAAGGAGCTAGTTTAATGAAAGCTGTTTACCGGGCAATTCAAGACACTAAAAGCGCAGTTCGTTTTTTTAGAGAAGATTATGAAAATGGGAACACATATGGAATTGATACATCTAGAATTATTCTTTCTGGACAAGGTTCTGGTGGTTGGGTAGCTTTGGGTTATGCAACAGTTAATAAATATGCTGAGATTACACTTCCTAAGTTTTTAGATGTTGACCCTATAACGTTAGTTACAACAGCTCTTATAGATACGACTGAGATAGGGGATTGGGATGGATACGGAGGATTATATAACACGGTAAATACTCCTGGTTATTCTAATGATGTTCATATGGTATGTAGTATGGGTGGTGGAATGGGAGATTTGAGCTGGTTAGAAGCCGGTGAAGTTCCAATGTGTGCTGTTCATTGTCCAACTGATCCTGTTGCCATATATACTTCAGGTAACGTTTCGGTTCCTTCTGCAGGTTTAATAACGACAGAAATTAGTGGTTCTTATGATGTCATGGCAAAAGCAAATCTGCTCGGAAACAATGATGTTTTGGCACCCGTAAACGCGGGAAGTGATCCTTATACTATAGCTGCGCAAGCAGCATCTGGAATAGCAAATGGTATGAACGATTTTGGAGGTACAACAATAGGAGCTCCTGTTGATAATGTCTTTCCATATATAACAGGTAATCCGGGAGAATCATCTCCATGGGATCTTTGGGATGCTACTTTTGTTGAAGGTGTTGCACAATCATTAGGCTTTGCTCCTGGAACAGGAACTCAAATTGCAGCTGACGGATTACTTACAAACCCAGATATGGGACCAACAAAATCTGCAGCATACATTGACTCTACATTAGGTTATTTCTGTAGAAGAATTATTAGAGCTACGAACCTTGATGGCTTAAGTAGTCTTGGCAAGGCTACTGTTTTAGATCCGCTAGTAGAAGTATATCCAAATCCAACTTCAAACAACCTAAGAATAGAAGTAAAGGATGAATTAATTCTTTCTATAAACATTTACGCGATGAATGGTACAGAGGTTTATTCACTCGAAGAAATAAATCAAAATTCTATAGAATTGAACAACTTAAATTTAAATTCTGGTATTTATCATTGTACCGTTGAACTAGATTCTCAGAAGATTACAAAGAGAATAGTAATTCAATAATATTTAAATTAATGAATTGAAAAATGCTCTGAATCATCAGAGCATTTTTTTTATATCAAAATTTCATGAATGACATTGGATTCTCAGAAAAGAAGATTTGCCAATAAAGTTTAAAACAATAGCGGTTTGGGAGTAATCTCAAACCGCTATTTGTATTAATTAAGTTTTTTATCTAGTGAAAAGGCTGAAGTTTTTCTTATAGAGAAAGCTGTCAATCAAAAAACACATCCCGAAAAAAAAAGCACAAAAAAATCTTACAAATAAGTAGCTACCTTGTACGCGTATGTATCGTGATTTCCAATTGCGGTATAATGACATGCTTGCTTCAACATATCTTCATACACTCCAAAAAAGACTTCGT
>CAJVYC010000024.1 GCA_913009205.1 uncultured Fluviicola sp. | reverse complement strand
AAGGGTTGGGCTGTTCGCCCATTAAAGTGGCACGCGAGCTGGGTTCAGAACGTCGTGAGACAGTTCGGTCCCTATCTGTTGTGGGCGTTAGAAATTTGAGAGGACCTGCCTCTAGTACGAGAGGACCGGGGTGGACGAACCTCTAGTGTACCTGTTGTGGCGCCAGCTGCATCGCAGGGTAGCTACGTTCGGATGAGATAAGCGCTGAAAGCATCTAAGCACGAAACTCACCTCAAGATGAGATTTCTTTTAAGGGCCGTGGAAGACTACCACGTTGATAGGCTACAAGTGTAAAGATGGTAACATCAAAGCTGAGTAGTACTAATTACCCGTAGACTTATAAACTCTAACTCCGACTTCTTTATCTACTTCAATCATCCGATATATCAATTCAACTATGAAATTAGTTGTCTAGTCTATATGCACTAGCCAACAACGATTTTAGGTGTTTATTGCAGCATGGTCCACCTCTTCCCATTCCGAACAGAGAAGTTAAGCCTGCTTGCGCTGATGGTACTGCCCTTTTGAGGGTGGGAGAGTAAGTCGACGCCACTTTTAGAAGCCTCATTCCTTTATTGGAATGAGGCTTTTTTTTGCACTCTACTTTTCTGATAGTAGAAAATTCCAGGTGGGTTGGGTTGTTTATGCATATACTTTCAGTCTATACAAGTCTGTCTGTTGACAGATTAACCTATGGTAGCCTTTAATTGTTGAAAAGAATGTCCCATTTTGAAAATGACTAATAATACAGGTAAGTAAACTACCTTTTTAAGGTGAATTATTGAGGGGGACAGATTTTCTAATATGGCATTAGATATTCAATTTGTGGAGTCTAAAGAGTGCGAACGATTCTGGATTAGAATCTTTAAACAAAACAATTCTAAGAATATGTTTCGCAATAGTTGATCGTGAAGTCGTCATCTAAGAATTAAAACTAATCGCTCCTCATATAACTATGAAAAGTGGTTAAAGAAAATTACAGATCATTCCTAACTAGGGAGTTACCATTCAGTGATTCAATCTTATCTATTGGAAGGTTTAGTTATTCAAGTCCCAAGAATATTCCTTATACACAACTTTTGGAGATTTCAACTGTTCTGTTCGATACTTATTGATGAAGTCAATTACCGTTCCACTTTTATTAAAATCTGCCGAGTACCAATCAAATATTTTAGAAATACTGATCTTCTTTTTATCAAATTCATTTTTGGTAGTATCGATCAAGAATTTCTTAGTTTGTGAGGTAAGTTTAGACTGAAGATTACCTGGCGTATAAGCCGTGTTCATTAAATTTGGACAAGATTTACTCGCGCAATTTAGAGCAAAATGAATTCGAGGTTCATTGAATTTTTTTCGTATAATTTCGTTTTCAATATGTGCTAAGCTAAGAGTATTGCCCCCGAGTTTAATGAATTTTTTCTTCCAAGGTTCAGCTGTAATCTTCGTAATGGAAGTGGTAGGGTAATTGTCAACAACTAATTTAATCGTATATATGTTATAGACATTAATCCAATAGGCCAACTTCTGATTGTTAGTCCAATTGCTCTTCTGGTAATTTGATTCAATTTCTTTTAATACAATATCTAAAGAACCTTTATTTGCCTTGATTCCACTATAATTTACCTTTCCAGAAGTACTAACGTATTTCTTCAAAAAGGAATTTAATTTTCCATATTTATGGATATCTATTTTTTCAGTTTCTTCATCAATTTTAATTGGGTCAGAACCAGTTTGAACATCTTGTTTAGTCGGCGCAGTCCCAATTGTTTCTTCAATGGAAAATTCTGTTGAAGTTGTAGGTTCTAAATTCGTTTCACTTTCAGGAGATGTTTTATCAATCACATTATCTTCACTTTCTGTGATTTGATCAGAAAGTTGAGTTTCATTCATAGAGGATTGCTCAACGTTTTTTACTTCAGACGTTTCCGTGTTTTCAATTTTCGAATCTTCAGTTTTTGATGAATTTGAGCCACATCCAATCATGAATAATACTGACGTTGCGAGAATAAGGGAATAAATTTTATTCATAAGGCTTGGACGAGTTTGCGTCATAACAATTACAATTTAACGAAGTGATTTATAGTTTTTAATCCAGGAGGTATCCTTGACATCAGTTAGTAGCCGCCAGAAGTTCGTATCGATGAAGAATTTGGTGTCAACATGATCAACAGCATAACGGTCATAAATGTATTTTTCCTGTTTAGGTGAAGGCTTGTGGTATTTATTACTCCAACCAATATCAGTTCTGTTTTTGAAAGGGTATGTGGCAAACCGAATTTTCCAAAGAGAATCCATAGGTTCACAAACTTCTACTTTCTTTAATAGAGTACTGTCGAAAACTATTCCACAACTAATTCCGTTTTCTTCGAAAAAATTTATTCTTTTGGGATTATAAATACTCGGCCACTCGCCAGAAACAATTTTGATAAAGGACTTTCGATCTACGATTTTTTTCTTTGTTAGAACACGATTGTTATTTATATAGCAGACGTACGTACAGATTTTTGAGTTAGCACCAATTGACACACGCACTCCAAAGACGCCTTTGGGTCGGGGGGGATGGTAATCATCGTCGATGGTAATTTGGCCTACGAAACTAGCTCCTTGTTTCTGATCAATTACAGAACAGGAAATAATCCAGATATATATGAGGATAAATCGAAACATCTCTTATACAACTTACGAAAATTATGCCGAAAGGTTTGAATTATTTACGTGGTTGTTTTAGAGTGAGCTAAGTAATGTAAACTCCTAGTAAAATGAAGAGTAAATAGTATATTAAATTTTTAACTTAAAAATAGCTGCGAGTAAGCCTGAGATTATTGAAATGGGCAATGGATAATAATTCTATTGACTT
The DNA here is from genome assembly GCA_913009205.1 of uncultured Fluviicola sp. Taxonomy (GTDB): domain Bacteria; phylum Bacteroidota; class Bacteroidia; order Flavobacteriales_D; family Crocinitomicaceae; genus UBA4466. The sequence goes on along the minus strand of CAJVYC010000024.1, from coordinate 36,382 downwards.
GGCTTATCGATCAAATCTATAGATATGGTTGGGAGTAACACATGCATCTAATCTAATGTCATCGGTTGTACAGTCTTCAATCTTTTCGGACAAATCATCAAAGTGACTTAAGCCAATAAACTTACAACGATGTGAACATTTGCTTAAAAATCGATCGTAGAACCCTTTGCCATAACCGACGCGGTTCCCCTTTTTATCGATAGCTAAAAGGGGAACAATAACAATGTCGAAATGCTCAGCGGCGACAATACGACCTCTATTTGGTTCTGGAATTCCCCAACTTGAAATTTCCAATTGATCTTCAGATTCAAATAAAATTTGTTTTAACTCCTTCGATTTTCCATCTACTTTTGGGATTGATACTTGAGCATCAAATGACATTGCCTTCTCCCATATTCTATATGTATTGATTTCTTTTGTTCTTTCAATCGGCAGAAACATGCTGATTTTCTTTTTCTCAAACTGAAAATTACTGAAAAGAGAATGCGTGATTTTCTCAGATATTATTTCTAATTCTTTCGGTGAAAGAGCTTGTCTCTTTTCAAGATATTGTTGACGAATATTCTCTTTATTCATAGTTGAAGAAATTGCCTAGCTAAACTGGGTTATTGGCTGAATAAAGATACAAAAAACCATGGCGATTTATGAAAGAGAATTTAAGTTTTAAAGGCTTTTTTTTGTTGAAAGATTCAAGATGTAAATAATACTTTAATTGCTCAATTATACTGGTTGTATTAGAACAATTAAAGATACAAAAAATACAATCATTTAAGGTGAATTTCTTTAGCCAATTTCATATTTTTTAATAACAATCTAGATTTACTTATTTGGCTTAATACTTGGGAATGTTACATGATTCGTCAAGAAAAAAAATATGTATAATGTATTCATAATCAATCACTTGTATGCTTGGTTTATGTTAAGTTTCTCTTCGGTTTTTTGTTATATGCTTGGTTTCGAGATAGATTAATGCTAAATTTCAGTTGTCATAATCAACAATAACTAAAAACTACTATGAAAAGAAATTACTATTTACGAACGGGCTTATTTTTCGCCTTTTTGATTTTAAGTAGCATTGGTGTTGCGCAAACGTACACCTTTACAGCTGCATCAGCCGCTGGTCCTAATGGTCCTTCACAAGCTTTGGCAGATATAGAATATGCAGGAACAACACTAGATGGTAATGTAACTGTAACTGCAGGAATTCAATATTGGGTTGTGCCTACCACAGGTGTTTATTTAATTGAAGCTTTTGGAGGCCAAGGATTCGGGACTTTTGGTGGACGTGGTGCACAGATTAGTGGTGAATTCAACCTTACAGCTGGAACTGCATTAAAAATTATTGTTGGACAAATGGCTCCGCCGCCAGTTGGTAGTGTAAACCAATTTGCAGGTGGAGGTGGTTCATTTGTTACGACAACAGCAAATTCCCCGTATATTGTAGCCGGCGGCGGTGGTGGAAATCACGGTGCTTCATACGTTACAACTTCTGACGCGTCAATAACTAATAATGGCTACGCGGGTGTAGCAGGAAATTCTGGAGCTGGCGGAACAGCTGGATCTGGAGGAGCTTCTGCATCAAGTGCTGATGCTGGAGGTGGACTTCTTGGCAATGGTGGCGGAATTGGCGGAGGTTTTTCCTTCATTAATGGCGGTGTCGGTGGAGCCGGAACAACAAATGGTCATGGTGAAGGAGGTTTCGGTTGCGGAGGTGGTACAAGCAGCTGGGATAATTTTCGCGCTGGTGGTGGTGGAGGCTATAGTGGCGGTGGAGGTGCTGGCGAGAATGGACAAATCAATGCCCCTGCAGCTGGTGGAGGTGGTTCCTTCAATAGTGGAACAAGTCCAGTAAATCTAGCAGGCGTACAAACCGGAGATGGTACCGTCATTATTACAAATCAATGTGCTCCGGGAATAGGAACTCTTGCTGGTGATCTTGGTTCATTACCAGATGTAACAGAAGATTGTGTTTCTAACCCAACAGCTCCAACTGCAACGAACAGTTGTAATGGTGGTATCGCTGGAACTCCTGACGTTAGTTTCCCTATTACGGCGGTTGGAACGACTATAGTCAGTTGGACGTATGATGATGGAATAAATACAGTAACACAATCTCAAAATATTATTATTAATGGAATTGACAATACTCCTCCCGTTTTAGACAACCCAAACTTACAAAATGTTGGAGGTCAATGTGACTTTACTCCATCTACTCCAACTGCAACAGATGCTTGCGCAGGAGGTTTAGCAGGTGTAGCTGATGTTACTTTCCCTCTATTTACTCAAGGTTTGATAGTTGTAACTTGGACATTTACAGATCCAAGTGGAAATAGTGTAACTCAAACTCAAAACATTACTTTGAATGATGTTGCACCTCCTAATTTAGATATTCCAAATTTACCAGATTATACAGGTTGTGGTTCTGCTACTCCTCCAACGGCAACTGCTTCAGATTTCTGTTCGGGTGCTCTGAATGGTACTCCTGATGTTATTTTCCCAATTACTGCCGCAGGTCCTACGACGGTAACTTGGACTTACGTTGATAACAATGGAAATTCAGTTTCTCAAACACAAGATGTTTATGTGACTGCGGTAGATCTTACGGTAACATTAAATACTGCAACGATTAGTGCAAATGCTACAAGTGTTACTTACCAATGGATGGATTGTGCTACAGGTCAGTTAATTCCTGGTGAAACAGGTCAAACGTATACAGCAATTACCACGGGGGATTACGCTGTAATCATTACGACTGGTAGTTGTGTTGATACTTCAGCTTGTACACTAGTCGATTTTACTGGAATTGATGAGTTAAACCCAAATGCAATTACAGTTTATCCGAATCCAACAAGTGGATCATTTAAAATTAATTTCGAAGGAAATATTGAGAATATTGTTGTTTTTGATGCCTTGGGAAGAATCATCGATGTGCCTTTAGATTTGGCGGCAGGTAAAATTGATGGATCCAATTTAGCGACAGGTAAATATACTATTAGTGTAATTACGGCAGATTCAATTTATAGACAAGATATAGTGGTTGTGAAATAATCCAGCCATACTTAATTTGAAAGCCCTTTCCTGGTTTAACCGAGAGAGGGCTTTTTTAGTGCTGCTACTTTTTTTATCTTGATATCTAACTCAAAAAGAGTGGGTTGTTATAAAATATGAACGATAAGTTAAAGAGTTTTTCGTGGTGCCAAATAAATTCCATAATTTACACATGAAATGAAAACAAAACTAAACAATCCTCTTACCTTCATTCTTGTTGGAGCCGCTATAATAGTTACATTTTTAGGATTTAAATTCAAAAATGAAAACGGAATCTATAGAACAATGAACGTTCAAAAAGCGAATGTCTCGGACGTTTTGAAATTCTTAGGCGATGATGAGATGGTTCATTCAATGGAGAATTTTGATACCGAAAAGGCGAGAATAGGAGAGGAATTAATCCTTAACGGACGAACTAAAATTGATAGCAAGTACTCGAAAAGAATTTCTAAATATTTTGTCTGTACGGATTGCCATAATTTGGGACGAGAGTTTGAAGTATTAACGGATGAATCAGCCGAAGCGAGGTTGAATTATGCCGATGAGAATGGTATAAGTTTCATGCCCGGATCAACTTTCTGGGGGATTTACAACCGAACTTCATTTTACAATAATGATTACGAAAAGAAATACGATTTACTTGTAGTCGACTCTCGCGATACGCTTGAGAATGCAGTTCAATTGTGTGCTAAATATTGTTCGTCTGGACGGTATTTAGATGGTTGGGAGTTGGAATCTATCATGCATTATTACAAAAAAAATGAATTGAAAATTGAGGATTTGTCTCTTTCTGAAAATGACACGAAAAATGTCCAGAAATATGCCAAATTGAAGAAGGGTGAAAAGACGGATTTAATTGAAACAATCAAGAGTTCTTATGTTCAAGCCTATGGAGCAACATTTCTTCCCACAATGCCAACAGATAAAAGAAAGTACGGCGAAGGTGGAAATCCTGAAACAGGGAAGAAAATTTATAATAAAAGCTGTCTACATTGTCATTCAAGCGGGAGGGTTACCAATTTAAAATTGGATCACAGTTCTCTAACTGGGGGTATGTTTTGGCGAAATATTAAAAAATATTCAGATAAATCGTTGTATCAAATCGTCCGACACGGAACGTATTCTATGACAGGCCGAAAACAATACATGCCTCTTTATACCGAGGAGAAAATGAGCGATGAACAACTAAATGATTTAGTTGCGTACATTAAACAATTAGCTAAGAAATAATGAAAAAACTTTACATTTTATCAATAACTCTCTTGATAGCAGCTTCATCGTTCGCGCAGGATTCCGAGGAAACATTCCATGGAACTCGAATTTTGAATGGGCATTCAGTTGAAACATTAAAAAAGAACACGCTACAATTTAGAATTGAGCACCGATTTGGCGATTTGATTGGGGTTGCGGGTGGTGTTAATAATTTTTTCGGGTTTGACCAAGCGGCAGACATCCGGTTTGGATTTGAATATGGAATTTCGGATAAATTAATGGTTGGAGTTGGTCGTTCAAAAGGAACATCAGCACCGTATAAATCATTGGTTGATGGATTTGTAAAATACCGTCTTTTAACTCAGAATTATAGCAAAGGAATGCCTGTAAGTTTGGCGCTTTTTGCTTCCTCGTCATTGTCTTATGAACCTGCTGTTTCAGACAAGTCATTAATTCAACATTATCCTGAATTTTCACATAGAATGGCATATTCGACTCAAATTAACATCGCACGAAAGTTTACCGATAGAATCTCAGTTGCTTTGATGCCGACATATATTCATAGAAACCTTGTGAACACAAATGACGTGAATGGATTGTTTGCATTGGGTGGAGCTTTCAATATTAAAGTTCTGAAGGGCTTAGGAATTATTGGTGAATATTACCACACTTTTCCTTCAAGTGACCCATTAGTCAGACCTGATAATTACAACAGTCTTTCTGGAGGAATAGAGTGGATTACAAGTGGACATAACTTCAAAGTGGTTGTAACCAACTCAAGAGGTTTTGGTGAAACTCAATTTATTCCTTACACTTTTTCTAATTGGCTAGACAAACAGTTTAGACTTGGCTTCAGTATTACAAGAAATTTCAAATTATGATCGTATTTAGAATAACATTTATCGCAAGTGCGATTTGTCTATTAATGTCGTGTAAGCAAGATAAAATTGAGGAGATTATTGAGGATTGTCCAGATGTAATTTCATTTTCACAAGTTGTTCAACCTTTGATTAATACCAATTGTTCAACAAGTGGATGCCATGCAGCTGGGTTTATTTCACCAACCTTGTTAACCCATGCTGATATTGAGGCAAATGCAGACAATATTCTAACTAGAATTCAAAAAGACCCAACGGATGGTCAACTTATGCCGTCTGGAGGACCAAAGCTTGCTGATTCTTTCATCCAACAAATTAAATGTTGGAAAGACCAAGGGAAATTGGATAATTAAATTTATTAATATTACACCGTAACACTAACACTTAAATTATGAAAAGACTTTACATTTTACCTGCAGTGGCCTTATTAGCGGCAGGAATTTTTGCATTTCAATCGGCTGATTCTTCTGGAAAAGTAGAACAGTTTAAAAAAACTAAACATTTCTTAAGTGGAGGAAATCAATCTGGTTTAACTGGTGCTCCGGGAGAAAACAACTGTACAATGTGTCATTCAGGAAGTGTTTTGGATGGTTCGAATCAAAATCAATTCACTTTGCTCGATGCAGCATTTATTCCTGTTGCGGCATATATTCCTGGAACGTCTTACACTGCAACATTGCAATTGGCGAATAATCCAGCTAAAAAAGGATTTTCTTCTACAACGTTAGATGATGGATCTAATTCAATGGCAGGTTCTCTAGTTGGTATGGGAATTGGTGGCACTGTTGATTTCCAAAACGGTGGTATGACAAGAGATTACGTTTCTCATACTTCTACTAGTAATACTAATGCTGTTACCTTATGGTCATGGACATGGAATGCTCCTGCAACTGATTTAGGGGATGTTACTTTCTATATTGCTTCGAATGTAACAAATGATAACGGTGCAGCATCAGGTGATGAAATTTATTTGTCTGAACATACAATTAGCTCATCTGTTGGAATTGAAGAGGTTAAGAATGACATTTCTACTTTTACTGCTGGTTACAGTATGGAAGGAAACAGTATTGCAGTTAACTTTACTTCAATGATTGCTGACGACATGCACTTCAACTTAGTTGATTTAAACGGAAAATCAGTTTATGCATCAAACCTTTCTAAATCTTTGATTGGTATGAATAAACAAATGGTTTCTTTGCCAAGTGAAATAGAAAATGGAATTTATGCTGTGCATTTCTTCGTAGGAAACAGAGCGATGTCTGCAAGCATAATGGTTCAGAAATAAAAAAACGAATACTTTTCTGGGCGAACCAAATGGTGAGCTGATAAAAATTATAAAAAATCCCGGTTCTTTGGAACTGGGATTTTTTATTGCCAACGATCTTTAACGATCATTTCAACCTTAGTGAATAGATTTTTTGGCAGATAGGTTCTCCATTCGAGTTCATCCAATTCCCCTCCCATGATGCAGTATTGATCGACTCCAACCTCTTGCATTTCGCGTTCCACATGTTCATGAAAGTTCAGCATCGCGATCCAACCGTCTTCTAAATCATCAATCCATTCTTCATAATAACAATCATCTGATCCATGAAAATTCAAAACGTTTTCTCCAATAAGAATGAACTTGTTAAGTCCAGTCGGTATTAACTCATCGATGATATCACGTTTTAAGGTCATCACATCATTTTCAATGGTGTCATTCCATTCTCCAATCATTTCGATGATACAAAATCCCAAATCATAGTCAGCATACAAAATTTTAATGTAAAGTGTCGGTGATCCAATGTGATCCCATTGCGGATGGATATAATAATTATAGATGTGATTGCTGAATTCGAACTCGCTATAATCACGGTTATAGAATGGTGAGGATTCATCTTCTGAGGCAATATAAATATTCCTCCAATGATAATATGGTTCGACTAAATGCATGTCGCAAAGTTAATCTTTAGAATCAACAAGCATTGGCATAACTTGTGCTTGAATATGATTAAATTTAAAATTCAAATCACCAAAAAATATAATATGTTAAAGAGAATTGGCCTATTCGCAACCCTTGCACTTCTAATCGCCTCATGCTCAAATGATGAAGAAACACTAGAAAAAAGAGAAATCGAAGATTATGTCTCCGCAGTAATGAATGGAAACGAAGGTGTCTTTGCTTTTGGTAGCGTAAGCTTGAAAAAAATAATGGATAAAACCGATTATAAAAATGAGAAGATGATCGAAGGCCTGATTTCTGGACAGATTAATAGTCTAAATAGAGTTTTAAGTATTGATTCACCTGTTCATTTTACTTTGGAAGGACCTGTTAACGAAAAGGGGAAACCGCAAAGAATATTGTTGTTTGTTAAGGTGAAAGATGCTGATGAGCTTGAAAAAGAACTCAAACAGCAAAGAAGTTTTTTGGTGGAAGAAACGAACGGGATTCGCTATGCTGAGGACGATGAATTCATAATAGCATTTAGAAATGACCTTGCGATTGCGATCGTTCAACAGGGAAAATACGACACGAAAAAAATTGTTAATGAAGTGTTTAAGAAATCAACTGGAAAAGTTTCTGGTCGAAAGATTGATGAAATGATCAAAGTGAAAGGTGATTTCGTAGCAAATCTTAGTATGGAAGGTTTGTACTGGACATCCAGCACTGACTTGGACATGTTGAGTGCTTCAGATCAAAAGAAAATTGAAACAATGGTTAAGGGGTCATTCGTACAATCTGTTTTGAATTTCGAAAAAGGAGGAATGTCAATTGAAACCAAAAATTATTTTTCAAAGGAAATGAAGGAGTTAATGTTCTTCAAATCTAATGAATCTTCAGATTTAGCTAGCAAACTTGCCAGGGGAGACGGGAAAGTTGTTGGTGGAGTATCCATTAACCTTGACGTTAAAAAAATGGAGAAATTCTACGCTACTTATGCTCCAAACATCATGGAAAAGATGGATATCAACATAAATAAAATGGGAGGTTTGTTTAAATACCTTGGAACAGGAAATCTTATGTCTTCTGTTTTGAATGGGGAAGCGGGAATGATAGCAATTGGAAAAGAAATATATGGGAGATTTGAAGTTGGATCTAGGTCGTATTTGAGTACATCAGAGGCAGGACAAAAAGTATTTTCATTGGTGCGAAATGAAATAGAATTGGAGGAAGGGATGGAAGTGAATTACATTAATGGTGGATTGGAAGCAATTGCACCGTACATGGGAACTTCAACTGCAATGTTAAATAGCGACGCAAAATTAAAAATGTCAAAAGGAAGCGAGAAGTTTGGGAAAACGGGATTCTTCATGTTTATTGATTTCAATGCAATATCAAGAATAGATATGGGTCCATTTCAATCTTCAGCGATTGGATTGCTAGATTACGCAACTGTTGAAATGAATAACAACGGAGCCAAACTTTTTATCAAGACAAAGAACAACAAGGATAATATTTTAAAACAAGCCACTAAAGAAGCAATGACAATGTTGCCAATGCTTGTGGGGGGCGGAATGAATTTCTAAAATGAAGAAGTTAAAAGAAGAATGGAATCAGCTAAATACTGAGGAACAACGTGTGATTATAGGCAAAGGAACGGAAAGAGCATTTGTCGGGGAATATACAGATACTAGGCTGCCCGGAATTTATGTATGTAGACAATGTGAATCGGAATTGTACACATCCGACGATAAATTCAGTTCTCGATGCGGATGGCCTTCCTTCGATGATGAAATTAAGGGCGCTGTTAAACGCATTCGTCACTCAAACGATAATCGCATTGAAATTGTTTGTAGTAACTGTGACGGTCATCTAGGGCATGTTTTCGAAGGAGAACGCTTTACAGAGAAGAACACGAGGCATTGTGTAAATTCTATTTCAATGAAATTTATTGAAAAGTAGAATCTTTAGGTTTTTGTGATTTTCACAAGGACTTTTTCTTGATCGGCATAGAACGCTAGAAAGTAAATTCCTTGGGTTGAAATAAGTCCATAGACATCGATATTAGCATTGTCGCTAATTATTACTTCTGCTCCACCTCCAATTAACAAGGAGTCAATGCTGTTAATTACCAAATCAGACGCTATATAATAGGGCGAATTCGATTCATTTATTGAAATAGTAATTTAACTATAACCAATTGATGTTGAATGAAATAGAAAATAGAGTGTTAGATAACTCGAATAGAGAATGTTATTTTTTGAGTTATTCATGAATACTTTTAAACCAGTCATCTTCATTCATCGAGACTTGAGTGCGTTTAGTAATGAGTGCCATCAATCTTCACAATCAAAGTCAATAAAATAGTCCTTGGAAAGTAAGTTACGCTTAATTAAGGTACGAATTGAATTACTTCATTGCAGAATCAGAACTACACGATTGGATACTGTCACTTTCGTTATGAACGATATCATGAAGAATAAGCTGAGAAGCTAAGGCCAGTTGCGAATAATTTTGCGAATTGTTTCCAAAACTCGCAGCTGTTGTATTCCACATTGTTTGAATCAATTGTTGTCCTCCTTCTTTAGGAGCAATTTTATTGACAACCGCAGAAACATTTCCTGCTCCAGCGTGATATACGTGCAATACGAACAATCGAAACCAAATATCATTTTCTGAAAACTCTAAATTGTGTGCATTCAAAATTCGTTTTGCCTCAGGAATACACATTGTCTTAATTAAATTTGAGGATCCAAATGCGCTTCTTTCAAAATCGGAACGTTCATCCGTGTATCGATTGACTGTTAAACCTTGCGCTCTTGCTACTGAAGGCATCAATTGAAATGGACCATAAGCTCCAGCTCTTGATTTCTTTAGCTGTCCAGGGCTTTCTATCAATAAAATTGCCTGAGCATACCACGGATCAACATCATTGCTCTCAAAGGCTGCAACTCCATCGGCAAGGCTCGGATAAACGACATCAAACTTGTAGAAGTCTTTTTTACCTGTCGTTACAAATATTCGGTCTTCACTTGTCAAACCGTGTGCAGTTCTAACGCTATCACGAAATACATCTTTTTGATCGTTGGTTTGCTTGTTCCATTGAATGTTGCTCGTAATGTCAATCACTTCTCTTGTCTTGGCTATGTTTACGATGCATGAATCAGGTGCAAGAGTCATTATATTTCTCCAAAAATTAGGTTGGGCGAAACCGCTCCATCCTTCAGAAATGATTGCATCTGCACTTAAAATCACGTTTTGATCTTCTCCCGTTTTGACTTCAATTTTTTCTTCTTCCCATTTGAAATCTTGAGAAAAAGTACTAAATGAAATAAAAGAAATTAAGAAAAGGAGATAGCGCATGAAAGTTTGATGTTAACAGGTTTATATAAAGATAACGTTAAAGAAAGCGCAGATGTTATAGTTTTGGAAGAAGAATGAACAGTTACTCGTTAAAATCCCCTAATTTTAACAAATAATGAGTGTTATTCGAACAGTTTTAGGTTGGCCTTTCATTTTTTTGGTAAAAATTTACCAATGGATCATCAGTCCTATATTTCCGCAGACGTGCAGATATACTCCAACATGTTCTTCCTATACGATTGAAGCCATTAAAGTTTGGGGACCAATTAAGGGTGTTTATTTGGGGATAAAACGAATTGCTTCTTGCAACCCTTGCGGTGGACATGGTCATGATCCTGTTCCAGAGCGAAAAATTAAAAAGGAGAAAAAGTAGCCGACCTTTCTATGGACTGGCTTTTGATTAGGGATCGGAAAGTGCCACGACTCAACTATAAACTACAAATTTATTTTTTCTGAACTGCAAGAAAGGAAAGCAAAGGACGTTTCCGAATTATTTCGTAAAGGAAAACTGCGATTACGATAATATATTCAATTGTGACGATTGTTCGAGCTTCAATAGCAGAGCTTGTATCCAGAGCGTATATCACATAGGAAAAGAAAATCAGGAACGACCAAATAATTGGAAAGCTGTAATTCGTGAAAAGAGAAATGGCCAGAACTGGCAGAATGTACCAAGGATGAACTGTTGTTGCGAAGAGTAAATAGATAAAAAACGCTACCGTTATTCGACTCATCAATTTTTGCCAAGTATTGGTGTTTCCCCAAAAAGCTTGAACCAAAACAAGGAAAAAAGAAAGTTGTGACAAGCGAGGTCCATAAATTTTAATTGGATTCCATTCGTTAATTGTCTTGCCGTATTCAATATAGTTGTAGAAGATTAGAGAGTTGAATTCGAAGACGTTAAAGTAAAGTGTTAGGCTTTTAAGAAAGTTCGCAATGTTAGCAGTATCCAGATGAATGAGTCCAATACTAAGAGCGAGTCCAACGGTCATAATTGACAATAGGATAGTTTTTGTCCATCCTAAGTATCTTAAAAAGAAGGGAAGGAAGATCAATGGAACGAGTTTGATTTGGACAGCTATGGCCAGCCAGGACCCTCCAAGAGTAGCTTTCTTCTGAAGAATGAAATACAATGCTATGAATAAGAATGAGATCATCACACCTTCAAAGTGAACATTTCCGGTGCATTCGACGATCCAAAGGGGATTTAGAAATAAGATCCAAATTCGATTGCTTGAAAAATTAAGAAGACGAAGTGTTTTCAGTAAGTAAATTGCTCCGACGAGTTCCGTCAAAACGATTAGTGATTTCAGTAAGAATGTGTTGATCACAATTGAGGAGGAGAATGCAGTCGCTCCAATAAAGTACGATTGATTGACGGTTGGATAGCAGCTGTAATTTTTCCTCGACAAATCACTCATTCCTCCATAGATGTCTTGGATGTAGGCGTTGTCTCTTAAAAAAGGTTGACGAATTACTTCGGTTGGTTTATAATCAAATGCGTTGATTGAGTTCCAAGCCATTTCGCCGTCCCAGAGAAATCGATAATAATCATTTGACAAATACGGTTCAAACAACATCGAGATTACTTGTGCAGATATCGCGAGCACGGCCAATTGATTGAATTTTAGATCGCGTTGTTGAATTAGAACTAGGTATGCTATAAAAGCAAGCGAATAGGCTGTAAATAATGTTGCCAGCTGTGTTCGATCTGATTCCCAATTAATGGTAAATATCGATAAGAGAAATACTAAAGAAGCAATGCGAGTTACCCAAGAAGTATTGGATAACATAGAGTTATGCTTTTTTAGTTCTTAATTCAGAGATTGAATAAAAGAATACTAAACCGTAACCGATCGTTAGCATCAGGTGGAAAGGAACCATTCCTAAATCACCATAAATGGTACGGTTTATTGTTGTAAAGGCGAAAAGTAGCATTAGAATTCCTTCTCCAATGTTTAGGATTGAGATACTCTTTTTATCATATTTGTTTCCAGTGAATTCACTTTTAACATTAACATTAAACTTAGGAGTTCTAACAAAAGAACTTTTGATTCCAAGATACCCTTCCATTACAGCAACACTATTGTTTAAAGCTAATCCCATAGATACCATCAAGAATTGGAAGAATCGAGCGACAAATTTTATCAATGATACAAAAGTGTTGCTTGTTTTATCTCTGTAAGAATGCCAGTAATAGAACATTAAGAACACCGTACTTACTAAGAATACTGCTCCATATTGAAGTACAAAATTCAAGTCCGAAAAGCTATCTTTAATGTGTAAAACAGGTAGGCTTAATAAAGACATCATTAAAATGAAAATGAATACTGAAGAGTTAAATAAGTGAGACATACCGTGGATACGATCACCCATTTTCACTCCTTTGGTAAAAGCAATACGTCTACGCATCTTGATAAAACATTCTGCTCCACCTTTCATCCATCTGTGCTGCTGGCTTTTCAATGCCGACATTGTAATAGGTAACTCAGCTGGTGCAATAACATCTTCTAAATATCTAAATTGCCATCCTTTAAGTTGAGCACGGTAGCTCAAATCTAAATCTTCAGTTAAAGTGTCATGTTCCCAACCACCTGCTGAAGCGATACATTCTTTCCGCCAAATACCACCAGTTCCGTTAAAGTTGATGAAGTGTCCTGATGCGTTTCGACCACCTTGCTCAATTGCGAAGTGTCCATTAAGGCCAAAGGCTTGTAATTCTGTAAGAATCGAATAATCTTTATTAATATGTCCCCATCTTGTCTGAACAACACCTACTTTATCATGATTGAAGTGAGGCATTGTTTTTTGAAGGAAATCAGGGTATGGAATGAAATCGGCATCAAATATTGCGATGAATTCACCTTCAACTTGATCCATTGCATCATCCAAAGCTCCTGCTTTATAACCTGTTCTATCAACTCTATGAATGTGTTGAATATTTATACCTCTAGCTTGAACTTCAGCTACCTTCTTCGCAATTACGTCAACAGTTTCATCTGTAGAATCATCCAAAACTTGGATTTGTAATTTATCAGCGGGGTAATCGAAAGCAGCTGCAGTTTCAATAATTCTTTCTGCAACATATAATTCATTAAACATTGGTAACTGTATAGTTACTTTTGGAGTTGTTGCCGGATCATATACAGGTGCTGGAGAAAATAATTCTGGTTGATTTTTCTTTTTTCTTTTATTGCGAACATATGCAACAGCCAAAGAAAGTTGTAGGATACTGTAGAACAGAACTAGAACTAAACAGCCGAAATAAAGGAATATTATTACTTTACTTAAAAGGTGCGACCAATAGTGCTCAATTCCCCCAGCGTCTCCCCAGTCTAATAGCCAAGTTACTTTACGTCCTAAAGCGATTGGATTAAAACTATAACCTTTAGAATGCTCTTCTTCAGTTAGAATGAAATGAGACGTTGATTTATTGTACGTTTCATCTGTAATGACTAAATCATATTCTCCATAAGGAATATCATTAAAAATATAATCTCCTTTTTTATTGGTTTTAGAGGTATACTCTTTATATGAATTTTCACTTTTGATGGTCAGATTTACATTGCTAAGAACGCTGCGCGTTTTCACGTCAATGATATTTCCCTTAACTACTGTTTTTTGCGCGTACATAGTACTCGTTAAAAGTAGACCAAATACTACCAAACAGATTTTGAACATTCGTGGTTCTTTTATTTCCTTCAAATCGTAAAAATATTTTCTCGCTTAAAAACGATATTTAAAAATGGCAAATATAATCTTTATTCCCGCAAGTACAGTTCCTTTTATAGTGCCACTTACTTTTGATACACCTATGCGTTTTCTGTAATTCACTGGAACCTCACAGAATTTCATTTTTTCTTTGGATGCTTTGATCTGCATTTCGATCGTCCAACCATAGGTTTTATCAGCCATTTTGAGTTGTTCAAGTGCATCACTTTTTATTGCTCGAAATGGGCCCAAGTCCGTAAATCGAGCGCCATAAAAAAAACGAATTAATTTGGTAGCTAACCAGTTTCCAAATACTTGCTGCGGAGTTAAGGATCCTTTTTCACGTTTTCCAAGTACTCTAGATCCAATCACCATGTCATGATTGTCTTCCAGAATTGGCGCAATCACCTTAACTATTTCTTCCGGGTAATCTGAATAATCGCCATCCATGAAAACAACAATATCGGTCTTCAGTTCTCTCGATTTTTCAATCCCCTTCAGACAGGCCCATCCATAACCTCTTCTTGGTTCATCCAGAACAATTGCTCCAGCTGATTTTGCAACCTCAACAGTATTGTCGTTTGAATTGTTGTTGACAACAATAACGTGTTCAATTAGATCACGAGGAATGTCGGAAACAACCTTTCCGATAGATTTCTCTTCGTTAAAGGCAGGAATTATTACAGTAATTATCGGTGTACTCATGTAGATTTGAAAGTGCGAATTTACATATTCAATTTCACTCCATCCTTAGTAATTTCCAAAGGATTCCCATCAAATCGACCTTCTTCAGGACCGTTTTCTAATTTAAGAACACCTCTAGGGCAAACTGAAGAACAAACTCCACATCCAACGCAGCTAGAGCGAACAATGTTTTCACCTTTCTGAGCGTATGCTCTGACATCAATTCCTTGCTCGCAATACGTTGAGCAATTCCCACATGAGATACATTGAGCACCGTTTGTTGTAATTCTAAATCGAGATTTAAAACGTTGGAACAATCCCATGTAACCCGCCATTGGACAACCGAATCGACACCATACTCTGTTCCCAAGAACAGGGTAGAAGCCAACTCCGATTACACCAGAGAACGCAGCGCCAATGAAAAACCCATAGGCCGTTTTGATTGACTTACTGCTGATAAGGAATAGATCACTTTTCCCAGCAAGAAAGGCGATTGTCATGAATACAATGATGAAAATGAAAATGATAACTCCAACCAATAGGAACTTGTGTTTCTTTCCATATTTGCGGTATCCTAAATAAAGAACTGTTGCACTCGCAAGAGATAGCGCAACAACGGAAATGTAGAATGTGACTTTATTCAATGTGAAAAATCCTATTTCAAATTCTTTTTTTGTTAAGTAGGAATACAAAGTGGCTATTGTCATTAACAAGACGAAAACCATGACTGAATGAATTACCCAGCGTTCAATTTTCCATGCTTTTACGCTTTTGTTAGAAAGGTGTCTAAAGCTATCTCCTGCAGTTTCAGCAAGGCCACCACATCCACAGAACCATGAGCAATACCATCTTTTACCTACGTAATACGTCACGATTGGCGTAACAACCAAGAATAGAATTAATCCCCAGAAAAAGTAAGCCATACCAATAGCCTGGTCTGCAGAGTAGGTCTGAGCTTGAATTTTAGATCCAGTGAATCCTTCGTAGTTTAATGGCCATGATGCTATCGGATTCGAGTTGTATCCAACGTAAACAGATTTCCCATCCACAGAATTCATCGCGTCCATGATACTTGGAATTAAATCTGCAAGGATTAATTGAGAAAGGATAACAACAACTGTACGTATTAAATGATATTTACTGTGTCTGTATTTGATGATGAATTTTATTCCTAAGAATAGAATTACGAAGCTATACAACGTTCCATAAACGAACCATTGATCAGCTGGTGTTCCGCGTCTAAATTGTGAATAAACATCAAAAAGTGAAATCAGTTCGGCAAGCGAATCTCCGTTCCAATACAGTTGGATGTAGAACATTGTAAGTAAGATTCCAAAAGCAAAGCCAATAGCGCCGCGGCTCGTAAGCGAATTGAACATGACATGGTTGTTCTTTATTCCTGCTGTACGTCCAGCGTATGTGCCATACGTGTAGGTTAAAATACCAAGAGCCATGAGACCAAGAGATAATGAGAAATATACCCACGATGGATTTAAGTTTATCTGGCCGAGCCAAGCGACGAATAAAATCCCAACTCCACCAAGGGCCATTAATATCCCAATGCTCTGCGGCCAATTTAAGCTTTTGCTATAGTTGTTAAGGAAGCCGAATCGCTTTGACGGATCGAAAGTGAAAAACAAAGACCCGAGAAACATGGATGCAAATCCTGGAAGAACATAAGCGAGCCTTAAGTCTTTGAGTTTTGAACCTTGGAATGTATATCCATAGTACACGGCTACTATTCCTAAGATGAATAAAACACTTCCAACGGAGTAATACCATTTCTTACTGAAGAAAAGTCCAGAACCTGCCGCGGTTAGCAGAAATCCAATTATTTTCAAATAAGAAAGTCCCTTAGCATCTTTGTAAATCGCCCAAGAGAATAGCGATAAGCCAATCACTAGAAGTGTAATACTTAGCTTGGCTTTCCAACTCATTTCTTGAGATTGATCTCCTGCTATTGATAAGTTATCGTCGATCATTTTACTCATTTCGCCAAAATATTTTGCCACCACTTTGGCTTGTTAGATACTAATTGTGTATTGAATTTGGCATTGAATTGCTTAATCATATCATCTTCATATTTCGTGTGAAATTCGGGGTCGAAATTCGCAGATTTTAAATCCAAAAGAACATCTTCGATTGTCGCATCGGTAATTAGCCACTCATTAAATACAAGGTGCCTCATGCGGATTCCGAAGTTGTTTATACCGATGAACTTTCTACTTTCTTTCTCGAAAACAAAGTGAAGTAATATTTCATTTTTGTCGTGCTTGTATACAAATTCTTCTTGGCCTTCTGGTAAAGTGCTTAAAACGTTTCCATAGGTTTGATATTCAATATCAAAAAATTTAGCAGAATTAAACCATTGCCCCGGAGTATATTCGCAACGCTCGCCTGTTACGTTTTTAGCAATTAACTCCCCCATGATTTTCCCTGTATACCAAACCTGCTCTATTGGGCGACGTCCGGGAACTGGATCTCTAAATTCAGCGCAATCGCCAATAGCGTAGACATCTTTCGCAGAAGTCTCAAAATGACAGTTGATCATTATTCCACGATTTGTTTCAATACCGCTCGATTTAAGAAGCGAGATGTTCGGCGAAACGCCTGCTGTCAATCCAACAAATTGGCACTCTATCGTTTCTCCCAGTTTTGTTTTGATTGCAATCGCCTCGTTGTTTTCGTTGGTCATGATCTCATCTAACTCATTTTCATAGTGCATGATCAATCCATGGTGTTTGGAAATATGATCCATTATGAAACTGGAGTCCTGATTGGGAAGCACTCCATTCCAAAAGTATTTTTCTCTAACTAAGAAGTGAACTTTAATATTTCTTGACAAGAACATTTCTGCCAATTCGATTCCAATCAATCCGCCTCCTATAATGACAGCAGTTTTTAAACCAACCGAATATTTTTCAGCATATTCTAGATCTTGCTTTGAGTAAAGGCCACCAACGCGTTTTGCATCTTGTCCTTTCCAACCGAACTTATTGGGCTTTGATCCCGTAGCAAGGATCAATTTTGAATAGGAGAATTGATCTCCATTTACCATTGTAATTGAATTGCTGCTCGTATCGATTGAATCTACTTTTGCATGAAGAAGATCGATTTTATTGTCTTCCCAAAAATGATTCTCATAGGGCTGTATGTGTTCAAACTTCATGTGTCCCATGTAAACATACATGAGCGCAGTTCTTGAAAAGAAGTACTTCGATTCAGCAGAAATAATAGTAATGGGGTCAGCACTTCGTTTACGAATGTTTCTTGCTGCAGTTACTCCTGAAATTCCATTCCCGATTATTATTATCATTCGTTCTTTTTTACTTATTCTTTCGACGAAACACTTTCACCATACTTACAAAAATTCATTTTTATGATAGAATAAGGTCATAAGATATAAAAAAAAAGGCCACTCTTTCAAGCAGCCTTTTCGAATCTATAAAAGATGTTTTCCTTTAATTCAGGATAATAATTTCTTTCGCGAAGATTCCTTTATTTGTTTTAATAGTCACCATGTAGTTTCCATTAACCAATTCAGAACCGTCTACAGAACCGTTATTAAGGTTGATTGGAAGTGAAATTGTTCTTCCAAGAATATCAAATACTTCAATTGATTCAATAACATCTGATGAAGAAATTGTGAATGCTCCAGTTGAAGGATTCGGGTAGATGTTCATGCTTTCAATTTGCATTTCATCAATAGCAGTGAAGTCAACCAAAATACATTCTGAAGTATCTACACAACCACCTTGAGTGATCTCTGCAGCGTAAGTTCCAGTCGTTGTTGCATCGTAAAATTGATTTACTTCACCTGGAATTATTGCATAATTTGCTTCACAATCCAGCCATTGGTAACCTGCAACGAGTGCTGTAGCGTTTAATTGAGATCCAACCAGTTGAATTACATTGTCAATAGCTCCGTTGAGAACATTTTGAGTTTGAGTACTTATGTTTCCTGAACCATCATCAAATGTCCATGTAATTACTGAAGCACCTGGGACAGAAATTGGGAAAGTTGTAGTTGTTGTTCCCGTTATTGTTCCCATGCAGTTATCAGTAGCAGTTGGTGCAGTTACTGAGTTTACCTCACACATGTCAACTAAATCTGGTAAACTAGTAATATCAGCTATAGGAGCTATAGTATCTGCAAGTATTACGTTTTGTAATTGTGATGTAGTGTTTCCTTGTCCATCATTATATGTCCAAGTAACAACTGTAGTTCCTGGAGTAGTAATAGGAAAAGCAACATCTGGAACACCATCAAATATGCCTCCGCAATTGTTCGTTGCTGTTGGGGTCATTGGCGTAGATGAACATTGTCCAGTAATATCAACTAATGAAGCGAGATCAGCCGCAAGTATTGTTGGTGTGCATAGTGAGATAATAGTTACTGACCCGTCACCTAATCCTGGTTGTATAGAAGAAGTAACATTTGTAGCAGAACCTATTGTATAAGAACTTCCACCAAAGCCTGAAATGTAAGGGCTATCAGTTCCGCCGCCACCGCCAGAAAATCCGCCACCGCCGCCACCGCCGCCAGTTGAACAAGCGCAAGCAGAACCTCCGCCTCCAAATCCACCATCTCCGTATCCAGCTCCAGGCCATCCACCAGCTTGTCCGCCACCTTGACCATTACCTCCATTGGTAAAGCTTTGAGCAACTGTAGTATATATTCCATAAGTCAAATGAATGCCATTTGTAGAATATCCAGCTCCCGCACTTCCAAATTGTGATGCAGCACCATTTGTTACTGCAGCAGTTAAGCTTGCATCCTGATTTGAATTAGGGTTTTGTGCACTGCCGCCTCCCCCGCCAGCAGCTACTAATAAATCAGTTCCATCAGTGATAAAAGATCCTCCTCCGCCTCCATCAGAATTAGTTGCTGCATATTGAGAACCCATTTGTCCAGCAAGAATATAAAGAGTTGTTCCCATTGTTAGGTAAACGTCCCCTGAAATTAGCGCTCCATGGCCTGAAAGTGTTGCGTGAGATCCTCCACTTGCGCCAATTGCTTGAATTTGATACGTTCCTGAAGATGGTACGGTCCATTCTTGAATTCCCTGTGTATTAATGGTAACAAGACCATTTAAATTTGTCGCAAGGTATGCCGCGTCAACTGCAGTTTGATCTGGTCCATTCGTTCCTGAAGTTCCAGCTGTTGTGAAGGTATACGTTTGAGCACTTACAGTAAATGCAAGGCAACTCATAATACCGATTAAAATCTTTTTCATGCGTAATAGTGGTTAGTTAGTGTATTAATTTCTGTCTTATTAAGTTAAAAATACAATTAATTAAAGAGATTTGCGATTAAATTAAGTTATCGTTTTAGAAATTTTATGGAGGAAGGTTTAGAGTAAAAAAAAACGTCGATTCAAAAAAATGAACTGACGTTATTATGATTTAAACTATTCTTAGTTAATAGATTTGTTCTTAGAATCTGTAAATGATTTTGGTTACAGTCATTCTCAATTTCCCAGAAAAACTATCGTTTTTCTATTTCCAAACTCCTCTTTTAGAGAAAGCATCAATTCTGTTGTTAATTCTATCTTCCGGTTTAATTGCTTTCAATTCCGTTAAATATTTAGCAATCGATTTTTTAACCGTTTTGAAAGTTTCATCATGGTCTCTATGCGCACCATTCGATGGTTCTTTAATTATGTCGTCAACGATTCCAAGTTTCTTCATATCCGTTGAAGTCAGTTTAAGTGCGTCGGCCGCCTTCTCTTTAAAATCCCATGATCTCCATAAAATGGAAGAACAAGATTCGGGAGAGATAACAGAATACCATGTGTTCTCTAACATGACAACTTTATCTCCAACACCAATACCCAATGCTCCACCAGATGCTCCTTCACCAATGATTATGCAAATTACTGGAACTTTCAAACGCATCATTTCATAAATGTTACGTGCAATTGCTTCACCTTGGCCGCGCTCTTCAGCTTCTAAACCAGGGAATGCTCCAGGTGTGTCAATGAATGTCACGATTGGTTTGTTGAATTTCTCGGCCATTTTCATCAGTCGAAGTGCCTTTCTATATCCTTCTGGATTTGGCATTCCGAAATTTCTGAATTGACGCATTTTCGTGTTCACTCCTTTTTGCTGTCCGATGAACATTACTGTTTCACCATCTAACAACCCAAAGCCACCGACCATCGCTTTGTCGTCTTTTACGTTTCTATCTCCGTGCAATTCTTGGAATTGACCATCCGTTACTGCTTCAATATAGGCCATTGTATAAGGACGATCTGGATGTCTAGACAACTGAACACGTTGCCATGGAGTTAAGTCAGAGAAAACCTTTTTTGTTTTGGCTTTCAGCTTTTTCTCCAATTCTTTGATCGATTCCGTCATGTCCACTTCTGTGGTTTCACCAATTTCCCTGGTTTTAACAATCTGGTCTTCTAGTTCCTTTATTGGCTCTTCAAAATCTAAATAGGTCGCCATAATTTTTTTTATCTATTTGAGCGGCGAAAGTTACAAAAATTGTTTCGTTGTTATACCTTTATAATATGATAATATTTCCTCCTGCTAAGGTCAATTTAGGACTCAATGTGCTTTCAAAAAGAAGCGATGGTTACCACGCGATTGAGACATGTATGCTTGAGGTGCCCTTGTGTGATGTTCTTGAAATACAGAAGTCTGATGTGTTTCAGTTTAAATCAACAGGATTGAAGATTAATGGAAGTCATGAGGAAAATTTGTGTGTTCTGGCTTTTCGAATGTTGGAAAATGAACATAATTTATCATCTGTGTATATTCATTTGAGGAAGATTATTCCAATGGGGGCTGGATTGGGAGGTGGATCTTCCGATGCAACTTCGATTCTTTTGGGATTGAACGAGTTGTTCGAATTAAACCTGTCAGATGAAAAACTGGAAAGCTACGCTTCTCGATTGGGGAGTGATTGTGCTTTCTTCGTTAAGGGCGGTTCGCAATTAGGGTCGGGTAGAGGGGAGCGTTTGAATCCAATCTCAATCGATTTATCTGGGAAGTTTTTGAAACTCATCAATCCCGAAATTCATATTGGAACATCTGAGGCATATTCGAATGTTCATTTTATTGATAGTTATTCGATTGCCGATGCGTTAAAAAATCCGATAGCGTCTTGGAAGGATCAACTTCAGAACTCGTTTGAGGAATTTGCTTTTAAAGCGCATCCTGTCTTAAATGAGATTAAAAAAGCAATGTACGATGAAGGCGCTCTTTTTGCAGCAATGTCAGGAAGTGGCTCTACCCTTTTTGGAATTTACAAGGAAGAACCTGAATTGACAAGTGCTTATGAGTCAGAGTGGGTTTTTGAATTATAAAGATACTTTTCTAATTCCGATGAATTGGCTCTGCTATTACTAAATAAAGGCATTGACAGAATTATAAAAGTTAGGGTTTTACCAATTTCTTAGTAACCACATTCCCAT
The DNA here is from genome assembly GCA_913009205.1 of uncultured Fluviicola sp. Taxonomy (GTDB): domain Bacteria; phylum Bacteroidota; class Bacteroidia; order Flavobacteriales_D; family Crocinitomicaceae; genus UBA4466. The sequence continues at coordinate 14,138 of CAJVYC010000024.1, read as the reverse complement.
TGTCCAAAGTGATTTTTACAATGTAAATTCCTTTTGAGAAATTAAGAATATCCAAAGATGTAGAAGCATTTGACGTGTCAACGGATTTTACAATTTTCCCGCTTAAATCAATGATCGTTATGTTCTTTAAATTCGATTCACTTGAGGCGATTGTAACCGAGTTTGAACTTGGATTCGGATACAAAGCCACGTTGTCACGCAATTTGATTTCAGAGAGGCCAACATCACTGTTTGGATTCGCTTCGAAATGGAAGACCCCTCCTAAATCTTGTCCAACGAACATGTTTAAGTTTCCGTCGCCATCAATGTCTTTCACTGCAAATGAACTGTAAGCCTCAACGTCGATACTTAAATAGTGATCGGATACCAAATGAAACTGCTGACCTGTTCCTAAATTGTTATCGATACTGTCATAATAGATTAATTTTCCCAATTCAGATCCAAGGAACAATTGAGTTACGTTGTTTTCTCTGAAGAAGTGGGGCGAAGCAAATACATCCGGTTTATTGCTCACGATGTCAATGTTTCCAAGTTGAATATTCGCCAATTCGAAAGAAGGCGTCGCAACCGTTCCGATGTTTCTGTAATAATGAATTTCACCTGTTTTGGATCCTATTATTAAATCCAATAAACCGTCATTGTCAAGATCAAACACCTGAGGATGCGTGTACCCGAAAGAAGCAATTAGGGCAGAAGTATTGTCCAAATACCCAACTTGAGGTGATCCAAAAACGGCACCAGCGCCAATTGAATTGTTTTGGTAATAAACCAATGAGCCGTCTTCCATTCCTAAAAACATATCCTCGTCTCCATCACCATCCATGTCGCCAAATGTTGGGATGGATCTCAGCCCAAAATTCTCTTGATCCAGATTAAAAAGATTGTAGTCGATGTATGTGAATTCAGGTAGGCTTGCTGTTCCTGTGTTTTTGTAGTAAGCAATTGTACTTTCTTTATCCAAGGTCGGAACGTACCTGAAGAAATTCCCAACAATTAAATCATCCAATCCGTCTTCATCAAAATCGAAAATAACAGGAACTGTTCCTGTACCGTGTTCGATCATTTCATTTTGAAAGATATTGTTCGCAGTAAATATAAAGTTTGGGACTGCGTCTGTTCCGATGTTTTTATAGTATCGAATACTGGTTTCGTTTTCAGATATGTTTTTAGCGTTTGCGGTCACCAATAAATCGCGAATCCCGTCAAAATCTACATCGACGTAAAACGACGCTGGAAATAACTGAATATCAGCGGGTGTTGTGTTTGAAGGGAAGTTATCGTCAACAGAAACCATCGAGGAGTTTGTATTGGGCGCAGTTCCATTGTTAGTCAGCAGGGTTAAATTAGGGTGTGCAACGTCTCCAATGATCAAATCGTAAACACCTGAATTATCGATGTCAATTGCCAAAACTGTTGATCCAGCGTGTTTCTTGGCTCCTTTTACAGTACTTCCGTTTTGTCCTGCAACGCGCAATGGATTGGATATATTACTTCCCACACATGGGAAATCAGGATCATTGAGAATAATAGTGTTTGTCAAAGCTGCCTCACCAAATAATCCCCAACATTCGTTTTGAAGAATGAACTCCAACGAGTCAGGAATTCCATAGAGTTCCATACTTTGATTTTGATGGTATTCCAAGTTTTTGCCACCTTGGTGAAAGGTCAATACATCCATGTCGCCATCGAAATCTACATCGACAATTGCAGGAATATCTGAAGAGTTAACATACAATTGACTCGACCCATTTACATATTCGGAGTAGACCAAATCCGATGCTAACACCCATTGTATTCCTGTTCCAATGGTTCCTACATTGCGGTAAACCTTGATTCCAGCGAGGCCATAAGTCCAAAGATCTTTGCGTCCATCATTGTCGTAATCAACCATCGTCGCTCTGTAGCGCACGTCTGATGGGAAGTTGACTTTAGAACCATATGCCAATTGATAAAACTTCGTTCCGCCTTGATTTTCTTGCGTATAGACTCGAATATTGTCGTTGCTACGGTCGAATATGAATAAGTCCATATCACCGTCGTAGTCGTAGTCAAAATCAGAAATTTGCACATAGTTTAAACCACCTCCCCAAGGATTTGTGAGTGCATCGCCGCCTTGTTTGACAATAATAGAATTATCGTATTCAAAACCGAATTGACCGTGCGTAAATCCACTGATAAGCGTGATACAAATTAAAATAACGTGTTGTTTGATTCCCATAGCTTTTAAAGAGTAGTCTAAAATTATAAATTATTGCCCAATAACTATATGTAATAACGAGGCAACTTACCAATAAGTTTGAAGTCTTACCGATAAACAGACTCTATTATTTAATTATGAAAAAAATATACCTCATCGTATTAAGCATCACTTTTATAGGTTTTTCTTATGCTCAGGACAGTGCTAACGTATTGTTTATTGGAAATAGCTACACCTATTTTAATAATATGCCGGGCTTAATCGGCGACCTTGCTGCCTCTCAAGGCGATTTTTTTGAATCAACTTCTCAAACACCTGGAGGAATGACTTTTAACGGCCATGCTTCGAGCGCAGCAACTTTCACCGCAATCAATAGTGATTCTTGGGATTATATTGTTCTACAAGGGCAAAGCCAAGAGCCTTCTTTTTCTGATGCTCAAGTGAATACTCAAACATTGCCGTATGTGATGCAAATTGCGGACAGTATTAATGCAAACAATGATTGCTCGGATATTCTTATGTATATGACTTGGGGTCGGGAAAACGGTGATCCTCAATGGGCGCCGATTTCTACGTTCGACTTAATGAATGCACGCTTGCGGTTAGGCTATATGAGAATAGCAGATTCTGTTCAAGCATCCATTTCTCCAGTTGGATCGGCTTGGAAGTATGTTAGAGACAACAATCCCGGAATTGGATTGTACAATGCTGATGAATCACATCCAAGTCTTCACGGTTCTTATTTGGCAGCTTGTGTTTTTTATGCATCGATTTATAGAAAATCACCAGTAGGAGCGCCATTTATCAGTACGATTAGTCAAGCAGATGCGGATGTATTGCAAGCCGCTGCCGCATTAGCGGTTCTGGATAGTTTGGATCAATGGCATTTACACGATGAATCTGAGCACACACAAGCGGATTTCACGTATTTGGTCAACGGATCAAATGTTACCTTCACAAACGAAAGTCTAAGAGCGAGTTCGTATTCTTGGGATTTTGAAGATGGACAGAGTTCAACAAATGAAAATCCATCAATTTGGTATTCTGGAGTTGGAACATATACTGTTTCATTGATTTCAGAAAGCTCTTGCGATTTAGATACGATTGAGTATGACGTGACAATTTTACAGGCCTCGATTAATGAGAATCAAGATTTAGGATTGAGTTGTGCTCAAGTTACTCCAGGTGTTTTTAAAGTGCTTGGAGCCAACGCTGTTGATTTAATTACGGTAGTCGATGCTTCGGGAAGATTCATCTCAGAATTAATAAGTACAACGATTGATCTTTCGAAAGAGCCTTCAGGAATGTATTTAATTTCGATTCAATTGGAAGATAAGATTCAACGGATCCGAGTTCTTAAATAAAAGTAATCCCTAGATGGTCTGGATCAGGTCGTCTAGGTGTTTTCTCACCTTTGCTCCGTGTTGTGTAATATCTTCTTCATGTCGGTAACCAACAGGAATGGCCAAAGTAGGAGTTAAGTTTTTATCTGAGAGCCCAAGAATCTCACTGTATTTTGCAGGATCAAATCCTTCCATAGGCGTTGCATCAATTCGAAGAGACGCGCAAGTATGCAAAAGTTGACCTAGAGCGATGTAAGTCTGCCGCGTCGACCAATTCAATATTTCTTGTTCTGATCTGGCGTTCATTTCTCCTTTGATTCGGTTCGAAAAACCATCTAAATTTTTAATTCTTACATTTCTTGTATGTGAGATAAGTTGCATGTAGGAATCAACGTCTGTGTCTTTAATTTTCGAATACGAACACAAAACGAATAAATGAGAAGCATCCGCAACTTGGCGTTGACCGTAGGAAGCTTCCACCAACTTTTCTCTTAATATATCCGACGCTACAACGACTCCAGTAAAAGATTGAAGTCCATAAGAAGTTGGTGTTAAACGCAGGGATTCTTTCAATGTATCAAAATCGGAGTTGCTAATTTTCTTTTCAGCATTAAATTTTTTTACGGCGTATCTCCAATTAAGGTCTTCGATGACTTTGTTCATTTCTTGATCGTTTGATAGAACAAATGTATAGTTTTCGATTTGATTTATGGGTTGAACATCAAATCAGAATAACCATCACAAACAATAACGATGATGGAAGCAATGGCACTGATTTGAATCTTACTTTGTCTTTTGTCCTTGATCAGTTTTGCTCTAAACGCTTTCTTGTACTCTGCGCTAATTGTGCGTTTGTATTCGAGTGGGTTTACTTGAGAGCCTCCTTTAGTGTTCTTTTTATTTTAGAATAAGGTATCATTACTGAAGGCGCACCTTGAGCATAAGAGCCTATTTCATATGTGTTGTAATGGAAACGCGAAATCGTCGAATGTAAACCAACCTTCCTCTTCACCGCCGATCAAATAGCCTTCGGAGATATTCATTCCTTCGTATTCGCAAGAGAGTATTTCACCACTTTGAATTTTTTGTCGTGATAATTCATCATTGTTTTTTGAAGATCTCTACCGCATTTTTATTCTGATTCATCTATGAGACAAAGGTTATTCGTTGTCTTGAATTTTCTCTATGAACTCGGGAGATAACTCAACATGTCAATTGTATTCGCTAGGGATATCATTTATAGGAAGAACTTCAGGGGCCAAATCGATCGCTCCAATGCTATCCAATTCTTCTGGTGTAACTGACGGGCGTTCATTCCCGGCAATTACCCTTTCCATTATAAAATTGACAGCGATTTCGGCTTTTTCTTTTGTCTCAAACCCTTTTATCCCTTGAACTGCAGGAATGTGTTTTTGATTCAATATCATTTTTGTGCCTCTAAATACTTGATAACACCAACCCACATTTTGAAGGTAATAGACCTTTGAAGAATATTTTGGGATGCTGGTCTGCTCCGAATTTTTCTCAAGTTTAACATCTAGGTCATCTCTGTTTTCAGTGCCGCAAGAGACCATTAGAACTCCAATAAATATTAAGAATGCGTATTTCATTATTGAAATATAACCTTTTCTACGTGGACGACTTGTCCTAAGTTGTTCGTTAATTGAACAAAATAATTCCCCGTTGGAAGGTTTACTCTGTTCACTTTAAATCCTAAATTGTTTTTCGTGATTGACAATACGCTCGTTACATTTTTTCCGTCAAGCGTGATCAATTGTAACTCTACTTCTTTCAAATCTGTTTGAACCGTAAAGCTTGTGACAACTGGATTTGGGAATATTTTCGTGTTTGAAGTGTTCGCTAATTCTTCCGTTCCTAAGATTCGACGGTAAGCATACAAATCATCTCTAAATTCGCCGTCGTAACCTGTTCCTACAAAACCTAAGTCTTGTTGAATAAAGGAGATCGCATTTGATCTTCCCGTTCCTGGGAAATCCGCTCTCTGAGTCCAACTGTCCACAAAGAAATTGTATTCCCATAAGTCGTTTGTGTAGTTGAAACCAACATCTTCACCCAAGCAAATAAAGCCAGTTGGAAATTGTCCCCATGACGCAGCACCTTTTCTTGCTGTTCCTGGGAAGTCTGCTTTTTGCGTCCACATGTCAGTTGTTGGCTCGTATTGCCAAAAGTCGTTAACCATTACACCTTCATCACCTGTTCCAACATAACCTTGTCCGCCCATGCTAAATGCTGTAGCTTCTTTTCGAGCTGTTCCGCCAAAGTCTGCAACTTGTGTCCACATGTTTGTTGTTGCATCGTATTGGTACATGTCTTTTTGAAGACCGTTTGCGTCAATTCCAGTTCCAACATATGCCTTTTCGTTTAAAACAAATGCAATGGCTTGTCGTCTTGCTGATCCAATAAAATTTGATTTTTGACTCCACGCGTCAGTATCTTCATCAAATTCCCAGAGGTCATTAAAGAAGGGGTTGGAATCGCCTTGGCCTAAGCAAAGGTATCCTTTGTTTTCTATACTGAAAGAACAGGCGTTTCCTCTGTCAAGTCCATCTCCAGACAATCCTCCAATTGAGGGTTCGTCATCCCAATCGTCCTGCCAAAATGTGTAAGAAAACATTGACCTTCTAAATCCTCCATCGTCAAGTCCGCCCATAATGTATCCTTCGCCATTAACAACGAAAGCCGAAGCGACCGAACGAGGGGCTCCATTAACAGAATCTTTCTGAACCCATTGGTCTTGGGAAAAAGCATGTCCACTAATTAATGTTGCGGCAAGTAGTATTAGATTGAATTTCATACTTATTGAATAATAATTTTTTGGCTTCCTATCGTTGATCCATTGCTCTGACCTGTCAAGTAATATACTCCAGCAGATAGACCGTTTACGTTTAATGTTTTCGTGTATGCTTCAGAAAGGACAACTTGGCCATGCATATTTGTTAGGGTTAGCTCTTCAACAGGTGCAGATGAATTAACGTTGATCACATCTGTTGTTGGATTTGGATAAATTGAAATTGCATTTTCCAATTCATTTACTCCAACTGTGTAATACGGATTGTATTCGTGCATGCTAGCTTTTTTACCAGAAGTTCCTTTTCCAGTTCCAACATAGGCTCTGTTGTTAATGATCATTGCGATAGCTCCTTTTCGTGCACTTCCACCGTAAGAAGCTCTGATATTCCAACTGTTCGATCCTTCATTGTATTCCCATAAATCTCCAAGAGATCCGCCGTTGGTTCCCATACAAACGAACCCTCTTGATCCGATTGAAAATGTTGTAGCATTTGCTCTTTCGCTAGAAGGAAGATTTGCTCTCTCAACCCATTGATCCAAACTTGGTTTGTATTCCCACCAATCTTTTCTGTAATAATCTTGATCCGTACCCAATCCAGCGTATCCTTTTCCGTTAAGAGTGAAGCTGCTTAGTTGGTACCTAACACCTCCTGGGAAATTTGATTTCTGTGTCCAAAAATCATTTGTCGAATCATATTCCCACGTTTGATTGGAGTAATTGTTAGGGCCTAATTTACCACCCACCAAATACGCTTTATCTCCTGCTGAGAATGCAGTTGTAAAGTACACTCCAATACCTCCGAATCCTGGAAAATTTGCTTTCGCTATCCAAGAATTAAGTATTGGATCGTACTCCCATAAATCGGCAAGTTTTGAAGCGCCAACTTCTGTTGCTGTTACCGTATTGATTCCAGTTCCAATGTATCCTTTGTCATTGATAGAGAATGCGATTGCATTTCTTCTAACGGATCCTGGAAGGCTTGCGACTTGGCTCCATGCATCTAATGTAGCATCGTATTTCCAAAGATCATTGTAAACAACTTCAGCTGTATCAATTCCTGTCCCGATATATCCATAATCGCCAATACTAAAAGCCACAGCTCTTTCTCGTTTAAGCCCTGAGAAGTCTGACATTTTCGTCCAAGTATTTTCAATTTGCCCGAAACTTGTTCCGATTATTCCAATAAATAATGCGAGTACTATTTTTTTCATACCGTTAATTAAAAATGAATTTATTCGAGTGCACAAGGGCTCCGTCAACTTTTACGTGATAGATGTATGTTCCACTTTCATTGTTTCCTTTGTCAAAACGAATTACTCCATTTTGAGATTCTTTTGTGAATATTTTTCTTCCCATCATATCAAACACGTCAATCGAATAAGAATTCAAATTGTTTGATTTGAAATTAATGTGATCATTTGAAGGATTCGGGAAGGTCGAAAATTCAGTAATGTCGAATTTCTCATCCAAAGTTGCATAAGGATTGAATTCGTAAAGGTCATTGAAGTTTGTACCATTTGTTCCAATTCCAATAAATGCTCTTTCTCCAATATTGAAGCCACTTGCAAAGCGTCTTGATGTTCCTGGGAAGTCACCGGCAAAATTCCAAATATTTAAGCTTGGATCGTATTCCCAAACTTCACTTGTTACATCTGAAAGTCCGAATACACCATAACCTGATACAATGTATCCTTTTCCATCATGCGTTAAAGCAACGGATGCTCTTATAGCTAAACCTGGGAAAGCAGCTCGCGATGTCCAGGAATCAATTGAGGCTTTGTATTCGTAAATTGATGTGCCGTTTTTAATGTAGCCTTTTCCATTTAAAACGAATGCAGAGTTCCATACCGATGCAGTGAAGGGGGCTGGATTTTTAGTTGACCATATTTCTGTAACTGAATCAAATTCATAAACGATACTTCCAGAAACATAATAACCTTTGTCTCCAATTGCGAACGCCGCTCTGTTTCCAGGTACTATTGGACACATGACAACGGGAGTCCATAAATTCAGCGTTGGATCGTATTTATAAAGCATTTGATCTCCTAATGTACCTCCAGCTAAATACCCAAAATTTCCTATAGTCATTTTTATTACGCCGTAGTTTCCATTTCCATTGTTTCCAATATAATCTGCTTTTTGAGACCACGAATTTGTTGCAGGATCATATTCCCACCAGTCTGACATTACAATATTGGGTCCTGCTCCATTGTAGTGTCCTAATCCAAAGTAACCTTTGTTACCAATAGATAATCCAGTTCCTCTGTGTCTTGCATTAGAGCCAAAATCAGCTCTTTTTTCCCACCAAGCCGATGCGTCAAAAGACATTAGGGCAGCGGCAAAAACAAGTATGTATATTCCTTTAATCATTAGTGTATAATTATGTGACCATTTTTAACAATACGATCTTCATATTGAATTGAGTAGATATAACTTCCAGACTTAAGAGCAGTAACGTTAATGCTGTTAAGGTCGGCTTTCAAAGCTTCAGTATAAACAATTTGTCCAGTGAGGGAAGTCAATGAAAGTGTCATTTTTTCCATTGGAACTTCTTCTGCCCAATCGACGTCAATGTTTAGAATATCTGTACTAGGATTTGGAAATGCATTTACGGATATATTGTCTAAGTTTTTCTCCAATAGTGCCAATGAATAATCGAATTTCCAGAAATCTTTAAAGTTAGTTCCGTTCGTTCCCAATCCAACATAAGCGACTCCGTTTACTGCCGTAGCGGAAAGGTACCTTCTTGCTATTCCGTTGAAATCGTCAATTCGAGTCCAAGTGTCTGTTGTAGGATCAAGTTCCCACATGTCCTTGAAGTTTGTTCCACTTGAAATATCAACTCCTGTTAAAACGTATCCTTTTCCTCCTAATGAAAATGCTGAAGCTTCCATTCGAGTAATTAAACCTTCTAAAGGATCATCTCCAACATCTTGAATTTGTGTCCATGAGTTCAGTGCTGGATTGTATTTGTAGAAGTCAGCAGAAGAAGAACTTCCGGTTTCTCCTGTCCCTGCGTAGCCGTAACCTCCAATTGAGAAGGCAACACCTGACATCCGCGCTCCACCCGGTAAAGGCGCAATTTGAATCCACGAGTCTGTTACCGGAGTGTACCTGTAAAAGTCAGCAGAGCCTGTTCCTGTTCCAACGTATCCATAACCGTTCAAAGTAAATGAACTTGCTCCACGTCTTCCCACACCTGGGAAATCAGCAATTTGAGTCCATGTGTTTGTCGCTGGATTGTATTTAAAAAAGTCTTGAACCAATTGCATTGATAGAACTCTTCCCGTTCCTACATAGCCAATATTGTCGATAGCAAATCCTGCCGCATGATAACAAAGACCGCCACCGTAATTTGCCTTTTGTGACCAAGAAGAAGTTGCAGGATCGAATTCCCACCAATCTTCAAAAAGAACATTGATACCCGCTCCATTGTAATGACCAAGCCCCGCATAAATTTTATTTCCAAGCGCAAGCATGGTTGTTCTGTGCCTTGCAGTTCCGCCGAAATCAGTTTGCTGAATCCAGCCTGCAGCCGATGTGGAAAAAGCTATAAAAACGACTAGTAATGCGTAAAATAATTTCATTATTCAATGATTAATTTTTTATCGTAAACCTGCGTGTCGCTTTGCATACGAACAATATAGAATCCTGGAGACAGCGTCGAAACTTCAATATTTTGGTTGATCTCTATAGTTTGATCAAGGACCACTTTGCCTTCAGTATTTAAGATTGAAACGTTGCCCGAATAATTTCCTCCGAGTTGAAAAGAAGTACGCGCCGGATTTGGGAAGATCGCAAATGGATCATCTGCCAATTCAGTTGTTCCAAGAACCCCTTCGTTAATTGTAAGTGTGTATGCACCCATCTCAGTTCCCCAACCTTCAACAACAATGTAGAGTGAATCGTGCCCAGCTGTTGCGAAATTAATTTCCGATGAGGTTCCACAACTGGCGTAATCATCATTCAGTGCCAATGTTATTCCCCATTTATCTTGAACAGATAGGTACGTATCAAAAGACGAACCGCACAATGAAGCGTTTATCGATGTTAAAGTTCCAGGTGTGATTAGGTAATAAACATCAGGTGAATTGTAAGCTGGGTTTTGATTGCTATAGCAAAATGAATTGTCATAAGATTCTGAATATGGAATTGAAGCCACGATTCGAGGATCAGAAGAATCGTCGCCAATATAACTTGAGCAATCAATACCGTTTTCAATTTCAATTATGAAATCGGTAACTGATCCCCACGTAAACCCTAAACATGGATCTAACGGTAGAGATTCGTTTTCTGCTTGCAATACTCTCATTTTCGTTTGACCAGACAATGCTCCAGCAGGAATACTAACTACATAGTTAGCAGGCGCCATAGGTGGCGATCCTTGCCAAGTAAGAACTTCTTCCGAAGGTTCAAATAAATTATTTGCATTAAAATCAATCCAGACCGTTGCAACGTTTCCATAATTTCCTCCACACGTCCCAAATTGTATAGTCATAACGTATCCCGAACCAGCATTAACTGTAGTTGTTTCAACCAAGTATTCTTCAACGCCTAAAACTCCTGGGCAACCAACATAATTAATTCCACCTGAAGTGCCCGTAAATTGTAAGCCTTGTAATTGGGAGTCGTTTGCACTAGACGGGCCACCTGTCATGCAATATTGGCTTTGGGCCATTAAACTTATTGAAAAGATAAGTATAGTTAGTAGTATTTTAATCATGTGCGTTTGGTTCGAATATAACAATTTGTCAATATATGAATATTAATTTATTTACATGTCTGAGAGACGAGCTTTTAACAGATAAAGTTGGCTTCTTAGAAGAGATAAATAGTATATCGTTAATAACTTTTGAAAACATGATAAAAAACGAACAGAAATTTCTTGCAATTTTAAGGACTAACGACCAAACTACAATTATGCAAGCAGAACATACTTTAGACGACCAAATTCAAGATTTAAAAAGCCAATTGACAGGCGATATGTTTCAAGATATGGATCTAAAAGATAAGATTCACAATCTGGAAATGCAGGTGAGGGGTGTTAAACCAACAGATAGTCACTTTGACTGTGTAGGATGTGGATCTTAGTTTAAACAGGAGGTTTAAACAGCGGGTGATCGAAAGATTGCCCTTTTTTATGCTCGATACTTTTAATTCATTTGGGAAGAATGGGCCGATTTAATTTAGATGGTTATAACCCCTGTTGTGCTTCTTTTAGTTATAAATAATACTCTATTTCTCGACCTTCCGATCTGTAAATTTCATTCCCCTTCAACGTCGTTTTTTTTTAAGATTATTCCTTCACGACTTTAACAGAAGAACTATAACTTTCTCCCACCACTTGGATGAAATAAACTCCTTGTTTTACGGGTAATTCTATTTGTACTTCTTGGGTATTTGCTTGGAGCTCTCTCTCGAGTCTTCCTTGTAAGTCATAGATAAAGATCTTGGCGGGTTCATTTTTCGGTAAAACAATTGTTGTTAAACTATTTGTAGGATTAGGAAAGAAATAAAGTTCTTCATCTAAGGTCGATACAACTTCTGAATTACCTGTGGTTATCGTCTGGCAAGAAGATGTTTCAAGACGGAGACACAAATCATCAAGATAATAATAAGATGACCAAGCAGCACCAATTCCAGTTGATTCAAAAACTACTTCTTCAACTTCTTCAAAGCAGCCAATCATTAAATTCGTATATGCAGAATCAGCTATGAAATTAGTCTCCAGGGTAACCCAATTAATGGAATCTGAGATGATACCATAGGAGGAAAAATCTAGTTGTGCGTTATCTATAAATGCAATAGTAGGATCATTTTCAATATATTCTATATAAAAAAGAACCTCGAAACAATCAATGTGAAGCGGAGATAAATCTGCAGCGTTGACTTTCATTGAGAAAGTATATGACAAACCCACCTCTAAAGGTTCAAATGTAGTCCTCAAATATTCTCTAGCTGCTGGGGGCGGCCCATCATGAAAAGGATAAAACCCTGCATAGGCTGAATCAAGCATGTCATGTGTCTCTTGATAACCTTTAAATGTGTTTGGAATATTAGCCTCGTCTGTTCCACAGATGTGATAATAATCGCAGGTTCCATTAGCATCATACCAACCAACAGCTGTAGTTATTTGGTCATTCGGAAATATACTCCAGTAGTCTGGGCAAGATGTATGAAGTTCAAAGGAGCCGTTTGGTAAAAGATTTTGACTAAAACCGTTCAAAACACCCATCATGAATATGACCATTAAACCTAGTCTCTGTGTAAAAATTTTCATGTCGTTTGTTGTTGTTTAATGTTTGCCAACGGCCTGGCTAAAGACCACTTTAGTGGGCTTTAGCCATTGTTGTAGCACGTTTATTCTTTTACAATCCTTAGTACAGCCTTTTTATGCTCACTGGTGATCTCAATGAAATAAACACCATTTTTTCCTTCAAGAATAAATTCAATTCGATCAGAAGCATCGAATTTACTTTGTAATACTCTTTTTCCCATTGAGTTCCTCACGGTCACATTTATGTTGTAATAAACCTCCGCAAGATCAATTCTGAGGTTGCCTTTGGTTGGATTGGGATATATGGAAGTCCTATCGACTTGACCGTTTTCTGTGTTCACGGACAAGATAGTAGAACAAAAGGCCATGTCGTTGACGGCCAAGATCATCTCATCACCTATGGATCTTCCAATATTGAGGAAGCTCAGGGCATTGTTGTGATAGTGGTGTCCCGCTTCATCGGGTGAATCCGTATTCTCGATCCAGAAGGGTTTGGTGTCGACAAATCCAACAGTGCCTCCGTACTGCGTGTCGTTGCACCCCACATTTTCCTGAGCAACAGAGACGATGTCCTGGATGTCTTGTATCCATCCCCCGTAGGATCCATATCCACCATGTCCTGAACTGGCAATGACCACCGGTAGGTTCGGGAGTCCCAAGTCGTTCCTAACATCGTTCACCAGGTGGTGCAGGTTGCTTTCGTATTCGTTGAGGAAGGCATTGGAGGCACCATCATTCCAACCTTGGAACCAAGCGAAGCCAGCGATCTCGAAATCCGTAATGCCAATGTCTGGGAATTCCGTGCCGATATTCTGAGTCACAAGATCTACCGTCTCGATCATTTTGGTGTAATATGGTCCTGTTGTTCCACCAGCTGATGGTGGCCTGAAATCCTCAGCCAAACTCAAGCCACCCCAGGCAGTCTTAACAATAAGGATCGGATCTACGTAGTATGCGTCTATCTGTTGGGCAAACATCAACTCAGGTCCTATCAGATCGGAAAAGGCCCCTTGACCTACTGTAACATTTTCTCGGATAGTGTCTGAGCCTCTATCGAAGTACAAATAGGCATCGTCCAAAACACTCCAGTTCCCATTGGTTCCTAGCATTGACCATTGACCAGAAGTATCATTCGCCAAAACATCCACCAGTGTGTTAGGGGCGGGGTTCCCACCGTTAGCGCCTGTCAATGATGCTTCAACAACTCCAGCTGGATTTGTTAAAGTCCATGAAACCTCACCTCCGTATGCACCCGGAGTATTAACAATAACATAACAAGTAACTCCGTGTTCAAGGGTTATTGTAGCAGTACCTGCAAAACCTCCAGATAATGTTTCTGTTGCCGCTACAACTCCGTTTTGTACAAAGTCATATGTCCAGCCGTTCCAACCGTCTCCATATGAATCCGCCATGTCGAATGTGAAATCACATGTTGTAGGAGGCAGAGGAGTACAAGATGGTGTAAATGTCGACACTGTATCACCAGCAAAACCGTTCGATCCTTCATAG
>CAJVYC010000023.1 GCA_913009205.1 uncultured Fluviicola sp. | reverse complement strand
TGATAAAATTGAAAAAGTTAAGATTTATAGAAATCAAAAATTTGGAGTTAGCTCATCAATAAATGAGGATTTTATAAATAAAGAATTAACATTGCTAAATGACGTTAGAGCGTTATTGAAGAACCCTAAGGATGTTAAAAAGCATTTGGAAAGTATGCTTTCTCAAAATACAAAGCTTCAAAAAGAGGTAGAGGGATTAGTGAGAGATAAAGCAAAAGGCTTAAAATCTGAATTGAATTCTGCTGTAACTGAAGTTAATGGAGTGAACTTTTTAGCCTCTACAGTTGATCTTGATTCTACTGATGCAATTAAAGATTTAGCTTTTCAAATGAAATCAGAGATTGACAATCTCTATCTTGTGCTTGGTGCAGAGATAAAAGGAAAACCAAATTTAACTGTTGTTCTTAGTGATAACTTAGTAAAAGATAGAGGTCTTAATGCTGGTAATATTATTCGAGACCTTGCTAAAGAAATTCATGGCGGTGGAGGTGGACAACCTTTCTACGCTACTGCAGGTGGTAAAAATAGTGCAGGAATTCCATTAGCACTAAAAAAATCAATCAGTTACATTAATTAATCGCTTTTTTTTAGAATTAAAGAAGTATCTAAAACTACCTATAACAGTATAACATCAAATTAAATAAAGGTTTTCGCTAAGTAATATACTAGGTGGATAACATGTTTGGTAGGAACTAATTATTATAAGAGAAACGGTAAGTAAGGCATCGCTTTTAAAAAACATACTTTTCTATAATAAAACATTTGGCTCATCCAAATAAAGGCTGTATCTTTGCCGGACATCGCGGGGTGGAGCAGTTGGTAGCTCGTCGGGCTCATAACCCGAAGGTCATAGGTTCGAGTCCTGTCCCCGCTACAAAGAGAAAAAAGCCCTGTGTCATGACGATACAGGGCTTTTTGTTTGGTTTTACATTTTCCGTTATCGGATAAACAGTAGTTTCATTTCCCTCATCATACTATGACATCTATTCCCGAACTAACGTAAGGTTACCATGTTTAATACCTGGCTTACCATAAACATCTTCATAAATTACTTTCCAGAAATAAACGCCGTCCTCAGCCTCTTTACCGCGAGGAGTTAATCCATCCCAGCCATCAATATAACTCGTTGATTCATACATAACATTCCCCCATCGATTAAGAATGACAATATTAAAGTCTTTAATACTTAGAATATCAACAGGAACGAACAGGTCATTAACAAAATCACCATTTGGTGTAAATACATTAGGCATTTCAACAATAACACATCCAGCAAGCTCATTTACAATGGCGACATCAATATATTCGGTAGTCGCACATCCATTTGTATCTGTTACTAAAACGCTATATGACCCGACACCCAAACCAACTAGAGAGTCGAAGGTATTATTTGATCCCGTATTCCATAAATAAGAATATCCTGGAGTACCACCTTCGGCTACAACGCTAGCGACTCCAATTGTATCTCCAAAACAAATAGGAGTTGAATATCCTTCTAATGATAATGGTTCTAATGGTCCAGAAACAATTGGGTTAAGTGCAACTATACAACCGTTCATATCAATTACTGTCGTCGTATACGCCCCTGCCGTTAATGTATCAATACCCGAAACACTAAACGAGATTAAGTTATTCCAAGAATACGTATACCCTGGTGTACCTCCAGTTACAGTAAGATCAATACTTCCATTGTCACCACCAAAACAAAGAACGGGAACAATGTTTGAAATTACGTTTATCGGCGCAAAAGGTTGTGTAATAATAGCAGATAAGGTATCCGTACAATTACTAGAGTCCGTTACAAGAACCGAATAAGTACCTGACGGTATACTCGTTAAATCTTGATTTGAAGAAGCATTATTCCATAAATAAGTATAAGGTTGAACGCCTCCGATTACGCTAAGATCTAACGACCCAGTCGCGTCACCAAAACAGAGCACATCAACATGTGTTTCAGTAAGCACAATATCTGAAGGATCGAGAATAGTGTCGGTATAAGTTATTTGACACATATTACTATCCGTCACCGTTACACTGTATATCCCGGGAAGCAGATTCTGAATATCTTCCGTAACCTCCATATTATTCCATAGGTATGTGTAAGGTAGAACCCCGCCTGTAGCTGTTATATCAATTGATGCGATAGAATCACCGAAACAAGTAGGAACAGCAGTAGCTGATATTCCAAGAGGAGTTGGTTCAAGTATAGTTACTGAAATAGTATCGAAACAGGCATTAGAATCGGTAACCAATACATCGTATGAACCTGCAATTAAAGTGTCCAAGTCTTGAATAGTATCCGTTGTGTTCCAGAGATACGTATACCCTGGAGTCCCGCCATTCACAGTAAGGTCGATTGCTCCGTTATCTCCTCCTGAACAAAGAACATGCGTCAATGAAGTAGATAAACTGATCGCAGCAATTGGTTCGACGATTGTAACTGAAATTGTGTCAATACAAGCATTTGTATCAGTTACTGTCAATGAATAGGTTCCAAATGGAATCCCCGTTAAATCTTCAGTTGTATCCGTAGTATTCCATATATATGAATAAGGTTGAACGCCTCCTAAGGTTGAAACATCAATCGAAGCCGTTGAATCTCCGAAACAAAGAACGTCCAAATGCGTTTCAGAAAGTATTAGTTCCGTTGGTTGGAAAACAGTATCAACATATGAAATTTGACACATATTACTATCAGTAACTGCTACTGAGTATATTCCAGCACCGAGGTTTTGAATATCTTGAGTTACTTCAGTATTGCTCCATAAGTACGTGTAAGGAGTTTCGCCGCCGTCAACTTCAATGTTAATACCGCCAATAGAATCGTTGAAACATAAAATATTAGTTACTACTGTTGATGTAAAATACAGCGAAGTATCAGGTTCTGCAATGATGAAAGACATGAATCCACCACAGCTGTTTGTATCAAGAATATTTACGTAATATGCACCGGCAGGAAGGCCTGTAACATCTTGTGTTATTTCACTATTGCTCCAATCATAAAAATATCCAGGAGTACCATTGGTAAGGGAGATATCAATCGAACCTGTAGAATCACCATAGCAAAGAACATCAACATATACTTCTGAGATAAGTATAGCATCAGGATCTGAAATAACCACGTTCAATGTGTCCATACAATTGTTTGTATCAGAAACTGTAACGAAATAAAGTCCTGCGTTTAGGTTCGTAATGTCCTGAATCGTATCACCATTATTCCATGTATACGTATACCCCGGAGTTCCGCCTATAACCGAAAGGTCTATTGATCCTTGCGTACCACTTTGACAGAGAGGGTCCAAAGAAGTTGCAGATGCCTCAAGTTCTGCGGGTGTATAAATGTCCACCGCGAAGTTTTGAGAGCAATTGTTTGAATCCAAAACAGTAACATTATACGTTCCTTGAGGAAGGTCAATTAAATCGGGAATCGTATCTCCAGTAGACCATAAGTAGGTGTATGGCGCGGCGCCTCCAACAACTGTAAGGTCTATTGTTGCCAATGAATCACCAGAACATATGTTTTCCGTGGCTATCGCAGAAATGGTCATCGAATCAAGAGGTTGACTAATTGTGAAATCCACAAAGTTCATACATCCGTTGATATCTGTAACTGTGTCAGTATATGTGCCTGAGCTAAGGTCAATTTGATCTTCAGTAAACACATTGTTTGACCACGAGAAGGTATATGGTGCTGTTCCTCCAGTGATTGTAACATCAATGGAACCGATTGTATCCCCAAAACAAAGAACATCAGTAATTATTCCAGTAATTGAAATTGTATCAGGTTGAATCAATGTAACACTGTCAAGCATCTGGCAACCGTTGCTATCTGTTACAACAACAGTATATGTTCCAGCATCTAAGTTGGTTATCGAATCTGTAATTTGAGCGCCTGGCGACCATAAATAGGTGTATGGTTGAACACCTCCAGTAGCTGTTACTTGAGCGCTTCCATCCATTGCATTGAAACAGCTAATATCTTGTCCGTTATAATCAGAAGTGACAGCAGTTGACGTTACTAATACCGGAGCTTCTGTTATTGTAAACGATTCAGTGATTGTACAATTGTTTGAATCTGTAACCGTAACGGTATATGTTCCTGCAGACAAATCGCCAGTCAATGAATCTAAATCACCATTGGACCACGAATAGGTGTATCCAGGTGTTCCTCCAAATACATTTAGCAATACCGATCCAGTTGAATCACCAAAGCATAAAATGTTCGTGACCACGGAGGTCATCGATAATGGCAATGGGGGCGCAGTTATTTCAAAAGAAACAGTATCGCTACATCCATTAATATCGAATATAGTGTCGATGTAAACTCCAAATGGTACGTTTGTTAAATCTTGAGTTATTTCGTTATTTGACCAAGAATATGTGTACGGAGTTGTTCCGCCAATGACTGTTACATCGACGAAGCCAGTGCTATCTCCAAAACACAACACGTCTGTTATTGCTCCACTTACAGAAAGTGAATCGGGCTGAATGAGGTTTACACTATCCATTACAACACATCCATTACTATCCGTCACAGTAACAACGTGCACTCCGATATCTAGTCCAGTAATTGTATCAGTTATAAATGAAGTTGGTGTCCATAAATAACTATACGGAAGAACACCACCTGTCGCTACAACCGCAGCATCACCATCCATGGCATTGTAACAGCTTATGTCTTGCCCATTATAATCGGACAGAATCGAAGCTGTAGCCTCAAGAATAAGAGGTTCAGTAATTGAAAATGTATCAGCAACCGTACATCCATATTGATCTGTGGCAATTACACTGTATGTTCCAGCATTCAAATTTCCTGCAAGTGAATCCGAATCAGTATTCGACCATTGATATGTAAAAGGTCCGTTTCCAATTCCGCTAACATCTATGAATCCTAACCCTAAATTGAAGCACGTATCATCTTGTAGGGTATTGAGTTGTAATATAGGATTGTCAGAAACAAATACAGGAGCTGTTGTATCGGTAATACATTCAACACCCAAATAACTCACTGATAAAATGTAATCCCCACCATTGATAAGCTGAACGTTCGGAATCATAGGATTGTTCCCAGTAAATGTAAATCCATTTGGTCCAGTCCAAGAGAAATCTAAGAATGTTGAATTCGGGAAACTTAACGATAGTAATTCCCCTACACATAAAGAATCGGTATGCGTTATAACTGTATCAGGACAGTTACTTACATCAACAGTAACGATGCCACTTTCAAGCGACGGACATCCATTTGCATCCAGTAAATCTGATGCTCCGTTGTTCCCATTTGTAATTCCTGAAATTTGACCCGTTCCAAATACGTATGCCCTATTTTCAAGAATGGGTCCACATTGCCAAATTGCACATTCATCAGGCAATTGTACTTGGAATTTTATGACGGTACTATCAGCACCATTTGGAGAGTTTATAACTTGCCCTCCTACTGCTCCACTGGCTCCCGTTCCGATTCTCATGCGGATGACATTGTCAGCTGCAATAAATTCACCTTGATCAGCATCAATTAAATCTGTCTTTGGTCCCATGTTGGGTCCGTAATCCACAGACAATGAATTCGGAATATAGATCAATCGCTGATCCAATGTGTCTGTCAAAAACGTTCCAATAGAAACATCAGACCCAATATTTTTTGCGACAATGGAATATTCCAAGATATCTCCGGGCTCTACAGATCCTGCATTCAAATCAGTATAAGTAACAGAAGCCCTAAGATCGGGTTCATAAATATCAATTGCCGAAGTGATTACACTTGTTAAGACAGTTTCAGAATTTGTGGAAACACGAATTGTTGCAGTTGATACGGCATTACCGATGTAGTTGAATGTTGAATTATTTGGGGAATAAATGTTTGCATCGTGCCCTAAGTTGTTGTTGTAACTTGGATTACGAAATGCTGTAAGAATTCCATCCCTTGAAATTGTACTGTTAAAAGAGTTGTTTAGAGGGTGGATTGCATCGCTAATGTTTACGAATACTCCAGCACCATTGAATGAAAGTTGATCCCCTGCTTGTCCTCTATCTCCATCGTGCGCAACAACTCCAAGCTCAAAGTTTACCGCTCCAGATGGAGGAGTTAGAAACCCCGAAAGAGGAATATCTACTGTTCCACTTGCTCCAGGACTAACATTTGCTAATCCATCAAAAACGGTGAGATTTTTCATCGTTTCATAAATATTGTTGTAAACCACAACAATTGTCCAACCACCAAACGTATTCGAACCCACGTCTGTCACAATATTTGCTACGGTGTAATTAGAAGTGATTGAATTTGCTTGAACGATAGCCGTTATATCTTTAAAACAGAAAAATGAAGACTTTCCAACAGTGTTGTCTAATGTTTCATCCGCAATCAAATCGATATAAACTCCAGCATCAACCTTCAATTTTATATTGCTTCGGCTTGCCCAGCCAGGAGTAGTTGCCGGCTGATTGTCGAGGTGTCCTTCCCAGTACAATCCTGCAAACGTTATTTCGCTACAATTGGCTAAATTTAATTGATCGGAAGAAGATGAAAATGTACTCAAATCGCTGTCAATGTCCACAAAGTTACTCGAAACACCATTATTGTCGCTTGTCCCTCCTGGCGGTAATTCAGTATGAGCAGAACACGTGCCACAACCAACCGAAACGTTAGCAAGAATACTTAATCCTCCTTTTTGATTGGTTTGATACCGAATGGCAAAAGGGTCAACGGTCTGTCCAAATGAAATAAATGATGCCAAAAACAAGGCAAAAAATAAGGAGAAAATATTCATATGTAGCGCATTTTTTAATTCAACTGGTTAAAGTAGACAAATACTCGCTGAAATCATTACTTTTTTTAATGAAAACCTGTATAAATAGGATTCCTTATTAAGAGAGGAATTTATATACCTACTTTTTAAAAAAACGGATTGTATTTACATGGTGTGCTAGCATTCGTTATTTAAATCCAGACTCGACAATATTGAAATGATAAATTAACAATAAGTGCGGAGACTCTGCAATAAGCCGCGAAGCATGTTTTTATTCAAATACCCTTCAGATTCTATCCACTCAACTAATCCTAAATTTAAGGATATAACAATTAATAAGTGAGTTCGAAAAAGACACCAATACGTAAAAAAATACTTAACTTTCGATTCATCTTTATCAGCCATGAAAATACAATTCACCCTTCTTGCAGCAACTCTTCTAATTGCAAGTTGCTCAACAACGAATGAGAACATGATTACACCGCCGAAAGCAAAAAAGATTAAGAAAGAGATAACTACACATGGCGATAAGCGTGTGGACAACTACTTCTGGATGCGACTCAGTGACGAACAAAAAGAAGATGAAAAACCTGATGGTCAAACCCAAGATGTTTTGGATTACCTGAATGATGAGAATGATTATTTGAATAAGATGATGAAACACACAAAGAAGTTTCAAGAACGTCTTTTCAATGAAATCAAGGGCAGAATCAAACAAGACGATGCGTCCGTTCCGTTTACGAAAAATGGATATTCGTACTACACCCGTTTTGAAGAAGGACAAGATTATGCGTTCTATTGTAGAAAAGAAGTTGCTGAAAATGCGTCTGAAGTCGTAATGCTTAACGGTCCAGAAATGGGGAAAGGGAAATCCTACTTCGCGATTGGAGGACAAAGTGTTTCAACGAACAACAACCTATTGGCGTACAGCGTTGATTTGGTTTCGAGAAGAGAATATACCATTCATGTTAAAGACTTATCGACCGGAAAAATTCTTACCGATAACATTACCAATACAACAGGTGGAGCGACTTGGGCCAATGATAATAAAACATTATTCTATTCGAAAAAAGACCCTATAACCTTAAGATCATTTCAAGTTTACAAGCACGTGATTGGCACAGATCAATCACAAGACGAACTAGTTTATGAAGAGAAAGACGACACTTTTGGAGTTGGAATTCACAAAACGAAATCTGGAAAGTACTTGATGATGACTTCTTGGCAAACGCTTTCGTCTGAAACACGCTATTTAGATGCTGACAATCCAAATGAAGAATGGAAAGTTATTCTTCCAAGAGAAGCCAACCACGAATATTCTGTCGATCACTTTGAAGATGATTTTTACATCGTTTCGAATGAAAATGCAAAGAACTTCAAACTTGTAAAAACACCTGTTTCGAATACTTCAAAATCAAATTGGGAGGAAGTATTGGCGCATAGAGAAGATGTTTACATCGAAGATGTTGAGTTTTTTAAAAACCACATGGTTGTCAGTGAACGATTGGAAGGATTGAACCATTTGAGGGTTATAAAGTGGGACGGAAACGACGATCATTACATCAAATTCAACGACCCCGCATATACTGCGTATGTTTCAATGAATCCTGAGTTTGACACCGATGTACTTCGTTATGGATATACGTCCTTGACGACTCCGAGTTCCGTTTATGATTACAACATGAGCAGCAAGAATCAAGAGATGTTGAAACAAGCAGAAGTGATGGATGACAGCTTCTCCTCTGATAATTATACTTCTGAACGCGTCTTCGTTACAGCCAGAGATGGAGCTAAAGTTCCGGTTTCTATCGTTTACAAAAAAGGAATGAAGAAAAACGGAAAAGCGCCTCTTCTACTCTACGGATACGGCTCGTACGGCGCAAGTATGGACCCGTATTTTAGTTCTGTGCGTTTGAGTTTATTGGATCGTGGATTTTCCTTTGCTATCGCACATATTCGTGGTGGTCAAGAAATGGGGCGCGAATGGTACGAGAACGGAAAATTGCTTAAAAAGAAAAATACATTCAACGACTTCATCGATTGTGGACAATATTTAGTGGACAATCAATATACTTCAAAAAGCCATTTGTATGCACAAGGCGGAAGTGCAGGTGGATTACTCATGGGAGCTGTAATTAATATGGCACCGGACATGTGGAATGGCGTTCTTGCCGGAGTTCCGTTTGTAGATGTTGTTTCCACGATGTTGGACGAAAGTATTCCTCTAACAACTGGCGAATTTGACGAATGGGGAAATCCGAAGAACAAGGAATATTACGATTACATCAAATCGTATTCACCATACGACAATATTAAAAAGATGGATTATCCAAACTTGTTAATCACAACTGGATATTGGGACAGTCAAGTGCAATATTGGGAACCTGCAAAATGGATCGCCAAATTGAGAGAACTCAAAACAGATGGAAACTTATTGATGATGTATTGCAACATGGACGTTGGTCACGGTGGTGCTTCCGGACGGTTCGAGCGTTATAAAGAAGTTGCTATGGAATATGCGTTTTTGTTTGATTTGGAAGGAATTTCGGAGTAGTTTTTATTGATGGTTTTAGTTTCAGTCGTATCGATTGGTTTAAAGGATGTGTGAAAGTGTCAATCACATTTACTTAATAAGCACTTTTACTTTTATTCAGAGATAGATTGCACGGGTTAATTATAAAAAGCGTTTCTTTGCACACCGAAAAGTTTCGGGGCAATTGATTGAGAGAATGGCACATAAATCTGGTTTTGTAAGTATTGTAGGTAGTCCGAACGTTGGAAAGTCAACGCTGATGAATCAACTCGTGGGTGAAAAACTTTCGATAGTTACGGATAAAGCACAAACAACCCGACATAGAATTCTTGGGATTGTTAACGATGAAGACCATCAAGTTGTCTTCTCTGACACGCCTGGAGTGGTTAATTCTGCATACAAGTTACACGATAACATGATGGAATATGTCAACTCATCTATTCAAGATGCTGACATTCTATTGTTTGTGACGGACACCGTAGAAACGGAAATGAACCACAAACAAACTTTGGAACGCATCCAGAATTTGGACATTCCAGTACTTTGTTTGATTAACAAAATGGACATGTCTGATCAGAAAATGGTCGCTAGGAAATTGGCGTATTGGAAAAGACGTTTGCCGAAAGCGGTAATTTTTCCAATTTCTGCACTGCATGGATTCGGAATTGAAGGCGTTTGGGCTGAAATTAAAAGTCACATTCCTGAAAGCCCTCCTTACTTTGAGAAAGATGCTATTACAGATCGACCTATGCGTTTCTTTATTTCTGAAATTATTCGCGAAAAGATTTTCATTCACTGTCAACAAGAAATTCCGTACTCTTGTCAAGTTGAGGTTGAGGAATACATTGAAGAAGACGATATCACTAAAATTAGAGCCCATATAATTGTTGAACGCGATTCACAAAAGGGAATTTTAATAGGTAAAGGAGGTGATATGCTAAGACGCATTGGAACGGAAGCTCGTAAGGAGATTCAAAACTTTATCGATAAGCACGTATACCTGGAAACATTCGTAAAGGTTGATAAAGACTGGCGTGGATCTTCACAGAAACTAAAGAAATACGGGTACTAGAATACAAAATTGATTGGTCTATTTCGATCAAGTGAACAAGGAAAGACATGAGTAACATTATTGCAATAGTAGGAAGACCGAATGTAGGTAAATCGACACTTTTTAATCGATTGACGGAATCACAGGCCGCAATAGTAAAGGAAGTGAGTGGTGTGACTAGAGATCGTATTTACGGTCTGGGAGAATGGAACGGCTGCGACTTTTCTGTAATTGATACGGGTGGATACGCCAACGGAACAGGTGATGTTTTTGAAGGTGAAATTCGCAAACAAGTTGAAATTGCAATCGACGAAGCAAGTGTGATTATTTTTATGTTGGACGTCATGACTGGGTTGGTTGATCTAGACATGACAGTTGCAAGCCTTCTTCGTAAATCAAAGAAAAAAGTTTTTATCTGTGCCAATAAAGTAGATAATATTGACCGCGTTGGATTGTCGTCTGAATTTTGGTCGCTTGGCCTTGGTGAAGTATTCGACCTTTCGGCAGCAAACGGAAGTGGAACAGGAGAAATTCTTGATGAAATCGTAAAAGAATTTGACAAAGAAGACGAAGCTGTTCTCGCAGGCGAGGGCCTTCCGCGTTTTGCGATTGTTGGGAAACCGAATGTTGGTAAATCATCATTGGTGAACGCACTAACAGGTGAGGACCGTAATATTGTAACTGAAATTTCTGGAACAACAAGAGATTCAATTCATACGCGCTATAAAGGTTTTGGCTTTGATTTCATGCTGGTTGATACGGCTGGAATTCGTAAAAAAGCGAAAGTACATGAAGACATTGAGTACTATTCTGTACTTCGCTCCGTTCGCTCCATTGAAAATTCAGATGTCTGTATTTTTATGGTTGATGCTCAAGAAGGAATACAAAAGCAAGATTTGACTATTTTCTACATGATCGAAAAGAACTCGAAAGGCGTTGTTGTGCTTATCAATAAATGGGATCTTGTAGAAAAGGATCACAAAACAATGGCTGAATACGAGGAAATGGTTCGTGAGCAATTGGCTCCATTCAACGATGTTCCAATTATTTTCACCTCAACTTTAACGAAACAACGTATTCACAAAGCACTTGAGGCTGCTACGAAAGTTCATGAAAACAGAATTAAGAAAATTCCAACATCGATATTAAACGACGTGATGCTGGATATTGTTCATGCTACTCCTCCTCCGTCGAACAAAGGAAAGTACATTAAGATAAAGTACGTACAACAGTTGCCAACACATGCGCCTGCTTTTGCAATTTTCTGTAATCTTCCGCAATACATTGGTGATAGTTACAAAAGATTTCTTGAGAACCGACTAAGAGAAAAGTTTGATTTTCAAGGAGTTCCAATAAAAATATTTTTCAGAAAGAAATAAGTCGCTTTAACTGTTTACTCCAAGACTTTATTGAATGAACAGTATTCTATTGAAATAAGTAATAGTACTTACTGCTATTTTGGTTGGATTTGGATTTATCTCAGCAAATCAAGTTAACCCACATGCATTTAGACTTCGCGAAGGTACTGGAAACTATGGGTTTGGCGATGAAGTTTCGTGCCAAGATGGAATAGGAGAAGCAAGCCGTTTAAAACTGAATTTGGGTTGGAGGACAAATTGGAATTGAATAGATCCATGGGTCAAATCTATTCAATTTTGTTCGTATGATTGAAATTGCCTAGAAAAATGCTCTCACCTCCATTCCTCCGGAATGAATCATTCGGTTGTCTTCTGACTTTCTACCATTGTATTGAATGGATAATTGAAGATTTTTTGAAATCGAGCGCTGATAACCAACATTCCATGTGAAGTTCATTCCCGGCTTCAAGCCTTCTAACATTTCAAATCCAAGGGCAGAGTTTTGAACTCCTGTGTAATTGATCTGAACTCCTTTGAAACTTCCCTGAAGGCTTCCTTTCTCACGTTGATTGTACTTAAAGTTGGCACCCAATTCCATTACTCTAGCCAGTTCGCCGCCCAATGCTTGTAAATTGCGCTTTTCAGAACCACGACCGTCCAGTGAAATTCGCATTACGGTGTTCGGCTGGTAAATCAAACTGGGCTCGAGATAAACGTAACTCACCGAGTAATCTCTACCCGATGTGTAATCCGCTTCCGATTTTTTGTCGCCGATCTTTCCAGAGACCTTTATTGTGAATTTACGCTTTATATTCAAACGCAATGACACCTCTTGGTATTCATTGGATCTGGAATCGAATCCGCTAGCAAGAAGCGTTTTACTATTTATATTTTGATAAGCATATTCAGCACCAAAAATGCTCGAGGTTCTGTTGAAAAATAGAGTATTTCTAATGTTTGAATTCGTTGAAACCAAACTGGTATCGTTGATCGTTTGAGCAAATGGATTGAACGCTTCGTTCGTGTTGAAATCATTTGTTTTTCGTTTGATTCGAACCCTTGCCTGATCTGAGAAGCGTGAAGCAAATTTCAAAAGTCCTTTCTTCCTCTTTCCCCAAATTCGTTGTGGTCTCAAATAAATCGATTGATTCAACTCATTCGAATAGGTTTTTACATACTCATTACTCGGTGTGAAGACACGAATAAAATTGGCCTGATCTACGAATTGAGCAATCTCAAATTCATTCAAATCTTTAATTCCGTCATCATTGTAGTCAATCCATGTATAAACTCCCTGCCCATCATTGACTTGAATGTAAAGGAATTCTCGTTTCAATTCCAATCCAGACCCTGCTTCATAAAAAGTGTTCCACGTCAGTGCCCCTTTCCAGATTTTCATTTCATATTCAATTCGACCAAGAAGTGTTTTCTCTGGAGCAGTTAAAATCAATGTTGGATCTTGAACGGTCAATTCACGGTAACTTGTTATAACTTTCAACTTGTGGTTTTTCCATTGCGTAAAACCAATTTCTCCTCCCACGGATCTTGCTTTCGCCGCAGCCACTAGATTTGAACTGTCTGATTTTTTGTCATAACGCTCGCGATAGAACAACTTGAATTTATTTTTAATGGAATCCCCATTGGCGATGTAGATTTGGTAGTCGAAGAATTCATAACTCGTAGGGTCCAAAATATTTGAGCGGAATTTATTTTGTTCGTGATCGTCCTTAAATCCAATTTTAATCCATCCAAGCGATTGTGAAATTTCTGCACGATGCCGCAAAAATGCATTGGACCTGTCCGCTTCACTCGATAAATAGCTTCCGTCCCAATTGGCTCTGAGTCCTTTCCTATTCCACTTTCCGTCTATGTTCGCTCTTAATCCATTGTAATCCGTTCCAATCAAATATTGTTGTCCTTCAAAGTTGAAATTTCCATATTTATTCATAAAATCCACACCAACAACCGACGACAATTCATTCCCCAAGTACCCCTTACTCCTTGTATTCCAGTCGCGGTCAAATTCAACGGCTCTGTATTGTTCAATGGGAATAAAACTTCGTTCACGAGCTTCTACAGACAATTTAGTTCGCATAATCCATTTTGGAATAGTATCTTTAGATAACGGAACATCACCGATCAATTTTGCATATCCGGCGACACTTTGATCGTCTTCTGAATCTCCCCTTGAGAAGGTATTTAAATCATTTTTAGTGTATGAGACTTCTGTTTCCAAAGTCAGTTTTGGTGTTAGGAAAAGCTTAACTCCTGACGAAACCATTTGTCGCTTTTTCGGTGTAACAATCAATCGAGACGCTGCGTAATCGCCTTGAGAAACACCCAAAATTGGCTCTACCCAAACATAGACTCTACCAAGTGCATTGTAGTTGCTGAATCGATAATCTCCATTTTGAGCACCAACAAATTCGAAGGTCGCCCTTACATAAGCCGAATCAGGATCAACGGAATAAATAAGAACCGAATCGTATCCATTTACGGTAACTATTTTGTACAGGTTCTGGTTTTCAAAAAATCCAACAGAATCAATACTCGATGTTCTGGCAAGGCTCAAAGTGTCGCCAATCTCTGCCAGTAATTGTTTTTGGCTAATGCTTAATTCCTGCTGCAGCGGCTGGTTCTTTGCGTCCTGTTCGGAATACCCATTGATCCAAAATTTCATCTTTTTCGTTTCATAAACCGTTGCAGTTTGAACTAAGGATCGCGCATAATTTTGATCTGAGTATTGAAATTCAATGACAATTCTTGAATCTTTTGTGATCTGATTTCGAGACGTAAACGTCACTTCAGAAGTATTGTAATTGATGACATAACCGAACTCCTGACCCCGCTCCATTTGCTTCCCGTCGATAAATACTTTTTCCGTTCCCGAGAGTACAATGATAAACGGTTCGTTCTCTGCACCTACTAGACGGTATGGTCCTTGATTTCCCTCAACACCTTGAATAATTTGACGTTGAAACTTACCGCGAGAAAGCGCACCACTAAATTGTGATTTCCAAACCTTAGTTGTGTCATCCGTCCATTCATAATTGACCGTTAAACCTTGCGCTCGTTTCTTATACTTCATGAAATAACCATCGGGTTTGTACAGCCAAAAATCTCCCGCAATCATCTTGAAACGATCGTTGTAAACTTGGATAAATACCTGATCAAACTCTCGCAGTTTATTGGTGTTTCCATCCGGTTGAATGGGAAGATTATCATCGGAAACAGAAGCGAGTAATTTTAAATTCGGAGCGATTTGTCCAGATAATTCAAGATTCAAAGTTGAATTCACGCCCAAATCTTGGTTGTTCCCAAAGGACACACCACGAGAAATACTCCCCGATTTGTTCAAGCCCGTTCCTCCAAATAAATCGCTTTGATTCCTCGACGAGGTGATCAGGTAATTCTCTCGATCTCCCTTGGTTCTGTTGTAAATTGCACTCGTATCTCTTAACGCATATATCTTTGATAAATCCATTGGGAAAACGCGGTATTTGACAATCAGTGACTTGTAACAGATATAACTAATTTTCAATTCAGACCGTGCAAAATTCAAATCGTATGCACTTTCGTCTAGCGGCTCTCCACTTTTACATTTAATGGAAAAAGAACCGGGGTAAATTGACAGCGTATCGAGCTTGATAATTGTATCCGGATGGCAATGTGTAATTGTTTTAACGCGCAGGCTGGATGCTTGCGACCTCCCAAACAATGGAAGCGAAAGCAGCAGTAACAAACAACACCATAAGCGCAAAAAAGACATCATCACGAATGTACAACGTAGTTTGGAAATAAATCGTGTTTATGAAGTCGAAAATCGATACATTCCTTATAAAGGATTGTTAAATTCCTAAGAATCATAAACGAAAGCCGTAAATTCAAGCTGTGAAATCAATTGTCTTTCTCTTTTGGGCTTTTCTAAGCTTTGAAACCTCTGCTCAAGATGGCACAGTCAATATTGATTCATTGGTTGAATTGGCAAAATCCCAAGTTGGTGTTACCTACAAGTGGGGAACAAGCAATCCAAACGTGAGCTTCGATTGCTCTGGATTCACGTCGTACATTTACAGTTCATTCGACGTTAAGAGCTCAAGAAGTTCAAAAGCATATGGCACTTTAGGTGAAAAGGTAGCACTAGAAGAAAGCAAAGTTGGAGATTGCATCGTGTTTTCTGGAACAGGCGATGGAAGTAAGACTATTGGACATGTTGGAATTGTAATCGAAAAGAGCGAAGAGGAGTTGAAATTCATTCATTGTTCCAGTTCGAAAAAACATTACGGTGTGACAGTCACGGATTATTATTCTTCGAATTACACGAAACGGTTTTTACAGGTTCGCAGATTATTTTCAAGCAATTCAAATCTGGATACTTTAAATCTTAAGACGATAATTCCCGACACCCTAAAGTACAACACAGGTATTCGCGCCATTCTTCAAGACAGCAAGGGGAATTTTTGGTTTGGCAGCAACCAAGAAGGAGCCTGTTTGTTTGACGGAGAAAATTTTACGTATTTCACGGTCAGTGATGGGCTCAGTGACAATCAAGTTCGAACGATTCAAGAAGATCAGAACGGTACCATTTGGTTCGGAACAGCCAAAGGGGTATGTAGTTATACGAACGGAATCATTGAAAATCACCACCCAAACACTTCGACTTTAAGACCTATGCCTGTCGACGAAAACTGGGAACTTGATGACAATTATCTTTGGTTTAATGCAGGCGAGTCAGCTGGAGTTTATCGCTATAATGGTGAGCAAGTAGACTATTTCGAACTTCCCGTCCAAGCAGGACACAGCAACTTCCGTGATTTTGGAAATACCGGGCTTTCAAAAGGTAAGAAAGGCAATCTTTGGATCGCCACGTATGATGCTGTATTTGGATATGATGGCAAAACTTTTGAAATAATAGACGGAACGGATTCAAGCCTTACGAACGGGGATGAATATCTTCATGTTCGAAGTATTTTAGAAGACAGTAAAGGCAATTTATGGATTGGAAACAATGGTCTTGGTGTTTTACTGAAACAAGGGAATTCAATACTTAATTTTTCAGAAAAAAATGAGTTAATTCACGAGAACAGTGACAGAAATGGAAATCGTTCACACCCTGGAAATCTAAAACATATTTTTGCGATTACGGAAGACAACAAAGGAAATATTTGGTTCGGAGATCGAGATACAGGGGCTTGGAAATATGACGGCACAACGATGAAAAACTATGTCATAGGTGAAAATCTTGTGTCACAAATGATTTGGCAGATCTACGAAGATGTAAATGGTGGTTTGCTTTTTGCAATGGGAAATGGAGGTGTTTATCGATTTAATGGGGAAGGTTTTGAGAGGGTGTTTTGAGAGTTCACAAAGCAATATCAGCTATGTTAATTCAATTATGAAAACACCAATTCTATTACCACTCAAACTTTACACGAATAATTATCTTGCCACCCGCCTGTTAAAAAAAGTTAAGCACACCAGTGTCAACTGCCGTTTCCACTAAATTGAACAAAAAACAGTTAATGGTTAAAAAAATCAGAGTTAATTCTATTCTAATACTTGTAGTGGCCGCAATGCTTGCATTGATGATCATTCAGGCATTTCAATCGGCGCAACTCTACGAGACGAAATCGGCTGAGTTTGACGATCGTTTCTCCATGACTTTGGATAGAATCGCCATGACACATGAGAAGGCAGAAGATATCCGCCGTTATTTGGCCGTTGTAAACAAAGACTTTAGCATTAAGTACAAAGATGTTCTGAAGGAAGAATTCAAAACGCTGCTTTCTGCTGAAGAATCAATTTCCATTGAAGATACGGCCATTTATGAGGATGGCAAAATGCAAAACTACCTCATCATTAAAGGAAAGTCATACGATTCCATTTCGGGATTAACAGCTGAGCAACGCGTTTTAGCCCGTGATGTTCGTCAATTGCGCGACCTTTACAACAAGCACGGCAACAATCCAGTCAACCAAGATTCTATAAAGATTGCGTTCCAATTGGACCAACGGGTTGTGCAGAAAATTCTGAAAAAAGCGCGTTTCGTCAATGAAATGATGATCGACGTATTTCGGAATAATGTATACGAAACACCTGCTGAACGTTTGGATATTACCTTTTTAGATTCCGCCCTGGAAACAGAGTTGACTATTAAAAGCTTACCGAAAGGATTTCAATATGTAGTTACTGATGAGAACAAGATTCCAATTAAATTCAAGAAAGCGCCATCGAACTATGTAACAAACCTCGATACTTTAGAAGCACATAAAACGCTGCTCTTTCCAAGCAACTCGCTGGATGAAGATCTCTACCTATTCATTCGATTCCCAAAGCAACATGCCTTTGTTTTGAAGTCAATGTGGGGAGGATTGGCAATCAACATTTCTGTAGTTATTTTGATAATAATCGCCATGATTTTCATGTTCCGAACGATTCTTATTCAACGGAAACTTTCTGAAATGAAAAATGATTTTATTTCTAATATGACCCACGAATTTAAAACACCTATCTCAACAATTTCTCTCGCCTGTCAAGCAATGAATGATTCCGACATGGTGAAGGAAGTTAACGAAGAGACAAAACCTTTCGTGAAGATGATCACCGAAGAGAATAAGCGCCTCGGCTTGTTGGTTGAGCGTATTCTTCAAAGCGCGACTTTGGATAAAAGGGAACTGAAAATCAATGCGGAGCGTATTGATCTCAAAGAATTAATTGGACACATTATTGATAATGCAAAGTTCAGAATTAGTGGTTCTGGAGGAGAAATTAAAGTGGAATTACCAGAAGCAGAAGTCTTTGTTTCGGGCGACAGAATGCACATTTCAAACCTGATCTCGAATTTGGTTGACAATGCGATAAAATACAGCGGAGACGCTCCACAGGTAAAAGTGAAGTTAAAATCAGATGGAAAACAAATAAAACTATCCGTTCAAGATGAGGGCATTGGAATAAAAAAAGAACACTTGAACAAAATATTTGATAAACTGTACCGTATACCTACTGGCAACATTCATAATGTAAAAGGTTTTGGATTGGGGCTAAGTTATGTGAAAGCTATTGCTGAATTACATGACTGGAACATCACTGTGAAAAGCAGGTTTGGTTCTGGTTCTGAGTTCATTATTTTAATAAAAGATTAGACATGGAAAAAGAAATATCAATTTTACTAGCGGAAGATGATATCAATTTAGGGCACTTATTACATACCTTTTTGAAATCGAAAGGATTCAAAGTTACCTTGGCGCAAAACGGAAAAATCGCATTTGAAAAATTTAATGCAGACACTTTTCAATTTTGCATCTTCGATGTTATGATGCCTGAAATGGATGGATTTACTCTGGCAAAAGAAATCCGTGAAATTGATAAAAAAGTTTCAATTCTATTCCTTACGGCCAAATCAATGAAGGAAGACAAACTGGAAGGTTTCGAAATCGGAGCGGATGATTATTTGACGAAGCCATTCGCTATGGAAGAGCTTCTGGCGAGAATTACGGCTATTCTTCGCAGATCTGAGCCAGAAGTAATCAACCTGGACGAAAACCATTTCATTGGAAGTATCAAATATGAACCAGAAATTCGATTGCTACATTTAAAAGATGAGGTTAAAAAATTGACAACGAAAGAGAATCAATTGCTGAAGCTTCTGGTTAAAAATCAGAATGAGATTTTAGACCGCCAAGCGACGCTGCGAGCTATTTGGGGTGATGATAACTACTTCAATGGTAGAAGTATGGATGTTTACATTGCTAAACTCCGAAAAGCGCTTAGAGAAGATGATACTATTGAAATAATGAACGTTCATGGCAAGGGATTCAAACTAGTGGTTAAATAACGATCAACTTTTCCTATTTTTGCGCTGTTCAATAGATGTAGATCAAAAGTTGATCGAGTCTACTATAGCAACTCGATTTAGAGAATATCTTCGGATGCAAAAAAAATTCATTTCCAATTTGGCGTTAATGGTTCTGTTGAACCTTTTGGTGAAACCAATCGCGATTTTTGGAATTGATGCTGCTGTTCAGAATAGAGTTGGTGATGCTGATTACGGCATCTATTTCTCATTGCTCAACTTCTCTTTTCTATTCAACATTCTTCTTGATTTAGGAATCAACAATTTCACAACAAAAAATGTTGCCCAGCACCCAGAAGATGCTTCTAAATATTTGAATAATGTTCTTACGTTTAGATTTATTCTCTTTGGCCTGTATGCAGTTGTTGCTTTTGGAATAGGCTACTTATTGAATTGGAACGGATATCAAATGTACCTTCTGAGTTTCCTTGTCTTGAATCAGTTTATTATTACTCTAATATCATACGCTAGAAGTCATTTTGGGGGCTTACTGATGTTTAAAACTGATGCCATCATCAGCATTTTAGATCGCTTTTTATTGATCATATTCTGCGGGATTTTAATCTACACTCCAGTTACAAGTGCTCCTTTCAAAATAGAATGGTTCATTTGGATTCAGACCTTATGTTACTGTATTACGCTTGTTGTAGCAGCCATTATGCTGTTCTCCCAATTTGGAGTTCCTAGATTGAAATTTAGTCCGGCGTTCTCTTACAGCATTATTAAGAAAAGCTTCCCGTACGCATTATTAATCTTCTTAATGATGATCTACACACGAATCGATTCTGTAATGGTCGAACGAATGCATGCCAATGGTGCAGTAGAGGCAGGGTTTTACGCAAAAGGATTCCGATTGCTCAATGCCTTTTTCATGTTCGCAATGATTTTTTCATCGCTTCTTTTTCCCATCTTCTCGAAGATGTTCAAGCAAAAAGAAAACGTTACTCCACTCCTATCCACAGCATCAAAACTTTTAATCGGTGGCGCAATACTTATTGGAATTGTAAGCTTCTTTAATAGTGAATACATCCTTAGTTTGATCTACAATAATGACATAGCAGAAAGCAAAGTTCCATTCCAATTACTGATGTTTAGCTTCATTGGAATGTGCTCAACAATTGTTTTTGGCACTTTACTTACCGCAAAAGGCGACATGAAATTCTTGAATACGATTTCTGCCATTGGAATTGTAATTAACGTTACAATCAATTCAATTCTAATTCCAAAGTATGGAGCGACAGGAGCTGCAATTGCAACGGTAATAACGCAATCTTTAATCTCCTTAATCCAATTTATTTACAGCGTGTCTGTCCTTAAAATGAAGTTTACGTTTTTAGCCGTTGGACGGTTTTCAATTTTCATTTCTTTGCTGTTTACACTTTGCTTCTACGTGAAAGCAGATTCAGGCCTGGCCCTGTTTGGATTGTGTTCCGCAGGTGTTGTGGGAATGATGCTCTTTAAATTGATTGATTTAAAGAACTTGAGATTGATATTGAAACTGAAGGAATAGTTTTACGACATTACTTCGAACCAGAAAGAACCACCGTGTCTTTCAACTCCGCTAAGGTTTTCATGCTCCCAAATTGGCAATAAGATATCCGCCAACTCTTTGTCCTCACTTACAAAATAAGCAGGCATTACTGGTTTGTATCTTTCAGAATTCGCCAAAATAAACGCGGCCAACACATATTGCTCAGAATACGCTCTATCGCACATGAACTGCGGATAATCGTAAGGAATGTAAATGTCGTGAACATGAACAATAACGCCTTTGTTCAATTCCGGAAGCAATTCCATGAAACAAACTGTCACATCCGAATTCGGCAGGCATCGGTGAGAGTTGTCAATAAATAACACATCTCCAGCTTGCAATCCATCTGAAATGAAATCGTAGTTTTCAATATCTTCAAGTGGCTTTCGAATCACGTGATCAGACATTGCGTCAATACTCGCTCTTGGATACGGATCAATCGATGTAATTTCCGTTTTTAATTCCCCTTGAGTAATTGCCTTACGGACTACTTTCGTTGAATTACCAGAACCAATTTCGATATACTTCGACGGATTTTTTAAACGCAATAAACTGTAAAGAGAAATAATATCCAGACCGGGAAGCATTGTATTGTTCCAAGCAGGATTGTCTTCATTCGATTCTTCCCCCGTCTTTTTGATGGAATGGAAAACGTCTTTAAAATCGACAAATTGAGCAAGTAAGGTTTTATAAGCTTCTCTTTCTCCATCAACAATTTTATTCAATCGTGGATGTGGGCCACCATTTCCATGACCATTACGAGGTTTGAAGTCAACCTTGTAATCCAAGAATACATTCTGAAACCGCGATGAAAAAAACTTATAAATAGATTTGACCATTAACTACCCTCATTTTGAAGCGCAAACATACGGAAAATGAATAAATCAACAATTATTCTGGGGTGCATGAAATAAAATCAATTTTTAAGGGTTAATAGAATTGACCAAAACAAACCTTACTGCAGCATTCGATGAAACCAACCCTGACGGTTCTTGCTAAAGAATTTACTGCCCAAAATCTCATTTTGAGCTTTGTTTCTTGCGGTCTTGAAAAATTAATAAAGCCAAGCAATAAGACTGCTAGAGAAATTCTATCTTTGCGCTACCAATATTGAGACATGATAAAACAAACCAACGAATTAGATCAAGAACGACAAAATCTTTTATTGTTCATTTGGAAAAAAAGAAAGATCATTATAATAGGCACTGTAATTGCCATGGTAGTGGCTATCGTTGTTTCTTTGATGATTACACCGCAGTTTAAATCTACTGCTATTGTTTTCCCAGCAGCGACAAGTACCGTTTCCTTTTCGGAACAAAGAAATGCCAAAGCAGCAGCAATGGATTTCGGTGAAGAAGATCAGGCGGAACAATTGGTTCAAATTCTAGCTTCTTCGAGAGTTAGGAACAGAATCGTTGAAGAATTCGAATTGATCAAACACTATAAAATCAGTCAAGACGATCCAAACAAGAATTTCAAATTGGGTAAAGCGTACGATGATCACATTCAGTATACAAGAACGCGTTACGGTTCTATTCAGATTGATGTAACAGATCCAGATCGTGAAATGGCAGCGGAAATTGCAAATAGAATTGTTGATTTAATCGATACTGTGAAGAATGAAATGGTGAGAGAACGAACAATTCCAGCCTTTGAAATTAACAAGCGGAAGAGAGATCAATTGGATTCTGAGAAAGTAAGACTTCAAGAACATTTGGACAGCTTATCTCAATTGGGCGTTGTTCCAACCGAGAGTAGAGCGAATCTTTTTCAAGCGTATAACGAGTCAAAAAATGCAGAAGACAAAGCTTTCTTTAAGGAGCAAATCGCGATAAATGCATTGCATGGTGCGTCTTACGATGGATTACAGCAACAACGTGATGAGCGTATTATCAAACTGACGAAGTTCGAAGATTCTTATGAGCAATCGGAATCAAATGCCAACACGAATTTCAACCACAAATTTGTTGTTGAGCGCGCAGTGGTTGCAGATAAAAAAGACAAACCAAAAAGAATGATCATTGTCCTATTGGCTACAATAGGTGCATTTGTCTTTATGATTTTTGCTCTCCTTGTTAAGGACAGAATTTCGGAATTGAGAAAAGCGGCTTAATTGCAAGCTCTCAAAGAAAATAAATGGATCCTCGGCATCAGTTTTCTGTTTGTCGGATTGATCGGTTACTTAGTCTTCAATGATCAAGCAATTTTTGCGCTTGCTCCTCTTGCTTTAATAGCCATTTTCTTTGCTATCTATTACACCGAATATGCTTTTTTAGGAATTGCATTTCTTACTCCTTTATCTGTAAACATTGAAGAATACACCGATGGTATTGGATTGTATCTTCCGACCGAACCCATTCTTTTCGGGCTGATGCTCATGCTTGTTATGATGCAATTGCGAAAGGCAATTATCCCTGTCCATGTATGGCGGAACCCAATCGTTTGGGCCGTTGGTTTTTACCTCTTGTGGACACTTGTCACTTCAATTACCAGTTCTAATCCAACCGCTTCTTTTAAATTTCTTTTGGCCCGCTTGTGGTTCATTGTGCCGTTGTTACTTTTCGGACCGATCATCTTCAAAGAGAAAAAGAATATTGTGCGCTTTTTATGGCTTTTCAGCACTTCAATGGTAATTGTGATTATTTACACCTTAATCGTTCACTCCTCCTACGGGTTTGGAGAACAGGAAGGACATTGGGTAATGTGGCCGTTCTTTAAAGACCATACGATTTACGGTTCTACAGTTGCATTCGTGACTCCGCTTTTGTTTGGGTTGTACTTTTCCAAAAAGTACGGACCTTTAGTTCAGCTGGTTCTAATCACGTTAATTGGAATTACGTTGGTTGGATTGTTCTTCTCATACACACGAGCGGCATGGCTGAGCTTGTTTGCAGCCATTGCAGTTCTTGCTGTCATCAAACTTAAAATCAAATTCAAATACCTTGCAATGTTGGCTGGAGTTGGATTGATATTCTTGTATATTTCTTGGGATGGAATCCAAATTGAATTGGAGCGAAACAAATTGGAACATACCACGAAGGAATTTGGAGACAAACTTCAAAGTGCGACAAATGTAACAACGGATGCATCGAATCTAGAGCGAATTAATCGCTGGTCATGTGCGATTGAAATGTTCTATGAACGTCCTGTTTTCGGTTTTGGACCTGGAACTTATGCGTTTGAATATGCTCGCTTTCAAGAGCCAGAAAACACAACGATTATCTCAACAACAAACGGGGATGCTGGGAATGCGCATAGTGAATACTTGGGTCCGCTTTCTGAAATGGGTCTTTTGGGATTAATCACGATGTTATTAATCGTCACGGCAGTCTTTTACAATTCGATTACCCTTTACATTAAATGGCCACCAGAGGACAAGAAAACAAGAACATTATTGCTTGCAATGATCATGTCTCTTGTCGCCTATTTTGTTCACGGTATACTGAACAATTATCTGGACACAGATAAAGCCGCAGTTCCAATCTGGATTATGTGTGCAATCTTCATTGCTCTTGACGCACAGCTTCCAAAAAAGAAAAACCCCGAACTTCTCGATTAAAGAACGGAGTTTACATCTCTTGGTTCTGCATTCAAAAATCATTACGTATCAATGGATAGTTAGTTCAAATCTATTGTGCCACCCACAAAGATGGATTTAAACACGTTACAGCACTTCCATTTACCTTATGGATCTCAAAGTGAACAACAGACATCGATTGACCGGGTTTGGTCAACAATGAACCAATCACATCTTTCGTATTCACTTTATCGCCAGCCTTCACGTAAGTATCTTGTAGTTTGCTGTAAACCGTTCTGTAATCACCGTGTTTGATAATCACAACCTTTCCAGCACCTGGAATACTCAAAACACTTGTAACTTCACCCTCAAAAACAGAAGTAACGTGCGCTTTTTTAGGAGTGCTGATGTCTATCCCTCTGTTATTCGTTGTCACGTTTTTAAGCGTTGGATGCGCATTCTTTCCAAATTTTTCAGTCACACTTCCTTTATCTACTGGCCAAGGTAATTTACCTCGATTCCCTTCGAAATTTTTACTCAATGCTGTAGCTTTTGCTGTCTCTTTGAATATGACAGTTTTGGTCGGAGTTGCCGCAGATACAGAAGATGATTTATTCTTTTTTCGAGCTGCTTCAATTTCAGCTAGTCGCATGGATTCGGCAGCGGCAATTTCCCTTCGAATGGCTGATGCAATCTGTTCCTTCATTATTTGACGGTCGCGTTGCACCTTCTTCAATTGCTCTAAGATTTCATCCTCTTCTTTCCTGAACTCCTTGTAAATGCCTTCTTGCTTCAAACGGTCCTGTTCAATGGCCTCTCGTTCTAACTTCTTGTCCGCAATAACTGCGAGCTTAAGTTGCTTCTCTTTCTTAATAACACTGATCTCTTGACCTATTAAATCCTGATGTTGACGAATCGTAATAAACTGATTTCTTTGAACCTCAGAGATACGTTTCAAGTAGCTGTTTCTTTTCATTGCTTCGAAATAACTTTTCGATGAAAAAATGAACATCATTTTACCGTACTTGTTTCTGTGCTTATAGGCGTATAGAATCAACTTCTTGTATTGCTCTTTCAAACGTTCAACCTTTGCCTTGTATTCCGCTATCTGCTCTTCTTTCGTTTCAACTTTAAGTTCTGAACTTCGAATCTGGTTGTCATAATTCTTAAGCAATTGTACCCTGAAATTAATTTGGTTTTCGATAACCTTAAGCTCATTCATCGACGACTTCGTATTATCTTTTGACTTGCGAAGTAACATACGTGTGTCATCAATTTTATTCTCTAGACGTGCTTGTTCTTTCTTCAATTTATCACTTGAAGCCTGCCCGAATGAAAATCCAGACCATAACAGTATTGCGATAAAAATTAATCTATTGGCACTTCTCATAACTTTCAGGTATTACAAAATGAATCTGCTCAACTTCATTTACGCGTGTTTTCTTGTACTCCATATCAATGCTAATTTCTTGCGCAGGAGTTATAATTCTAATTTCGACTTGGTTTGGAAAAAGGATTGAGTCAATCAGTTCTCTTGTCTTATAATCAACTCTAATCTCGGTGTTATTTTCTGAGCTCAAAACCGTCATTGAAATCAGTTGGTCCAATTCTGGTGAAAGCGTATAGAACATTACGACCTCTTTCAATTCCCCAGCATCTATTCTCTTTAAATCTTTTTTGCTATGGCTGCAAAGCGTATAACCTTGGTCGGAATGCATTTGAAAGTACTCGCGTTCTGGGTGAAAATCAAGCGGCAATCCCATCATCAATTCTTCTATGTTTTTTAAGCTAAAGTCAACACCAAATTTCTCCTTAATGAAGTTGATACTCTCCTTTAAATAACAATTATCCTTCTTGTTAGACACCTTAACTGAATCAACTGTAATCAAAGCATTCACAAAGGGAATTCTAGCATACGAAATGGTCATAATTGTAACACTATCTGCTTTTAATCGAAGTGACGTTTTGAACGATACGTTTTGCACTGAATCAGAATAATTCGTTGAAATTTTTGAATAAAACGAGGTGTATTCCAAGCTAGACAAAGTAGCGAGAGTTTGAACCAATTCCGCGACTTTCTTCTTCGAAAGTTTGACGCCCCCTTCATTATTATTCCTTGAACAAGCGGTTAACACAAGCCCGAAAAGGAGCAAGAAACCATATTTAATCAATCGATTCATAATACTTTTTAACCTTTATTTTTTTGTCTAAAACTGAATTGATTGAACCCAGTTTTTTAGCTGCTTCCCAAAATTCAATTGCTTCATTCGGCTTGCCCAATTTGAAAAGAACATCACCGATATGTTC
Source organism: uncultured Fluviicola sp. (assembly GCA_913009205.1). Lineage (GTDB taxonomy): Bacteria > Bacteroidota > Bacteroidia > Flavobacteriales_D > Crocinitomicaceae > UBA4466. The sequence goes on along the minus strand of CAJVYC010000023.1, from coordinate 13,543 downwards.
ATTAATCATAGCGTCACTCGTATCTGATTCTAACGCCAATTCGAATTTCACTTTAGCTTCTACAAACTTTCCTTTTTGAAAAAGAACCCATCCGTAAGTATCCTGATAAATCGCATTATTCGGTGAGGACTTCGTTATTTGTTTGGAGAGTGATTCGGCCAAATCTAAATCTTGTTTTGAATCGGCCAATTGAATTGCAAAATTGTTCTTAATCAGAGTACTTTGAGAATCTAGTTCTATTGCTTTTTTGTAACTCTTTATTCCCTCACTGAAATCCTTTTTCCCAAAATGCGCTTCTCCAATTTGACCTCTGAATTCAGCTTGCAATTCTCGATCGTTTAATGCTATTTCAAAGCCATAACTCAAAACGTCAATCGCTTCATCGTATTTCCCAATTTGATTTGCGCTCAATCCATTTAAGAGATAAACAGTTGTCATCGTTGGGAAATATTCCAAGCATTCTGAGCTGTGTGCATACAATTCTTCGTAATGACCTGCTTGGTATTCCATGATCATCACTTGGTTCCAAATGGGGTACTTGTCCTTGTTGAACATCAGTGCTTTTTTATACGCTTCTAAGGCTCCTGATTCATCACCTGCGGTTAACAGGTAATCACCTTGAATTGAATAAACAATCTCTTCTTCAGGGTGCACTTCTATTAAAACATCAAGAAGTTCGTACATCTCAGGATCAATTTTCACACCCGTTTCGTGTACACGAATCATCAATTTTGCCTTCGTGTCAACATCCAATGTTGTTGAAGAAAATGCAGCACGCAATTCTTTATACGCTTTCGGTATATCCCCGGTTTGCTGATAATGATCTGCTAACGCCAGGTGCGCTCTTCCATTTTCTGGATCGGCAACCACCAATTCTTGCAACATTGTTATCCCTTCAGCCGTTCGGTTTGTTTTAAAAAAGAAATCAACCAAATTGGCGATAATGTTGGCATCTTTAGGGAATAAAACCCGCGCTTCAACCAACTCTCTTTCAGCATTGCCCATATCCCCCATGTCCATGTACAACTGGAATCTTTGAAGTGAAAATTGAGGATGTTTTCCAGCTTGATCTTCAGCTTGGATCAGAATATCAATGGCACTTTTTTCTTGGCCGTTTCGAACCAAAGCTTCGGCGTAACCATAGAGCCAATCAATACTATTAGGCTCAATTTCCACGAGTTTTTTAAAGTTCACAACAGCATTCGAATAATCTTCGCGCTCGAAATACATATAGGCCAATTCCTGAATATACCATGTATTCACAGGATCAATTTCGGCAGCTTTTAGGATATATTCCGCCGATTTCTCTGGATTGTCACGTTGCAATTCAAGTTTTGATAAAGCGTAATAAACAGCATCATCATCCGTGCGAACTGTCAGACAATATTCAAACTTTGCGATCGCCTCATCCACTCTACCCTTCGTTTTAAACCGAAGCCCTTCGTGAAAAGCTTGGATATAGTGATGATCACCCTTCGACACAGTCGGTTGGGATTTGATCACTTTTTTCTCCGTTCCACAAGCTGTGATCAGAAAAAGGGATAGAATTATATATAAAAATGGTTTATTCATTGATGTTGGAATAATCTCCAAGGCTCAAATCTCGCGCCAAACAGTTGTAAGCTACTTTCGAACCGATCATTGAGTCTTTTAATACACTGTTTGTAATTGAAGTTTCATGTTGAATAATCGAGTTTGAAATGACGCTATTGGTTATTTTCGTTCCTGCCCCGATCGAAGCATAAGGACCAACTATGGCGTTTTCCAATTCAACATTTTCTCCTATAAAACAAGGTTGAACGATCACTGAGTTCTTTAATTTAACGGAACTGTGGACATTATCATTTCCTTTCGCTAGTTCATTTTTCAATACCTGAGCATTGGTTTCAACGGTCACTTTTTTGTTTCCACAATCCATCCATTGATCAACTTCTCCCGTCTTGAAAACCTTTCCTTTGGCCATCATTCCTTTAATTCCGTCGTTGATTTGGTACTCCCCGCCGTTAATGATGTTGTTGTCCAATACATTTTGTAATTCTGTTTTCAGGTCTTCTGCTTCTTTGAAATAATAAATCCCAATCACCGCAAGATCACTAACGAAATGCTCTGGTTTTTCGACCAATTCAACAATTTCCTTGCCCTCGTTTAGTTTAACTACACCGAAAGCCTCAGGGCGTTCAACTTGCTTCACCCAGATTACAGCATCAGCCGCTGGATCTAGATCGAACGTTGCTTGAATTAACGTGTCTGCATAGGCAATGACAGTTGGTCCAGATAGCGAATCCTTTGCACACATAATTGCGTGTCCCGTTCCTAATGGGTCCAATTGGCGGTAGATAGAAGCTTTTGCCCCTAGTGATTCTGCCAATTCCGTTAGACTTTGAACTACGTCATCTCCGAAAAATGCAGAATCGCCTAAAATGAACGCTACTTCTTCAATCTTTTCGTCTACAATTTCTGCGATATCGCGCACCAATCGATGTACGATCGGTTGACCTGCAACAGGCACTAATGGTTTGGGAACAGTCAATGTATGTGGTCTAAGTCTGCTTCCGCGACCTGCCATTGGTACAATAATTTTCATTCTAATCTATCTTAATTTCTAATTCTTCTATCTTTCAAAACAGTATTCTACTTGCATTTTATTTAACCAGTAGGGCACAACGACACCATTGTTCCCATTGTATTTGACACAAGTTGAGCCTCGTTCAACAAAGTGCTATTCATATAATTCCGAATTCATAACTCAAAACTTATAATTCCTAACTCCAAACTTCCAACTCACTTCACCCCAGTACTTCCAAAACCGCCACTTCCTCTGTACGTTGATGACAATTTACTTACTTCTTGCCATTCTGCTTGCTCAACTTTCGCAAACACAAGCTGCGCAATCCGCTCTCCGTTTTCAACAACAAATGTTTCGTTCGACATGTTGATTAAAATCACTGCAACTTCTCCGCGGTAATCTGCATCGATTGTTCCAGGCGAATTCAAAACAGAAACTCCATTTTTATACGCCAACCCGCTTCGTGGGCGCACTTGGCATTCAAACCCAACGGGGATTTCTAAAAACAAACCTGTTTTCACCAAGGTTCTTTCCAAAGGTTTTAACTCAATTGATTCTGTGATATTCGCTCGAACGTCTAATCCTGCCGATGCTATTGTTTCGTATGCTGGCAACGAATGGTTGGACTTATTGATGACTTTTACTTGCATGGTCTTTTCTTAACTAACCAAATTTAAGAAAATTAGCCCCTTTGAAATACGGGGAAACAGAGAGTTACTAACGTTTAGGCGTTAGCTTTCATCTTCGTTAGCAGTCTGCAGTAAGGATTGCGGTTTTTCCATGAACCAAACCAACGCGATGTAGAACACGATCAATGAATTATGGAAGAAGAATTTAGACCATGAAAATTCGTTCGGATCCATGTCAACTAATAAGGAAATAAGGTACAAAACAATAGCTAAACCGAAGTAAAACACGAACTTTCTTAGGTTGTATTTAATCGGATAATATTTCTGGCCAAGTAAATAGGAGGCGACCATTTGCAATCCATAAACCACCAATGTTGCCCAAGCCGAAGCCCAATATCCATAAAGCGGAATAAAGATGACGTTAACTGCAATCGTAATTAGCGCTCCACCAATTGCAATAAAAGCACCGAATTTTGTTTGTCCACTCAGCTTGTACCAAATCGACTGATTAATGTAAATACCTAAGAAAACATTGGCGATCAAAAGAATAGGAACAACACCCAAACCAACCCAATAAGCTTCGCTGCGAATAAAGTATTTGAAGATATCTATGTTCAATGAAACACCCAAGAAAACCAGACATACCGCCGCAATGAAATAATTCATAATCTTCGAATACATCTTATTTCTATCCTTGTTTTTGGATTGTGAAAAGAAAAACGGTTCAGCTGCATAGCGATAAGCCTGAAGGAAAATTGTAACGATCATTGCCAACTTATAACAAGCGCTGTAGATTCCAACTTCAGCAAGGGATTCTTTTACGGATTTACCTGAGCCGACTAGCAATGGTTTCATCATTACACGGTCTAATGTTTCATTTATGATTCCGGCAAACCCAGCAATTACTAGCGGGCATGAATACCTCAACATTTGCTTTGCAAGGCCAATGTTAAACTTCCATTTAAGGTGCAAAAACTCTTTATATGTACCAATAATCTTAACACCTGAAGCAAACACGTTCGCCATAAGAATAAACCAAACAGCTGTCATTGGCTCAATATCATCGAAAAGAATGAGGATGATTATTAGGTTCAATCCAATATTTACAGCGATTGCCGAGAAGTGGATTAATGAAAATTGTTTGGCTTTTTGTTCTGCTCTCAGCTTTGCCATTGGGAGAGCCGTGATTGCATCAATCGAGACAACCAAAGCTAATGTCGTGATAAACTCACTGTGTTCAGGATATCCCAGTGCATTTGCAATTCCTTGACTAGCAAAAAACATAAGGACAAAAAAGGCAAGACTGAAAATGGCAACCGTTATGAAGCTATTGCGAAAAATTTCATCTTTATTTTCATGCTTATTTATAAATCTAAAGTAGGCTGTTTCCATTCCTAATGGAAGAAGAATCATCAAAAATGCAACCCACGCATAAAGCTCTGACAAGGTGCCATATTCGGCCGGCTTGAATGCGTCTGGCCTTGTATACAGGGGCACTAAAAAATAATTGAGCAATCTCCCAACAATTGTCGGAAGGCCATAAACGGCAGTTTGCCCCAATAACTTCTTTAGTGGATTACTCAAACTAGCTTCTGAATTTTGGTTTACGTTTCTCTAAAAATGCGGTTGTACCTTCTTTGAAATCCGATGTTCCGAAACATTTACCGAATTCTTCGATTTCAACATCGTATCCGTTCACTCCGTCTTCGAAATTCGCGTTTACAGATTTTATAGCTGACGCAATTGCTAATCCTGAATTGTTTAAGATTTTACCTGCGATCTCTTCTGCTTTGTTTATTAATTCATCCAACTCAACAACGTGATTCACTAAGCCCCATGACAATGCATCATCTGCTTTGATCATTCCGGCTGTGAAAACCATTTCGTTTGCCTTTCCTTTTCCAACAAGTTGTGTCAAACGTTGCGTTCCTCCATACCCCGGAATTACTCCCAAGCTAACCTCAGGCAAGCCCATTCTAGCATTTGAAGATGCTATACGAATGTGAGAACACATTGCCAATTCCAAACCTCCACCAAGTGCAAATCCATTTATGGCTGCGATAACTGGCGTTTTCATGTTTTCAATAAAACTGAAGAGAATGTCTTGGCCATTCTTCGCCAATTCACCACCTTGTGAGATTGTAAAATTCGAGAATTCCTTAATATCTGCTCCGGCAACAAATGATTTTTCTCCCGATCCAGTTAGAATTACGACACCCGTTCCATTGTCATTATTTGCAACACTGAGTGCTTGATTCAATTCTGAAATCGTTTCCTTATTCAAGGCGTTCAATTGATTCGGTCTGTTGATCGTAATTGTCAAAACTTGACCTTTTTGTTCTATCAGAATGTTGTTGTACATATTCTTTATTTCTTGTTATTTCTAATTCGTTTGTATAGCTTAATTCCCATCATTAGGGCAATTGCAACGGCAAAAAAACCAACCGTTCCTTTGATCCAATTCATTGAATCTTTCATTGTAACCAAAAACGCAACCGCTACTAAACATAATGTTGCGAGCTCATTCCATATTCTTAATCCGTTCGATTTCCATGAAAATTTCCCCTTCTTCATGTCAAACATTATTTTCTGACTAAAGAAATGGTAAAAAAGTAAAACCGCAACAAAGGTCAATTTCAGATGCATCCAAGGCTCCTTGAGTAAATCTGGATTCCCGACCAGCATAATTGTTCCAAACAGAACCGCCAAAATCATTGCTGGAGTTGTTATGATCCACCACAACCTTTTCTCCATGATTTCAAATTGATCAGTTAGAATCTTTTTGGCCACTTCCTCCTTTACTTGGGCTTCTGTATGGTAAATAAACAAGCGGATAATGTAAAAAAGCCCCGCAAACCAGCTTACTATGAAGATAATATGCAATGCTTTAAATGTAGAATAACTCTCTGGACTCATGGAACAAAGATAACTCGATTGTTCGATTATTCGATTATTCGATTGTTCGATTGTTTGAAAGTTCGATTGTTTGCCCCTTCGAAATATCGGAAAATCCCCGGCCCCAGGCGTTTCGAATAATCGAATTCACTATCTTTGCAGACTTAATACATTATTATGAGCTCAATCGAACTTTCAGATCAAGAAATCCAGCGTCGAGAAACGCTAGGCAAGTTGAGAGATATAGGGATTAACCCTTATCCAGCAGCTTTATATCCAGTAACACATAAATCCATTGACATCAAGAACGATTTTAAGGATGGCGAGGAAGTCTGCGTTGCAGGTCGATTGATGAGACGAAAGGTTCAAGGGAAGGCTTCTTTTGGTGATTTACAGGATGGTGAGGGAAAAATTCAAGTTTATTTCAATAGGGATGAAATTTGCCCAGGTGAAGACAAAACGCTTTACAACGATGTCTTTAAAAAACTACTGGATTTAGGCGATTTTATTGGCGTAAAAGGAATTGTTTTCAAAACACAAGTTGGAGAAATATCTGTTGCAGTTAAGGAGTTTACACTTCTGAGCAAAGCACTTAAACCGCTTCCGCTTCCGAAAACAGATTCTGAAGGAAATGTTCACGATGCATTTACAGATCCTGAATTGAGGTACCGCCAGCGCTATGTTGATTTAACTGTTAACCCGCAAGTGAAAGAAATTTTTGTGAAGAGAACGAAAATGTTCACCGCAATGCGTCAGTTTTTTAATGATGCAGGCTATTTTGAAGTGGAAACGCCGATTCTTCAACCGATTCCAGGCGGAGCTTCTGCGAAACCATTTATAACACACCACAATGCTTTGGACACGCCGCTGTACATGCGAATTGCGAATGAGTTGTATCTAAAACGATTAATCGTTGGTGGATTTGACGGTGTGTATGAATTCTCAAAAAACTTCAGAAACGAGGGAATGGACAGAACACATAATCCAGAGTTTACGGCGATGGAAATCTATGTTTCCTACAAGGATTACAATTGGATGATGGAGTTCACTGAGAACTTGGTTGAACACGTTGCTCTTGCGGTAAATGGAACAACAGGCGCTACATTTGGAGAACATAAAATTAATTTCAAGACCCCATATGCGCGAATTACAATGCGCGATTCAATAATAAACTTCACTGGCTTCGACATCAAGGATAAGAATGAAAAAGAGTTGTTTGAGGCTGCCAGAGGAATGGGAATCGATGTTAATGACACAATGGGTGTCGGAAAATTAATCGATGAAATTTTTGGTGAGAAATGTGAAGGTCAATACATCCAACCAACATTCATTACGGATTACCCGAAAGAAATGTCACCGCTTTGTAAAGAGCACAGAGATGATCCTTCTTTAACGGAACGTTTTGAGTTAATGGTTTGCGGAAAAGAAATCGCAAATGCTTATTCTGAGTTGAACGATCCAATTGATCAGCGTGAGCGCTTCGAGGAGCAAGTTCGTTTATCAGAAAAAGGAGATGATGAAGCCAACGGGCTGATAGATCAAGATTTCTTGAGAGCTTTGGAATACGGAATGCCACCGACATCAGGAATGGGTATTGGAATGGATCGTTTGATTATGTATTTAACGAACAATCCATCGATTCAAGAAGTGTTGTTCTTCCCTCAAATGAAACCGGAGGTGTTTGGAGGAAAGAAAGGACCGGAATTATCAGACAATGAAAAAGTGATTTTCGATATTCTTACCAAAGAGCAATCAATGGATTTGAATTCCTTGAAAGAGGTTTCAGGGTTGTCGAATAAACAATGGGATAAGGGAATCAAAGGACTATCGAAACACGGGTTAACGAAAGTGACGAAGACAGATGATGCTTTAATCGTTGATTTAGTTTAATCACATTATATATATTGTAAAGCCCCTACTGATTAATGCACTTTTCTTTTTGCCATCTCTGGTATAATTTAAAGTTTAATATAAATATTAAACTTCTATCTTAACTTTAAGCTCCAACTAGTTCGCCTTTCGCTGACGCTGCACATTCGTGATTAAGTAAAGCGGCTACAGTTATTAATTGAATTAACACGAACCTCGTTCCATGAGCTGGCCTATATTCTTAAGGCGTAAGTAGCCTTTAAATAGTCTTTTACGTTCGGAAACGCAAACGGAACGTTCGGAAAGAAACCGATTTTCATAAAGTATTTATCGCTATTTTTAAGCAGCTTCCATTTTTCATTAAATAGTAGCTGTCTCCAATGCTTGGAATACTTCTTAAAATCACGGATCGCTTAAGACTGTTTTCTTAACAAAGTAGGATCTCCTATCATAGTGTTGATTGTATAGTTTCACCCAAGAAAAGAAAGCTCATATGCACAAAACACATACGACTATTGAAAACATGACACATGAGGAGTTCATTGCCGAGTTAAAGACTATGAAAGAAAGCAAAACAAGATATAGGGAAATATTTGATTCAATAGTTGATGTTTTTACCCGCATAAATAATGATGATTCAATTGAATTATCCATTATTGATCATGGAATTGGAATTCCCAAAGGGGACCTGACAAATTTATTTGAACCTTTTTATAGAGCCTTCAATGTTATCGAAATAATGGGGACTTGTCTGGGTAAACCCGTCACCAAAGAATATGTAGAATTAAATAACGGGACAATCCAAGTCAAAAGTAATATTGATGAAAGGTCAACATTTATTTTAAAAAAATAAAAAATAGAACTATGGAATACATACTAATAGTAGAAGACGATATGAATATCCGAGAGTCTTTACAAGAAATCTTTGAACTATCAGGATACGAAGTTTCAACTGCGGCAAATGGAAGGATGGGCTACGATTCAATTATGGAAAACTGCCCTGATTTGGTTATTTGTGATGTCGACATGCCTGAACTAGATGGTTTTGAATTGCTACAAGCCATCAATCAACGATTAAAAGATGCTGTCATTCCACCCTTTCTGTTTTTAACGGCAAAAGTAGAGCCACAGGACCTTCGACAAGGAATGAATTTAGGAGCCGATGATTACATATTCAAACCATTCGATATCAAAGATATTATTCGAAGCGTTAGACTTCGGTTAGACAAACGATCAAAACTGGTGCAAAATGGAAATCTGAAACAAATAAGCGTAAATAACGCTGCATTTGAAAAATTAGCGCTCCCTTCCGATGAGGGATTGATCCTTGTGTCTTTCGATGAAATCATTAAATGTCAAGCAGATCGTGCGTATTGCACTTTTCACATGACCAACGGTCAATCCTTTTTGGTTTCAAAATCAATGAAAGAATTTGAGCAACTGTTATTGGATAATAATTTTCTAAAAGTGCACAAGTCAACAATCGTAAACATCAACTATGCGAAAAAGTACTTGCGTGGGAAAGGAGGGCAATTGATTATGTCTGACGACTCAATTGTGTATGTATCTGTACGAAAAAAAGAAGAACTTATGAAAGTGCTTCGTCACAAAAGCACCCCTGGAGTTTAACTCATTAATTATGGTAGAGATACATGACAACGTGCACTTAACAGCTGATAAATACACGTTAGGCAATTTAGAGATGTCGTTGGAAAGTCAATCATTTTAGTTGAACTCATTTCTAGCTATTTTGTTGGTATGGAAACAATTGAAAAAATAGTAAATTATATTTATAAACGCTGCTATCAGGATGAAAAAAAATCAATGTCCGAGAAATTAATCGCTATCGTCTTAACCTTTGTGATCATAGCTGTCCCAATGGTATTTCTTCTTGGATTTGAGCAAAATTGAAGCATATTCAATAAATTACGTCTCAGGATGCCATGTGTAATTTTGGAACTAATTGAGGGTTGTCGCAAGAAAAAGCTTTCGGTGTTCTCAAGATTGAAGAAACAGCTTCATCATTAAAAAAACACTCCAGTTTGATCGCATCCGAATAGCTGCCGCATTCTATTGCCTGAGAACGCTTATTGTGCAATTGATGCATTTTTTACCCATTATTGGAATAAAGGGCTTCAATAATTTATCCAATATAATAAATTAGGTTTTTGGGCCATTTTAAGATGAAAAAAGCGAAAATTGTTAGAAAATAGCTGTTTTAGGTTCTTTTTTAGCCCATTTTGGCTAAAATGGGACAAGATCCTTGAATTATTTTATTTGTTGTCACATCGGGTTTTTAAATACTCAAATTCATAAAGTATTGAACATAAAAAAAACCCGTCAAGTGACGGGTTTAGTATTCACACAATGAAACTTACTTATTAAAGTCCTATTTCTTTAACTAATGTCATCATTTCCTCTGTCGCAGGACAATCTTCAGCTTTAGTAGGATCTAAATCACCAGCACATTTCTTTTGAATTTCAGCGAGTTTATCTTCATAAACTTTCGCGTCTGCTTGCAATTCTTGCATCTTATCTGCAGAAGGCTCTTCTCCTAAATTTGCGAACTGTTGTTTGAAATCTGCCATTTCTTTTAAAACCGCAACACTTGCCTCAGCACAAGCACAAGGAGTGTCTAAACTTTTAACTTCGATGTCTGCAGGATCGCTTCCGCAAGATCCTAACATTGAACCGATTGCAAATACCATTACTAATTTTTTCATTTTTATTGTTTTTGTTGTTTTTCTAATTCACGATAAATATACATTAAACAACCACTTTCATTTGATACATTTTAGATACATTTAAGGCATGGAAGAAAGGCTTAAGGAGGAGGTCGAGCTCAAACTTGGAAGAAAAATTGTTTCAAGAGGAGACTGTCAGTTGCTGGCTGATTTAATATTTGAGGAGCAACATAAACAGATAAGTTATAATACTTTTCGTAGATTTTTTAATGTAGATAAAACAGCAAACCATCAACCCTCCATTCAAACTTTGAACGTACTTAGTTCATTCGTCGGTTTTAGGAATTATTTCTCCTTCGCTTTGGGGGAACCTTCAAAAGTGAGTTGGGAACTTCAAAATGAGCTTTATTTCAGATTGGCTGAAGACAATACGACCAAACTTTTGAACTTCTTGATTGCCTGTAGAATACAAAAAGTTCCGCAGCTTTTGGAGTTGTTGACGGTAAGTTTTCGTGAGCTTTTATTATCTAAGAAATATAGTGCTGTGCACGAAGTATCCAAGAGTAAAGGTTTAAATTTACTAGACTTGTCCTATTCCGAGCGAATACAATTTGGCAGATCAGTTGGCCTACTCCTCCGAAAAATAAACATCCCTAAAAAAGAGCTCATTGCCCTAGCTGAGAATAACATATTCCTTGAAATGGTTTTTCTTATTTTTGTCGATTACTCCTCCTTAAATACAACAAACACTAACCATATCCAGCTGATGGAATCTATATCCAATGGAGAGGTTCGCCTCAAGAAAAAGGATGCCTTATTTTTTCAATGCCTGAATTACTTAAGTAATTTTTTAACCGGTAAACCCAATGCTATATTCAAAATGAAGCCTCAAAGCAACCTCCATCCGATTTTATATTCTCGGGTGTGCAGTGTGCGTTGGATTCAAAACACATTGATGAAAATATCCAACGATAGCATCCTTAAAGATCTGCAGAATAAATTAGAAGGGCCATTGGAAAATAAGATGGATTACATTTTTGAGTTGATTACCACATCCCTACTCCTCAAAGATTTTGGGCTTATGGAGTTTGTATTGAAAAGTGAGTCTCATTCAGGAGGTAAGCTGTATCAAGAATCACATTTACAACAAGTTTTAATTGTTAAAATGATTTTTCAACTCAAAAACGGCTTGATAAAAAAAGCCGCAAGTAATCTAGTACATATAAATAAAAAGGGTTGGGGCAGAAGCTACCATGATATTTATGAGCTCTTTTTACTCATCCTTACCTACAAATTGGTTCTTGATGAAGCCAGTAGTAAAAGAGTGTTGAATAGTTATCTTCAAAGAACAAAACAGCTTAAGTATAGCCATTTCAATAAAGAGTTTTTGCTCAATTATTTTGAGTAGCATTTGTAGTCTGTTTTATAAGGAGGTTAAGTCATGTAGTAGCTGTTTTTCATTAGAAAATAGTTGTTAAATGGACAAGGTTACTCATCCCTTCCCAACATAACAATTCGATGTCCTAATTTAAAACGCTGTAGATTCAACCTCTCACACATAATAAAGTTCTAATTATGTAGACTTTTTAAGTTGATATAAATACAGTATTTAACATGCACTTATACTGTGTTTTTTGCGCATATGAAGCAAGTGCTACTTATGACATGTGAAATAGTAATCTAGAGTGATCATTATCCGAATTTTGAAGTTTTTGGCTAAAAAATTCTCAGAATAAAGAAAGTTGCATTATAACTAATGCAACTTTCTTACTTAATCAACCACGATTCACTTTGGAACTGGTCCGTGGCATTAGAATGCTATAATCATACTCTATTTATAGTCAGCTAATTCTATCAAAATCGATCTCTTCACATAAACCGATAAACTAAATATAACGACAGGTAACGGGAAGCTATACACTTGATTTCCGAACGGACGAAATACATTTCTAATAGATTAATTGAAATGAAATCACAATTACTGTCAGCCAACCACTTCAATCAGTCTTTTAGAATCCCTGTGAATAGAAAAAAAGCGCATCCAGATTGGATGCGCTTTAAATTAATTTGATCTTAGGAATGCCTATATATGATTCCCAACACCGAGTGGTAAATCTTATTTCAACTCTACCACTTTGAAGAATCCTCTTGAAGGAATAAACCCTCCTGTTGATCCATAAATATCTTTAATTCCTACTTGAATATCTGTAACTGGAGTTATAATCGCATTCATCATTGGTTGATTGATTATAGCTCCTGAAAAGTCAGCAGCTCTTTGATATGCTTCAGCTCCAATACTTGCATTATTCGTTTTATCGAAGAATACAAAAGAATAAGTTATTGAAGAAGTTGTAGTGTTCATAAAAACTGCACCTTCTAACATGTATGTTTTACCTGCTTTCAAAGTAAACTCATCCGTTACTGAATTGTAAGGGACTCCATTCACAGCGCTTGCTGATCCGAAACCAACATATCCACTTACGATAGCATCTGGTTGAACAAAAAGGAATTCTGGCATTGTTGATGTCGTACTGATAACTCCAGCTGCAATATCAATTCCAGTTCCTGCAGTATAAGATCCTGCTGGTCCTATTGCACCAGTTTCTCCTATCACTCCGATTGGCCCTTGTGGTCCAACTGCACCATCAATTCCGTCAACACCATCTGCACCAGCAACTCCTGTATTTCCTATTGGTCCTTGTGGCCCAACCGCTCCGTCAATACCATCTGTTCCGTTAGCTCCTGGCAAACCCTCAACACCGTCAATTCCGTCTGTTCCTGGTAAACCATCAACACCGTCAATTCCGTTTGTTCCATTTGCTCCGTCCAATCCTGGCAGACCAAGTGGCCCTTGTGGTCCAACTGCACCATCAATTCCGTCAACACCATCTGCACCAGCA
>CAJVYC010000022.1 GCA_913009205.1 uncultured Fluviicola sp. | reverse complement strand
GAGGATTATTATTCCTCTAACTAAAACATAGAACTAACTATGCTACTTCTTAAGTTGATTATTTTTTGGCTCACCAATTGTGTGAAAAGAACAATTGTTTATTGACATAATTAAAATAACCAAACCTATTTACGCATCCTGAGCCATTCACAATTAATCGTGGTTAATCGTGATTTATTGTGATTAATTTTGAAGTGCTTTTTTATTGACCATCTATTTTAGATTTAAATAGGTTCTTCGCTTTAGTCTTATAATCCATTTATTCAACTCGCGGTCCAAATACTTTAAAATATTGATAATCAATGGTTAATGATATTATAGTCACATCAGAACTTACGATTATGAGACATGATTTCCCAAATCGGGACAGAATTTAGGTGAATATTCAGTAGCAAGTGCAATTTGGTAATCTAAATATATATTTATTCAAATATGTATCGGCATACACAGTTTTATTGCGTAATTTTTTTGTATTAAACAAGACTATATGAAGCCATTTAATATAATAGTTGCAGAAGATGACAATTGGTATGCTGAATATATCAATCATCATTTATTGCTTGAAACCAAACATAATATTACTCGTGTTTCAAGCGCAGCTGAAATATTCAAGCTTTTAAAAACGAAACCTGATTTAATTACTCTTGACTACAATTTGCCAGATATGAAGGGAGATGAGACCCTCAAAAGAATTAAAAATGAATCAAAAGATACTGCTGTTATTATCGTTTCCGCCCAAGAAGATGTTGACACCGCGGTGACCATGATGAACAATGGAGCATTCGACTATATCGTTAAGAATAATAACGCAAAACACCGTATAATTCAATCGTTATTTTCTCTTCAAAAAACAAAATCCCTTGAATCTCGAATAAGTAACCTACAAGCTGAAGTTGAAAACAAATACAATATATCAACTTCAATCATTGGACAGAGTTCTGCTTTAAAAAGGGTATTTAATTATATTGAGAAAGCATCAAGCAGTTTAATTAATGTATCAATTTCGGGAGATACCGGTACTGGAAAAGAACTGGTAGCTAAAGCTATTCATTTTAACTCCTCGAGAGCAAAGAAACCTTTCGTTGCAGTCAACCTCTCCTCTATTCCCGAATCGCTTATCGAGAGTGAATTGTTTGGACATGTGAAAGGCTCATTTACAGATGCTATAGCAGATAGAATTGGTAAGTTCGAGGAAGCTGATGGAGGGACCATATTTCTTGATGAAATAGGTGAAATCAGCCTGAATATTCAGGTCAAAATTTTACGAGTTATTCAAGAACGAATCGTGACAAAATTAGGCACTAATAAATCTAGGACTATCGATTGTCGGATTGTATGTGCTACGAATAAAGATCTAAGTATATTGGTCCAAAATGAACTCTTTCGTGAAGACCTCTATTATCGTTTAATAGGGCTTCCCATCCATCTTCCTAGGCTCATTGAAAGGGATAATGATATTCTAATTTTAGCAAAACATTTCGTTTCATCCTATTGCTCATCAAATCATCTCCCATTAATGACGATTAATGAGGAAGCGAAAATTAAATTGAACGGATATAAATTCCCAGGAAACATTCGAGAGTTAAAAGCCATAATGGAGTTGGCTTGTGTTATGACCGATTCAGATCGTATAGAGGCTAAAGACATTGTTTTTAGTAAAAGGCAAGGGATTGATGATATTGTAAACAGTACAGATACATTAAAAGAAATTAACGAGCAAATCATTTTAAGACTTTTGAGCAATAACAATGATAACGTTCTGCAAGTAGCGAATCAATTGGATATCGGTAAATCGACTATTTATAGACTATTGAAGGAAGCGAATATTGAATCGGACTTAAGTCAACAACTATGAAAGGAATCGTATTCGAGATTGAAAAGATCTCCGAATCTATTGTTATATTCAGAATCAAAAGATTGGTATGAGCGAAAAAGAAGCCTTTGAACGCATACTTATCCGTGAGAGAAAAGCCAGAAAAAAGGCTGAAAGGATTCTGGAAGAGAAAAGTCTCGAGCTTCTAAAAGCCAATGAGAAATTATCGGAACTAAACATACATCTTGAAAAAGAAGTGGTCGATAGAACGCAAGTAATTAAAAAGGACGCAGATCAGTCAAATGTTCTCTTCAATGAGAATCCTTTTCCAGTCATCGTATATGATATAAGTTCATTGCAAATTTTAGATGCAAATAATACAGCGATTGAAAAATACGGATATGATAAAAATGAATTTTTGCTCAAGACTTTATACAATTTACATCCAAATGATGAAGTAGAAAGAGTTGATGAGTATATTTTAGCTAGACAGACAGAAAGCACTGGGTCTTCTACATGGAAGCATTTAAATGCAATGGGAAATAAATTTGATGTGTTAGTCACGTCGAGTCCAATCATTTACAACGGAATTCCATGTAGAATGGCGATTATTGAAGATATTACCGAGAAAAATCTCTTATTAAGAGAAAAGGATTTACAGAAGCAGAACTACCAAGATTTAATTGAAAATTCGAGTGACATTATTTACAGAATTAACCCGAAAGGTAAGTTCATTTATATGAATCCGTCTGGAATTAAAATGTCAGGCTACAGTAAAGATGAGATTCTTGAAATGAATTTCTCTGATCTCATCGCTCCCAGTTATCTGAAACAAGTTGGTAATTTTTATAAGTTTCAATTACAGGAAAAAATCGATACAACCTATACTGAGTTTCCTATAATTACTAAGGAAGGAATCGAATATTGGATTGGGCAAAATGTTGAAGCATCTGAGTTTACGGAAAATGGAGAAGTTGTTTACAATGCAACAGCCAGAAATATTACAGAGCGTAAAAAACTTGAAAAGGCTCTTTTCAGAAGTGAGGAAAAATACAGATCTATAATTGAAAACATGGAACTTGGCTTGCTGGAGGTTAACGCTAAAGGCATTATAACGAAAGCATATCCAAAATTCTGTTTATTAACGGGGTATTCTCACAAAGAATTAGAAGGCGGAAAAGCTGAGTTTCTGCTCGATGAGAATGGACTTTCTATGATGAAGGAGGAAACAGATAACAGAAAAACTGGAGCCTCGAATGTATATGAAATTCAATTAATACGTAAAGATGGGTCTAAAATTTGGGTATTGACTAGCGCTGCTCCTTTTTACGATGAATACAATCGGGTTCAAGGTTCCGTTGGGATTCATCTTGATATTACTAAACGAAAAACATTAGAAAACGATCTACTCCATTCAAAAACCAGTGCGGAAAATCTTTTGAAATCCAAGGAAATCTTTATCGCGAATGTAAGTCATGAAATTAGAACTCCGTTGAACGCGATAATTGGAATCACAGAATTTATGCTTAACTCTTCACGTGATCTAGCACTAACTTCACAATTAGGCCATGTGTCTCATGCCGGTAAAGGTTTGTTAAGTCTAATTAATGAACTTCTTTTAGTTTCAAAAATTGACGCCGATAAATTGATATTAAATCCCACAAATTATTCATTGTCAAAATGTCTAAACAGCAACTTCGAACTGCACAAAAGTGGGGCAATTGAAAAAGGACTGTCTTATTCAATTCAATTCAATATCCCCGAAACCAATGAGTATTGTTTTGATCATCTTAAACTTGGACAAGTAGTTCAAAACTTACTTTCAAACTCTTTAAAATTTACAAAGACCGGAAGCGTTCAATTACAGGTGAATTTAGTCAGTTCAACAGACAATGTTGATACTATTGATATTAGTGTCATAGACACTGGAATAGGTATTCCTAAAGAAAACTTAGAGTCTATATTTGGAAATTTTGAACAAGCAAGAAATAATCAGTCAGGCGAATATGGCGGCACTGGGCTTGGCCTGTCAATTGTAAAGAAAATATTAGCGCTAATGGGCAGTGAAATTAAAGTTGAATCTGAAAATGGAAAAACATCGTTCATATTTCAACTTGAACTTTTTAAAGCTCAACTAATTGAGCCTACTGATTTTATTTCAATTAATCAGAAAGGTGCACTTCATGGAATAAATGTTTTGGTTGCAGAGGACAACAAAGCGAATCAATTTCTGATTGAAAATATATTAAAAGAACTGGATGCATCTTTTACAATTGTCAATAATGGCGAAGAAGCTACTAAATATTTAAGACGCAATTCTGTAGATGTTATTCTAATGGATATGCGCATGCCGGTCATGGATGGGATTCAAGCTTCAAGAATAATCAGGAAAGAAAACCTTCATGAAAACAAGCCAATTATTGCTCTTACCGCAAATGCAGATGATAAAAACAAATCAATTTGTTTCGCGAGTGGAATGAATGATTTCTTGGTAAAGCCTTATACTATTTCAGACCTCGTTAAACGAATCAAAACGGCATTGGGTCAATCCAATTCAATGGATGACAAACCTGCTGAAACATTTCAAATTAAAAATGATAGTTTTGAAAAAAGATTAAATGAAATTTTCAACCAAGATGCTCAGATTCGTCTTGTTAAACTGAAAGAAGCACTAATTATTTCAGATTTCGATTCGATTATCGATATTTGCCATAGTATGCGACCATCTCTAATGGAATTGGGACAAAATAGCTTATTTAAAATTGCAGAAAAAATAGAATCTAGTGATAATCTAGAATTAAATTCCAAGTCCTTTATTCGAGAACTTGAAGAGTACTTGCTTGTTTTCAAAGGATAAAGTATTTAGGGTCTATTTAGAATTGACAACAATTGGTAAATCAATTATTCTAAGCGATATAACTTCAAATTCTTTGTCACTATTTTCTTCCAAAGTCATTACGAAGTAAACTTTAAATCACTCTCCTCCCCCCTACTATTGGAATTCCTCTGAAAGACTCGATAATTAGTTAAGGTATATTCAGATGATTGGTGAACTCTTTACATGTGTATTGTATTCCTGTGTCTGAATGAAAGATTAATGGAGTACCAACCTTACATTTCAAATCACCATTCTTCTCAGGTAATCGGCGTAGTTCTTCTTTTTCCGAATCCTTTATAATTGATGTAATTCCTGAACCTGAGAAGAGACATATCCTTATTTTTGATAGAACTCCTTTCTCTACTCACATAATAATATCTCACGAATCCCTAAACTTAAAGCAAAGTATTTAACTAAACTGACCTGTTAAATGCAGTAACTCCAAAATCACTGTTCTTTTTAGCACATCCTGAGAAAATATTGATAAAGAATTGTTTGTTTCCATTGGGTATGATGGGTGCTAATCAATAAATTCGGATAGCAATCCCATAAGTTCACGTACGTCATTTCCCTTCTTTCGGATCAACTGGTTTGAAGCATCAACCTCAAAAGAATCAAGTGGGATTTCGATGAAGGATATATCCTTCTGTGCCAATACGATTTTCTTTCGCTTTTGGTATTTTAACCGCTGTTCACTGCGCGTTATCCCGCTCACGGTTAGTTTTTCTTCTTTGGATTCTATTGTGCTCTTCTTTTGACCAGAGTGCTGAACAATTTCCAACGCCAATTTAAATTTAGGGTAATACATATCAATGGGAAGTTCAGTGCGTGTTTCTCCATTTTGATGTAAATCACCCAAGAGGTCATCAAATGTATGCTTGCGCGATCCTATTTCGTTAAACAGTTCATCGATTAGTCCTAATATATAGACTTCATCACTGTTTGATCGCTTTAAAGCTCTTTTTTGCTTTGCATTCGGTTCTTCTGTGACATGATTCGAGACAAACTCAGCTCCTTCTCGAACAAAATACCAATAGATATCAACGCCAATACGTTCTGTATGAAGACGAGGGATTTGATCCAATTCACCTTTTGCATTCAAGGTTCTTAGCAATTGTCTTAAAGGCAATCCATTCTTTTTATCACGATGAAAAACACCGTTTTGAATTAAAGCGGGCATCAATTTTTTCGCAGCAAACCAAGTTGTATCTGGATTGGATTCAAAATAAGCATCAACGGCTTCGTTGATGCTTTGATTGTTGTCGTTTGTATCTTGTTTCAAAAGCTGCTAATTTGTGTAAGAGTATATTTTGGCAAAGCTACCCATTATAAGTTGGAAGAGATAAAAGTTTGCCAATTAAGTAATTTAAAAAACGACTCTTTGTCTCATTCTACGGGAAATGCTTTGGAGACCAAGTACAACTTCGCGCAGGCCTTTGCATCTGAAAGTGCATCATGGTGTTGCAATTGAATTCCATGCCTTGCACAGCAAGCGTCTAATTTGGCAGATAGGTATCCTTTTGCTTTAAATATTTTCATTGTGCATTCCCATTTTGCAGGCAAACCAATATCAACATAGTCGATGCCATATTCGATCATTGATTTTGTAAGCACACTGCGGTCGAAGGATTCATTGTGCGCAATAACCAAGCTCCCAGCCAATCGCTTCTTAATCTCCGGGTAAATTTGATCAAACCGCGGGGAATTGTAAGTGTCATTGCCTGTTAAACCGTGAACTTGGGTATTGTGCCAATTGTATTCATTATACGGAGGTTTAATTAGCGCATGGTATTCCTCTATAATCACTCCATTCTCAACGGTAACAATCCCGACAGAGCAGGCTGAACTTCTTTTTGCTGTTGCAGTTTCAAAATCTATCGCTACGAATTTCATGGATTGGTTTTGCTTTATGACGCCAAATGTAAATATATTCAGCAAATTTAATCAGTCTGTCTCCTTTCGCTTTCGCTTAATCTGAAGTGTTTCTGAAATTTTATTTGATGCTAGCGCATTGAAAACAGAGGTATTGATCATGTATTGGACTCGCGCTTTTGGCTATAAAAAACGGATGGGTGAACATCAAATTGTGATCTTGCAAAGGCACCAGGTAAATTGAAACGAGGAACTACAAGGGAAATACTACCAGAAGTATCCAATTCATTGATTGCGTCAAGAGTGGCCTCACTTTTGGTGTCTCCTGTTTTATTTTTGAAATCCTTGCGAGTTGAGATGTCTTTATTTTTTCTCCTCCTTGTTCAAGGACTTTGTAATACCCTGCTTCATCGTCTTTTTAAGCGAAACAAACCTCCCATGGATTCACCTGTGAAGAATTGGAATGCTGATACTGTCTAAGTTTAGAATGATTCATCAAAGGTTAATTAATAATTATGCCACCTTATATACTTACCATGGCAACCAAATAACGCTATCTTTGCATGATGAATAAAAAACTCATTCCTGCATACCTTCTTACTTTTGTAAATGTTCTTGGATTCAGCATACTAATGCCTGTCCTGCCATTTATAGTGAAGGATTACGGTGCGCCCAAATGGGTTTTTGGACTTCTTCTAACGCTCTACTCTACTTTTCAATTTATCGGTGCTCCAGTTTTAGGTTCTCTATCTGATTCAGCGGGTAGGAAACCGATTCTTTTGATCAGTCAATTTGGAACGCTCCTTAGCTGGGTGATCTTCTTAATTGCCCTGTCATTGCCTAACTTTTCTGCTTTCGGAATCGCCTTTCCTTTAATTATTATAGCGTTTTCCAGAATATTAGATGGAATTACCGGCGGAAACGCGTCCGTGACAAATGCGTATGTCGCCGACATTACAACGCGGGATGAGAAAGCCTATGTTTTCGGTTATTTAGGAGGAATTGCTGGAATCGGAATGATCATCGGACCTGCACTTGGCGGATTAGCGGCATCATCACCTCTCGGCTACTCTGGAACAATATTGGTATCCATTACAATATCAGTAATAACACTTTTTACGATCTATTACTGGCTGAAAGAATCGCACCATGAAGAACATAGAGCACCACGTCAAAAGCAATCTCTTTGGAAAATTATCAACATTCCTGGCCGCGTGAGGGACATTGATCCTTCACCCGTTGTAAAAGTTTTGTTTATCGTTAAATTGTTCTTTTCTTCAATGATGGGGTTCTACATTGGAACAATGGCCTTGTTCTTAATAGACCTGTTTAAATTTGACGCTTCAGAAATGGGAATCTTTTTCCTTGTCGCGGGAACTTTTCTTGCATTCAATCAAGCATTTCTTTCCAAACGATTTGTTCAAAAATTTGGAGAATACCAGACTCTAATAATTGGACTAAGCCTTTGTATGGTTGGGATGGTAGCTATTACCTTAACAATTAATTTTTATTTTTTCATTGGCTTTTATTATATATTAAATCTCGGTTTATCGCTTTGTTTCCCAACTTTCAATGCTTTGATCTCAATCCATGCAAATCCAGAGAAACTTGGCGCTGTGATGGGGATTAGTGAGTCTATTGGTTCATTTGCTATGGCACTCTTTCCTGTTATTGGAGCATTAATGTATACACAACTCGGTTTTGAATTGTACTATATAATTAGCGGATTGCCTTTCATTGCTTTGATTCTAGCGGTCAAAGCCATTCGGAAACTAGGTACGAAAGCATTTGAATAGTTAGGTGAAAATTTCAGATACAATAGAAACGAGAATAACGCCTATCCCGAATCCAATCACAATTACAAGCACAAAAGCCTTAAATGCTTGCTATTACTCTTTCTTAACGTCCGCAAGAAGCTCTTTGTCATCAATGAACTCCAATTGAATCATAACGCTATATGCGTTGCATGTGAATGAATTGAGTAGCGATTAGAATACAAAGCGGAATTAAGAAAAATAACATTTAGGCAAATTAATAAGAATCTCATCAACGACTGGATACAAAAAGTCCCATATGGGTCGTGATTCCAAAAGGTCTTAATCTAAGGAAACGTACTTCAACCAAATTATCTTTTAATCACCTTAACTACTGATGCCATTCCGTCAATTTCGAACTGAATGAAATAAGAGCCATCACTAAGATTACTCATGTCTAATTGTATTAAATTTTCATTGTTGTACTGGGTATTCAAAACCAATTCTCCATTAATATTAACGATCTGAATATCAATAATTAAAAATACTTTACCTAAATCAAAAGTTACACTTGAACTTGTGGGATTTGGACTTACTTTAATCCAATCTGAATTGAATTCATTGGTTGATGCGCATGTTGTAACTTCAATGCTATCAATAGCTTCACAACCGTTCAAATCAGCAACAGTAACATAGTACGTTCCACTGTCTGCAACAAGCGTTTGATTGACTGATAAATCTTGCCATTCGTAAGAAACAAACCCAGCTCCAGCATCCAAGATAATTGGACCTGAACAGCTATTTGTGTCAGCTCCTAAATAAACCATTGGCAAATCAAATATTTGAACCAATTGAACCATTGAGTCTGTACAAACTCCATCTGTAACCGTTAAGTTGTAAGAATAAGAACCAGTTGTTACCGGCGTTACGTCTAAATTCGAACCTGAACCAATCATTGTTCCGTTTTCATACCATGTCTCAGACGTTGCTCCTAGTGTCGCGCTTGTGAAAGAAGCCGTTTCGCCTAGGCAAAGGGAATCATCAACCACAGAGAATGAACTGAAGGTTGGCGGCGCTAAAAACTCAACAGTGGTTTCCATTGTATCAGCACAAGCGCTTAGAGTAATAAGCATGTAGGTATGCATTCCAACTCCCGAAGCAGTTGTTGTAAAGCTATTCCCGCTCCCTGCAAAAACATTGTCTTTGTACCAAACGTAACTAAATGCGCCCGTTGCACTCCCTGTAAACGTTATAGATTCACCAATACAAACAGCTTGACTGCTCGGCATGACAGATGTAATAACCGGCGGATCGAATACATTAATCGTGTATTCTGTAGAATCATCGCAAATCCCGTTTGTTACAACTAACTTGTAGACATAACTTCCTGGAGTTCCAGCCGTTGTGCTAAGATCAAAGCTAGTACCAACAGCGACATTATTTTGATACCATATCTGACTCGTCGTTCCTGTGCTTGAATTTGTTAGAATAACTGACTCTCCAACACAGAAGTTCATTCCATTCGAAGCAAACGCTGGATTGGCATTACAGCATGAAGTCACGGTTGAAGCAGTCATAACGCTATTACCTACAGCACCATTGAGAACTCCATTCGTTGTGATATTGTAAACACCTGCAGGTAAGAATCCTAGATCAACCACCTGAGTGAACGCCATGATCACCGGAAGAGTAATTCCTCCAACGGTGTATTCTATATTAACAGTAATATTGAATCCTACTGTAATTACTGTTGCTCCTGCAAAAGCGTAATTCGCGCCACCTAAATCCCCACTTACATTGAGGTAAGCATTGGAACAGTCGTTAAATGGAGGATTGTTTTCAGTTACTGAGTTGACCTGTACAAAGCTCAATACGTTATTTGAAGCAAAAAGGCCAATAATTAGAAACGATAATTGTAGTATTGATTTGTGCATGTAATCTTTTTTTTTTAAAAAAAAACTATAAGTTTCATTGTGTTTAATCAAAAATACGAACGAATTCAAAGCGCCTGCATATTTACGCCTGATTAATCACCTTAGAAATACCATAGCGTTCTCTAAAAGTAATACATAGTCATATTCTCAGTTATAGATGTGTGCGTTTACGCTTGTGTGAGATTGTTCTGTAAATTCGAAAAAAAAGCAGCTTTTACCTTATTCGAATGCAACAAAAGCGATCCGATAAATGGATAAATTCGAGCAATTGCAATTAATATGAACACAAGTACTCTTGACTCCTTAATAATTTAGCGATTTTTAAAGTCTAATGTGATACGTTTACAATCAGGATAATCATTCATCGGAAGAAAATAGACAGGCTGCCTCAAAAAGAGACGGTTCATCCAAGATGAAAGGTGGAAAGAAATCTGATCTACAAATTGACGATGACCGCCCTGCTTAGCGAAAATTGCAAGAAGCGGCGGAATTTAATCCGCGCGTTTCCCAGCTCATGGCTTTTCAGAACAGGGTTAATTCTAGTTACTAGGCAAAAATGGGTTCTATTAAACAGGTGATTCAAAGGGTAGCAATCGATAGCAGCATAGCAGCATAGCAGCAATAAGAGAAAATTTATTGGGTAGCAGTAAATTCTTTTCCCATGGCCTTTTGTTTTAATTGATTCTTTTAATTTATACAATTAGCTTCTAAATCCGTTCAAAATTAATTACCGTTAACATTTGTTTATGACTTTTAATTCGGAATGAATAATTATTTTTGACAGTATGGCCAAGCAAAAGAACACAACCAACAAGAGGAAGCATACCAAACTTCTCAATCAAAAAAAGACAAAGAAGCAGCTTGCCAAAGAATTGAATAAAGCGCGTTTAAAGGAAATTATTGCGAAAGCGAACGAATCCAAAGATTAACCTCTCTTCTGCTTTTTGTGGTACGTCTTATCACCACGCGTCTGCGACTTCTTGTACTTCTTAGCGATCTCTCTTTTGTAACTCCCACCTTGATTTGTCTTCAAGTTTTTCGCTTTCTTTTCGTGAAAACCAGGAGCCAATTCTACTTTTTTGGTGTTCCGATTTTCATTTAAATCGTAATCATCGGGCTGCTCTTCTGGAGTTAATTCTTTAGACACTTCGACCTCTAATGGAAAATCCAACATTGGGATCGTATAATCCATTAATTCTTCGATGGAATCTTTTAGCTCTTTTTCATTTTCGGTGAAGAACAAGATTGTTTTTCCTTCCTTCTCCGCTCTGCCCGTTCTACCAATTCGGTGCATATAATTCTCTGGGAATCCGGGCGTATCGAAGTTGATAACGTGTGTAATTTGATCCAAATCCAGTCCACGAGACATTATATCCGTTGAAACCAAGATTCGGTTCACACCAGCGTCAAAGTCTTCAATTGATCGAATTCTATAATTCTGAGATTTATTCGAGTGAATGATACAGCTTTCTTGTCCAAAGTCAGGCTCAATGGCTTCAAACAACCGATCGGCACTTTTCTTATTGGAAACAAAGACGAGTACCTTTCCGAACTGCTCTCCGTCTGAAAGCAAGTGTTTTAGCAAGTTTACTTTCGTGTAGAAATTCTCCACAGGATAGCACAATTGACTGATATTATCCAGTGGTGTTCCACTTACCGCAATTGAAATTTTGGCAGGCGCAACGAAAAAATCATCGATCAAAGCATCGACATGATCGGTCATTGTAGCAGAGAACATAATGTTCTGTCTTTTCTCTGGAAGAAGCTCTAGAATATTTGTAATCTGGCGTCTAAAACCAAGGTCAAGCATAACATCTACTTCATCAATAACCAGCTTCTTAAGTCCTTTAACTATAAGTGATTGATTAAGTATTAAATCGTACAGCCGACCGGGTGTAGCAACAACAATATCTGCACCTTCTAAAAGTCGTGTACTTTGCGTTTTAATATTGACACCTCCGTAAATCCCAATCGTTCTAACAGACATGTACTTCGTAAAATTTTCAATTTCTTCGATCACCTGAATAACAAGTTCACGTGTTGGAACCAAAACCAAAATCCGAGGGTTTAATTGCTTCGAAAACTTAAGTTCTTCAAGCAAAGGCAGCATATACCCCAAAGTCTTTCCTGTACCGGTTTGAGCGATACCAAGAACATCTCTGCCAGATAGAACAACTGAAAACGACTGCTCTTGAATAGGAGTTGGTGTTACGAATCCAAGATCGTCAACGGCGTTCTTTAGCTGTTTTCGTAGTCTAAAATCTTCAAAAGAGGACATGCTTATTTTTTTTGACAAAGTTAATATATTAATAGCGATTGCTAGCTTTTACCAGTCAATTGGGAAGTAATCTTTTAAGAACTTGCCGCTCCAATGCTTTCCAGTGTTGATACCGTCTAAAAGTGGGTCCATAACCCTTGCTGCTCCATCGACGATATCCAAAGGCGGTTGAAAGTCGTGTTCTGACTCTTTTTTCTTGGCCAATTGAACGGGATCTTCATCCGTAACCCACCCCGTATCGACTGCATTCATGAAAATTCCATGCTTGGCAAATTCCGAAGCCGAAGTATGTGTCATCATGTTCAATGCAGCCTTAGCCATATTTGTATGCGGATGACGGTCTTGCTTGTGGAACCGATGGAATTTTCCTTCCATTGCAGAAACATTAATGATGTGCTTCATCCCCGTGTTCTCCTTCTTCATTAAATTCGATAGGCGATTACACAAAACAAAGGGTGCGACAGCATTAACAAGCTGCACTTCAACCATTTCTGGCGTTTCTATTTCTCCAAGTCTTAACCTCCAACTGTTTGTTGTACGAAGATCAACCTGTTGTAAATCAGCATCAAATTCCCCTTCTGGGAAAACTTCTTTCGTTGCCAATGAATTGTCGAAACTGTATGGGATCTGGGACAATTTAGCCGAAGCTCTTAAACCAATCCCAGGTTCTGGACCGTGCCATGTGACCGGTAAACGCGTATTGTTCTTGTCGCCTGTGTTTTGAGCAAACAATCGCAGCTCGTCTAAGCAATAGTTATGATCGCTCAGTAACAATTGCGCGTAATCAGAGAGATCGCTTTCTGAGAGCTCCTCATTGCTTATCAAATGCTGGTAAAATCCTGCTGGACGGCGAACGGTCTGCGCGGCATTGTTAATCAGGATATCCAAACGATCGTATTTGGATTCAATATAATTGCAGAAAATTTCAACGCTTGGAATATGCCTTAAATCCAAACCGTGAATTTTGAGACGGTGCCCCCATTCCTCAAAATCATCTTCTTTTGAAAAGCGCAAAGCAGAATCGACAGGGAAACGCGTTGTAGCGACAACAGTAGCACCAGAACGAAGCATCATTAATGTAATGTGGTACCCGATTTTGAGTCTGGAACCTGTTACAACTGCCACTTGACCTGATAGATCTGAGGTTTGAAAACGTTTCGCATAATTCAAATCACCGCAATCGCTGCACATGGTGTCGTAAAAATGGTGCAGTTTCGTGAACTCATCTTTACAGACGTAGCAATTTCTTGGAGATGTCAAATCAGGCTGTTCTTCAGGAGATAATGGACTTATTAAAAGTTTCGGTGCTACGAAAACAGATGCTTCCCGTGCACTTCTAATACCCGTGCTCTTTCTCGCATGCTTATCGCGCTCCGCTTTCTTGCGCTTCTCAGCTTTCTTAGAGTTCTTTCTTCGCTTCGTAAGTTCTTCTCTAGAAGGCCTTGAAAGCAAACCTGATACTTTCATCAACTCTACCCTCATTTCTTCAGGCAGTTCAAACAATTGATTTGTATCTACTAACAAACTATTGATCGTAGCAATACATTCTCCAACCTGTTTCTGGTTAACGTTGCTGCTACCTAATTCATTTTCTTCTTGCATCGACATGATTTCAAGCCGCAAATATAGAGATAAGAGTTTGTCCTATGAAATTTACTTTGCCTGACTTTAGGACACTTCACCACATTCGTCCCAAGAAACTTTCGTTTTTATCAAATCTTTGAACTTAGTATCCGCACTCAATTCATTAAAACAAAGTAATTCTTTCAAACGATTATCAAAGTATTTGTCAGAAACATCAAGGTATCCAGCTACGATTTGTTCGAAACTCTGTCCTTTTATTACTTCATCTGATACTCCTAAATGGAAAACAAACTCAACAATTGCCGGAACTGGCTCGATGTCTTTTTGACCCGCTCCTAAAGTAGAAACAGATATATGCTGGAGATTCAATTTTCACTGCCCTATTTTTCGTGTGGTTATTGTTCGAAAAGTTTAACGCAAAAAAAATGGCGGAAAAATCAATTCACGCCATTTCGAATATAAATGTTCTATTATTTTTCTAGGCTAACCTTTACAGCAACCATTCCTTTCGGACCTTTCTCTAATTCGTAAGAAACATTGTTTCCTTCAGTAATCTCATCGTTGCAATTGTTGATGTGAACAAAATAGCTTTCTTGAGAGTCATTTTCTTTGATAAAGCCATATCCTTTGCTGTGCTCGAAGAAACTAACGCGTCCATGATGAATCGGATCATATACAACATCCTCTTTTTTCGGAACACCAATTTCGATATTCTCAGCTTTAATCACTTTTTTCTTGACAGTCGGATCTGGCGGAGTATCGCTAATTTGACCATTCTCGTCAACGTAGGCCATCATTTTATCTAGATCGCCACCTTCAGAATTAGACCTGCGCTCTTCTTTCCGCATCATCTTATCCTTCTTCTTCATCTGCTTTTTCTTCTTCTGTTCTTTCTTACCGAAAGTTTCGCTTGACCTTGCCATTAATGATTTTAATTTGTTTCACATCTATCCTCAGACTTTGCGAATGTACTGCTTCTCATCGACTGTATCAATTCAAAAGGTGAAAATTGTCAACAATAAATAGTGAATTGACATCTTCTGCCTATAAAACTTAAAATATATATATAAAACGGATTGAATTTATATTTGAAACAAATAATTAAATACATGAAAAAAAATCTATTCTTTCATGAATTTAACTTGCTGCACCTTTCCATCAACAATAAGGCGAACGAAGTAGGTTCCAGAATTCAATTCACTTACATTGATTGTCTTCGATTGATCTGATGCATAGATTGACTTCCCATTCATGTCAATGATTTGAATGTCTTCAACGGTTCCTACGATTCCATTAATCGAAATTTCTGACGTGGTCGGATTTGGAAAAACAGTGAACGAAGATTCTAGTTCGATTTCCTGTTCACCTACAACCAAAAGCGCCAATGTAACCGCTTGATAGGCATTTACTTTTCCCCACCCCCATTTGTTGCTGTGTGGAGGAATAGCTCCAGTATGGTTGTCCGTTCGAGCAGTTTCGATTAAGATACTTTTTACCTGGTTTGCGGATAGGAATGGATTTACTTCCAAAAGGATTGCTGCAATTCCAGCTACAACTGGCCCAGACATTGAGGTTCCACTAAAGCGTGCAAATGGATACGTTCGACCGTTAAAATCTACCGTTGTAATTGGACCAAAGTTATTGTCCGTATACGAAGATATTGAAGAAGCAACATTCACTCCAGGTGCTGAAATATCTGGTTTTAGGCTTCCATCCATCAATGGTCCATTACTTGAGAATGAAGCTTCAGCTCCACCAACAAGGTTGTTTGTTACGGTATAAAACTCAGATGAATAAGCCCCAACCGCGATTGCAGTGTTTGCACAGGCAGGAACGCCAACTCCGTATAAATTATCTCCTCCAATTGAGTTTGAGCCCAAGTTTCCAAAGGACATTCCCCAATTTCCAACATCTGTTGTAAGCTCCGTTAAGTTCCAATAATGAACCGTTCCATTAACAGCTGTTGATCGAATCCCAATTTTATAATTTGGAGATGATTGCTTAATTCTTAATCTCTTTTGCGGCCTTCCATTCGATGGATAAGCTGCATCCGCTGAAAGATTGAAAAATACCGTATCTGTTCCACTCGCAACAACAAATGAATCAATGTAGTTTGGTGCTGTAGCCGTTGAATACCAAGGACTCGTTGCGATAATGTTGCTTCCAACATCCGTTACAATAAGTTGACTTGAAAAAGAGTTTCCGACATTCCCCCACATGTGAATACTTTGCCCCCAAAGTGTCGTAGAACTCGGATTTGAGTAAAAATTGACTTTCGTTTTAATTGTGTCATTCGTAAAAGCCTTATCGATATGAAAATTAACATTTCCGTTGTTCCCAGCAGATGACACGAAAACAACGCCTAACGCTGAATATGCATCAATTGCTTGTTCCAGAATATCAGAACCGTCCAATGCACCCATGTGGTAAATCCCCCAACTCATGCTGATCACCAATCGCTTACCTTCGTTTACGGACTTGTTGTACATCCATTCCCAAGCATCCAAAACAGCGGCTTCATTGAACAAAAAAGTAACAAATAAAAACTCCGACTCGAATGCCATTCCTCTATAATCCAATCCTGCTCCACTTCCTCCAGCAATTCCTGCTACGTGAGAACCATGTGTTGCGTACGAATAGAAATTGGCTGTATCCGCTCCTGCGTTTACAAATTCAGCTGGGGTTGAATATTCCGTTCCATAACTGTAAGAAGCCGGAGCTGGACCAGAGTTTTTAAATTGATCCCAAGCAGCGATGATTCGAGTATCCTGCAATAATGTATCGTAAAACATTGGAGAACTGTAATCAAATCCCCAATCCGTGATTCCAATAATTACATCTTTTCCGGTAAATCCTTGTGGCAAATCAATTCCTGCCCAAACACTATCAACATGCGTTCCAACCCTCACCTTATCCAACATTGCTCGCGCCATTCCGGCTGTTTTCAAGTAGGCAATTCCGTTTTCATTTAGAATTTCATTTAGGTTCTCAATCGGGTACTTAATACTAACGATATCGTTAATTCTAGAGCCAACTATAATACCTCTACTCTGCAAATCCTCTTTGTCAAAGTCAGCATTGACAGAACAGACAAACGAAACGTAATTCTGTCCATGAATTTTATCTACGGGATAATACTGACGAATGGTTTTGTTAACGCACTTGCCATTGGCTTGATACTCTTGATTGATTATCGCGATGTCAGAAATAGTGTTCGAAGAGATTTGCATTTGCGCAAACCCACTAAATGATAATAGCGCGACAAGGACTGTTAGTTTCATAGGTGTATGATTGAGTTACAAATATAGGTTGTTCCATAGTATTTTTATGTAATTGTACTATTTAGATTAAAATACTTCTAATCAATCAACTATTAAATCCCAAATACATCCAATTCCCCTTCTCGCGAACAAATTTAGAATCCTCGTGGATAAAACGCTTATTTCCTTTCTCTTCGAAATGCGCCTTAAATTCAACCGACCCTTCTGAATTATTCTATTTTCCTCCAGTAACATGCAATATCTCCAACCGAATCTACTTAACAGACCTAGCCCGAGTGACAATTTCATTTGTATTTTCTGGAAGGTTCGTGGGTTCGAGCCCCATCTTCCACCCAAAAAAATTAAAGCTTTGCTTTTGCAAGGCTTTTTTTTTTAAAATATATTTTCTATTTTAGTATTGAGCTAATTACAAAGACTACTGCAATGAATAAGAAAAGACTCATCTACATCGGTATTGCTTTCGCGGTTATCGGTCTCTACTACTTAACGTCAAGCGATCCGAATGCCGAACGAGAAGCCGCTGAAGAAGCGAAAAGAACGTTCAAACCAAAAACAAGTACAAAAAAGCTTCAAGCCAAAAGCAAAACAATCAAAGGAGAGCTCGGAGACTATTTGGTCCTGAAAAACTCAACAACTGAAGTAAATTTTAAAGAGTTGGACTTTATAGATAATCAAGTTTGGGAAGTGAAACTAAATGTTTTAAGAACTGATAAACCGCTACCGTATGACCCAGCAGAACTTCATAGCAACTACTCGAGCCTCGGAATGACCATTTTCAATAAAGCAGGACAACCCATTTCTGGTTTAAATACAGCCAAGTGCAGCGGACACCAATTAATAGAAGCCATCCTCTCACTTAAAAGTGGCGAAGATGGCTGGGTAACCTTTGACATATATAAAGGAGAAAAATTTGACGAGGGAGTCATTGATGATTGGTCTTCTTTTGAAGTCAATTCAGAAATCAAATTTGATCAAGATGTCCAAAAGACTTCAACAACATTCGATGATGACAATAGTGATTACGACAACAAGAGCAACGCATCAATGAGCGATGACAACTTTAACCAAATGATGGATGACTACGAGGATTATATTGATGAATACATCAAATTCTATAAAAAAGCAATGAACGGAGACTTGACCGCACTATCAAACTATCCGAAAATGTTAGAAAAAGCAGAAGCAATGGACAAGAGTATGTCTGCAGCGCAAGGAGATATGACCGCAAAACAAGTCGCTCGATTTTTGAAAATTCAACTCAAGCTCACAAATGCAGCCCTGAGCGGAATGTAAAAGTTTAATAAACATAATAAAAAAGCCTCTGGAGCCATCCAGAGGCTTTTTTTGTTTCACCATTCGGACTATTGATAAACAATCACAATCCGCTCGGTAAAACCTTCACACTGACAAACATTAAAGTATTTCGTTTTGCGCATTTTTTTAGAATTACTAAAACGAAACTCCAAAATGAGAATAAATTGGACGCTCGATACCTTCGCTGTCTGCGGGGCGGTTGATAATACCTCCCATATTTTTTACGTACATGCAAGATGAACCTCCTTGATCGCAGGCCATTGCATCTTCTGCTCCCAGTAATTTAAGCATTCTTGCGCAATCGTTGTACGTTAAACCAATACTGTGGTCTGGGCGCTTACCATCAACGATCATCAGATACAATTGAGTTCCATCCTTACTCAATCCCATTACAGTTCTCGCGTAAGGTCGGTCTCTTTCGTGCGTGAGAACTTTGCCTTTTTTCAGAATATCAAAACGTCCCCAAATAGCATTGTAGTAATTGTCATTGTATTTTGTGTCAACGAATGACTCTTCGTAATACGTTCCCTTGTTTTGCTTGTTGAACCCCATAAATGGTCGCTTATCCGTATCAACCATCATTACAGGTTTCCCTTTTGAAACCCAGTTTCCTGACCATTCCCCCAAGTCGCAATCCATAGCCATCGACTCCCCTGCTTCACCGTTTATGGCGATCATGCATTTGTGCGCTTTTGCAAATTTACTCGTTAGGTATTTTTCCTTTTTCTCCGGGGAAATCTGAATTTGTGCATCTGGATGTCTCAGATCAATTCGAACAATGTAAACAACAGAATTAGGGTCTTTTTGTTTCACAACCATCAATTGAACGGCTTCATGGACAGATTTTTCTTTTATATCAGATTCAGGAAATCGATTTTTGAATTCTTTTAAATCAAAGGGTGTTCCTCCAACGACAGAACTACCGTTGAATTGGGAATTTCTTATTTTTTCATTTAAACCTGTCAATTCTGCTTTCATGAAAGAGAACTTTATGTCAATAATGAACAAAAGCATGAGTAAAACAAGAATAGCATTGATATACAAACGCTTCTGATCTGATAATCTCTTTAGCCATTTAAGACCAAAACGATTGAAAACAATCAATAACAAGATAATCAACAACAGTAAGAAATACAAAGGTAAATCCATGAGGCGCCACGTTGTAGAGATTAAATTATCGAGAAGATTATTTATAAAATTTCCCATTTGAGATTGTAAAGTCGAAGCGAAAATACGAAATAAATTTGTCCAAGTTGTTTCGAGCGCAGAAAACCGCTAAATCGTGATGTATTCCTTTTCAGATAAGACATTAACGGGATTCCATGGAACGATAAATTGAAGAAAAACACCAGCAAATGAAAAAGCCCGCATCCTGAATATCCAAGATGCGGGCTTTAGTATTCTTTTTTAAGCTATGCTTACTTCAATACGTTAAAGTAAACCTGAGTTCTTGCAACATTATCTCCTAATGAAATATTAAGGATGTATTGTCCATTCTCTAAAGCGCTTGTGTTTACAATAAGGTTGTTTTCACCTGAAACTCCAGTGTATACGTCAGTAGAAACTAAAGCTCCAACTAAGTTGAATACTTCAACAGTTACGTCAGTAGATGCATCAAGACTTACATAAACAGTTGCACTTGTAGCAGCTGGGTTAGGGAAAACAGAAACATCGTTTAATAAAGTATTTTCTTCAATACTATTCGATGCGCAAGTCATTTCAGTTGGATTATGTCCCGCTGCAGTTATTGCACTTTCAAAATCAGCAACTGATCCAATTGGCCAAATATCAGTATTTTTCATTTTCATGTCGGCTCCAATTAAACAATATGTTGGGTATGCAGTTGGATTAAAATCTGTATTAACAACAGCAGATCCACCATCACCACTTACAGCTGGACTATGCGAAAATGCACCACCATGAGTAGCTTCAAAAGAAGCGACATAAGAATCATCATCTTGACCTGTATTAATAGAAATACAAACTAAATCTCCTTCATTACATCCGTACTTCTCGTGAAGCTCATTAAAATATTGAACAGTTGCCTGACATGGTGGGCAATCAACAAAGAAAAAATCCAATACAACCCACTTTCCAGCACTGGTATAATCACTTAGTGTGTGAGAGTTTCCGTCAATATCGGTTACGGTAAAATCATTTACTGTTGCTCCAACAGCATAGTTTTGAATTTGAGCGTTTAACCCAAACGTTGCAGTTAAAATAACCGCCATTGATAGTAATTTTCTTTTCATAATAATTGTTTTAAAATGGTTTAATTGGGCTAAGTTAATAACTTAACGAATACTAGCTAAACGGTTGAACTTAACTCTTAAAAGCTAAACTACCTTTTTCGATATGAAAGCGCACCAAAAGGACACTTGTCTATTGTTGCCATTATCTCATCAGATTCTCCTTTACTCATATCTATCCAAGGTTTATTCTTAGCATTAAAAATATCGGTAAATTTTCAACTCATTACGCAGAATGATTGCATTTTACAGAATCCCAAACAACTATTACTTCATCATTACTGTATTCATTTACGACTTTGTTCATAGTTTGCTAAATTACTTCCTCCAATTTGCGAATTATAGCTTTAATCTTTACTTGTGATTCGTCATCTAATGAACCATCAACGTAATGCTCACCGAAACTTCCCAATGCATAATGACCAACAACATCTGCTCCTCGATAAGGCATGACATCAACGAGATGGCTCAAGGCCGAAATTCCTCCCCTTGGCCCTTGAGATGCACTCATAAAGACTGTTGGTTTATTTTGAAATGTTTTTTGTTCAAATCTTGACAGCCAATCAATTGTATTCTTTAACAAAGCGCTCATTGATCCATTGTGTTCTGGCGTAGAAATGATGTAACCGTCCACAGCTGACATTTTTTCGCTAAGTGCCTTCATGGATGAGGGAATTCCATTTTCAATTTCTAAGTCTATCCCATACAAAGGAGCATCATAATCTCTAAGATCGATCACTTCTACTTCGTGCTCTTCAATCAGTTCACTTGTTAATCGAATCAATTTCTGATTAATAGAATTCTTACTGTTACTACCTGAAAATGCCAAAATCTTACCCATACCTTTATTGTTTAATTTCTGTTTTGTTCTGTCAAATATAATAACTTAACAGGCATATCTACCATGGTAAGTTATTATCACGCCTTAATTTCTTTTACACGACCTACACTTCCGTCCTCCAGCCTTACTTTAATACCATGCGTATGAAAGTAAGACTTGGTTAAAATGTCTTTCACACTTCCTTCAGTCAGCATACCTGAGCGCTGATCCTTTTTTAGAACAATTGCCACGTTTGCGCCTATTACAATATATTTTCGTTGTTTTCCATCCATTCTATTTAAAAAAAAGCGTTCTCTCCGGGATGGAAAGAGCGCTGGTTCATTCAATTCCCGATTAAATACGGATTCATAACCAATTACAAAATAATCTTACGTAAAAAAATTGTTGTTAGAATTATCCTTGGTTGAATACAAGTAACGCTACAAAAAGTAACAATTGTCTAATGCGATTAAAATTGTGGTTTCCATTTTTCGTTTAGAAGGACTATCAATTTCTTAGCTATTGTGCTGAAGTATCGTTTCGTTCGAAAGCCGCTCACCCAAACAATCCCTTTGATGGCATTCGTTAAGAATATTTCATCTGCAACAAGTAAATTTTGAGGCAAAACATTGCATTCATACACCTTAATACCATTTTTGATCGCAAGATTAATTACCTGCATTCGCATCGTACCAGCTAAACAACCCTCTTCAAGACTAGGCGTGTATAAAACGCCATTACTTACAACAAATAAATTAGCCGATGTACTTTCCAAAACGCCACCTTGACTGTTCGAAATTAAATAATCATCTAAGTTTTTTTCTTTGGCAGCAATGGCAGCGAGAATGTAAATCAGACCGTTCTTTGTCTTGTAATTGGA
Organism: uncultured Fluviicola sp.; assembly: GCA_913009205.1. Taxonomy (GTDB): domain Bacteria; phylum Bacteroidota; class Bacteroidia; order Flavobacteriales_D; family Crocinitomicaceae; genus UBA4466. The sequence goes on along the minus strand of CAJVYC010000022.1, from coordinate 19,225 downwards.
TAATTTACTTTTCGACTTCTTCAAATCAACGAATAAATCAACCTCTAAACCTCTTTGGTTCAATTTGAAGCTGTTGGATTCCATTGGATAGACTTCAATAAAAAACTCAATTTCATTTGATTCTGGTATATAAGACCCTCCCATAGCTCTATCTAAAGAAATCCTGCACCTTCCGGCTTCGGTAATTCCAGACTTCTGAAGTAATTCGCTTATTTTATCTGCAAAAAAAGATTCATTTAAATAATTTGCAGCGCGCATCTTAATCATCTTTGCTCCTTCTAGCATGCGAAGAATATGATTGGTAAGATTAACGGGTCTACCGCGTATTATTCGAATACTTTCAAATACGCCATCTCCATACAAATGACCACGATTCCCCGCTTGGATTGTTGGTCCGTCATTTTCTAATATGGTTCCGTTACTATTTACGTAAAGCATAGTTTAAATGAATATATCGAGGAAATCTTTCCCCTTATCAATATTAATAATTAAAACATAAACAATCCCGAAGATTGCTCCCCCAATATGAGCATCATGCGCTATACCGGTATTCCCTTTTTTGTCTTGATAAAATTCAAAAGCCAAATAGAGCGGTCCAAAAACATAAGCTGGAATATCAATTGGGATGAATAAAAGGTTCAAATCGACAGTTGGGTTCCACAATATCGCTGCGAAAATGACTGCAGAAACTGCCCCAGAAGCCCCCAGAGACTTATAGCTTATATTATCATAGTGTCTAATATAAGGAATCAAGGTTGCAAAAAGCCCTCCAAGTACATATAAAATTAAAAAATGCGCTTGTCCCTTAACTGATCCATATACAGAAGTTAGTGAATCCGTTATACCAACATAGGTATATGCTTCCGCGTTTAAAAAGATGTCTCCCAAAAAGTAAAGAGAGAACATGTTAAAGGCCAAATGACCATAATCCGCATGAATTAATATGTGCCCAAAAACACGAATATAATTATTGTAATGTTTGACGTCGTAGGGAATGTACATTAACCTCCCCTTTAATTCACCGTCACTGAATCCTTTAATAGAAACTATAATTGTTATAATTATAATTACAGTTAGAACATTAAACTCCATTTAAACCTTATCTTATGATGACATTTCTACGGAAAGTTAATGATTTTAACGAATTCTGAATACATTTGACTATGAAATCACTCCTCACACTTGGTATACTACTAATGGTTATTTCTGGCTGCTCTGAGCACGAAAAATCAGTAGAAAAAATTCAATCATTTGAGTTTCAAAATATTCCAGTAGACGAAAAAATTAAAAAAGCACTTTCTGCAGACTATCTTAAATCCATGGGTCTTGACAAATCAGTGTTGACTTATTTATCGAGTTATTACAAAAAGAGAGGCTACAAACCTCGTTGGATTGATATATCAGCATTAACGGTTGAAGGAGAAAAACTAAAAAAAGCATTGCAAGATACGTTCGCTTTGGGAATTCCTCATAACCGAATTAAATACGGCGCGACAGAAAATTTCATTCAAGACGAATTGTGGCTAACTGTAACAGCTTCTCAAACAATTAATGATTTGCAAAATGGGATCATAGATTATGAAGAAAAAAAGAAAAAGAAGGTCAATTTTGCTTCGGCAGGACAGTTGGACCAACTTTTTATTTTTGATGATTCGACAGATATTCGCCTGCAATTTATGAAGTATGGTCCAATGGATGTCAATTATAGGGTTATTTGTCAAGGCTTGATTGAATTTACTGATACTTACCCAATGGACACATCGACCTTTGATGTTCGATCCATTAAGTACGATACAACAATGGCTATTAAAAAGGCTCAAATTGCACTAGTATCTAAAGGATACTTGAAAGCTGGAGTTGAGGACAGTTTAGGCGTTACAGAAGCACTAACAGTCTTTCAAGAACACAATGGATTAAAGCCTGATGGAGTTATTGGTAAATATACTTCGCAAGCATTAAACGAAAGCACTGTCCGCAAAGTAGAACGTTCGATTTTAGCTTTGGACAAAATCCGATCTCAACGCAAATATCCTGAGAAATACATTCGAATCAATATTCCAGAATACAAACTTCGGTTTGTGGTTAACGATATCGTTCAAAGCGATCACAACATCGTCGTTGGAAAATTCGTGAATCAGACGCCTGAATTGGAGTCTAATCTTAGAAAGATTGTCGTTTACCCTTATTGGAACGTGCCCTACTCTATTTCCAGTAAGGAAATCCTTCCCGCTCTTAAGCGAGATTCAGGATATTTGGCATTGCATGATTATAAACTGTTAAAAAAAGGCGAAGAAGTTGATCCGTTAACGGTTGACTGGAAATCGATTCGACAAAATGCATTTCCATATCGAATTCAGCAGCAACCTGGCCCGAGAAATAGCCTTGGAGTTATCAAATTTGACTTCTACAACGAACACAGTGTTTACTTCCATGACACGCCCAGCAAAGGTTTGTTTGGAGCAGATGTAAGAGCCTATTCCCATGGATGCATGAGGACTCAAAACCCTATTGCTTTAGCCAAAGCAATTCTCGATTTTGATTCGATTCCATACAGAAGGAATGATGTGATTTCGGACACGTTAGACAGTCTACTAGAGCGTTCTACGAACATTGAAGTTGGATTGCTTGAAAGAGTTCCTATTTACATTGACTATGTAACTGTTGCCCGTGTCGATGAACGAATGGTAACCTACATAGACATCTACGGAAGAGATGAAGAATACCTTAGAATAATGCGTGAGTAAAACACAAAAAATCGGTAGATTTGTTCAAAAAAAAATATGCCGATAATTTCACCTTCAGTTTTATCATGCGATTTCGCAAACGTTCAGAGAGATATCGAAATGATCAATCAATCGGAAGCAGATTGGTTTCATATCGATGTAATGGATGGTGTTTTTGTTCCAAATATTTCTTTCGGATTTCCAGTTTTAAAGGCCATCACTAAGCACGCAACGAAAACGATTGACGTTCACTTAATGATCGTAAATCCTGATCAATATGTGGAGGAATTTGCAAATGCTGGCGCTGATATTTTGACGGTTCATTATGAGGCTTGTACCCACTTGCACAGAACCATTCAATTGATAAAATCACATGGAATGAAAGCAGGTGTTGCATTGAATCCTCACACAAACGTAGAGGTTTTGAACAATGTAATTGAAGATTTAGACTTGGTTTTAATAATGTCAGTAAACCCTGGTTTTGGTGGGCAAAAGTTCATTCAAAATGCAATCAACAAAGTAGCTCAGACGAAATTGTTAATTGAGCAAACAGGAAGTAAAGCAATCATTGAAGTCGATGGAGGTGTTAATTTAGAGACTGGAAAACAACTTGTTGATGCAGGAGCTTCGGCGCTTGTTGCGGGTAGTTTTGTTTTTAGATCTAGCAATCCTTCTGAGACGATTTCCAAATTAAAAGGTTTATAAACCTCTCATTTCCAAAGATGTTAAAATCAATTACAGCTTATTAATTCTGGCATAATTTTTTATTATTTAAACGTTAATTAGTTCGAGTTAACATATATAAGGGGCTAAACCTCGTAACAAATTAGTTATATATTCGTTACAAGCAGTATGAAGTTATTAAGTTCCATATCGATCGTTTTACTCAGTTTTACTGCAGCATCACAAACAGGTGGAAACCTAGAAGAAAGAGAAGATAGACTCGACAGTTTATTGACGAATCTTCGTGATGCTAAAAACAACGACGAAAGGAAAGAGCGAAACCGCGACTTCAAGGCCGAACTCGAATCATTTGTGGAAATCCAAGGTGCTTTCGACTACAAATTCACGAAGCTTCAAACAGTTGGCGTTATTGACAGTCCAGACAATTTAGTTCGAATAGTCAACTGGAATATTGAGCTCGATGATTTGAGTCACGAATACTATTGTTATGTTCTCCGGTTCAATAAGAAAAAGTATTTACATACTGAGTTGAAAGATATATCCTTCGGAATGCCATCTCAACCAACAGAAATGGTTACTCAAGACAATTGGTATGGCGCTCTTTATTACAAGATCATACCCATTCAAAAAGGTTCGCGCACAATGTATACTTTGATTGGCTGGGATCACAATTCTTCTTTAAGCCAAGTGAAGTTGTTGGATGTGATGTATTTTTCTGGTTCAAATGTCAAATTGGGGAGTCCAGTGTTTAAAATTAGAAAGACAACGCAATACAGAGTTTTCTATGAGCACTCGAAAAAAGTAAATATGTACATTAATTATGAAGACAATCGTTCTCGTATAATGATGGACCACCTATCTCCTGAATCCCCTTCTTTAAAAGGTTTCAGATCTTATTACGTTCCTGATTTGTCATATGATTCATTTACATACGAGGACAACAAATGGGTTCTCAAAGAAGATGTTATTGGTGTTAACAGGACTGAAGGTGAAGATCAATCGGTTGTAGTTCTAAACAACGAAACGGGTGAACTCGAAAGACGTGAAATTGAAAGCGAATGGTTAACGCCTGATGATGTAAACGCGCCAGGAGGCGGTACTGCTCATGTTGCAGTTACTCCAGAAGAGCAAGAGATTGAATCCAAAAAAACAATTAAGCAGCCAAATGAGCTCGATTCTCGAATTAACAAACGCGACAAACGTGACCCAAACGCCTTATCTTCATTTGACAAAAGCAAGAAAGCTGCGCGCAAATTGAAACGAGAAAATCGGAGGCGAAATAGAAAGAGCTAGGCCCATTCTATGAAAGTCTAAATTGTTGACAACGAAATAGTAACTTGTTTCAATTAAATATTAAAATATACCTACGGTTTAATCATTTTGTTCTTTCGGTGGTTAAATATTTTGTATTTTCAAAATTACTTTATAAGCAAATCATCGGAATCATGAGCAAGAACCTTTATATCGTACCCTACGATTTTACTCCAGTAAGCCAAAAAGCCTTAGAATATGCACTTTTTTTAGGGAAGCATGTTGATACAGAAATTTTACTTCTTCATTTGGCTCCGGACAAAACGGAGGGGATAGTTATGAAGAAAAAGCTGGATGACCTCAAAGAAACGATCAAAGCACCAATTGGAGTTGATATTACTACCCTTACTCATGTAGGTAATATTTTTACTGATATTGGAAAGATTGCCAAAGAAAAACACGCACAATTAATAATCATGGGAACACACGGTAAACGTGGATTACAAAGCTTAACAGGTAGTTATGCAATGAAAGTTGTGACAAGTGCGGAGTGCCCTTTCTTGATTGTTCAGAAGGAGACGAAAGTTGAAGAAATCAAGAACGTTATTGTACCGATAGATTTAACAAAGGAAAGCATGCAAATCATCCATATTGCTGGTGATATGGCACACATGCTAAAAGCAAAAGTTCACGTATTGGCAGAAAAGCAATCGGATCAAATCCTAAATCAACGAATTGTAAATCGAATTTCAATTGTAAAAGATTCTTACGAGGAACGCAAGAACGAAGCTGAAGTGCATATGGTTAAAAAAGGCAATTACGGAAAGCGAATTATCGAGCATGTGAAAAATAATGACGGTGGAATGATAGCAATTGCTTATCATACTGAGAGTCTTCTCCCACAATTTGATAGCTTTGCACCAAACTTGATGATGAACAAAGAAGCGTTACCGTTTTTGATCGTAAATTCTAAATTAGCATCATCGCTTTATTTCTGATAATAAATGAACATAGGAGAGATTAACGAGCTAAAAATACTGCGGTTCACATCCGTTGGAGCTTATCTTGCTGACGAAAATGACAACGATGTCCTTTTACCAAATAAATATTTAACAGAAGGCTTAGAAATTGACGATTTTGTCAAAGTCTTTGTCTACAGAGATTCTGAGGATCGCGCAGTCGCTACAACTGAACGTCCATATATTGAAATGCACAAATTTGCCTACTTGAAAGTTAAAGAGGTCAATTTTTATGGTGCTTTCGTGGATTGGGGACTTGAAAAAGACCTGATGGTTCCTTTCAAAGAACAAAACTTGAAGTTCGAAGAAGAACGCTATTATTTAATTTATTTGGATCTAGACGAATCGACAGATCGTTTGTATGGCTCTGCCAAAGTCAATAAGTTTCTTGACGAATGCCAAGAAAACTATGACCCTGAAGAGTTTGTAGATATTATGATTTGTGATACGACAGATTTAGGTGTCAAGGTTATTGTTGAAGGTATTTACTCCGGTTTAATTTTCAAAAACGATATTTCAAGAAATTTAAAACGAGGTGAGCATACCAAAGGTTATGTTGTGAAAGTTCGAGAGGATGGTAAACTTGATGTGCGCTTGGACTTAACAGCTAGAGATAAAATTGCGGGTTCAGCAGGAGAATTGATGGAAATTCTTAGGGCAAAGAAATACATTCCGTTGACTGATAAAAGTGCACCAGATGAAATTCGTGAAGCTGTTGGTATGAGCAAAAAAACATTCAAGCAAGCAATTGGGAACCTTTACAGATTGAGATTAGTAAAACTTGAAGAATCAGGTGTTTATTTAATTGAAAACGATAAAGATTAGAAGTAGCCCACTTACAACGAAAGCATTTCTTTGAAGCGAATCGCTTGACGGCGGGAAATATCGACCTTCTCCCCTCCTTTTATGACTCCTTCTTGTTCTCCTTTCAGTTCTATTTGTAATCCGCCATTGAACCAATTTTCAATGTTTTTGATCCAATCTAAATTAATGATGAACTTTCGATTGGCTCTAAAGAAATGCTCCGGATCCAGACGTTCTTCGAAGCTATTCAACGATCTTAAAATCAATGGTCGGTTCTTTCCAAAGTAGACTTTTACATAATTCCCATCAGATTCCAACATTCGAACTTCAGACAATTGAACGAAATAACACTTTTCCCCGTCCTTAATAAACACCCTATCCTTAACGGTTAACTGGCGTTCTTTCCGAGCTATTTTCGATGAAGTCGACGATTCAAATTCGTGATCGTCTTCTATTTTCAATTTATCCATAGACTCACCAAGCCTTTCTGGGTCAATTGGCTTCAGAATATAATCGAGAGCCCTTACCTCAAAAGCTTTCAGGGCATATTCATCGTAGGCCGTCACAAAAATAACATAAGGAATTTCCTCTAATTTTTTAAGCATTTCAAAACCAGTCATCCCTGGCATATTCACATCAAGGAAAACCAAATCCGGTTTCATGCTTTCAATGATTTCAATTCCTTCATCACCATTTTTGGCTTCAGCAATAATCTCAACTTCAGGATACTCGCTTAAGATAGACTTCAATTCCTCTCTAGCCAATCGCTCATCATCAATTATAACAGTTTTAAATAACTTCATTTTTAAAGCTCATTTTTGCGTAAACATAACCGTCAACTTCTTTTATACTGAATGAAGCTGCGTCACCATATTGTAATGCCAATCGTTGTTTAATATTCTGAATACCAACACCTAAATCAACCACATCCTTTAAATCGCCCGAATTTACAACTTCCAAGAAAACAGTATTGGATTCTCTGTAAGCTCTAATTTTGACAACGCCTCCTTCTCTCAAATTGGAAATCCCATGTTTAATAGCATTTTCAACCATCATTTGCATTGCGAAAGGCGGAATTTCAAAATTTTCCAATTCCTCATCAATCTCCCAATCCACATCTAATCGCTCTTCAAATCGAATTTTTTCAAGATCTAAATAACTTTTTGCAATCGAAAGTTCGCTTTCGAGTTTGACCAAATTCTCTTTTCCTAAAATTAAGGATTGTCGAAGTAAATTGGAGAGGGTCGTAATTGATATTTTCGCCTTCCTTGGTTCAATATCAATCAATGCACGAATACTGTTCAATGAATTAAATAAGAAGTGTGGATTCAATTGCGATCTCAAATTCTTCAATTCACTTTCCTTATTACTTGCCGCAAGTTCTAAATTTGAAATTTCCTGTTTTCTGGATTTCTGGAAGAAGTGATATGTAAAATATATAGCATTCCAAAACAGCACCAAAACGAGTACGGCAAATATTGTTACGATAATTGCTGATATTTCATTCTTAGGATCTTCCCCACCAATAAATCCAGATAAATAATCTGTGCCTACATCAATTCCTGCAATAAAAATTGAGGAAACAAAGGATGAAAAAATCAATCTTGGCAGTAAACGCGGAAGACGCAATTCAAGCCAGCCCATTTTAATAATAATGACTCTTTGGATATGTGTGATCAATATTCCAGACAGAATCAATGATAGAATATTCATGATGAACAATGACGTAACTTTCTCTGGGCTATTTGTATATACAGATAAAGTAAGCAAAGAACAATAAGCTGTCCATCCGAAGAGTTGCGCAGGCCAATAAAATTTCTTTGCAGTTAACACACTGCAAATCTATAATTATTGAGTGGTTAATTACCTTCTTTAGGATAATAGGATATTATCAATGCTACATGGAATAATATCAACTTGGAATGTTTTTTGACATCTTTGCGACATGCGTTTCACCTTGCTCTTCTTTTTAGTGTTCCCGTTTCTTTCGGTCGGCCAAACGTATTTCAAAGATCACGTTGGCGGAACAGTCGGATTGATAGTCAATTTTGGATCACATGTTAACTCTATAGGAATCAATATCAAAGGGTATTATACGGATTACTTCATTCAAGTCAATGCGGGCTCAACATTCTATTTACATCATTCCAGTTATGGCGGAAGAAAGTATTTTTGGGAAAACAGGAATGCACTTGGGTTGGTTTTGTTGGCTGGAAAAAGAACCAGTAAAGTTGATTTTCAATTGGACGGACTGAGTCATCAAACGGCTTATGACTACGGAATTGGATTTAATTACCTTCTTTATTTTGACAACAAGGGAACATCCCAAACTTCGGGTGGCTTTGGATTTCATATAAAAGACGTTTCAATCTACCACGAGAATGATGTTTTTGGAGGACGGGCAATGGACCGCTTCAGAACCGGGCATTTTTACGTTTCCTATTTATACAATGATTTTAAATTTGGATCAGGAATTAACCTTTGGACTGGAGATTCACAACAATCAGAATGGCAAAGAACACCACTTGAAGGAGTCCCAGCTGGATTCAAAGACATTACGAAAAATCCGTTTGGAAAAACCACCCATGGCAACGTTTATGGAAGTGCCATCTACAATTTACCTTACGGCCAAGATGTTTCTTTAAGACTTGGATTTGACAGCGAGCAGGCCCGGCACATAGTCCAAAACAGACTCATTCATGATTCAGGCAGATTCGTTGGAAGATCAGCACCGCACTACCCTAGACAAGACAAAGACGGAAACCTTGTTTTTGATACAGATCAAGTTCGTCCGGCAAAACCATTTATTCAATTTGGAATGAACGATAATTGGAGTAATTAATTTTCAATTATGCGTTGTGAAATATGAGTTATTAGTTGACGAAAATTCTTCCACTAAAACGTCTTCCACCTTCACTTAAAATGTGCCATAGGTAAACACCAGATTCAACATCTCGGATACTAATCCTTCTATTGGCCTCATTTCTTTTTGATTTCACCGTTCGCCCATCCATTGAAATGATTTCAATGCTTCTTATATCTTGATCGGTTTTGATTTCCAATTCATTCCCACTTTGAAATACTTGAATGTAACTTTCATCCAAATCGTCTAATCCTATAACATGTGCAGCAACCCAAGTTTCACTCAATCTATTTGTCGCTGTAACTCCAGTGGTAATATATAAGTCATCATTAGATGCGAAGGCCATTGTTCCTTTTCTTGCTTCTGCAGGGAAAGGAGTAAGAATGTCGATTGTTAGACTTGGTAAATTGATTCGCTCAAAAGTATTGAGGTAATTTCCCAAAGAATCTGCCCCACCGTACAAATAAACGCCATCTCCAATTTGAGCATGACTGACATAGGAACGAGCGCTCATAGATAATTGTGGAATCAACTCCCATTGATCTGTAGTCGGCAGATAACGGTAAAAATCACTATTTGCGACTCCAGCACTATCAATTCCTAAGCCTATATAACCTGTGGTATCGTCTACAAAAGAAACTCCACGCCAGATTCCAGAAAAAGGAAGGTCATTCTTTTGTGTCCAACTATCATTAGTTATTTCATATTCCCAAACTTCAGTTTCGGTAGTAACACTTTGATTTTTTCCTCCAATGATATAAGCTTTATAGGGGCCAATCATAAAACTTGAACTTCCACTTCTCCCAACTGAAGGCAAACTTTGAAAATTGATCCATCCACCACTCCCCCATGGAGTAGCTCCAAATCGCCAAAGGTCATTAAGTTCGACTCCTGCACCATTAACTCCCCCAAAAACAAATCCGGTACCATTAAATCCAGTAGAAAAAGATGTCGCATACTGCCTCACACAAGAATCTGGAAGTGAAGCTCTTGAGTCCCATGTTTCTTGACCTAGATCAAATACATAAAAATCAGACGTCACATTAAACCCTGCATCTCTTCCTGATCCACAAATAGTTTGATTCGGGTATATCCTAAAGGATACTCCGTCATCTCTAGATGGGCCAGGGAAATCAGTAATTTGATTCCAACTTTGGGAAAATGCCTTTATTGACAGTGTTGAAACGAAGAGCAGCAGTATAATTTTCATAGCTATTAAACTCTATTTTATTCGATTTATTGTTTCATTTGCAGTCGGCATGGACTCGAAACATCTTTTAAAAAAAGTCAATTTTTAAAAGATGTTAGTCCCCCGTGAAAAATAATGCGCATTTTAGGGAGGTAACTAGTAGGAATCTCCTAACTTTGCATCCCGAAGTTACATCTTAATATTATGTCCAATTCCACAAAGTATGTATTCGTAACAGGAGGTGTAGCATCTTCTCTTGGTAAGGGTATCATTTCGGCGTCTTTAGCGAAGCTCCTTCAAGCAAGGGGATATTCAGCAACTATCCAAAAACTAGATCCTTATATCAATATTGATCCGGGTACTTTAAATCCTTATGAGCATGGAGAGTGCTTCGTAACGGATGATGGTGCCGAAACAGATTTGGATTTGGGACACTACGAACGTTTTTTAAATGTTCCTACGTCTCAGGCGAACAATGTGACAACAGGAAAGATTTACCAGTCTGTTATTCAAAAAGAACGTCGCGGTGAATTTTTAGGAAAAACAGTTCAAGTTATTCCTCACATTACAAATGAAATTAAGGAACGCATTCAAATCCTCGGAAAGAGTGGCGATTACGATATTGTGATTACGGAAATCGGCGGCACAGTTGGTGATATTGAATCACTTCCATACGTTGAAGCTGTTCGTCAGATGAAATGGGAGTTCGACGACGATTGTATCGTTATTCACTTAACATTGGTTCCTTATCTTGCTGCAGCTGGTGAGTTAAAAACAAAACCAACGCAACACTCGGTTAAGCAATTGTTAGAATTAGGGGTTCAACCTGATATTCTTTGTTGTAGAACAGAGCACGAATTGGCATTAAACCTTAGAAGAAAAATCGCCAAATTCTGTAACGTCAGTATGAATGCTGTTATTGAATCGCGCGACGCTTCTACAATTTACGATGTTCCTTTGCTAATGCAAGCGGAAGAATTGGATAAAATCGTTCTTGAAAAATTAAACCTTTCCGCTAAATCTACTCCAGACTTAGCACAATGGAAGGAATTTTTATCCCGTTTAAAAAATCCGAAATCAGAAGTTTCAATTGGATTAGTAGGTAAATATGTTGAGCTAAAAGATTCTTACAAATCAATTAGCGAATCATTCATTCACGCTGGTGCAGCTAATGAAGTAAAAGTAAACGTAAAATGGATTCACTCTGAAGAATTTACGTCCAGTACATCCGAAGAAATTTTGTCTGGATTGGACGGAATTCTTGTCGCTCCTGGTTTTGGATCGAGAGGCATCTCTGGAAAAATTGAAACTGTTCGTTTTGCAAGAGAAAACAAGGTGCCATTCTTAGGAATCTGTCTTGGAATGCAATGTGCGGTTATTGAATTCGCAAGGAACGTTCTTGGTTTAAAAGAGGCACATACTACCGAAATTGTTGAAGATTGTAAATCTCCAGTGATTGATATTATGAGTGATCAGAAAGAAGTTTCAAACAAAGGTGGAACGATGCGCCTTGGTGCTTATGACTGTCGTTTAATAACAGGGTCTAAAGTTTCAAAAGCCTATGGAACAGATAAAATTTCTGAGCGCCACAGACATCGTTATGAATTCAATAATGCATTTTTGGCAGATTTTGAAGCGCATGGAATGAAGGCTACAGGAAAGAACCCGGAGACTGGTTTGGTTGAAGTAGTAGAAATTGAAGACCATCCTTGGTTTGTCGGAACTCAATTCCACCCGGAATATAAGAGTACAGTGGCAAATCCGCACCCACTCTTTGTTGCTTTTGTAAAAGCAGTAATTGATAATAAAAAAGTAAATAGTACACTAGTTAAATAATAAAATGGACAAAAATACCATAACCGGACTCGTTATAATCGGGATTATCCTCTCTGTTTTCACTTACTTAAAGCAACCTTCTCAAGAGGAGATAAAAGCAGAAGCTAAGAAAGAGCAAGCCGCGGCGCAGGCTGCTGAAGCTAAAAAGCAGAAAAAGAACAAACAGGCCGATAAACAAGAAGAAGAAAAGCAAGAGGTCAAAGGGAACTGGGTTCCGAATCTTGATAGCCAAGGAGATCAAATCTATGAAGATTATTTATACTCTTACAATGATACAGTAACTGGTCAAGATACGATGATGACGCGTATTGAAACCCCTGTTGTTTCATCTAACTCTGACACAAACCCTGAAAAGCCTGAGACGAGAAAAGTCATTAGGGTAATTAAAGACAGTATAATCACTCTTAAAACTAAAAAACTTGAAATAGATTTTAGTATTAAAGGTGGAATGGTTGCTGCTGTTCGTTTACCAGGTCATGAGTCCTATAAAAACTACACTAACAAAAAGAAGAATATCGCTTTGGAGCTTTTCCAAAATGGTGATGCTTCTAACGGAATTACAATTCCAATCAACGGAAAAAAACTAAATACGGAATACCTTGAGTTTAGTGTTAAAGAGCACATCCAAAACAAAAGAATTGTATTCGAATACAAAGGAAAAGACAAAAGAAACATTCAGTTCATTTACCAATTAAAAGAAAATGCTTACGATTTGGACTACGATATTAAAATTCGTGGATTCGGCGGTGAAGCTTCTCCTAAAAATGTAATGTTTAACTGGAAAGCGGCCTTTAGAAAAACAGAACGTTTGTTCAGTGAGCAACGAAGAGTTTCTACTGTTTGTTTCAATTACAAAGAAGAAGGATTTTCTTACTTAAGTGAAGCAACCAATGATTACGAAGAAGCTGAAGACAAAGTTGAATGGGTGAGTTTCAAACAAAGCTACTTCTCTTCATTTATTCAGCCAAAAATACCTTTTGGAAAATCTGGATCAAAATTTAAGACGAAAAACTACGACAAAGACGATGAAAGAGAATGGACGAACCTGAAAGACTTCTCAACTTCTTTGAGCTTGGACTTGAACAACGTTGATGATGCTGCGGTAAGTATGAACTGGTATTTTGGACCAAATGACTACAACACCTTAAATTCTTACAATGCAGGGTATGATAACGTATTGAACTATGGATGGGGAATCTTCAGATGGATGAATCTTTACGCAATTCAACCTTTGTTCAATATTCTTAAATCAACAGGTTTGAGTATGGGATTGGTGATCTTGTTTTTAACAATGATTATCAAGGGTCTTTTGATGCCCGTTCAATGGAAAATGTATACTTCTTCGGCGAAGATGAGAATCTTGAAGCCTGAAATGGAAGTGCTTGCTAAGAAGTATCCAGAGAAGGATGATGCAATGAAAAAGCAAATGGAAACAATGGCACTCTATCGAGAATCCGGCGCCAGTCCACTATCGGGCTGTGTCCCCATGCTGATACAGATGCCGATTCTACTGGCCATCTTCCGTTTCTTACCGGCAACATTTGACCTGAGACAAAAATCATTCTTGTGGGCAGAAGATTTATCTTCTTTTGATTCTATTCTTGATTTACCCGTTGACATCTGGTTTTATGGAAGTCACGTAAGTTTATTTACATTATTGATGGCTGGAACAACGTTGATCTACACGCACATCAACAGTAGTAACATGCAGACGCCGTCTACTCCGGGAATGCCAAACATGAAAGTGATCATGTACTTCTTCCCTATTATGATGATCTTCTTCTTCAACAACTACTCTTCTGGATTAAGTTATTATTACTTCATCTCGACATTGGCATCGATTTTAATAATGTTAATGATTAAGAAGTTCTTCGTTGATGAAGAAAAATTGAAATCAAAAATGGCTGCTCGTAAAGCTGCAGCATCTGCTAAAGGTGGGTCAGGCAAGTCAAAAGGAAAGTCTAAATTTCAAGTGCGACTGGAGGAAATGCAGAAAAAGCAAGCCGAACAACGCAAGAATACAGGGAAGAAATAGGGACTTGATCTCAAAAAAAATAAAGCCTCCTTGCAATTGTCAGGAGGCTTTTTTACAATGTTAAATTGTCGCTCTCAAATACTAAAGTCCAAATCCAACTCTCCTTTTAGAACTTTAAGCACAAAAATCATCTGTCCGTATTTCTCGAAGCTTGTTTTAACTTCTTCTTGAACAAGATTCATAACTGTCTCATAATCACCTTGAATATGAGTAGCAGTTGCATTAACTTTTGTTCTCATTCCATGAGCTTGACATCTGTTAATAAAGTCTAATATTTTTGGCTCGTAATCTTCTGATAAGGGATAATTACTTATTTCTATTGTTACTTTCATGATTGTGAAAGTATATATTTAATGCAACCCTTTTCTATTTTTATACGTCTTAGTTCCTAACAAACTCAACTTCATGATTCGTAATTGCACCATACTCTTTTATCTTTGCATAAGTGCCTCTTTATTCGCTCAAAATTTTGAATGGATTTCAACCGCAGGTGGTTTAAAATCTGATAAAGGAACAACGATAGCAGTTGACGGTGATGGCAATACATTCATTACAGGCTATTATAACGAAGAAGCTGATTTTGGTCCATTAAATACGGGTTACTCTTATGATAGCAGTAAAGAAGTATTCGTTGCGAAAATGGATCCCAATGGAAACTATCTTTGGGTTGTAAATGGGCTTAACTATTATGACGATCGTGGGCTTGGATTATGCCTTGATCCAATGGGAAATGTCTATGTAACAGGCACCTGCTGGGGTGGCCTAGAATTCGGACCTCTTACTGTTTATAATTCTACCTCGTATACAGATCAGATTTTTGTCACTAAAATAGACACTGGAGGAAATGTGATTTGGATGAAAAATGCTGGTGTCGATGAAAATTTTGGATTTCCTTACAACGACGATCATGGACTTGATTTAGCTTCTGATAGTCAAGGGAATATTTACGTTACAGGTTTCTTATCAAATTCTGGTCCAATAAACACTCCTGCTACTTTTGATGGAATTATGATTGACATGGCACCTGAAGATACCTTAGCATTTGTTGCTAAACTTTCGAATGACGGAAATTGGCAGTGGGTTCAAACTTTTCAAGGAATTGTAGACCACAGAGACAATGGAATTGGTGTTGATGATGAAGACAACATCTACGTTACAGGAGGCTTTAATGGTACAAAAAACTTTGGGGGCATCAATCTTACTAGCGACGGTGAAATTGACATATATGTTATAAAATACGCCTCTACAGGAATTTTTCAATGGGCAGTGCAAGCTGGAGGCGTTAGATCAGATCGGGGAAATGCTATTGTAGATGGTCATGATGGTTTTATGTATGTTGCTGGCGAATTTCGAGACATTTGTTACTTTGGACCTCAGTTTTTGGACAACTATGGTGGTCCTGGAGGACGCGATATTTTTGTGGCAAAACTATCGAAAGATGGCTCATGGAGCTGGGCAAATAAAGCAGGGTCTAAGAAAGGAAGTGATCGTGCCAATTCAATAGCAGCTAATTTAAACGGAAATATATTTGTAACAGGACAATACAGCAGTGAAGCTAATTTCGGTGTGAATGAAATTGATTCAAATGGAGACAGTGTCCAGGTTTTTATTGCTGGTATTGATACTTTAGGAGTATGGAGATGGGTAAAACAAGGAGGATCTTCACAACACGACAGAGGAAACGGAATTGATGTTGATGATGATTGTAATGTCTATGTCGTTGGTTATTTTGAAGACACAATTACTTTCGAAGGATCACAACAAATAATAAATAAAGGAAAAGATATTTTTACGACTAAACTTTCTGACGCTTGTTTTGGATATGATACTCCTCTTCCTCCTGGCGAGCCAATTCCGGAGCCTGAAGTATGCGTGCTGAAATCATCAAACACTTTTACTCCAAACGGCGATGGAGTAAATGAATTACTCGACTTTACCACAGATTGTAACGTCCCTATAGAAGCTTATGTTATAAATCGCTGGGGAGAGTTGGTTTTTAAATCATTCGACTCTAGTATTGCATGGGATGGGACATCATTAAATGGGACTCCGGTTTCTGACGGGACTTACTTCTATTCTGTTAAGGCACTTTTTGAAAATGAACCTATTCAGGAGATTCACGGTTGGATTACACTTGTTCGTTAATTCAGTTTTTGTATTTGTTCCTTGAATTAAATCACCTTACTTCTCCTAAATCTCTTCTTTTCGCAATTCTATAAACTCCTTGATCTTTTCATTTTCGACAAGAACGGTTAAATTGTAATAAACTATAGCCCAATTACCCTTTTTCTTTTGCAAGATTCCGCTTCCGCGACAGCCCTCCATCCAAGTATCTAGGTCTTCATCGAACCAAGCTATTTTCTTATTTTTCGAAAAGTTCCATGTTCTATTGGATGCTTTGAAATCCCAAGCTTTTCCCGCATCAAAGTAAGGTTTACTGAATTTAGAGAAATCCGCTTTGCTCCAACGCTCACCTGGCGCCGTCCCTAAAAAGACAAAGGATTCATCCATTGGCCCGAAATAGTCGTCGTAATTCGCTTGACCAGCTGCCGCATGCCAATCATCCATGAATTCATCTAATTCAATCTTTGGGTCTTGCCTCGTCGCTGACAGTGTTGAAAGGAGGAGCGAGAATAAAATGATTTGTTTCATAATAATCAAAAAAAAAGGCCTTCCAATGATGAGAAGGCCTTAAATCTAATAAATTATTCTTTTATTTTTCTTTCGCCAAACAAGCTTTTGTTGCAGCAGCTAAGTTGATCACTCCACCTGTAACTGAAAGGTTTCCGAAATCCATAGTCGCTGATTCTTTATTTGGGTCACGAGAAACACCACCTGGCTTAACAACAGATTGACCTGTGTAAACTGTAGCTGTTTCTAATAAAACATCTTTAATTTCTTTCATAGTCATATTCGGGAAGTATGATTTCAAGAAAGCAGCACAACCGGCAACCATTGGACAAGCCATTGATGTACCTGCGATAGCAGCATAATCACTTTGAGGAACTGAATTATAAATCTCAAACCCAGGTGCAAATACATCTACTCCAGTAATACCGTAGTTAGAAAATCCAGCAGCTAAGTCATTTCCAGCAAATTGATTCTTCATATTCAATTTTGCCATTTTCGCAGGATCTCCTTTTGATTTCTTTTGAACGTCAATGTTTGGTACTTCACTTCCGAAACGAGTACTTGCTCCAATAGTAAGAAAGTGATCCAATTTAGCTTCTTGAAAATCGTACATTGAAGTCGGGAAGTTAGGCTCCTCATCAATATCCTTAGCATCATTTCCAGCAGCATGTACTAATAAAACACCTTTAGAATCAGCATACTTGAATGCAGCGTAAACTTCTTCAGCATGCGGTGAATAAGCTTTGCCGAAAGACATGTTGATAACAGATGCACCGTTATCAACAGCATAACGAATTGCCAAAGCAATATCTTTATCATACTCATCTCCATTTGGTACCGCTCTAACTGACATTAATTGAACATCGTTAGCAACACCGTCACCACCAATTCCGTTTCCACGAGTTGCACCAACTATACCTCCTACATGAGTTCCGTGAAATGCATCAGGACCTTCAACGTCATTGTTTCCGTAACTCTTATCAGTAAAATCATTTGGATTATCTCCAATTACAGAACGTCCATCATGATCAGGATTGTAATGAATATTCAATTGAGTTTCAAAATAATCAACGGCTCCTTTATATCTTAATTGTTCAGCATCTGGAACATTATCCATCATTTGTTTATAGTAAGCCAATGCCCTCGCGCTCTTGGTACGTGTTGATTCAACCTTTTCTTTTACCTCTAAATACAAAGCATATTCTACTTGATTTTCCTCAGAATAAATTGTTACAGAACTCTTACCATATTTCTTATCTAATTCAGCATAGATACGAGTAACTTCTAAACGAATATCGTTAGCGTTATCTCCGTTTGCATTTCCTAAGAAATTCCATCCGTGAATATCATCGATATATCCATTCTTGTCATCATCAATTCCGTTTCCAGCTATTTCATTTGGGTTTGTCCAAATTTTACCTTGAAGGTCTGCGTGTTCAATGTCCATTCCTGAATCTACAATCGCAACGATTACAGTTTTAGTTGTTCTTTTCTTAAGCATTCCGTATGCCTTCTCTGTTTGCATTCCAGTTCCAGTACCATTGTACCAGTTAAGAACGTCTTTCTCAACAGTTTCTTCTTTGGGATTTGCCTTTTTAGAAATTGACTCTCCTTGTGCATAAGTTGCAGTTGTAAATACAAGTGCAAAAACACTCAGAGACAACCTGATAATGATTTTATTCATGTTTTAAAGTTTAAACAGTAATTTATTGGTTTGTAAAAATAGAATTAATCTGATCATTTACTTTCAAAAATTGACCTTTCGGTTTATATTTACATCTATATGGTATAAAACACTGACAAATGGCATCAACTCTACTTCGATTTTCTATTGCGTTCCTATTTATAAGTTTAACAGGATTCAGTTTTAGCCAGAAGTTTGGCTTTAATACACTCTTAGAAAATGCCCCTGATGATCCAACCGTATTTTGCGTGCCCAATAACTCAAGTAATATCTCTCTGCTAGAAAAAGAAGGAGTTACTATAAAGTTCTCTTCAAGTTCGTGGCTTTTTATTACTGCGTCACCTCGATGGATTGATGATCATGTAAAAAATGGTTCATTGGATGACTACTATTTTGAATATGCCCCTCCTGTTGCCCTTTCAGATTCTTCCAGAATGCACCATTTCGTAGATGACGTTCATGCCGGATCAACCCCACTGGGCATAGGTTATACCGGAAAAGATGTA
>CAJVYC010000021.1 GCA_913009205.1 uncultured Fluviicola sp. | reverse complement strand
GCATCGGTTTGTGGTACCGAGGGTCGCGGGTTCGAATCCCGTCTTCCACCCAAAAAGATGAAAACCAATCCTTTTAGGGTTGGTTTTTTTTGTACAAGCAACTTTGATCAAGCTCGCTTGAAATTAAAATTAGAGCTCTTACCTGAATTTGATGGTAACGTTATATTTAGCAGGGAAAAATCAATGAAATTTAAAAGTTGGATGAATGATGGACTTATTTAACAGCGATACCATACCAAACATATTGCCGGAGGATGGAGAAGTAAATTATTACGGTCCAATTCTTAACACTAAAAAATCCCAGGAATACTTCGAACAATTGTTCAAGAACATCCAATGGGAAAACGACAAGGCAATAATTTTCGGGAAATTGATAATTACAAAGCGAAAAGTAGCATGGTATGGCGACAAACCGTTCGATTACACCTATTCAAAGACCACTAAATCTGCTTTGCCTTGGACCAAAGAACTTCTAGAAGTAAAAGAATTAATTGAGAAAAAGTCAGGCGAAACATTTAACTCTTGCCTACTTAATCTGTATCATAGCGGTCAAGAAGGAATGACCTGGCATAGCGATGACGAAGAGGCTTTGAAAAAGAACGGTGCGATCGCTTCAATAAGTTTTGGAGCGGATCGCAAATTTTCCTTTAAACACAAAGTATCAAAACAAACCGTTTCTGTTTTCTTAGAAAAGGGCAGCTTGTTAATAATGAAAGGTACAACCCAAAAAAATTGGTTCCACAGTCTACCACCAACAAAAAAAGTGAAAATTCCTAGAATAAATTTAACGTTTAGAACGATCGAACCTTAATCCCTACTGCTTTGTGAACTTGATTGAACACCTGCCAGTTGCATGTTCAATATGAAGCAAATAGAATCCACAAGACAATTCTGCAATATCAATTCCATTGTCAGCGTTTTTTATCGAAATCAAAACAGCTCCTGAAAGGTCAGTGATCACCAACTTGAGCAGATCAGTAATATTATCAAGACCATCAATTTGTAATTTATCCTCAGCAGGATTAGGATAAACAAATAAATCTGAATTTAGTGTTTCTTCCTTAACACCAACGTTTCCGCAACTTATCAATCCATTAATGTCGTATTTGGATAAAAAGTTCCAAACCTCAATTGAAGCATTAATATCATAGTTTGTTGCTGACAAAGGAATAACAGAACCAGGCCAAGTATGTCCTCCATTTGTGATTTTAAAGTGTATCACTTCCGTGCAGTTGTAGCCGTTGAGGCAAGAAATTTTCTCAACAGTACTTCCATCGATAATACTGATGTTCGGCATATTTTCTATTACAGGCGTTACCGTACAATTATTAAAGCTGGCCCAATAATCAACTAAAGAACCTATTGGCTCTGTCCATCCTGCTCCGCCATTGTAGGGCACACTTCCGTCGTTCGTACCATGAATTTGCATTATCGGTGTAGAATGAAGCGCATTGCAGTTCGAAAGTGTTAACGGCAATATAGAACCGGTAACAGAGGCAATTCCAGCAATTCGATCACTTAATTCGCAAGCCAATTTAAAGCTCATAAACCCTCCGTTTGACATTCCAGTAGAATATACACGGTCTTGGTTAATGTTGTATTGCGCCGAAATAGAATCAATTAATGCGCTTGAAAAAGCCACGTCGTCAACTGTGCTTGCTCCCCATCCCACATTGAAGTGTGTATCTCCATTGTTATCAAGAGTTCCTTCTGGGTGCACGATAATGAATCCTGCTGTGTCTGCGATTGATCGAAAGTCACCATAAAACATTTGCTGGGTTGCATTGCTTGTTAGACCGTGAAAATTAAGCAATAATGGCACTGCCGCTGTCCCAGTATAATTTGCTGGAACGTATAAAATATAATCCCTTTGAATTCCACTATTTGTTATAGAGGCATTAATCGTTTGCTGTGCATCTGCTGATAAATATAGGAACGAACAGAAAATTGTAAGGAACAATCTAAATTTCATAATAGTTTTTTAAAAACAATCAATACAAGTTACAATTTTTCCAGCATTTGAATGGAACGAAATTTCGCCAACTAGTTCAACTTTCGCTGACGTTACAAAATTTGTCTTTCTGTTTAAAGTTAAACTCTTTTAACCTTACCAATTCGATTCCGAATTGTTGATGTGACTTTATTGTTATCTTGCATTACTAAGCTAAACAATTCACATGAACAATATCATCAAACTATTCTTTGTCGGAATCCTTTTATCGTCATGCACTCCAGAAGGAGAAATTTACAATGAGCACAAAGAATTGTCTCCAGAAATAGAATGGAAAAGGAAGGACGCACGTAAATTTGAAGTTCCAATTAAAGACAATAGCATGGATTATGACTTGAGTCTCTCATTCAGATATGCCGAAGGTTATCCTTACAAAACGGCAAAGGTTAAGGTTACTGAAAAAAGTCCAAGCGGAAAGGAAACCATTTCTGAGTATGATCTTACCGTAAGAAAAGACAACGGTGATTATATCGGTGAAGGTTCTTTGGATATATGGGATAGTGAGCACATAGTCGAGAAAGGAAATAAATTCGAGGAAATAGGAACATATACTTATGTTATACAACACAACATGCCACAAGATCCTATGCCAATGGCAATGGAGATTGGTGTGATAATAAGAGAGTCTAAGTAAACGTGATAGATAAAGTTCTCACGTACAAAAACCGTTTTTTTTTGGCTTACAGACGATGCCTTACTTTGATAGAATACCTAAGGATTAGGTTGAACAGAGACAGCTTTTTGTTCTAATCTTATTTTCTAAGAGCGACGATCGCGTGAATCGCTTCGACGTCTGCTGTTATTATTGTTTCTTTTTCCGCTGCTGTTTTGATTTCTTTCATTGCCTCTACCGCGATTTCCACCGCCTCCTCCACCTTTTCCAGGCTTCGTTGGAATTTGCGTTCCATCATCTGGAAAAGGGTGATCGTCAATTACAGGAATCACAGTGTTAATCAATTTTTGAATATCCTTCAAGTACGCTTTCTCATCGATATCACAAAACGAAACTGCAACACCACTTGCTGAAGCTCTACCTGTACGACCAATGCGGTGTACATAAGTCTCCGCAACATTAGGCAAATCGTAATTGATTACCATTTCCAATTGAGAAACATCAATTCCTCTTGCAGCAATATCCGTTGCAATCAAAACGCTTAATTCTCCTTTTTTAAAGTTCCCTAAAGCCTTCTGGCGTTGATTTTGAGATTTATTCCCATGGATAGCTGCGGCCTTAATCCCCGACCTCTCTAACTTTCGAACGATCTTATCAGCTCCGTGTTTTGTTCTTGAAAACACTAAAGTAGATTCTGGATTCTGCTCGTGAATTAAATGCGCCAACAAATCCGGTTTATCCTTCTTTGCAACGAAATAAATCGCTTGTTCCACTCTCTCAGCAGTTGCCTGCTCTGGTTGAATCGTTACCTTTTCGTACGAACCTAAAATCTTTCTTGAAAGCTCTACAATACTTTCTGGCATTGTTGCCGAGAAAAATAATGATTGGCGTTGAGAAGGTAATTTTGCTAATAATTTTTTAATGTCATGGATGAATCCCATGTCAAGCATTTGATCCGCCTCATCGAGTACGAAATACTCTATGTCTTTAAGCGTTATAAATCCTTGCTGCATCAAATCCAATAATCTTCCTGGTGTCGCAACTAAAATATCAACTCCTCCTCTCAGTGCGCTTGTCTGAGATCCTTGCTTTACACCTCCAAAAATCACTGTATTTCTCAGTCGTGTGTTCTTGCTGTAAGCCGTAAAGTTTTCACCGATTTGAATCGCCAACTCACGTGTAGGTGTAACAACGAGTGCTTTTATTTTTCTACGCCCTTTTTCTTCAGAAGTAGTTCCTTTTTGAATTAACTGGATAATTGGAATCGCGAATGCGGCTGTCTTTCCAGTTCCTGTTTGAGCACAACCAAGTAGGTCCTTTCCTTTTAATAAGATTGGAATCGCCTGTTCTTGGATTGGTGTTGGTTGTGTATAGCCCTTTTGCTCGAGAGCGTCGAGAATGGGTTCAATTAACCCTAAATCTTTAAATGTCATTTATAATGTATGTGCGCAAAGGTAGCGGTAATGTTGAAACAATTGCTTATTTATCTAAAATATAAGCCTTTGTGGTAAGGATTCATACCAAGTTCAACAAGTCGCTTGTCGAAGCCTTAAACCACAGGTAGTAAAATCTATTTAAAGACAACTGGATAATTACTCTAAGTTGAAAATATCTCAAGGTATACATGGGATCAGGAATTTCGCAACCAACATACTTCATCCCTGCCTCCCTCCGATTTAATATTTTTCACCAAGCTTAATACTTAATCAAAATAATAATCTATACTTTAATCAAAACCAATTGATACAGCGCATTATGAATGCAAAATCAATCGCTTTAGGAATAATAGTATCCCTATTCATTTCAAGCATCGCAAGTGCTTATTCAGTGCCTTATTACAACAAAGATTCAAAAACAAATACTTTTGAGTTAAAATCATCGGAAGTATTCGAAAAATTGAATTTAAAGCTAGCACATGAGGAACGATACATTGCCTGCCAATGTCTGGCATCGTTGAAATTAAATCTTCAAATGGATGAGTAAAAGTTAAGAGCGGTCAAAAAGTTGTCATTAAAACTGGATGTCTTTCGATTCAGTTGAAAAATATCTAACTCAAGAGACGCTCAATGATTGGGTGCCTTTTTTTTGTGAAAAATAGTGAACAATGTAACGGTTAATAATGGTTTTAAGAACCCATTTGTTTGATATCAAACACAAAAAGAACTGTTTGACCAGTATAATGAAGGAATCACACTTCATTGCGTTAATTTCTTTTAAATTTGCCCCTGAATTTGAACAGCTATGAGCAACGCAGAAGAGGTAGAAAAAAGAAGAACATTTGGGATAATATCCCACCCGGATGCTGGTAAGACAACATTAACGGAAAAATTACTTCTTTTTGGTGGAGCAATTCAATCTGCTGGAGCTGTTAAGAACAGTAAAATTAAAAAGTCAGCTACTTCCGATTTTATGGAAATTGAAAAGCAAAGAGGAATCTCTGTTGCAACTTCTGTAATGGCTTTCAATTATTCTGGAAAACAAATTAACATTCTTGATACTCCTGGTCACAAAGACTTCGCTGAGGATACGTTTAGAACACTTACGGCTGTCGATAGCGTTATATTGGTTGTCGATGTTGCAAGCGGTGTGGAAGCGCAAACAGAGCGATTGATGGAAGTATGTCGAATGCGAAAAACACCCGTCATCATCTTTGTAAACAAAATGGATAGAGATGGTAAAGAAGCATTCGATCTATTGGATGAACTGGAAGACAAACTAAAAATAAAGGTGCGTCCTTTGGCTTGGCCAATTGGAATGGGAGATCGTTTCAAAGGCGTTTACAATTTATTTGACAACAATCTAAATTTATTTCAAGGAAACAAAACTGGAATTTCGGCCGATGTCGTTCCTTTTGAAAACTTGAACAACCCCGAATTGGACGATATTATTGGACAAGAAGCGGCTGATGAACTTCGAGAAGAAGTTGAAATGATTAACGGGGTTTACGATCCTTTTGATCGAGAATCTTATCTTTCAGGTGATGTAGCGCCTGTTTTCTTTGGTTCGGCAATGAATAACTTCGGCGTGAAAGAACTTCTAGATACCTTTTGTCGCATCTCCCCTTCACCTCGTGGAAGAGATACAGATCAAGGAAGAATTGAACCGAATGATGCTAAATTTTCTGGATTTGTATTTAAAATTCACGCCAACCTTGATCCAAAGCACAGAGATAGAATTGCATTCTTAAGAATCGTTTCTGGAAAATTCGAAAGAAATACATTTTACAACCATGTTCGACTTTCCAAAAAAATGAAATTCCCGAACCCGACGTCTTTTATGGCGCAGGACAAAAGTATAATTGACGAAGCTTATCCAGGCGATGTAATTGGACTTTACGATTCAGGAAATTTTAAAATTGGTGACACGCTAAATCAAGGTGAGTCTTTTGTATTTAAGGGAATCCCTAGCTTTTCTCCAGAGATTTTCATGGAGTTGGAAAATCTGGACCCAATGAAATCTAAGCAATTAGACAAAGGAATTCGCCAGTTGATGGACGAAGGAGTTGCCCAATTATTTATTCAACAGCCCGGAAGTCGTAAGATTATCGGAACGGTGGGTCAACTTCAATTTGAAGTTATTTCATACCGCTTAGAGCACGAATACGGGGCAAAATGTAGGTTCTTACCAAAAAATTATTTCAAAGCATGCTGGATCACTACGGAAAACGCTGATATGCTTGAAAGATTTAGAAAAGCTAAAACAAGCAATGTTGCCTTAGACAGAGAAGACAATCTCGTATTCCTTGCAGAGACTTCGTTCCTGTTAACGATGGCCGAACAAGACTATCCGGACATTACGTTCCACAGAACATCTGAATTTAAGTTGGAAGAATAGTATCCATTTTGGTATTAGAATTGCAATACAAAACTTGAAAATAAATTGACAATTATGAAAAATATATTTGCACTTTTTTTTATTCATTTCGGTTGGATTCGCAGTTAATGCACAGAAAACGCCTGCTGCAAAGGAGAAGCTAGTTCCAATGGAATCAACAGTTGCGACTCCATTGGCAAATTTCTATGGAAAGAAAATGTTTTTGGCAAGTTATAAAGTAGATGGCGAAAGTAGATCCTTTACTACTGAAATTCATTTTGTTTTTAATTCGGATGGCAGACTGATTTACTTCGACGAGGAAGAGTATTTAAAAGGATCGTGAAACTACAAACCTGAAAATTATGAGTTAGTCATTAGCTGCGATGGAACGAGCGAAAAAACATTTACGATAGAAGATGTTCAGAAAGCGAAACTTAAAATGTTTATAGGAAATGAAGAAACAATCCTGTATGTGAAGAGTGAAAAAAATCAGTTTCGGTTGAAATTAGTCCAGTCCAAGACTAAAATAATACCTCTTAAATCGAATAAGAAACGAAATATTGATCGCTGAAAAGCAATCATTTAGCATCATCAGCCAGCTTCATTCTTTTAATAAGTGTACGTTGGTCATTTCATCAGTGCTCTACAGATAAGTTGACTCTATGTTTTCAAGATACATTAGAGGATGAATGCATCTACCAATACTACTTTTGGTAGAATTATTTCTGAAATTTTGGCCATTTCCATAGCTCTCAAATAGATTAAAATAAATTGGGAAACTCTTTCAAATATTGAACTTGCCCTGTACTCTGATTGACATGACAATAAATATGATTCAAACCATTGGTCATCATTAGATATTCAACGCGAAGTTCATGGTTGTAACTCGCAATTTGATTGAACACTGCCTGTGTCAATTCTAGGCGAGGCTCTTTACATTCAACAACAAGAATTGGATTTTGTTCTCGATCAAACACAACAATGTCTGCTCTTTTCGATCTTCCGTTGTATTCTAGATTGAATTCAGAAGCGATTAATCCTTCAGGAACTCCCTTTCCAATCAAATAATGAACCACATGCTGACGTACCCATTCTTCAGGTGTACAGACAAGATTCTTCTTGCGCAAAATGCACCAAACAAAAACTTGATCATCCTTTTTGGATAATTTCAGATCTGCTTTAGGAAGATTTAGTGGCGTAATCATTTTTCGATTATTCGATTTCTTGATAATTCGATTATTCGAATTATCGAATTATCGACTCTATTTCATTCCCATCAATAACAATTCGATGTCCTTGTATTGCAAATCAAAAACCTTTCCTAGAACCTCACTCGTAAGAGTTCCTCTATAGATATAAACTCCAGATCGGAATCCAGGATCGGAAATAATCATTTCTTTACAACCTCCTTTAACACCCATTTCCACAAGGATAGGAGAGAATATATTGGACAATGCAAAAGACGCAGTTCTCGAAACTCTAGAAGGAATGTTTGGAACGCAGTAATGAATAACGCCATGCTTAACAAACGTAGGCTTATCGTGGTTTGTTATCTGAGAAGTTTCAAAACACCCCCCCTGATCAATACTAACATCTACAATAACAGAGCCCTCTTTCATATTCGAAACCATTTCTTCTGTTACCACGCAAGGAGTTCGTCCAAGTGGAGCTCTCAAAGCGCCAATTACAACATCGGCTCTCATTAACGATTTGGCCAATACTTTCGGCTGAATAACTGAAGTAAAAATCCGAGTTCCCAAAGCCGTTTGAAGGCGTCTCAATCGTGATTGTGAATTGTCAAATACCTTAACCGAAGCTCCAAGTCCTAAAGCAGCACGAGTCGCATATTCGCCAACAGTTCCTGCTCCAATAACCACAATTTCAGTTGGTTGTACGCCCGCAATTCCGCCGAGCATCATTCCTTTCCCTCCATTTACAGAAGACAAAAGTTCACCAGCAACGAGCATTGAAGTCGTACCTGCTATCTCGCCAAGCGTTCTAACCACTGGAAAAACACCACTTTCATCCCGGATATAATCCCAAGCAATTGCAGTAATCTTTTTTTCCATCAGCTTTTTTAGAATCTGCTTTGGCTGTATTGAAATCTGAAGCGCTGAAATCAGTGTTTGGTTTCCTTGCATCATTTCAACCTCTTCTTCTGAAGGCGGCGCGACCTTAAATATTAAATCGCATTGAAATATTTCTTTTTTATCGTTACAAATTTCTGCTCCTGCCTCGCTGTAATCGTTATCAGTGAAATTTGCCATCTCACCACTTTTGGTTTCAACTTTAACCCTATGACCATTAGCTACTAAAAGGGAAACGGTTTCTGGCACCAAGGCCACACGTCGTTCTTGAAATGAAATTTCTTTGGGAATCCCGATATAGAGATTTCCTTTTTTTCGAGCAACTTCAAGCATTTCTTCTTTTGGAAGAAGGCTACCCTGTTTCATTAATTCCTTGAGGATTTCTGGATCTGTAATCATACTTCAACAGTTAAGGTTCGACTCTCATCTTCATTTTTACTAATATACGACCAAATCGTGTTATCAGGAAGTAGATCTTTAATTTTATCTGGCCATTCTATAAAACAAACACCATCCGAATAAAGTATTTCTTCAACTCCAATATCTAGAGCCTCTTCTTCGCTATTAATTCTGAATAAATCAAAATGATAAACTTTGCCAAACATTTCACTTTCATAAACATTAACAAGAGAGTAAGTCGGTGATCCATCGGGATTGGTTATTCCCATAGCTCCAAGTAAACCTAAAATAAACGTGGTTTTTCCGGCCCCCATTTCAGCATCAAAAGCAAATACTTTGCGGTGCCCAACGGTATCCAAAAACTCCTTGGCTGCTCCAGGGATGTCACTAACTGACTCTATCCTTATCTCCAAATTCGTCTCCATATTTTATAATACTGAATTTAGCAGGGTAATGTTACGTTCATAATTGATTATTCGATTATTTAATCGTTAGATTGTTCGATTCACTATTCAACTGTCTTTGGAAGTGTTTGAAACAGAATCAATTTATAGTTCCAAACTACTTTCTTCTTCTTGAAAATCTGGAAACATCTCTTTTTGGTGCTTCTGTCGGTTGACTTTCAATTGTAGCGACTTTTTCAGTCTTAGGTTCCAATTCAACATAAGGAATTAGAACTTCTTCAAGAGAAATCCCACCGTGCTGGAAGGTATTGCCGTAATGCTTAACAAAATGATTGTAGTTGCTTGGATACACGAAAAAGTCATTCTCTTTTGTGAATACGAACTCCGAAGAAAGCCCACTTTTCGGTAAATAACCTTCCGATGGATCTTTAATTTGGAAAACTTCCTTCTCCTTGTAAGAAAGGTTTCTACCTACTTTGTACCTCAAGTTCGAGTTTGTACTTCTCTCCCCCATTATCTTAACAGGATTGTTTACACGAACTGTTCCGTGATCAGTTGTAACGATAAGCTTCTTACCTGCTTCAGCACATTTCTTAACGATGTCATGAAGTGGTGAATGCTCAAACCACGACAAGGTCAAAGATCTGTATGCAGATTCGTCATCGGCCAGTTCTTTAATCACTTCCATGTCAGTTCTAGCATGAGAAAGCATATCAACAAAATTCCAAACAATAACATTTAATTTATTATCTAAAAGCTTATCAAAATTATCGGAAAGTCGCTTTCCAGCATCGAGGTTTGTGATCTTATTGTACGACCATTTTACATCCCTTCCCAAACGCTTTAATTGAGTTTCTAAAAGTTGTGACTCGAATTTATTTTTACTTCCTTCATCTTCTTCGTTCAACCAATACTGAGGGTATTTCTTAGCAATTTCAGAAGGCATAAGCCCTGCAAAGAAAGCGTTTCGAGCATATTGAGTTGCGGTTGGCAAAATCGAATAAATGATTTCCTCATTATTGATCGTGAAATACTTAGAGAATATTGGACTTAGCACTTTCCATTGATCGTACCTTAAATTATCAATGACCAAAACGAAAGCAGATTCATTTTCTAAAATTGGATTAATCTTGTTTTTGAATAAGGTGTGAATCATTTGTGGTGACTCCTCTACTCCATTCAACCAATCGAGATAATTGTCTTCTACAAATTTAGAAAATCGCGTATTTGCCTCCTTCTTTTGCATATTTAGAATCTCTTGCATTCCAGAGTCTTCAATGTTTTGAAGTTTCAATTCCCAATACACCAATTGTTCGTAAAGATCAAACCATTCTTTGACATCCAAACGGCTGTTCAATTGCATTCCAAGCTCTTTGAACTCTTTCTGATAATTGGAATTCGTTGTTTGAGAAACGAGTTTACTCTTATCTAGATTCTTTTTTATTGCAAGCAAAATCTGATTCGGATTCACAGGTTTTATCAAGTAATCAGCAATATTACTTCCGATTGCCTCTTCCATAATATGTTCTTCCTCACTTTTAGTGATCATAACAACAGGAACGTGCGGTTTGTCTTTCTTTATTAAAGCCAACGCATCCAACCCACTAATCCCCGGCATGTTCTCATCCAAAAACACAATATCAAACTCATCTTCTCTGTTTTTATCAACCGCTGTAGAGCCGTTATTAACAGGTACAACTTCGTAACCTTTAGATTCAAGAAACAGAATATGTGGCTTTAATAAGTCTATTTCATCGTCTGCCCAAAGGATTTTTACTTGCATATGCCTTATATTTTATAGATTTGACATTCGGAATTAAAAGTATGCAATTGCAATCGAAAGTCAACATTAATAACAAAAAGAAAATATTCAACGATCCCGTGTATGGATTTATTTCAATCCCACAGGAAATTATTTTCGACGTTATAGAACATCCTTTTCTTCAGAGACTAAGGAGAATCAAGCAACTCGGACTAACACACTTGGTGTATCCAGGAGCTTTACACACACGTTTTCACCATGTTTTGGGTGCAATGCATCTCATGTCGAAAGCCATCGCGACGATCCGCAGAAAGGGTCATGAAATTACAGAACCGGAAGAGGAAGCTGCATTACTTGCGATCCTACTTCATGATATCGGTCACGGACCATTTAGCCATGCGCTTGAGCATGATATCGTTAGTGGAGTTTCACACGAAGACATCTCAACTTTTTTCATTGAGCGCTTGAGTGAAGAACTCAATGGTGAATTGGATCTTGCTCTAGAAATATTTAGAAATACCTATCCCAAAAAGTTCTTGCATCAACTGGTTTCAAGCCAATTAGACATGGATCGAATGGATTATTTGAACAGAGATAGCTTCTATACTGGAGTTAGCGAAGGAAAAATAGGAAGCGATCGAATCATTGAAATGATGACTGTTTCCGATGGAAACCTTGTTCTTGAAGAAAAAGGAGTTTATTCGATTGAGAAGTTTATCGTTGCAAGAAGAATAATGTATTGGCAAGTATACCTTCATAAAACGGTTGTTGCGGCTGAGTTTATGCTGATTCATGTTTTGCGAAGAGCTAAAGAGTTGTTTCAACAAGGCGAAGAGATTTTCGCTAGTCCCGCCCTCGCCTTCTTTATGAAGAACAATATTTCGGCAGATGATTTCAAATCGAATCCGAAGGTTCTTGAACAATTCGCACAACTCGATGATTATGATATTCTTGGCGCAATAAAGGTTTGGCAAACCTCTGATGATAAAGTTCTATCGGAATTGGCTGTCCGAATTATTGATCGACGTTTGTTCAAAATTGAAGTTTCCAAAACTCCATTTAGTAAAGAACGAATTCAAGAAACAAAAAGCATTGTTTGCGATAACTTAGAACTAAGTGACACTGAAGTAGAACATTTTGTTTACACAAGCAAACTTACAAATAACGCATACAACAACGAGAAGGAAAACATTAACTTGCTGATGAAGTCGGGTGAAATTATGGATGTTACAAAAGCATCAGATAATTTGAATATCTCCGCACTTTCAAATCCAGTTGAGAAGTATTTCTTGGCGTATCCAGTTTTCAATTCATCTAAACCAAAGCAGCTGTCTTTGGGAATTAAGTGATTTAATAGAAAACTCTAGAATTTTATTTGAAAGAATATGGAACTATTTCTCCTGGATTTATGTAGTTGAGTTAATCTGATAATAATTTCGTTTGGCTAGAGCAAATATCACAGGTCATTGACATGAATAACGTGGTATTTTTATATTCGTCAGGAACGCGTTCTAAAACCGCTACATACAACTGTTTACTAATCAATTTTTCATTTATTTTAAAAAGATTCTCCAAACGATACGTAGAACCCTGATTGTCCATCAATTCCCAAGGCATAATCAAACCTTAGATTTACATTTTCAGCTTTATCCGCTAATATTCGAAGACCGAAACCGTAATTGGGAGCAATCCTAGAAGCACTGAGGTTATCGAATCCAGAATACACCGAAGATAGCCCTCCGAAGACCGCTAAATCCAATCTCCACCAGATATCAAAACGCCCCTCTACTTGCAGCGAACTCAAGTTATTGTCTCTATATCGTCCGTAAAAGTATCCTCTTCCGTTAATATCACCTCCCATTTTAGCCATATCGTAGAAGTTCGGTGCATTGTTCGTAAACTCGTTAAAGAACCTCATGGCAAACGTATACTTATCCTTCCACGTTTTGTAGGTTCTTAAATCCACCCTAGTTTTCACGTATTCATTTGCACCGAGATTGTATCCAACAGAAACATTTGCGTACTTTCCTGAAGTTGAATTCAACAAGTTGTTTCTTGAATCAAAAATCCCATCAACAGAGATTTCAAAATTCTCCTGATTTCTTAACTCATCAAATGTTCCTAAATCATCTCCTGATATTTTACTGTACTTAATGTATTCTAGACCTATTCCAGCAAACAAGCTTTTACGAACCCTCTTAAGCACATCTATCTTAGAAATCAATCGATTGCTATTGAATGTTATCCCCAATGTATCTTCAGAATATGATCCAATCCCGAAATATTGATCTGGATATTTCGAAAGGTGAAACTTACCATCCGTAAACCATTTTTCTTCCTTAAAAAAGTAGCTCCACTGCGCCTCAAGAATACTCTGCTTATTCCATGTATAATTCAACTCTACCTTAGCATTCGATGTTCGGGTGAGAGAATCTTTATACAAATCCAAAGTAAATAAAGCTACCGCTCCGACATAAGCTCTAGTCTCTGGCGAGTAACCAAAAGCTGGAACAGGTAGCACTTTTACCTTTCTGTCCTTTTTAACTTTAGTGCTTTCCGATTTCTTGTTTTTTTGCCCAAAACTCGAAATCGAGATCGCGAGCATAATCAATACTACTATTTTATTCAACGTTTTTTGGTTTAGAGATAAGTACTTTTTTTACTACGATCGATTAGGGAAAAGGAATTCGCAATTGAAATTCCAAAGGAAATTAGAAACGCATCATGACTGTTTGAGATACTACCGAAATAACCATAGATAAAGTAAACAAGCAAATAACCAATAAAGTTCCAAAGTAAAAACTGATAAAAGCTATACGAGTAATATCCAGTAACAATTGTTACACCCTGAGAGAAAATTGGAATTCCTCTGGTTGGAATTATGGCTAGAGGGTCTATCTTTTTTAGCAACTCATCGGATCTAATGTGTGCCTTATTGTTTTTGAATAATTTTAAAGAAAGTAATCCAATTAAATAAACGATTACAGAAGAGACCATAACAGAAACGAATGACACAATTACGCCTTGGAATAGTCCCAATATATAACCGTTTAAATACATTACAATACTTGAAGAAACACGCAATACAATGTCTGAACAAAGCACTAAAAAACTCGTGAAAGCAAATGATTTCTGATTATCAATCAACCCGCTCGGGCTTTGCTCGAAATATCCCTCTGTACCAGCAAAAAGCAGAAAAAGAATTACAATCAGCGTGCAACTAATTAAAAGTGGGTACCATATTTTGGAACTCGTAGTTTTGGTTTCCATATGTCATTATTACAAATGGTAATATATATCAATAAATCAAAAAAAAATAGTTCGTAGACAATTTCAAGCACATGTGCGCATGAACGTGCGGAAAATGAGTGATAATAGGAAATAAATTATGATTTTCTACTTCCTAGCAAGCTTGCCATCCTTCCAATCCTTAACCAACTTCGCCCAAGCGTAAGGGTTAAATAAATTGTTTGCTGGTAATTGATTCTGAGTATACACGCGATTGTAATTCTGCTGCTGCGTCATTCCATAAGCCAGAGACGCGTCTCCTTCTAAGCGTGCGGCAACAAATGCTAAACTCTCTCCAGACAATTCACGTTGAGCTCTTTTCAAAGCGTCATCGTAAGGTCTCATTTCAATAAAAGCTCTAGCAAAATCTTCTTTGGAAGGCCAAGGATAAACCACCACTTCGGGCAAGTTTAGCGTATCTTTATGAAGCATATGAATCATCGAATACCGATTATCTTCCAAAGAATCAGGAACAATAAATGTTGAAGTCTTGTATCCAAAATAATTAAAGTACAATGTATCTCCAGGATATACCACCGTTGAAAAATAGCCGTAGTAATCAGCGATAACACCTCTTCTTACCGTTTTATCAAAAATGGTTGTGTAAGGCATTGGCTCCAAATCTTCTTCGTTAATTACAACACCGGATAATTGAATCAGATTTGAATCTAGATAAGTACTGTCCGCGTGTTGAGTCATCCCTATTAATGGAGAAAGAGCAAACAAAAAGATTAATGCGTTTTTCAAGTTGTTCATTTAATATACATCACAAGGGTAACCATTATAATCAATTTGACAAAAAGAATTTGATTTCTTTAACATAAACAATGATCGTTACTTTAGTTAGTTATTCAAATAACAAATTAATCTTAATTTTTGAATGACTTATTTATAATTAACAATTCGTCACTAATCCGATATATTATGTGTACTTTTGCAAGAATTTATTTCATAAATAGGTTCAAATATGGCACTCTCAAATATCTCCGAAATCAAAGAAGGTTTAACCTACGATGACGTTCTACTGGTACCAGCTTTTTCAGAAGTTCTCCCGAACCAAGTAGTCTTAAAAAGTAAAATCACAAGAAACATAGAAGTAATGACTCCAATTGTATCCGCCGCAATGGATACCGTTACAGAGTCGAGTCTTGCAATTGCAATTGCTCAACAAGGTGGAATTGGTGTTATTCATAAAAATATGTCTATAGAACAGCAAGCTCTTCAAGTTAGAAAAGTAAAGCGTTCTGAAAGTGGAATGATCCTTGATCCTGTTACTCTTGAAGAAAATGCAATTGTTGCTGACGCTTTGAGAATAATGCAAGAAAATAAGATCGGTGGTATTCCTGTCGTTGACAAAAACGGAACATTGAAAGGAATCGTAACGAACCGTGATTTGAGATTTGAAAAAAATCATTCGCGACCTATCCTTGAAGTAATGACCTCAAAAAACATCATTACAACAAAAGAGAACACGAGCCTAACGACAGCGGAGGCTATCTTGCAGGAGAATAAAATTGAAAAATTACCGGTGATTGATGAGAACAATAAATTGATCGGATTAATCACATTTAGGGATATTATAAAAGTCAAAGAGCATCCAAATTCTTGCAAAGACAGCTATGGTCGATTAAGAGTTGCTGCAGCTGTTGGTGTAACAGACGATACGATTGAAAGAGTTGAAGCCTTAGTAAAAGCAAGTGTTGATGCCATCGTTATTGACACTGCTCACGGACATACGGCGTCATTTGGTGCGAAATTAAGGGAAGTTAAAACCAAATTCCCCACACTCGAAGTTGTTGCAGGAAACATTGCAACTCCTGAGGCGGCACTTTTCTTAGTTGAAGCGGGAGCCGATGCTGTTAAAGTTGGAATTGGCCCAGGTTCAATTTGTACAACTCGAATTATTGCCGGAGTTGGAGTGCCTCAGTTATCTGCTATAAGTGACGTGGCAATTGCTCTTGAAGGAACAGGTATTCCCGTTATTGCAGATGGTGGTATTAGATATACAGGAGACATTGTGAAAGCAATTGCGGCTGGAGCAGATTCCGTTATGGTTGGTTCAATGTTCGCAGGAGTTGAGGAATCACCAGGAGAGACAATTATTTTTCAGGGAAGAAAATTCAAAACTTACCGAGGAATGGGATCGATTGAAGCAATGCAACAAGGGTCTAAAGACAGATACTTTCAGGCAGATGAGAACGATGAAAAAAAATTAGTTCCTGAAGGAATCTCTGGTCGTGTGCCATTCAAAGGAAAACTGAACGAAGTAATGTACCAAATCATTGGTGGGCTTAGAGCAGGAATGGGATATTGCGGGGCTGGAAGCATCGACAAATTAAAAGGATCAAAATTTGTTAGGATAACAAGTGCAGGTGTACTTGAAAGCCACCCACATGATGTTACGATAACAAGAGAAGCACCAAATTATAGCATAAAATAATTTCAAACCAAACATTAACAGGACTAAAGACGTTATATTTGGCAGTCCATAATTTAATAAACACTATGAACAAATTTATTCTTTTAACCTTCACTTTGATTTTAGGATCAACAGCTTTAAGTCAAGACGACGCAGTTATCATGACAATTGATGATAAAAAAATCACAAAAACTGAATTTCTTCAAATCTACCTTAAGAACAACAATGCTCCCAAGTACGATAAAGAATCACTTGATGAATACGTTGAGTTATTTACTAAATTCAAACTTAAAGTAG
Organism: uncultured Fluviicola sp.; assembly: GCA_913009205.1. GTDB lineage: Bacteria > Bacteroidota > Bacteroidia > Flavobacteriales_D > Crocinitomicaceae > UBA4466. The sequence continues at coordinate 29,023 of CAJVYC010000021.1, read as the reverse complement.
CTGAAGCTGAAGATTTGGGATACGATACAATTCCAAAATTGGTAAAAGAATTAAGAGGATATACAAAACAATTGGCCCTTCCCTATTTGGTTGATTCTTTAAAAACCGAGGCTTTAGTTAAAGAAGCTTATACAAGAACAGCAAATGAAGTCCGTGCTTCACATATTTTGATGAAAGTTGATCCTAAAGCATCTCCTGCAGATACTTTGCTTGCTTGGAACAAGATCATTGCGCTTAAAGAGAGAATTGAAGGAGGTGAAGATTTCGGAGCGGTTGCTAAAAAATCTTCTCAAGATCCTTCAGCAATAAACAACGAAGGTGACCTTGGTTTCTTTACAGCTTTCCAAATGGTTTACCAATTCGAAGATAAAGCTTACAACACTGAGGTTGGAAAAATTTCAATGCCATTTAGAACGCGATTCGGATACCATATTTTAAAAGTAGATGAAAAACGAGCGGCAAGAGGAAGTATCGAAACTGCTCACATTATGGTTGCAGCAAGAGAGTCTGAAGGACAACCTGCAATGGCTGATGCTCGCAAGAAAATTGATGAAATTTATGAATTGCTAAACAAAGGAGGAAACTTCGAAGAATTGGTAAAGAAATTCTCTGATGATCCATCCTCTGTTGATAAACAAGGAAAGCTTCCAACATTTGGAACAGGAACAACAACACGAATGGTTCCTGCATTTGAGGACGCTGCGTTCAAATTAAAGAATGATGGTGATTATAGTATGCCAGTTAAAACAGATTACGGTTTTCATATCGTGAAACGTTTAAATTGGACGGAAGTGCCGGGATTTGAAACCCTAGAAGAGAACTTATCTTCAAGAGTTGCAAAAGACGAACGCTCTAAACAAACTCAAAATTCATTCGTTGCTAAAATGAAAACAGAGTACAAATTCAAAGACAAGTCAAAGAAAGGACTGAAATGGTTCTATGAGAATGTTGATTCAACGTACTTCGAAGGTAAATTCAGCGCTGATCAAGTGATAAAGAACAAGCCTTTGTTTACAATGGACAAGAAGAAATTCAACTCTAGAGGTTTTGCTCAATTCCTTCAAGAGAACCAGAGAGGAATTCGTGACATAGGATCAATTAACGTTTTAATTGACAATCAATATAAAATTTGGGAGAAGAAAACAATCTTGGATTATGAAGAATCAAAACTTACAGGTAAATATCCTGATTTTAAAGCACTAGTCACTGAATACCATGATGGAATATTATTGTATGAGGTAATGTCTGATTTGGTTTGGAACAAGGCCATGAAAGACACTACTGGTTTGAAAGCGTTTCACGCTGAATACAAAACTGAATACGTATGGGGGACTCGTTTAGACTCTGATGTGTTCGAATGTTATTCTGCTGAAGCTGCTAAAACTGTTTATGGTCTTTTAACTTCTGAAGGTGCTGATTCATTAGAGGTTGTTGAAATTGTTGGTCTTGTAAATGTAGAAAGTGAATTGAACGTTCGTCATAGAAATTCAAAATTCGATACTTCTAAAATACGCTACTTGACAGATCAGAAATTGAATTTGGGCGTAAATAAAGTTTACGAATACGATGGTAAATTTTATGTAATCCGCGTTGCTGAAATACTTGAACCTTCTCAAAAAGAATTCAGCGAAGCAAAAGGAGCTATTACTTCTGACTATCAAAATTATCTTGAACAAGAATGGTTGAAGGAATTAAGAACAAAACATACTGTTAACATTAACAAAGAGGCATTATACTCAATTGGTAAATAGACAAATAAAATATCTATTTCAGGCTGGCATTCTTGTCGGCCTGTTTTTTTTTCTGACGGCTTGTTCTGAAGAAGACAAGGTAATTGCTCGTGTCGGAGAAACGGAATTAACAGAGTCGGATGCTTATGTGCTAATGAAACATCGCGGATATGATTCAAAGGACAAAGAACAATACCGAGAGTTTATTAATGAATGGTGTGAAAACGAGATTTTCAACCAAGAATTAAAAGCAACGGCACCAGAAAAATGGAAACTTATTCAATTGCGATCACAAATGTATCAGGGTGATTTATCGAAGTTCTATTTAGAAGAAATTAAGATCAATAAATCATTAGACACCATCGTTAGTTTGGAAGAGACTCAAGCCTATTTTGATTCTCACAAGGATGAATTTATTTTAAACGATTATATCGTGAAGGCCTTGTATCTTAAAATCCCAAAAGATCTTGATTTCAAAAAAGAGGAAGTTCACTTGAATTACCTGTTAAAAAATGATAAAGACCTCGCCGAAATAAATTCTTATGCTAAACTTTATGCCAAGAACTATTATTTCGATGATTCTGTATGGATCTACTTCGATAAAATTACCGAAGATATACCATTAACAAAATACAACATCGATAACATCGTTTTGAACAGAACAAAGACATACTTTTCAGACGAAGAATATTGGTATTTTTTAAATATTATTGATTACAAATTAAAAGATGAAGCTCCGCCCTTGGATTTCCTAAAGGATCAAATCCATGGTATCATTGTTTCAAAGAGGTTAAATGACCTTCGAGAAAAAAACGAGGCAAACTTGATTAAAGAATTAAAAAAGAAACATGAAGTCACTATTTATAATTAGTACAGTACTTTTGTTGAGCTTTTCATCGAACGCTCAGCACACGATTGATAAAATTGTTGCGCAAGTCGGAGATAATATCATTCTACTTTCTGATATTCAAGGTCAAAAAATTCAAGCAATTCAAGCTGGCGTTGAAGTGACACAAGAAATGGACTGTCAAATTCTTGAAGAATTGATGTTTCAAAAATTACTATTAAACCAGGCTGCATTAGATAGTATCATTATTTCTCCTCAACAGGTTGATGCTGAAATGGAACAAAGAATCAGAGTGATTGAAGGTCAAATTGGTGGTCGACAAAAACTGGAAGCCTTTTATGGAAAGACGATTGGTGAAATCAAACGTGAATTTAGAACTGTGATCGAAGATCAATTACTTTCTCAAGAAATGGAGCGAACAATTACAGCAGACATCTCAGTAACACCCAGAGAAGTTGAACGCTTTTATAAAACAATTCCTTTTGATAGTATACCATTGATTAGTTCTCAGCTGAGTTTCCAACAAATCGTTCATTACCCAGAAATCAAACCTACAGATAAACAACGAGCTTACGATAAGCTAGCTAAAATTAGAAAAGGAATTGTAGAGTCGGGTAAAAACTTCTCCACGCAGGCGCGATTGTATTCAATGGACCCTGGTAGTGCTAAAGACGGCGGAAAAATTGAAGCAACACGTGGTATGATGGTCCCTCAATTTGAAGCTGCCGCGTTCAGCTTAGATAAGAATGGTATTTCTGAAATATTCGAGACGCAATATGGATATCACATTGTTAAACTTTTAGACAGAAAAGGAGACGATTATACATGTCAACACGTTTTGATTGTTGCGGAATTTGATCCAGATGCAATTACAACTGCCGCATTAAAAATGGACTCGTGCTATAAGCAAATCAAAAGTGGTAAAATCACATGGGAACAAGGAGTACAACTTTTCTCAAATGAAGAATCAACAAAGGAGAACAATGGTACAATTACGAATCCAATCACTGGAGATATCATGTGGAGTATGGAAGATTTGAACCAAGTTGATAGACAGATTTACTTATTAACGAATGCAATGGAGACCAATGAAGTTTCTGAACCGACACTTTACGAAAACCAGATTGATCGTAAAGAAGGTATTCGTTTGGTTCGATTAACGAAACGAACTGCTCCACACAGAGCGAATCTTAAAGATGATTATGCGTTAATTAAAAGAGCTGCTGAAAACGACAAGAAACAAGATGTGATTGCGAAATGGACACAAAGCAAGATTGGTAATGCCTATATTCGATTGGATGAGGAATTTATATCGTGCAAGTTCGTGAACAATTGGGTTCAACTATAAGATCAAGAGTATTTGATAATTGTAGTAAAAGATTAACTTTAAAACAAGCACTTAAAATAGTAGATAGAATGTCAGATAAAGAAGGAATAGATCAATTAGTAAAAGACTACCACGAGTTAAAGAATGAAATCCACAAGGTTATCGTGGGGCAAGACGAGGTAGTTGATCAAGTATTAATTTCTATTTTCTCTAGAGGTCACTGTTTATTGGTTGGAGTTCCAGGTTTGGCTAAAACACTCTTGGTAAACACAATTGCGGATTGTTTAGGGCTTGGATTCAACAGAATTCAATTTACGCCTGATTTAATGCCTTCGGATATTATAGGTTCGGAAGTATTGGATGAAGGAAGAAACTTTAAATTCATCAAGGGCCCTTTGTTTACAAACATTGTTTTAGCTGATGAGATCAATAGAACTCCTCCGAAAACACAATCAGCGCTTCTTGAGGCCATGCAGGAACGTTCAGTTACTGCAGCCGGAACGACTTATAAATTAGACGCTCCATTCTTTGTTCTTGCAACGCAGAATCCAATTGAACAAGAAGGTACCTACCCCCTTCCTGAAGCTCAATTAGACCGTTTCATGTTTAACGTTTGGGTAGACTACCCGTCGTATACAGAAGAGTTAGCCATTGTAAAAGCGACAACTTCAGATACCAAAACTGAATTGAACAGAATAATCTCTGGAGATCAAATATTAAAATACCAAGAGCTTATTCGAAGAATCCCTGTAGCGGATAACGTTTTAGAATATGCTGTTAAGTTGGTTGCTAAAACTAGAGTTGGCGATGAAAGTGCTCCTCAGGTAACCAAAGACTTTATTACTTGGGGCGCTGGACCAAGAGCTTCTCAGTATTTAATAGTCGGTGCTAAATGTCGCGCTGCCTTAAACGGAAAATATTCGCCAGATATCGAAGATGTAAAGGCAGTTGCAAAACCTATCTTAAGACATCGTTTAGTGAGAAACTATCGTGCAGATGCCGAAGGATACCCAATGGATCGTATTATCGACGAATTATTATAAATAATTTCATTTTTATTAATTGCCTGGTTCTAGCGGCTTAAAGTTATAAGTGATACGCGCAAATCCACGTGCTATTAGATGTACTTTTACCGATATGAAAGTGTTTGATAATATTCTTGTGATTGGAAAAGTATGGCCAGAGCCGAGTTCTTCTGCAGCCGGAACGCGTATGATGCAATTACTGAACTTGTTTAAAAGTAAAAATACCAAGCTAACTTTTGCTTGTACTGCTAATACATCTCAACATCAGGTTGACTTAAAGGCTTTAGATATCATTACAGCAACAATTGAATTAAACTCTAATTCTTTTAATGATTTCATTCTCGATCTCAATCCTACACTTGTTATTTTTGATCGATTCATGACTGAAGAGCAATTTGGGTGGCGTGTAATGGAACACTGTCCAAATGCTTTACGCGTATTAAACACGGAAGACATGCATTTCCTTAGAGATGCTCGTCACAAGGCACTTAAGAATGGAAAAAGCATTGACTTGAATAATCAGTCTGAAATGCATACCGCTAATACAAGTCGAGAAATTTCAGCAATTTATAGATCTGACTTATCCTTAATAATTTCCAGTGTTGAAAAAGAACTCTTGACAAATACTTTTCAAGTTCCCGATCATCTACTTCATTATTTACCACTTTTTATCAAAAGAACTAGTGATAATATTCCTGTATTTGAAGAACGCTCTAACTTTATGTTTATTGGGAACTTCTTACACGAACCTAATGCGGATGCGGTTAAATATTTGAAGGATGAAATCTGGCCTCTAATAAGAAAGGAAATTCCAAATGCCAAAGTCATTATTTATGGCGCCTACCCTACTCAAAAGGTCTCTCAACTGAACGCTCCCAAAGATGGTTTTTATATTCATGGCCGCGCAAATGATGCGTCCAAGGAAACAATGAAGGCTCGTATAAGTCTAGCTCCGATTCGTTTTGGTGCAGGGATAAAAGGGAAGTTGTTAGAAGCAATGGCCTGCGGAACACCAAATGTAACAACATCAATAGGTGCAGAAGGAATTAAATTCGATTCTGAATGGAACGGCTCTGTAGTTGATTCTGCAGAGTCTTTTGCGAATGTTGCTGTAGAATTGTACTCAAATAAACAAAAGTGGTCTGAAGCGCAGGAAAACGGCTTTAAAATCATTTCAAAGTCCTTCGATTCAAAGACTCATTTACCTAATTTGGATAAGACACTTCAAGATATTTTTGATAATCTCGGTGCTCATCGTGTAAAAGACTACACCTCCACTCTAGTAAAGCAACAAACAATGATGAGTTCAAGGTACCTCTCTTATTGGATAATGGAGAAGGAAAAAAGCCTAAAAGAAAACTAAATGAAATTTTAGAGTACAAAAAAAGGGATCCTGTAAACAGGACCCCCTTCAATATGTTTAGTAATCGAATTACTTCTTCATGATTTGAACTCTAGAAACTCCATTGATAGTTGAAACTTCGACAACATAAGCACCAGCAGATAAATGAGCGATGTTAATTTGTGTTGAAGGATTAGCTTCGTTAAGAACTACATTTCCAGCTACATTGTAAATAGTCACATTAGACTCTTCAGCATCAACAACTACATTTAACACATCAGATGCAGGGTTTGGGTAAATAGAAACTTCATTAGAAATATCTGAGATTCCAACGTTTCCATCATTTTCATTGATTTTGAATGTGAAATCAGGATCAGTAAGACCTAAAGTAGTTACAGCAGTCCAAGAAGTTGCACCAGCTCCGAAATAGTCATCTGCATCTTGTAACATTGCAGTTGCTCCAATTTGAACAGCTCCGTGAGTTGTCCAGTTCCAACGGCTAGCTGCTTCAGTGAATCCATAAACACTTAACCAGTAAGTACCAGGAATCAATGTAGTAGAAGGAATTGTAATTGTGATTGTAGTATCATTGTTTGGAGAAGGAACTCCAGCTCCAGGCAATACGTGTAATGCATTGTAAACAGGAGTATTTGGTCCTCCAGCATCTGTCCAAATTTGAACTTGCATATCAGTCATGTTCGCTCCAGGACTATTACGGAAACCGTGGACAGTTACAGAAGTAACATCCCAGTCTGGACCAGCAGGAACTGTAAAGTCATCAGCACTTTGAACCAAAGTGTCGTTATCGGTCATGTATGCACTAATAACACCACTCACAGTGATACCTGCAGTTTGATCATAATACTGTGCGCTTACGCTTGATGCTAATGCCGAAACAACAGCAAAAGAAAGTAACATTTTTTTCATAGAAAATTATTTTAAGATTACATAAATATAGACTTAATTCGAGTGGAATCAAATAGGCGTGAAGAGTTTATAAATATTGAATAATGAAAGAATGTGCTGCAATCAATTAAAACACTTCCTACAAAGTCGATTCAAGCTTCGTGAGATTTGACAAATAGGATTTTACTACTAGGATGCCTTCATAAAATTACCCCCCATGAAAAATTAGAGACTCCAACAATGAAAAGCACTAGAAGTAGTTTTAAAAATAGCATTACATTGCCTAAGGTGGCGATTATTCAGTTACGCAGTTTGGCTCAGTCTGTATTGATTTAAAATTTCGCCAATTCGAAAATAAACATCAAAAAAAAAGTGTTAGTCATTAAGACCAACACTTTTCAATTCCTACTTTCTATGGATTAAAGAGATTTCAATTTTTTTCCAAAATCTTCACCCGCCTTTGTAAGGCTTGAAACAATTTCATTGAATTCTTTTTTCGTTTTTGCACTGTTAATTTTAGCAATAACTTCATCGTGAAAGTCAACAGCCTCATCAATTAGTTTGTCCGCTTTGTCTGCGTTCTTTCCTTCATTGACAATAACTTCATCACAATCATTCAAAATTTCGAAGATCATTCCTTTAACTTTCTTTTTTAATAATTTCTTGCTTGCCATAGCTATGTTGTAAATTCAATTTTAGTAAAGATAGATATTAATTTTAATTCTTAGAAGTAGCTTTTATAAAATGAGCAAGAGACAATAAGTATTGATTTTTAAATCTATGCTGTTTAATGTGCTTTGAAGTGGGAACTATACAAAATGGAGTTTTTCATACATTAAATTACTAAACCATAAAGCTTCAATTTATTAAACAAAAAAAGAGGCACTCTTTCGGTTGCCTCTTTTTATATCATAAACTCTTGTTACTAATTATTCAGCAGCTGGAGCATCTGTTTTTTCTGGTTTTGGTAAAAGAACCTTTCTCGAAAGTTTCCACTTGCGCGTTTTTGGATCTCTACTTACCACTTTGAATTTCACAACATCACCTTCTTTACAAACATCTTCCATTTTGGTAACACGCTCGTGAGAGAATTCAGAAATGTGAATCAATCCATCTGTTCCAGGAAGAATCTCAACGAACACACCGTATGCTTGTAAAGATTTTATTTTCCCTTCGTATTCTGCACCTTCCTCAACCATTGGAGGGAATGCAATCAACTTGATAGACTTAACCGCAGCAGCCATATCGTCTGCATTGTTCGACATTATTTGAACTTTTCCTTCTCCGCTTTCAAGCTCTTCGATAGTAATGTTTGTATTCGTGTCTTTTTGCATTTGTTGAATAATCTTTCCACCAGGTCCGATAATCGCACCAATCATATCATTCGGTACTACGAATGCTTCGATACGTGGAGTCTGAGGTTTCAACTCTTCATTTGGCTTAGCAATCGTTTCAATGATCTTATCCAAGATGTGCAAACGACCAGCTTTTGCTTGCATTAATGCTTTTGTCAAAACTTCGTAAGGAAGACCATCTACCTTGATATCCATTTGACAAGCAGTAATACCTGCTGCTGTTCCTGTAATTTTGAAATCCATATCTCCTAAATGATCTTCATCACCTAAGATATCAGACAATACTGCAAACTTATCTCCTTCAGCAACCAATCCCATCGCGATTCCAGAAACTGGAGCCTTGATTTGAATACCACCGTCCATTAATGCAAGTGTACCTGCACAAACTGTAGCCATTGAAGAAGAACCATTAGATTCTAAAATCTCTGACACCAAACGGATTGTATAAGAGTTATCTTTTGGAAGAACTGGTTTCAAAGCTCTAAGAGCCAAGTTACCGTGTCCAACCTCACGACGAGAAGTACCTCTCAGCATTCTTGCCTCTCCTGTTGAAAATGGAGGAAAGTTGTAGTGCAACATGAAAGGAACAGTACCGGTGAAGGTAACGTCATCAATTCTTTGTTCATCCATCTTACCACCCAAAGTAAGTGTAGTCAAAGATTGAGTTTCACCACGCGTAAACACAGCAGAACCGTGCGCTCTTGGCAAATAATCAACTTCTGCCCAAATTGGACGAATCTCGTCGAACTTACGACCATCCAAACGGATGTTATCGTTCAACATAGTATCTCTAACTGCTTTCTTCATTGCAGCCTTATAATATACAGAGATGTATTTTCCTTCTAGTTCTAATTCCTCCTCAGAAAGTGAAGCAATATATTCTTCTTTAACAGCTCCGAACAATTCTGCTCTCTTCTCTTTAGAGGCTAAACCTTGTTCTGCAACTGCTTTACATTTAGCGTAACATGCGTCCATTACTTTGGCGCGAACGTCATCATTATGATCTTCGTGAGAGTATGTTCTTTTTGGAGAACTTCCTGGAATCTCAGCAGCCATGTCTAATTGGAATTGACATTGCAATTTAATTGACTCGTGCGCTACTTTGATTATTTCAACCATTTCTGCTTCTTGAATCTCTTCCATCTCACCTTCCACCATAACGATGTTGTCAATCGTACCAGCTATCATACAATCAATATCTGAAGCTGCCATTTCCTCCAAAGTTGGATTAATGATAAACTCACCGTCGATTCTACCTACACGTACTTCAGACATTGGCCCGTTGAAAGGGATATCAGAAACTGCGATTGCAGTCGATGCAGCAAAACCAACTAAAGCATCAGGGCTGTTTACACCGTCATAAGCAATCAATTGCATCATAACTTGAACTTCAGCATGGAAATCATCTGGAAAAAGCGGTCTTAACGCTCTATCGACAATTCTCATCACTAAGATCTCTCTCTCAGATGGACGAGCTTCTCTTCTGAAAAAACCACCTGGGATTCTTCCATCAGCAGCAAATTTCTCTTTGTAATCGATCGTCATCGGTAGAAAATCTACGCCATCTCTAGCTTCTTTACCTGCAACCACTGTTGCAAGAATCATTGTGTCGCCCATTCGTAACACTACGGCACCGTCAGCTTGTTTCGCTAACTTTCCAGTCTCGATGGAAATTTCTTTCCCTCCGATAGTGATGGACTTTGTTATTCCTATATTCATATTTATTTATTTACTAATTAATGTGCCGATCTTCTTGTAATAAGTAATTCAGCTCTTGGTCTTTTTAAGTGGACCATCACTTTTTAAACTAACAAAGGGCACTCGATATAAGTCGACTGCCCTTCGTTTAATATTTTATGTAAAGAATTAACGACGTAATCCTAGTTCTTTTACAATCGCACGATATCTTGAGATATCCGTTGATTTTAAATAATCTAATAAGCTTCTTCTCTTACCTACTAATAACTGAAGTGATCTCTGCGTAGCGTAATCTTTACGATTATTCTTCAAGTGACCTGTTAAATGCGAAATTCTGTAAGTGAATAATGCGATTTGACCTTCTGATGAACCAGTGTTAGTCTCTGACCCTCCGTGTTTTTTGAAGATTTCTTCTTTTTCTTTTGAATCTAAGTACATTCCAATATTTGTTTAAATGATTATTATGTATTTGTCTAATGACGGTGCAAAGATACTATTTTAATTATGAATTAGGAATGTTTTAATTATGAATTCATAATTAACTTCTAAACAACTTCAAGCTTAACGCCAATGTCTCTTTCAAGTTTTTTCTATCAACGATGTAATCCAAGAAACCATGTTCCATTACAAATTCTGATTTTTGAAATCCATCGGGAAGGTCTCTACCGATTGTTTCTCTTACAACACGTGGTCCTGCAAATGCGATTAATGCATCTGGTTCTGCAATATTGATATCTCCTAACATTGCAAATGAAGCTGTAACTCCGCCCGTTGTCGGATCTGTCAAGAATGAGATGTACGGTAATTTCGCTTCCGACAGTTGTCCTAGTTTTCCTGAAACTTTTGCCATTTGCATTAAAGATAATCCAGCTTCCATCATTCTAGCACCACCCGATTTCGAGATAATCATAAACGGACACTTTGATTTGATAGCAACATCAATCGCTCTTGCCATCTTCTCTCCCATCACAGACCCCATTGAACCTCCAATAAAAGCGAAGTCCATTGCTGCGATAACAATATCTTCTCCATCAATCTTTCCTTTTCCTGTGCGAATTGCATCAACCAATCCTGTTTTCATCTGGGAAGCTTTGACACGATCAGAATATTTCTTCGTATCCTCAAATTTAAGTGGATCACCTGATTTTAATTTGGCATCTAATTCTTTGAATTTTCCATCATCGAACAGAATCTTGAAGTACTCTTTAGAACCAATTCTTTCGTGATGGTTGCAACGATCACACACATAAGAATTTTTTTCCAAATCATCCGACGAGAAAATAGTCTTACAATTAGAACATTTCTCCCACAGACCTTCTGGTGTCTCTCTCTTCTCTTTTGTAGAAGTAGTTATCCCTTCTTTATCTCTTTGAAACCAACCCATTTTTTCTTTAATTAGGAATGAAAAATTATAAATTATGAATGTGAATCGATTGCAGTCGAAACTTTCATCAGAATTTATGATTCAAAATTTAATCTCTATTCAACAAGTGTATTAATGTTGTTCAAATCTTGGAAAGATCTTTCCAAACGCTTCACGAATGTCAACTCGCCTGCTCTTAACCACTTACGTGGATCATAATATTTTTTATTTGGAAGCTCTGCTCCTTCTGGATTTCCAATTTGTGTCTTCAAATAATCCATTTTAGAACCGATGTAATCTCTTGCTCCTTCAGTAAAAGCGAACTGCAAATCAGTATCAAGATTCATTTTGATAACTCCGTATCCAATAGCTTCTTGAATCTCCTCCAATGTCGATCCCGATCCTCCGTGAAAAACAAAATCAACTGGATTTGCTCTCGTGCTGTACTTTTCTTGAATGTAGCTTTGTGAATTCAATAGAATCTTTGGTGTCAACTGAACGTTCCCTGGTTTGTAAACTCCGTGTACATTTCCAAAAGCAGCAGCAATTGTAAATCGATGGCTAATTTTACTCAACTCTTCGTAAGCGTATCCAACTTCTTCTGGTTGCGTGTAAAGTTTCGAAACATCGATATCTGAATTGTCGACACCATCTTCTTCTCCACCTGTGATCCCTAACTCTATTTCTAAAGTCATTCCTATTTTGCTCATTCGCTCAAGGTATTTCTTACAAGTTGCAATATTTTCTTCGATCGGCTCTTCTGATAAATCAATCATGTGAGAGCTAAACAATGATTTTCCAGTTTCTATGTAGAATTGCTCGCTAGCATCCAAAAGACCGTCAATCCATGGCAATAATTTACGAGCAGCGTGATCTGTATGAATAATTACCGTTGCTCCGTACAATTCAGCTAGAGCGTGAATGTGACGTGCTCCAGAAACAGCCCCAGCAATACTTGCAGAAAAATCATCGTTCATCAATCCTTTACCTGCATAATATTCTGCTCCACCATTCGAAAACTGAATAATTACAGGAGAATTCATCATGGAAGCAGCTTCCATTACCGCATTAACTGTACTCGTTGAAGTAACATTTACCGCTGGAAGAGCAAAACCTTTCTGTTTTGCATAAGCGAAGATTTTTTGAACTTCATCTCCCGTTGCTACTCCTGCTTTAATTCCGTGCCCCATTGTCTAATTGTTTAAATTATTCAGGCCCCAAAGTTAAGTATTTATTGTAAGATTTAGAAGTTAATCTCAGGAAGAAAAATACCCTTCTATCAATTAATCCCTCGCTATTCGATAACAACTCTATATGATGCATTGTTAATTACAAGTAAATAAGTTCCAGTTGCCATGCCTTCTCTCTCCAAACTGAAAGGAATACAGCCCTTGATCAAAGACTCCAGATTGTATCATTTTCCCCTTTCTTGTGAAAAGTTGGTAGTGCGAATGAATGTTGACTTCAACGTTAATTGCTCCACCTTTCAAAATTAGATTTGGAAAATGGAAACAGATGCGGCTGCCACTTCATCGAGAGATAAAATTCCTAGAATCTGCAAATCCTCCAAATTTGATTTGAATAAAGAGTGTTCGTCCAATTTCTTTTAAATTTCAGCCTCTTTTTTTAGTAAATTCGCCCTAGTGTTTCAAGTATGGAACTATAATTTTAATTGGCTTTGATAAGCATTACAAAGCCTTGATTTCTACATAGAATCAAATGGGATATCTAGACGAATTAAACACAAGTCAGCGGGAAGCCGCTGAAAACATTGAAGGACCGACAATGGTAATTGCCGGAGCTGGTTCTGGAAAAACACGTGTTTTAACTTTTCGAATAGCTTACATGATTGATAAAGGTGTTGATCCTTTTAACATTATGGCATTGACATTTACCAATAAGGCGGCAAAGGAAATGACGGAGCGAATTGGAACAATTGTGGGAGGAGGTGAAGCGAGAAATATTACGATGGGAACTTTCCACTCGGTATTTTCTAGAATCTTAAGATACAACGCGGACCGACTAGGATACCCCAGCAACTTCACGATTTACGATACGCAAGATTCTAAGAGTGTTTTGAAAAGTATCATCAGTGATTTTAATTTGGACAATAAAGCCTACAAAGCGGGAAATGTTCTGGGAAGAATTTCTTCGGCGAAAAATAATTTAATTTCTCCAGATGCTTATGCCCAGAATGCTGACATTCAACAGGAAGACAAAATGTCGAAGCGACCAGAAATGGGTAGAGTTTATAAAACCTACGCAAACCGCTGTTTCAATGCCGGAGCAATGGATTTTGATGACCTACTTTACCAAACTAATGTTCTTCTACGTGATTTCCCCGAGGTTCTTTATCATTACCAACAAAAGTTCAGGTATATTTTGGTGGATGAGTACCAGGATACGAATTACGCCCAATACTTGATAGTAAAGAAACTGGCGGCAGTGTATGAAAATATCTGTGTGGTTGGTGATGACGCACAAAGTATTTACTCCTTCCGTGGTGCAAACATTCAGAACATACTCAACTTTAAAAAGGATTATCCAGATTTCAAATTGTTCAAATTAGAGCAAAACTATAGAAGTACTAAAAATATTGTCGAGGCGGCAAACGGTGTTATTGCAAAGAACAAGGATCAAATAAAGAAAACAGTTTGGACGGATAATGTTCAAGGAGAAAAAATCCGCGTTGTACGAACTTTGACAGACAACGAAGAAGGAAAACTGATAACGAATAAAATTTACGACGCCATCGGAAATAATGGATTGTATTATTCAGATTTTGCTATTCTTTACAGAACAAACAAGCAATCGAGATCGTTCGAGGAGTCTTTGAGGAAACTTAATATTCCCTACAAAATATACGGTGGACTCTCGTTTTACCAGCGAAAAGAGATCAAGGATTTATTATCGTATTTTCGATTAACAGCCAACCATCACGATGAAGAAGCCTTAAAACGAGTCATTAATTATCCGAAGCGAGGAATTGGAAAAACATCGATGCAAAACATTTTAATCGAGGCCAATAAACACGGGGTAAGTGCTTGGGAAATCATGTCGAACTTCATGAAATACCCAGTTGCAATTAATACGGGTGCAAAGAACAAGATGTCGGACTTCGTAACTATGATTAAGAGCTTTGCTGCTCAGTTGGAAAAAATTGATGGGTATACATTGGCGCAGGAAATAGCGCGAACTTCTGGAATTTTAAAGGAACTTCATACAGACAAAGACAAAGGCCCAGAGGAAGTAGAACGCTATCAAAATATTGAAGAATTACTTTCTGGGATTCGATCATTCGTTGCTGGTCAAGGAGAGCATGATTCAAAATCACTTTCTGAGTTCATGATGGATGTTGCGCTTCTTACCGATGCGGATCAAAACAAAGACGATGACAAGAATCACGTTACGTTGATGACGATTCACTCGAGCAAAGGTTTGGAGTTCCCGAATGTTTATTTGGTTGGACTTGAAGAGAATCTTTTCCCTTCTCAAATGGCATTGAATTCAAGAACAGAACTGGAAGAAGAACGTCGTTTATTCTACGTAGCCATAACAAGAGCCAAGACAACGTGCACACTTTCCTATGCGACTTCGCGCTTCTTATGGGGTAATTTAATTTCTTCAGAACCGAGTCGTTTTATAGATGAAATTGATCGCAAATTCTTAGAATTTGAAGCTCCCCAGCGCGGAAAAGGAAGATCACTAGGTGGTCGATTGGGTGGTGCATTTTCAAACCCAACGGCATCCGGGGGATTAAATAAGAACTTGGCTTCAAAATCATTAACACCAGTTAATAGAGCAAATCCTCCAAAACCGAAAACAGGAGGAACATTGGATTTAAAAGTTGGTTATAATGTTGAGCACGATCGATTTGGTAAGGGGAAAGTCATACAATTGGATGGAGATGGGCCCGATAAAAAAGCCACTATATTCTTTCCAAAACACGGATCTAAGACCGTTTTACTTCGCTTCGCAAACCTTAAGGTTGAGGGATAATCTTCAAAAGCAGAACCTTTTTAGGAGTTTTTATGTTTAATAGAGATAGTACAAATACTACTTCAATGAAGACACTTGATCTAATTGCTTTTTTGACACTTCCATTTATGGGTTGGAATCAAATAAAATTTACCGCGAAGAATTTTAATAATGGATTAGAGATCAGGTCGTTGAAATCTGATTGCGAGAAGACCCCGGTCAGAATGAAATGGACTGAATTGAGTCTTTGTTTGAAATACAGCTTTATCTAGATTATTCTAGAACGGATATCCGATCCCAAAGTGCAATTTCGGGAAATACATTCTAGGAACAACATTTTCCCATCCAGCCCCAAATGCTTGAAAAGCCTCAGCTTCGAAATCGGGTTTATTTTTTGTGAATATCCAACGCTCCCCTTCTGGTATTGCAGGATTTCTTATTGGGAAACCAACGTCCAATCGAATAATGAAATAATCCAAATCCATTCGAACCCCAACTCCTGCAGCAACCGCCAACTGATTCCACCACGATTTAGTCAACTGTCCTCCAGGTCGTTTATCGTCAAATAAGGTTGTCCACACATTTCCAGCATCGACAAAAAACGCACCTTTCAAAAAAGAATTGACTGCAAATCTGTATTCCGCTGAAGTACTCAATCTAAAATCACCTATTTGAGTTGTTGATCTATTCGTGTCCAAATGGTACTTATACGTTCCGGGGCCTAATGAACGAGCTACCCATCCCCTGTTATCATTCGCTCCACCTCCAAAGAAACTAAAATCGTACGGCAAAGAAGATGTTGTATTCCCATAAGGAAGCCCACCTCCAATTTGCAGTTTCATGTTAATGCTTCTTTCCTTTCCCAAAGGCTTAGAAAAAATCAGTTCGTTGTCCAATCTTGCAAACTGCGCATAAGCCACACTTTGCAATGCAGACTGACCATTTTCAAGAGTGTCTTGAAATTTTCGAAATGCGCTTAGAACATTACCTGCTGGATCAAAAACAGTATTGAAATATACTTGTGAGTTTCCTTTTCTATTCGGCTTCTCTTTAATATTGTACTCGTATCCAAAACTCCAATCTTGCCAAACGAATTGATTGCTGTATGCATTGATTAAGAATAAATCGCCTAGATCATTTAGCTTAGTTGCGAATTCATCTGTTTTATTAATGTTTACAAATTTAATTTCAGAAACTCCTGGAAGTCCTAACTCAAAGACAGACGTTTTCGAAACAACAATTCTCCAGAGGTAATTCAATTGAAATGTTCCGCGAACAAAATCTTCTCTTTTTTGGTAATTGTATGCCGCCGAAATAATGGTCTCTGGTCTTCTCCTCTTTGAAATTCTAGACATTCGAATTGGAAACAAGCCTGGCAACTGAAGTTTAACACTTGGTCCAAATTCAAGCGTATTGAAGCTTCGTCCTGACGTTTGAATTAGAACGCCATCCGTTTGTTGAAATACTGCTGGTTGCGATTCAAAACCTCCAGAAAATGATAATGTTAATCGCTCTGCACCATGAAAAAAATTTCTATTCGTGTAACTGACGGATGCTGAAACTCCCAAGAAGCCATTTGAGTTGGTTGCCCTCGGTTGAAAGCTATAGCTCTGTCGTTTTGAAGGCGCGAGGTAATAATGAACTTCAATTAAATTAGTGTCAGGAATCTCAATAAGCTGCGTTTTAATGGCCTTAAATAATCCCATACGCAACAAACTACCATAAGATTTCTCAGCATATTTTTCTTGATATTGCTCTCCTTTTTCAAGAAAGTTTTGCATTTCGAGAATTTTAGGCTTAACAACTGACTCTCCGTTAAATTTAAAAATAGCCGACCTACTTTCGTCCATCTTATCAGAGTTCTTTTTTGTTATATCATGGTATTCTAATGAATCAAAGGTTCTAAAAAAAGAACCTTTATAAAGACTTAAATTAAGACTGTCCATCAACTTTTTGAAATTACCTTCGAACTTCGTTGTATCAGAGATGTGGAAATATACTTCCTTGACAAATGTTTTGGATTGTGGAACGCTAATCAGCGAATCTCTGGATTCAGCAGATCGAATTGCTCTATCGCCGAAGATGATTCCTAATTTAACCTTCATATCCCCTTTCGATGTATCGGCCCTAAACGTAATGTGATTGGAGCTAAATCCGAAGAAAGACGAATCTCTCATAAAACTGGAAACCTTATTTCGATATTTGTCCAATATGTCCGTGTCGAAAGGTTCATTGATTAAAGGTTTATCGTGCTGAATTCTAACAAAAGCTTTGTAAGCGGCCTCAACTTCTTTATTATTACAAACATAATAGGTAGAGTCAATAAAATAGCGTTTGCCTGATTTAATGTGGTAGGTAACGATGCATTTTCCATTTTTCTTATAGTCCACAAACCCTCCAGCCGTTCCATAGAAATAGCCTTTATTCGTCAAATAAGCATTCAATTGCTCGATGGTCTTGTCATACAGCAGGCTGTCAAATACAACCGGAGATTCACCAATTTTATACTTGTACCATTCACGTAAAAACCGTTTTGGTTCAAGTGTGTCTTTTAACGGGATGGTTTTGTGCGTATACGAATCACTTCCTATTGCTTTCGCCTTTTCAATCCTTTTCTTGTTAATTCGCTTTTCTTTATCCCTACGTTCCTTGTTCTTTTCTCGTAGTTCTATATTTTTCTCTAGTCTCTTATCTGCTACCTTTGTAGAGTCAATCGAGTTAAAGGCCATTAATTTCCATTTGAAACCAAAGCGCTTGTAATTTGATTGTTGACGAACGATCGAATTCAAATCATATTTGTCCAATTTGTTCCCAGCTTGCTTTATTTCATTCTTCTTCAATAAATATTCACCATCAGGAACGTACTTCGTTTGATTACAAGCGAAGAGCGCTAGCAGGAAAATTGGAAGAATATATGTAAGTTTGGACTTCAGCAATTAATTGATTTCTAACATCAAATTTAATAAAAGCTTTCGTGGAAAAACTTTCTAAGAATAAGATTAAATGGATTCGGTCCTTACGGTTGAAGAAAAATCGTGAACTGGAGTCTCTATTTGTAGTTGAAGGTTCTAAAATGGTCGATGAAATTATTGCCAATTGGTCAGAGCATATTGTTTGTCTGTGCTCAACCGATGAAGCTTTTCAAAGCAGGTTTGAATCATACCATGTTTCTATTCAATCAATGAAAGAATTAAGTACATTTCACAGTGCGAGTGACATCTTAGCCGTTGTGAAAAAACCTAATCCTGAAGGTTCAGATGCAAAGTTCATATTGGCAATTGACGGAGTTCAAGACCCGGGTAATTTAGGAACTATGATTCGAACGGCAGATTGGTTTGGCGTTGATAAAATCATTTGCTCCAAAGAAACCGTTGATATTTTCAATTCGAAAGTAATCCAATCAAGTATGGGGTCACTCTTCAGAATTCCTATCGTGTATGCTGATCTGGCGGTTTATTTGTGCGAATCAAAACTTCCTATCTACGGCGCTTTGCTTGAAGGAGAAAACATGTATAACTCAAAATTAAACTCGAATGCTATTGTTCTATTAGGAAATGAGGGGAATGGAATTTCTGAAAATTTAAGAACAATGATTACTCACCCAATATTAATTCCAGGTAAAGGACAAGCCGAATCGCTAAATGTAGCTGTAGCAGCGGGTGTTATTTTGGCGGAATTTGCGAAGCCATAGTTTATTCTCACGTTCCAACTATCCGATTTAGATTCACGTTATCAAATTATTAAGAGAACAACTATGAAATTTACACTGCTCTTATTTTCAATTTTCATGTTCCAATCCTTTGGTTGGTCACAAAGCGACACGCTCAACAGAACCGACGAAGCAGGAAAAAAGCAAGGTTATTGGATCTATTACGGAAAAGACAAGACTACTGCGGGACTTACCGAAAATAAGCTTTATAGAGAGGGCGCATACAAGGACGATAGTAAAGTGGGACTTTGGAAAATTTACCACAATGACGGCGTTCATATTCGACTCGAAGGCAATTACGAGAACAACCTGCCTTCTGGTAATTACAAAAAATTCTGGAAGAATGGAACGTTGATGGAAGAGGGAACTTTTTATAATAAAGTATACATCAATTCGCGAAAAAAGTACTTTCTTAATGGGACATTAAGTTCGAATGAATACTATGATTCATTGGGTAAGATAACCGACACCGCTTATTTTTATTTTGAAACGGGCTGTTTACAGCGGGTTAAGATCCATAATGAATCGACGAATCAGATAGAAACAAAAATCTACCAACAGGACAGTTGTAACGTGGTTAGAAAAATAAGTTCTGCTCCAATATATGAGAGCACGGAAGTTGTTTGGGGAGAAAAAGATGTCAAACGCCGGAATCAGATAAAATCGAATCCTCCCGTGAACAATTCAGCCGAGAGCATGGAAAGTTGGAGTACCTATCCAAAATGGAAACCGCTTTACAGTAATGAAACTCTTTGCTCAGACGAAAAAAAAACGATAAAAAAGAAAAATGAGGACGGAGAATACATTTTCATCGGAGTCTGTAAAGACGGTCAAATCTGGAGTGGTAGAATGTTCTTTTATGATTCCACTAATTTCCTTCTACGCGTTGAAAATTGGGAAGAAGGAACGTTTTCAGGTACCAATGCCACAAATTAATTTGATTGAATTAGTTAAAAATAAAATCGTTTTGAGACATCCCAAATTAGTGTTAGCTAAACACTGTCCTGTCTAAGATTTTTGATTAGAAGAGAATTCTTGAAACGCGTTGAAATATCTCCAAAAGAATTAAAGAAACACCTACCCGACTCCGATGATTAAATTGATTCAAATCGATCGGGTTTTCTTAACTTGCAACAATTCAAAAAATCATTGAATAAAATACTATGGTTCCTTCACTCCGCTCCCTTATAAAAATTGAAATCCCAGATAGCTTCGAACTCGTGAAACACGATTTTTACACGTACGATCCTTCAACGGAATTTAGTGAAATTGAAAACTTGATGTACCTGAATGAAGATTTGTTTCAAGCATCATTCGCTGAAAATGATCTCATAGTTGATTTTGGCTGGTATGGGAATGTTAAAAAGAACGACGGACAATTCAAACTCCAGTTGATTCAAAACAATCATTGGGACAATCCAGTAACAACAATACCATCATCAGGTCTTGATCAAGCTGTTCAAATTTTAGAACGCACTTTGATGGCTATTCATCGCGGTGTTTTTAGTGAGTAGTTCTCGAATTATGAGTTAGAAGTTATGAGTTATATGCAGTGATTATTAATGCATTGCTAAATACTGATTCAAATGTGAAGCTCTGTGGAAGTGCGAATACATCAGCTCAACAAGTTTATTATTAGACCATTTTCGTTTATCACATTTGGGACTTGAAAGATTTGTTTTATTTATTTAAAAAAGTTGAAAATGTACTAAATGACTGAATGTTCTTTATCCACTTGTTGTAGGCAATTGAAGTTGAATAACTATATTTAAATCATAAACTTAATATTACTACTATGAAATCTATTTTACTTTTATTATCTGGCATTATTATTTTGAGCAGTTGCGGTTACCAACGAATTGGTGATTTAACCATGATTTCCAACAGAAATGTTGATTCGGGAAAGGAATATGTTGTCCTACAAAGAAATGGACAAGGAGTAGCGAAAATGAAAAAAGATGATGCTTTAGAATTAGCAATAGATAACGCAACAGAGAAATATAAAGGAGAATATTTGATGAATGTTAAGGTATATGTGAAAGGTAATGGGAAAAAGATAAAAGTTGAAGGGGACGTATATGGACTTAAATCTGCAGCGACTCAGACCACTGTTGATGTAGAGTCATCCGTAACAAAGAAAATTGAATTTGAAACAGGTAATACTGTTTCTTTCAAAAACTCCGGTAAATTAGTTGAGGGAACAATTCTTGGAATCAACTCAGGTGGCGCTGTAGTTGAATTTAATAACATTATGGGCAAGCTTACTAAAAAAGAAATTTCATTTGATGATTTAACTAAGATAGAGCGCTAATTATTATTAGTAATATAAGCCTTTCAGCAATGAAGGGCTTTTTTGATGCATACAACATCAACTAAAAAGCATAAGGGGTTTATGTTCCATAATACAAACCTCGGTAAAAAATCATTTCTAGTTAAAAGTCCTTACGACTTCTTAGCTGAGAACCGTTATTCTTAATAAGTAAAACTTTCACAACAAATACAACAATTGTCTATATCTGACCTAAAGAATTTATCTTTTTGAATGTGTATTGGAAAATTATTTTGCCGATTAAGAATACGACTTTAACCCCCTTATCAATAAGGGATGCTGAAATAAATCAACGCATAAATAATTGAAAGTAAATTTTTAGATTGTAACTTTTAGAGATGTCGAGATGTTTTACAATCAAACAACCTTATGAAACATCTAATCATCCTTTCTGGGATTCTATTCTCAACAATTTCATTTGCACAAGATGTAAATTTTAATCAAGTCAATTTAACGAACATGTATTTTAATCCGTCCTTAACAGGGGTAAACGGAGACCAAAAAATTTCAGCAGTATTTAGAAATCAGTGGCCTTCATCTGCGGGTTCAATTCGATCAACTTTTGTCTCTTACCAAGATGGCACAAATAACTTCGGAAACTTCGGCGCATATTACATGAATGGTTACTATTCTAATGGAATCTTAAATTCAAATAGAATTAGTTTAAATTATGCTAAGCCCATCAACATAGCAGAAAATTTGGCAATTACTCTTGGCATAAGTGGAACAGTTATTTACGACCGCATAGACTTTTCAAAGATGACCTTCGGTGATATAGCAAATCCTAGAACTGGTGAAATGTATGATCCACTCGAGGTTAAAAAGAGTAATTTTTCAGGAAATTTTAGTGGTGGAGTTTTAGTGACGTGGAAAAACGTATTTGCAGGCGTTGGCTTATGCCAATTTGGAAGTGTCGGGGCAAATTCTATATTCAATACATATTCAAACATAGGAATCTCTTTAAGTAGTAAAAAACATGATTTAACGATCATTCCTGAAGTTTCTTTAAACACTATGCAAAAGTTTTACAATACAGCTGTGAAGGTGTCAAGCTATTATAAGTGGGCTAAACTAGGTATTGAATACAATCTAGGAAATAGCTTTTCAGCAATAGTCGGAGCGCAATTAGGAAACTTTGATTTCGCAGTTTCTACAGAATGGACAAACTTAGAATTGATGAACTTTACTGGTTTATCTTATGAGGCGGGATGTTCATACACATTCAAAAAACAAGAGAACAAAACACCTTTGTATAAATATTCTCTTTTCTAAAACCAAAGGATAAGTCTATTTTTCCTGCCATGGAAGAATGTTATACCAAGAAAAACACGCATAACAACTAAATAAAATTTACTACTTACGTAGTTTGGCATCAATGCTTAATTTTTCTCTAAACGTTATGAACAATTACATATTAAGTTCATATTTCTAAATAGAAAAAAAAAACTACTACTCGTCGCTATAATTTTTATTGGCTTAAATGCTTTCGGACAATTTTCTGCTGATAGCACCTATATCGTTCAAACAGATACTACTATTTGTATTGGAGATAGTGTTCAATTAAATATGTTTAGTGGTGGCACGAGCGCAAATAGTTTAGCATTTACCTGGAAAAATGCCTCATGGTTTGAGTGATAAATTAAAGAGCTTAGGAGCTATTATTGTAAACGCAAAATCAGACAAAACTGTTTGTGTGGACAGAAAAATAATAACTATTACAAGTCCCTTAGCCTTAATGAATTGGGAAAACTTGCAGCAAAAACCTTGTTGGAGGACCTGAGTTAAGTACTACTTGCAACAATGTATAAGAGCAATAGTGGTTTGGGTGATTTCTAATGCCCGTTACTGCACTTCTTCATGTTCTTTCAATTCTTCAATTCAGTGGGAGCCGCGAATGATAGAAGCAACGAATACAGTCCATAAACTTACTTCCATGCAAAAATGTTAGAATTTAGATAGTTAGATGTTTAATATTCGAACTCTCTAAATTCTAACACTCACTTCTTTCTTTAATTAAATGCGTACCAATTTCTTAAGCCAAACTTGTTGGTTTCCCTTAACGAGTCGAACGAAGTAAACCCCTCTGTTTCCGATGTTAATTTTAGTTTGATTCATATATGCTGTTACCTCTTGTTCATGGATTACTATTCCGTTTAAATCAGTAACATATAACGTCATGTTTTCATTTGAACTCCATGACACAGTAGCACTACTTTCAGTAGGATTCGGGTAAACAGATCCTTCAATCATGTTGTTCTCTTGCGCCATTCTACTTGATCCTACTTCAGAAGCTCGTGGTGTTGAATGGTTGACCTTTGTATCAGAACAGCTTTCACAATCTGCACCAAAACTAGGTGTTTGTTCATCGCACGAGCTCTCTAATGCTAATTTAACAGCTTCTTTTGAATCCATCCTTCCAGCACCCAACTGATTAATATAACTTGGATTTAAACCATAAATATCAACTGCAGTAGCTTTCAAAATCGCTTCGACTTCTTCAAATGTTAAACATGGATTAGCAGAAAGCATCAATCCAATCGTTCCTGTTACATAAGGAGCAGCAAATGATGTCCCGTTCCCAGTTAAGTAGTTTCCTGGTGATACAGTCAAAGCAACGTCATACCCAGGTGCACAAATATCAACTGAACTATTGTGTTGGTGTGTGGTACTTGAGTCGTTAATTGTTCTTTCATGATTGTCCGAAGGACCAACACTTGACACTGCAATAACGTGGTCATTGGCTGCTGGGTAAACGAGGTTAGTCGGCCCACCACACGTTCCTCCATTCCCCGCTGATGCAACGATAATTGTTCCATTTCCCCAAACTTCGTCAATTATTTCTTGAACATATGGACTATACGTACATCCTGAAGACCAACTTAAGTTAATGACCCGTGCCCCACCATACGAAAGCTGCAAGACCAAGCTATAGTTCATACTTACAAGATCCATTTTACAGTTGTAACCAATAGCGCTTTTACCCACACCATTATTTGTTGTTCCAGCTGCTGTAGCAGCAACCGCCGTCCCATGGTAGTAGAAGTTAAGTGCAGAAGGGGATGTGTTCATACTTAAAATTTCACCTTCGAGGTCTTCATGATCGATAAAGAAATTCCCATCAGAAATTCCAATGATTGTGTTTTCGTCTCCTGTTGAATAATCCCATGCTCCCTTTGCATCAATTAAATCTAAGGCATAATCATCTGTAAATTGAACGTCATAATCGTCTGGGTCAGTCAATAACTGATAATTAGGTGCTTCTTCGGGTTTGCTTAGAACAGTATGGTCTTTATCGATTTCTCGTATTAAATCATCGATGTCACACAGGCAAACAACGTCATATACTTTTAATAATGACTCTTTTTTAGAGTCGGGCAATGCTTGTTCAATACTTGTTATATTAAACGTGTTAATTAAACTTTGGACCTTCGCATTTGAAGAATGAAGTCTTCTTTCAACCATTTCTGGAAGTGCGGATTCATCATCAAAAGTAACCCAAATATTATCTGTGGTCATTTGAGAAAAAGCCATTTGACTTATCCCCAAAAATAAACTTGCTGTAATTAAGTGGTGATTAAAAAGTTTCATACGATTTCAATTTAAATGGATGATTTTTGATTTGTATAGTGCCAATTTATAGGTAGTAGACTCGGATAGAAAAGGAGAATTTCCAAACGAAACCGATTACTTTCCAATTGTTGTTGATCTTATAAGTACGATTTCCCAACGTTGTAATTAAGGGAGGTTGAGGTCTATTATTACGGTTGATTTTGCGTTTTGTTACAAAAATTGTTGAAAACAATAACAATAATTGTTGATAACCTCTACAACCTAATGTAAAAGGGACAATTTGACATAGTAAAAGCAAAAAAATGCTCGTCAAAAACTTAAAAACTTCAAGCACGAACTGAATCTTTTATTATGATCTCTTGTTCAAAAAACTGCTTTTGAGCGAATGAATAGGAATCTAACCATTCTTCAATCAGATCAAGTATAAAACCTGGATTTCAAAACATACAAGACATTGATATAACCAAAGGATCAAAAGCCATGATAAAATTGATTTTTAGTTTTGGTTCAATTAAATCAGTAAACAATTATCTCTATGTCTTTTTTGATGTTACCACTATTGATAAACTTGATAATTCACGTGCAAAAGATCTTTTAATCAAATTAAAAAGATAACCTCTGGATTGGCAAGAGCTTGGATTATTGCGATATTATCAGTTGCAATTGGCTTTTAACTTTTTCTTTTGTTACTGCTAGCGGTCAAGGCTAAACTTGCGAGCCGCCTCTCGAACATTACACTTTACGCGGCATGAAGTCAAAATTGTGCCACAAGCTATTCTGGTTCATATTCGTATTCTTTTTGGAAGCACCTAAGTAAACTCAGTATCCCTTTCGACCCTATTTGTTCTTTAATTAATCTATCCAGTTGATTCACTCCTTCTGAAATCAATCAATACCACTCATCAATTTTGAACATTGACCTCCCTCCTTTTTTATAACTTTAAGACCAATTCCCCGCTAACCAAATAGCCGTGAAACAACCAGAACATAAATGATTAAAACATTCATCTCTCTTTTCAAAATAATTACTCCAATTTTAGTATTCCTCCTGATTCTTAGCGGATGTGGAACAACGGAGGCGAATGATAAAGACGACAAGCAAGTGGAAACCGATCAATCTGAACAGTTAAAAGCATGGCTGAATGAAGTCTATGAACGTGACTTATTATTGTCTCCTGAAGATTTAACTTCTTTAGGCAGAAAAGAACGTCAATCAGAGTTGAACGATATGTCGGAGGAGTTTGAGTTAAAGAAACTGGCGCAGGCTGAGGAGGATTTGGCAACCCTTCAAGAATTCAAAATGGATAATTTGGACGAAGAGAGTAAGATCTCCTACCGACTTTTTGAAGATCAATTGAAAAATAATATTGAATATCAAAAGTACAGACACTATGATTATCCGGTGAAGCAAATTCATGGGATTCAGTCGTCATTGCCGTCATTTATGTTAAACAAACACGAGATTGAAACTGTTGATGATGCGAAGGCGTACGTTGAACGATTGAAAGCTTTTGAAACGGCATTTGATCAAGTAATCCAGAACCTTAAAATCAGAGAAAAAGAAGGAATCATTGCGCCAAAGTTCGTTTTCCCGTATGCATTAAGCGATTGCAAAAACATTATGGGAGAAGAAGGTAAACTTTTGGAAAATATCTTCATCAAAGACCTTGACGCTAAAATGAAAAAAGCAGGATTAAATGAAAATGATCAAGTAGATGTAATGATCGCTGCAATAGATGCAGTGTGCGGAAAAGTGAATCCTGCGTATCAAAAATTGATTGATTATTTAACGCTTTTAGAAACGAAATCAAAAACAGATGATGGTGTTTGGAAATTCCCAGAGGGAGAAGCGTTCTACCAATACCGTTTAGAAAAAATGACGACAACATCTCTAACGGGTGATGAGATTTTCTCAACTGGAAAAGATGAAGTAGCACGAATTCACGGCGAAATGCAAGACATAATGGATCAAGTTGGATTTGAAGGATCGCTTCAAGATTTCTTTAAATTCATGAAAGTCGATAAGCAATTCTACTACCCGGATTCAGAAGCAGGAAAAACGACAATGCTGGCCGGTTATCAGCAAATCGTTGACGACATGGAAGCAAGACTTGACGAAGTTTTTCACACAAAGCCTAAAGCCAAAATGAAGGTAAAAGCAGTAGAAGGATGGCGTGAAAAATCAGCTGGAAAAGCATTCTATGAAGAAGGAAGCCCTGATGGTTCGCGAAAAGGAACGTTCTTCGCCAACTTATACAAAATGGCAGACATGCCGAAGTATGAAATGGAAGCATTGGCTTTTCACGAAGGAATTCCGGGACACCACATGCAAACAACTATTGCCCAAGAGTTAAAAGGACTTCCCGAATTCAGAAAGCGCTTGTGGTATACAGCGTATGGCGAAGGATGGGGATTGTATTGCGAATACCTTCCAAAAGAAATGGGATTCTATGAAGATCCGTACTCCGATTTTGGCCGATTGGCAATGGAGCTTTGGCGCGCTTGTCGGCTTGCAGTAGACGTTGGCATTCACCAAAACAAATGGACACGAGAGGAAGCAATTGCGTATTTGATGGAGAACACCCCGAATTCACAAAACTCATGCACCAAGGCGATTGAACGCTACATTGTTATGCCAGGCCAAGCAACGGGATACAAAATTGGTATGATTCACATTCTTAAAATGCGTAAGAAAGCTGAATTGACTTTGGGTGATAAATACGATATCAGAACGTTCCACGATATCTTCTTAAAAACAGGATGTGTTCCACTTTACATTTTTGAAGAACGAATTGACGCTTGGATTGATAAAGAAAAATAACATTAAAAACTACTCCTGACGTAATCTGTTAAACTGCAAATAAATTTTCATCAGTATTAACCTAAAAAACAGATATAATGAAGAATGCAATTAATTGGTTTGAAATTCCAGTAACAGATTTCGAAAGAACAAAAAAGTTTTATTCATTTAAAAGGCTAGAAAAAAATTAAATAAAACAAATGTCAGGTTACATTTTTGTACCATTTGAGTAATTACAGCTATAAAGTTGAATTTTAATCGCTTCGGGATCTGCTTAGACTTTGACCGACTACATTCTAAGATCTAAGATCTCAAACATCAATTTCAACCCCAGATTTCTCCGCGATTGCTTTAACGCATTTCATTCCATCAATTGCCGCCGATATAATTCCACCCGCGTAACCCGCGCCTTCGCCACATGGATAAACTCCTCTGACATCTGGATGCTGAAAATCTTCGTTTCTTGGGATTTGAATTGGAGATGAAGTTCTCGACTCCGGAGCGTGCAATACGGCGTCGTTTGTGAGGTAACCACTCATCTTTCGACCAAACTCTTCAAACGCACCTTTCAGTCGTATAGAGATCATCTTTGGGAGTACTTCATTCAAGTCAAGACTCGTCATTCCCGGATGGTAGGATGTTTCTGGTAAATCATTTGAAACCTTGCCGTTCATGAAATCCAACAAACGCTGTGCAGGAACATTTTGTGTTTTCCCAGCTGCTTCCCAACATCTGCGTTCCACTTCCTGCTGAAACTTCAAACAAACCAAAGGATCATTTTCGTAATTATCAAAATCTTCTGGCGAAACTGAAACTACAATTCCCGAATTTGAATACGGATTATTTCGTTTGGAAGGCGACCAACCATTTGTCACTACCTCCTCTTGATTGGTAGCGCAGGGAGCGATAATCCCACCGGGACACATGCAGAAAGAGTACACACCACGCCCGTCAATTTGAGCAACCAGAGAGTAACTCGCTGGCGGTAGAAAATCATCGTTCAATCGGCCGTTGTATTGAATTGTGTCAATAAGATCTTGGCTG
>CAJVYC010000020.1 GCA_913009205.1 uncultured Fluviicola sp. | reverse complement strand
AACGCTCGGGCTAAGAAATGTAGGGGAGAGTGTAAGTGCTCGGTTTCCAGTTTCTCATAGCCAAATTTTGCGTTTTGTTTTTAGTATATAATTGTTAAAAACCAAATCAAAAATTTGGCGTTATATATTCAAGGTGCCAAACTAGCAATTTATAGACGACCCCCCTATATTTTTTTAGCTAATGTTAGCAACAGTCCTATTTTGGAACCTGATGGTCATAACTAAGTACCCGTTTTAATTTCCAATCCCCATTTTCAATAATCCATAAGTGAGTAAATCGAGCAGTATTTGTTTTTTGCGCATCTTCACCCTCATTTTGTTGATAGAAATCATGAGTCCCGTTTTGAATTGCACCATAAAGGACTTGACTATTGTCTTTATATAAAGGAAAAACTTCCATAGATTCTTTGACTAAAATTCTCCATGTTTTAAATGGTAAATCTCTAATGCCATTAATATTATTAACAAACGCATTTTTTGTGTCAGTTACTCCGTGTTCATCATGATAAAATTCAAAATCTTGAGAGGTCAAAGCTGCGGCTTGTGAAGTATCTATTTGATTAAAGCCTACTTGAAAAAGTAGACTATCTTTTTCAAGTATCAGATTAAATAACTCTTGATTTTCTGGAACTACCTCAATTATTTCCTTAGAAATATCATCCGTGGTTTTGTTGATTTCATTTGTGCATGCACACAAAACAAAAATCAGAAATAATGATGTTAGGTTTATTTTTTTCAATTGTAATTGGTTATTGTTGCTAACAAGTGGATAAAGTGCACTAGTGCACTTTATCCACACTATGGGTTCAACTCAAATTTAAAGAATCTATTGGACTTATAATGCTTCTTATATTATTTGTGGCAACCTGGGTGTATATTTCCGTTGTTTTTGTACTGCTATGCCCTAACAATACTTGAATGTATCGTAAATCAGTTCCAGATTCCAATAAATGAGTTGCAAAACTATGCCGTAAAACATGTGGAGATATTCTTTTCTTTAATCCAGCTTTTATTGCTGCCTTTTGAATTATTCTTAAAACACTAGTTCCACTATATTTCGCCCCCTTTTCACCTTCAAATAAATATATTTTTGGTTTCCATACTTTATAGTAAAAACGTAATTCTTCTAAAACACTAGGACTTAAGATCGTGATTCTATCTTTCCCACCTTTACCATTCTTCACGTTAATCACCATACGTTTACTGTCTATATCTTCAATTTTTAAATTTAATAGCTCTCCTCTTCTCAATCCTGCAGAATACAGCAAACTTACGATGCACTTATGTTTAATGTTATTCGTGTTTTTTATTATCGATTGAACTTCCTCAGTACTAATTACTTTAGGCAAGCTCTCTTTTTTACGCGGTCTCTCAATTGAATAAAATCGATTTGGCATTTCCATTACAACCTCATAGAAAAACTTAATACTATTTATCATTTGATTAATGTAAGAATCAGAACGTTTCTCTTGAACCATCCCCTGTAAATAGAGACGAATTTGCTCTTCATTGATAGAAAGCAAATCAGATTCATTGTGAGCATTTATAAAACGCTCGAACATTGCAATATATGTACGAGCAGTATTCATAGAATATCGTTTCAACTCAAGTTTTTGAAGAAATGCTTCCGGACAAGGTTTAAAACCCAAAGCTAATTTTCTATTTCGATATGAATCAACAGTTATTAGTTGATTCTCATTAGTTAGATTTCTTTTTGTTGAGAATGAGGAAAGGTTTATCCATGCAACTCCTTTAAAAAGTGAAAAAATTAAATTAAAATTTTCGGAAGTGTTTGCAGTATAAACCATTCCAAATTTATTACTCCAAGCTGCACTTGGCAGTTCCTTTATTAAAGCTTGAATAACTTTGTCAGGATAAAACTTGAGACCGATTTGCTTCTTACCATCTATTAGAAGATGTTTCAATGCAATGTTCTTTTTCGTACTATTCATGCAACAAAAATCCTTCAGAAAAGATGCTTATTCGGTTAATAACCGATTACTGTCGAATGTATGTCGAATAGACCTTGTAAACAAATTTTAATTTTCGCAAGTATCAGTTGTCGTTAAATTGAAGATGGGCAGCTAAAAGCCTACTCTGAGTTGTGCTTTTTAAGCTAAATTGTTTTATTGAGTGTTATTTCAGTCGGAAATTATTTTCAATAACTTCTTTCATCAACTTCTCTTCTCCGCTTTTCTATCTGGCACAAAACAACTCCAACAATGACTAAAGCAGTGACCATAATTAAAATGGCATCCCATGGAACTGAACTTTCTTCAGAACGCCCATCCAAGTAATCCAATGGCGCTAATTCTCTATAGATTTTAAAAATTGGAATGTAAACCCCTTCAACTGGGGCTTTGTTGATAACATGAATCTTGATTTCTTCTATGCGGTCAATTGAATTTTCAGGAGTCGTTTATACGAATGAAGCTATTAATAGGGACGTCAAAAGGATACTGTTCATAATGGATCAATTTCTCTTCTGCACAGATTATTGTTTCAAATGTTCAAGTCTAAGCCTTGCCATTAATATATTCCAATTGATCTTTAGCGCTAATAACACCCCCTGCCAGCGCTTTGGAGTACCAGGCTGCAGCCTCAATTTTGTCCACTTCTTTTCCGTCTCCGTAATGATAAGCCTGCCCTAAGTAAAAGCAAGCTATTGCCACTCCTTGTTCAGCACTTTTAAGAAACCATTCGCATCCTAGATCTTGATCAAATTTCGCACCTTGACTTTTAAAATGACAAAGACCAACACGGTATTCAGCTTCTTTATGGCCTTGATCTGCACTTTTTTGAAACCATCCATAAGCCGTTTTTTTATGTGCGCTAGTCGGGTAACCAATTGTATAAAACTGACCCAGCGCGTATTGGTTATCAGCGTCCTCAAGATTTTCGTTCTCGATGAATTGCTTTAAATCTCTAACCACGTCATAAACCTTCCACTCATTAAAACGGTCGTCTACAATACTCTGAACGGCATCGAAATTGAATGGATTATCTTCGAATTCGTAAATTTCACCGTGTTCCCGTCCTTGGTCAATCGCGCGGCAATAATCACCTGAATACTCAGCACATTTCTTTCCGAAGTCCGTGTTGTCGTTGTAATAATCTTCCGCAAATCTATTTCCAGTTTCGGTGAGGTCATCACTTCCAAGTACGCCGTCGCAAAAGTCCATAACGAAATCCCTTCCCGATAGTTGACCAGTGCGCACTTGCTTCAATTCTTCTGAATTGCGTTGGGTGTGTTCTTCTGAAATTAAATTGTTAATTGCGCACCATTTAAAGAACATACCAATATGGGTTGCTCCAAGTTCTATAGGTTCGCCCTTAGGGAATTTAGCACCGTCAAAGTGCCAAGATACATCGTCGTATTTAGCCATTTTGGTAAGGTAGAGTTTAACGCGCGATTATTTAATAATCTTACGCGAAATTGTCCCGTATTTGCTTTTAGCGGAAACAATATAGGTGCCTTTTGAAAAGCCAGATACATCTATTTTTCGTTGACCATTCTCGAATTTCTCAGAAAAAACGAGCTGACCAAATGAATTATGAATTTCAACCCAAGAATCATTTTTGATTTTTAAATTCAACTCATCCGTGACGTTAGTTGGGTAAATTTGAAACCGATCATCTTCAATTTTGACTAATTCAGTAACGTCAATCTCTTCAACTCTAATATCATCAATAAAATAAAGTGCCCCGTAAGTTCCTGGTGCCCCAGAACCGGATGGGTTTACCATTGTATTTGTTGAATTGTCATCGTTAAAATTACCGATAGTGATGTAAGAATAAGCTTCTTGGGCTATGATTGTGTCTGATACTAAGACCCAATTTGTAGCATCATCAATAAATGCACTTGATTCGACCTGAGGCGCATAAATCAATGGAGTATCCGTGCCGGAAGATATTTGGTTTACAGAAAGGTGCGCACCTATTTTGTCAATGGCCAATTCCATGAAATCCGCCAAGGAAACATAAAATTCAACGATATAAGTATTGCCAACTACCATCGGACTTGTTAACGCGTTTTGCACGTAGTGCCGTTGGTTGAGTCCAGATATGGTATACGACCAAAGACCAACCATTACATCGCCAGTACGTGGCGTTTGGTTGCCTTTTAAACCCAATGGGCCAATGTATTGGCTTAAGGGTTGAAAGTTGTAACAAGTGTCTTCAATTGTTGTAAAAAACACTTGGGGTGCAGCGGCAGTTGGACTAATCCAGTCAATCATTATTTGATTAAAGTCTCCAGGTGATTGGATTCCACAAAAGGAATTTGAATAATTTTCAAAGCTTGGATTCGTTACTGTATTTTGAGAGTTAGACACATTAATTGTGAAAATAAATAATATGATAGCTAGTAATTTGTTCATAGGTTTTAAAGTTTGATGATGTAACGCTAAAAATACTATAATAAGTGTATCTGAAATTTAAGATGTCATCTTTTGGACCTATTGCGATTATTTTACATCTACAATAGGTGGGGTCAATTGATTTGGGAGTCACACAATTCTGAACAAGGCTGAGACGGAGTTTCCAATGTTTCTAAAAAGCCCGTTCAAGATGGAAGTTATATTTGGAAAATTGACTTCAAGACCTTAACATCGGATGAAAGGATGGAGGTAATTGGACACGTTAATGTTCTTAAGTAGCATCGAGTTGTTGTATTAAAAGAGACGGTTTAACTTATGCAATTGATTAATTATTGACTATTTACATTTAATAATTGAACACTTCTACTTTCCCTCTTGAACCGGGCTAATAGATTGAAATGCTTCTAAAAAAGCCTCGACTGGTTGAGCACCGCTAATTCCGAACTCATCGTTAATCACGAAAAATGGAACACCTGAAACACCACGCTGTTGATAATGGGCAATCTCGTTTATTACAGCTTTTTCAATTTCCTTATCGTTGATAATTGAATCTACCTTTTCTTGATTCCAGCCAAATTCTTTAGCGATTGCATATAAAACTTCAGGCTTATTTAAATGTTGAGTCTCCTCAAAATAAGCTGCCAAGAAACGTTCTTTCATTTCGATTCCGAATCCCTCTTCGCATGCAATATTCAACAACTGATGCATTTTCATTGTGTTAACTGCGAGCCAATTGTCACCAAAATTAAATTCAATTCCAACCGTTTTCCCAGTCTCGGTCAATCGGTCTGTCATGTCTTGAACACGATCAATGCTGCCAAATTTGTTGGTCAAATAGGTGTCTCGATCCATTCCTTCTTCCCGCATTGTAGGATCTAATTGGTAAGGGTGCCACTTAACTTCGACAGGAATGCCTTTCCACTCTTTGAGTGCTTCTTCTAAGCGTCGTTTTCCAACATAGCACCAAGGACAGGCTACATCAGAAATAACATCAACTTGGATTGTACCTTTATTCATATCTTGTTTTTTTGTTAGACGGAAAAAGGGGTGCAATTCGTACACGATGAACCAAAACCTATTATTATAGCGTAGAATAATACTAGTACTCTCAAAGTCAGTATTTTACGTATAAAAATATGCATATTTTATTTATGACTATAGCTATGAATTTAAATAAATTCTGCTTTTTTTGACAAATTAGAGTCTGTTTCTCAGAATTGTAACTGAAATACAATCATTTAATCCTCGCCCTTATAGTAATTTTCAGCGTTGCGATGCTCAAGAAGCATTGTTCGCCAAATAGATAATTTTACTTGTTCGCGCAATGATAGACGGTCCCATTTTTTTAGTCCAAATCTTTCGATTCTAGATTTGCTTGTGCGCATTGAGTTGGGTTTTAAATTAGACATAA
The DNA here is from genome assembly GCA_913009205.1 of uncultured Fluviicola sp. GTDB lineage: Bacteria > Bacteroidota > Bacteroidia > Flavobacteriales_D > Crocinitomicaceae > UBA4466. The sequence goes on along the minus strand of CAJVYC010000020.1, from coordinate 42,328 downwards.
AGGCAATCCATTTCAAGAGCGATGCTCGTTCAGATATTGAATTAGCGCGTCATTTTTCATTTCAAATTTGCTATTTCTCATGGTTTAGTCGCTTGTTAACCATGATCCACCAACAGCCATGACATTCTTTAAATCCAAATATTCTTGATAATTGTCTTTATTAATTCCTCCAGTTGGGCAAAAGGAAACGTCTTTGAAAATGTTGCCGTAAACTTTTAGGGCTTTTGCTCCACCGAATAAATCAGCAGGGAAGAATTTAAATACACGCCATCCCATGTCAATTCCTCTGATGATTTCACTTGGTGTTGAAACGCCAGGGAGAAAAGGAATTCCGCTAAAATCAAATTGTTGAATCATCGATGAGGTGAGTCCAGGGCTTACCATAAAGTCAACCTTTAATTTTACGCATTTGAGAATATCATCTGGAGAAATTATTGTCCCAACTCCAACTTTAAAAGCGGGACCGTATTTTTCTTTAAAAAGTGCAATTGCTTCCCAAGCGATTTCTGTTCGCAGTGTAATCTCTACACAATTGATTCCTTGTGAGCTTAACTTTTCATAAACCACATCTACCTCATCTAAACTTTCAATTGTAACAACTGGAATCAGTGGGTTTGCTTTTAAAAGCGCCTCTATATTGTTCTGTAACATAATGTCTTAAATTATACCTGCTCCTTCCTCACTTGATGAAATAAGGGCACGAAGATTTCTAAATAATTGTCTTCCATGTGACAAGTCGTTGTACTCAACATGCCGCGCTGGGCGTGCTTCTAGATTTTCTTCCAAGCAATTCAAAGTTCCTTTTTCGGCGTCTAAAATCAATCGATCTCCAGTCCGAATTAAACCAATTACCCCGCCCTGAGCCGCTTCGGGATTTAAATGAATTGCTGCGGGAACTTTTCCAGAAGCACCAGACATTCTTCCGTCTGTAACCAACGCAACCTTGTATCCTTTCTTTTGTAGAATTGACAAAGAAGGAGTGAGTTTATGCAATTCAGGCATACCTTTTTGTTTCGGACCTTGAAAGGGAATGACAGCGATAAAATCGCGATCTAAGTCACCTGCTTGAAATGCTGTTATTAAATCGTCTTGATCGTCGAAAACAATCGCTTCAGCTTCAACAATTCTATGTTCTTCAGCAACAGAAGAGGTTTTGATAACTGAAACACCAAGATTTCCTTTCAAAACTCTCAAACCACCTGTCTTCTGAAATGGATCTTGAGCGGATCGAATAATCGATTCGTTCAAAGATGCTGTTGGACCGTCCTCATAATGGATTGTGCCGTCTTTCAATTTTGGTTCAAGCGTATATTTGTATAATCCAGTTCCAACAATTGTATTTACGTCTTCGTGAAGAAGATTTCCATCCAGTAATGTTTTGATCACAAAGGCCATTCCACCCGAAGCATGGAAGTGATTAATATCCGCTGCTCCATTTGGATAAACACGTGCAATAGACGGTATGGCTTCTGAAAGATCAGAAAAATCATCCCAGTTGATAATAATTCCAGCGGCCTTTGCCATTGCTACTATGTGCAGGGTGTGATTCGTTGAACCACCTGTAGCTAATAATCCAATGATGCCGTTTACTATACATTTTTCATCTACAATTTGACCAATCGTGCTAGCATAATCTTTATTTCTAATGTTCTGAATGAGAATACGAACCGCCTCTTTATTCATAGCTCTTCGCATGTCCGTATCAGGATTAACAAAACTAGAACCCGGCAATTGCAGTCCCATGATTTCCATCAACATTTGATTGCTGTTCGCAGTTCCGTAGAACGTGCAAGTTCCTGGAGAGTGGTAAGAGTCAGACTCACCTTTTAGCAATTCTTTTCTTCCAATTTTTCCTTCCGCAAATTCCTGACGAATTCTTGCTTTTTCCTCGTTTGAAATACCTGTAGGCATCGGTCCTGCCGGAACGAACAGTGAGTGCAAATGACCAAAGCTCAAGTTTCCAATCAGCAATCCAGGGACAATTTTGTCGCAAATCCCCATATTCATAACTCCGTCAAACATATCGTGAGAAAGGGCTATAGCAGAGGATAGTGCGATAACATCACGACTTAAAAGTGAAAGGTCCATTCCCGGTTGTCCTTGTGTAACACCATCGCACATGGCCGGAGTTCCGCCTGCAACTTGAACGGTTGCGTTAAAATTGTTGGCGTATTTGCGTATTTCATTTGGATACGTCTCGTAAGGCTTGTGTGCCGAAAGCATGTCGTTATATGCTGTAACAATTCCAATATTCGGCTCGATTCCTTCTGCAATCGTTGATTTATCGGAGGGGGCGCAACCTGCAAATGCATGGGCCAGATTTCCACAACTCAAGTGGTTTCTGCCGCGAACTTTGTCAAAATTAATACGTGTATTTTCCAAATAAGAATCTCTAGAAGCCTTACTTCTTTCAATAATTCGATCTGTAACTTCTTTTATTTTCGAATGTATCATTTTGCTAGAAAATAGATTTTAATGTCGTTTCTCTTTTTGAGAACAACGTGAATGGGTAACGAAAGGTCATTGCTTTTAAGAACGTTTAATTTTTCATCTCCTGAAATGATCAGGTATATTGATGATGCATTTGTAATCATGTCAAGACTGCACGTTATTCTCTGCTCAGGATGATTAGGAGCTTTGGTGCTAAAAACGCTCTTTTCATTGCTGGACAGTACCTTATCGGATTGAAGATCATTCGGGAAAATGGAAGCCGTATGTCCGTCAGGTCCCATTCCTAGAATTACAACGTCCGTTCTTTCAATGAAATCGTGGTACTTTGTTTTTAGAAGTTCAATATTATTGACTTCGTCTTCGATATCGTGAACCATTCCTTCAATTTCGTAGCGTTCACTTGGCAACTTCGTAAAACAAGATTTGATTAACCGCTCGTTGCTAAACTCAATATTGGGAGCCACAAAGCGTTCATCTACTAAGCCGATTTTAAGATCCTTAAGAAATGCACATTTTTGATCCAGAGCCTTATAAATCGGGCCTGGCGTACTTCCGCCTGAAAGAAGTAAGTTCGCTGTTCCATAGGATTGTATAGATTGCTCTAAATCTGAAATTAGAGAACCAACAACGGCATCAATTAGCTTACCTTCTTTTTGGAATACGTTTATGTTCATTTTTATTTTGTTTGCCATTTTGTGTTTTCATCAAGAATTTCGTCTCCAGGTCCCCAAGTCCCAGATTCGTACAATGAAAGCGGAGTTTCTTTTTTCATATACTTCGTTATTGATTCAATCCATATCCATGCAGCTTCTAGTTCATCATGACGCATAAACAAGGTCTGATTGCCACGAATTACATCAATTATCAAGCGTTCGTATGCACCAGGCATGCGGTCTTGAAATGAATCTATAAAGTCCAGTTTGAGCGCGATCGGTTTGAAACGATATCCACCTGGTCCTGGAATTTTACTCAATTGAACCAATTCAATGCGCTCTTCAGGTTGCAAGCGAATAATTAACTTGTTTTGAAGGGGGTGTTTTGATTCTGGAAAAATATTATGCGGAAGCTCCTTGAAGTTAATTACAATATCCGAATAGCGTCTTTTCATGCGCTTTCCCGTTCTTAAATAAATCGGAGTGTTTTTCCACCGCCAATTATCAATATGTGCTTTTATAGCAACAAAAGTTTCCGTTTCAGAATTGTACTGCTTAATATCTTCAAGATACGAATTTAATTTCTGTCCATCATTTGCACCTCTCGTATATTGACCGCGAACCACATTCTTTTTAATCGATTCTTTGTCAAAAAGACGAAGTGATTGAAGGACCTTTACTTTCTCATTTCGAATAGCATCTGGATTTAAACTTGACGGGGGCTCCATTGCTATAAGGCAGAGTAGTTGCAGTAAATGGTTTTGCATCATGTCAAGCAGGGCACCAGTATTATCGTAATATCCTGCACGCTTTTCCACGCCTAAACTTTCTGCTACCGTAATTTGTATGTCTTTAATATTTTCTGCATTCCAGGCGCGCTCAAACAAATGATTTGCAAAACGCAAGACCATTAAGTTTTGAACCGTCTCTTTGCCAAGGTAATGATCTATTCTAAATATTTGTTCCTCTTTAAAAGCGGCCGAAATAATATCATTTATCGCTCTGCTTGATTTTAAATCATGCCCCAATGGTTTTTCCAAAACAACTTTGCTTTTTGCATTAATTAGTTTTGAATCCTTCAGTGTATTGCAGATTTCAGAGAACGCTCCTGAAGGAACCGAGAAATAATAAACGTTCTGATATTCTTCTGTTTTATCAAGGTCTGCTTTTAGTTCGCTGTATGATTCGGTGTCATTCTTTCCAATCGTCATAAGCCCAACGCGTTTCAAGAAATCATCGATTACTTTATCATTGTCCTTATCTTTTAAATCGAGTTGAATGAATTCCTTAAGCATTTTTTTAAATGCTTTTTCGTCGCTCAGAGACCTTGAAATACATCTAATTGTAAAGTCTACCTTGATCTGTTTGTCTGCAAATCGATGGAATACAGCCGGGATGATTTTGCGTTTAGAGAGATCACCGTCACCACCAAATATTACTAGATTAAATGGTGTTATTTCGTTTGGAATAGATTGTCGGAAACTCATATTCTGTGTTGAATGATTTAAATCAAATTTAAGTACTTTTTGTAAATAGTACCATAAGAAAATCTTTTTTTATTATATTTGACTAAATTCAACATTTTATAAATTCATGATTTTAGTTGTCGAAAGTGGATCTACAAAGGCCGATTGGATGTTAGTAAACGATGGTAAAGAAGCTGTGTATAGCACAAAGGGCTTTAATCCATTCTATCATTCACGAGAGGATATTTTAATCGAATTAAACGATCATCTTGAATTAGATCTGATCAAATCAGAGATTAGGAAAATTTATTTTTATGGCGCTGGTTGTTCCTCGCTGGAGATGAATGCCATTATAGAAGGTGCACTGAAAGCGTTTTTTACAAGGGCAGAAGTATACGTTAATCATGATTTGGCCGCATCAGCATATGCTTGCTATGAGGGGAAGCCATTAATTGCAGGAATCCTTGGAACAGGTTCGAACTCTTGCTATTTTGATGGCGAAAATGTAAGTGAAGTTGTTCCTGCATTGAGCTATATACTTGGTGATGAAGGAGGTGGATGTCATTTCGGAAAAAGAATCCTTGCCGATTTTTTATACCACAAACTTCCCGAGCCTATGGCTAAGGAACTGACGCAAATGGGAATGTCAAAAGCGGTAATTAACGAAAGTGTATACATGAAACCAAATGCGAATGTTTTTATTTCATCTGTTATGCCAGTTCTTATTCGTCACAAAAAATTGAGTTATGCTCAAGCGTTAATTGAAAAGAATTTCCAAGAATTTATCGACATACATGTTAAGTGTTACGATGATTACAAGAAGATTAAAGTTAACTTCGTTGGGTCAATTGCAAGTTTGTTGCAGGATGAACTTAAGGCTGTTTGCGCCAAGAATGAGATCCAAATTGGTGTAATTATTCGCAGACCATTGGACAGGCTTGTGAAATACCATTTGAAGCAACAAAGTTTTGTCGCAAGCGCAGTTACTACTGAAAATAAAAGACAATTGAATTAATTTTTATTCTTGCATCTGCTCGTTTATACGGCGGTGACTTCTATATACAATCCATACTAATTATTGACTATGCCGAAAATAAATTTTATAGCTGTACTTCTAATTGTATTTAGTTTTACAGCCTTTGCTCAAGTGAAATCCGATCCAGTGATTGAAGATCGAATTACAGAAATTATTTCGTCAATGTCCGTAAAAGAGAAAGTAGGGCAGACTTGTCAAATCACATTGGACGCTTTATTTGTAAGAGATAAAGATGGAAAGGTTGAAGCTCCAGGACAAATTGATCCGGTTAAGCTCAAGGAAGCAATTAACGAATATGGAATTGGTTCAATTCTAAATGTCAGCTGGCATACGTTTGATTTAGAGATGTGGGACAATGTAATCAGCCAAGTTCATGCGCCTTTTAAAAATGGAGAAGTTAAAGCTCCAATTATTTATGGAATTGATGCTATTCATGGCGTAAACTATACAGTTGGAGGAACCTTGTTTCCTCAAGAAATTGGATTGGCTGCAACTTGGAACCCTTCAATAGCAATGCGATTCGGTGAAGTAACGGCCTACGAAACTAGAGCTTCTGGAATTCATTGGAACTTCTCTCCTGTGCTCGATCTAGGAAGGCAGCCGTTATGGTCACGAAACTTTGAGACGTTAGGAGAAGATCCATTCTTAGTTTCAGAAATGGGAAAAGCGATTATTTGTGGATACCAAGGAAAAGGAGGAATCGGCTCAAAACATGTAATTGCATGTATGAAGCATTTTGTCGGATACAGTAATCCAACTAGTGGCCGTGATCGAACGCCTGCATGGATTCCAGAGAAATACATGAAAGAATTGTATTTACCATCTTTTAAAGCAGCTGTCGATGAAGGAGCATTGACTGTGATGATTAATAGTGGTGCGGTCAACGGAATTCCAGGACATATAAACTATAATTTAATTACAAAAACACTCAAGGAAGATTGGGGATTCCAAGGATTTGCGGTTTCTGATTGGGAAGACTTTATCTTTCTGAACAATGTGCATCAAACTGCGGAAGATAATTATCAAGCAATTATTAGTGCTATTAATGCTGGCGTTGATATGAGCATGGTTCCATACAATCCGCATTACAAAGAGTATTGTAGCCTTTTGATAAAGGCTGTTGAAAATGGAGATGTCACAAATGAAAGACTTGACGATGCGGTTCGACGTATTCTTCGCGTAAAAATGATGGGAGGTCTTTTTGATAAAAAAATGAATCAATTGAAGAAATACCCTGATTTTGGAAGTGATAAATTCAAAGCAATTGCACTAGAATCCGCTTTAGAGTCAATTACGCTATTGAAAAATGAAGGGGGTGTACTTCCACTTTCATCTTCTTCTAAGGTGTTGATTGCTGGACCAACTTCTGATAATCTAATTTTCTTAAACGGTGCATGGACTCATACTTGGCAGGGCGCAAATACTAATTTTAACACGGTTGGAGCCAAAACGATACGAGAAGCATTCACTGAGAAGTTGGGCGCTGAAAATTGTTCGTTTGCTCAAGGCGCGGAGTTGTATCTCGATAAAGACTTCGAAGCAACGCGACTGGTCGAAATGGAAGATTTCAAAACGAAAGCTGGTAAAAGTGATGTCATTGTCCTTTGCCTTGGAGAATATCCGAGTACTGAAAAGCCCGGAGATATTAGATCGTTAAATCTAGATTCACAACAATTGGAACTTGCCAAAGCTGCATATGCAACGGGGAAACCGGTGGTATTAATTATGGTAGAAGGAAGACCAAGAGTTATTCGCGATATCGTTGATGGTGCGGACGGAATTGTTCAAGCTTATTTGCCAGGCGATTACGGAGCAGATGCTCTAGTAAAGCTACTGTTTGGCGAAGAAAACTTTAGTGGTAATTTACCATATACGTATCCAAAATACGACGGTGTGATAGAATTTTATGATCACCCAAGAAGCGTTGCACGTTCTAAATCAAATCATTTTAAAGCTTACAACCCACAATGGGACTTTGGTTTTGGATTGGGTTATAGTACCGTTGAATATTCAAACTTGCGTTTAAGTTCAGAATCGATTTCAGGATCTGATTCACTAATTATCGAAGTGGATGTAACAAACACAGGAAAGATGGACACAAAGGAGATTGTTCAATTGTACGTCTCTGACCTTTTCGCTTCAGTTATTCCAACAGGGAAATCATTGAAGGGATTTGATAAAGTAGCTATAAAAATAGGGGAGACGGCAACAGTTAAATTCGTTCTATCGGAGGAATATTTGCAATTTGTTGACGCGTCGGGTAACTGGGTTTCTGAACCAGGAGACTTCGAAGTTTCTATTGGGGAATTATTAACTAAATTTGAATTAAAATAGTTTTGAATGGGGTATTTACAGGATTTAAAATACCGCAATTATGGTATTGTTTTAACTCCTGTAAATATCGAGTTTCACAAAAAAAATAATTTTGAATGGGGTATAAAATTAAGTTTGATAAGTTTTTTTCGTATTCATTCTCTTTAGATTGTATCATTTTTGGATTCCAAGATGGCCAATTAAAAGTATTGCTTATTAAGCGTGCGATGGAGCCGTATATGGGTGAATGGGCCATTCCTGGAGATCTATTGTATCCGGAAGAAGATTTGCCAGACGCGGCTACAAGAATTCTAACAGAATTGACAAGTCTAGAAGGAGTTCTTTTGCATCAAGGGCGTACGTTTGGAAAACCAGACCGTCACCCGCAAGGGCGCGTTATTACCAACGCTTATTTCGCCTTGGTACAAATAGACGACATTCAAGCGAAAGCGGCTTCTTGGGCAGATGAATTGAGATGGGTTCCAATCAACGAAATTGGGAAGTTGGCTTTTGATCACAATGAGATATTAGCTTCAACCTATGAAATTTTAAAGCATAAATTGAAAAGTGAACCTGTTTGCTTCGATTTACTTCCAGAGAAATTTGCGCTCAACGAAATGCAGCAACTTTTTGATTACACGTTTGACACAAATATGGATAAGGCGAATTTCAGAAAGAAAATAAAGTCAATTCCACTCGTTAACTTGCACGTGAAACAAAAAAATGTTAAGCACAGGCCAGCGAATCTTTACATGTTTGATAACGACAGCTATGAGGAGCTTGTAAAAACAGAAAATTACACCTTCAAAATGTAAATTTTAACGATCTCAACTTTATTGGCTTGTGCATAAGATGAATGCATGAAAAGCAGAGCCAACAAAGGAAATTAAGTCCTGAGTCCTATTTTATAAAACGTTAGTTTCATTCAATTAACCATGTTATGGTATTTTATAAAATAATACAATTGTTAGCTTAAATCTCTAATTAACAAGAAAGATACGCGAAAACAATTAAGGACTAAATGATTCTTTTTGAATATGTATCACAAGTTACAATCGTTAGTGAGCCATTTCAAACATGGTGTTTTTCAAGAACATTCCACATTTTAGTTATGGTATCTTGTACAATAACAAAAATTAATTATATCTTTCCCATCAGAAGGGACAATTTGATACCAACTCAATTTGTGATTTCTGCACTAAAGAAAACGATTACTAAACCATTCAAAACAGGCTTATGAATAATCAATTTGAATTTATTGACTACCTCGTTTTTGCATTGTACGCATGTTTAATATTAGGGATAGGACTGTGGGTTTCTCGCACAAAAAAGGGAGAAGTTAAAAGTGCCGAAGATTATTTTTTGGCTAGTAAATCATTGCCTTGGTGGGCAGTAGGAGCTTCTTTGATAGCTGCTAATATTTCCGCCGAGCAATTTATTGGAATGTCAGGCTCAGGTTATAAAGTTGGGCTTGCTATTGCTTCTTATGAGTGGATGGCAGCATTGACACTTCTAATTGTCGGGAAATATTTTCTGCCCATTTTCATTGAAAAGGGACTTTACACGATTCCAGAATTTGTTGCGAAACGATTTTCAGAGAAGTTAAAAACGATCCTTGCTGTCTTTTGGATTTCGCTATATGTCTTTGTAAATATTGCATCGGTTTTATATTTAGGTTCTTTGGCTCTTGAAACAATTATGGGGATCCCAATGATTTATGGTGTTATTGGTCTTTCACTTTTTGCTGCTTCGTATTCATTGTACGGTGGTTTGTCTGCAGTTGCTTGGACGGATGTTGTTCAAGTTGTTTTCTTGGTCTTTGGTGGATTGCTGACAACTTATCTCGCGCTCAATGCCGTTTCTGGTGGAGAAGGTTTTTTTGCTGGGTTAACCAAAATTTACCACGAAGCTCCAGACCGATTTGCGATGATTCTAGATGAATCGAATCCTGAATACTCAAACTTGCCTGGAATTGCCGTTTTAGTAGGTGGGATGTGGGTTGCTAATTTATATTACTGGGGATTCAATCAGTATATCATCCAACGAACATTGGCAGCGAAATCATTGAAGGAGTCTCAAAAAGGGATCATGCTTGCCGCCGGACTTAAATTAATTATTCCATTGATTGTTGTGATCCCTGGAATAGCAGCCTATGTTATGACGCATGATCCAGAGGTAATGAGTAGTCTTGGAGAAGTTGGTCAACAGAATATTCCAACAATTGATAGTCCGGATAAATCATATCCTTGGTTGTTGCAAATTCTTCCTGTAGGTCTAAAAGGATTAGCTTTTGCTGCTCTTACTGCTGCAATTGTATCGTCTCTGGCCTCGATGTTGAATTCAACTTCGACCATTTTTACAATGGATATTTACAAGCCGTATTTTAATAAAAATGCGAGCGACAAAGAACTTGTTCGAATAGGACGATTGAGTGCGGCTGGTGCATTATTATTGGGAGCAATCATTGCGCCTTTATTGGGTGGTATTGATCAGGCATTCCAGTTTATACAGGAATATACCGGGGTAGTCAGTCCAGGGATTTTAGCTGTATTTATGCTTGGTTTAATCTGGAAAAAGGCGACGAGTCGAGCGGCAATTGTTGGGGTGTTGAGCTCTATTCCAATAGCAATGTACTTTAAAATTGGACCGAAAGGTTGGATTGATAGTTCCTTGTTCGTCGATTTGCCATTCTTACATCAAATGGGAATAACAACGCTTCTTTCAATGACAGTGATTGCTATCGTAAGTCTCCTTCAAAACAAAGGTGCTGATGATGAAAAAGGAATCGAAATTAATTCCGCCACCTTTAATACGTCTCGCGGATTTAACATTGGAGCGTTCGCCATAATACTATGTCTAGTTGCACTTTATGCACTTTTCTGGAAATAAACACAGTACAATAGAAAAAAACAAATGAGAAATTTAATTAAACAGTTCCCGAACCAATTATTAGAAAGCATTAAGATCTCAAAGGGTTACTCAATAAGCATTCCTAGCGAAATAAAGAATGTCGTAGTTTGTGGCCTTGGCGGGTCTGGAATTGGAGGAGAGATTATTAAACAATGGGTGCGATTGGACGGAAATTTTCCAGTTGAAACGTGTCATAATTATACCCTTCCTGGATACGTCAATAAGGATTCACTAGTTATTGTATGTTCCTATTCTGGAAATACAGAAGAGACGCTTTCTGCACTTCAAGATGCTTTGGACAGGGATGCCAATATTATTGGTGTTAGCAGTGGAGGAATTTTGGAAGATGTTCTTCGCGAAAATAGCAAACACTGCATTAAAATTCCTGGAGGATTACCTCCTCGTTCTGCATTGGCCTATTCGTTGGTTCAGCTTGTGGAAATCTTTGAACAATGCAATTTGGTATCCACTTCTCTTAAGGCAGAGGTTGTAAAATCAATCCATTTATTGCAGTATGAACAAGCTGAAATTGAATCTTTAGCAGGTGAATTGCTGAAAAGGAGTCAGTCAAAACAAGTTTTATTCTATAGCGAAGAATCTTTTCGTCCAACCTTGTTACGTGCTTGTCAACAGATAAATGAAAACAGTAAAGCCCTTAGTTTTTTCAATGTCGTTCCTGAAATGAACCACAATGAAATCGTTGGATGGGCCTCAGAGCCAAAGGATTTATTTGTAATGTTCATTCGAAGTGATCTTGAAAATGAGGCAAATAAAAAGCGTTTAGATATAACGAATAAGATTATTGAGAAGCAAACTGATTCAATAACAAGCGTTGATGCAATTGGGTTAGGTTTAGTTCAGCAAACGCTGTATTTAATTCATCTTCTTGATTGGTTTTCATTGTTGAAGGCAGAGGAAAAAGGAGTGGATGTTACGGAGGTTCAAATAATAGATTTTTTGAAATCAGAATTAGCAAAAAATTAGATCTTAGACAAAAATAATTTGAAATGGAAATAGCAATTATAGCGCATGATGGTAAAAAAGCCGAAATGGTGCAATTTTTAAATGAGCAAAAAGAGGTCTTAAAAAACAACAACATTTCTTTAGTCTCAACAGGTACCACCGGAATGAAAGTTGAAAAAGCAGGTTTCGATGTAGTTAAGTTTAAGTCTGGACCTTTAGGGGGTGATGCGCAAATTGCAGCACGAGCAGTAGAAGGAAAATGCGATATGGTTATCTTCTTTCGTGATCCACTTGAGAAGCATCCTCATGAACCCGACATCTTTATGTTAATGCGAATTTGTGATGTATACGATGTTCCACTTGCTACAAATCCAGCCACTGCCACAATGCTTTTTGAAAGTTTAGGGAGGCGTTAAGATCTTCCTTTATTTTTTTAAACATTAGAATTTAGTCTCGTCTGTCGAAAGGAAAAGTTTTAATAAACCAATAGATCCATTTTGGTGTAACCCTAATATCAATAGATAAATTTTGAAGGGAGTCTCAAGAAATTTGAATCAAGTGAAGCGAAAAGTTTAATGATACTTTGTTTCGCTATTTTTAGTAGAAAAAAGAAAAGCCTTGTAATCTAATGATTGCAAGGCTTTTTGTTGTCCCACTAGGGCTCGAACCTAGACTCTTCTGTACCAAAAACAGACGTGTTGCCAGTTACACCATGGGACAATTTGATTGAGTTTACATGTAATGCTTTCCGATACTTCCTAGAATACACTTAGCTCAATTTTACAACCGCTTAATTTTATCAAAAAGCCCGTTGCGGGGGCAAATCTACTAACAAAATTTCAATCGTCAAACAATATATTTAAAAAAAATCATGAGTCGCTAAAAAACAGCTCGTTATATGATTTTGTCAACTTTTCACTTTTCTTAGCGAAATAGCTCGTGATATATTTTTAAATTCGTGGTTGCTTTAATTGAAGCAAAAGGTTATTGAAAAAAACCAAGTCTAATTTAACTGACAAAGAATGAACTACAAGAAAATAAATAATTATCTAGGCTGGTTGGTATTTCTGATCGCCACAACAGTGTACTTTATTACCATTGAAGATACAGTAAGTTTGTGGGATTGCGGTGAGTATATTACAGCAGCATATAAACTTGAAGTTGGTCACCCTCCAGGCGCACCGCTTTTTATGGTACTAGGAAGATTGTCTTCCTTCTTTGCAGATCCTGAAAATGTAGCTGTTTGGATCAATAGATTGTCAGCGGTTTCGAGTTCAGCGACCATTCTTTTTATGTATTGGTCTATCACATTGCTTGTCAAAAAGATTTCTTTACGAGACAAAAAAGAACTAACACCAGGCGATAAAGTTGCCATTCTAGGTAGTGGAATCGTCGGCGCATTGGCCTATACATTCTCAGATTCATTTTGGTTCTCAGCCGTTGAGGGTGAGGTGTATGCAATGTCATCTCTGTTTACAGCTTTAATATTTTGGGCAATTCTCAAGTGGGATGAAGAAATGATGGAGATCAAAAACGGTAAGCTAAACCCTACCGGATTTTCTCCCGATCGTTGGCTTCTTTTTATTATGTTTACTCTTGGATTGGCAATTGGAGTTCACCTTTTGGGTATTCTTGTTGTTCCTGCAATCTCCTTTATTATCTACTTTAGATACAGTGATAAGGTCGATGTGAAAGGAATTTTTCTAGTTGGAATTCTAGCCCTGATTGTACTAGTATTTATCCAAGAAGGAGTTATACCAGGGTCGATCGCTCTTGCTTCTAGTTTCGAAATTGGGTTCGTTACGACACTTGGTTTGCCGTTCTATTCAGGGACAATTTTCTTCTTCGCCGGAATTATAATTTTATTCGTTTTCTTACTAAGATATTCAAGAAGAAAGCAAAACAGAATAGTTTATTCATCGGTGATGGGATTGGTTCTGTTGATGATTGGATACGGTTCATTTGCAGTAATTGTAATTCGTTCCAATGCCAACACACCATTGGATGAAAATGATCCTGAGAACTTGGTAACTTTTCACTCGTACTTAAAGCGTGATCAATATGGATCCGCACCATTGTTGTTTGGTAACGCATGGAACTCCAAAGAAAATGGAGGGAAATGGGACCTCCGTGGAGACAAGAAAACCTGGGTTGCACACAGCGACGACAACTTATGGGATGATCAATCACCGATTCATCTAAGGAGATTTGTTGTGTCCAAAGATGGAGCTGTTATCAAAGCTTTTAAAGATGAAAAACTAGCTACGGAATATGCCAAAAAGAAAGGCGCTATTGTTGAAGAGACTTATTTTGAGTCCAATGCGAGCAATAGAGAGAATGCAATCCCTACTTATTCTCAGACAATGTTCTTTCCAAGGATGTACTGGACGCAAGACCAAGCACGGGTCGATTCTTATAAGGAGTGGTCAGGCTACAATGCAAACGATGAACTCTCCAAAGAAATTATGGCAGATGCCAATGCTTTAGGTATAGATTATGTAGATCACCCTCAAGTTGGAAAGGATCAAAACCGTCTACCGACAGCAGGAGAAAATTTCAGTTTCTTCTTTAAATATCAAGTAAATTGGATGTATACCCGTTATTTCTTATGGAATTTCGCCGGTCGGCAAAATGATATTCAAGGAAGTAGAGGTGGATCCATGCGTGGTAACTGGAAATCTGGATTTAGCATGGTTGATGACGCTCGTTTAGGCGACCAAAGCGCAGCACCATATTTCACGAAAGAAAACCCTGCAAATAATTCATTCTTCTTCTTACCGTTGATTTTAGGACTGATAGGACTGTTCTTTCATTTCTACCGAGCGCCGAAAGACGCTTTTGTGGTATTCCTCGCGTTCCTGTTCACAGGTGTCGCAATTGTCGTTTACTTGAATCAAAAAACACTAGAACCAAGAGAACGTGATTATGCCTTCGCAGGATCTTTCTATTTCTTTACAATGTGGATTGGAATTGGAGTTTATGCACTTTATGATGCGTTCAAATCCTTTGGTTCGAAAGAATTTACAAAAATGGGGATTATTGGTGGTGTAGGGCTTGTACTGTTCGCGATAATGGATTCTGGAGGTTCTTTAGTTGGAATGCCTTCAACAGTTTCATGGTTGATTATTTTTGGACTTGGAGCTGCTGTCATTTCGGCAATGATTGGTTTACGATCCATTCTTAAGGAGCATACCCAAGGAGCATCCGTCGCCGTTCTATTGACACTTTGCGTTCCATTAATAATGGCCGTTCAAGGTTGGGATGATCACGACAGAAGTTTAAAAACATCTGCACATGATTTGGCCTACAACTATTTGAGTTCGTGTCAAGACAACGGAATCCTGTTTACCAATGGAGATAACGATACCTTCCCACTTTGGTATATGCAAGAAGTTGAGGGTAAGTTTACGAGCATTAGAGTGTGTAATTTATCATTGATGCAAACGGATTGGTACACCGATCAAATGAAAATGAAAGCATACGAATCTGAAGCTCTACCGATCAAATTCCGTGAAGATCAAATTTTGATGAATGCAGGTGGAACAGATCAAGTATTGTTCACTGATGTATTCAATTTGTTGTACAACGGAGCCAAAGGGGACGTTGTGGAAAGAATCGTTAGAATGAGAGCGAAACAAAATCCAGCAGCTACAAGAGCAGCAGCTCAGAAAATGGCAGCTAATGCTCCCTCTTTGTTAAGTGGATTAACTTCTAAAGATCCAAGCAATTCGCGAATTCGTCAAGTCATTCAATTGATAGGTAAACCTGTTGGAGAGGATGTGGGCGGTTCAGCTTACACCAAGTTGACTGCGGGATACGAAATTTTTGATGCTATTAAAAATGGACTTGTCACAATACCCGACGAAAATAGAATCAGAGAATTCCAAAAAATGCTTTTTGATTTCGAAGACGGATGGGATGTTACCAACTTGGAAGATGCTATGGCATTCGTTAGAAATGACGATAACATGGTAACATTCAATACTCAAACGTTGAGAGTTTTCCCTAGTTCAGAGTTTGTATACCCAGTGAATAAAGAGAATTTATTAAAATCTAACGTTGTTACTAAAGATCAGTTGAGCCAATGTGTAGATGAAATTCGTTTCAAATTCGACGCTGGAGGTTTGACAAGAGAGCAGGTAATGATGCTGGATATTATTGCAAACAATCATTGGGAACGTCCGATTTACTTCTCGTCTCCAAGAGCTTCGAAAGTTGGCGATGCGCTTTACAAAGGATTGGATGGTTCTGCTAGAAACGGTTACGTTAAGCAAAACGGTATGGCATTCGAATTGACGGCATTGGTTGCGCAAGGAACAATCATAAATCGTGAGAAAATGTACAATAACATGATGAATAACTACCATTATGGAGAAATGAATAACCCTGATGTTCTTACGGATTATTATACTAGAAGGCACACGGTTCAATACAGAAGTCATTTCCTTAGATTGGGAAGAGACTATGCTATTGCTGCTGCTAATGCAGATAGATATCCAAGTTCTGGTAATGATTCTATTCTTCTTCCTGGTCAACTTTCAGATGCTCAAAAGGCTGATTATAGAAAACGTGCTATTGCCTTAATCAAGAAATCATTGGAAGTAATGCCAGCTGAGTTCATTATTGATTATGGTGAACCGAATGTTACCGGTTATTTGCCTTACAAAGATCAGGTTACAGGACAAAGATATCCTTCTTATTCTGACGGTGTGTTGCACGAATACGTTGAGGTATTGCTGCTTGCTGGTGATAAAAAAGAGGCGGCTCGTTTAGGAGAGATAGTTTGTGATCAATTGGAGTCAATTATTAACTATTACGATAAAGCGAATGTTGCAATTACTTCTCATACCGAGCATAACATGAAGGATATGTATTCTGCTATAGAAGCTTACTTTAAAATGTATAGCGCTTTAAATGAACCTGAATATGGAGATCCAAATGGTAAATTAGCTAAGCGTATTAATGCTAAATTACAAGAAGTGTTCAATACGATTAGGCCTTCAATGCTTACAAAAATTGAAGCATTGGCGAATGATAGAGGAGAAGTTGTGAATCGTGGAACTCTTGCAGGGCCAACGGCGAATAAATTATTCACCATCGAAGATCAATTCAATGCAATGGGATATAGCAACGGTTATTTGAAAGCACCTGAAAAAGCTGCTCCTCAGCGACAAGGAACACCTGCAGGAGGAAGTCAAGTACCAGCACCCTTTCCTGGTCAACAATAAATGATTAAATATTTTAAAACCCCAAATACCTTCAAGTGGATTTTTCACAGAAGGGTTTGGGGTTTTTCTTCATCCAATAAAGTGTATTTAACTTTTGACGATGGCCCCACTTCTGATCTAACTCCTTGGATTCTCGATTTTCTTGATTCACATAGTATCAAAGCCACTTTTTTTTGCGTTGGAGCAAATGTTAAAAAGCATCCCGACTTGCTATCAACGATTATCGAAAAAGGACATGCTGTTGGGAACCACACAATGCATCATGAAAAAGGAACAGAAGTTTCTGAACAAGACTATTTAAAGTCAATTGAAGAGGCGAGTACTTTGATTTCTTCTAATTTATTTCGACCGCCTTACGGCAGGTTGCCTATGTTTTATTCTAAGAGCATTAGAGCAAAATATAAAATTATTATGTGGTCGTGGCTCTCGTATGACTACGATTCCAATGTGCCAATTGAATTAATACTTAACAAGGCACAAAAAATTAAAGGAGGAGATGTTCTAGTCGTTCATGATAATATTAAATCACAAGAACGGTTGAAAAATCTATTGCCTGAATTGGTAGCGATAATTAAATCAAAGGGACTCGAATTCGATATTATTTCCGCTTAAAAACTGGAACGGTTGAGCAAGGCTCTCCATACATGATGCTTTTCACAACAGGCTGAAGATGTCGAACCAATTCAACCATCGCATATTCAGGAGTTGAAATGTCAGCGCAGCCCTTAATAATAACCCGTCCTTCTTTGAATTTCTCCAAGTCATCCTCTTTGATGCGATCAAGAATAAGTTTTTTCTCCAAATCATTCTCGCTACCAACGATATAATGAGATCCAACTTTTTCCAATTGAGATCCAATCAACATGTAGGCCCAAGTAGGAACTATTGCATCCGCTGAACAATGAATGTAAACGGCTTTGTTTTCGAATTTAGACCAATCATTTTCCTTGATCCAAACACGGAAGTCCTTTTCCTTTAACACAAGCCCCTGCCACAATTGATCAGTGATATCAATTCCTTCAATCGCTACGTTTGGTTTATAATTACCTAAGTCAATCGAAATTAACCCACTATTCACGACTTTGTTTACAATTTCTTCCATGGAACAAAGATAGGCATTTGGGACGTTCGTTCCTTACTTTTGAGTGTTGGATCAGTCGTAAACTCCCTTTTGGATTTTAGATCTTAGACGGTTATGATTTGAATGATATTCTAACTAATACTAGTAAATCCAAGGTTTAAGCCTCGCTAACGTCTAAGACCTAAATTCTAACTACTTACCTAAGTTAAGGAACTAGCAATCTAACATCTAAATTCTAATATCCAAAAGGTGCAGCTGCTCCGAAAAACCTGCCACTCTGTCACACTTCCAACAAAGGCATAACATTTGACAAATATAAAGTCGTGAAAAGAAGCAATCATCAATTCGGTTCGACAAGTGAAGCAATCATTTATCCAGTGTTATTACTGGTTGCAATGTGGCTTGTTTACTGGGCAGATCATTTATTTCCTTTCATTTACTTTTACCAATATGGGGTGATGCCCGGCGAGGTATCAACCGTTCCAGGAATATTTTTCATGCCCTTGATTCATGCGTATGAAGGCTTCGAACACATTATTAATAATTCACTTCCGACGGCAATTTTATTAAGTGCAATAATTTATTACTATCAAAAAATCGCATGGAAGGTCTTCGTGATTTCTTGGTTAGCTACTGGGATTGGAGTTTGGCTGTTTGCCGCAAATAATAATAGCTATCATATCGGGATGAGTGGGGTTATTTATGCAATGGTAGGTTTCTTATTTGTCTCAGGAGTCGTTCGTAAATACCTTCCGCTTCAAGCGATTTCCCTGTTCGTTGTCTTCATTTATGGTTCGTTATTGTGGGGCATTTTTCCAACCGACCCCCAGATTTCTTGGGAAGGCCACCTGTCAGGTTTGGTCGTAGGAGTTTCTTTGGCAATAATTTATAGAAAGCAAGGTCCGCAATCGCCAAAATACATGTATGAGATTGAAAAGGAATTGGGAATAGAGCCACCTGACCTCGAGGGGATTTGGAGAGAGAAAGTTGCGCAGGAGCGACAACGACAAGAGCAGATTGAAGAAATGAAAAAGGGAATGGCAGGAGAAATTGAAGAACAACGCCGCCAACAACAAGAACAATATAACCTTCAAGAGCAACAACGTCAATCACTTGATCCGCTAAGAGTAATCTACCATTACAAAGAACCTAAGAAGAAACCTCCGGACGATACTGATCAAGGACAATAGCAGTTCCCATTGAAGTTTTTGCCCAAGAATCTGAATGGAATTCCAAACAAATGTATTCGCCAGTGCGCAAGTCGATGCGGTCCTGAGTGAAGTAACTGACCAAATCTGAGATGCCAAAATTATGGCCAATAATTAAGAGTTCTTTATTCGAATCAGAATTCCAGATTTTTTGAAGAATGTCCTGTTTTGAAGCCAAGTACAAATCAACGTGATAAGTCGGTTTTGGATGTATCGCTTGTAAAAGAATATCTGAAGTTTGACGTGTTCGCTGAGCATCACTGCACCATATTTCCTCTATAGAAGTGAGGGAATCAAAATAATCCCTCAACAAGGAGGCTTGCTTAATTCCAAGCGGTTGCAGCCTGCGATCAATATCATGTCCAGAAGGAGAGGAATACTCAGTTTTTGCATGTCTTAAAATGTGGAGTTTCATAGTTCTCAATTCATTCAATCACCAAATTTCACAATTTCTTGATGATTTCCAACCTTTTGCCAATGCAGGTCGTTATATTACTGGAAAGTTAATTCGGAAGAAGAGGAGAGAAGCGACGTGAATTATGTAAATTACATAAAATATTGAAAATAAGACCGTTAAAGAATCGAATGGACATCACACCAGAAATAATAAAATCCTGTAATAGTGATGATCGAAAAACGATCAATCTCATGTATGAGTATTGTTTCACAATGCTTATGCCCGTATGCTTCAGATACAATAAGAATGAAGAAGATGCGCGTGCAGCATACAACAACGGTTTCCTCAAAATTCTTAATGGCTTAAAAAAGGTAGATGAAGGAATTAATTTCAACGCCTGGGCCAAACGACTCATGGTGAATTCCCTGATTGACGAGTATAGAAAGAATAAGAAATACAATACGCAAATAACCAAAAGCGACAATGAGAGAGAACTTGATTTTCACTCAAAAGGACACGATAATGACGCTGAAAGTAATTTGGGATATGAAAATATAATGATGCTCGTAAAAGAGCTACCTGGAACTACTGCTAAAGTTTTCAACCTGTATTTAATTGAAGGGTATTCTCATAGGGAGATTGGTGAATTACTGGAAATGTCTGAAGGGACATCAAAGTGGCACTTGTCGACAGCGAGAAAATCACTCAGAGAGAAATTAGAACGGTTGGAGAATCAGAATCAGCGAATGGTGATATGAAATGGACAGATAAAGATATAGACAAATTGTATTCGGAAAGTTCCGAACGTCTTGCTTTTGAGTACAAGAAAGGCTATTGGGATGAATTTGACGCCCATCTTTCCAAAGTACAAGATGCCGATGGAGCCAAAGCGCCTTTGTCGGATACTGCAATTGACAGTATGTATGCTGCAAGTTCAGCTGGTCTTGTCTTTGATTACAAAAACGATTATTGGAATGAATTCAATGCATCGCTTCCAAATGGAGCGGCTTCAGATTCGCCAAAACCAGCTTTAACAGATGTTGAAATTGATGCGATGTATGCGGCAGGAGCGGCAGGGTTGGTATTTGATTATAAAGACTCTTATTGGAAAGATTTCAATGCGTCGTTTCCTACAGATGCTGTTTTATCAGACAACGGAATTGACCAGCTGTATCAGGAAAGCGCAGGTGATCTTGCCTTTGAATACAAGCCTTCGTATTGGGAAGAATTCAAAGGAAGAATCCGCAGACAACGCAGACCAGACTTCCTTTGGTTCGTAACTGCATATTCATTTGCAGGTGTGCTTGGAGTTATGGCATTTATGAATGCAAATTCAGTTACCGATTCAAAAACAGTAACAGCAGATTCAAATAAAATTGAAACGCGTAATAATAAGGTTTCAAATTCTCAATCTAAAGTTGAGAATCCAACCAAATTAGGATCTTCTGTAAATTTAGTACAAAGTTCACCGGTGAATTCTGGAGGTAATGGAGATGGAATTTTGAGTATGTCGGGCACTACTTTACCAGTTGGAAGTCCAGTTTTAACTCAAACACCAATTACACTATCGACTCCACCAACCAATGTGATTCTAATAGGTCAAGACTTAAATACACTTTCAATAGATCCGAATACTAGCACACCTTCAACGAACGGAGCTCCAAGAAATGTCAATTTAGTTGAGCCTATAGAAAACACTGCGAATCCTGCCATTCTTAATGGAAGCGAATCAAACAATCCTGAGGATGTTATTTCCTCTCAACCTTTGTCGGTAGATCAATTAGCAACTGCAGAAACTACTATTGAAACAGAAGAAGAATTTAGACTTACATACAGTTCTCAAGATCCTTTAGACCTTTCTTCGTCATTACAGGCGCCTTTGCCAGGTTCTCCGCTGATGTGCAATAGAGGAGCATTTGCAGTGGCTTATATACAAGGAACAGGTGGATTGTCCCAATCATTGGTTATTCCTTCAGATCAAATTTCAAATTCATTTGGAGTCGGTATTGGAATGGAAGTGCACAAAGCGAACTTGACATTTAACTTCGGGGTGAATGCTCTTGTAGAGAACCACGACGACCTTGTCTTAAACAGAACGGCTAAGGTGTATGGATTTGGATCGGATGTATACCAATTCAAAATTGATTACAAACAGATGTATACACTCGAAGCAATGATTGGAGTTGGCTACAACTTAGGAAGACATCGAATTGACTTAGGTGTTCGTCCTTCATTTGTTATGAGTTCTAGAGTTCATATTGAAGAAGTTGGATCATCAACAACGGAGTTTGCTTTTGATAATGATTACAACGAATCAAGAGACTTGTTTGGATTCATGGACGGGCTTCATAGGTTCGGAGTTAAACCAACAATTGGGTATGTGTTCATAGTTTCACCTTCAATTAGTTTGGGTGGGAATATAGGAGTTGAATTAATGCCATCAATAAACGAAGGTTTCATTAATGGAGTGAATAATATACTTCCTATTGATGGTCAGATATATATTAGAAAAACATTGACTTTTAGAAAGAAATGAGAAAAGTAAATACATATTTTTTGCTTTGTGCTGTTGGGATTTCGTCTCTTGGGTCTTGTACTAAAGAGGTGATTAATTTACCCGAAGCAAATGACCCTGTCTTTACATTGAGTGGGATCATGGCTGGAATGGAATTTGATTTAGTTGCAGGAGATGATAACGCATTTATGCATACTAGTACCGAGATGATCAATGGAGTTAATCTCTTTTCAGGGGAGCTTAGTAACGGTGATTTTTCATTGGAACTAGGCATCTTTGATGGATTGGTTGATAAACCTGGCCATATTACGGTAGATGAAATTCAGAACACCGTTCCAACATTTGCCATTCACAGTAGTCATCCACTGCTTGTTTTATCGAAATCGATGCTTGGAAGCAATCAAGTAATAGCAAAAGTAGATTGGTACATCAATAATACATTTGCTGGTACCGATGAAGTTGAGATAAGGGAGCCGGGAAAGTACAGCGTTTGTGCGTTTATTTCTTTTGCAAATGGCGATATCAATAACTTATGTGAGGATATTATTGTTGGATACGAGCGAAGTGCAAACTTTTCTATTCAATACGATTTTCAATCAGGACAGCAAGGAGGATATATTAATGCAAGTATTTCAGCTGTAGATGCTGCTGTTGAGAGCGTTGAATGGTTTGTTGATGATGCATCAGTCTATACAAGTCAATCGATAGGAGGACATCAATTAAATCCTGAATCTACTCGGTTGAAGGCAATTGTTCATTTTGACAATGGCACTGTTCGTGAAAAGACAGTTATAATTGACGGAGAAAATAATGTCTATTCAGCGAAAAGTTTCTCTATCATGGAGATGTCTTCGACGTATGAAGGTCCAAATCAAGATTTTAATATCCGATTGACGGTCAAGTCGGATGGCAAGACCTATTTGTCTGAATATGCGAATAATAAAAATTCGTCTTTGGCAATTACCGGAGTAGAATTTTATGGTAAGAACGCCGAAGGAAATGATGTTTACAAAGTTTCAGGTGTAGTTAACGCTGTTGTAATGGAGCTAGTTACCGAAAAGATGGTTGCTGTGACATTTGCAACCGTATTTGGCTTAGAGATCAATTAGTCTCAAATGAATCATTAGATTTGTATTAAAATTAGCTAGATGAGATTCTTAACTGCTACTATTGCCTTCCTTCCTTTTCTAGGATTTGGACAAATCTTTATAGATCAATCGGATTTTGCAGATGCAGATGATACTGTTCGCATGAGTAGTGCAACAGACGCTAGTATTGATTTTTCTTCTACTGGTGCAAATTGGAATTGGGATTATTCAGGCTTGATTGCAGAAAGTCAAGAATTGTATGAGTTCCAAAATTTGTCCAATGCTTCTGCTTTGGTGAATATTATTTACGGACAATTCGCTGGAACCGATCATCAAGCCTCTTATTTTTTACCGAATGATGATCTTCCCTTAGATCAATTGGGTGGAATTTTACCCGTTAACATCACAGACTTATTTCAATTTTCTAAAGCATCAAGCTCGGCAATTACATCTGTTGGAATTGCTATTGCGATTGATGGAACAGAAATTCCTTTTAGATCGGATACGATTGAAATGAGATATGAATTTCCATTGATGTATCAAAACACATATTCATCTAGAGGGTATACAAAAATTGACTTGAACCCAATTCAAGATATCGTTTGGGTTCAATACAGAACTAGAGAGTCTGAGGTTGACGGTTGGGGAACTGTTGCAACGCCTTATGGAACTTTTGATGCTCTTAGAGTTAAGCACACGATCACTGAAGTAGATTCACTGGCAATGGAAGTATTCGGTGCACCTATTACGATTCCATTGGCAATTCCAGATATCTATATCTACGAATGGTTGGCTGACGGACAATTGGAACCACTTCTTAGAATTGAAACTTCTGATTTCGGAGGAACGGAAACTGTTTCGAGTATTGAATTCCGTGATAGTTTTGATCCTGCTCTTGTTGGAATCGATGAAAAGACCATTGAAGTTGAGCTTTATCCAAACCCTGTAATTAATGAATTGAAGGTCGTTGGAATGGAACCAGGATCAGCTTTTGCAATTGTTGATGCACTAGGATCGATCGTCAATCAAGGCGTTTTGGATGTGTCAGAATCTATACAAGTTGGAAGCTTAAGCAATGGAGCCTATTCCATCGTAATCTTTTCAGGAGTAAAGTTAGCGCAGTCAACATTCATTAAACAGTAATTTAAATGTATTTTTGTCGAAAGGCAAATCAGTCTATCGCTGTTTCTTTCGGTTTGTCGAGGGAGAGGGAGGAAAGTCTGGGCTACATAGAGCAACGTACTTCTTAACGGGAAGGTGCAGGAGAAGTTCGCTTTGACTGTAACAGATAGTGCCACAGAGAATATACCGCCTTAGTTATGCTAAGGTAAGGGTGAAAAGGTGAGGTAAGAGCTCACCGGAGCGTTGGTGACAATGTTTGCGAGGTAAACCTTACGTGTTGAAAGACCATGTAAATCTCAAATTTAGAATTGCTCGTTCTAATATCTTCGGATTGTTGAGAAGGGTGGGTCGATTGATCTCGTCCGTGAGGGCGAGGCTAGATAAATGATAGACGTTACGCGTGTTGCGTGATTACAGAACCCGGCTTATGATTTGCCTTTTTATTTTCCCTCTTCAATTCCAAAGCTTGGTTAATCACTTTTTCTGGAGAAGTCTGCATTTCAGGCGTTAGGATGAAAATCCAATTTGCTCTACCATCGATTTTATAATGAATAAAAGTGGAGCACAAACCAAAAAAACAGCGTGATTTCACTTTGCTAACACTACCCACCGACACGACTGAACTTCTCTTTTTTATGGAGTTAAAAATCAAAGTATCCCTTTTTAAAGAGGCCGATTGTGAGTGCGAACAAATATAGGAGACAATTAAATAAGACGATATTAAAGCTCCAAGAACTGTAATTAATGTTTTATACGTAACTCCGGCATTGGCAATGATAACTGCCAATGCGACAATTACTAAAGCAACAAATAAAGTCAGGAATATTTTTACTCTAGACAAGTAATTAGAGGATGTGAAATTCATTCTTCCTACTCCTTCTTTAGTGAGATAAGGGTCTTTCTGTAAGCTCAATAAATTGTTTTTATAAACTTCATTGAAAAAAAGTTTCATCAAAACTCTCAAAAGTAATTCAATATTCAAAGGAACAAACCAAGTTATAATACCTTACAATTAATACTACTTAGTTTTCTAGTGGTATTCTATTGAGAGACTTGCACTTATCGGTAATTCTGGTCAAATAGATTTTCGTTAGAATTCAACTTCTGTGTAGAATGGTATTAACGAGCCTGTCGAAATACGCCGAATCATCAAAGAATTAGTGAATTATTTAAGCCGATTTAATATTCGTTTAAACATTGAGTAGTACTGCATTAATTCATCCGAATTAACCCGATAGAGCAATATATCTCTTCCACTGTCGTTAATCGGCAGCGTTTTCAGCTCGTCGTTAAGGCGTCTATTATTCTGCGGTAAAAGGTAGAAGTTAAGGAATGTAGATACTGCCCCGAAATGTTCTGCCTGCGCAATAATACAAGCCGTTCTCATGTTATAAAACGTTCCAGAAGAACTCGAATTTGGGAATGATAAATCTGAGTACCTCGAAAAAATGGAATCACCTTTAAAATTACTTGAATAATTTTCAAATGTTGTAAGAATCACCGGGGTCGATTGGGCATTTATCGTGTTCAATTCCTTGATTGGAAGTTCATTTTTAAAGACTGATTCCATCCATTCATATGATTCTACTTTATTGAATTTACTCATCAATGGAGCAAGCATTGGAATCAATTCATCTTCAACTAACGTATTTACGAACTGCGTATTTTTTAAATCGTTATATGTGCTAATGACAGCAGTTGTATCTGGATTGGAAACACAAACGTAAGGATCAATTCCAATTCCAATGTATTTATACTCTGTCGACATAAATCGAGCCAGCGCTCTGTTCTTTTCTTTGATATGATTTATAGAATGAAAAATATCTGTGCGGCTTAAGTTGTAGACATTGTAAAGAGATTTCATCATTACCAAATCAATACCATGCGCGTATTTATTACCTTGGATTTCGCCCACCAAACTTGGGGTATCGATGTGCTTAATGATGATTCGAATGTTTTCCTTCTTCGCGAAATCACTAAATATTAAAGTGTCATGCTCGTATAAATAATCAGAAGCAATAACCAATATCTTATTCTTCGATGAGGATACATTTTCCACATAACATCCTGAAAGAATTAAACTTGCGACAGTTAATACAAGAAGGAATCTCAACTTCATAAAGACAAAGATATTCAATTGGATGAAAAAAATTTAAACTACGAATTTATTCATGAAGTCAAACCTTAGCTTTTTAGTATTTTTGTGGAAAAATTGAGGTAATGGCAGATAAAACAAAAGAAAACAAAATCACGAAAATTCTTGAAGATTTGAATTCTACGGATTCGAAAAAAGTCACTAAGGCAGTCAAGTCACTTGAAGCGCATGGGGATGTTTCTTTTATTAAACCTTTGGCTGATAAATTAATGGCAGGAGTTTCTGAAAAGAACAAAACTGAAATTATTGAATTGTTAAGCAGCTTGAAGGATACGAGCGTTTGTGCCGATGTAATGGATATTATCGAAGACAAACATTATTTACCAATTCGTCAAACAGTGCTTTCTACAATTTGGAATACCAAGGTCGACTTTAGCGATTATATCGATGATTTCGTGCTTATAGCAACTACAGGAACGTTCCTAGAAACGTTGGATTGCCTAACGATTATAGAAAACCTCGAAGGTCCATTTATGGAAGAGAATATCCTAGAATGCCAGTTGCACCTAAAAAACTACATTGAAAGTAACCCGCCAAGAGACGAGCAAAAGGCAGAATTGTTAAGCGAAATCGCTATTGCAATTAAGGATTTTAATGAAAATCTTCAGGAGTAATGTCCCAACCGTATCGTTTTTTTAATAAGTTGAATGTGAACGCTCTCACGTTTTCATTTTCAATATGATCAATTATCTCTGTAATAAACGCAGAAACCAGTAATTGAGTTGCAGCCCTTCTAGACAAACCTCTTGCTCTCAAATAGAAGATCGCATCATCGTCCAATTGTCCTGTAGTCGATCCGTGAGAACACTTTACATCATCCGCATATATTTCTAACTCAGGCTTCGAATTGACCGCTGCGCTATCCGAAAGAAGAACGTTTCGATTAGATTGAAAAGCATTGATTTTTTGTGCGTCTTTACGAACGTAAACCTTACCGTTAAATACAGCTGTCGAATTTTCATCCATTACGCCTTTGTACAACTCATGCGACTCACAATTAGGAACCTTATGATCCATAATTGAGTGATTATCGACGTGTTGTTTTCCTTTTAAGATGTAAGCGCCATTCAAATGCGTTGTACAATTTTCTCCGATCACATCAACATTCAAGTTGTTTCGAACCAATCCACCGTTTAAAGTAATTGTATTGATTGTAAAGGTTGAATATTTATCTTGTTCAATTTGTTCTGTGCTAATATGGAATGATGCTTCGTTCTCGAATTGAACCTTGTCAATAGTCAAGAAAGCATTTGCTCCAACTTTAATTTCAGATGTAACATTCGCAAATGATTTTTCGCTTCCTTTAGTCGCAAAGAACCCTTCAACGATATTCGCTTTTGAAAAAGCTCCAGCATTAATAACCGTCTTGAAATTTGAAAGTTGTTCGTTCCCATCAAGAATATGAATCACTTGAATTGGTGTTTCAACTTGCGCTTTGTTAGTTATGGTAATTGATGCGCCATCTATCAAATGAGCTGTGTTTAGTGCATTAAACACTTCGCCTTCATTCTTAATAATACTAGATGTCATTCCTGAATTGCTTAACAATTCAACAGTAACGCCTTCCGGAATTTTAGTGGAAGAAAATTCAGTAGAATAATGACCATTCACAAAAACAAATGTCGCTTTTGTTGGGTCTATTATAAAATCTTCAATGTTTTGAACGTTTCCGGCGCTGTTATTAAAGTCAATCTTAGACAATTTCGCAACACGCGTGTATTTCCAATGCTCGTTGCGAGTTGTTGGAAGGTCTGTGTTCTCTAGTGTCGCCCCAGCTAACGATTTCAATTCTTCTGGAATCGAGATCGAAGTTTTGGAAAGACGTGAGATGAACTCTTTTTTATTTTCTGCAATCATGCTCATTTCAATCAACTCTTAGTTCGCTAATTCTGCTTTAATCCAATCGTATCCCTTCTCTTCCAATTCAAGAGCAAGTTCTTTTGTTCCCGTTTTTACAATTTTACCATCGTAAAGTACGTGTACAAAATCCGGGATAATATAATCCAAAAGTCTTTGGTAGTGTGTAATAACAATTGTCGCGTTTTTGTCACTTTTCAATGTGTTAACACCGTTCGCTACAATTCGTAATGCATCGATATCTAATCCTGAATCTGTTTCATCAAGAATAGCCAACTTTGGATTCAACATTGCCATTTGAAAGATCTCGTTTCGTTTTTTCTCACCTCCAGAGAATCCTTCATTCACACTTCTAGAAGCCAATTTAGCATCAAGCTCAACAAGCGCAGACTTTTCACGAACCATAGCCATGAAATCTTTCGCTGAAATCGGATCTTCTTTTTTGTGTTCTCTCGTTTCGTTAATCGCAGTTCTCAAAAAATTGACGTTTGAAACACCTGGAATTTCAACTGGATATTGAAAAGCAAGGAACAAACCTTCACGAGCTCTATCTTCAGTGTCCATTTCAAGCAAATCTGCACCATCGAAATCAACAGAGCCTTCGGTTACTTCATATTCTTCTCTACCTGCCAATACAGAAGCCAACGTACTTTTCCCAGCACCGTTTGGTCCCATAATCGCGTGAATCTCTCCCGCTTTTACTTCAAGGTTCAATCCTTTTAAGATTTCCTTTCCCTCAATTTTCGCGTGTAAATTATTTATCTTAATCATTGTCTTTCTTTTATATCGATTTTTAGGATTTAGGATTTAGGATTTCGATTGCTCGAATGATTCAATAATTTATCTAAACTCTAAACTTATTACTCTCTTCGTCGAACCGTCGAACTTTCGAAAAATCAAATAATCGAGCTTTCGAACTATAAATTTTACCCTACCGATCCTTCTAAACTAATCGATAGTAATTTCTGTGCTTCAACGGCAAACTCCATTGGAAGCTGATTTAATACTTCTTTGCAATATCCATTCACGATTAAGCTAATCGCTTTCTCTTCGCCAATACCTCTTTGCTTACAATAGAAAATTTGATCTTCTCCAATTTTAGAAGTAGTTGCTTCATGTTCTATTTTTGATGAACTATTTTTACACTCGATATACGGGAACGTATGAGCTCCACATTCATCTGTCATCAACAAAGAATCGCATTGAGAGAAATTTCTAGAGTTTGTTGCTCCTTTGTGAATTTGAACCAATCCGCGGTAAGAGTTTTGTGATTTACCAGCCGAAATTCCTTTAGAGATAATCGTACTTTTGGTGTTTTTACCTAGATGAATCATCTTCGTTCCAGTATCTGCTTGTTGAAAATGATTGGTAACGGCAACAGAGTAAAATTCTCCAATTGAGTTGTCACCTTTCAAAATACACGAAGGGTATTTCCATGTCACGGCAGATCCCGTTTCAACTTGCGTCCATGAAATTTTAGAATTTGTTCCGCAGATTCCACGCTTCGTAACGAAGTTGAAAATTCCACCAACACCATTCTTATCTCCAGGATACCAGTTTTGAACCGTTGAATATTTTATTTCGGCGTTATCCTTTGCGATCAACTCAACAACTGCTGCGTGCAATTGATTCTCATCTCTCTGAGGTGCTGTGCAACCTTCTAAGTAAGAAACGTAAGCTCCTTCGTCAGCAACAACAAGTGTTCTTTCAAATTGACCCGTTCCCCCTTCGTTAATTCTGAAATACGTTGAAAGTTCCATTGGACATCTAACTCCTTTCGGAATGTAGCAAAATGAACCATCCGTAAATACAGCAGAATTTAAAGCCGCATAGAAATTATCTGTCGATGGAACAACCGTTCCCATGTTCGCTCGAACCAATTCAGGATAGTCTTGAACTGCTTCAGAGAATGAACAGAATATAATTCCAAGTTCTTTAAGTTTCGATTTGAATGAAGTTGCAACAGAAACGGAATCCATAACGAAGTCAACTGCTACATTCGTTCCAGTAAGTCGTTTTTGCTCTTCCATAGAGATTCCCAACTTTTTCATGGTTTCCTTCATCTCTGGATCAACATCGTCCCAACTCTCGTACTTTTTAGTCTGTTTTGGAGCAGAATAATAACTTATATCTTGAAAGTCTGGTTTCGCATAATGAACATGCGCCCATTCAGGTTCGATCATTTCTTTCCATTTACGAAAAGAGTCTAACCTAAAGTCAAGTAACCATTGTGGCTCTTCTTTTTTGGCAGAAATAAATCGAATTACCTCTTCACTAAGTCCTTTTGGGATCTTGTCAGATTCAATATCTGTGGTAAAACCAAATTCGTACTCTTGGTCTTCAAGATCTTTTGCTAATTCGTTTTCTGTATAATTTGACATAATTCCGATTATATTGAAAATGATTCACCACATCCGCAGGTTCTATCTGCATTTGGGTTTACAAATACGAAGCCTTTACCGTTCAATCCTCCCGAAAAATCAAGAGTCGTTCCAACGAGGTATAAAAAACTTTTTTTGTCTAAAACAACTTCAATTCCGTTGTCTTCAAACGATTTATCTGTTTCCTTGCGTTCATTATCGAAGTCCAATTTGTACATCAATCCAGAACACCCTCCTCCTTCAACACCAACGCGAATGAAATATCCATCTTGCCCCTCGTCTTCCATGAGACGTAAGGCTTGTTTTTTAGCTGAGTCTGTTACAGTTATCATTTTTCTTTATTTAGAACAATTATAAATAAAACTATTTCTCACTGCAAAAATACCTAATTTGTGGTATTGTTGCAAATAAAAATTAGGGTTATACGTTAAGGTTTAAAACTTATTGGTTTGCTATATTTACAGTAGTGCTGATTTCCAGTTGTTCAACTACAATTGTGGAAGAAGATGTAGAAGAATATTGCAAGTGTGTGGAAAACGTGAAAAATAATTATGATTTACGAGCGTTCATTCCAATTACCGAAGCAATGAAGGAGAAACATGGAAATTCGCCCGAAGAGGCTGAATATATTATTGAAAATATTAGAAAATACAGATCACCAGAGAAATAATTAGGAAGAAATTTGGAGTCATTTTCATTCTGTTGGCAGCATTTTTTATCCTTACCCAATGCAATGAGCCATCATCAATACAAGAGGATGTGGATGAGTATTGCCAATGTATGAAAGAAGGAAAAGGTCAAAATAGAAGACGCTCAAGACAGTGTAGGAAATTAAAGAAAACGATTCGAAAGAAATTCGAACACGATGACAAAGCATTGGAATACTTACAGGAACATCAGTACGACTGCATTGAAAATTGGTAGGGAATGTTAAATTTGCTGCAAGCATTACAATTTGAATGAACGTCTTCCAAGGATTCGAACAACTTGAAAAAATTCCTAACCCTGTCCTAACCATTGGGACTTTCGACGGTGTGCATATCGGCCATCAAAAGATTATTAACCAATTGAATAAGGAAGCGAAGGCTGTGGGAGGAGAATCCGTTCTTTTCACTTTTTATCCGCATCCAAGGATGGTGCTTTATCCTGAAAGTCATGGTTTAAAGTTAATACAAACGCAAGTCGAGAAAATTGATAAATTGAGACGCTTTGGCTTAAAAAATATTATTATTCATCCTTTCACTAAAGAATTTTCACGATTGACAGCTCTTGAGTTTGTTCGGGATTTCTTAGTGAATCAATTGCACGTTAAGAAGCTTGTAATAGGATATGACCATCAGTTTGGAAAAAACAGAGAAGGATCAATCGATTTCTTGAGAAGCGTAAGCGATATCTATGGATTTGAAGTTATTGAAATTCCTGCTTTGGAAATTGATGATGTAAATGTAAGCTCAACCAAAATTCGAAATGCCATTTTAAATGGAGAAACAGATCGAATCTCTGCTTTTTTAGGAGAACCGTTTGAGTTGCATGGAAGAGTAGTAGGAGGACTGGCACTGGGCCGACAGATTGGTTTTCCTACAGCGAATATTGACATTGAAAGTGACGTTAAATTGTTACCGAAAGCAGGAGTTTATGCAGTGAATATTTTGCTTCAAGACGGCTCTATAAAAGAAGGAATGCTGAATATTGGCACGAAACCAACGGTGTCAGATTTTAATCCTGTATCCATCGAAGTTCATATATTTGATTTTAATAAAGACATTTATGATCAATACGTTACGGTACAGTTATTGACGAGATTCCGTGACGAATACAAGTTTGAATCCGTTTTTGATTTGAAAGAACAACTGAATAAAGATGAAGTTTCTATCCGCGATTATTTTATTTCTGGTCTGTAATTGTGCTTTTGCGCAATCAGAAAAGTATGAAATTTATAAATGGGAAGAACTTCCTTGGATGTATGACGCTGATACAATTTGCGGTTTAAGCCTATCAAGAATGAGATTGGACTCTGTTCCAGAAGAACTCTCTAAATTTCAAAACTTAATCCACCTTGACTTAAGTAAAAATAAACTTCGAGAGCTTCCAAATTTTATCGGTGATATGAGTAATATCACTATTTTGAATCTCGAAAAGAACAAGTTTACAAGCATGCCGAATGAACTGTGCCGAATGAAAAGTTTGGAACGACTTATCCTAAATAGAAATTTTCTAGGCACTTTACCGAGTTGTATTGAATACCTCGCGGGAATCAAATACATCGATTTATACGACAATCCAATTTCGAGTCTTCCAGAAAGCTTTGAGAGGATGCAAAACATCGAGGAAATTGATTTGAGTGGTATTCGTTTCGGCGCCAGTTTTCAGGAGTCATGGCAAAAACGACTGCCCAACGTAAAGTTTGTATTTGACGACGCATGCGATTGCATGAAGTAGTAGTGTTTAATAATTGTTAACTAGATTTAGTCCCTGATAAACAGGTATTTGTTCAATTTTAAGGTGTCCTACTTTATAGAGTTGTTTTTTTTTCTACATTTGGGTAACTACTTGTAAGTTAAAATTTTAAGTTCCAATTTATAACTTGCAGTTTATTACTTTAATCACCTCTAACACATTACCGCAATGAAAAGATATCTTCTAGTTGTCTTTGGTGTTTTGTTTTTTTCGCAATACTCGCATTCAGTTTTTAATGAAAATTCAATTTCTAAATTCATGAAAGGCTCTAATTCCGAGACGATCAAATCACCAAAAGATACGCCTAAAGAGAAATGGGATAAAGCGATTGGAAGTTTCCAATTCGAAATCATAAAAGGTCGTAGATTGAGTGAAATTGATATTACAATTATCGATCAAATTGAGTTGAATCGCCACAATACTGAGATTATGTATATTCAGTACAATGATCAAATTCGAATCAAAATTTTGCCAAAGAGCACTATTAATTCAGCTTATGTAAAATTGGACTTGATGAAGACTGTAACTTCATTTGACACTAACAATTAGAACGATGAAGAATTTTATAAAAACAATTATAGCTTGCTTCATCTTAATTGGAACGAGTTACGGACAAAGTAATTTCTGTGCGACAGCAACGCCAATTGCATTAATAGGTGGTTCAGTTTGCGTTAATGGAACTACCCTTGGCGCAACGTCAGCGAATTTCTTGTATGGAGGGTGTAATGCTACTTCAGTGAACGAGGTCTGGTATACATATACAGCGACTGGAGCAAACAATGACTTTACAATTAACTCTTTGGGATTGACAAATTGTGAAATTGTAATTTATTCTGGTGGATGCCCTGCGCAGTTTGGTGGGGGAACTTTAGAAATTTGCAATGCTTCAGTAGGAATTAATGCGGTCAATGCTTCTTGGGGGTTTGCTCCAGGAACTCAAATTTGGATCGGTGTCATGTCAAACTCAGGAATAGAGGGAAACTTCCAACTGTGCATTGATTCTTACGCTTCTAATCCTGTCGGAGGAAATTTTTGCTCTATAGCAATACCAATATGTGCTATTGGAACAACAACTACAGTTGACATGTCTGTTATGGGATCGACTGGCACTTTTCCTTCTTGCTTCTGGGCAGCGGTGAATCGAGACGTTTGGTTTACATTTACTTGCACTGTTTCAGGAACAATTGAATGGACTGCGACTCCACAAAACGCAAATGAATTGGATTGGGCTATGTACAATACAACCTTAGGATGTCCAGGTTCATTAGTAGCTTGTAATTACAGTTACGACCTCGCGAACGGCAGTCCAGTTGGGATGAACGACGGTATAAGCTGCGTTGCCTGTCCGACAGATGTGTCTGTAGGTGCCTGTGGTGAATATTGTGGCGAGTATTTTGTTACTGCTGGTCAGACGTATTCTATTATGGTTGACATCTTTTCAGGAACAATTGGTGATCTTGATTTTGGTTTTACAAATGGAACTACTGCTCAAATTGCTCCAGTAGCTGATTTCACTGTTTCACCATCTGTAGTTTGTGGACCTGATATGTCAGTTACAATTACAGACAATAGTATTGGAAATCCGCCGAGTTGGACGTTTGGGAACGGTAATACTTCCATAGGAAGCAGCCCTGCACCAGAGTTTTATAATATTCCGGGAACATATGCAATCACGGCAACTGTTTCAGATCCACAATGCGCATCTACATATACTCAGTTTATTCAATTGTTAGCACCATTATCTGGTGGCACTCTTGAAATAGACGAGACGTGTCCATTGGCCTGTAATGGGTCCTCTGTTGCAGATTTTATCGCAGGAGGAGATGGAGTTTATTCTTATGAATGGTTTGATAACTTAATGAACCCAATCGGACAAAACTCATTAGGAGCAACAGGTCTTTGCGCTGGGAATTATACACTTCAAGTGTCGAGTTCAACATGTCCTAATTACGATATTCCTGTTACAATAAATTCATTCGCTCTTTTGGATGATCCTACATTCGCCATGACGGCAACTTGCGATGGTGGTATCGCTGTTGTTTCTGGAACTGCAGGCGGAACATTTTTATTTAATACTCCGCCTGGAGATGGAGCTGTAATTGACCCTGTGACAGGCGAAATTACTAGTGGTACTTCTGGAACTCAATACGATGTTTTGTACACAACGAATGGGGTTTGTTGGTTAACTTCTACTCAGTTAGTAACGGTCACATCCCAAGATGATCCGGCTTTTGTTTTAACACCAACATGCGACGGGGCAACAGCAATTGTTTCGGGACTTTCAGGTGGAACATTTACATTTACAAATGCACCAGGCGATGGTGCAATCATTGACCTTACCACAGGATTGATTTCTGGTGGAACTCCTGGAACAATTTACGGTGTAATGTATACTACGACTGGCGCTTGTCCATCAAATTTAGTGCAACAAGTAACGGCATATAGTTTGCCTTTTGCTCCTAATGCTGGAACAGATATTACTTATTGTAGTTCTGATTTCTTTGATGATATGACGGCTAATGGTGGAGCAGGAATCTTTAAATGGTACGATGAAGCCGGCTCTTTAATAGGAGTTGGCTCATTAATGCAGCCATATGATCTAGTCGGAGTAAATTCATACTATGTATCGGAAACGATGAACGGTTGTGAAGGACCACTAAGTATAGTTGTAATTACTGTTGAAGAATGTGATATTCTTATTCCTACTGCTTTTACTCCTGCAGGATACCCCAATAGTGTATGGGAAATCCTTAACTTAGATAATGTTTATCCGAACAATGTCGTTCAAATTTATAATCGTTGGGGTAGTTTGATTTATGAATCTGAGCCTGGTAAGTATGATTTAAATCCTTGGGATGGATCATATAAAGGTGAATTACAGCCCGTGAGTTCTTATTATTACATCATTGAATTCAATGATAAGAATAATGAAAGCGCAAAGGGTACAGTTACTTTAATATTAAATAATTGAGATGAAAAAGTTATTAGTAGTTGCTGCAATTGGATTGACATCGGTAACATTTGGACAACAGCTTCCGCAGTATAGTCAATACAATAGAAATCAATTTATGGTAAATCCTGGTGCAGCGGGAATGTATGACTTTACCGACATTACCATTGGTGGAAGATATCAATGGGCGGGTTTTTCTAATGCACCAATGACGGCGTATGCTTATGGATCAACCGTTCTTACTAGGAATAAAGCTCGTTATAATCCTTCATTGAGAACCAGTAATGGGCCAATCATAGCTCCTGAGGTTAATACCGGAAAATTAAAACATGCGCTAGGAGGTCAGTTTATTACGGACCAGTATGGTGCATTTAGAAAAATTTCATTCGCAGGTACATACGCTATACATTTACCGGTTACAAGAAAGCACAATTTGTCATTTGGAACTAAGATTGGACTTTCGAATAGTATGTTTTTGCAAGATAGAGCGACTGTTTTAACTTCGATGCCTGGTTATACAGGTCCATCAATCAATGACTCTGAGTACGATGCATTTATTGCAAATCAAAGTAGTTTAAATTTTTTGGATATCGGTGCAGGGTTTTATTTCTATTCTAATGACATGTATATCGGCATTTCTGCAGACCAATTAACCAGAGATATGGTAAAGTTTGGCTCGGGAACAGTGAATTTTGATCCGAATATGCACTTTAATTTTACTGCAGGATATAAAATTCCATTAAACGATAATTTATCTTTAATGCCATCAGCTTTGATAAAGTATATGCCTCGGGCTCCTCTTACCATTGAAGGGGCTGTTCAACTCGAATATAATGAGCGATTTTGGTTAAGTACTTCTTACCGGCATGCAGACGCAGTTGTGGTCGGTCTTGGAGGTGTGATTAGTAATAAATTCAAATTCGGGTATTCTTTCGATATGTCATTGTCCAAATTCAACAAATACTCTTTTGGTGGACATGAGTTAATCTTAGGGATAATGTTAGGAAGATAATCATTTCTGAAAACCAAAAAATGAAAAAAACGACTTTACTATATGTTATGGCTGCCTCATTTTCATGGACAGCTAATGCGCAATTTTGGGATTATAGCGAGCCTGTAAAATTAAAAGGTACGATAAATAGTGTCGAATCGGAAGAAAGCATTCCCGTTTTCTCTAAGGACAGTTCAACGCTCTATTTTGTTCGAACATTTAATAAGGCCAATAAAGGAGATGCTAACGATCAAGATATTTGGAAAAGTACCAAGCAAGATGATGAATCCTACTCGGCTAGCGAAAGAATAAAATCACTCAATAATAAATTTAATAATGCTGTTGTTGGTCTAAGCAGTGATGGCAGTTCAATGTATTTATTAAATGCATATGATGGTAAAAAAGATCAAACCAAAGGAATCTCTTTTTCCAAGAATGAAAGGGGGAACTGGTCGGTGCCTGAACCAATGGTTATAGAAGGGTTGGATATTGATGGTGATTTTTACGGATTCCATGTAAACGAAAAAGAAGATGCTATAATCATATCCTATAAAGGTCCAGGAACCAAAGGAGAGGAAGATTTATATGTTTCTACCAAGTCAGGAGAGAAATGGTCTTCACCAGTTCATATGGGGACTGCAATCAACTCATCTGGATTTGAAATTTCACCGTTCTTGTCAAAATCTCAAGATACTTTGTTCTTCTCGAGCAATGGATTTGGAGGTGAAGGCGATGCAGATATCTTCTATTCAGTTAAGCAAGGAGGTTGGTCGGATTGGTCAGCGCCCAAGAACCTTGGATCGAGAATTAACTCACCAAAATTCGATGCTTATTTTAGTTATTCAGGAAAGCAAGCCTATTGGTCAAGCAACAGAGATGATGAAAGAAGTGATATTTACTTTATTGAAATATTCATGCCGCCACCGTTGGAGATCGAATGTTCATCACTACCAGCAACAATCTATAAAGGAGCTGATGGTTCTATTGATTTGATGATTCAAAGTGGTGCCGCTCCATATACCTTCTTATGGTCGAATGGTGCAATCACAGAAGACGCCTTGGAGCTTTCGAAAGGAGAATATAGTGTAACGGTTACAGATGCCGCTGGACAAGTGAGTTCAACCTCTTGTTTCGTTGAAGAGCCGCCAATGCTTATCGATCCTGTTCTTGTTTTGGATTACGAAAATTACGAGTTCAAACACAATTTCGGATACAACAAGAACAAGTTATCTGTTTCAAAAGGAGAGCTTAGAAAGTTCGTGAGAAGCATTGAAAAAGACTTCAAAAAAGGCCGCGCGAAGGTGACAATTAGAATTGTTTCTTCAGCATCTCAAGTTCCGACAGCTACGTTTGGTACGAATGAGAAATTGGCGAAAGTAAGGGCGGAAAACATGAAGTACGATCTAATGAGTTACTTCAAAAAGAAGTACGCTGATCAGATTAATATAGTCGTTGAAAAAACTGTTGTTGGCGGTCCTACTTACGAGGAGGATGCGGCGAATAAAGACAAGTATTTTCCTTTTCAATTTGTTGAATTGGTAACGGAGTAGGACTTGAAAACGACATTTTTTTGTTCAAGAATCAATCAAACTTAATCGCCTTCACAGGATTGATTCTCGTAATCACAATACTCGGTAAAATCAGTGATATCAAACAAACGAAAAGCGTGGCGATGTTCAATATCAGCCAATGCCAAACGTTCAGTTCAATTGGGACTTGGCTCAAATAATAGACTTCGGGATTTAATGGAATAATACCAAACTGACTTTGTGCAAAGCAAATCCCAAGTCCAACGACATTCCCAATCAGCATTCCTCGGCCAATTAAAAATCCTGCTTGAATTAAAAAGATCTTTCTAATCTTCCAATTTGTTGCCCCCATTGATTTCATCATTCCAATGAAATTAGAACGAATTAAGATCAGAACAAGCAAAGCAGATCCCATGTTGATTATACCGATGATAATCATCAATGACAATATGATAATTACGTTGATGTCCAAGAAGCCAAGCCAGACGAATATATCTCTCTGGTTGTCTTTAATACTTGTTACTTGGAGCATTTCGTTGTAAGGCGTTGGTATAAACTCTACTTTTTTTTCAATACCTCGTGTGACTGCATCTAAATCTCCCCACTTTTTAACGTTGATTTCAAACCCGCCGACATAATTGTGCGAACTTCCGTTGCCCTCTATCATCTCAAAAGTGACTGTTTTAGACGACGCTTTCAGCGAAAATTTCGATCCTGTTTGGTTAAGATAGGTCCGTTTTAATTCACCGTTTTCATCCATTTCAAAATCGCAGTCGCTGAATGGATCTCCTGCTACCGTGACTTTAATGTAAGCAGTATCCGGAATTGCTGATTCTTCCAAAGAAGGATTTATCCCGGCCCAATAATCTGTGGCAATAATTCTGTATGTTGTGTCTTTGTATGGCCAAAGACTTATGGCGGTTGTTCCTGAAAACCCCGTTCCTCCCCAGTTACATAGATAGGATCCATTTCCACCACTAATATTGAGACGAACTGTGATATTGCCATCTAAATTTAAGGTATCGTCAAGCTCTGGTGTAATAAGAATGCCCCAATCGTTTAATTTTTGCACAGTTCTTAAATCGGACATCACGATTTTTTTGTCAAGCTCTTCCAGCCCCGTTTCGTAAATCCCTGAAACAACGAATTGGTTGATAACCGGTTGCGTTCGAACGAAATAAGCATTGACTGTATCGCCAACTGTGAAATTAAGATTGTCACTTAACTTTTTGGAAATCAAAATTTTGTTGGAGATTGAATCACCAAAAACAGGGATTTTCCCTTCCACCATATTGTCCTTAAAAAAAGACCAGTCGTATTCGTCATTCACTCCTTTCAGAACCGTTCCGTAGACATTTTGTTGAATTTCACTCGTGTCTTTTCCGTTTGGAAGCGTGTACTTTATTTCATTTTTTTTGGATTGAAAAAGAACGGGCTTGTATCCAACTGGAAAAATAGTTTTTACTCCTTTCAGACTTTTGATGCTTTTAATGAAAGGTTGATCTTTCTGAATCGGTTCACTTTCGTAAATACTTCCCTCGCTTGCTCCCATGATAAAAATATGAGATCCGAACCCGCTTACTTTTTGGCGCACTTCTTGTTGAAACCCTGTGACAACAGCAATGGTAATCAAGTTAACGATAACCGCCAGCGCTATACTTATAATCGATATGCGTACAATAGGTTTGGAAACTTTCTTACCTTGTACGACACTCTTTAGGGTTTTCTTAGATATGAAATATTCGTACGACAAACTTAATCTTGGTTTTTGGCTAAATTACACAAAGGATTTGTGCTTGAAAAGTATTTTCATTCTTTTGATTTTTTCATGTGAACAGGCCGAAGCTACAATTCCAAGTACTGATCCTCCTGTTAAGATTCTTCCTAAAGAACCAACAATTACTGCGGCATCTTATCCAGAAACATACATGCCTATGTTGGAGGGAAAGAAAGTGGGGATTGTTGGAAATCAAACTTCAATGGTTGATGAGACGCATCTGGTTGATACTATGATCGCGAGTGGGATTAACGTAATTCGCGTATTTTCACCAGAGCATGGATTTAGAGGAGATGCCGACGCAGGTGAACTTGTTGGGAATCAAAAAGATGAAAAAACAGGGCTTCCGATCATTTCGCTTTATGGAAAGAATAAGAAACCTTATGACAGTCAATTGGAAGGATTGGATATTGTTGTGTTTGACATTCAAGATGTAGGAGTTCGCTTCTATACCTACATTTCTACATTGCATTATGTAATGGAAGCATGTGCAGAAAATAACATTCCATTAATGATCTTAGACCGTCCGAATCCAAATGGTCATTACGTAGATGGACCAGTTTTAGATACCAAATACAAATCGTTTGTTGGAATGCATCCTGTACCAATTGTGCATGGCATGACGATTGGCGAATATGGAAAGATGATAGACGGGGAGAAGTGGCTTAAAGGTGAAGTTGAATGTGACTTGACAGTAATTCCGTGCAGTAAATTGTACAGCCATGCATACCGTTGGCGGGTTAAAATTCCACCATCGCCTAATTTGAGGTCGCAACTATCGATAAGTGTTTACCCAAGTTTGTGTTTATTGGAAGCTACGGACGTAACAATTGGAAGAGGTACAGATGGCCCTTTTGAGCGGTTTGGGCATCCGAACTTCCCAGACTCTTTGGAGTTTAACTTTACACCTAAACCCAATCTCGGAGCTAAATACCCAAAACACAAGGGTAAAAAGTGCTATGGTTTTGATTTGAATGTGGACAGTATGAATTTGCAAATGTACAAGATAGATTTAAGCTTCTTAATTGAGGCAAACAATTATATGAAAGGTGATATGTTCCTCGGAAAGAAAAAAGATATGTTTCATTTGTTAGCTGGAAATGGTGTCTTATTAGGACAAGTTCAAAAGGGCATGACGGAAGATCAAATCCGTGAAACGTGGAAAGAAGATCTGGATGCGTATAAGTTGATTCGGGAGAAGTACTTGATTTATGGATTAGGTGATGAATGAAAAATAAACTAGGAGTGGAAAGCTTTTAACTCCTCATTCATAACTCTGAACTCCTAACTATTTAAAAGTATTAATCTCCGCCGCGTTATTCAAAACCTTTTCTTTCATCTCATCCATATAACTAAGCATCGTTTTCAATACTTCTGGGTTTGCGGAAGCAATTATTTTCGCTGCTAAAATTCCTGCATTTTTCGCGCCGTCTAAAGCGACAGTTGCAACTGGAATTCCACCTGGCATTTGAAGAATAGATAAGATACTATCCCAACCATCGATTGAATTTCTTGATTTAACGGGAACTCCGATAACAGGAAGTGGCGTTAATGATGCGGTCATTCCAGGTAAGTGAGCTGCCCCACCCGCACCTGCAACGATTACCTTCAATCCACGAGTATGCGCCGATTTAGCATAGTCGAACATTAACTCAGGAGTTCTATGCGCCGACACAATGTTAACCTCGAATTCAATTCCGAGTTCCTTTAACACGTCCATTGCTTCTTGCATTACCGGCATGTCCGATGTGCTTCCCATGATAATTCCAACTTGTGTCATCTGATTTATTTTTTAACAAA
>CAJVYC010000019.1 GCA_913009205.1 uncultured Fluviicola sp. | reverse complement strand
GTTTGTGAGTAAACGAATTATCTTCATAGCGCCCTATCCTCATACTCAAGCTCCTTCTCAGCGTTTTAGATTTGAACAGTACCTTGGAATCCTTGAAGAAAGTGGATTTGAAATCGAGGTTCATCCTTTTCTGAATGAAAAAGACTGGGCTCCGCTTTACAAGAAAGGCTCGTTCCTTCTAAAGGCTTTTGGAATGCTGCGAAGTTTCGCCAGACGTTTTGGACTTCTCTTTAAACTACGAAAGTTCGATTGTGTTTTTATCCATCGTGAAGCATCCATGATTGGACCTCCTGTTTTTGAATTTATCATTGCAAAAATTCTCAAAAAGAAATACATCTATGATTTTGATGATGCCATTTGGCTTCCGAACTATAGCCAGAGCAACGCCAAATTTCATAAACTGAAAGCGTATGGTAAGGTAAAACAGATTATTCGATGGGCAGATCAGGTCTGTGTGGGAAATGAATTTTTAAAGTCTTACGCTCTTGAATTCAATTCCAATGTTCAAGTGATTCCAACAACCGTTGACACCATCAACGTCCACAACAAAATAACCGATCATGATTCAGAGGAACTCATAATCGGATGGACAGGATCGCATACCACGATGGACTACCTCCCTTTTTTAGTACCTGTTTTACAAAGACTTGAAAAAGAATTTAAATTCAAATTCAGAATCATTTCGAATCATCCGCCTAAATTTCAACTGGATAGTTTGGAATTTGTTAAATGGAACAAAGACACTGAAATTGAAGATCTATCGAAGGTCAATATCGGCGTTATGCCATTAGAAGACTCTGCCTGGACAAAAGGCAAATGCGGGTTTAAAGGACTTCAATACATGGCGCTCCAAATACCATCAGTGATGTCAAATGTAGGCGTAAACAATGAAATTATCGATTCCAAAAGAAATGGATTCCTCTGTGAAACAGAAGATGATTGGTATTCAACCCTTCACGAACTGATGTCTAAGCCAGAGCTACGAAAAAGCATTGGTACCGCTGGACAAGAAACGGTCAAGAACAACTATTCTGTTGAGGCCAATACACCAAAGTACAAAGCCCTTTTTCAATGAAAATACTCTTTGCAACATCCAACCTAAACAAAGCAGCAGAAGTTTCCAGTATGCTTCCAGAACATTTCGAAATCCTGACTTTAAAAGACATTGATCATACCGAAGATATTCCGGAAACATCCCCTACGATCAAGGGAAACGCAATGCAAAAGGCAAATTTTATTCTGGAGAATTATAAAATTGAATGCTTCGCGGACGATACAGGATTGGAGATCAATGCACTTGATGGAGAACCTGGAGTAGTATCCGCTCGATATGCTGGAGAAGACAGATCTGACGATGCTAACATGGCTTTAGTTCTCGAAAAGTTAAATAATGAATCCGATCGTTCAGCACAATTTAGAACCGTGATAGCGCTTAACATTAAAGACATGCAATTGGTCTTTGAAGGAATCGTAAAAGGAACTATTCTAAAAGTAGGCAGGGGTGAAAATGGCTTTGGATATGATCCGATTTTTGAACCTGAAAATTGTGGTAAATCATTCGCTGAAATGACCATGGAAGAGAAAAACTCATACAGTCACAGAGCGCGCGCTTTTGCTAAGATGATAGAATATCTTAATCTCCACCAATAAGATCAAAACGATTTAATCTTGATCTAGTTTGTTCCATTTGTGGTCAAAAAGTAATTCAAGCTCCAGTTTCGTGAAATTCTAAACAAAAAAATCAAAAGATCACCGTTATCATAGAAGTTTAGCTCCTATAAACTTGTCTTTTTTTTTGTCAAACGGTACATTTGTGACCATATTAAATCCGATTCAGAATTTAATACAACTCATAAGGGAAAACAAAACCAATTATGGCAAAAATAATTTATACAAAAACAGACGAAGCACCTGCTTTAGCAACGTATTCGTTTCTTCCTATCGTTGAAGCTTTCACAGCTCCTTCAGGAATCGAAATAGAAACGAGAGACATTTCATTGGCAGGAAGAATTATTGCCACTTTCCCCGAGAACTTAACTGACGACCAAAGAATTAATGATGATCTTGCAGAATTAGGTGCAATGGTTAAACAATCGGATGCGAATATCATCAAATTGCCAAACATTAGCGCTTCAGTTCCTCAATTGAAAGCAGCAATCAAAGAATTACAATCAAGCGGATACAACATTCCTGATTTTCCAAATGATCCATCGAGCGACATTGAAAAAGACATTCGCTCTAGATATGATAAAATTAAAGGAAGTGCGGTGAACCCTGTTCTTCGCGAAGGAAACTCTGACAGAAGAGCGCCAAGAGCTGTAAAGCAATATGCTCAAAACAACCCGCATTCAATGGGAGCTTGG
This sequence comes from uncultured Fluviicola sp., assembly GCA_913009205.1. Taxonomy (GTDB): domain Bacteria; phylum Bacteroidota; class Bacteroidia; order Flavobacteriales_D; family Crocinitomicaceae; genus UBA4466. The sequence continues at coordinate 47,534 of CAJVYC010000019.1, read as the reverse complement.
TCTTCTGATTCAAAATCACACGTGGCAACAATGTCAAGTGGTGATTTTAAGTCAAATGAGAAATCATTGACAATTCAGGAAACTGGAAATGTTAGAATTGAATTCGTTGACAACAATGGTTCAACAACCGTTCTTAAAGAATCTACTCCAGTTTTAGCAGGAGAAATTATCGATGGAACATTGATGAGTAAAAAAGCACTTTTAAACTTTCTGAAAGGAGAGATTAAAGATGCAAAGGACAAAGGCGTTTTGTTTTCTTTGCACATGAAAGCAACAATGATGAAGGTTTCTGACCCAATTATCTTTGGACATGCCGTTTCAGTTTTCTTTGAAGATGTTTTGGAAAAACACAGCGCTATTTTAAATGAAATTAATGTTGACTTCAAAAATGGATTTGGAGATTTAATTTCTAAAATTGCGGCACTTCCGGATGCAAAGCGTCAAGAAATTGAAAACGATATTGAAGCGTGCTATTCAAACAACCCGTCAATAGCGATGGTTGATTCTGATAAAGGAATCACGAACCTTCATGTTCCAAGTGATGTTATTATCGATGCTTCAATGCCAGCGATGATTCGTACATCGGGAATGATGTGGAATAAAGATGGAAAAGCACAAGACACGAAAGCAGTAATTCCAGACAGTAGTTATGCAGGAATTTATAAAGCGACAATTGACTTCTGTAGAGAAAACGGAGCATTCGACCCAAGAACTATGGGAACAAGCCCTAACGTCGGTTTAATGGCTCAGAAAGCAGAGGAATATGGATCACACGATAAAACATTTGAGGTTCCCGGAAATGGAACAGTGCAAGTTATTGATCAAAATGGTACTACTTTAATTAAACATGCTGCTGAAGAAGGTGACATTTGGAGAATGTGTCAAGTGAAAGACGCGCCGATTCAAGACTGGGTGAAACTAGCAGTTGGAAGAGCAAGAGCAACTGGAACGCCAACACTATTCTGGTTGGATGAAAACAGAGCTCACGATGCTGAATTGATCAAAAAAGTCAATAATTATTTACCAAACCACGATACATCTGGATTGGACATTCAAATATTATCACCTGAAGACGCAACACTTTTCACTCTAGCAAGAATGAAAGATGGAAAAGACACGACTTCAGTTACAGGTAACGTATTAAGAGATTATTTAACAGACCTCTTCCCTATTTTAGAATTGGGAACGAGTGCAAAAATGTTATCAATTGTACCGCTAATGAATGGAGGTGGACTGTTTGAAACAGGCGCTGGTGGATCTGCACCAAAGCACGTTCAACAGTTCAATGCTGAGGGTCACCTTAGATGGGATTCACTTGGTGAGTTCTTGGCATTAGCCGTTTCTTTGGATCACTTCGGAACGACAACAGGAAACACAAAAGCGAATGTTTTTGGGGCAACTTTGGATGATGCAACCGTTAAGTTCTTAGAAAATAGAAAATCACCTTCTAGAAAAGTAGGTGAGTTGGACAACCGTGGAAGTCATTTCTATCTTTCAATGTATTGGGCCGAGGCTCTTGCAGATCAATCTGAAGATTCAGAATTGAAATCTGCTTTTGAGGGTATTTCAAATGAATTGAAAAGCCATGAATCAGCAATCGTTAATGAGCTAAACGAGGCACAAGGAGACGCTGTTGATTTAGGCGGGTATTATTTCCCGAATCCAGACAAGGTAGCCAAAGCAATGCGACCTAGTTCAACCTTCAACGGAATAATCAAATCCATTTAGACGAACTAAATCAAAAAAAAGAGTGACGCGTCTTAAATAAGACATACAGTTTAGACGACTAACAACAAATTTATTAAACAGCGCAGAGAATGTTCTCTGCGCTGTTTTTGATTTTACATGTTTTCATTTTAATGCTACTTTCATAATACTTTTTGTGTAATGCTATTTCAGGACGAGAAAAAGTGAGGGCCCAAAAAAGGGGACACTTTCGTATCCCCTTTTGATATATAGAAACTAATTAAAGTCTAGTATCTGTAAGCGTGTGGCTTGAATGGACCTTCAACAGAAACTCCAATATATGCAGCTTGATCTGGTCTTAGTTCCGTTAACTCAGCTCCAACTTTCGCAAGGTGTAACTTCGCAACTTTTTCATCCAAATGCTTAGGCAATGTATATACTTCGTTCTTGTATGCATCTGTATTGCTCCACAATTCCAATTGGGCCAAAGTTTGGTTCGTGAAAGAGTTAGACATTACAAATGATGGGTGGCCTGTTGCACAACCAAGGTTTACTAAACGACCTTCTGCAAGAACAATAATGTCCTTACCGTCGATAGTATACATATCAACTTGTGGCTTGATCTCATCTTTTGTTGATCCGTACGTGCCGTTCAACCATGCCATATCGATTTCATTATCGAAGTGACCAATGTTGCAAACAATTGTTTTGTCTCTCATTGCTTCAAAGTGTTGGCTTTGAATAATGTCTTTATTACCTGTTGTTGTAACAACGATATCAACCGCTCCAACAACACTTTCAAGTTTACGAACTTCAAATCCGTCCATTGCAGCTTGAAGCGCACAAATTGGATCAATTTCAGTAACGATAACTCTTGCTCCTGCACCAGACAAAGAAGCTGCAGAACCTTTACCAACATCACCATATCCACAAACAACAGCAACTTTACCAGCCATCATTGTATCAGTAGCACGACGGATAGCATCAACCAATGATTCTTTACATCCGTATTTGTTATCGAATTTAGATTTTGTAACTGAATCGTTTACGTTGATTGCAGGCATTACTAAAGTTCCGTTGTTGTATCTTTCAACCAACCTGTGAACTCCTGTAGTTGTTTCTTCAGAAAGACCTTTAATGTCTTTTGTCAATTCTGGGTACTGATCGAAAACCATATTTGTAAGATCTCCACCGTCATCCAAAATCATATTCAACGGCTGACCGTCTTTAAATGCGAATAATGTTTGTTCGATACACCACTCAAATTCCTCTTCAGTCAACCCTTTCCAAGCGTAAACTGGTATACCTGCCGCTGCAATTGCTGCTGCCGCGTGATCTTGTGTTGAGAAAATATTACATGATGACCAAGTAACATCAGCTCCTAAATCAACCAACGTCTCAATTAGAACCGCTGTTTGAATTGTCATGTGCAGACATCCTGCAATGCGCGCTCCAGCCAATGGCTTCTTCCCAGCATACTCTTCACGAAGAGACATTAAACCTGGCATTTCTGCTTCAGCAATGTTGATCTCTTTTCTTCCCCACTCTGCCAAACTAATGTCAGCTACTTTGTAAGCTAATTTTTCTGTTGTACTCATATTTTAAATTGTATAATTCTAATTAAGCGGTACAAAATTACGAAGTTCCTTTGTAATTACGAATTATTAATGGATAATCGTGAATTATAATTAACTACGCCTCAATATTTAACCGCCATTTATAATCGATCTTTAATTAACTCCTCAAGTCCATCAATAAATCTTTCGTGGTCATTTGAACTTGGAACGAGCTGAATCTTTTCCCCGCCATGCTCTTCAAATATCTCCAGGTATTCATCTCCAATTTCTATTACCGTCTCCAAACAGTCAGCAACAAACGCTGGACTGAACGCCAAAATATTCTTAGCGCCCTTCTTCGCCTGTTCTTTAACCACGACATCAGAAAACGGCATTAACCAGTTCTTACTGAGACGTGACTGGAAACAAACAGTGTAATCTTCTTCTTTCAACCCCAGTTTACCTGCGATCAATCGAGTAGTCGCAAAGCATGTTGCTTTGTAACACATACTGTTGCGGTCATTGATTTCCGATTCACAAGGTTCTTCTGCACATCGATCCTCTCCTTCGTAAACTTTATCTACATGCCGTTCTGGAAGTCCGTGGTAAGAAAACATAATGTGATCGTATTTCTTTAAATCGAATTCTTTGGACCGTTCGATAATAGAATCAATATATCCTTCATTGTCCCAAAACTGGCTAATGATACTGACTTGAGGCGTAGACCACCACATGCTCATGATTTTCATTGCGAGTGCGATCGCCGAACCACTAGAAGCACTGGCATATTGAGGAAACATTGGCAAAACAACGATATGATCGTAATGCTCTTTTCTCATTGTTTCCATAACATCATACATGGATGGGTTTTGATACCGCATCGCATAATGAATGTCAACTCTAGAATCTTTGAATCGATCCTGAAGTTTTTCCTTTACACTTTGGGTATGGGTTTTCAAAGGCGAAACTCCATTTCCAAACTTCCATAAATCTTTGTAAATCTTTGCGGATTTAGGCGCTCTGAAGGGAACGATAATTCCATTGACAAGGATCGTCCGACCCAACCATGGGATATCAATGACGCGAGGATCATTCAAAAACTCACTCAAGTACCTTCTTACATCCTTTGTTTTCGGACTATCGGGGGTTCCTAACTGAACCAATAAAACACCAGTTTTTTTCATTCTAAAAAAGTTTTTTTCTCCAATCTTCAGCTTCTGCTTCAGAAATCAAATTTAATTTTAACAAATAAGATATTGTCTTTTTAAAGGCTAGTGGGTATTCAATACCGTCATAATTCCAATCCGTTTCGTTAAGCCAATTCTCAACTTGACCATGCCTAAGATTGTATCTCCAGCTAATTAAATCAATTGAGTTTTCACTTTTCTTGATCTCGGCCGCCTTAGCATTTACAATCTCGCACATTGCAGCAAGTTTTTCTGGATACTTATCCAAAATATCCTTCCGAACAGCAATAACAAAACAAGGCCAAGGCGTTACGACCTCACCAATATATCGGCACTTCTCTTGCTCAACGTATGGGTGCGTCGTGTATTTCTCCCATAAAAAGGCTTGAGCCTCATTATTCTCAAGAGCCCATAGACCACCATAAACATCACCAACAACATTGAATTTCAGTTTACTTGGATCCCAGCCTTCTTGATCTGCTTTTACATAACTCATCAATTCCGACCCAGAACCTTTTCTTGAGATAGCGAAGGTCTGTCCTTCAAGCTGGTCTAAACTTTGGATATTGCTTTTATAAGGTACATGTATTCCCCAATGCAAAGGAGTTGTTACATATGCTTGAATGATTTTAGCATTCAGACCTTGCAAAACGGCCTTTGTAATTCCTTCGGTAAGAAGAACGGCAATATCCAATGACCCCGTTTCAAGTCCACGGATCATTTGTCCTGTTCCTCCTCCCATATCGCTCCAGTGAAGGTGGATTTCTTCCTTACGAAACCGTCCCTCTTCAATGGCCATTCGCCAAGGAAGATTGAAGTGCTCTGGAACTCCGCCAATTTTTAATCTTAACATATATTTGATTACTTCTTATCACTTAATTCTGAAAATTGCATATCGTGCAAATTTCGATAATATCCCTTATACTCCAATAGTTCTAAATGAGAACCTTGTTCCTTAATTTCACCTTTCTCCAACACAATAATTTTATCGGCATTCTGAATTGTCGATAATCGATGTGCAATTACGATAGACGTTCTTCCTTTTGTAAGACGATCCGTTGCATTTTGAATCATCAGTTCTGATTCTGAATCGACACTTGAAGTTGCTTCGTCTAAAATTAAAACATGCGGGTTGTATACATATGCCCTAATAAATGACAAAAGTTGACGTTGCCCAACTGATAGAACTCCTCCCCTTTCTCCAACTTCATAATCATAACCATTTGGCAATTTCATAATAAACTCGTGCGCACCAACCGCCTTTGAAGCCTCAATAACTTGATCTCTTCCTATGTTTGGGTCATTTAATGTAATGTTGTTCAAAATCGAATCAGAAAAAAGGAAAACGTCTTGCAACACGATCGCTACATTCTTCCTTAAATAGGACAGCTCAATATCATTAATATCTGTTTCTCCAAAACGAATTTCTCCTTTCTGGAATTCATAAAACCGTCCAATAAGATTTACAATTGAACTTTTTCCTGCCCCTGTCGCACCAACGAAGGCTACAGTTGATCCAGATTCAATGTCTAAATTGATATTCTGCAATACCCAATCCTCATTATTGTAAGCGAAGTATAAATCCTTAAAGTGAATTGTTTGATCGAAATTGCATTGGTTCATCGAACCTTCATTTTGAATATGGTCTTCCTTATCCAAAATTTCAAACACACGTTCAGCTCTTACAGTTCCTCGTTGGAGAATATTAAACTTGTCTGCCAATTGACGAATTGGTCGGTAGAGCATATAAATCCAGAGAATAAATGCAAAAATTGTTCCGTACATTTCTTCAATCTGGTCAGAAGTCCTCCCTTGAACGGCAATCGCGCCCCAAACTAAGAGAAGTGCTACCGACAAAGAACTCAAAAACTCAACGATCGGAAAAAATATCGAATAGGCCCAAACTGCATTTACATGCGCCTGTCGATGGTCTTGATTGATAAGATCAAATGCCTGTTCTTCTCTTTTCTGACGGTTAAACAATTGTACGATCGACATTCCAGTAAGTCTTTCATTCACAAAATTATTAAGCTTGGTAACCTGCTCGCTTTCTTGAATTTGCGTCCCACGCACCACTCTCGCAAAAATACGTGTCGCAATAATTAAAAACGGAATTGGAATCAAAGTAAGAATGGCCAATTGCCAATCTATTAAGAACATTCCAATGATGACGAAAACGATCATTAATAAATCCCCAATCATTGCAATAAACCCAGCAGAGAAAGCCTCCGTAATTGCTTCCAAATCAGAAATTAAACGTGTTACCAGTGAACCAACCGGAGTCCTATCGAAGTATTTAATCCTAAATGTCATTATATGACGCATCAAATTCTGGCGAATATCTCGGATGATGGATTGGGCAAAAAGATTAGCGAAATAGGTCGATACGAATTGAAGGGCTCCTTCGAATAAAAGCATTCCAACAATTATAAACGTCCAAAAAAGTAGTTGATCGGCATCTTTATGATCAGGCACAATGTATTCTTGCACGACACTTCCGATCAACCAAGGTCGAAATGGTCCCAAAGCTGCGAGAACAACTGTGCAGAGAACCGTAATAAAAAAGAGACTTTTGTACGTTTTCCAGTACGCTAAAAGGCGCTTAAATACGGCTACATTTAACTTGGATTTCTTGGCCATCACTGCAAAGTTAATTGAAAGATTGATGAATTGATTAATCAAAGATTGAAAGATTTCAAGATTCCTAAATCAAAAAACGATTAGTTCTGGATAAATGCGCTATTTTTATCATAAAATCAAATGCAATGATTCACGATTTCTCAAATACTAACTCAATATTTTCAACTTTTATCGCTGAACTTAGAGACGCAGAAATTCAGAAAGATCCAATGCGATTCAGAAGAAACTTAGAGCGGATATCTGAAATTATGGCCTATGAGGTATCGAAGAAATTACCTTTTGAATCTCGTGAAGTTCAAACACCGCTTGGCATTTCCAAAACAGAATTAATTTCCGAGCAACCTGTTCTTGCAACGATTCTTCGAGCGGGATTGGGAATGCACTTGGGTTTATTAAACTACTTCGATAGAGCCGAAAGCGCATTCGTTTCCGCTTACAGAAAACATTCAAGCGCAGAAAAATTCGATATTCACGTGGAATACATGGCTTCTCCGAAGTTGGACAATCGTATTTTGATCTTAAGTGATCCGATGTTGGCAACAGGTAGTTCCATGGCACTTGTCTACAAAGCAATCTTGCAACAAGGAATTCCAAAGCGTGTGATCGTTGTTTCTGCCATTGCTACACCTACGGCTTTAGAACACATTCAAAAAACATTACCTCCAAATACGGAATATTATATTGGAGTAATTGATGAAGAATTAACTGCAGAATCATACATCGTTCCTGGACTGGGAGATGCTGGAGATTTAGCATATGGAGTAAAAGTTTAAATTATGAAGTGGGGAATGTTTACAACGCTTTTTGGAGTTTCAATGATAAAGTTCATGTTTGCTCCATTTGGCGGACCAGCAGCTGAACTAACCTTTATTGAAACATATCTTGATTGTTGCGCTGGAGCAATTTTTAGCTCCGCAATATTTTTCTATTCAGCAAGCTACTTTATGAGAAGAGCAGTTGCTAATCTTGAAAAAAAAAAGAAAGCACTTATCGCCAAGGGTCTTCCTGTTCCAGTAAAAAAACGCTTTACTCGAGTGAATAAATTTGTTATTCGAATGAAACGATCAATTGGAATTATTGGAATCACTTTTTGGGCGCCTTTCTTTTTATCAATTCCACTCGGGAGCATTATCGCTGCTAAATTTTATGGACACAAAAAGCAAGCTTATCCATTAATCGTATTAGGTATCTTCCTAAACGGACTTGTTACGACAAGCTTTGCTTATTTATTTTTTAAATGAAACATATTTTCTTCGACCTTGATCGGACACTTTGGGATTTTGACACGAACTCAAAAGCCGCGCTCGAATTAATTTTCGAGAAAAACAACCTCGGTGATGACATGCGTTCTTTCCAGTCCTTTTATACAACCTATAAAAAGATCAATGGGAAATTGTGGAGCATGTATGGAAAAGGTAATTTAACAAAAGATGTTCTCCGAGTTAAACGATTTGAAGATACCCTTAAAAGTTTTCAGATCAACAACCGAGAGTTGGCTGAGAAATTGGCAGAAGAATATATACATACTTCTCCCTACCAAACCAATATTTTCCCAGGAACCATTGAGACATTAAAAGAATTGAAGGCGAACAACCACGAGCTTCACATTATTACAAATGGATTTAAGGAGATTCAGGCGATCAAATTAAAGAACAGCGGTATTAGAGACTACTTTGATATTATTGTTTGTTCAGAAGAAGTGGGAAAGAACAAGCCTGCGCCTGAAGTATTTCAATATGCTACTAATCTTGCCAAAGCAAATCCATCGGATAGTTTAATGATCGGTGATGATTATTTGGTTGATATTGTCGGAGCGGAGCGCTTTGGGATGAAAGGAATTCTATTTGATCCACATCAATCATACAGAGATGGAACCCATGATTGGCACATTAATTCTCTCGATAAAATCCCTGGAATGATTCCTTGGATTAAGAAAACTACTCTTTAATTCGTAGCAACGCGAATTGATAAGGCTCACCGAAGATTGTATTCTGAACAATCACTTTCAATTTATTCTTATTCAAGAAACGAAATTTGTATTCTATAGAATACAGCGCATCTTCCGAAAGGTTAATAAACTCCATTTTTCTTTTTCCTCCAATAAACGCTCGTCTCATTGTAACCAACGAATCGTTTACAATATTATACGTTGTTAAGCTATAGGTAAGTCGGCCATTGACTTTATTGAGAACAAAATCTTCAACTTTAGAGGTGTCGCCCAATTTGCTTACACGAAAAGCGTGACCTATTAGCTCCTGATCCTTAAGCTCCCATACCTCATAGCCACTGTCTTCTTTGAACCTCCAGTTTCCTTCAATTTTTTCAACTTTCGATGGCAATTGTCCAAACGACAATCCGACATTGAATAAAAAGGCAACAATAAATAAGACGGACAATCGCATAAAAATGGTTTTAATGAATTTCTTGTCTTAATTTCTCATACAAAACCATGCCAGTTGCAACTCCAACATTCAAAGAAGCAATTTCTCCTCTCATCGGAATTCGACAAGCTACATCGGCTAAATTTATCAAGTCAGATGTGATCCCGTCCTCTTCAGACCCCATTACGACTGCAACGGAACCTCTTAAATTTGCTTCGTACAATGGAACAGATGATTTCTCTGTACAGGCGACAACTCTCAATCCGCATTGTTGAATATAAAAAAGCGATTCTTTTAAATTGTCCGTTTTACATACTTTGATTCTATTCAACGCACCAGCAGAAGTTTTAACTGCATCTGAAGTTACTTGAGCAGAACCTTTTGATGGAATCAATATTGCGTCAACTCCCTCACATTCGGCCGTTCTTGCAATCGCTCCAAAGTTTCTTACATCTGTAATTCGATCCAAGACAAGAATGAAAGGTTTTTTTCCTTCTTCAATCAAACCTTCAACGATATCCTCAATTTTTCCATACTCAACCGGTGAAACCAAAGCGATTACCCCCTGATGATTCTGATCAGTGATACTGTCCAATTTCTCGACAGGAACAAACTGCAATTGGTGACTTCCATCCGCTAGAGCATTTTTCAACTCCATGAATAGATCTTTATCCATTCCTTTTTGGATGAATATTTTATTCAGGACACGATCTGCCTTAACAGCCTCGATCACTGATCGAACACCAAAGATATAATCGTCTTTAATTGTTCTGTATTCCTTTCTTCCTCCTCGACCTTCTCTATCGTCTCTATTTCTTCTTTCCATTTCTAGAATTGATATTTTAATACTATTTCCATTTCTGGATCAACTGATTTTGCCACAGGACAGCCTTCTCCAGCTCTTCTTACTCTTTCCTGAGTGTTTTCATCCCAACCATTTTTAGATAAATCAAGATTGATTTCCAACTTTGAAATTCTTCTCGGTTCCGTACCCATTACCTTCGTTATCTCTGCATCTCCATGTTCGAAAGTTAAATCGTGATTCGCGCAAAAGATGCCAATGATAGTTAACAAACATGAAGCATAGGCAGTTGCCATAAGGTCTGTTGGAGAAAAAGCTTCTCCCTTTCCGTTATTATCTACAGGAGCATCGGTAACTATTTCCGATCCCGATTTAAGGTGCGTCGCTTTTGTTCTTAATCCACCTAAATATTCAACTTTTGACGTTGCCATGTTCAGTTCGTTTTCAGTACATTTGTAATCTATTCCACCATGGTCTAAATAACAGCGCAAAAATAGCTTTTATTTAAGGTGCAATTGCAAGACATTTTAAAAACTTTGAGATGAGCGAAATTATCGAAGGTGACGGAAAGGTTAGAATTAAAAAGCCGAAGTGGTTGCGAGTGAAGCTTCCAACAGGAGAAAATTATAGAAAAGTTCGTGGATTGGTTGACGAGCACAAGCTTCATACCATCTGTGAAAGTGGGAATTGTCCTAACATGGGAGAATGTTGGGGGGAAGGGACTGCTACGTTTATGATTTTAGGAAATATCTGCACGCGTTCTTGTGGGTTCTGCGCGGTTCAAACTGGACGTCCAGAAGATGTTGATGAATTTGAACCAGGTAAGGTTGCTCATAGTGTAAAAACTATGGGGATTAAGCATGCTGTCATTACATCCGTTGATAGAGACGATTTAAAAGATGGTGGCTCAGCTATTTGGGCGCAAACTGTTCGTGCAATAAGAAAACAATCTCCCGGAACAACTTTGGAAACGTTGGTGCCTGATTTCGCAGGAAACTGGGACAATCTTCAAGTTGTAATTGACGTGGCTCCAGAAATTGTGAGCCATAACATTGAAACTGTTCGTCGTTTGACAAAAGAAGTGCGGATTCAAGCCAAATACGATAGAAGTCTCGAAGTTCTATTTCGCTTGAAGAAAGGCGGAATGAAAACCAAATCGGGTATTATGCTTGGATTGGGTGAAACGCATCAAGAAATTATTGAAGCGATGGAAGACCTCCGAAGTGTTAATGTAGATATTGTAACAATCGGTCAATACTTACAACCAACTCCGAAGCACTTGCCTATAGATGAATTCGTTACACCTGATCGATTTGCTGAATACAAAGAACTTGGTCTAAAAATGGGATTCAGATTTGTTGAAAGCGGTCCATTGGTTCGTTCTTCTTACAGAGCCGAAAAACACTTGTTTTAATTCGTAATTGGGAATAATAAACTCATAATTCCCAATTAATAATCTTAAAGGATTCTAACCATTTCCAAAAGTGCTTCGTTTAAGAATTACGCGGCATTGTATTCTATTCTTAATTATTTGTATTTTACGCGATCGAAACTAATATACTTATGAAAAAACTTATACTCTTCTCATTTCTGAGCTTCTTCACGTCAGGGATTATGTTCGCTCAAGAGACTGAACACAAGTGTGCAACTTTCACGGAATTGCAAAAAGTGCTTGATGCTGACCCTGAATTAAAAGCGCATTATGAGGCCCAAATGCTTTTGCGCAGCAGTTATATTGGTAACACGATGCAAAACGGAAAAACTGGACCGTCTTATGTCATCCCAGTTGTTTTTCACATTCTTCACGAATATGGAAATGAAAATATCACTGATGCTCAAGTTTACGACGCTGTAAATGTTTTCAACAGAGAATTCAATGCTGCAGATGCAGATTCTGTCGATTTAGTTGCGGAATTCCAAAACTTAAATGGAAACGCAAATGTTACATTTAAACTTGCCGCAATTGATCCTTTTGGAAATTGTACAAACGGTATTGAGCATATTTACTCACACGAATCTAGATCTGGAGATTCATATTCTAAAATTAACCAATGGAACCGTGCAGAATACCTTAACATATGGGTTGTTGAAATCGTTGGAACTCCTGGAGCCGCTGCCTACGCAACATTGCCTGCAGGAACGGATGGAAGTGGATTTTGGAGAGACGGTGTTCTTTCAGGACACACGTACGTGGGTTCAATTGGTACGGCTAGTCCATTTGTAGAATCTGTTTTAACACACGAAATCGGTCACTATCTAGGATTACCACATACGTTTGGGAACTCTGATTTAATTACAAACGGCCCAACAATCTGTAACGATGATGGAATTGCTGATACTCCTGTAACAAGAGGTCATCAAAGTTGTCCAATGGGAACGTATCCTGCTGGCTGGATTGATTGTGATACTTCAAACGGTGGTGTCGTTGAAGATATACAGAACTATATGGACTACTCTTATTGCGATAGACACTTTACCCCTGGCCAATGTGACTATATGCACAACACACTTATCGGAATTTCTGGTCAAAGAAATAACCTTTGGACAGACACGACATTAATGGCAACAGGGGTTATTAACTTAATGACTCCTCAAGTTCCTGGAGATGAATTGACTGTTCCTTTGTGCGCGCCAATTGCTGATTTTCACACAGACAAGAAAACAATCTGTTCAGGAACTATTGCCAGTTTCTCTGATGAATCTTACAATGCAGTTATTACTGAAAGATTATGGACATTTGAAGACGGCACACCAGCGACTTCAACATCAGCAAACGCAAACGTTTCTTTCACTTCACCGGGATGGAAAAAAATCACTCTTACCGTAAGTAATGCTGCTGGAAGTGACACACGAGAAGATGATCATTACTTATTTGTATCGCCAGCTTATCCAGACAACAATGGACCAACGTACTTCGATATGGAAGAAGTAGTAGATAATGGAGCCGGAACTGGATTCTTTTTAGTTCAAAACCCAGAAAAAAATTATGGTGAGTTTAACGTGGTCAACAACTACGGATTTGATAGTTCAAAAGCTTTCAAGCTTCAGACGTATTATGACAACTCTTCAGATGATCCCTATACTGATGGTTTTTTTTACAACAATCGTTTGGGATTAAGCGTAGATAAATTGATTACACCTTCAATTAACTTGTCAAACACTAGCGCTGTAACAGTTACTTTCAAATATGCTTACGCAACGAACGCAACGGTAACGGCTGACATAACTGAAAGTTTGAGAGTGTTCTCGACAAAGAACTGTGGTGAATCTTGGACACCTAGAGTAGTTTCAGTAAATGGACAAACAGTTGGAAGCACAATTTCAGGAAATGATATTGTAACTGCTGGCTATGCGAGTAATTCTGATTTCGCTCCAACATCAAACACAATGTGGAGCGAAGGTTCTTTTACCTATACAACATCGGCTCAAGACAATTTGACTCGATTCAAATTCGAATTTACAGCATCTGATTTGGCAAGTAACTTGTTTATTGATGATATCAATGTAACAGGAGTATTGGGAGTTGAATCTGCTGAGATCATGGATTTGGAATTGGTAATTTATCCTAACCCAGCGAACGGGGAAGCAATCAATGTTTCTTACACTGCTCAAAACGAAGAAACTCAATTTACTTTAAGAGATGTGAATGGTAAAGTTCTCGCTAAGCAAGTAATTGAAACAACAAATTCTTCTGTTACTCAAAAATTAAACAACACACAAAACTTAACTTCAGGATGTTACTTCCTAGAGGTTAAATCAGGAGATTTCGTTACTACTAAAAAGGTAGTTGTTCTTTAAGGACATAGACTTAATAAAAGGCTGTTTCGATTTTATCGAAGCAGCCTTTTTCATTTACAGTCAATTTTTGCAGCTATGAATGACGATTAGACTTGTATATAAAGATTAAGTTTTAGGTATGTTTTACTAGATTCTCAATTATTATTCGTTAAATTTGGAAGTTGCGAAGTGATTAGACAGTCCTATCATTTAGCACGAGATATTGAGTTCAAATATATTTAAGTACTTATGAAAACAAAAATATTTACATTACTGGCAGGCTCGCTCTTCGCATTTAGCGGCATTGCTCAGCAAGAAGTCCCATGTGGTACCGATAAAGCTTTGGAAAATCTTCACAATCAGTTTCCTCAAATGAAAGCTGAATATGAATCAAGACAATTGCTTCAAAACAGCAAAGTCACTTCTATCTCGGAGAATGGAGTTGCAAAGAAGGCTACAAATTATGTGATCCCTGTTGTATTCCATATTATGCACGAATACGGTTCTGAAAATGTTGCAGATTCTGAGATTTATTCTTTGATGGCTGAAATGAATGAAGATTATAGTGCTTCAAACTCTGGACTTTCTTCAATTATCCCAATGTTCGACACACTTGTTGCCGATATGGAAGTAGAATTCAGATTAGCAGCTCTTGATCCTTTTGGAAATTGTACAAACGGTATTGAGCATATCTATTCACACGAAACAAACAATGGTGAAACAGTTTCTAAAATCAACCAATGGGACCGATCACATTATATGAATGTATGGGTTGCTAAAACACCCAGTACTGGAGGAACAGTTCAGGGTACTTTATTGGGCTATGCTACATTCCCGGCGGGGACTGATGGTTCAGGTTTTTGGACTGATGGAATCATGTTAAGAGCGACAACTACGGTAAACACAGAAACGTTAACGCATGAAGCTGGACATTACTTAGGTCTTGCTCACCCTTTTCAAGGTGTAGCAGAAGGAGGTATTGGTGATCCAGGAGATTGTGGTGATGATGGGGTTTTAGATACTCCTCCAACTGAAGGACAATTCGGTTGTAACTTGAGCTTACCTACATGTGATACAGCATTGGCTCAATTGCCTTTTTCAAATGCTCAGAACTGGATGGATTACGCCAATTGTGCAGCAATGTTTACAAAGGGTCAAAAATCTGTTACAGACAACACTTTAATTGGTATTTCTGGACAAAGAAATATTCTTTGGCTTGACACTACGTTAATAGAAACTGGTGTTTTGAATCTGACAATGCCACAAACAGCTTTAACTGTTCCATTGTGTGAGCCAATCGCAGATTTTCACTCTGCTGATCAAACGGTTTGTGTTGGTTCTACAGTTTCGTTCCAAGATGCATCATGGAATGCAGTAATTGATGACCACATGTGGTCATTTGAAGATGGTACACCAGCAACTTCAACTTCGGCAAATCCTTCGGTAACTTTTGCCAGTGGTGGTTGGAAGCAAGTATCATTGACTGTATCAAATGCTGCAGGTTCTGACACAAAAGACGTAAAGTACATTTTTGTTTCACAAGACTACCCAAATAATTACGGTCCTACTTATTTCGATATGGAGAGCACTACTTCAAACGGAAACGGAACAGATTTCTTCGTAGTTCAAAATCCTGAAGATAACTACGGTGAGTTTAATATTGCTAACAACTCCGGTTTCGATGGATCAAAAGCATTCAAATTGAATACGTTTAAAGATGTTTCTCAAGCAGATAACTTCACGTCAGACTGGTTCTATAACCGTCGTTTAGGTGGTAGCGTTGATAATCTTATTACTCCTTCAATGGATTTAAGAAATACAACTGCTATTACTGTTTCATTTAAATATGCTTACGCGACGAATGCAACAGTTTCTGCTGATATCACTGAAGGATTAAGAGTTTTCACAACAAGAAACTGTGGTGAAACCTGGACACCAAAAGTGATTTCTGTTGATGGTGTATCTGCAGGTACTACTGTAACAGGAGATGAAATTGTTACCGCAGGATATGCAAGTAACTCTGATTTCGCTCCAACAACGAACTCAATGTGGAAAGAAGGATCTTTCACTTACGTTCCAAATGCGCAAGACAGATTGACAAGAATCAAGTTTGAATTTACTGCCTCAGATTTAGCAAGTAACCTTTACATTGATAACATCAACGTTGCTGGAATCTTAGGAGTTGTTGATGCAGAACTTATCAACCTTCAATTAACTGTTTTCCCTAACCCAACAAGTGGTGAAGCAATTAGTGTTAGCTATAATGCACAAGACGAGCCTACTGAGTTTATCTTAAGAGATACTCAAGGTAAAATCATTGCACAACAAGTTATCACTGTAACAAACACAGCTGTTTCACAAAAATTGGATAACACACAAAACTTGCCTTCTGCACTTTACTTCTTAGAAGTAAGAACAGGAGATCACTCTACAACGAAAAAAGTGGTTGTATTGTAAGAGCAATTCAATATGTAGTTTGAAAGAGGCTTCGATTATTCGGAGCCTCTTTTTTTATGCTAAAGTTCCATTTTATACATTAAAGAATTAATACATTTGTAATAAATACTTATTTGATATGAGCACATACGATATAACAATAATCGGTTCTGGACCTGGAGGATATGTAGCAGCAATTCGGTGCGCGCAATTAGGGATGAAAACAGCCTTAATTGAAAAGTATGACACTCTGGGAGGGACTTGTTTAAACGTTGGATGTATCCCTTCAAAAGCACTTTTGGATTCGTCTGAGCATTTTCATAATGCAACACATAATTTCGCTGAACATGGCATTGATGTTAAAGGGGTAAAAGCCAACATTGAGCAAATGATCAACAGAAAGAATGCGGTTGTGCAGCAAACGACTCAGGGCATCAAATTTTTGATGGACAAAAATGATATTGATGTGCACCATGGTTTGGGTTCTTTTATCGATAAAAACACAGTCAAAGTTCTTGCTGCTGATAAAAGTGAAACTACCATTACGACAAAAAACGTACTTATTGCTACGGGATCTAAACCAAATTTCTTTCCTGGAATGGAGCCGGATAAAAAACGAATCATTACTTCTACTGAGGCGCTGAATATGCAGGAGATTCCTAAAACAATGGTTGTTATTGGAGGTGGTGTTATTGGATTAGAACTTGGTTCTGTATTCAGTCGTTTGGGCACAAAGGTTGAAGTGGTTGAATTTGCGAACAAGATCATCCCAGCAATGGACGGTACGATGTCTAAAGAATTGACTCGAGTGCTGAAGAAAGAAGGATTCAAATTCCATTTACAGCACAAAGTTCAAAAGGTAACGAACACTGGTAAAAGTGTTAAAGTTGTTGCTTTGAATAAGAAAGATGAAGAAGTAACTCTTGAAGCTGACTATTGTTTAGTTGCGGTGGGGAGAAAACCATTTACGCAAGGCCTTGGATTGGAAAATGCAGGTGTTAAACTAAACGATAAAGGTCAAGTTGAAGTAAATAATAACCTTCAAACAAACGTTTCAAATATCTATGCAATCGGAGATGTTGTTCGTGGAGCAATGTTGGCACATAAGGCAGAGGAAGAAGGTGTTTTCGTTGCAGAGTTATTGGCAGGACAAAAACCTCATTTGGATTACAATTTAATCCCTGGAGTTGTATACACTTGGCCAGAAGTTGCATCGGTCGGTAAAACGGAAGAAGAACTTATAGCCGCTGGAAAAGAGATCAAAGTAGGACAGTTCCCAATTAAAGCTTTGGGTCGTGCAAGAGCGAGCATGGACATAGCAGGAACAATTAAAGTTATCGCTGACAAAGAAACAGATGAAGTTTTAGGTGTTCACATGATCGCACCTCGTGCAGCGGATTTAATAATGGAAGCTGTTGTTGCAATGGAGTACAGAGCATCTGCAGAAGATATTGCTAGAATCTGTCATCCACACCCAACATATTCTGAAGGTGTTAAGGAAGCAGCTTTAGCAGCAACTGAGAACCGTCCGTTACATATCTAAAAGATAACATCAGATTTAATGGCTGTTATGCAAGGAATGGCCATTTTTTTGTCTGCTGTGCATATTATATTGCTGTCAATTTCATTCAAAAGATAAAGGATGCCGACAATAATTATCTGATTAACATCCAACTTCTTTAGTTCCCCCCTATTACTTGTAAAATCGTCACAGGTTTTAGATTAACTTTGTTGCCAGAAACGAATATCAAATACTGTTTAAAAACGATGTCATTCAAATCACTTGGTTTAGCTCCGTCCTTAATAAAAACGCTTGAGGCGAATAATTACAAGAACCCCTACCCGATTCAGGAACAAGCCATTCCGGCCATTCTAAAAAAGCAAGATATTCTTGGAATAGCCAAAACTGGATCTGGAAAAACGGCCAGCTATGCGCTTCCGCTTTTGATGAATCTTGAAGGAAAACCGGCATTAAAGAATAGACATATAAACGCTCTGGTATTAGTCCCTACCCGAGAATTGGCAATGCAAGTCGCCGAAGTATTTCAACTTTTTGGATCTTCATTCACTGAGCGTATAAAAACAAAGCCTGTATATGGAGGTGTTTCTATCAATCCTCAGATGAAATCAATGATGGGGGTAAATATTTTGGTTGCGACACCCGGACGACTTTTAGAGCTAATCGACAACAAGGCTGTCTCTCTTTCTTCTATTGAAACTTTGGTTTTGGACGAGGCGGATAAAATGTTGAATCTAGGATTCAAAGAAGAGGTGGATCGAATTATCGGATTGCTTCCAAAAACGCGTCAAAACCTTTTGTTTTCAGCAACTTTAAACGAAGCCGTTGAGAATATTAATCAGATTCTTTTACACGAACCTGTTATCATTAAGATTGAAGAGAAAGAGGATAATATCGAACTTATTAATCAGATCGGATATTTCATTTCCGAGGAGAAGAAAGGTCCATTATTGAGACATATAGTTGAGTCTAAGAAGTACAAGCAAATTTTAGTTTTTACGTCATCGAGTTATAAGGCCGATCACGTTGCCGATAAATTGAGAAAGCACAAAATTGATGCACAGGCGATTCACGGTAAGAAAAGTCAAGGTGCTCGAAAAGATGCAATGACCCGATTTAAAAACGGAAACTTAAACGTTCTTGTTGCCACCGATCTTCTGGCCAGAGGAATCGATATTGAATTTCTACCATGTGTAATTAATTACGAATTGCCTCGATCACCAAAGGATTATGTGCACCGGATTGGTCGAACAGGTCGCGCTGAGCGCTCAGGTGACGCTATTTCAATGGTTACCGAAGAGGAAGAACACCATTTCAAAATCATACAGAAGAAGATGAAAAAATGGGTGACAATTGTGGACTTGGACGAGATTGGGTTTAGATAGAGAGTTATGGATTCATTCGCTTTTAGTATGAATCACGCAACCAGAAACTCGAAACCGCAAAAATAAAAAATGCGGAACCAATTAATAATTCCGCATTCTTACTATCTCAATCATAAAAGTCTATTTAGCTTTCGTCATTTCATCAACAAGATATCCTGCACCTCCGTAAATATCCATAACCCACATTACGTAGCGAATATCAACTGCGATGTTTCTACAACGAGAAGCATCGAACATGAAATCACTCATTGTGCTTTCCCATGAACGGTCAAAATTAATTCCCATTAAATTACCTTCAGCATCAATTACAGGTGATCCAGAGTTTCCTCCAGTTGTGTGATTTGATCCACTGAAACACACCCACAGTTCACCATCTTGAGCATAAGATCCCCAATCTTTCTTCTTTGCTAATTCTTTCATTCTAGGAAGCAATTCAAAATCTGGATTTCCGGAATTATTCTTCGCCATCATTCCTTCTACCGTTGTATGCGCCGTATACGTCATACCATCGTGAGGTGCTGATCCTTCTAGTTTTCCATAGGTGATACGCATAGTAGAATTTGCATCCGGCCAATGTTTATCATCTGGAAACATTTCCATTTTCCCAGCAACATAAGTTTTTAGCAAAACCTCCATTTCAGAAGCAAACTGCTGGTATCCTGGAAGAGATGTTTCTCTAAAATTCCCCATTACTTCATTCCATAATTTATATCCTAGATCTTTCTTTTCTAATTTTTTAAACGACTTATCTTTTGCTTTGTCTAAGAATTTCAAGAAACGCTCTTTGTTGGTAAGGACAGACTTCGAATAAATCATGTCTGCCAATTCCTCTGCATTGTTATCTTTTAGCATTGCAGGAATATTTGTTCCCATTTGCTTTACATACTCTTCAGTCAATAAAATAAATATTTTCTTATCCGTCTCTTCGTCATAATTCTTGAAAAATGCATCCGCTCCTTTTCGTTGCTTTTCAAATGTATCGTCCGTATCCCCCTCACTAATCCCTTTGATATAATCAGCCATAAACTCATCCATAGCTCTTGCTCTTTTGAATATTTCAGGTCCCACATATAAATATTCAATCGCCATAGAGTATCCAAATTCAAACTCCTTGTAAGTTTTAACTAAGGCGTTCATTTCTGAAATGATTGATCCATACTTAGTTTGCCATTCCGAATTAGAACTAGCCATATCGTTGAAGCGCTTCTCACGATCTAGCTTAATTTGAATAGCATCAACCGTTTTCAATCCTCCCAATTGACCAATCCATTTTTTCCATCCATTGGCTATACGCGCTTGTTTCGAAGCATACATAATTCTTAATCTATCAGAAGATTTCATACTTGCATTAATTACGCTTAATGACTTATCTCTCATTGCAATTCTAGCAGGTCGCTCTTGATCCATAATGAATCTCAAATTCTCAGAAGACAAATGTTGATCTGTTGATCCTGGGAAACCATATACCATTGTAAATTCACCTACTATTCTCTTTTTCAATGACACAGGTAAAAAATGCAAAGGCTTGTATGGTATATTTGAATCACTTACATCGCTCGGGTTGTTGTCAGAATCAGCGTAAATTCTAAACACTGAAAAATCACCGGTATGACGCGGCCATACCCAGTTGTCTGTATCTCCACCAAACTTTCCAATTGAACTTGGTGGTGCTCCTACCAAACGAATATCCGTGAATGTTTCTTTGACAACCATGTAATATTCATTTCCTTGATTGAAAGCAGAAATTTTAGCAGAATACTTATTCGTTCTTAGTGCTTCTTCAATAATTTTTACGCTATTGGCTCTTATCTTGGCTGATAAAGCAACTCCAGAAAGACCATCCGTTCCAAAGAACACGCCATCCGTTACATCCTGAATTCGAACAACTCTAGCGGCAGTCAAACCTGGATTCTTTAATTCTTCCGATTTGTCTTTAGCCCAAAAACCATTTTTTAAATAATCTTTCTCAACAGAAGAATGCGTTTGAATTTGAGAAAAACCGCAATGGTGGTTCGTCAACAATAAGCCTTGGTCTGACACCAACTCAGCTGTACAACCTCCGCCAAAATGAAGAATGGCATCTTTCAAACTTGAATTGTTTACGCTATAAATTTCTTCAGCCGTCAATTTCATTCCGAACGCTTGCATATCGTCTTCAAATGCAGAGATCAATGAAGGAATCAACATCCCCTCTTCTGCCGTCGAATTAAATACTGTTACAAATGATAAAAGAAAAATTGCTAGTGTATTCCTAGCCTTTAACCCTATTGAATTGGTCCTCTTCTTGTGCGCTGTGTGTTTCATATTCAAATTTTGATTGAGCCTAAAGTTAATCAATGCAACGCATTTAATTATATTTACACCTGTGGATTTATTAAACTTTATTTTTAGACTTGGTGTGGTCTTCGCGATTTACGGATTCCTTTGGGGGTTGATTGATTTTGGAATTCGAATATTAAGCGCCAGACGCGAGCGTACAGCTGTCGAAATATATTTGCTCAAAGGAGTTAAATATGTGGTTCTTTCTGCCGTAACATTCCTATTCTGTGTTGATACGAATAGTAATATAAACATGAACAATACGTCCCAAATCGTATTGGCTGGAATTATTCTTTTGACTTATTTCGTTGGAAAATTTCAAAACAGTCAGAACAAGAACCAAATGTTTAAGCTGATGGGAAATGTAATGCCCAATCCGATGAAAACACAATTCAACAGCAAAGCTGAAATCTTAGTTATTTCACTTGCGCTTGCTGCCTTTGCCGGATTCTTTTTCTACCCTCAGATTGCAGACAATGCACTTTCTGAATGGTTTGTTCAAAGTATAAAGGATATTGAAGACACAGTGATTATTGGCTTCATATTTCAAGTGATTGGATTCTTCTTCTTACTAAGTATGATTACAAAAATGTTAAACGGTGTACGTTTTATAATGAATGGGGGAAAGCCACCTAAAGGACCTCAAGGCGCATTTGATGAAGATCACAATCAAAATAACGATTCTGAATTCGATGATTACACAGAAATAAATTGATCAATAAAATTTTCAACTTGGATTAACAAGGATTGAGAATCATCATTTTTAATTTCCGAATCAGAAAAATCTCTTTTTTTATCATCGCTCCATTGATTGTCAATTCTGGATTCAACTTGTTCTCTGGAAATTAAATCACGGTTCATTACGCGCTGAATTCGACATTCTAAATTCGCTGTTATTAAAAGAATCTTATCGAATTCTTTGTAAGTTCCTGTTTCAATTAGAATAGCAGCTTCGTTAAAGATTAAAGAGTTTGAATCAGACAAACAAAGTAGATCAAAAGCTTCGCGCACTCTGGGGTGTACAATTTTGTTTACCGCTTCGCGAAGGGAATTGTCTGAAAATATTTGTTGTGCTAATAACTCGCGGTTGAGACCTTTCTCTGTGTAAATCTCCATTCCAAACACTGTAATTAGTTCTCTTCGAACCTCAACATCATTGTTAATGATCTTTTGCGCTTCTAAATCGGAATTAAAGACCGTAAAACCAAGCGATTCAAAAATTTTGGAAACAACACTTTTACCTGAACCAATGCCCCCTGTAATTCCAATTCTTAGCATGACCCCAAGTTCAATTCAGAATTGAAATCAATTGAAGGCGTTTTTGCCGATCCATCTATTACTAAATTCATCATAGTTTCAAATATAAAATTAATCAATCAACACATTTAGACAAAAGAAACCATTTTAGATTCCACGATGTGAAGGATCGACGTCAACAATTCTTCAGAAAAGGTACCTTTAAAAGAGAGAATAATATTCTCACCTTCCATTTTTCGATAAAAATCGTAAACGTCAGAAATAGTCATAAATCTGTGAGAATCAAATATAATGAATACCGACTACAAATTAAAAGATAATGTACCTTTACGGCCAATGGAAAAAAATGACTGGTTTGCGTCTTGGTTTGACACCAATTATTATCATTTACTGTACAAAAACAGAAATGATGATGAGGCGCGCTTATTGATTGAGCATTTAGTAGGGTGTTTGAATTTAGCTCCGAACTCAAAAGCCCTTGACCTGGCGTGTGGCAGAGGCCGTCACTCAATTACACTGAACGAATTAGGGTTTGATGTTTTGGGCGTTGACCTTTCATCAAATAGTATCGAAGAGGCCAAACAATTTGAAAACGAAACACTTCATTTTGATGTTTGCGACATGCGCAATTCATTTACGAAAGATAGGTTTGATATTGTTTTTAACTTGTTCACAAGTTTTGGCTACTTCGATAATAAGAGTGACAATGAAAAAGTAATTGTTGCTGTTCATGAAATGCTGAAAGATGATGGAATTCTTGTAATTGATTTCATGAATTCGAGGCGGATCATTAATTCTCTCGTGGAATCGGAAACGAAAGTTGTTGATCCGATTGAATTTAAGATTACCCGGAATTATGATGGCCACCATATCTTTAAGCATATCAATTTTGACGATGCAGGTATAAAACATAGCTACACCGAAAGAGTTCAGACACTTATGCTCGAAGATTTCGAAGCGCTTTTAACGAAGAATGGCTTCAATATTCTTAGTACTTTTGGAGACTTCGATTTGAACGGTTTTCAAGAAGAGACTTCAGATCGATTAATTCTAGTTGCAAAGAAAAAATAAATGGAAATTGCATTAATCGTTTTTGGTTTAATCGCTTCGGTTCTGATAGGAGGTGTTTTAGTCTCTGTTCTACAACGGTCTAAAAATGAACAGTTGATTAAGTTGATGCTTGCCTTCAGTGGTGGTTTCCTCTTGTCAATTGCATTCATTCACTTCATTCCTGAACTTTACGAAGAAGCGAATTTTAATGTAGGTGTTTATATTCTTATAGGTTTCCTAATTCAGCTTGTGTTGGAGTTGTTTTCTGGCGGTATTGAACACGGTCACATTCACATTCACGAGGGAGCCAAACTACCAATCGCTTTAATCGTTGCTCTTTCTATGCATGCTTTCCTAGAAGGAATTCCATTGGGAACTCAATTGGGAGGAATCGAAACTGCTACTTCACACCATCATCAAGGTTATGATCACACCTTATTTTTGGGAATTCTATTTCACCGACTTCCGGTGGCCATTGCGCTAATGACATTATTGTTTGCGGCTAAAGTAAGTAAATCGCAAGCATGGCTAGTTTTAGGGGTCTTTGCAATAACAGCGCCTATTGGATTGTTTATTGGTTTAAATTCAATGGATTTAATGAAAGGATTTGATTTCAACATCATCTTGGCCATTGTCGTTGGAATGTTCTTGCATATTTCAACGACAATTATTTTTGAAACCAGTGAGAATCACAAGTTCAATTTCTTAAAGTTAATCACGATTTTCGCGGGATGTTCAATTGCCTTTTTAATGCACTAGTATGAAAAAAGGATGGAATGAAATATCTAAGGCCGGTGCTTTTATAATCACTTCTTTGGTCTTAATAGTAATTGGTGGAATTATACTTGCCACGAATGAGAAGGTTGCTTTTCATAAGGAGATCAATTCCTACCACAATGAATTCTTTGATTCATTTTTCCTATATTGGACATACGTTGGAGATGGCATTGTCATTCCTGTTTTGATGGGTTTGATCGGTGTGTTTTCAATTAAGAAATATGGACTATCCGTTCTAATCGCTGGATTATCGACCTTAATTCTTGTGGGCGGATTGTCGCAGATTTTTAAGCGCTTGCTCTACGGAGATGCGTTGCGGCCTTATAAGTTAATTGGTCACGACCAACTTTATTATATCCCTGGATTGAAGGTACATTCCGTTCACTCTTTTCCATCAGGTCACACAACGGCGGGGTTCGCTTTTTTCGCAATCATTGCTTGTGTGTACTTCTCCAAAAATCGATTGACGCAAATAATTCTCGCTGTTCTTGCCGCGTTGGTTGGTTACTCGCGAATGTATTTATCACAGCACTTCTTAGAAGATGTTGTTGCTGGAGCGTGTCTTGGAATTTTCTGTTTTGCCGTTGTGTTCTTTATTAAAGGAATGGCGTCAAAGAAAGCGGTTTAAATTCCCAACTGCCATTTGACTAGAATTCTTTCTTCATAATGAAATTCATCAATACATGAAGTCAAAAGAATCGCGAAATATAACATGACGAAAAATGGTATATATCCAAAAAACGGCAAAAACAGTTGCCTTAAAGAATAGAACCCATCAACCACCAGAATTAAAGGTTTAACGAGCAAACATTTTCTTAAATGTCAATAACATGATTTCAATATCATGCTTAACAGTTCGATTTGAAATATATTT
This sequence comes from uncultured Fluviicola sp., assembly GCA_913009205.1. Taxonomy (GTDB): domain Bacteria; phylum Bacteroidota; class Bacteroidia; order Flavobacteriales_D; family Crocinitomicaceae; genus UBA4466. The sequence continues at coordinate 21,888 of CAJVYC010000019.1, read as the reverse complement.
CTTATTGAGCTCTAATTTTGCCGGCATCACTTCTTCGATATAGGTTTTTTCAGGGTCAATGGAATTGCCCAAAATTTCATTTTCATTGAAATATTCAAGTGATGCATAATCGGTAATTCCAGGGCTGACTTTCAAAACGTCCCTTTGCTCGGGCGTGTACAAGTCGACGAATTTCTTTACTTCGGGTCGTGGACCTACAATGCTCATTTCACCTGAAAGTACGTTGAGAAATTGTGGGAACTCGTCGAGCTTTAATTTTCGCAAAAAGCGACCAATCGGAGTAATTCGAGCATCATTCATTCCTACAGTTAACAAACCTGCTTTGTCGGAATCAACTCGCATCGTTCTAAACTTGAACAGTCGAAATGGAACGCCATCTTTACCGATTCGTTCTTGGCGGTAAAACACATCTCCTTTGGATGTTATTGAAATAATGAATGCGATGATTAGACCAACTGGGAAGAAGAACGTTAGAATGATTAATGAGGATAATATGTCAAATTGGCGCTTCAATGAAGGATTATGAGTAAGGAGTTACGAATTCTTTATTCATGATTTTAGCAACGGACTTTATAACAGCATTGATTACTGTTTGAACTTGTTCGTTTGTCAAATCAAAATACACGGGAAGGCTAATCTCATTCGCATATTTCTTGTAAGCTTCAGGATAATTATCCATCTTGAATCCGCGTTTTTTATAGGCCGTCAAAAGCGGTAAAGGTTGAAAATGAACGTTTACCGAAACATCACAATCGTAAATCTCTTGAATAATCGAATCTCTCTGATCTTCTGAAATCCCTTTAATTCTTAAAAGATAAAGGTGATAACTCGATGTTTTATTTTCTGTTTTGAATGTTGGCAACAAGGCCCAGTCTACATTTGAAAATCCTTTTTCATACAATCGAAAAATCTCTTGTCTTCGATCCAAGCTTTCTTGGTACCGGTTCAATTCAACCAAACCGATTGCCGCTTGAAGGTCCGTCATGTTGCATTTGAACCCAGGTTCTTCAACATCGTATTTCCAATTGCCTTTTATCGTTTTTGCTAATGCATCTTTATTTTGACCGTGCAAAATCATCGTACACATTTGCTTGTAGATTACATCGTGATCAAAGCTGTCTGGTAAATTGAAGCAAAGTGCTCCACCTTCCGCTGTTGTCAAGTTTTTCACTGCATGAAATGAATACGTCGCAATGTCTGATTGAAGCGTCGCTTGTCCTCCATTCATCAATGCTCCAAAACTATGTGCGGCATCTGCTAGAAGCAATATTCGACCTAGTTTTTCTTGAAGTTCATTTGAAGGATTGAATTGATTTTTAATTTCAGTTTCGTTAATCAAAATCCTCAACAAATCGTAATCTGCAGGAAAACCTGAGATATCGACAGCCATGATAGCTTTGGTTCTTGGCGTGATTGCTGCACGAACCTTTTCTGCATTTAAATTGAAATCTCCTTCATTTAAATCCACCATAACTGGTGTTGCCCCAGCGTGAATGATAACGTTCGCACTTGCGCAATAGGTATAAGCGGGAATGATTACCTCATCTCCTTCTTTAATCCCCCACCATGCCAACAAAACTTGCATTCCGGTTGTCCAAGAGTTTACCGCAACCGTTGTTTTATGGCCGCAATACGCTGAAATTTCTTTTTCGAATTGTTTCGTTCTTGGTCCAGTAGTAATCCATCCAGATTTCAAAGCTGCAACGACTGCTTCAGTAGTTACATCGTCTATTCTTGGAGGTGAAAATGGAATCATAATTCGATTGTTTGATTATTCGATTTCTCGAACTTTAATTTTCTAAAAGGATTTCAACTATTTGCTCTCCTGCATGGCCATCACCATAAAGTTGCGAAGAAAAATCGGATACTTTACTAAGCATTGTCTGCGTATGTTCAATAATAAGATCGCCATTCGCTCCAGAAAGTAGATTGAATCCATTCTCAACAAGTTCTACCCATTCTGTTTCATCACGCATCGTTACGCAGTTCTTCTTAAAGAAATACGCTTCTTTTTGAAGTCCACCGCTGTCTGTCATCACTAAGCTACAGTTCTTCAACAGTTCAATCATGTCGAAGTAACCAACCGGATCGATTAAATCAACCTTAAGTTCCAATCCGTACTTCTCGATCAAACCGCTTGTTCTTGGATGCAAAGGCATTACAACTCTCGTTGATTCGTGAATGGTGTTCAATGCATTTACTATTGAAGTAAGCCGTTCTTTATCATCTGTGTTTTCAGCTCTATGCAAGGTGCAAAGAATAAAATCTCCTTCGAAAAATTCAGAAGGCAACGTCGCAAGCTCTTTTGACCTTTGCGCGTAGAACATTCCAGCGTCTAACATTACATCGCCGCTTCGAACGACATTGATATCAAGATTATCAAAACCTTCTAACTTAAGATTATCGATTGCCGTTTGCGTTGGCGCGAATAAAATATCTGATATTCTATCCGTCAAAATTCTGTTTACTTCTTCTGGCATTCTCATGTTGAAACTTCTCAACCCTGCTTCAATATGTGCCACTTTAACATGTTGCTTTCTGGCAGCCAAAGCCCCTGCTATCGTCGAGTTCGTGTCACCATAAACCAAAACCCATTCTGGATTTTCAATTTTGATCACCTCTTCAATTTTCTCTAGCATTTGTCCCGTCATCGCTCCGTGATCCAAACCGTTAATACTTAAATTGTACTTTGGTTTGGGAATTTCCATTTCCTCAAAAAATATTTCGGACATGTTGTGGTCATAATGCTGACCTGTATGTACCAAAATTTCCTCGACATCATCGTGCGCAAGCAGTATTCGACTAATTACAGCAGCTTTTACAAACTGCGGCCGTGCTCCTATAATTGTAATAATTTTTCGTTTCATCTTAGTTAAAATTAACTATTATCTAGACAGGCGATTTTGATTTCCTGACGGTTTTCTATTCAAAAATAAAAAGTGAATAATCCCCAAAACATATCCAAGTCCATATTGAACGTGCAAAATTATATAGGTCTTGATCAATTTGAAGAATTCTATTGTCGTTCTAGCCTCCTTAACACTAAATAAAATCAATAATCCAGCATAAAAGACCAATGGGATGGTATAAACTACTAAGCCAAGTGAACCGAAGAGCAATGATAACGGAATACTGAACAGGTACAAAACAAACAAAGGGGGAAGCAATTGACGTAAAGTTGTGACTGCTTTGTGTTTCTTATTCACATAGACCTTCCAATATCCATACTGAAAGAACTGCCGTTTCAATCCTTTAAAAGTTCCTCTGACATAGTACTTTAACGAAATCTCAAGCTCAAAGTAGATCTTCCCTCCTGCTTGAGATACTCTAAAGTTGAAGTCATCGTCTTGGTTTCGTGTCAATTCTTCATCGAAAAAGCCAATCTTTTCAAAGACCCAATACGGATACATTGGACTCGTTACGGTATCTGTATATCCTGATTTTTTCAAGACACGGAAGTTTCCAATTCCCATTCCGAAGGCCGTTTGCATTGCCTTGGAAATAATTTCTCCTTCCGCATTGACGTATTCATTCTGAATTCTTCCTCCAACACACCAGCAACTGGAATCCGATTCCAGTCGCTCTATACAACGGATCAAATAATCCTTTGAGATAATATGTCGAGCACCAACAATCTGAACGTAATCTACCTCTCCGCCTGCGTAAATACCCAAATTGAAAGCAAAGGGTGTCAATTGCTTCGCATTATCTACACGACTAAGGTTTGGATGTTTTTTTGAGAGTTCATCAATCCTTTCAACTGTTCCATCATCGCTTAATCCATCAACGATAAAAGCTGAGACTTCGCAATTACCAGGAAGCTCGGAAGCAAAAATCGCATCGATACATTCCTCAATGTAGTTCACCTCATTTCGGCAAGGAATAACAACGGTTATCTTCATTTACTCTCTATTGTCTTATTTGTTGGCTCATTTGAAGTTTTACCAACAATGAATATCAAGAAACATATTGTAAATGTATAAAATACAATTCCAGGTTGGCTGTCAAAAATATCACCCGTCATACCCATGACGATTTCGAGCATTCCAAATACAAAGAGCAGAAACGATTTCGTTTTTATAGCGAGAATCAATGGCAGTAAAAAAGTGATCGTTACAAGTAGCAATCCTAAAATTCCATTCTTTGCGAATGATCTTAAAAATTGATTATGCGTATCCGTTTTGTGCAAAAGCGCTCCATCATAGCCGTTTTTAGCATAATATTCAGTTAGTTTTCTCTTTACAGCACCCGTTCCTACTCCCATAAACGGGTTATTATAAGCCAAATAATAAGACCCTTCTAGCGCCGCATATCGCAATGTGGATGACGATTGCGATTTTTTATCAAAATTTTCAAAGTTCTGATTCATTGCTTCAAAACGTTCACCTAAAATACTTATATGCAGTCCTGTGAAATAGAAAAAAGACCCAAAAAGGATCACTCCAACAAACATGATTTTCCATGAAAAAAGCATTGTGATTTTATAGGCAATCACCAATCCTATGATCATAATAACGGCTAACAAGGACGCTTTCGATTGCAACAACAAGGTCATCACAAGAAAGAAAGAAAAAAGCAGGAAAGCCAAGATCCATTGAATCAGTGTTGGTTTTTTAGCGAACTTGTATTCGCCCAATAAATAAAGCAAAACGAGAAGCATTGAAAAACTTAGATAGTTACCAAACGATCCTGGTGATAATACCACATTCATCAAACCGACATATCTGAAAACCTCAGTTCCCACTCCACCTTGGGAATATTCGATGTATGAGACTAGCAAGCAATAGATTGATGATGTTAGGATGCCGGCGACAAATGAGATGAATACGAAGTGAATTTGCTTTCGATTAAACGTTCTTTTTTCAAAAGAGGTGAAAATAACAGGGTTTACAAACAGTGACGTACTAACACCAAGTATAAAGAGACCATGATCAATGTTGTTTGTTACTAAAAGGCCTAAAAAGGCAAGGATATAGGTCGAAATTAAAACCAGAACACGTTTGTCTTTAAACGGCAACATCCATTTATCTTTAAAGGATGTGTTTTTATCCGATATCCAAACTCCAAATAAAAGAATGAGTAAGACTGTACTGATTTGTAGGTTCCAAGCAAACGAAAAAGCGAAAAGGCAAAAGAGGCCAGTATAAATGGAATTATAACTTAATTTCTCAGTCATTTCAAATTGCTTGATCACTCAAAGTTAATCAAGAATATTTCTTATACCTATTGATAGACTTTTAATAGTTGATCAACACAAACAGATTCTGAATAGTTGTCGATGACAAAAGAACGGCCTTTGGCTCCCATTGCTTTTCTGAAATCAGCGTCTACGAGTTTGTTTAAAGCTTCTAAGGCATTGTCTAAAAAACCGGTATCGATTGGATTGCCATCAACTATAAATCCTGTTTCAGAGCTAACGACTTCAGGCAATCCGCCCACGTTCGAAACAATGACTGGAATCCCACAAGATTGTGCCTCTAATGCAGCTACTCCGAAGCTTTCACGTCTTGAGAGGGCAACAAAAACATCCAATGAATTGAAGGCTTCGATCAAGTTTTGATCTTCAACAAAACCTTTAAAATGAACTTTCGACTCCAATTTCAAATCCTTAACAAGTAATTGCAGAGAATCTAGCTCAGATCCAGAACCAAATATTTTCAATTGAACCTCTCCTTCAAATTGACTTTGAAATTTATCGAATAAATGAATCAACCGGTCAATCCCGTAAACCTTTTCCAAGGTTTTAACCGTTCCAATTGTAAATAATGGATGATCAGCACCTGTTGGTTTGAACCTATCTGTATCGATTCCGAAAGGCGTAATGTGAAAATCCTTCTTAACATACAAAGCCCCCTCTCTTGCCATGTCTTTTGATGTTGAACAGACAATTGGAGCACTATTTAAAATGCGTTGAAACAACTTCTTATGCAAAAAGCTTCTTTTTGGAAACTCATAAACGTCGCTTCCCCAAAGGGATAAAACTGAATTCTTAAATTTTAATCGCATTAACAGCATTCCATACGAAGAGGCATAATGCGCATGAACAATCTCTGGATTGAAGTCTTTGGTGAAACTCTTTAGCTCCTTAAAACTGCTAAAATAAGCGAGCTTCGAAAATCGTTTCTTTGACCGAATCTTATCTTGATTGACTCCGACGCAATGGTATTCACAAGACAAACTATCAATCCAAGTTGTCTTCTTTTCGCTCAAGGAAAACAGACCGATTTCATAACCTCTATGAATTAAGTTCTTAACCCAACGTTCTGTGTGAACGGAATTAATATCAGCAAGGAATAATATTCGTTTGATGGCCGCCATTTATAGCAACAAATTTAATATATTTCAGCTCCAATGAAGAGGAATCATTTAAAATCGCGAGCGTTTGTTCTTGCTGGATTAATTTTCGGGTTCCTCTCAGGCACAATTCTTTATCTAACTGAATCGCCAGAAGCCACCAATTGGTTGGTTTATGAATATGAAATTGGAACTGAACTTCCTGATCATTTACGTGCCGACACGCTAATTAAAGAAGATAACATCTTCTTTAGAAACATAACATCAACCTACGCCGACACGCTAAAAGAATCAAATATCAAGCGTCACGAACTTAAGATTTATTCAGATAGATGCATTCCTGTAACAGAATTAAAAAAAAAATTCAACGAATTAAGTAAAGGCTATAATGTCAGTTATGTGAGTTCTAAATGCACTTCTAGCAAGACCTTTCTCACATTATTCAAGTATACACTTATTGGACTTTTTCTTGGGGTTTTGATTCAATTTCTCTTGAGCCTAAGCAGGACAGCCCCAAAAACAAAGTAAGAATTACCCCGATACTTCCGTGAAGGAAAGTATAATTCGTAGCAGAGGCACCCAATATCAAAACAGTAATTAAGAACCAATAGCGGCCTTGAACACTTTTGAACCTAAAGTGAATATTGATTGCGACAATTAGAGCAAGCCAAAGTAAAATACCGACCAATCCATATTGTAAAAGCACGGAGATGAACTCAGAATCGATATAGGCCCCCAATTCTAAAAGCGGGTTTTTAATTACTCCATTTCCAATTACGAGGGTTAACCCGTCTGTTTCCAAAGCGTTGGACAAATTGGTGATCCGCTGCATAAAAGACGATGAGGCCAATGCGTCTCCAGTGAACATGCTTCTCAAGTTTGAAAAGGAGAATACGATCCCAATTCCAACCAGCAGCCCACCAAACAAAAAGAGAAGGAGTTGCTTTTTGTTCTTGAACACCTTTAGATGTTTCATTGCCGAGATACCTGAAACTGTTAGCATCACCAAGAAAATCGTTCTCGATTGCGTCAAAATTATTATCCCTAAAGCCAGCAAAAGATAATGCCAAGCCTTTGGTCTAAAACTTAAATAATAGATGTAGAAACAGCAGAACAAAATTGCGTTGTCATTTGCATTCATTTGAGTTCCGGACAAACGAAAAGTCCCGAATTCATTGTAGAATATGAAATTGGTGTATGCTTTAGGTGAGTATAACATTTGCGCTGATTCACCTGTGCCTTCTAGGTTCAAAAGCATGAATAGATTGATTCCCAACAAGGTCAAAAAAAGGCCATCAATTAGTTTCGGATAATTCTCTGACCATCTTACTGACTTGGATACTTCTAGCGACGTGACAAGTACCACCGGCCATTTAAGAAAATACAACATGTACGGAAGGTTACTTTTAAAGTCCATTCCATGTTTTGCGAAATCAACGACTAACGACCAGCCAAAAAACAGGCAGAAAGCAATAACCAAAATTGTGTATTCTCTTTTCTTAAATACAACCAATGCAAGATTTACAAAACCAAAAATGAACAGATAATTGTCGATATTCAATTCATAAGCAGGAGGTAAAACAAGTGCATTTAAAATGCTAATTAGGCAATAAAGAACCGCTCCATACTTTATGAATTTCACAATCGAAGCCATTACAGAATCTTTTGGATAAGCGTTAATAGTTTTTTCATTTGGTATTTTCTCGAATACTTCAAATGGAAATCCTGATAAGGTTCTGTATACGTCGACATTTGAATTTTCGCAATCGATTCCATGATTGACTCTTTATTATTCTCAACCCAAAACACATTAGGGTATCCTTTCAATTCTTCATGGATACTTCCGCGTTCAATATAATTATTCGAGACAATCAGAATTGCTCTTTTGCAACGGATATAATCGAAGATCTTAGTTGTTGATTGAAAGTCTTCTCCATACGTTTGGATAATGGCAACATCGTGATCGGCAATCAACTGAGCAGCTTCGGAATATTCTACAAAACCCTTTGGATGAATGAATTCATTTGGTGTTACCTTGTCTGGACCAGCGCAATGGAAATGCAATTTCATCTCCGTCATTGCTTCTAAAATCGGCTCAGGTCCAAAGTAAAATTTACCCGTGTAAGAAAATGTAGGCGACTCCAATTCAACTTTCTTTAATTCTGGTTGAACCGTCTCGTCGTATCCATTTTGAACGATTGCATTTGGCTTTTCATCAAAACAGCAAACGAGCTTTCCACAGTAATCGTTTACTGTCACTAGGGCGTCAGCATTCTTGTTGAATCGATTTTCAAAAAATAGTTTCATTTTCACTTTAATCTTGGAGTTATCAAAACCAGGATTAATTGCGAAAGGATCTCTATAATCGAGAATCACTTTTGATTTGTAAATATTCTTAAACCACTTCGCCAATGTAAAATGCATAAATGGCCCTCCGGTTATTATCACTAGATCGGGCTGAGGAATATCGTTCTTGAATAAATATATTTGGATATTCTTCTTCCAAACAACACCATCGTCCTTAATAAACTTATTAACGAAAGACGTTCCCACTTTTGGAACAATATGTATATTATCTCCTGTGGCATTTCTTTCTGCTGTGATAACAGTTGTGTTGCAATTGAATTCGTTTGATAGCTCTTTGTTCCAATAATTCGCACGCAGCGCTCCTACTCGCTTGTTCGGAGGGAAGGCAAAGGCAATAATCAATATCTCAGCTTTATTTTCGATCTTTCAATTGTTTAAATCTTTCAATCAGCTCGCCTAAAATACGTTCTGAATTAAAATTTGATTCGATGAAGTCAGCTCCATCCTCATTTATTAGTGATTTTCCTTCTTTGTACTCATCGTACAATTCTTGAACTGACTTTTCCAATTTATCATGATCTGGGCAGTGCTCGCAATAATTGAAAGGATATTTATAGAGTACTTTTTTACCTCGGGCAAGCGATTCTAAAATAAACGTAGACAATCCATCATGCTCTGGGAAACGCACCGTTACATGTGATTTATCATAAAGATCTCCCATCGTATCGACCCATCCAAGCGCTTTTAAATTTGACGGAAATGGTTGGTATTCTTTGGCTTCTGAACCCGCGATAACAAAATTTATTTCTGGAAATTTATTGGCCAAACTTATAAAGGAATCAATTCCGTAGAAGTCAGCTCGCACTTCAGGAATATAGGAAAGTACCGTAAACTTTTCAGAAGAAGCTTTTTTCAATTCGAATGACTTTTCGAAGGCCGCAAAGTTTACAATTTCAGCATTGATTCCTAGTTCTTTCAATTCTTCTTGAATCCAATGGACTTCACAAAAATGAATCGCATCGGTAATGTATTCTTTCCTATAATCTCCCGCATTATGAGCTCTAATTGCATTCACGACATCTGTTCCAACCCAGTTCATTATAACTGGAATCTTCTTTTTTAAGGCCAAATCAAATGCTTTGCTCGTTTGAACAGTTCCATTGATTGAAAAAACACAATCCGATTTAGGAATACGCAAAGTAGCTTTAACTTTATCCAAGTTATTGTGATACGTATCGAGACTCTTGTATGAATTCTTTGGGTCGTAAGCAGATAGGTTTTCCGCCAAACGCTTTGCAAACAATGATAGTCCAACAATTGTAACTTTCATTCGTTCGCCCATTTGTCATAATTCTTTAACAACTCGGGATGCTCTTCAAGTAATTTCTTATCACCTTCTCTGATATCTCCAACAACTTTTGCCGGGTTCCCAGCAACAATTGAGAAATCAGGATAATCTCCTTTTAACATTGAATAAGCCGAGACTAAACATCCTTTTCCAATCGCTGTTCCGGGCATAATGGTTACGTGAGGTCCAATGAAGCTGTACTTCCCGATACTCACTTCTCCTTTAACATATCCTATTGGGTCTTTTGCTTGGCGATAAGCATCACCATACAAACGAATTGAAACATGGCTGCTGTGGCTTAAAATAGAAATGTAATTGGTGATTTGACACCCTTCTTCAATCGTAATTCCGTTACTCGCTTCAATAAAGTTATATTGTCCTATAAAGACGTTGTCGGCGAGTTTCAAATTCTCCTTCCCAACAAAAGATGTAGAACTTCCAACCCGCGTATCAGCCAATAGTTGGCCACCTTGGATATAACCATAGATCATTTCAGGCGAAGAGTTTTTCAATGCCTTCATCTTTTTCTTTCCCTTAAAATAATTTGTGATTTTACCGAGCATCAGCTATTCTTGAGTATTGTAAGTATTTAAATATAGTTAAAACAAAATAAGCCGCTCTCGATAAACTCAAGGTCCAAAGAGTTTTTTCAATAGATGCATCAAAAAAGAAGGGCGGAATTAAAACTGAGCCTATCATTAGGGCCGTCCCGAACAAGGATAGAATAAAAAATTCTCTTTGTCGATCAATAATCATTGGCAATGACGAAATTGGAGATGCAACAAAAAGCATAATTACCAAAGGCACCATTATCTCGGAGAAGGTTCCCGCATCTCGCCATTCTTCACTAAATATAAAAGCAAAAATATCGCTCCCAAAAAAGAAAATGATCGTAACGGGTGCAATTGACAGCAAAAATAGCGTAATCATTGTTTTAATTATAAAAGGAGTAATAGCTTCTTTCGCATTAAAATTTTCCGAACATTTTTGTAAAAAAACCTGGCCTATCGATTGCCCGATAAGAATCAAAGGCATTTTCAACATGCGGAATGAAAGTTCATACAATCCATAAATAGCCAAACCATAGAAATGAATTATAAGAACTGCCACCGTGAGCTCTCTTCCATAATCTATTACAACATGCGGTAGGTTAATTTTCGGGAACTCAATGTACTGTTTCGCAAGGACAAAATTCCGAGGAGAACTAGAACGAATTCCGAACTCTTTTTGCCCTCTAAAGAAGTTTCTGACAAACCATATATTCCCAAATATCAATCCCGTTATGTACCCAAATATCAATCCCAAATATCCCCAACCCATGACGCCGAGACTGACTTTTACCAGGTTTGAACTAATTGATGTTGCGACCTTAGAATAACTTAGGTGTCTGAATAACTTCAAGCGAATTGCCCAATACGTTCCCATATTGGAGGAGGCAGTTAAGAATATTGCCACTGGAATCAATCCGTAAAAGGCATATTCAATTCCACTGCCATCTGTGAATGCAGGATAAACAAGAACGAAAAGAGACAGTATCGTTGTAACAATCGTGATACGAACAGCAATATGATACAAGCGAAATGAATGCACTTTGGATTTAACAACGGGCAGAGTCAATTCATATCTAGCAGTGGCAAAAGCCGCTCCGAGAGAAACCAACAGAAGAAAAATACCAAGTTGACCATTTTCTTCCGGAGTATAATATCGTGTAATTATGGGTGCAAAAACATATCCTAACATCTGAGCAGCCATTGTCCCTGTCATAAGAACAGCAACTGACTTGATAAAATCAGATTTAAGAAGTACCTTTTTAATCATTCATTCAGCTATTTATTAGCCGAGAAGTACTTATTTCGCGTAATTCACGGCACGTTTCTCACGAATCAATGTTACCTTAACCTGTCCAGGATAAGTCATTTCCGTTTGAATACGCTGAGATATCTCAAATGATAATTCGTCTGCTCTTGCATCGGAAACCTTGTCACTTTCAACCAATACTCTCAACTCTCTACCTGCTTGAATTGCATAAGCAGTATTGACTCCTTCGTAAGCTAACGCCAAACCTTCAAGATCTTTAATTCTCTTGATGTACGATTCAACGATTTCTCTACGAGCACCAGGGCGCGCACCAGAAACAGCATCACATACTTGAACAATAGGCGAAATCAACGTTGTCATTTCAATTTCATCGTGGTGAGCTCCAATTGCGTTACAAACGTCTGGTTTCTCTCCGTATTTTTCAGCCATGTTCATTCCTAGAATCGCGTGTGGTAATTCTGGGTTATCATCTGGCACTTTTCCAATATCATGCAACAATCCAGCTCGTTTAGCCACTTTAACGTTCAAGCCAAGCTCTGCCGCCATCGTTGCACATAAGTTAGCAACCTCGCGACTGTGCTGTAATAAGTTCTGTCCGTAAGATGATCTGTATTTCATTCGACCAACCATACGAACCAATTCGGCATGCAATCCGTGAATTCCTAAATCGATACAAGTTCTTTTACCTGTTTCAGCGATCTCATCATCCAATTGTTTTTTCGTTTTAGCAACTACTTCTTCAATTCTAGCTGGGTGAATTCTTCCATCAGAAACCAATTGGTGCAATGCCAAACGAGCAATTTCACGACGAATTGGATCGAAACAAGAAAGGATAATCGCTTCCGGTGTATCATCAACAACGATCTCAACTCCAGTTGCTGCTTCTAAAGCACGAATATTACGTCCTTCACGACCAATGATCCTACCTTTAACTTCATCAGATTCAATGTTAAATACCGAAACTGAATTCTCAATTGCTTGCTCCGTTGCAACACGTTGAATTGTTTGAATAACAATCTTACGTGCTTCGCGGTTCGCATTCATTTTAGCCTCAGCAGTAATCTCATTGATGTGTGCCATTGCATTTGTTCTTGCTTCATCTTTCAATGACTCAACCAAACCAGCCTTAGCATCTTCCGCAGACATTCCGCTTACCTTCGAAAGCTCATCAATGTGCTTTTGGTATACTTTATCAAGTTCTGCATTTTTAGTCTCAAACGAATTGGTTTTAGCTTCTAAAGAGAGTCTAGTCTTCTCCATGCCTTTGTCCTTTCTATTCGCGTCTTCCAATTTCTGTGTTAAAGACTTTTCTTTGCTTTTGATACGATCTTCAGCTGACTGGAGCTTGCGCTCTCTATCCTTTATGTTTCTTTCGTGATCTTCTTTCAGTTTCAAGAATTTCTCTTTGGCTTGAAGCACTTTATCTTTTTTCAAAGTCTCGCCTTCTTTCTCAGCGTCCTTTAGTATTTGTTCTTTTCTCTTCTTAAGAAGTACAGATTGAACCACAACAGCGATTACTACTCCACCAGCTGCTCCTCCTGCCAATCCTATAATTAATCCTAATTCCATAGTTACTTTTTTAAATAAAAAAACCCACCTCATTTGCATTCACTTGAATGAAATGGGTGGGAAAATAATGCGTAAAGTATGTTATTTAGGCGTCTAAATCGTTTAATAAATCTTCCAGTTTCTTCTGGATATCATCCAATTCATTTGAGTTCGTAGTTTCAGTAGCTTTTTTACCATCTGACTTCGAAGCCAATTGCAACGCAGTCATTGCTAACAAATCCTGCATATCCTTAACTGCGTAGTTATCCTGAAGCAACTTAATTGCATTGTTAATGTCTTCGGCAGCTTTCAACACTTTTTCCTGTTCGTCTTCACTCACAGAAAGTGGATATGTTCTACCGGCAACAACAACCTTTAAGGATAACTTTGCCATACTTTATTTCTTTAACTGCCCGATGCAGTATTCTATTTCCTTCACCAATTCATCAATTTGCTCTTCGGAAACTCCATTCCCTCCAGAGCTGCCGATGCTTTGCTCTCTTGCCGTTTTAAGGCCATCATCCAATTCAGTAATCTTTGTGTTTAATTCATCCACCTTTTCATCTCTCGATGACAATTCTTGTTTAAGGGTTTGAATTTCTTGCGTAAGCTCTTCGTTGTGAGCTTTTTCAGACGCAACTTGATCCTTCAAAAGAATAGCCTTCTCTCGAATGGTATCAACTAACTGATTAATGCGATCTGACATTTAAAACGGTTTGAATACAAAAATAGCATAGTAATACACACCGACAAGATTTTTAGCCCGATTGTTGTGGTTATTTTATTAAAAATCTATTTTTGATAACATGAAACAACTCATTCTTTTCTTACTTATTTCTCTCGGCATTCAAACTTCTATTTTTGCCCAGTCAGAGGGCGATCAAGGTTATCATTCGCCAATTGGAATTCCATTGGTGCTCGCGTCAAATTTTGGAGAACTAAGACCGAACCATTTTCATATGGGCTTGGATTTTAAAACGAACTCCAAAATTGGCTATAAACTGTATTCAATTGACGAAGGTTTTGTCTCTCGAATAAAAGTTTCACCTTACGGTTATGGTCATGCCATTTACATAGATCATCCCAATGGAATCACAAGCGTATACGGCCATTGTAGTGAGTTTAAAGGAGGAATTGATTCAATCGTTCGAGCAACGCAAGAAGCAGAACAAAATTTTGCCATTGAAGTATTCCCCGGGAAGGGAGTGATTAAAGTTTCAAAAGGTCAAGTCATTGGATTGTCTGGCAACACGGGAGGATCAACAGGGCCGCACCTTCATTTTGAAGTTAGAGATACTGAAACAGAGCATGCTTTGAACCCCTTGATTTTTGGATTTGATTTACCCGATTCAAAGGCTCCGATTATTCGTGGCGTTAAAGTTTATGGCTTGACAAAAGATGGCTACAGATATCCAAATAAATCGGTTTCAAAAACAGCGATGAAAGGTAAGTCTGATTATTATCTCGGCGCAGGTCAAATCGATATTCCGGCCAATTATTGCTCTGCGACAGGTGGAATAGGAATTGCAGTGGATGTAATTGACAAACTAGATGGTGCAGGAAATAATTGCGGCTTGTACGGAAGCTTTCTTATTGTTAATAACGACACAATTTTTGGTCAAAAAACGAATCGAATTCCATTTGAATCCACGCGCTACGTTAACTCACATAAAGATTACGAAGCGTATCAAACTCAAAGCAGAAAATACCACAAATGTTTTAGAACGAGGGAAAATGATTTACCGATTTATATCAATGGAGAGTTGGGAATTATCAACGCTGTGCCGGGACAAAAATTTTTTATCAAATACATTGCATATGATCCTAAGGGAAATAAGTCTGTGCTCGAATTCACACTGAACATATTGCAAGGAGTAATCAACAAAGAAGATTCAATTAGCGTGAAAGAAGACCATTTATATCCGAACAAAACGTACTTATACGAAAGCGAGACAAGACAATTAGAATTTGGATATGCAACAGTTTACGAGCCAATTTCACTTGAAAAAGACCGCTTAGACCATTATATCGCAAAACCTCAAACTCCTGTGAACCGCGCCTATCGAATTAAAATAAAAAACAACGAGGAAGAAGACGGGAGACATTATATTGAAGTTATCACAAACAAAAAAAGACGCCGGACACTTGATGTCATTTACGAGGATGAATGGGCAATTGCAGAGAGTAAATATTTTGGAACCTACTCTTTGAAACGCGATGAAACTGCACCAGTCGTTACTCCAGTTTCAATATCAAAAAGCTCAATATCAACGAATAAGACAAGTTTAACATGGAAAATTAGTGATGCGAAAAGTGGAATTAACGATTATGATTTGTTTATTGACGGAAAATGGTATTTGGTCAAGTACGATTACAAAGCTGGGACACTTCAATTTGACCGACCGAATCATTTCAAAGGTAAAAAGGGACTCGTTTTAAAAGTAAAAGATTCTTGCGGAAATGTAAACGAATGGAAAACTGAAATCACCTTTCTATAAACGATTATAGTTCAATTTTTCGAAATACAATGGTATTTAGAAACGGACCATTTTGAGATTCTAGAGTTATTAATGAATTGCCGCAGGTCACAACAGTCCAGTCATCATTTAAAGCAGAATATGATGGCTCAAAGACATTGAAAATATTTAGAATTGTTGGTTTTTTATTTAACCCCACGTCCCAATTACCAGCATACATATTGGCAGGAAGAGCCGTAATTCCATTTGTTTCATTGAAGTCAAATGTAACGGCATTAAAATTATCTTCAATGTTTTGATCTTGAAAAATGAACGAAGTAATTTTCCATGAATCTTTCTGAAAAATCCGTTCCACTTTATTCGGAGTAACTCTTTTCTCACAAGAACTTAATCCAGCTAATAAAAAAGCTCCTAAAAAGATACTTAAAAGAAAAATTTTAGAGGTAGAAATTCGATCAACAGTCATAATAGTATGGTATGTAGGAGTAATTAATGAAAAAACCCTTGATAAGTTACTTATTTAAGCTTGAGTAGTTGGAGTTCCAAAGTTCATTGGCGGCATTGGCGGCATGTTTGATGACACAATAGCACCATGATTCTGTTCATATTTACCGACATTTTCTTGAAGTGCTTCCATCAAACGTTTTGCATTCTGAGGCGTCATAATCACTCTAGATCTAACTTTCCCTTTAGGCACACCTGGCATCATCTGAACGAAATCCGCAATGAATTCTGAAGGTGAGTGTGTAATAATTGCAAGGTTTGAATAAACTCCATTCGCTACTTCATCAGTAAGCTCTATGTTGACTTGATTGTCCTTTTTTTCTTCCATAAAGTAAAGCTAACGAATCTATCTAAAATAAGCAGGGGTTCACCAGAGGTAATTGTCCTTTTATGAAATTTTAGGTTATAAATTAACGTAAACCGCTTCTAAGGTTGTTGCTTCCTGCTCAATTTTAATAATTCCGTGGCTTGTTTCTGCGTCCTTCGTGACCTCAATATCAAGAATTGCAACACCAACCTGTCCTAATTGATATTCATTATTGTAATTGAAGAAAGCTTCTCCTGAAGAGTTCGTTTGTACAAGATCATCAATAGAATTAACACCACTTGTTCCAGAAGAATAAACACGAACATCTGCATTTGCCACTGGATTGTTATTTGCATCGCGTACTTTGATAATGGCAATTGTATCGTCTTTGGTCCGGCAACTGCTCATTACAGTTAAACATAAAACGAACAATAAACTTAGTGTAAGGATGCTGGAATTTTTCATGGTACAGGAACTTGATTGTCTAACTAGAACAATCGAATTAGCTGATTTCTTACAGGGCTAGTCATCAAGAGGTCGGTTTCTTTCTTTTTACAGTAATACCACTTATTGGATTTAGGAGTATAAGTAGAGAAAGTGCAATTGTAAAAATTAAGGAATTCAAACCTTTAGTTATTAAAGTTTCAAGCAAAAAAAGCCCTGACGATAAAATCGTCAGGGCTTTCTAATATAGTTAACGCTTATTATTTAGCGCTTTCAGTCAACTCTTCTAATTGTTCTTTAGAACCTACCAACATTTTTTGGAATTTGCGAACTCCAGTTCCCGCAGGAATAAGGTGTCCAACAATTACATTCTCTTTAAGACCCATTAGATGATCTTCTTTACCAGCAATCGCTGCTTCATTCAATACTTTCGTAGTTTCCTGGAACGAAGCCGCAGAAATAAACGATTGTGTTTGAAGTGACGCTCTAGTAATTCCTTGTAGCATTGCTTTAGATGTAGCTGGAATTGCATCTCTTGAATCGATTAGCGCTTTGTCTGCTCTTTTCAATTGTGAATTCTCATCTCTCAACTTACGAGCAGAAACAATTTGTCCAGCTTTCATTTCAGTAGATTCACCTGCATCAATAACTACTTTCATTCCGTAAACAGCATCGTTCTCCTCAGAAATATCTGCTTTATGAACAGATTGTCCTTCTAAGAAACGTGTGTCTCCAGAATCAACAATCATCGCCTTAAGCATCATTTGACGAACAATAACTTCGAAGTGCTTATCATTAATCTTCACACCTTGTAAACGGTATACCTCTTGAATCTCATTAACCAAATACTCTTGTACTTTAGTTGGTCCTTCAATATTCAAGATATCGTTTGGAGTTGTAGCCCCAACAGATAATGGTTGACCAGCTCTTACGAAGTCATTCGCTTGAACCAAAATATGTTTCGATAATGGAACTAAATACTTCCGTACATCTCCAGTTTTCGAAGTGATTTGAATCTCTCTGTTACCACGTTTGATCTTACCGTACTCAGCAACACCATCAATTTCAGAAACTACTGAAGGGTTAGATGGGTTACGTGCTTCGAATAATTCAGTTACACGAGGAAGACCACCAGTAATATCACCAGATTTACCAGCTTTACGAGGAATCTTAACCAAGATCAAACCAGCTTCTACCTTATCACCTTCTTTAACGTTAATGTGAGCATCAACTGGTAAAGAGTATTCTCTAAGAACATCTTTCGTCTTAGGATCGATAATGTGAATTGCTGGCATTCTCTTTTTATCACGAGATTCAGTAATTACTTTTTCAGCAAACCCTGTTTGTTCATCAACTTCCTCGCGGAACGTTAATCCTTCAAGGATGTTTTCGAAAACGATAACACCTTTCACCTCAGTAATAATTACAGCGTTGTATGGATCCCACTTACAAATTACGTCACCTTTTTTAAGTTTCGTATTGTTATCGATCATCATTTCAGCACCGTAAGGGATGATGGCATTCATTGTAACAAGTCCTTTCGAATCTGTTATTTTCAATTCAGCCGATCTTCCAACTACCACGTTGCTTTTATCGCCATTTTTATCCTTAGTCTCAATCATTCTTAACTCGTCAATGTCAATCTGTCCAGCTGTTTTAGCTTTCAAATCATTTTCATCAGCAATATTAGAGGCTGTACCCCCAACGTGGAATGTACGAAGTGTCAATTGTGTACCAGGCTCTCCAATTGATTGTGCAGCAATAACACCCACAGCGTCACCATTTACGGCTGGTCTCTGAGTTGCCAAGTTTCTTCCATAACCTTTAGAACAAACTCCTCTACGCATTTCACAAGTCAATACAGATCTGATTTCAACCTCGTCAATTCCAGCAGCATCAATTCCAGCAGCAACGATATCAGTAATCAATTCACCCGCATCAACGATCATCTCGTCCGTTACTGGGTGATAGATTGCTTGAACAGCTGATCTACCTATAATTCTATCACTTAATGGCTCAACGATTTCATCATTTTTCTTCAATGGAGTTGCTATAAGACCTCTTAAAGTCCCACAATCTTCCATGTTAATTACAACATCTTGAGCAACATCAACCAAACGACGAGTAAGGTATCCTGCATCAGCCGTTTTCAAGGCTGTATCGGCAAGACCTTTACGTGCACCGTGAGTTGAAATAAAGTATTCAAGAATAGATAATCCTTCTTTAAAGTTCGAAAGAATTGGGTTCTCAATAATATCTTGAGCAGAGGCTCCAGATTTTTGAGGTTTCGCCATCAATCCACGCATACCAGACAATTGACGTATTTGCTCTTTCGAACCACGTGCACCTGAATCGTACATCATATAAATTGAGTTGAACCCTTGCATATCGTTCTTCAATTGCTCCATCAATGTGTGGGTCAATCTAGAGTTCGTATGCGTCCAAATATCAATAATTTGATTGTATCTCTCATTATTTGTAATAAGCCCCATGTTATAGTTTGCCATAACATTTTTGGCTTCAGCTTCTGCTTTTTCAACTAGAACTACTTTCTCTTTAGGAACGATAATATCGTCTAAATTGAAAGATAGACCACCTACAAAGGCCATGTGGTAACCCAATTCCTTAATATCATCAAGGAAAGCTACAGTGCGAGAAGTTCCACAGATTTTCAATACGTGGGCAATCATATCACGAAGTGCTTTCTTCGTCATTACTCCGTTAATGTATCCTGCTTCAGTTGGAACTTTTTCATTGAAAAGAATACGACCACAAGTAGTCTCAACCATACGAACTTCCAGATCACCGCTTTCAGTTAAATCTGATGTTCTTACTTTAATCGCAGCGTGAAGATCTAACATACCTTCATTATGTGCAATAATCACCTCTTCTGGCGAGTAGAAAGTTCCACCTTCACCTATAACTGGCTCCTCTTTCGTTCCTGCTTTTGGCTTCGTAATATAATACAGACCCAAAACCATATCCTGAGAAGGTACAGCAATTGGAGCACCGTTTGCAGGATTCAGAATGTTGTGTGAAGCCAACATCAATAATTGTGCTTCTAAGATTGCAGCGTTACCTAATGGTAAGTGAACCGCCATCTGATCCCCATCAAAATCGGCGTTGAAGGCCGTAGTTACCAATGGGTGAAGACGAATCGCTTTTCCTTCAATTAATTTAGGTTGGAAAGCTTGAATACCAAGTCTGTGAAGCGTTGGGGCTCTATTTAAAAGAACTGGATGTCCTTTCAAAATGTTTTCCAAAATATCCCAAACAACTGGTTCTTTTCTATCTACAATTTTCTTAGCAGATTTTACAGTCTTTACAATTCCACGCTCAATCATCTTACGGATGATAAACGGCTTGTAAAGTTCAGCAGCCATTCCTTTAGGAAGACCACATTCGTGTAATTTCAAGCTAGGTCCTACGACAATTACGGAACGTGCTGAATAATCCACACGTTTACCAAGTAAGTTTTGACGGAAACGCCCTTGCTTACCCTTTAATGAATCAGACAAAGACTTTAATGGTCTGTTTGATTCCGTTTTAACTGCTGATGATTTTCTTGAGTTATCAAATAAAGAATCTACTGACTCTTGAAGCATACGTTTCTCATTTCTAAGAATTACTTCTGGAGCTTTAATTTCGATCAACCGTTTCAAACGATTGTTTCTAATAATTACTCTTCTGTATAAATCGTTCAAATCCGATGTTGCGAAACGACCTCCATCTAGTGGCACTAGTGGACGTAATTCTGGTGGAATTACAGGTACAACTTTCACTATCATCCATTCTGGACGGTTATCTATACGATTTTGAGAGTCACGCATTGCTTCAACAACTTGCAAACGTTTCAACGCTTCGTTCTTTCTTTGAACTGACGTTTCATTGTTTGCTTGGTGACGCAATCTGTAAGATGTATCCTGCAAGTCCATTGTTTTCAACAAATCATAAAGTGCTTCCGCACCCATTTTTGCGATGAACTTGTTTGGATCTGCATCCTCTAAATATTGGTTCTCTTTTGGAAGAACATCTAGGATATCTAAATACTCTTCTTCAGTCATGAAGTCCAAACGAGTCAATTCTTCATCTTCAGCCGATCTTGCGATACCTGCTTGAATAACTACGTATCTCTCGTAGTAGATGATTTGATCTAGTTTTTTCGTAGGAAGTCCAAGAAGGTAACCAATTTTGTTTGGCAACGATCTAAAGTACCAGATGTGAGCAACAGGAACCACTAATGAAATGTGCCCCATACGTTCACGACGTACTTTCTTTTCAGTAACTTCTACACCACAACGATCACAAACGATTCCTTTGTAACGGATTCTTTTGTATTTACCACAGTGACATTCGTAATCCTTAACAGGACCAAAAATTCTTTCACAGAACAAACCATCTCTTTCTGGTTTGTAAGTACGGTAATTTATGGTTTCAGGCTTAAGCACCTCACCACTTGATCTTTCCAGAATAGTCTCTGGAGACGATAATGAAATCGTGATCTTGTTGAAGCTGCTTTGCTTTTTTGAATATTCTTTTCTATAAGCCATAATAATATTTTCTTAATTATTCAACAACTGATGATTAATCCATAGTAATGTCAAGACACAAACCTCTCAGTTCATGCAACAATACGTTAAACGATTCAGGAATTCCTGGTTCAGGAATATTATCCCCTTTAACAATTGCTTCGTAAGCCTTAGCACGACCCATTACATCATCCGATTTAACTGTCAAGATTTCTTGCAAGATATTTGCTGCTCCAAACGCCTCAAGTGCCCAAACCTCCATCTCACCAAAACGTTGACCCCCAAATTGTGCTTTACCACCAAGAGGTTGTT
>CAJVYC010000018.1 GCA_913009205.1 uncultured Fluviicola sp. | reverse complement strand
CGAACCTGCAACCGCCACATTCGTAGTGTGGTACTCTATCCAGTTGAGCTACGGGGCCTTTTGTACTTTGCCAACATTTCTAATTAGCGAGTGCAAATATACTTGGTTTTTTCTTTAGAGCAAGGCTCTCGTTAACTTTATTGAAAATTTATTCAATCTCAGCAGATATTCCTCTATCCAACAATGCAGTACACATTGGTTCTAAAGTATCATAGTCAGCTCGCTTCACCTGGCATTTCCCTTTGTAATGTACCAACCACGTACATTGCTCCGCCTGAATGGGCTTGTGTTTACACACTTTTATCAATGAATCAATAACATGATCGAATGTATTGTAATCGTCATTGTAAACAATCAAATCTTTATTTTCTATTAGAGTTTCAACCGTTTCTGTCCCTACCTGCTCTAATGTTTCCGTTTCTACCATACCTATTTATTTTCTTCTAATTCTAACTCGTCTTCTGTCTCTACAATAACCTTTGGATCGATACCAAACAACTTTATTCGCTCCAACATTGCATCTAAGTCATCTTCATCCACTCCAAATATCATTACCTCCGTGCCTTTCAGTGTTTTGAAAATCTTGCGTCTATAATTGCATCTCAACATCCAATCCATGAAATCTCCTGGAATAATCGAATCCTTAAATGCAAACCCTATGATTTCCTGTTTAGTATCCGCCAATTGACCAACAGGTAAATAAACCGTGTCTATATCGTCTCTGAAGTTCCAAATTCTTGGAAGGTAATCAGCGTTCTTGTAAATCACCGACTTAACACGTTTGTCTTTAACGTCATAGTAGAAGCTACCCTCAGCGTTGTATCTATTCAAGACATCCCTTGGGAATTCGTCAAATGTTTTCTTCGTTACGATTTGAACCCTGTGTTCCCATAATTCCATAGGAGCTGTAATCTGCGTCACATTGTTGGTTACGCTATCAATTCGTAAAACATCAGATGGTGTAAGAACCCTATCAACTGGTTTTTCTTTAATCATTTCCGATTGAAGAATGGAACTGCCGTTTTCGTTTAATAACTTTCTCGCGTTTCCAATAGAGATTCTTTCACCATTATAGTAGGCCGCGATAAATGCACCTCCTATTCCACTTTCACGAGCAATTTTCTGTCTTGGCAAGGCATCTTCTACAGAATCAAATTTACCGCTTGAATAACGGATCAATCCATTCGGTAAACGAATTGTAGTGATCTCCGACATATTGTTTAAATCCTCTATACCAACAGGTCTATTAAATACGCCTACTTGAACTGTAAAGAACAATCCTTTCATATTCTCAATCGGCTCTGCTTCTGTTGCTCCTGGCGCTTGATTGTATGTCAACTCAGGAACCTCTTGAACTTCATTGCTTACTGTAATGCCTAGATTTTCAGCAGTATTCAAAGCAACTTCCATCATTATTTCATTTGTTCCTTTCGGTACACATGCTCCAGAAGCCTCACGTTTTCTCGCTTCGCCAAATGAAATTCGCTCTCCGTCACAATACGCGACAACGAATGCATCGCTGTATCCTAATCCACGAATATCTTGTCTGGCCTGAACAACAGAATCACTATTGTTAAAGAAACCTGCCATATAACGTGTAATGCTTGTTCCAGAGATAAGTTCGCCTGAAACAGGGTTGAATTCTTTGAATACGGACGATTTAATTCGTTTTGAGAAAGCACCGACCTGAACTCTATACACCAAACCTGTTGGGTTTTCAACACCTATTGGAATTTCAATAGAACCGTTGTTTGCGTTTGTTCCTTCTGGATCAATTGCAAGCCCAGTGGTTGGAAGGTTAAACAATGCGGTTGCAACAACTGCAGTTTTCAATGGCGTAATTCCTCTGGCTACTAAATTTTGCATTTTCATTGCTTCTTCTGTATTTTCTGGCAACGCTTGTTCGGTCATGTATTTTTTCTGAGTCAACTCAAGCTCCATTCGAGTTCGTTCCTCTTCCAGTCCTTTTATCTTATCTGCTTTTATATCAATCTCGCCTTGATTTGCTTCTTCAATAATCATTCGTTGAATGGCAGCTCCTTCTCTTTCTAATATACCATCTAAATTACGCATTTCAATTTCAATCTTGAGCGCTTCTACCGCTGCAGGATGATATTTTTCGTATTCTTCAGATCCAGATATCTTTCGTTCTTCGTTAAACGTTATCTGCTGCTCCATGGCTTGCTTACTAACTACAGACTCAGTTACAGCGCTTTCCCCTATTTTTTTATCAATCGAATCTAATCTTGATTCCATTAATTCTTTTTCTGCAACAAGTGTTTCACGTTTCGCTTCAAGCTCAGGAATACCCCTCTTTTTAGCCGTTTCAATTTCCTTGTCAACCTTCGCGATTTCTCTTATTATCTCGCCAATACTAACGGTAAACCGTCTCTTTTTCGCAATCAATTCTTGAGGCGTTGAAAGCGAAATCCCCTTTGCCTCTTCAACAGCATTAATTTTTTCCTCCACAATAACTTCTTGAACTTCTTTGTTCAATTCGTCTCGTTTACGCTTCGCTTCTTTAAGTAAATAGTTCTTCTCCGCTTCAGAATCAGCACTATCGGCGTTCTTAACCAAAGTTTCTATTTCCTGATCTTCTCTCTCATAATGGTCATTAACCTTAGCAAAAACGGCCTTTTCTGAACTCAAAGAAGTCACTTCCTCAATCAACTTTTCTCCATGATCTTGATCCTTTCGAATCAATTCATTCAACAATTCATTCTCGCGTTCTTCTTGTCGTGTTTGAGCGGCTTCTAACTCTTTGGTCAACTTATTTCGTTCGCCTTGAGGCAAGTCTTCTTCTAATCGTGATATAATAGTCATTTCTTCCTCTTGCAACGTTCCCAATTCAGGATCTTCACTTGTTGTATTTGGATTTGAAGCAATAACATTCGTTTCCAATTCACCAATAGAAACCATTGCTCTCCGGCGCTTCTTG
The DNA here is from genome assembly GCA_913009205.1 of uncultured Fluviicola sp. Lineage (GTDB taxonomy): Bacteria > Bacteroidota > Bacteroidia > Flavobacteriales_D > Crocinitomicaceae > UBA4466. The sequence goes on along the minus strand of CAJVYC010000018.1, from coordinate 51,153 downwards.
ACAACTGCTTCCTTCTCTTCTTTCAACCAGATAAACTCTTCTTCCAGTTCAACAGTCAATTCCTTTTCAATTTCAACCTCAACCTCTCCAATGCGCTTATCAATGGCTTCTTCGTAATTTTCAAGAACGGCAATTTGTTGTTCCAATTCCTCTTTCGTTGTGCGCTCGGCAGCAAGTTCTTCAGGATTTCCATCCAATAAAGTTCCTCTCAGATTTTTAACAAATGCATCTTTTCGCTCTGGTACTGTATTGACAACTGGAGCTCCAGAACCTGCTTCATCTTCACGTTTATTGCTTTCTTCAAGAAGCTTACGGTATGAACTCAATTCTAAATCAACACGAACAGAAAACCTACGCAATTGGGCTTTCTCTCTGGTATTGATTTCTTTTCTCAATTCTTCTTGAAGTCCAATCTCACGTTCTATTATCTCTTCCGGTGTTTCTGCTATTTGTATTTCTTCGAAATACGAAGGATCAGCGTCTTTGATGAACGCTTCTTTATCCTCATCAGTAATACTCTCATGTCCTTCGGCTCTGATCTCGTCAATGATCGACTCTTGTTCGATGATCATTTGTTCAACAATAGAAAGTCTCGTTGTTGCCTCTTCATCGTCAGGGTTCTTACTAATTTCTTTCTCCAAGACTCCTTTCTCCTTCAGCAATTGCTCTAAAAGACCCGCTTCAACAGTTGCTGTTCGTAGCTTTTTCTTAAACGGTGATTTATCAGACGCTTCGATTTCCGCTTTTACATCCAAATAGTTTGGGTCGATGTCCTCAATTACATCTTCTTTAGCTAGGCTAATATTGGCAACAGGAGCTGATCCTTCTTGCAAGGTTTCAACCGTCTTTGTTCTTTCAGCAATTGACGTTTCAGTCGCTGATTCAACTTCTTGAAGTGTTTCTAAGGTTCCTTTTGCTTCTTGATCTTCTGGGTTCTTTTTAACCGCTTTCTCAAGTTCTTTTATTTTCGCCTGAACGCTTTTCAGTAACTCTTCTTCTCGTTCCTTAATTGCAATTTCCTTTCCAACAGGCGTTGCATTCGGATCTTCTTCAATTTCCTTAACTGTCGATGCGAATGTCGGAGCTACATCTGCTATTACTTCTTCTTTCGTCTGAGTATTAGCTATTGGAACTGATACTTCTTGCAAGGTTTCAATCGTCTTTGTTCTTTCAGCAATTGACGTTTCAGTCTCTGATTTAACTTCTTGAAGTGTTTTTAAGGTTCCTTTTACTTCTTGATCTTCTGGGTTCTTTTTAACCGCTTTCTCAAGTTCTTTTATTTTCACCTGAACGCTTTTCAGTAAATCTTCTTCTAGTTCCTTAATTGCAATTTCCTTTCCAACAGGCGTTGTATCCGGATCTTCTTCAATTTCCTTAACCGTTGACGCAAAATTCGGCGCAACGTCTGCTATAAGGTCATCTTTCGTTGGTGCAGTTGCAACTAATACTTCTGGAAGAGCATCGATTTTATCTTTTGTTTCTGTAATTTTTTCTTGAACCTCATTCAGAATGCTATCTAAAATTGACATTCGCCCATTTGCATCAGAATCTGTTGGGTTTTCAGCTAATATATTCTCTGTTGCCACAATCTCAGCTTTAACTTTAGTCTTAAACCCTTCGTGTATCGTGAGCATTTGATTTAGTTTTTCTTCCTCTGTTAAGCTCTCGTCCTTTTGAATGCTATAAATTTCTCTCTCGTAATAAGAAGCGATTTCTTGAACAACGTCCTCCGGAGAAAGCACAAAATCGGGAGTCAAAAGTTTAAGTTCTTCAGCTTTTACCTCAAAGCCTTTGGTCTCATTTTCGAGTTCCTCGTTGATTCTCTCTAATGCTTTCTTTTCTTCTTCCAAAGTAGTATTTGGCTCAGCTTCCAATTCCGCGTCAATTGCACCAATCCGTTTTTGAATTTCCTCTTGAATTCCCTTGTTGTTATCTATGAGATGCAACGTTTGTTCTATCTCTGTTAATGATGCATCTGCTCGGATTTGTTCTTCTTCTAATTCTTTATCTCCTTGAATTTTCTCCACGTAATCAACAATCGGCGCTCCTCTGTTCAATTCTGGATGCGCTGTTTCCAATTGTTCAATTTCAGTTTTAAAATCCGTTGGTATCATTTCTGCTATCGCTTCGACTTCCGTTACAGCCTCGGCCAATTTATTTCTATCAATCGATGGGACATTCTCAGTTGCCATTGCATTTTGGAAGCTTGCAAGTTGTGTTTCGGTTGAATTCAACTTGACTTCTAAATCATGAATCCTCTTTTTCATTCCGTTAATTCCATCTTGAACCAAATTCAATTCAAATTGCTTCGTTGTTATTTCAGATTCAATTTTTTCAAGATTCTTTTTCTTAGCTCCTGACTTTTTTAATTCAAGCGTTCTCAATGCCGCTTCTAATTGTTGCTCGGCGACTTCATATTCAAATTTCGATGTTTTCTGCTTTTTAAGGTCTTCTCGAGCCTTAATGCTCTGGTCAACATATTCCCCCAATAGGTTTTCAGGCGAACTGGATTTCACTTTGCTTAAGATATCCTTATTGTCAACCAAAAATTTCAATGCGGCTTTCTCATACCCTTCTTCTGCTCGTTTCTCAAACTCCTCTTGAATCTTTGTAATTTTATCTCCATCATCGAGAGAACTGCGGCCAATGTTCTCCTCGATTTTAGTTCCCAGTTCTTTTAAACCTTTAACATCAGCGATAAGCAATTCCTTTTCAATCTGCTTTTGCTTGGCCTCATTAAGCAATTTGTACTTTAAAACAGGATCTTCGGTTGCACGGGCTTTGTCAGTAAGTTCCTTCTCATTTGCATTCAAGGCCACAACTCGTTCGGACTTAATCAAGATCTCTTCTCCTAAATTCGCTTCAATTCGCTTCGCAGTATTTCCGTTTTCAGTGGCTTCTAATTTTAACGACGCCAGCTGGATACCCACCTCACGCAATGACATATCTTTAAATCCAAGGTCTGCAAGAATCTTTTCTTTCTGTTTCTCTGCTTCGAACGATTCAAGATCGAAATTTTCAATGTTTACATTTAATTCTGCCTTCTTTCTGATGACTTGAGCAATCATGGCTTCTGCACCTTCTACTTTTTCTACGAATAGATTTTCAATCAGAATAATTTCTTCTCCAGCTTCATTCTTCTTATGCGTAACTCTTTGTTTAAGAGGTCTAAATTCATCCAAAAATGGCAAGGTAACTGTAAACTTGTATTCTTGATCACTACCATCAAGCGTAATTATGTAATCGTATTTGCCACCTTGCGGGAAAACGTAAGAATACTTCCCTTTCTCATTTGTTTTTATTTTACCGAGATCGACTCCATTAGAATGCGTTACAAGAGTCACATTCAAATCGTTATTTTCGGGGTCAATTTCTGACACGAATTCACCCGAGACAATAATTTCTTGAATTGGTACCCTAGCGACCTTTACTTTATAAACATGTAATTTTCCGGCTTCACTTTGACGTGCAGAAGCAAAATAAGCATTCTGGAAAAGAGAATCGACTACGTAAAACAGGTCGTCATCTGGAGAGCTAATTGCGAAATCAACATTTTCAGGTGCTTTAAAGCTTCCGATATTACGGTCCAATCGAGACATGAAAACATCATACCCTCCCATTGAGTTGTGTCCCGTGGAACTGAAGTACAAGAAATTTCCGCTTGGGTGCATGTATGGAAAGTCTTCGTCTTGATTCGTATTTACACCTCCGGGAAGCAACTGCGATTCCCCCCATTTCCCATTTAGCAGTCTTCGACTAACATAAATATCTTTCCCGGTGCTTAAATCTTCTCCGTAACTTGAATAGTAAATTGTTTTGGCATTCGTCGGGTAATGTACAATTGGCGAGTGTCCCATTTTCCTATCCAATTTGGACTGGAATTGATCGCTGACAAGAATTACTCCACCAATCGTTCTCGAATCCGAATAAATATCAAAGAATCTAGCGTCGTCAATTTCTTGCTTCTCTGCAACAATGATGTCGGTAAAAGTGGTTAGTAATTTCTTTCCATTGATACACATTGCAATGGAACGTTCGGCATCATAGCGATCATCCTTCTTTCTCGATTGCTTGTTTAAGTATACTTGATACTGTTTTCTGGCTTCCTCAAATTGATAATCGAGGTGCAGAGCTTTACCTGTGAAAAAGTGGGCTCTCGGATCGATGTCCGCATCCGTAATACTGTATTTCAAATACTTTAGTGCATCTTGTTTCTTATTGGAATTGTAAATTAGACAGGCACCATATCTATAGTTCAATTCAAAACTTCTTGGCTCTATTGATAAAATTCGAAGATACAACGATGTAGCCTCAACATATTGTTCTTTTTCAAACAATGCGTTGGCTTTGTCTTTCATTTCCTCTTGACTGTCTTGGGCATAGGCCGATACAGAGATAAAGAGAAATACAAAAACACTAGTGATATGTTTTAAGACCTTCAATACGGCTGATAAGTAAATTACCTAAATCAGTGGTTATAAGTACGCTTATTTCTTAAAAAGGTTCATTTTGTTCTCCTCACCTTTTAGGAGTCGACCGATGTTCTTTTTGTGTGAATAAACAACAGCAGTGGATAGGAATATACTAAATGAGATCAACCACATGGAATCTACTTTAAAGTAAAATGCCAAAAGCATTGGAAAACAACACGCTGCGATCATTGCTCCTAGCGATACAAATTTAGAGCTTATAAAGACAATTAAAAAGACAATGAGGCAAATTCCTGCTGCTGGTGGATGAATCCCAATTATAACGCCTAAAGAAGTAGCAACACCTTTACCTCCCTTAAAACCTGCGAAGAGCGGTAAAACATGCCCCAACACGGCCAAAAGTGCTACGACCAATTGTACATTGATAAGCTCTTCAGAACCCCATTTTCCAACACCGAATAAGAAGGGCAATGAAACTGCAGTAAAACCTTTAAAAACATCGATTAAAAGGACTATAACGCCTGGCTTTTTCCCTAGAACTCTAAAGGTATTTGTGGCACCGGCGTTATGACTTCCGTGTTCGCGCAAATCAATCCCATACTTCGCCTTTCCAATCCAAACGGCCGTAGGTATCGACCCCAATAAATAAGCAACTAATCCAAACACTATAAAATCGATCATTTCTCTATAAACAAGTCAAACAGTTTCTTTCGAACAACTGGGTTACTTGTTACTTCGTATTTAAAGTTTTTACTCTTTCGTTTGTCTTCTTTCAAGTCTTTCAATGCCGTCGAAAACTCTGAATCTCCAGTATTGATAAGCATTAATCCGCTCTTCTTAATCATTTCATATGAGAACATATAATCCATTCCACCAGGAATATCAATTAAGGCTGAGAATTTGTCTCCTCCACCTCCAGAATAAATCTGTTGGTAAAAAGCTCTGAAAGGTACGTATTTCATTACAGGTTTTCCATACATATTGACAAGAACTGCAGATTGCACATTTGTAATCAGCCCTGTTTGTTGCATATCACTTTTGAATGAACTCAATCGAATCCCCGTTATCGTAAACGCAGCATCTCCTAAAGTTCCTGGTGCTTTTTTGATTGAAGTTGGATCAATCGTATATTTCGATCTAAAGTCATCTGCTGTTTTCAAGTCATCCCATTGAAGCATTGCTTGTTCAAGTGTCGTCGAATTGAAATCCATTGGTTTTAAACCCTCCAAATCATTAATTCGTTCAGCAACATCTTGAAGCAACCCTTTATCGATTTTCATCATATACTTCGCGGTAATACTCATTGACGTTTCGCCTGTATTCTGATCGTAATTGACAATCCCAACGGCATCAATATCTACTTCGCCGAAATCCATACCTAATTCGATTTCACCGTCACCATTCATAGAACAGCTTTCGGTATGCAGTGCGATAAAGTTCCCCTTTTCCTTTCTATTAATGAGTTTTTCTAAAGATCCAATTTGGAATTCTTTTGCGCCCTGATTATATTGAAGGAATCCATTAGCGGTCATTACTATTGGGTCTTTCTTAGAAATCAAAGAAGACAAAAATGTTGGGTACAATCCTAGGCTATCTGTAACGCGGGAGTCGCGCCAAACAATTCCAGCAGAAATAGCTCCACCTTCAAGGTCCTTCATGTTCTCTTTAACCGGGATCTGAATGTTTTCAGGATCAATTTGAGACGAGAATGACATCCATTTTTTATCGAACTTATTACAACTGTGATTAATTCGTGTTGCACCCTCAAAGAAAGCCAATGGGTTCGAAGCGTGAATTGAAACTTTACCATAATAGTCAAATCGAGGGCTCAATTTAAAGTAATCTTTCTTAGTAATTTTTCCAGATGCTCTAGTTTGAAATGTACTGTCAGGTTGAATATCCTTCATGGTTATATAATACAAATTACTATCAAGATCGTAGTAAGAATAAACCCCCTCTGCATTATACTTTCTTCTTGCCAAAACTTCAACGGTAGCATCATCAAATGTGTGGAACTTAGTGATATAATTTGCCACTAACCTTGAGTTGAAGAGCTTATCCATTTTCGCTTTTTTGCGAATACTGATTTTCATACTATCGGGAAATATTCTAGCATCAGCAATATCTATATACTCCACATCATCACAGTAAATTGTTTTTTCCTTAATATTGAATTGGGCTCTTGGCGCTCTAAACTGGAGAGAATCTTGTTTTGGGTGAACAGAAAAGAAGTTTGGGCCCTTTAAGTCTATACCCGAATCAATAGCAATATTTTGATCTTCTTGGCGCTCCATTTTAATTTGGTATTCATCCATAAACCAGATAAACCTATCCATTTTACACATGTACTGATTAACCGGGAAATATACTTCAGATTCACCTTCATTAGAATTAAATATTCCATTTCTATCTTTGAATGAAACCTTGGCAGACACATTTTTTGTATTGAATGCAAGAGGATTTTCACCCTCGGCATAATTTTTAGAATCATTCATTAGACTAAAACTGGCGGCATCAGAAATGATCTCGTATCTATTATAAGAAAAATCATCTGAAATTAAGGTGGCCATTTGAAATGACATAAGTCCCTTCCCTCTCATGCCAATAGGTTGAATTGACAGGGTGCCTCTAAGTCTTGCCTCGCCTCCAAAGAATTTAATTTCCTTATTTGGCAATGAAGAGACTTTTAATGTATTTTGCTTGGGAATATATTTAATATAGGCCTCGTCAGATTCTACCGGAGGAAATTGAACTTCAGTTTCGCTTGGTCTGTTTACAAATGATACAATCCCAACGGTTGAATCAGGCAAGAAAGTGAATAGGCTTTTAGATACAGAGCTTGAATTGATAAAGTTAATTGTCCCCGCACCTTGCAATCCATTCTGCGATAAAAGAATCTTGTTTTCATACTTGGAATCCGTACTATAGAAATCATAACCTCCATCTGGCGCTTTTATTGAGAAACCAAATGAATAATCAGGCATAATTTTAATGTCCTCCTTAATTGTTGGGAAAATTTCTGCTGAAGTCAATTCACCTTTAAAACGAAGCAATGAATCGGTAAAAGTATTCAGATCGTCCAATTCGAATGGTTCTAGTGTATAGTAGAATCTCGTACTATCATAACCACGTCTATAAGTGTCTTTAGAATTGTAAAATACTTTCGTTTTGGAGGATGAGATTAGCTTTGGGTATGAATCAAAACTCTTGTTTTTACCCGATTTATTCGTCGGATCATCAATCAATAATTCACCAGAAATCCCAGAAATACTACTCAACATTTTCACCATACCAGGGCCATGTTCTTTTTCCATAGGAAGAACTTTAAATACAGACTCTTTAGTTTCGAGAAGTTTAACTTTAAATTCTTCATACTCGAAATTCGCTGCTGTTGTGTTGATTTCAATTTTCCCTGCATAAAGCCAACCAGAGAAACTAAAGTCTCTATTCTGTCTAACCAATAAATGGTTGTCATCAAGAACAATAACTACATTTTTTCTTTTAGAAATATCGACGACATCAACAGCATATATGTCAAGATTTAATGTAGTTAAATCAATGGAGGCATACTCAGTAATCATCCTCCTATCGTTGTTAATTTTCTTGAAGATAGAATCTATATAAAACAAGTGCTTATCTGCATATATTTCTTCTCGAGACTTTCCTTCAAGTTGTCTAGATTTTTTCTCTCTCAAATCAGATGTGAAAACGATATTATCGTAATCAGAAGTTCCTGATTTAGCTCTTACAAATGTTTTCAATTTCTTCTTAATCGTTATAAAACCCTTTTCACCATCATATGTAATAAAACCTAAATTCGATAAGTTAATTAATATAGATTTCGCCTGGCTTATCTCCATATTTAATGCAGAAGCAGCTTTACCAATCGTCATTTTTTCTTCGTCATAAGTATATGAATAATTAGATAGCTGAACCAATGGATGAACTGCGCTCAGACCTTGAAGTCTATCGTATAATCTCTCATCAAAGAAATTTTTCGATTCAAACCGAGCTAATCTCTGCTCTTGACTTATTCCAAATCCAACAGGCATTGAGAGAATATCGGAATTTACATCCCACATAATTTGTTTTGGAAACATATCCAATTGATGATATGAATTTTCAAATGCAGCTTGACCAATTCCAGAATTAGATCGAGAAAGAAGTACTTTTTTAGTATCTAATTCATACTGAAAATCAGCTCCAGGATGATAAATCGAATCGCCTGAACTCAAATAAACTGAGGTTTCTGCTTGTTCAATCTTAATCTTGTCTTTTTGAACAAATATTTGCTTTGATTTTGCAAATATAAATGGAGCTCCATTGCGTTTAACTGTAATTTGTGAAGGAACAGAACTCGAACCCGTACCATAAAAATTCTGTCCTTGCATCTCAAAACCACCTACATAATCAACATTGGGAACGATCTCTTTAATAATTAGCTTTTGTTGAAAAGAAAGAAATTGTGGAAATTTCTTATCTACTTCTCGACTGATTTTAAAAGCTCGGTCCATCAATCGACCTTTAATAGGGGCATCAAAATAGGGTGTAGTTAATAAAACCGTATCAATTCTAATTGCAGACTTTGTCATTGAAAGGTCAAAGTAACTCAATTCAGCAAAAGTTGTCTCCGCGGACAAACCTACTCTTGCCCATGTAATTTTCCCTTCAGAACCTTTCCATTTTTGCAGGACAGGATCGTAAACTCCTTTTGTATTCATTATGTGAATGCTGTCGAGAATTTCAGCTTTCTTTCCTGCTTTTGAATTAGAAACGCGACAGATTAAATCCCCTCCAGAAAAATTAATCACTGCATTTTTCTTGAATTCAAAATTGTAATTCCCACCAGTATAGTACCAATCAAAATCAGAAGAAGATGCGATTCTACTTTCTGAAAAGAAGCCCGCCGAGAACTCAATAAAGCCAGTAAATTTTTTCTTAATCTTATAGACAGCTAACTTATCAATACTTTCGTGCCATGCATCATAACTATCTGTTGATTGCTTTTTCTCTACAAATGAATAAACAGAATAGATGTAATGGTAAATTTCTGGATATGGCTTAAATCTTTTTTCAACTAAAATATTACATATTTCGACCATCTTATTGAAGTACTTGTCAGACATATCGCTAGACTCCAATAACATTGCCGGTAACAAATTCCTAGCAAAGGCCTTTGATTCGCCTTTTCCATATTCACTAAGTTGTTTTTGAAACTCTTTTACAAACTTTTCTCTATCATTTGAATACGTTTGCCCTATAACCGTGAAAGATAACAACACGACAAGACCTGTAAAAAGGCTTCTAGTCCACATAGTTTTTTGTCTTTAGTTTATTTAGTCAATTGAATTGCAGCCCACTCGTCTTTTCCAAAGACTTCCGTTTGCTTCAATCCAAATTGTTCGGCAAATGCCGTCATTTCTTCAACGTCCGAATCAAAGAAACCGCTGAGGAGAAGAGTTCCATTCGGATTTAAAGACCTTGCATAATCACTCATATGTACTTTCAAAATATTCTTGTTGATGTTTGCAATTATCAATCCAAATTGTTCATCTCCCACTAGGTCGATATCACCGCACTTTACCTCAATATTTTGACTGCCATTTGAATTTGCATTCAATTCAGCGTTCTCAGCAGACCATGATTCTATATCAATAGCAAGGATTCGCTTCGCTCCAAGGTTCTCCGCGACAATTGCGAGAACGCCTGTTCCTGTTCCCATGTCTAATACTGCTTCAGGAACCAAGTCCAATTCAAAAAGTGCTTTTGTCATCATCCAAGTCGTTTGATGATGTCCAGTACCGAACGACATTTGCGGTTGGATCACAACTTTCATTCCTTTCGCCACCTTCTTATCGTGAAATGGAGCTAAGATAGTTGCGTATTCTTCAACGAAGACAGGATGAAAATCTGATTCCCATTTTGCATTCCAATTCTGATGTGGAATTATTTGATGAGAAGTTGAAAACGTTCCTTCATTGTCTCCTGCAATTGATGTTTTAGAGAGTATATCTTCCAATCTTATTTCTGCCGGAGCGTATGCCAATAAACCTTCCTCAGTATCTACAAAACTATCAAAGCCCAACTCAGAAAGTTCGGATACCAGAATATCACTCCAAGGATTCTTGGGTGATATATTTATTTTTAATTCTAAGGTATCCATTAGTAAGAATCAATAATGGTGCAGAACGCTTCTCCTTTCAACGAAGCTCCACCTATTAGTCCACCATCAACGTTCGGACAAGAAAACAACTCTTTTGCATTGTCTTGGTTGCAACTTCCGCCGTAAAGAATTGAAACATTTTGCGCTGTTTCATGATCATAACGTTCATGAATCCAAGTGCGAATTGCTCTATGCATTCTTTCGGCCTGATCAGAAGATGCTGTCATTCCAGTACCTATAGCCCAAACTGGCTCGTAAGCAATGACCTTGCCCATCATTTGTTCTTTTGTTAAATGAAATAGACTTTCTTCCAATTGCATTTTAATGAACTCCAATTCTTTTCCTGCTTCGCGAATCATCAATGGTTCACCACAACAAAAGATAAAATCAAAATTGTTTGCTACAGCCGCATTCACTTTAATTTTTATAAGGTCGTTTCCTTCACTGAAAAACGCCCTTCTTTCGCTGTGACCAATCAAGCCAACAGTTGCGCCGGCACTTCGTAATTGACTGATAGACAATTCACCTGTGAAAGCTCCTTTAAGTTCTGTGTGGAAGTTCTGCGTTCCAACTTCGACATTGTCATTTTTTCCTTCAGCAACCACGTTGATAAAAACGGAAGATGGGAAAACGATGACTCTAACGTCGTCTTGAGAATTTTTGATTCCTTTTATGAGATCCTTTGCTTCATTTAACTCAAGGTTCATTTTCCAATTTCCTGCAACTATTTTTTGCGCCATTATTTCAAGTGGTTTGATTTGAATGAGTCTACAGATGGAGTTGATCTGAAAGCATACTTAGCTTTCACGACTCCTTTTTCCAATACTATTACTGATGGATTTGACCTTGAAATGATTTTTAATTCAATTTCATCCATCGAGAAAGTTGCAATGTTAAACTTATTCTTCTTTCTGAATCTGCTAATGTCCAAGCGACTTGCATTACAAATCATAATAAACGGCACTCCTTTTTTCTTACAAGCTGCTTGTAATTTTTTGAGTTTATCGAGGTTCGACCAATCTCCTGCATCCAAACTTTTAGAAATAATCATCACGATGCGCTTAGAGTTAATAATCGCATCCATTGCATCGATATCCGAAATATCTTCTGGATAACTCGAAAGTGTATCTAAAACTGGATAATCAGCTGGTGGATATTCGTCAAGATTGTATTCCTCAAAAGTCAAATCATACGTTGCATTGTCGTAATTATCTCTAATTCGAATCATCTGCATCGAATTCGTATCAATGAATTTTTGAATCATGCTCAATTTCATTTCGGCGCTGGATAAATCGGCAATATCAATTGTTGGGTGGAAGTCCATTATAGAGGGATTTACCGGTTCAACAATTACAATTTGACGCATTTCTTTGAATTTCCAATTCAGAGTATCTTCCCAGATTTTGGATTCCATATAAGCTCCAGATGAGCCATCATAGCTTCGTTCCTTGCCATTTTTAGTATTTTCATAAACGGCCATGTTTGTGTATTCTCCCACAACACCATCGTTCATTTTTTCGTTTAAATCAGAACCAATTGCATAAGGTCTATAATCCTTAATTGGATTGTACATAAGAACGTACGTTACCATGAAAATACATAGTAAAGTTACCCCCAGAGCACTGCCATAATAGTTTCCGAAATACTTCCCTCCTGCTCTTAACATCCAAAGAGAACCCAAAATTGCTGCAAGTGCAAAGAAGATTGGGAAATACCAGCCAAAGACCCACGAAAAGAAGACAACGACAACCATCGAAGAAGAAATCATTACGAGGTTCTGTTTTCTTGTATTCGGTTTAATAATCCATTGCGCAACGAAGATCCAGATGACTAAATACAGAAGCACCAAATCTTTCCACAACGATTCTTTAGGTGATAGAGATCGACCAACAGAACCTTTCATAGCATCTCCGAAACAACCGCAATCGGCAACACATTGAGGTGTTTTCATTTCGGCAATCACAACTTCTTCTTTGGATTTAGAAACTACCCAAACTAACTTGCTATAGGTCTTTCCATTTTTCTTAGCAGCCTTGGCTGTGTTCAATTCCGTCTTCGCTTCTTCGAGTTTGATTTTTGCAAGAGAGGCGTCACCAGGGTCTGACATTACATACGTATCATGATCTAAGAATCGAACTTCTGGATCACAAGTTGAAGTATGCCAGGTTAAAAATGTGAAGAAGATCATCATGATCAGCATCAAATAAGTCACCATTTTGACCTTACCTCCAATGATGATAAGTACCCCAAGAACTATTTCAAAAATACAAACGAGCACACTTAAGAGCAGTGCCCATTCGATAAAGTACTCCATGGAAAAGCCTGGAGCTCCGAACATTTCTTTGACTCTATAGGCAAGCGCACCGTCTTCAAAATACTCTTCCAGCTTGTACGAAAACCCGATAGGGTCATTTGCTTTCACCAATCCAGAAACGATGAAAAGCCCACCGACTAAAACGCGTGAAACACCTGACATCATTAACTTCCCTTTGAACAAAACAAGACCTCCAATACTGAGAAGCATTAAGAGCCATCCGATCGCTTTGTATAAAGTTGAGTGGTTGACAGCGCTATCGTGATAGCCTGCAACGAGGAATGTCAGTCCGACTAAATTTAAAGCAATAAAAACGATATTGAAGACCATTGATCTCCCCACGAGCGTAATTTTCTCTTTCATAACCTATACTTTTTGTCCTACTTGCATGTGAATCAATGCAAATACTGAATAATTCAGCATATCAAAATAATTGGCATCAACACCCTCACTAATTAAGGTTGCGCCACCATTATCTTCAATTTGTTTCACTCTGAAAATCTTTTGAAGAATTAAATCCGTGAGTGAACTCACCCTCATATCTCTCCAAGCCTCTCCGTAATCATGATTTTTTTTCTTCATTAATTCCGTGGCGTCGATTGCGTATTTATCATACAATTCGATCGCCAAAGATGCAGACAATTCCATTTCTGATAAATCTGTTTCGCGCAATTGGATTATTGCCATTAAGCAGTAATTGACAATAGCGACAAACTCATCCTCAATATTTTCACCAACTTTATTTTCTCCAGTCACTTGAACTGTTCTAATTCGCTGTGCTTTAATAAACAATTGGTCCGTCAAAGAACTCGGCCGCAAGATTCTCCATGCAGTTCCATAATCCTTTGTCTTCTTAGAGAAAATATCTCTGCAAACATTCATTACATTTGTATACTCTGTGTTGGTATTACTCATTGATTTAACTATGCAAAATTCAGACGTTGAAGATACAATTTTTCCTAGTAATTACAGCATTATTGCAGGCGATAAGTTGATCGATTTATCAACACCGCTCGTGATGGGGATTGTCAATGTGACACCTGATTCCTTCTACAGTGGGAGTCGCTCCGAATCCGTTAACGAAATTTTAACGCGTGTTAATGATATGTTAAACAATGGAGCTAGTATTTTGGATATCGGTGGTTACTCCTCTCGCCCGGGCGCAACAGACATTTCAATAGAGGATGAAATAGCTAGAATTCAACCGGCCATTAACGCTATTTCAAAGGAGTTTCCAGATGCCATTATCTCGATCGATACCTTTCGTTCTGAGGTCGCAAAGACCGCAATTGAAGAAGGTGCACACATAATCAATGACATTAGTGGGTTTGGAATTGATCCGGAAATCGCTGATGTAGCTGGATATTACGGAGTTCCATACATTCTAATGCATATCCAAGGAACGCCGCAGAATATGCAGAAGAATGTGGAGTACAACAATCTATTTGGAGACATCTCGAAGTACTTCTCTAAAAAAATCAAAATTTTAGAATCGAAAGGTGTGAAGGATATTATTCTAGATCCTGGCTTTGGATTCAGCAAGACAATTGATCAAAATTATGAGCTTTTGGATTGCCTCGAACATTTTCGTTTTTTGGAACGGCCAATTCTCGCAGGGCTTTCTCGTAAGTCGATGATTTACAAGAAACTGGGTATTACTCCTGAAGAATCACTTGAAGGAACAATTGCTCTGAATAAAATCGCTTTGCTTAAAGGCGCGAAGATTTTGAGAGTGCATGACGTGATGGAAGCGGTGGAGTTGATTGTTCGATAGCTCGATCATTTGATGGTTAGATCATTTGATTATTCGATTATTGGATTGTTCGATGCATGATTAATCAAAAAGGTAGCCGCTAAGCGCAAAAGAGAAGCGATTCGAGTTATTCAAATTTTTAGGAATAAAAATTAAATCCTGTTTTATCAATAATGCTTTGTGATCCTTGAATACCTCCGGTGTGGATGAAGATAATTTTTTGATTGTCCAACGTTCCTGATTTTGCAAGATCCATTAGGGCATACATAGCTTTTCCGGTGTAAACAGGATCTAGCTTGATCCTGTGATTGGTGTGAAAATCGTGGATAAATTCGAGCAGTTCTTGAGTGCACTTTCCGTAGCCTCCAAAATGATATTGGTCACAAACTACAATTTGGTTTTCGATTTGATCGATGGCTTCTTGAGACAAGGCGGCTTTATTAAAAAGCGAGTTCATCTCTTCAAATGAATTAAAGCCTTTCAATGTAGGAACGACATACATTTTTTGATCTTCGTCTAATCCCAAAGCCAATCCACAACTCGTTGTTGTAGTTCCTTGAGCAACAAATATTGAATCAAAGTCCCCGTCAATTTCAGAGATCAGTTCTTGACATCCGATCATTCCTAAATAATTTGCACCACCTTCCGGAACAACGAGGAAATTTGAACTCTCGAGTAATAATTCTTCGTGGTAATACCTTTCGTTTCTTAAGCTGTATTCCTCGCGCGAGATGAATTGAAGCTCCATTCCATACTCCTCGCATCTCACCAAGGTGCCATTACTCTTGGAATTCAATTCCTCACCTCTAACGATACCAATACTTTTCAAGCCGACAGATGCACAAGCTGCAGCCGCAGCAACTAAATGATTTGAATAAGCGCCTCCAAAAGTCAAGATGCCAGCATTCTTTTGATGAACACATTTGTCCAAATTGAATTTTAACTTCCTCCATTTATTTCCCGAAATTTCGGAATGTAAAAGGTCGTCTCGTTTAATAAAAAGTTCAATCCCTCTTTCTTTAAGAAAAGTGGATTCAATTTGCTGCGTTACGGATTTTTCTAAATCAATCATGATAGAACACAAAACTAATCTAATTATGAATTAAATTTGCAGCATGAGTGATGATATGTCTGGTTTTTCTAAACGCGGAAACTTAAATCCTGAGGATTATTATTTAAGCCCAGAAGGCTTTATTGTCTTCACGGAAAAATACCACAGAAAACGAGGTCACTGCTGTAAAAGTGGTTGCAAGCATTGCCCTTACGGATTCAATAAAGCAACAGGTAAAGTTGAAGGAAAAGACTAATCCTCCATACGAATCCCTTTCTCTGGGTATCTCCCTTGGAATTGAGAAAGTATTCCTTTGATATACAAAATATCTTTATCTACATCGCTGGTTGGCTCAAAAACACTGTGAAATCCACCAATTTTCTTTTTGTAATCCATGTAACCGATATAGATGGGAACATTTGCTTTTTGAGCAATATAATAGAATCCCTTTTTCCAGTCTGGACTGTAATCTCTTGTTCCTTCAGGTGTAAAAACGAGGTATAGAGAATCATTACCCTTAAACAATTGCACAGCTTGATCTGTGATATTATTGTTCTTGCTTCGATCAACAGGAATTCCGCCCATTCTTTTCAATAACCAACCAAATGGAAATTTAAATGCTTCTTTTTTAATCAGGTACCGTCCTTTTATACCAAATCTCATAAAGGACATTTTTCCAATAATAAAATCCCAGTTAGATGTATGAGGCCCCATGACAACAACACATTTCGCTACACCTACGGGAGTGTGCTGATCAATTTTCCAACCAAAAAGTCGAAGAATAAAGCTTGGCAATTTTCGCATACAGCAAATGTAAATAAAAAGCAACGAGCGTTGTAGCTCAGCTTAAAACAATTAGATTATTTTTATCCCGTGCAAACAACTCGTGCAATAACAAAATTCCTTGCCACGCTATTCTTAATCCTGATGGTTTGGATCTGCTATTCATTAATTTCAATGGTTTTTCAGGAGCACGCGAATGAAAATCAAGAATACATTCCAAAGGATGCTAATTTCGTTGTAAGAATAGATGGCCGAAAATTGTTGAACACGTCCGCCTCTTCTATTATCCTGCATGAAGACGAAGAAATAATTAATCTTATCGAACGACTTCTTCAAGATGAAATGGAAGGAGAAAGTAGTTTAAAGGGCTCGGGAATTGCAATCAATTCGGATATTATAATTTTCAGTCAATCGAAAAATACTCATGATTTGGTTGGGGTTTTACTCAACCTTACTCTCCCAAAAACATTCAAAAAAAACGATCATAATCTGGTAGGGGTTTTATTCAATCTTAATCGCCCAAAAACATTCGAAAAAAACGCACCATTATTGTTTGGTGACAATCGAGCTATTGCTGTAAATGGCAATGTAGGACTCGTTTATTTCGAAATTAACAAAGGGGAAGACAATAGACTTTCAGTTAAAGCGCTAAAGAACAAAGCCAATAAAATTCTGTCCAAGAAAAGTACTTTTGACCTTAGTGTTTTTGAAACATCTGGCGATAACATTATGGCCCAAAGCTGGTCAAAGAAGGGATTGGTCAGAAAAGTAAAAATGCCCCACGATGCATCGCTTTCATTTATTATCACCGACACTGAGTTAATCATTGATGGAGAGTTGGCTTACAATCTAATATCTAAAAGTGAAATATCGAAAGATATCAAGCCACATGGAATGCATTTAAGCATTGACCAAGTCAGTGGAATTGTAAATGATAGTCTGGCTTCACTTTTCAAGAACTTAAACATCCCCGAAGGAAAAATAAGTGGGCTTTCAGTCAACTATCATGAGTTGGAACTTATTGCTGATCCTGTTCTATTTCCTGTGCCAAAGTTTGATGCGCTCGTGACGTTTGAAGGCAATTTCAATATAGAATTAGCAATTGATGATCTCTTATCAAAAGAAGATTCAAAACGAATTAACGAATCGTGTATTTCATACAGCGGACTCAAATTCTATTACGAACAAGTAGATAATAAAACTGTTTATATTGGAACTTCCAAAAATGTGAGCTACATCAAACACGATAACAAAACTTCATTCCGAATGTATGGAGATCCCGCTTGCTTTGCTAAAATTGAAGGATCGGGAATGATGAAAAGTCTGGTTGAGATGATGCCTTACTTCACAAGTAGTCGCGAGTTTCTTGGTAAAATTGAAACGCTAGACATTTCGATTGGAACGCCTAAAAATAGAATTTCAAAGGTTCATGCTTCCATTAAATTTAATAAAGGGAAATATCCTTTGAACTCTATTTTAATGTTCATGATTGAATCCAATTGATTCGATCATTTTTTTGAAATACGAGGGCGCCACTTCTAGCTTGGACCCATACCAAGAGAACATTTCACCATCAACGAGAACAATTTTTGAATTCGGAAATTCCAATTGAAAATCAGCAATATGTTCTTCTTTAAATGGAAAAGGTTCAGAGCTTAGAAACACAAAGTCAGGCTGGTAATCGGCGGCATCAATTTCAGGGTAGCGTTCAATGCTTGTAGCATTTTTTAATCCACATTTTGAAAGCATCTCATCCACAAATGTACTTTTTCCAGATACCATGTACGGTTCTTTCCAGATGTAATACAAAGCCGTCTTTCCTCTCATTTCAAGACCAACTAAATAGTGCTCTAAGTCATTAAATGCATTCGTTATTCTACCAATTAGATTGTTTCCAATCTCATGTTTATCGGTAACTGCTGAAATCGAACGGATCATTTCCAGCGAATCATCGAGTGTGTAAATATCACTCATCCAAACAGGCGCGATTCCTTTTAATGCTTCGATATCTTCAATTGAATTCTCTTCTTTGTTACCAATGATCAAATCGGGTTTAAGAGCCTTTACTTTTTCAATATCGATCGACTTCGTCCCTCCTACTCTCGTTTTTGAACGAAACCAACCATCAGGCTGAATACAAAATTTGGTGATCCCAACGACCTCATCTTCGAGTTCGAGATGGTGCAACAATTGCGTCTGGGAAGGGACTAACGAAACAATCCGACTTGGAGAAGCCCCCAGTCGGATTGTAAAATTCATTTGATCTTTAATTGTGATCATCTAGGCAATTGCCGCGATTAAATCGTGACGTGTAACGATATGATGCTTTCCGTCTTTCAATTCAACTAAAACAGCAGCCACATCTTTATTTATCAATTTCGAAAGCTCCTCGATCGTCGCCTCTTCTTTAACAATTGGAAACGGAGCTTGCATAATTGATGAAATCGGTGCATCTCTTAACTCTGGCTTCTCAATCAACGATTGATATACTTTAGAATCATCCAAAGAACCAACGATTTTTCCATCCATCATTACTGGAATTTGAGAAATTGAGAATTCACGCATTCTTTCAATCGCATGAGAAACAAGCTCTTCTCCAAACGAAGTTACCAAAGGCCAATCTTTGTGTTTTGCAACAAGATCTCCAGCAGTTGTAATTTCATCGTCCAAGAATCCTCTATCACGCATCCAATCATCGTTGAACATTTTTCCAACATATCTAGAACCATGATCGTGGAACAATACAACGACAACGTCGTCTTCAGTCAACTCATCTTTTAATTGCAACAATCCTTTGATCGCTGAACCTGCAGAATTGCCAACAAAAATCCCTTCTTCTTTGGCCAATTTACGTTGCCAAACAGCGGCGTCTTTATCCGTTACCTTCACGAATTTGTCAATAATATCAAAATCAACATTCTTCGGTAAAATATCTTCACCAATTCCTTCAGTGATGTAAGGATAAATTTCATTCTTGTCAAAAATTCCAGTCTCGTGGTATTTTTTGAATACTGAACCGTAAGTGTCAATCCCCCATAATTTGATGTTCGGGTTTTTCTCTTTCAAATATTTTCCCGCTCCTGAAATTGTCCCTCCGGTTCCAACTCCAACAACGAAATGCGTAATCTTTCCTTCTGTTTGCTCCCAAATTTCAGGTCCAGTGCTTAAGTAATGTGCTTTCGCATTCGATGGATTATCATATTGGTTTACATACCATGAATTTGGAGTTTCAGAAGCCAATCTTTTCGACACTGAATAATAAGACCTTGGATCATCTGGCGCAACGTTCGTTGGACAAACGTATACTTCAGCGCCAACAGCTCTAAGAATATCCATTTTCTCTTTACTCTGTTTATCGCTCAAAACACAAATCAATTTGTATCCACGAATTACAGCAACAAGAGCCAATCCCATTCCGGTATTTCCTGAAGTTCCTTCGATAATTACTCCACCGGGCTGCAATCTTCCGTCAGCTTCAGCATCATCAATCATTTGCATCGCCATTCTATCCTTTACAGAGTTTCCTGGATTCGTTGTTTCAACTTTCGCTAAAATCAATGCTTTAATATCTTCGGTAACGCGGTTCAATTTAACAAGTGGTGTATTTCCAATTGTTTCGAGTATGTCGTTGTAATATTTCATCAATTCAATTTGGTTAGAACTGTAAAGTTAGGAATACATTTATGATTATTAAACTTTGTGTATTGAATTAAGATTTGTCCTCAATTCGATAGCAAACATAGTTTTTTAAACGTTCGTCTTCTTTGTGTTTTGGATGAACGAAATCCAAGTATTTAACCATTCCAATTTTCTTCGTCACATTCAACGAAGGCTTATTCACTGCAATCACTATCGATAAAACTTCTGGGGGATGAATTGTATAAAAAGCATAATTCAAACAAGATTTGACGCATTCTGTTGCACAGCCCGTATTCCAAAACTTTGTATCCAATCGCCAACCAATATCCATATAAGGTGCAAATTCGACATCTTCATTTTGATTACAAAGACTAATAAAATCGATAAAACGTCCAGTTTCCAACTCATCAACTGCAAAATAGCAATAGCCTTTTTACGCTTACATGGATTACATTGTTTTAATAAAATCAATTGTTTGATCTGGAATAGCGCCAGAAGGAAGATACTCCATCACGACTGGATCAGCTCTGATCGCAGCCTCTTTGGCTCGTCATCTTCAATCCAGTTTCTAAAACCGAGACGTTTCGATTTAAAAAGGTATTTCATTTGGACTTCGAGGTTTGGAGTTAGAGATTAGAGCTTAGACCCCCATAATTAATAACTTCTATTTCAAAACAAATAATTAAAGCACTCCTTGAACGCGAAGCAATATGATTGTGATATAAGCAACATACGTGCTCAAAAGAATAGCTCCCTTCAAACGTCCAATCTTACTTCCTAAAGCGATTAAAGCGACTAACAACAGAGCAATTCCAACCATCCAAAAAAGATCAAACTCTCTTGCTTCATTTGACACTTTTAAAGGCGTCACAATTGAAGTTACTCCAAGGACAACGAGAATATTGAAGATGTTAGATCCAATTAAATTCCCGATAGAAATATCAGTTTGCTTGCGGTAAGCAGCAACAGTAGATGCAACCAACTCTGGTGCGGATGTTCCAAATGCCACAATTGTCACACCGATAATCACGTCTTTATTTGGGTTATCGAACAAAAATTCTTCGGCGATACCAACCGCTCCCTGAATAAACCAATCTGCGCCAAAATACAAGCCGACAAATCCTAAAAACAGAAAAAGTATAGACTTCCAATTCTTCGGTGCCTTATCAACTATTTCACAAACCTCTTCAATCACCGGCTGCTTTCTTCCTTTATTGATTAAGAAGATTGTAAAGGCAACAATTACGACCAACATAATTATCCCTTCGTACATTACAATCCATCCATCCTGGATAAAATAAACAAACAATAAGGTTGAAAAGATCATGACAGGCAGATCAATGCGCTTGGTATGTTTGTCAGCAATTATTGGGAAAATCAAAACGGTAATCCCAAGAACTAATGCGATATTGGCAATATTAGAGCCTACAACATTTCCAACGGCAATACCTGGGTTTCCATCAAGTGCACTTGTTAAACTGACCAGTAACTCTGGAGCTGATGTTCCAAACGAAACGATTGTCATTCCAACAATTAGTGGAGAAATATTCATGGCTGTTGAAAAACCAACTGCACCTTTTACTAGAAATTCACCTCCAAAAATCAAGACGACTAAACCCAGTAAAAGAAATACGTAATCCATTAATTGTATTTGATATTCAAATGATGATGCCAAAGATAAAAGATCAAATTGATTTGTAGCTCATTTTACATTTCAATATGTCCGCTAATTTTCTTAGAATAGACAATGCCGTTCCTATTTTTAACTCCCGCTTTTTCTTAATTTTACTTCAAACAATTTCACATGGATTTTCAACTAGTATCGGATTTCAAACCTACAGGAGATCAACCTCAAGCAATTAAGGAACTTTTAGAAGGATTGAATGAAAATATAGAAGATCAAACTTTACTGGGTGTTACGGGAAGTGGTAAAACATTTACAGTGGCCAATGTGATTCAACAGACAAATCGACCTACGCTGATCCTATCGCACAATAAGACTCTAGCAGCGCAATTGTATGGAGAATTCAAGCAGTTTTTCCCAAACAATTCGGTGGAATACTTTGTGTCATATTATGATTATTACCAGCCTGAAGCTTTCATGCCTGTGACGGGAACTTATATCGAAAAAGACCTTCAAATCAATGATGAAATTGAGAAATTAAGACTTTCAGCCTCTTCTGCTCTTTTATCTGGAAGGCGCGATGTGATTGTTGTTGCATCCGTTTCCTGTATTTATGGAATTGGTAATCCGAAGGAATTTGAGAGCAGCATTATTCATATTAAGAAAGGCCAACTTATTTCGAGAAACAAGTTCTTGTTTAGACTTGTTGAAACGCTTTATTCAAGATCAACAGAATCGTTTGATCGTGGGACATTTCGAGTAAAAGGAGACACAATAGACGTTTACTTAGCGTATACCGATTATGCAATCCGATTTGAGTTTTGGGGAGATGAAATTGAATCCATTAGTTCGATCAACCCTAACAGCAATGACCATATTGAAGCTCACGAAGAAATAAGTATCTATCCAGCAAACATGTTCGTGACCAATCCTGAAACGACAAAAACGGCCATTGAACAAATTGGCGAAGACATGGTTTTGGCAGTTGAGCGATTTAAAAGAGATGGTAAAGTTGAAGAAGCAAAACGTCTTGAAGAACGTGTTTCTTATGATTTAGAAATGATTCGAGAATTAGGCTATTGTTCTGGAATCGAGAATTATTCCCGCTATTTTGACAAACGCAATCCGGGGGAACGACCGTTCTGCTTGATCGACTATTTCCCAGATGACTTTCTCATGGTAATCGATGAAAGTCACGTGACCATTCCTCAAGTTAGAGCTATGTATGGAGGAGACAGAGCACGAAAAACCAATCTTGTCGATTATGGATTTAGACTTCCTTCTGCGGTGGACAACCGACCGCTTCGTTTCGAGGAGTTTGAGGGAATGTTGGGGCAAGCAATTTACGTTTCAGCGACACCTGCCGATTACGAAATGGAAAAATCACAAGGCGTTATTGTTCAACAAGTAATTCGACCTACTGGCCTACTTGACCCGATTATTGACGTTCGACCAAGCGTCAATCAAATAGATGATTTGATTCAAGAAATACAAATTCGAATTGATCTGGAAGAGCGAACTTTGGTCACTACTTTAACGAAAAGAATGGCGGAAGAGCTTCAAAAATACTTGGACAAAGTTGGTATTATGTGCCGATACATTCACTCTGATGTCGATACAATTGAGCGGGTTGAAATCCTTCGTCAACTTCGACTTGGACAATTTGACGTTTTAATTGGTGTTAATCTTTTAAGAGAAGGATTGGATTTGCCAGAAGTTTCGTTGGTTGCAATTCTGGATGCGGACAAAGAAGGTTTTTTGAGAAACGAACGCTCGCTTGTTCAAACCGCAGGTCGTGCTTCAAGAAACATAAATGGCCGCGTGATTATGTACGCCGACCGCGTTACAAATTCGATGCAGCGAACAATGGACGAAACTTCTCGACGTCGTAAGATTCAAGAGGAATACAATAAAAAGCACGGTATAACACCAACGGCTTTGAATAAATCAAAAGAAAAGATTCTGGGATCAACTAAAGTTGCTGACGGCGATGAAATTGTTGATTACACACAATACGTTGAAGCCCAAATGGCAGCAGACCCGGTTATGCAGTACATGTCAACCGAGCAATTAGAAAGCTCTGCGAAACACGTTAAAAAGCAAATGGAAATTGCGGCTAAAGACCTCGATTTCATAGAAGCTGCTCGATTACGAGACGAATTATTCGTTTTACAGAAACAAATTAAAGAACAAAAATGACTTTAAAAACGCTATTGGGCCAACTTCGGATATTGGCCATTCTCGAAGGGATTTCTTGGATTTTATTAATCATTGCAATGATCTTGAAGTATGGAATGGAAATCCCTGGTCCGACTAGAATTATTGGAATGGCCCATGGCGTGCTATTCATTGGGTTCTGTATTTGGGTAGTCCTCTATGCTGTAAAAGTGAAATGGCCTCTAAAAACTACGTTGATTTGTCTTGCAGCATCATTGCTCCCATTTACAACTTTCATCGTAGACACAAAAATATTTAAGAAAGAGGGGTAACATTCCGCAATGGTATTATATTTGAGTGTACTTCAACAAAAAGGAACTATGAGATTTTTTTTAATTATTGGATTGGCTGCACTTTTAATTGGTTGTGCGAATGAAAAAGACTTAATTACTGGGACGCCGCCTGTTGTGACAGAAATTCCAGATACGTTTGATGCTACAGATATATCAACTGAATCAGCAACTGAAGGTCCAGAAGATAACAGAAAGCCACAACGTCCATATCAAGTTCAGGGAATGATTGGTGACGCTAGTTCAAAAGAATCAGATGCCTATGATATTCTAAGTGCCCGAATAGTAGGAAACAAATTATTTATCGAAATAAGCTACTCTGGCGGTTGTGCGCACCACAGATATGAATGCATTGGAAGTAAAGCTATTTCAAAATCACTTCCACCTCAACGATCAATCAAATTAATTCATAAAAACGATAATGATTCGTGCGAATCGATCGTTAAACAAACCATTGAAGTAGACATTCAACCTTTTGCTTTATCGCAAGCAAGACGAAGTGAAATTGTTCTTCTTTTAGAAGGATTCAATGGCCAATTAAATTACATCAACATATGAAAATAGGCGTTCTATTATCGGGATGTGGCGTTTATGATGGCGCCGAAATTCACGAATCCGTTTTAACTCTTTTATCGATTGAAGAAATCCATGCAACTGCCGTTTGTATCTCAATTAACAAGGATCAGCACCATGTGGTAAATCATGCTACGGGTAAAGAAATGAGAGAAACTCGAAACATGTTAACGGAGAGTGCAAGAATTGCTAGAGGTGACATTCACGATATAAATAGTATAAGCCCTGCTGATATTGATGCATTAGTAATCCCAGGAGGGTTTGGAAATGCAAAAAACCTAACAAATTGGGCCTTTAACGGTCCAGATGGTAAAATTTTACCAGAGGTAAAGCTGTTGATCATCAACATGATTAATGTTGGAAAACCTATTGCAGCGTTGTGCGTAAGTCCTGTCGTTTTGGCAAAAGCCTTGGAGGGATCTGATATCGAGCCAACACTTACAATTGGAACGGACAAAGAAGAATCACCCTATGATATTCAGGGGTTTACTGGAGGACTAGAGAAAACTGGAATGTTAACAAAAATGAAAACGGTTCGAGAAATTTTAGTTGATCCAAAAAATAAAATTGTGACTGCTCCATGCTACATGATGAATGCAAATATTCTTGATGTTCGTAAGAATGTAAGATCAGCAATTGAATCACTTCGAGACCTTATTTAACGCCCTTTTCTGAGGTGTTTCATTTTATTTTGATAAAATGTTAACAATCTTTTTACCGAATTGTTGGAAACTCTGCACTCTGAGAACAGGAATTAGAATCAGAATCCCTTAAATTTGTAATGTTAATAAAAGCTTAAAGCTAATTAAACTGACATTATGAATGTATTTGGTAAGAAAGGAAAAAATGCCAATTTAGAACAATCAATCGGATTAACCAGTCTAGGAGACCAGTATTGGAACTTGAGTCCAGCGGAACTTGTAGAGCACGCTATCATTAGCGGAGAAGGGATGTTAACAGACACTGGAGCACTTGCTATTGAGACAGGAGAGTTTACAGGTCGTTCACCTAAAGATCGTTTTGTTGTTTGTGATGAAAAAACTGAAAACGCTGTTTGGTGGGGAGACATCAACATTAAATTTACTCCAGAAAAATTTGACGCTCTTTACAATAGAATGAAGAGTTATTTGAACGGAAGAGATGTTTACATTCGCGATGCTTATGCTTGTGCAGATGATAACCACAGATTAAACCTAAGAGTTACAACTGAGCACTCTTGGTCGAATCAGTTTGCCCACAACATGTTCTTGCGCCCATCAGAAGATGAGATCAAAGACTTTAACCCTGAGTGGCATATTGTATGTGCTCCCGGGTTTATGGCAGATCCAGAAATTGACGGGACAAGACAACACAATTTCGCAGTGATCAACTTCACAAAGAAAATGATCATCATCGGTGGTACAGGATATACAGGCGAAATCAAGAAAGGTATTTTCTCAGTATTGAACTTTATTCTTCCACATGAAAAGAACGTTTTATCAATGCACTGTTCAGCAAATATTGGTACTGAGGGAGATACTGCCGTTTTCTTTGGTCTTTCGGGAACTGGAAAAACGACTTTATCATCTGATACTGACAGAAGATTGATTGGTGATGACGAGCACGGTTGGGCTGACGATACCGTTTTCAACTTTGAAGGTGGATGTTACGCAAAGACAATTGACTTATCTAGAGAAAAAGAACCTCAGATTTACGGTGCGATTAAATTCGGAGCGATCTTAGAAAACATAGGATTCGATGGTGAAACTTCTTCTCCTGATTACACGGATGGATCAATTACACAGAACACACGTGTTTCTTATCCAATCGATCATATCGACAACATCATGACTCCATCTGTTGGTGGAGCTCCAAAAAACATTTTCTTCCTTACTGCTGATGCATTTGGTGTATTGCCGCCAATTTCAAAATTGACTACAGAGCAAGCAATGTATCATTTCATGTCAGGATATACGGCTAAAGTTGCTGGAACTGAAATGGGAGTTACTGAACCACAAACAACATTCTCTGCTTGTTTCGGCGCGGCTTTCATGCCATTACACCCCGCGAAATATGCTGAGTTATTAGGGGAAAAATTAGAAGGAACAAATATCAAAGTTTGGTTGATCAATACAGGATGGTCTGGAGGATCATACGGAACTGGAGAGCGAATGAAATTGAAGTACACTCGTGCTATGATAACAGCAGCTATGACTGGTCAATTGGACAACGTTGAGTTCAAAAACCAACCAATATTTGAATTGGCTATGCCGACTTCTTGTGAAGGTGTACCGTCTGAAATTTTAAATCCAAAAGATACTTGGGCTGACAAATCTAAATTCGATGAAGTAGCCAATAATTTGGCAAATCAGTTTGTAAAAAACTTCGCGCAATACGAAAACGGATCAAGTGAGGCTATTTTGTCTGCTGCTCCAAAAGTAATGGCGTCGTAAGGATTCTTTAATAAAATTAAAAGCCTCTTTCGTTAATTCGGGAGAGGCTTTTTTTGATAGTTTTTATTGTAAAACTAGCTTGAATCCTACCTTCGTTTGAGAAGATCACCAACCCCATGTTTCATCGAGAACAATCAGTCCAGAATCTTGACCATTAGAATTAAAAGAAAAAAGTAATATACAAATGAGAAACTTCATAAGTTCAGGTTTATAATACAACAAAGACCTCCGAGAAAGTTAACCAGAATTCGTTTAACCTAAAGCTTCGCCATCAAGTACTCATACAAAGCCACCATTCCTTCAATATCAACCTTAAATACCTTTTCGTCAGGCGTATGAACATTGTCCTCTGCGGCTCCGATAAAGCACCAGTCGATAGGTAAATCCGATTTTTGTAAAACTCCACCATCACTGCCTCCAGCAGATTCTACTTCCAATTGAAAGGGAATTCCTGACTCTCGAGCAAGACCAATAATTTTATTTAAATACGAACGTCTAGGAAGCCCTTGATCTCTCATTGAAACTGCAACGCCACCACCATGAACAACACCGTGTGTTACCCATGTGATATCTGAAATTAAGGATTGACGAACACCGAATGTTTTCAAAAGGTAATTGGCGCAGAATCCAACTGAATTCCCCCCATGCTCCTCATATGTAGAAAATACAATGGCGCCATTCTCCAATGTTTCGGATACTTTTAATGCATTCCAAACACCCAATCTATTGTCCAAATATGGCGATTGAATGTACTCATCAGTTTCTCTATAATCAGGCTTAAACGTCAATAAAGTTCCTCGATCAATCTCTCTGTCAAACACGTATTGAATGCTTATTTCGCCATCTACCGATTCAATCAACATAAGCTCAGTTTCAATTTCACCCTGGCTATCGGAACCAACCAATTGCATTCCATCAATTAATCTTGGCCCACCGACTTTTATAAGTTCTTTGTCGTAACCTGTCGAGAAACCAATACTGTCAATGTGCGCATAGATGGCTGTTCTTGGATCACCGAAAACTAAAATTACACAGTCTTGAAAACCATTGCCCGATACAATTTTCGGCTGTACTTTCCAATTGCTCGAATTTGAAGTCACATAATCCTTAATGAATTCAGCCATTTTTGACTCATCACTGGCCGCTGATCGAATCGACACTAACTCTTCTAATAACTTCATCTTAATGTATTCCTTTTGATTCTATTTTAACTGTCTCGTTTCCTTTCAACTCCTTTTGAATTGATTCTGCAAAATCCAACTTTAAATTTGTCGTCAATTCACAACTGACTTCAAAGATAGTATCTATCATCTTCAATTGATGCCTCTTTAGAATATTCATCACTTTCACCATATCTATATACTCAAAACTGACTTTCACCCACTCGAAAACTTCCAATTCAACAATTTGACCATTAATTACGGCCTCCTTAGCAGCAGATCGGTACGCACCAATCAATCCACCTACGCCTAAATTCGTCCCGCCATAATATCGAACAACACCAATTAATACATTGGACAAGTCAAATGCTGAAATTTGTCCTAAAATAGGCGGCCCTGCAGAATTACTTGGTTCACCATCATCATTGGCTCTAAACACCTTTTTATCAACTCCAAATCGATACGCATAACAAAGATGTCCGGCCTGACTGTGTTCTTTACCCCAAGTCTTCATCAAACTTTTAGCCTCTTCTTCAGAATAACAAGCTTGAACAATACCGATAAATTTTGAACCCTTTTCTTTATAAAGTCCTTCGGACCTATTCTTCAACGTTTTGTATGTGGATTCTATTGACAATAAATATGATTTTCAACTGTTGCAATGTTACATAATTTTAACCTTTCCGCATTTGAAATTTTTTCGGTTTGAAAACGCCTCTTTCTTGACCAAAGAAAAATCAATAATTGTGGATTATCACCCAACTCAAACCCATTGCTATTAATACCTATAAGGGCCAAGTTGTGCTAAATGTAATTGGAGTTGACGGAAAAACAATCGTCAATACAAAACTAGATGCAGTAAGAGGAGGAAATAGATTTGATCTTGATCTTACAAATGAATCGCATGGCATTTACGTTATAACGATTACATCTAAAGACAAAGTATACCGATCTAAGCTGATAAAAAAGTAGACCACTATCTATAAAAAAGGCGTCCCGATAGCTATTGGGACGCCTTTTTTATTCCTTAAAATTATCTAATCCTCTTCGCTTATACTTTCCTTAAGCTTCCCTCCAACTAAGGTTCCTTGAATTATTTGATCTTGGAAATCTTTCATTCCGCCTGGAGAGTGAGGCATTAAAATGGAAGAATTCTTGGAGTTCGCTCCAATATCTTTAATCGTATCAAAATACTGTGTCATTAATACAAATTGCATAATTTCCTCATGCGTAACTGTATCCAATGATTTCTTGAAATCCTCAACAGACTCTTTGAATCCACGTACAATCTCTAAACGTTGTTGCGCAATACCTTGCCCTGACAAACGCTTTGCTTCTGCTTCCGCTTCTGCTTCCTTCACGATGCGAATCTTACCAGCCTCGGCCTCTTCTAGCGCCGCTTCTCTTTCACGTTTTGCAGCATTAATTCTGTTCATCGATTCTTTTACCTTATGATCAGGATCAATATCAGTTATCAAGGCCTTAACGATACTGTAACCGTACTTATCCATACTTTGAGCAATGTTCTTTTGAACTGCATTCGCGATATCGTCTTTCTTAGCAAAAACATCATCTAAATCCAACTTTGGAACCTCAGCTCGAACATCATCAAAAACATAAGATGAAATCTGATTCTTCGGATTCTCTAACGAATAGTAAGCCTCCTTAACCATTGTTCTCACTACAGAGTATTGAACTGAAACTTGGAGATTCACGAATACATCATCCTTGGTTTTCGTTTCAATGGTGACATCCAGTTGTTGCACCCTAAGATTAACAGCGGCAGCTTTTCTATCTGCAAAAGGAATAATAAATCCCAATCCTGAGTGGGCTGTTCTGTTGAATTTACCGAACCGTTCGATAATATAAGCTGATTGTTCCGTCACCATGATTACCGCTTTAAAAATCAGTAATAACGCGATGAAGGCGATTACGATTGGTATAATTAATTCTTGTTCTATCATTTGGTTTGTGATTTGAATTGTTTCTTTGAATATACAAAAAAGCGTTAAATTCTGGAAGCAGATTTGGCAAGCAATTGATAATATTTGTTAACAACAAGATTTATAAAATCTAGATTAATTCTATAATTAAATATCTAATATCAATTTATCTGATAGTTATAAACCTTGATATTTGATTCATAAACAATTATAAAAACGCAAAATGTATACTTAGAGCACGCCAATATAACTGTGAACTATTTAGACAACACAGCAAAACTCTTTCAAACAGCTTTTCCAGATTTTAAAGTTCGCGGAGGAGGAAATAATGAAGGACGTCAATGGATTCACGTTGGAAATGATTAGACTTACTTAGCTTTAAACGAGTCGATAAAAGAAATTCGGAAATGAACGAGCTATAAATAGTTCAGCATCGTTCTCAAGAGAAATGCACATCCCGAGAATGTATTTCTACACTGTAATTACAGACGACCAAGTTATTCATTCAGACAAAATAATCATTCAATAAGCTTTACTCAGATCGAAACGAGAAAAGTTAAGCGCATTAAAAATCCGATCTCGGTTAAACCGAGATCGGATTTTTTCTTATATCTTATATTATTGAATCGTCAATTTCTTTTCCAAGTCTTCTAAGTAAGCTCTGAACTGCTTATCTGTTTCTGACAGGTTGGTTACCGTTCTACAAGCATGAAGAACTGTCGCATGATCTTTGCCTCCGCAATGCGCTCCAATGTTTGCCAAAGATGATTTCGTCATCTTCTTTGAAAAATACATTGAAATTTGTCTTGCTTGAACAACCTCTCTCTTTCTTGTTTTCGATTTTAAGATCTCTAAAGCAAGATCGAAATAATCACAAACTACTTTCTGGATGTACTCAATTGAAACTTCACGAGCAGTGTTCTTAACGAATTTGTCAACCATTTGCTTAGCCAATTCAAGAGTGATTGCTTTTTTATTCAATGAAGCTTGCGCTAACAAAGTATTTAGGGCGCCTTCCATCTCTCTAACATTCGTATTGATCGAGTAAGCAAGGTATTCAACTACATCTTTTGGAAGGTCAATTCCATTTCCATACATTTTCTTTTCTAAGATCGCCATTCTTGTTTCCAAGTCCGGTGCACTTAAGTCTGCTGAAAGCCCCCATTTAAAACGAGACAATAAACGTTGTTCCATTCCTTGCATTTCTACAGGTGGCTTATCACTTGTTAAAATGATTTGCTTCCCGTTTTGGTGTAAGTGATTGAAAACATGAAAGAATACGTCCTGTGTTTTCTCTTTTCCAGAAAAGAATTGGACATCATCTATAATTAACACATCTATCATTTGATAGAAGTGAATAAAATCATTTGTTGTTTGATTCTTAATCGCATCAATAAATTGGTGTGCGAATTTTTCAGAACCAACGTAAAGAACAGTTTTGTTTGGGAACTGATTCTTGATAGAAATTCCAATAGCATGTGCCAAGTGCGTTTTCCCAAGTCCAACCCCACCATAAATCAATAATGGGTTAAATGCAGTACCTCCAGGCTTATTAGCTACGGCATATCCAGAAGCTCTTGCCAATCTGTTACAATCACCTTCAACAAAATTATCGAAAGAATACGATGGATTCAAATTAGAATCAACATTTACCTTCTTCAATCCAGGAATTATGAAAGGGTTACGGATTTGGCTTTCGTTTACATTAATCGGCATAGAAACTGGAGCGTTACGAAGTGCCTTCTTATTTAATGCTGGAAGTTTCACGGTATAAGGTGTGGAATTCGTTGTATTATTTTCCATTATAATACTATACTCCAAACGTCCTTCTGCCCCTAGTTCTTTTTTGATTACTTTTTTCAATAGTGTTATATAGTTTTCCTCCAACCACTCATAAAAGAAATGAGAAGGAACTTGAATCGTCAAAACATCTTGATCCAGCTTTACTGGAACTATAGGTTCAAACCACGTTTTAAAGGCCTGTAATGAAACGTTATCTTTTATAACTTTCTG
Source organism: uncultured Fluviicola sp. (assembly GCA_913009205.1). GTDB lineage: Bacteria > Bacteroidota > Bacteroidia > Flavobacteriales_D > Crocinitomicaceae > UBA4466. The sequence continues at coordinate 18,768 of CAJVYC010000018.1, read as the reverse complement.
ACACGCGTCCCAAACTGCTTCGTGATTTTTGCTCATAGTTTTTTTGGTTATTAACGTTAAGAAACTGAGTGATTAAATCCAGTAACTTTAGTAGTTAGGTTATTCGTTCTTGCAGGTTATTCGTTCTTGTAGGTTGTTCGTTCTTGTGATGACAAATATTTACATAATAAAGTTAAGAAAAAAGTCGTTTAGGGGTTGATTTTATTAAAAGTTTTACTTCTATAAAATTTAACATAATCGACACATTCTAACAACATATGTAATATAACATAAATAACTCTTTAGCTGTCAGTATCCTATGCTATCTAAGTGAACTCATCACTCGAAGAGCGGTACTAAATTTTGTGTTTAATTTGCACCTCAAAAAGAAAAGTCTACTTAATTTTATAATCATACTTATAAACAATGAAGACATTTTTTAGCAAAATTGTAGAACTAAGAGTTCGTTATAGTGAAACGGACCAAATGGGATATTGTTACTACGGAAATTACGCTCAATATTTCGAGATCGGAAGAGTTGAAGCTTTAAGAGTTGTTGGAATGAGTTATAAGAGTCTTGAAGAGCAGGGATATATGCTTCCAGTTTCAACAATGGACGTCCAATATAAGGCTCCCGCAAAATATGATGACCTCCTTGAGATTGAAACGAGAATAACAGAAATGAAAGGCGCACGACTGATCTTTAATTATGCTATTCGAATTGAAGACCGAATTATCGCTACTGGCAACACAACTTTGGTGTTTGTATCGAAAGACGATATGCGTCCGACACAACCACCTTCAGGCTTTACTCAACTACTCAGTAAATACGAGGAAATATAACCTTCTAAACTGATCTCACCTCACTTTTTATCGTTATACTAGATAGTAATGAGAATAAACGATCAAGACTGGAACATAATAGACATTACAAGGGCCTTCTTCCCTTTTCAATTGATTATAACGCATTTGAGTCGCAACTGCATAAAAGTACGGACGGTGCGCTCAAGCATAACTTAGGTTATTACACCCAATACGAAAAGAAGGGCACCATCCCTACAATGATTTTCACCCCAACGATCATCAATGATGGCCGGAGGCTTTTCATTAGCTCTCAACCGACAAATTTCATAACAAGTGGAGCAAATGCCACTGCCGAACTGTCGAACTCGTGCGAGAACATCGACATCCAAAGCTTGTTAAACAATCAAAATGTTAACAATCTGCAATTTAGCACTGTACTTAGAGCAAGTGCCACTTTCCCTTTGTGATGCCGATGATTACACTTCCAACAACACCAGAAATACAATTAATGGATGCCGGAATTCGGGACAATTACGGTGGAAAAACAATGATTCAATTTTTAGATGTTTTGGAAGGTTGGATCGCAGAGAATACATCAGGTGTTATTGTTCTTCAGATTCGAGATGTTAAAAAAGTATTTGAAGAAGAAACATTTCACCAAGTATCCTTCTTGGACAAGCTTTTCTTACCATTTGGCAACATGTACAAAAACTTCCCGCGGGTTCAAGATTACAACCAAGATGAATTAATAAAAATCGGCGTAAAGTCGATGGAGTTCCCGGTTGACGTGGTTTCCTTCAATTTATTGGAAAAGAAATCGGATTACATTTCACTTTCATGGCACTTAACAACGCATGAGAAAAACAAGATCTACAAGGCCATTGAAAGCAAACAAAACAAAGCTTCTTTGAAACGGCTGTTAAAGTTGATCCATTGATCTTTTATGTTGCGCGAATACTGCTATTAGCATTATCGACAGTGTCATTGATAACTTCATAATTTGATTTTTTGGTTTGAAAGAGTATAAACTAATTCCATGCCAAAACCGTTCAAGAAGTTAAAAACAAAAAAAAAGGGGGCTTCGTCGAAACGATACCCCCTCTACTAACCTGTAATTGTTAATAATTGATCCGTGATATAGTAAACGCATTTGTATCTAAAAGGTTTCACTTTTTTTGTATTTTATTCACATAATTAACAAATTGGCATTCAAAAGTTTTTTCGACATGCCAGAAACAAGTGAAATACAGCGTTAATTTTGTAGGTGTGAAAAATGAAAAATCCATACAGGCTCTAATACAATTAATCGAAGACCCAGACGAAAACATCTTTGAACACGTTCGTGATGAATTAATGGGACACGGAACGGATGCAATTCCATTCTTGGAAACATCTTGGGAGGAAGAAGATTATGGATTGTTATTTCAATCGCGTATTGAAGATCTAATTCACGACATTCAGTTCAAATCAATAAAATCGGCGTTAAAAGATTGGATTGAATCCCCACATAAAGATTTGTTGGAGGGTTCGTTGATCATTTCTAAGTTTCAATATCCGAATCAAGACGATCAAGATGTTAGAAACGCAATTCAAGACATTCGAAAAGATATTTGGCTGGAGCTCAATGAACACCAAACAGCTTATGAAAAGGTTCGTGTATTCAACAAGGTGTTTTACGGCAAATATAAATTCACTGGAAACTCAAAAGATTTTCATTCACCTTTGAATTCGTTCATTAACGTTGTGCTAGAAACAAAAAAGGGAAATCCTTTAAGTCTTTGTTTGGTCTACTCTATTATTGCCCAATCACTCGACATGCCGGTTTACGGCGTGAACCTCCCTAATCACTTTGTATTAGCGTACTTGGACGAAGACAACATTAATCCAATTATTAATACCGAAAATATTCACGGTGGATTGTTCTACATCAATGCGTTCTCTAGAGGAGGAATCTTTGATGAAAACGAAATCAAGGAATTCTTGAATGGTTTGAACAAGCCTGAAAGTCGAGAATATTTTGAACCGTGCTCGAATTCAGCGATCTTAACGCGAATGTTGACGAATTTGATTGCCTCATTTCAACAATCTGGAAGCGCAAATAAAGTCGATGAATTGATTCAGTTGAGGGATTTGTTCGGGTTGTTTTAATACAGTACCAGAACTTCTTAATAGTGATAACTGAAGATTCAATTGATATTAAGTATTAAACTATTTGAATTGTTTTGGGTAATTGCCGCGAAGTAGACAATTTTCAAAAATGGTTTTTATGCTTTATTTTCAGGAGTGGGCAGTTGGTTTTAACTACTCTATATGCACTATAAGCAAACAAAGTACTCCATTCCTTTTCACTTCAGAGAACTTACTTAATCTCAAACTCCAACTCAAAATCTTGTAATTTCTTAAAGATCTCATTGCTCACACCAATCTTAATCGTCTTGGAAGGCATTCTTACCTCAACGCCGTCTAAGGGGTCAAAAATCGTGAAGTGCACGGGGCATTCTCCTTCATTTTCGAGGAAGAGTTTGTTCAAATCCGTAATCATTATTTGATCCAAATCTTTCGTTGAAACTTTCAAGTGAACGCTATTCGCTTTGGTTTCTTTAAGTGTTTGTAGTAGATCAATAGAATGAATAGAGAATTCCAACTCGGATCTTCTCGGTGGCACTTCTACTCTACCTTTTATCGCTACGAATGTTCCTGGGCTTAAGAAATGTTTGTACTTCAAGTAATTTTCTCTCCACAGGAAGATCTTGTACGAATCGTTGTAATCCTCCAACGTGATGGTTCCAAAAGGATCTCCTTTTTTGGTAAAACGATGTTCCGCATCCGATACAATTCCGGCAATCAAAACGTCTTTGTTTCGGTGCTCTTCCATGTTGGTTAGCATACCTACATATCCATTACAAAACGAATCAATTTCCAGTCGGAAATCATCCAACGGATGCCCAGAAATAAAGATTCCAATAACTTCTTTTTCCTTGTTCAACGCGTAGATATTTCCCCACTCTTCAGCTTCTGGAACAAGTGGTTCGGGCAAAGATTCTCCTGATCCTTGATCAAAAATAGATGTTTGCGTTGAGTTTTCAGCATCTTGAAAATTCGATCCGAAACGAACAACACTTTCTAAAAACGTTCTTTGGTTTTTTCCTTCTTGGAAATACTGCGCTCTGTGAATTTTTGTGAACCCATCAAAACCACCGGCATAAGCCATACTTTCAAATGCCTTTTTACTACAAACCCGAAGGTTAACGCGTTTGGCAAGGTCAAAAATACTGGTGAAGTTTCCACCTTCATTTCGTGTCGAAATCAACTCATCTACGGGAGCCGATCCCAATCCTTTAATAGCACCCAAACCAAACCGAATGGCTCCAGCAGCATTCACTGTAAATTCATGAATGGATTCATTAACATCGGGTCCAAGAACTTCAATTCCCATCCGCTTGCATTCCTCCATAAAGAAGGTTACTTGCTTGATGTCGCTCATGTTGTTACTCAACACAGACGCCATATATTCAGCAGGATAATTTGCTTTTAAATAGGCCGTTTGGTAGGCAATCCAAGCATAACACGTAGAGTGCGACTTGTTAAATGCATAGGATGCAAAAGCCTCCCAATCCCGCCAAATCTTTTCAAGTGCGTCAACATTGTGTCCATTCTCGCCACCACGCTCCAGGAACGCGGGTCTCATTTTATCTAGAATATACTTTTGCTTCTTACCCATCGCTTTACGGAGGGTATCGGCTTCCCCTTTTGAGAATCCCGCGAGCTTTTGCGAAAGAAGCATTACTTGCTCCTGATAAACCGTAATTCCGTACGTTTCGCTTAAGTACTCTTCGCAAGCGTCAACATCATAGATAATTTCTTCTTCGCCGTGTTTACGTTTAATAAACGACGGAATATATTCAAGCGGCCCCGGTCTGTAAAGGGCGTTCATTGCTATTAAATCGGCAAATACAGTCGGTTTTAATTCCCTCATATATTTCTGCATTCCAGCAGATTCATATTGGAAAATCCCTACGGTTTCACCTTTCTGAAAAAGCTCGTATGTTTTTTCATCGTCAATTGGGAAATCATCGGGAACCAAATCGACATCTGGATGACGGTATTTCACATTACGCACTGCATGTTTAATAAGCGTTAATGTTTTCAATCCCAAGAAATCCATTTTCAGTAATCCTGCGTCTTCTGCAACCGAGTTATCGAATTGCGTGCAATACATTTGTGAATCCTTCGCCAGCGCAACGGGAACGTAATTCGTAATATCATCGGGAGTGATAATTACTCCGCAGGCGTGAATTCCAGTATTCCGAACAGATCCTTCGAGTTCTCGCGCACGGTTAATGACTTCAGCAGAAAGATCAGCGCCTTGAGCAATGACCTTCAGCTCATTCGCTCTCTGAATATCTTCTTGGTTGTTTTTTAACTTATCTCGAAGCTCGGGATCTGATAAACCGAACAGTTTTTTCAATGAAATGTCCGGAATTAATTTTGCGATTCTATCGGCGTCAAAAAGCGGTAAATCCATTACTCTGGCCGTATCTCTAATAGACGATTTAGCGGCCATTGTACCATAGGTGATAATCTGAGCCACTTGATTTGAGCCGTATTTATCAATTACCCATTGGATAACACGGCCTCGTCCTTCATCATCAAAATCAATATCGATATCCGGCATCGAAATACGATCTGGATTCAAGAAACGCTCAAAAAGAAGGTCATACTCAAGAGGATCAATATTCGTTATCTTTAAACAATACGCCACAACAGAGCCTGCTGCCGAGCCCCTTCCAGGCCCAACAGAAACACCCATTTCTCTCGCAGCTACTAGGAAATCCCAAACTATTAAGAAGTACCCTGGATATCCAGTATTTGTAACAGTTTCTAATTCAAAATCAATTCGAGTGGAAACTTCCGAAGTTATTTCTCCGTAACGTTCTTTAGCCCCCACATAAGTTAAATGACGTAAATAATTGTTCTCACCGCGTTTCCCTCCATCCCCTTTATCCAAAGGATCTGTAAATTCTGCAGGAATATCGAAGGCAGGAAGCAGAACCTCTCTTGCCAATGAATAATGTTCACATTTATCAATAATTTCATCGATACTTTTAATTGATTCTGGAACATCCACAAACAATTCTTTCATCTGCTCTTGCGACTTGAAATAATACTCTTCGTTATCCAAACCATATCTAAATCCTCTACCTCTTCCTATCGGCGTAGAAACGAGGTTATTGTCTTTCACACACAGTAAAACATCGTGTGCTTCGGCATCTTTTTTATCTGCGTAATACGTATTGTTACTCGCAACCAGTTTAACCTTGTGTTTCCTCGCGAGACTCATCAGCGTTCCATTAACACGGTCTTCGTTCTCTTGCCCATGTCGCATAATCTCAACATACAAGTCGTCACCAAATTGCTCTTTCCACCAAATCAAGGCTTCTTCGGCTTGCGTTTCACCAACATTTAATATCAAACTCGGCACTTCACCATAAAGGTTCCCAGTGAGCACCATGATATTTTCTTTGTATTGCTCAATTGCTTTCTTATCAACCCTAGGAACATAATACATTCCTTCAGTATATGCCATAGAAGCCAATTTGATCATGTTGTGATAACCGGCCTTGTTCTTCGCGAGCAATACCACTTGATACCCATTGTCTTTTTGGGATTTATCATGCATATCACGGCAAACGTTAAATTCACATCCAATGATTGGCATCATTTCAGCACCATCAAATTCTTCGCCTTTTTCTTCGGCTTCTTTTCTTTTATCTTGTATGTCCTTATTGAAAGCCCCAACTGCTCTTTCGAAGTGAAATGCAGCCATCATGTTTCCTGTATCTGTTAAAGCTACAGCGCGCATTTTATGTTCACCTGCCTTCTTCACCAACCCATTTACGTTAATGGTGGATTGTAGAATTGAGAACTGTGTATGGTTGTGGAGATGTGCAAACGAATATCCTGCAAGTTCGCCTAGCACTTCTGATTTCACATCGTCAGAAATTGCTTGGGCTGCATCCGATTCCGTTTTAAGCTTTGCACTTTCTTTCTTAAGATTAAGGTGTTCAAGTCCGATTAACCCAATTGGTTTTGGATTGAATTCCTTAAAGTTTTCAATATATCGTTCTTCTTGCTGAAGTTCTTCTGGTAAGAAAACACCTCTTCGAACCAATTCAAAGAAACATCTCGTTGTCGCTTCAACATCGGCTGTGGCATTATGCGCCTCAGAAAACGCACTATCAAACAAATACTTGTGAAGCTCGGACAAGGTTGGAAGTTTAAAACGACCTCCTCTACCTCCAGGCAACTGACATAATTTCGCCGTAACTTCCGAACACGTATCGAGAACAGCCATATCTCCCATTGGCGTGTCCATCTCATAACGAACGTATTCACACCCCCAAACATTCAAGTCGAACTTGACATTCTGTCCAACGACGAATTTTGCTTTCGCTAAGTCTTCATTGAATTCAACGAGAACATCTTTAAGCGACACACCTTGATCGAGCGCAAGTGCTGTTGAAATACCGTGAATCTGTTCTGAATCGTATGGGATATTGTACCCGTCAGGTGCAATTAAATAATCTTTGCTTTCGACGAGTGTTCCCATGTCATCGTGTAATTGCCATGCAATCTGAACCACTCTTGGCCAGTTATCTGTATCACTTATCGGAGCCTTCCATTGTCTGGGAAGACCCGTAGTTTCTGTATCAAATATTATATACATGCAATGCTTTTAGCGTAAGTAAAGCTAAGGAAAATTCAATTTTTGGCGATGACAATTATCGAAGAGATATTAACAATTTGTAAATCGGTATCATAACTTCACTCAAAAATCCATTTGACGATGCTTGATAAATAAGAGGCTCTTGTTAGCTTTTGTATGCAATACAATTAATATTCATTCCTGCACCAACTGACGCGAAGAGTATTATATCATTTTTATTGATTGAATGTTCTGACATTTTACCACGCATTATCATATCGTATAATGTTGGAACAGTTGCGACAGAGCTATTTCCGAGTTTATCGATAGTCATAGGCATAATACCTTTTGGAACGTCGTTTAATTTAAATGCTCGGTATAAACGTTTGACAATAGCTTCGTCCATTTTCTCATTCGCTTGGTGGATTAATATTTTATCCACTTCAGACAGGTGTAAATCTATTTTATCTAAACAATATTTTATCGCCTCTGGAACTTGTGTGAGCGCATATGAATAGATTCGATGCCCATTCATTTTGATGTACTTTATTGGATTATCGTTCTTTTTATAACTCTCTCCCATGTATAAAAAGTCCTTTTCATCTCGAGTATGTGAAACAGTTGCATGCGTAAGTATGCCTCTTCTTTCATTCTCTTCTTTTGCCTCAAGAACAACTGCTCCTGCTCCATCGGCAAATATCATAGTATCTCTGTCATTCGGATCTACAACTCTAGATAGCGCTTCCGATCCAATAACCAAACATTTTTTCGCTTCACCCAACTGAATGAACATGTGTGCTTGAATCATTCCTTGAACCCAGCCAGGGCAACCAAATATAATATCATAAGGCACGCAAAATTCATTTTTGATTCCCAGTTGGTGCTTTACACGAGATGCGATACTTGGCACATTGTCGGATTGATGTGAACCTTTGATTACATCACCAAAGTTTTGGGCCACAATAATCATATCAATTTCTTCTGGATCAATTCCTGCATTTTCAATTGCATTCTTCCCTGCAATACTTGCAATATCTGAACATGATTGAGATTCTCGAAGATAACGTCGAGAATTAATACCCGTTATTTCTTGAAATTTTCGAATGATTTCTTTGCTGTCAGTTTCAATTTTCTCTCCTGATGCATTGAAGAAGTCATTTGTAATGAAGTCGCTATTCTTCACTACTATCTCAGGGATATAAGCTCCCGAACCTGTAATCACTGAATTTAGCATATCAATTTAAATCTGAAATTTATAGTAGTATAAATTCTAAGTATAAAACTAACGAAACTTAGTCTTTGGCAAAAATAAATATCGAAATTAAAAGAAGATACGATTTATTCTTGGAGTCTCGAAGCTAAAACACATTTTATTGCAACAAAATATTAATAAGTTTTCAATACGGACTATAAGTTGATTTACATGTTTTTGAGATGATGAGTTATGATTTTTTTTAAACTTTGATTCTTTCAGTCTAATTTAATCTGGGAATCAACCCATAACTCATAATTACCCTATTAACTCTTCGATCCGCCCTTATTCACAGGAACTCAATCTGATGCCTTCGCTGAAACATTTCCTTTTATCCGAACAACTTTCGTTGGTGTGTTTGTAGCGTTTGAAGTAATCGTAACACTTTTATTGATTTCCCCGGCTCTAATCGTGTTGTACTTCACTTTAATTTTCGGTGTTCTACGCGGTACAATTGGTTCTTTCGGCCAAGTTGGAACTGTGCATTGACATGAACCTTTTACATTGGAAAGAATTAATGGTGCATTGCCTGTATTTGTGACTTCGAAGTAGCAAACTCCATCTCCACCAAATTCGACTGTTTGTAATTGTGTAATTATGTTCTAGAAGAACACCTTCTGCGGTCTTTGGAAATTTGTGTACAGACTTATCTATACTAAATTCCGCCTCCTGTCCGAAGACAAGGGCGGAATTCAATGCTATAATTATGATCGTATAAAATAGCCTAATTTAGTTGTTTGAAGGACCGGCTGGATTCGTTGGTGCTCCACTTACTGGCTTCGCCTTAACGTTACCTTTAATTCTTATAACTTTCGTTGGCTCATTCACCGCATTAGAAGTAATTGTAACACTTTTGTTAATAGCACCTGGACGTTTTGTGTCATACTTTACAGTAATCTTAGACATTGCTCCAGGAGCGATTGGTTCTTTAGGCCAAGAAGGAACAGTACATCCACAAGATCCTTTTGCGTTTGAAATAATCAAAGGTGCATTTCCTGTATTAGTGAATTCGAAAGTACATGTACCGTTACCACCGTTTTCAACAGTTCCGTAATCGTGAACATCTTTTTCAAAATCAAGTTTTGCTCCGTTTTTAACTTCTTGTGCAATTGCTGTAGTTCCAGCTGCTGCTACAAAAATCATTAGTAAAGAAAATAATGCCTTTTTCATATTGTTGTTTTTTTTTAGTTTCGAAATACAGTACCAAATATAATGCAACAATTCCGATTAAAATGTTTTTTAACACATCGTTAACAGGCCTAATTTAAATCAACCATATTTTCACCGAGTCTATCTATTAGAGGCGTTTCCACGTTTTCTAAATGGTATTTCATTTCAGAAATTTTTTCCTTATTTGCTTTCGTATTCTCTTTTAACCAAAGATTTAAATACTTTTTGATTTTCTCTGTATCTCTTGGGGTTATTGAAATTTCATAGGCTACAATTTGAATTTCAATGATTTGAGAACGGTCTACAAACTTAGGGTATTTATCAATTAAAGTATCGGCATAAGCTGTTGCCATGTCGACATCATCTAATCCAGTGGAAAGCATAACAACCTTTGAAAGGCAATTGGCTGAATAATCATCCTTAGGGTATTTTTGATGAAAACTCAAGAGAACATCTACTAACTCTCCTTTGGCCAAGACCGTTTCTTTTCTTTTTTCAAGATCCTTAGAAAGCTTGGAAACGTGCTTTTCTTGATCTGAAATTTCATTCTTCACCTTTTCTTTAGAAGTTACATTGACATCTTGGGCGCAGGAAAAAAGAAGAATGGTTAAGATAAATACTGTTAGTAAAAATTTCATCTATCGTGCTTTTTTACGTGCAGGAAATCTCATTTTGTAATCTGCTTTCACATCCCCTTTAGAAATGTTTTGCAATTTCTTTGAAAGTAATCTTCTCTTCAACGGAGTAACATGATCTGTGAATAAAATTCCATCAATGTGATCGTATTCGTGTTGAATGATTCTTGCTTTATAACCATCAAATGATTCTTCCTTTAGCTCCCAATTTTCATCGTAATACGACACTAAAATTGTCTCATGACGAAAAACTTCTTCCCGGATTGTTGGAATTGAAAGGCATCCTTCTGAAAACCCCCATTTCTCTCCTGTCTCACTTTCGATGATTGGATTGATGAAAACTTTTTTGAAATTTTCCATACCCACTGCTCGAGGATCTTCTTTCTCATCTTCTTCCTGATCATAGGCAAATGGACTTCCATCGACAATGAAAAGACGAATGGACTTTCCAATCTGCGGAGCTGCCAAGCCTATACCAGATGCTCCATACATCGTTTCAAACATATTATCGATGAGTTCCTTAAGATCAGGAAACCCTTCTTCTATATCTTCGGCTTCTCTTTTTAAAATGGGATCACCGTAAGCTAAAATTGGTAAAATCATACTCTTTAATTGTACTGTAAAATTAATGCTTTGGTTCGGATTTCGAAAGGTATGATCTCCGTGATTTATTCTAATGTGGTCTTTATTTATTTACCATCCAGATAAGACTGCAAAATAATCGTTGCACTCACCTTGTCTATTAGGCCTTTTTCCTTCTTCTGTTTTTTCGTCGCTCCTGCCGTATGCATCGCACTAGAAGCCATTTTTGAAGTGAATCGTTCGTCCAATAACGCTACTGTCAATAATGGAAACTTGTTCTCAACCGCTTCTTTAAGTAGCCGAACGTTTTCGGTGACATGTGAATCTTCGTTATTCAATCGTTTTGGTAATCCAATTACAATTTCATCTACTTTTTCATCCTTCACAAGACTAGTGATTTTATCCATAAGCACCTTTGATTCAACCGTATCTAGTCCAAAAGCAAACATTTTAGCGTCATCTGTGATTGCTAGTCCTGTTCTTTTAAGACCGAAGTCAATGGATAAAACTTTACTCATGGAACAAAGATAATTAGATTGTTAGATCGGCTGCGCCTTTTAGATATTAGAATTTGTATGTTGGATGTTAAAATGGTCTAACACTCTAATATCTAAAAGGCCGATCCAAAAATCCAATTATCTTTGCGACATAATTATTGAAGATATGAGATCCATTATAGAAACAGCTTGGGAGAACAGGGAGTTATTGAAAGACCCAGAAACAATTAAGGCGATTGAAGCCGTGATTGAAGATCTTGACAAAGGGCGGCTTAGAGTTGCGGAACCGCTAGAAAATGGTAAATGGCAAGTTAATGAGTGGGTAAAGAAAGCTGTTGTAATGTACTTCCCGATTCGAAAAATGGAAACAATTGAAGTTGGACCATTTGAGTTTCATGATAAAATGAAATTGAAAACGAATTATGCTGAATTAGGAGTTCGTGTCGTCCCTCATGCGGTTGCTCGCTATGGAGCCTTTGTTGCACCAGGTGTAATTATGATGCCTTCTTATATTAACATCGGAGCGTATGTGGATTCTGGAACAATGGTTGACACTTGGGCGACAGTTGGATCTTGCGCTCAAATTGGAAAAGACGTTCACCTAAGCGGCGGTGTTGGAATCGGTGGTGTTCTTGAACCTCTTCAAGCGGCTCCTGTAATTATCGAAGATGGTGCTTTTATCGGATCGAGATGTATCGTGGTTGAAGGTGTTCATATTGGCAAAGAAGCTGTTCTTGGTGCCAATGTGGTTTTAACGAAATCGACAAAAATCATTGATGTTACTGAAAGTGAGCCAATAGAAATTAGAGGTTATGTTCCTGAGCGCAGTGTTGTAATTCCAGGATCTTACGAAAAAGAGTTTCCAGCGGGTAAATTCAACGTTCCGTGTGCATTAATTATTGGTAAACGGAAAGCGTCTACCGATTTGAAGACATCGTTGAATGATGCTTTGAGAGAAAATGATGTAGCTGTATAGATTATTTAATTGTTCGATTCACTTCGTGGCTGCCTTTGGCGGTATTCGAATGGCTGTGCGTTGTAATTTGGAGTTAAAAAAAAGCCCCATCTCAGTTGAAGTGAAACGGGGCCTTAGGTTTAGCAATTCTTAACGTTAATTGAGAATCAACTTCTTTGTCACTCCATTTGTTCGAACAAAATAGATTCCTCTACTTAAATGCTTCGTGGAGACTTGAATTTCCTTGGCTCCAGCCGTGAACTGAAACATTTCAACCAGTTGCATTGATGCATTGACAATATAAGCTTCACTTTCATCCGTTTCTTCTGGGTACCTAATCGAAACTTTATCCGTTGCTGGGTTTGGAAATAAAACATACTCTTCGTTTGATTCTAAGTCCATTACACTCACTGAATGATTTGAAATTTTACTCACACCAGTACTCGTTGCAACCCAAACAGAATTTTCGCTATCGATATCCAAAGCTCTAATAACTGGACCAACAAGGCCGTCAGAAACATGGTATTCTGTCCAAGTGCTTCCATCAAAAGCAACCACGCCACCTTCTGTGACAAGGTAATCAACGTAGACTCCAATCCAAATATTTCCATTACCATCGATTTCCAAATCTTCAATTGGGTTCAATGTATCTGGAGCTGGCAAAGTATACATGATTGTATAATTTGTTTCTTGAACGTTTGAGCTATTCAAAACCGTTATTCCTTCCGAAGTTCCAATCCATCTTTTATCGTTAGTTGTGTTTCTCATTGCTCTAATTCGATCGTCAATCAGTCCGTCAGAAGATGTTATTGGTGCAAAGGCTGAACCGTTCCAAATCATAATCCCACCCAATCCTGATCCCATCCAAACATCGCCATTCGCCATGATTTCAAGAGCAGAAACGCCGCCAAACGGAAGTCCATCAGCTGTTCCAAAATTTGTCCATGTTCCGTCGTAGAAAGAAGCTCCGTTATTGGTTCCAAACCAAACGTCTCCATTCGCATCTTCTTCGATACATTTGATTTGATTGTTTCCCAATCCATCAGCCGTTGTAAATGTCGTCCAACTCGTTCCGTCATAAATACATGCACCAAAGTCAGTTCCAACCCAAACATCGCCGTTCGATTGTGTTAAAACAGCGGTAATGTTGTTGTCCACCAATCCTGCATCAATTGCATTCGTGTGATCTGTCCAGCTTGACCCGTCGAAAACAGATACTCCATTTTGAGTTCCAAACCAAATCACATCACTCGCAGTAATGTCTAAAGCGCTAACATTGTCGCTCAACAACCCATCGGCAGTTGTGTAATTTGTAAAAGTCTGAGCATGTATTCCGCTGACTAAAGTGACCGCAAACGCGGCAATTAATTGAATTTTCATGTTCTTAAGTTTAGTGGGTTATCATTATTTTTTTCGTGGCACTTTCTTCATTATAACTGACATGTACCAAGTAAATGCCATTCGCTAAATTGCTTGAATCGATTGTGATTTGACCATTTCCTTCCAACGTTCTTGTTCCCATGACCTTTCGACCATGAATAGAATATAAATCAACAGTATAATCAACGTCTTTATTGGTTTTAATATTGAATGCGTTACTCGTTGGATTTGGAAAAATGAAAACACCGTCAGAAACAATTGCGAAAACTTGATCTCCATTCAGCTCCAGAGGACTTGGAACCATTTCAACAAAATTTCCTGTTCCATTTGGAAACCGACCAAAAGAAGTGGCATTGTATTGTTGGCCCAAAACCATTGAATCAATGACAGTTCCATTGCCGTATGAAAGCCAGAGCGAATCTCCTGAATCGTCCAAATGAAAATTTGCGTGGTAGGCGCCTTGTGTAGAATCATCTAACCAAACTTGAGCATATCTATCACTTCCCAATACCGCAGATGGGAGTCCCCATTTGGTCAAGTTTGCAGGATCATTTGATAAATACAGATCGTTCAATGAAATTGAATAGTCAGTCGTATTGTACAACTCGAGCCAATCGTCGTATTCGTCATTTTCATCAAGGAGAATTGAGTTTGCCGACATCACTTCATTGATAACAAGATCCTGAAATCGAATTGGGGATTCATGCTCGAAGAATTCATACGCCGCTCTTTCTGGGGCAAATCTACCCGAAGAGTCATTTTCAGCATAAATGTAATATTGAACAAGATTGGATGCATTTTCGATTTTTGCTCCAAACATATTGTCAGCCGATCCACCATCTTGATGCAAACCATCATCGCTCATTTGAATAACAGAAAAAACTTCAGTTTCTGCAAATCGATATGCCAAATATACATCGTTTAGCGTCCCCGTTAGATCTGCCGAAATCCACAGCTCATCTCCAGCAATCGCATATGGATTGACAACATCCACGCTGATAAATTCAGGTCGGTATTGATAACCTGGGTAGGATAAAATATAATCCGATCGATCCTCCATTAAATCTACGATTCCGGGGTAATCAACCAAATCAGAAACAGTTGAATCCAAATTTTCAATGAAATCCATGTACGAGTAAAACTTATTCGTGTCAGCCTGAACGCTAACATCAATAAGGCTTTGGAAATATGAAGCTCTCGTTTCAAAAAGTCCATTGTCAAAATTCTCTTCAATAATTGTGGTCAAATGCGCGATATACATTCTTTCGTACATCGGATTTTGAATTAAGTTGGTAATTAGAGGTCTAGGCTGAACTGAGAAGCTGTTTAAATGTTGAAGAGGATCAATTGTTTTGGCTTCTGCAATGGTTAACCCGTCCCAATGGTCAGAAGCATCCGTTAATCTATAACTTGCAAAAGACATGTTTAAATCCCAAAGAATCGGGTTAAATTGGCCGTTCACATCTTGAAACAGGTAATAGTTTTGAGCATAGCCAACATAACTATCGAAATTTATAACGCTGTAATTAAAAGCATGCATCCACAGAGTTCTATCGATATTCAATAAAGACCCGACATTGTTTGGATCTGTATTCAAAACATCGATGAATTCGTAAAGATTATCCCAATCCTTGGATCCCGTCGATTTCATATTGTACAACGAGTGGTAATCATAAGTCTCGGCTCCTGGAGAATTTCCAAGATTAGCGTTCTCCCCGTTCAAATCAATGGTTTCTGGATTTCCTTTAACAAAAGTCGTGTTGCTCGACCCAAAGTGTTCGTCTAAGAACTTTCCATTTACGGCTTCAACATTCGTATAGAGTCCTATTAAGGTATCGTTGATGTACACATTTGCATAATTTGCTTTCGATGCGGGCATGTATTTCCGTGCAACCTCATAGGACAAAACTTCCCGAACAAACGAGGGATCTTGAATGACATTACTCAATTTAACTTTATGAAACCCTTGGTGCGCTTGCTCTGAAAAAGCATAATCGAGGTCAATGTTTAATGGGTTTTTATTTCTACTGGAACTGTAAGAACTAAATCCTTTATAGCGCACTCCTACTTTATCGTAGGCAATTCCATCAATTGTGCAATCTGCTCCAAGTCGGAAATCTTCGCCCAAAAGGTAAAGACTATCCAAGATTTCATCCCAATTCGACTGCGTGAATTGCAGTCGAATTTCCGGGATATGATCTATTGTGTAAAAATCCGATTGTGCAATCAGATTTTCACTTGCACCAAAAGAAATGATGCACAAAAGGGTTATGTAGATTTTAGATTTCAAGATGCTATCGCACTAAAGATAATTTTTTAGTAACGGTTCTTTTACCTCCAAAATTTAATGTTGCAAAATAAACGCCGCTTGTCATCGCTGACAAATCAATATCTTGTGCATTGTTCATTTCAAAAACAACATTTCCATAAATGTCAACAACAGTGATAAGTACATCTTGATCCAAAACATTCACACCATCGATAGTAAAGACACCCGTCTTCGAAGGATTTGGATAAAATTGTATTCCGCCTAATGTTTCTTCAGAAAGAGAAAGTAAATTACATGGGTCCACTCCAAGAAGAGCAATGACTCCTGCATCTCCGCATTCATATCTAAATGCTTTCGTTGGGCCTGCATTGTATTGCCAAATTAGGTTGTCATTTGCATCAACCTCATACATATACTCGTTTGAAACGTTAACAAAGGTATTTCCATTTGACATTCTATTGTGTGAAGATTGTCCTGTTGAACTAGCTAAACACTCATGTCTCCAGTCATAATTAGAAGGACCATAAGAGTTTCCTGTCATCGTATATATAAATCCTGATTCAGGTGCTGAGATTGCGTCAATCACCGAAGAATTACCTGAACCACCTTTATTATTGAAGAATTGAATCATTCCACCGTTTGGTCGTCCATCATCAGTAATCCATCTTGGATCATGCGCAGCAGCAGCGATTGTTTGAGCTCCCGCAGAACCATAATTAGACGGCTTACCCCATCTGTATAAAAAATCACCTCCCATACCAGAATTACCTCCGGAATGAGAAGCCGCCTCAGCTGATGTTGTACTGTGATCAATTACAATTACTTCACTCAAAAAACGTGAACTAAATACCAACTGGTCTAAAACTGCATTATAGTCAACTCCATTAACGTGGAACCAATCATATCCGCCGCCTCCACCTCCACCTCCACCGACTGAAAGTAGATTTACATCCATTAATTCTGGATGAGCTGAAACAACTCCATAATTGTCCTTTGAAGAGTCATAGTCTTGCACGAAATGATCAAACATGTGCCATTCCCAAATAATTGAGGCGCCGCCAATTCCATCAGGCTCTAACTCTATAAAATGAGTTGGCCATTGCCCGTTACTATTGGGACTCTGAACACCAGCTTGCGTGCATTCAGCGGCTGTTTTAACTTCCCAAGCCGTTAAGATTACATTTCCATTATCTAAAAGTGTAATGTCGTGATGAGAACAATGATTCGCATTCGAATAAATATATTCCCAAACAACAGTTCCTGAAGGATCAATCTCTTGAACCATTCCACCAATAGCAGCGCCAGTTAATTGATTGCCAGAATATTTCCCGCCTCTAACGATGTTTCCGTTCGGCTTAAGCAATACAGCATAGTTACAGGCAACAGCACAAGACCATGAGTGAGCAATGTTTTGATCTTTGTCAATTAAATACGTTGTATTTTGATTTTGGAGATTGTAGAGTGCGTATCCATCGAATGATTGACCGAATGACGACCAAGCAAACATAAAAGAAAATGCACAACTCAATAGCAAGGAGTGTTTCATAGTTTTTTAATTTTAAGTAATGTTAAATTCTTTTAGATGTCTATTAAATAAAAAACTTGCGGTTTAATCGAAAACAAATCAATTAGTACAGATTAGAGAGAGAATTGAGAATAGAAAAGGCTTGATGGGATCTTAAAGAAGAATAAAATAACAGCTTATTAACAGTCATTTTGCGTGTCATAATGCTAATTGACACGTTAGTTGAAATGTAAGCAAAAAAATTGAGTACATTACTAATATTAACAAATAATTGTTTTTATGAAAAAAGTTTTATTCTTAATGGGTGCGATGCTTACAATAAGCACGGCCTCAATTGCTCAGACTCCGGTTGGACAAGGAAACATTATTATTGATCCGTACATTGGATTTCCAAACTGGAATAACGTTTTTGCGCATTCTGGGATTGCTGAGAATCATGGAGATGGTAATGGGCACTTAAATGGTGGTCAATTGAGTTATGGTGGTAGAGTTGAGTATTTACTTGCTGATAACTTTGGTATTGGAATTGATTTCAACTACGAAGTTTCTGGATACGGTTATGGTTATATGAGTAATGAGTACAATGAAGCCACAATGGTTTATGATTATGTTGCTATGAACTATGAGTACAAAGAAAAGATATCTAGAATTATGTTAAGATTGAATTACCATCTCGTACAAAACGATCGTGTTGATGCTTATGCAGGTTTTGCAGCTGGATACAAAAATTTAAACAAATCAGGTGTTAGAACTAGAGTTTCGACTGGAGTTGAAACTGAAGATACAGATCTTTTATTAGAAGAAGACTTGTTTCCTATAGCTTTTCCTGTAGCTTTTCGTTTAGCAGTTGGTGCTAGAATGTATTTGACAGACAATATTGGTGCTCACGTTGAGCTTGGTGCTTTCGGTGGTGGTTTAATTCAACTAGGTATTTCTGCGAAATATTAAGAAACAAACAATTTATTCAAAAGGGGTTCTCGATTTCGAGAGCCCCTTTTTTTTGGTTTGAACTTA
>CAJVYC010000017.1 GCA_913009205.1 uncultured Fluviicola sp. | reverse complement strand
GTCTAAGAATTTTTGGGAATCAAGGTACGAGAATGAAACAACGGGATGGGATTTAGGAGAAATATCTTCGCCCATTAAAGCCTATTTCGATCAAGTTGAAAATAAATCTTTACGCATATTAATTCCCGGTTGTGGAAACGGTCACGAAGTAGAATATTTATTCAACTTAGGATTTGACAACGTTCATGCCATGGATCTTGCGGAAGAACCCTTGCTGAATTTATTAAAACGCGTTCCAACTTTTCCAGAAGAGCATATTATTTTCGGAGACTTTTTTGCTTTCAGTGGTGAGTTCGACATCATTGTAGAACAAACGATGTTTTGCGCGATTGATCCTGATTTAAGAAGCGCTTATGCCTCAAAATGTGAGGGTTTACTTGCCGAAAACGGAAAAATTGTCGGAGTCATGTTTAATCTTGAGTTCGCTGATGGTCCGCCGTATGGAGGTTCTAAAGAAGAATATATGACGTATTTTGATCAATTTTCTTCTGTAGAAATGGAGGAGTGTTACAATTCAATTGAGCCGCGGCAAGGTGCAGAATTGTTTGTTAAGATTTCGAAGTAGCATAATCAATTTTTTGATTGATTATGGATTCATTGAAACTAAATCAATCGAATAATCAAACCATTGAACGATCTAAGATTCAAATAATCCATCAATCACCTTCGCTAAAGTATAATCCTTTTCAGTCAACTCGCCTGCATCATGCGTTGTAATGCTCACATCAAGCCTGTTGTAATGAATTTGTAAGTCTGCATGATGACCAATCTCATCTGAATGCCGCGCCAACACAAGAACGGCTTCCGCCAATTCTGTTTGATTCTTAAAGACGAATTGCTTTTCTAGATTTTCATCATTTTTTTTCCAACTCATATTTTTTCCAGTTTTTAGTTAATTGAAGAACGCGTAAATTGAAACTAAACTGATCGAAAAATCTATTCCATATTACTTTCAGCTTTTAGTCAATTGCCGGACAGAATCAAAAAGTTGCTCGAAGCTATCGATCACAAAGTACTTACTTTGAACTTCATCGTTCTTAAAAGGTTGATTTATTATTCTGTCCACGTCAAATACTATTTTTCCGATCCGCCCTGAAGAGAAGAAATTGACTCCCCATAAGAAGAAGCAATTCAAGCTCCGTAAATTTTCAAGCCACTTTGCTCAATCAATCCAAACTCTATCGTAAACTATTACAAACGTTGCAACATGATTAACTTCTCTTCATTTCCTATGAAGGACTTTCCAAGCTTTCCGAATTAATGCGCGAAATCAGAAAACACCTCGTTCGACAGCAAAGTAGCGTGCCCTAGATATCATGAAACATGTCTGGTTCTTCCAGGTAATCCAATTACTCCATCTCCCTCAACAACGTTGAAGAGCAGAACTTCTTTTGTGCAAGAAAATTGAAAAATTCATCCACGGGAATTAGTCCTGTTACACGAACAATTTCCCAGCGCGTCATGGATTGAAACCATTCGTTAAGCTTTGTGAATTTTGGGATTGAGTTGGCGTTCAACACATCACTCATGTTTCCAAGAGCCAATAAATAGTCGCTGAAGGCCTTATCAGAAAGGTTAATCTACTGTCTTTTAAAAAGCGTTCTCCAAACTAGGAAGTCTTCGTCTTTGTATTCGCTGAATTCTTGTTTCATTTTATTAGTGTATAAAAAAAGCCCGATTCTCTTTAGAACCGGGTTTTTCACTTGTTATGTATGTTACTAAGTTTCCAGTTCACTAGTGGCTAGAATAATAATACGATGTACTTGTTTTCAAAAGCATCAATAAAAGTGATACTTCAACTTGCTTGCTATCAATTTTCTAATATTGTGCATTTCATCACACCGTCTCTATCAATTTCATCAAGTGTCACTTTTCGGAAGGTATTGCTCAAACTTGGATTGAACTGAACCTTAACTTTTACATAGTTTTCAGTGAATCCGTGCATCATGCCGCCGTTGTCCTCGTTTTCAAAAAGAACAATACCTGACTTGCCAATATTGGTTTCGTAAAAAGCGCGCTTCTTCTTGTCCGATAAGACATGAAGTTGTTTGCTGCGTTGTTTGCGAATGTTCATTGGAACGGGATCTCCAAGTTTAATTGCTCCTGTATTTGCGCGTTCAGAATACGTAAAAACGTGTAAGTAGGAAACATCTAGGTCTTTTATGAAATCAACTGTTTCCATGAAGTCTTCATCTGTTTCTCCAGGAAAACCTATAATTACATCAACGCCAATACATGCATCAGGACTGAAATTCTTAATTGCTTTTACGCGATCCGCGAATACTGAACGTTCGTATTTTCTGCGCATTGCTTTCAACAACTTATCACTTCCAGATTGCAGAGGAATATGAAAGTGTGGCACAAATCGTTCTGATTTGGTCAAACAGAATTCAATGATTTCATCCGACAAAAGATTCGGTTCAATCGAAGAGATTCTAAAGCGATCAATTCCACTTATTTTATCCAAGCGTTTCGTCAATTCAAAGAAGTTTTCTTCGCCTCCTTGTCCGAAATCGCCAATGTTCACACCTGTCAATACAACTTCCTTTACTTCCGTTAGAGCAATTTTCTTGGCTTCTAACAAAGTCTTGTCAATACTAGCGTTTCGGCTTTTTCCTCGTGCCAATGGAATCGTACAAAATGTACAGAAATAATCGCACCCGTCTTGAATCTTTAGGAAAGAACGTGTTCTGTCTCCCAATGAAAAAGCAGGGATGAATTCTTTCGTATTCTTAATACTTTCATTTGAAATCAACGCCTCTTCATTCTTATCAAGGGATTCAACGTGCTCAACAATATTGAACTTTTCATTCGCTCCAAGAACAATGTCAACTCCGGGGATTTCAGAGATCACCGTTGGTTTCAATTGAGCGAAACAACCAATTACAGCAACAAATGCATTTGGATTGATCTTCATAGCTTTCTTGACCAATTGTCGGCATTTTTTATCCGCATTTTCTGTAACCGAGCACGTGTTGATTACAAAAATATCTGGAGTGTCGTCAAACTTTACTTTGCCATAACCAGCATCCTCGAATGCCCTACCAATGGTGGACGTTTCGGAAAAGTTGAGCTTGCACCCAAGTGTATAAAAAGCTACTTTTTTGTATTGATTCATGTGGCCGCAAAAATACAGAGATTCGCTTAACTATCAAAGATTAACGGATTCTTTGAACGAATCAATGTTC
Source organism: uncultured Fluviicola sp. (assembly GCA_913009205.1). GTDB lineage: Bacteria > Bacteroidota > Bacteroidia > Flavobacteriales_D > Crocinitomicaceae > UBA4466. The sequence goes on along the minus strand of CAJVYC010000017.1, from coordinate 53,369 downwards.
AAATCGTGAAAATTGACTTTCTTTGGCTTAAGAATATGGAAAAGAAAATCTCAATAGAATATACGCAACTTGCTGATTGGAAGGAATTAAACGAAGCCGATCAAAAATTAGTTGTCGCAGCTGAAAACATACTAAAATCAGCGTACGCTCCTTACAGCAGGTTCAGCGTTGGAGCGTCATTGTTGCTGTCCAACGGCGAAATAGTATTGGGGAGCAATCAAGAAAACATCGCTTATCCTTCTGGATTGTGTGCGGAGCGCGTTGCCCTTTTTTATGCAGGGTCAAACTTTCCGAACGAAACGGTTGAAACACTTTGTGTAATCGCAAAAGGCGATCTCGTTGACATTGACACGATTCTTTCGCCATGCGGAGGTTGCAGGCAGGTAATGGTTGAGACAGAAATGAGACAGCAAACGGCATATCGCGTTATTATGGTGAGTCAGAACGGTTCTGCAACCATATTTAATTCTGCGACTCAATTGTTACCGTTGGCCTTTGGAGTATGAAGTTGATGAAATATTTAGCGATGTTATTTACTGGAATTCTTTTAATTTTTTCTTGTAAAACGGCACCAATTTGTGTTTTGGATCGGGTTTCTGAAACGATTGGTCCCGAGCCAAGAGTCATTGATGGTAAAGTTTCTCAAGATATTTTTTTTAGCAAATCATTCTGATACTGCAACGTTAACAATTGATTATTCATATTATTCAGCTCAGTTTTCATCCAACGTGATGTACAGTGTTTATAAGGATTCTATAAATAGTTTAATTGCAAAAATTGTATCATCTGAAATAATACTTGAATCAGGGATTTATCCACTTCAACATCATTTCTTTGTCGCGCCGCTAGATTCAATGGCTGCTGAATGGAACTTGTATAAAGCGGAAGAGTCAACACCATGGGAATTAGAAATATCGATAGGAATCCATGAATATGTAAGTTTTGCGGAGGTTACAGCATTTGGATGGGCCTATGCGGAGCATATGGAAATGGATACAATAACTACTTTCAATTTGATAAAAGTACAGGGAAAGCTTTAAAATTAACTGATTTTTTCACTGACGTAAATGCACTGAATAAAATCGTAGAACCGCACTTTCGAAAGCTTTTCAAATTGACTTCTAAAGAGAGTTTAAATGACAACGGATTCTGGTTTGAAAATGACCAATTCTCTGTTTATGAAAACTTTACATTTCAAGTAGGTGAGTTGCTCGTCTACTACAATTCATACGATATTGCACCTTACTCAGGTGGGCCAACTGAACTCTTGGTTCCATTCGAAGAAATCAAACATCTCTTGAAGCGCGATATTTAACATTTAGCAAGGGAGATGTGCGGAATAAAAACAATCATTTTCAGCTTAGATTTTATATATTTGTCGTTGCTTATTTTTTAAATTAACGACATGGCGGTTAAGTCTCAAAAACCAACAAAAACTGCGCGTAAAGCGAAGTCGGCTGGAAAGCCAAAGTTTTCTAAGGAAACGTATATCAAATGGTATACTGATATGTTACTCATTCGTAAGTTTGAGGAAAAGACAGGTCAACTCTATATTCAGCAAAAATTTGGTGGGTTTTGTCACTTGTACATTGGTCAAGAGGCCATTGTTGTTGGAACTGCAAGTGGCAGTATTAAAGGTGATAAGCACATGACAGCATACCGAGATCATGGTCATCCAATTGCATTGGGAACGAATCCTAGAGCTTTAATGGCTGAATTGTACGGCAGAACTACAGGATGTTCTAAAGGCAAAGGTGGTTCAATGCACTTCTTCGATAAAGAAGTTGGTTTTATGGGAGGTCATGGAATTGTTGGAGCTCAAATTGCGATGGGAGCTGGAGTTGCATTTGCTGAAAAATACAACGAAACAGGAAATGTAGCATTTGTATCAATGGGAGATGGCGCAGTTCGTCAGGGAGCATTGCACGAAACGTTCAATATGGCGATGATCTGGAAGTTACCAGTAGTCTTCATCATTGAAAATAACAATTACGCAATGGGTACTTCAGTTGAACGTACCACAAACGTAACTGATTTGTCTAAAATTGGTCATTCATACGAAATGCCTTCTAGATCAGTAAATGGAATGTCTCCAGAAGCGGTTCATGAAGCAATTGAAGAAGCTGCTGATAGAGCAAGAAAAGGGGATGGACCAACATTGTTGGATATCAGAACATACAGATACAAAGGACACTCGATGTCAGATCCTCAGAAGTACAGATCGAAAGATGAAGTTGCTGAATGGCAATCGCAAGATCCAATTGAACACTGTTTAGAAGTGATCAAGGAGAATAAATGGTTGTCTGAAAAGAAAATCGAAGAGATTGGTGTGTGGGTAAGAAACGAAGTGAAGGAATCAATTGAATTCGCTGAAAACTCTCCGTATCCAGAAGGAAAAGAATTGTATGAGGATGTCTACAAGGAAAAAGACTACCCTTTTATTAAAGAATACTAAGCTTAAGAAATTAGATCGAATATGGCGGAAATTGTATATATGCCGAAGTTGAGCGACACAATGACAGAAGGAGTTGTTGCTGAATGGACTGTAAAAGTAGGAGATGAAGTTGCATCGGGAGAAATTTTAGCAGAAATTGAAACTGACAAGGCAACGATGGAATTCGAATCATTTTATGATGGTGTTCTATTGTATATTGGAGTTGAAAAAGGAGCTACGGCGCCAATTAACTCTATTCTGGCAATCATCGGGGACAAAGGTGAAGATGTTGACATGCTTTTAGCAGAAGCTGAAAAAGCGACACTCGCTCCTAAAAAAGAGGAAGAAGTTCCTTCACCCGTTAAAGAAGTTGCTCAACCTGCTGCTGTTGCCGCCCCGGTATCAGCGCCTGTGCCTGCAACAGTTACTCCTCTAGTGGTGGCTGACACAAACGGACGCGTATTTGCTTCGCCGCTTGCTAAGAAAATGGCAAACGAAAAAGGAATCAACTTGAATAATGTTGGTGGAACTGGGCAGAATGGAAGAATTGTAAAAAGAGATATTGATCATTATACACCTTATGTTGGTGCATCAAATGTAAAAAGAGCATTTGTTGGAACGGAATCGTTTACGGATGAGCCGATTTCACAAATGAGAAAGACAATTGCGAAGCGCCTTGCTGAAAGTAAATTCACAGCGCCACATTTCTATTTAACGATTGCGATGGATATGGACAATGCGATTTCAGCTCGAAAGCAAATCAATTCATTGGAAGGAGTGAAAGTTTCATTCAATGATATGGTGATTAAAGCCGTTGCATTATCTCTTAGAGAGCATCCAAATGTGAACAGCGCTTGGCTTGGAGATGTTATTCGTCGTAACGAGCATGTACACATTGGCGTTGCTGTTGCTGTCGACGATGGATTATTGGTTCCTGTAGTTCGCTTTGCAGATGGAAAGGATATGCAACAAATCGGATCTGAAGTAAGAGAACTTGCCATGAAAGCGAAGTCAAAGAAATTACAACCGCAAGAGTGGGAAGGAAATACATTTACCATTTCCAACTTGGGAATGTTTGGAATTGAAGCATTCACGGCGATTGTGAATCCTCCAGATAGCTGTATTCTTGCCGTAGGTGGAATCAGCGAAGTGCCTGTTGTAAAAGACGGTCAGGTTGTTCCTGGTAATGTAATGAAAGTCACATTGTCTTGTGATCATCGTGTTGTTGATGGTGCAACCGGATCAATGTTCTTGAATACATTCAAAAATTATATGGAGAATCCAGTTTCAATGTTGATGTAACAGAAACTTAAAAGTATAGTTGAAGGGCTGTTCGAAAGAGCAGCCCTTTTTTATTGGGTATTAGCAAACTATTTATCTATCTCCAATATAGATTATGTGTTGAATCCTTATTCCATTGATTGTGTCCGAAATCTCGAACAGCCTTAACCATCATTATTATACCGGCAGAAACTACATATAATTTCCCTTTGTGAGAAATCGGCTGACTGTCTATGCTTTCCTCACTTTCGCTTAAAATAGTGGTTGTGCCAGTTCTTATGTCATAGTTCATTACTTTTCCATCCTCTGTTCCTACAACAATTTTTCCATCAGCAACAATTGGAATTTGTGCGGAGTCAGTTCTTATCGCTTTTTCCCAAAGAACAGTTTCTGTTTTAGCGTCGAAGGCAGTGATTTTTTCCTTATCCAAGACTATAACCACTTCGTTTTTATAAACAATCGGATGAGATCCGTTGAAGTTCATGTCGTTGTAAGAACTATGGTTTTCAGAAATCAAATTCAGGTTCATATCCTTTTTGTAAATTTTCTTTTTCTTCAATGTTTTGCGATCCAGAATTACAACGTTTTCTTGTGGTCCATTTTTCACTGTTAAAAAGATTTCAGTAGCTGTAATCGTTGGAGACGACAAAGCTTGAACGTCTTTTGAATCCAATGTTCGTTCTCCCGTCTTTTTATCAAAGATGTAATAATTACCGCTGTGAGAAGCGACGTGAACTTCAGCGCCTTCAACAACTGGACAAGCAATTACTTCTTTGTCGACCCAATTCACCCAGTTCAACTTGCCCGTTCTTAAGTTAAAGGAAGCGAGAACGAAGCTTTCTTCATTGTCCAACGGATTTGTTCCACCGTTGTTGTAAACGGCATATACGCTATTGTTATCAGCAGATGGAGTAGAGTAGATTGTGCCAGCAAGCCATTTACTCCACAACAAATCACCCGTTTCTGAATCAATGGCATACAGCGTGCATGAATACGTGTTAATGAGAAGAACTCCGTTGTGGAATACAGCTGGCGAAATTCCAGATTCACCCAATTCAACACCCCACAAGTATTTACCATCGTTAGCGTTTAAGGCATAAAAATTTGGAGAATAAAATCCTTCTTGGGTAAACAATTTATTATCGGCAATTGTTGGAGTTCCCATTTCCGATGAATTTCCGAAATCCAAATTAAATCCTTTTGGTGTTGGTTTTAAATAGTCAGAGGGCTGATCTGCCTTGCGAATTGGTGTTTCACGAAAGCTAGTTACAAACCCCTTTTCGTTTGCCTTAGCTTCCAATCTTCGGTCTTCCATCATTTGTTCGATTACCGCGGAGCCTCTGTAGCGTCGTGTACTTATTGCTTGACCAAAGCCCCTTGTTTCGCTGGCTTTAACCAAATGAACGCCTTCTTCATATTTCAAATTCAGCACATAATTAGTTCCTTTTTTAAGCATGAATTTAGCGTATCCATTATCATTCGTAATGCTTTCATAGGTTCTAGAACCGTCTTGAGCAATAAGGTATACGGGCTCTTGCGAAGAAGGATTTCCGTCATAATCTTTTAGATTCAGTTCAAAAAGCATGTGTCTCGTTGTACCCGTTGTTTGGCTGATGTTGTTTTGATGAATGGTATCGTTGTTGACCGTTTCTCGAACAATCGTTTTCTTATAGTTGATTGTCTGTCGCATTTCACCATTTGCAAAATTTGGAACTTTAACGTTTTGAACGGCTTCAATTTCTTCTACATCAACCTCATATTCTCTATTGATTTTTAAGTAGAATGTCGCTTTCCCTGAACCATTACTGACTCCGTCGTACTTGATTTTATCGACAAAGTCTACAATTTGAACTGAAACGCCTGGTGTACCTGGACTACCCATTTCTTTAATTTGCATAACCACTTTTGCAACTCCCGGCTTTCCTTGGTTGTGTGTGCCACGAAGTGTTTGAAATGCAATTCCTTCTCTACTTTGTTTTGGAGTAACTTTAAAAACACCTTTAGGATCATACGTTGAAGACCTAGAGGCTGATCCACGATATCCAGCTTTTACATCATATGTTGCTGCTTTTGGTTTATCTAAATAACTAAAAGTGTACATCCCTGGCTCGCTAAGAGTAAACTTCACATCACCTGATGAGTTGGTTTTTTGAACTAGAACAACGCTACCGTTTTTTGCGGTTACTTCAATGTTATACATCGGTTGATTCTTAGTATTTTTAATTTTTAAAGAGAACTCAATCTGTGCTTGCACAGTAATGTTCATTAAGAATAAGGCGATTATTGAAAGAATCAATTTCATAGGCTGAATGTTTGAGGTTTAGAGATACTACATAAAAAGTAACGAATCGATCTGAAATCGTTACAGCAATTTGTTGAAAATCTTAGTTTAACTTTTTAAATATGATTCGTTAATTTGAAGTTTCATATTCCTCGATCAATTTTAGAATTTCTTCTGGTTCAAGATAGACCAGTTTTTTGTAAGCTTTGTATTTCTTACTCCCTTTTGATTTGTATAATACATAGTATGACCAAGCGTAGAGTTGCTGTCCTAGTCCAATAGAAACGGTCATCGAATCAATTTCTTTTTCATACTTTTCTTTTCCTTTTAATGTTGAATAGGAGAACATACGTTTTAGAACTCCACCAAATGATTTATGATGATAATCAATAAAATGGGTCAATTCATGTCCAAAGAGTCCAATACGAGCATTGAATGGAACATCATCCAAAAGTATCAAGCTATCTTGGTTTCGAGTGTTGATACGTATAACATACTCCTGTTTTGTTCGTTTTCTAAAGATTAATGACATATTGGTAGGCCTGGCATTTAGGGTGGTTTTTATACGTGCTTTTTTAAGCGATATTATAGAACTGTCTAATTCTGGGTAGTATGATAAAGCAGTATAAAATGAAAGAGCGTATTCTTCAGGAACAGTTTTTCCAAAACTAAATATTGACTTTAAGGAATCGAGTTCCACTTTAGTCAAGCTATCATTTACGGATAAATTCAATAATTGAGAATGCACAGATAAAGAAAAGAAGCTCAGTAAAAGAAGAAGAATTATCCTTGGCATTAGAGTTGGTTAAATAAATAACCAAGATAAGAATGATTTATACTTAAACTCTATTCCCAACCTTTCAATTGATTTGCATAGAATGTCCATTCAGGGGTGTTTAATACATCACCAAAATCAAGAGAATACCACGGACTATTCTCATCGAAAGTATTACTTAATATTTGTGTTTCCTGAGCTGGCATGTAGCTTTGGGCAAGCATAAATTTCTTTTTTCCTGTAGTAGGGTTGACAACCATATCTGCTACTATAATTGCATGCCCAGGTGATCCTCCAACAATAAATACATCGCCAATTTTCATTTGATCTACTGATTTAGATTTCATTTCTCGATCCAATGAAAGAGTTCCAGCATAATTAAAAATTAGCTCCATGTATTCCCAGAAGTCTTGATAGTTATTTGACCTTGCGGAACCGTTGACCCAATATGTTTTATTTCCATTAATAACCATACGTTTTCCTTTCATCCATTCAGAATAATCTACTCTAAATCCATTTGTAAAGTTGAAGTGAATCTTGCTGTATTGCTCAGTATCCCATAGGTATTCAGCCTTTAATCGCATAACTGCATCTGCACATTGATGAAGGTTCCTGTTTCCGATTTCCAGATCTACTACTGCTTCGTATGCAAAATCTGATTTTGTTCCTCCATCAAAATATTTCACCAAATCACCAGCTTTTTTCAGCGGTAGATTTCTTAAGTAATGAGCGAATGATTTTGAGTCTACTTTTTCTCTCTCATATCCTTTGGGTGGATTGAAACGAGTTTGTAATAACATTCCCGCTGTATCTATTATTGGACGGTTGTGTTCAGCGCTTGTGTTATTCTCAGTTTTGTTTTCTCCTGAAACAGAATCTTGTTCTTGAGCACATGCTTGGAGAACAAAAATGAATGATGCTAGAATAAATATTTTCATAATTTCTTTCTTGTTATTACAATAAGGTAACACTCGATTTAATAAAAGTAACAACGAGCGTTAAATTGAGTTTCACTGCAGAGTGAAGGTTTACTAATCAATAGATACAATTCTAGAATCAAAAGGAGTAATGATTGATCAATACAATAAAAAAAAACTACTAACTTGCTTTCCATGAAATTCATTTATACGTTACCATTCTTGTTTTTAGCTTTATTGACATCTTGTTCTGAAGATGGAATCGAGACTGCTGATAAACATCAAGTCGTGCAAGAAGATCAAACTCAATTTGAATCTAAACCATTAGTAAATGACACTCTATATAAAGTTCCATTCAACGGATTCGAATTTGATGTCGAAATAAAAACGCCAAAGGGAAGGGTGAATGGGGCTATGTTGGTTCTACAAGGTTGGGACTTTCCAATTACAGATTGGTGTGATAGTACATCTCTTTGTGAGGAAGCGTTGAATAGAGGATACATCTTAGTATTTCCGGAAATGGGGAAGAGTGTTTACTCGGAAAATCATTATGCAGAAACAAGATTGGATTGGAAGCAGTATCCAACAAGGAAATGGTTGAGAGATTCAGTTATTGGCGAGTTGCAATCGGAATATGGATTATTTGAAGAAAAGGGAAACAACTATGTTCTGGGACTGTCGACTGGAGGAAGGGGAGCGCTTCTTTTGGCTTTGGATTTGCCTGCAGTGTTTTCTGGGTGCGCGAGTTTATCAGGTGATTATGATCAGTTTATGTTCCCGAATGACAACTTGTACATTGGTTATTTTGGAGTAATGAAGCAGTTTGAAAAACGATGGAAAGGACCTGAAAACCCAAAACAGTTCCTTCTTTCGAAGAACTTAAATGTGCCGCTTTATATTGGTCATGGAATGAAGGACAGCGTCGTTCCTTACAAGCATTTCGAATTGATGAAAGAAATTATTGAATTCGTCCAGCCAGAAGTGAAGGTTCAGTTCCATACGGATTCAACGGCCCAACACAACTACACCTACTGGAATTCAGAAGTCACGAACGTATTGAACTTTTTTGAAAAGAATTAGGTTCGGATTACTTCTTTTTCGCTTTCATTAAATTAGACGTTCCATTTATATATTGGTATCCAATTCCGAAAGGCAAAGGTTTAGTATTGGCTGATTTGCTTTTGTAGATCTCTACTAAATCTGACTGTTGTCTTTCACTGAACAATGAAATTGGCTTCACGAAGTTTCCATAGAAAGTCAAGTCCCACTTATTCGTGTCAAAGTATTGAACTGGGATTCCAGAATCGTCTTGAAGAATGTATTCTGATTCATCGAGAATTAAATTTCTAATGATGCTGAACGTTGGCCTGTGCATTAAATAAGAAGCAGATTTCAAATAAGATGACTTAATGTTCAATCCTTTGAAATAAGCCACTAAATCAGATCTTGTATCTAATCCTTTCGCAACCAAACCGCCTCGGCTATGGTACGCCATGTTTTGAATATTCACTGCGAAATACGTCAATGTTCTTACTTTCTCCTCACCCTTGCGCTTGAAATAGTATCTGTTACCGATGTATGTTGAATCCGTAATATTTATAACATCCGTTGACAGTTCACCATTGGGTTGAATCGCAACTTTTTCCTGGAACAATACTTCGTGATCTGTTCTTGCCATGAAGTGCATCAAAACGTGTAAAGTCCCATCCATTTCAGTTTGGAAATCATCCGCCATTGCAATTGTTCTAAAGAAGCTCAATCCTAAAATTGCATTCATTGATTTTTTTAAGCTTCCCAAATATTTTCCATGGGTTCCATCTTTTTGCTTTTTATCCAAATCAGGATAGTTTCCAATAGGCTCTAAAGCGATCATCGCAATGTTGTCATAGTCTGGGAAGAATAAGTCAGCATGCAAGAAATCAGCTCCAGAGAAAGGATAGAAAAGTGTTCCTCCATCTTTGTTTGCGTCAGCGAGCTCTTGTTTTGTCCAATCTCTAATTGTAGGAAGCTTGTTGTTTGTTTTTGTCCAAACAGCATTCAAGTTCGTTTGGTACGATTTCCAACTTGCAGAAGCTTCAAGTCCTTTGAAAGAACTGTTCTCTGTGCCTTCATATCCTGCAATATATTGCGCGAATTCATTGAATTTACCGTCTTCAGGATATACTTTTTCAACATTAACAATAGTATCTCCTGTGATCTCCGTACTAGTTGATTCTGGGATGTCATTAGGTTCAGTGACTTCAGATCCACATGAAGTGATTAAAATTCCAGCGAAAAGAAGTAGGATTAACTTGTTCATTTTGATTGGTTAAGTGAAGCACAAATGTGTAGAAATCTTTTTAAAGAAAGAAATCTTTAGAGTTTTCGGTATCAATTTGACTCATTTTTAGGTTTTTGCGAACAAACCCGTTTTAAAAGCTATTAGTTTTTCTTGTACTTTAGGCAATCGAAAAAATGAATATGCAAAACAAAAAATATACACGTTCCGTAGCAGTTAACATGGTCATAGCGAATATGATTGGTACTGGAATATTTACCACGCTTGGTTATCAGGTGAACCCTGAATTTGGAATTCCAGACCCTTTTGCAATTTTAATGATTTGGCTGGTCGGTGGAATTGTTTCGCTTTGTGGAGCAACTGTCTACGGCGAAATCGCAACGCGCGTAAATAAATCCGGTGGGGAATACGCATTTTTATCCGAGATATACCACCCAATTGTTGGGTTTGTAAGCGGATGGATTTCTATTGTAGTTGGATTTTCTGCAGCAATTGCAGCACTTGCATTGGCGACAGGTGAATACTTTTTGCCGCTTTTAGGAATGGCGAAAGAAGACACCTTACTGTCAATTCCAATTACCAAGATTGTTGCCGCCATTGCTATCCTATTAGTTGTTCTCGTTCACGTTAGAGGCGTTAAGTTCGGCGGGATGTTTCAGAACGCGATGACGTATGTCAAATTAGGATTGGTCGCTGTTTTCTTAATTGTACCGTTTATTTTTATTGAAGATTATGAAGGAGCGAATATCAGCTTTGCTCCAACAGCTCATTCGTGGGATACCATTTTCAGCCTTCCTTTTGCAGGAGCGATGGTTTGGGTTTTCTTCGCATATAGCGGATGGAACGCTAGTTCTTACATCGTTGGTTCATTGGAAAATCCTAAAAAGAACCTTCCGTTTTCATTGATTATTGGAACGATTATCGTTACAGTTTTATACTTGATGCTGAATTTTGTATTCATGTACGTAGCAACGTTTGAAGAACTAGGTTCAGGATTGGACTTAGGGAATATCGTTGCAAATAAAATCCTCGGGCCTAAAGTTGGGTTGATTTTTAGCGCGGTTTTCTCACTTGCGTTAATCTCAGGAGTAAGCGCCATGTTTATTGCAGGGCCCAGAGTTGCACAGGAAATAGGCAAGGACTACAAACTTTTTAAGGCGCTTGGTAGACAAACTGAAGGTGGAGCTCCATTATTGGCAATCGTTACAATTATGGTTTCATCCTTGTTAATGGTGTTTTTCTTAGATTTTGGCTCACTTATTGAATTTACTGGTGTGACTTTAGCCATCTTTTCATTGTTAACTGTTTTTGGAATCTTCATTTTAAGAAGTAGAAAATCCAAAGAAGAAAATAAGAGTAACGGCATCGTTAAAGCGTGGGGATATCCAATCACACCAATAGTATTTATTGCGATTTCAGTATGGATGATCTACTATTTCGTGAATATTAAAACGGAAGTTATCTGGTGGTTTTTGATTGCAATTTCGCCAGCAATTATAATTTATTTTATCTCAAAACGTGCAGAGAAATAAGTTCTTTTTAATACTCTTTCTTTTTGGTTCTTTTCTGTCTTTTGGACAGGTGATAAGCGATTCCGTATCTTTGAGAAATTACATTCTTGAGCACGCAGAAGAATTTAAATTGTCGAAAGAAATCGTTACAGATCCTAAGTACAGATTCCAATTGGTGTATACGCAAGTGAATTATTCCGATTCAGTCCCTCAATTTTCGACGAGTCATTTTGGAACGCACCAGTATTATTATCCTGCAAGTTTGGTGAAGTTTCCCATTGGGTTATTGACGTTATCGCATTTTCGGCAGTCCGGTATTTCTTTGGATGATATTCCCGTATTTGGATCGGAAGTTTCGTGCAATAATGACAGATTTATCACCCTTTCTCAATCTAGATCAATTCGTTTTCGTCAAATGATACTGGAAATGATGGCGCTAAGTGACAACAACTTTTATTCTGCATTTTATCATCTGCTTAATCCAAAATTGATTAATGATCGACTTGAAAAGAATGGTTATTTCGGAACGAATATTTACAAAGCATTTACAGGGTGCGAGAGATGGGATCAATTGAAGACAAATTCATGGGAAGTTTATGATTCAGAAGGGGAACTTCAAATTTTTGTTGCGTCATTAGACATGGATACAAGCAAGATATTAAAGAACTACTCCTTCACAGAAAGCCGTTTGTTTGGATCAAAACATGAAGATGAAAACGGAGATCTTGTTTCTGGCCCTTACGATTTGAATTACAACCTGGAATTGCCTTTACCTGAAGTAAATGACATGCTTATTCATTTGATATTTCCTGAAATTGGAGATCAGAAATTTTTAATGCGAAATGAAGATCGTGAATTCTTAATTGAATCTATGCAGAAGTATCCGAGAGAGGTTATTCCATCATATTCTGCTCGAAGGTATTGGAAAAATGACAATGATTTAAAGTATGCAATAGTTGGAGAGGAGGGAGCAGTGCACAAAACAAAAACGACAAGTAAATTAGGGCTTTCTTATGGTTTCACCTCTGAAATTGCCCACGTTAAGAATGAAGAGGATGGCGTTGAATTTTTCATGTCAGTTAGTTTGTATACCAATGCGAACGATATTGTCAATGATGGCGAATACGAATACACCGAGGTTGCTAGACCGTTTATAGCAAGGCTATCTAAACTTCTGTATGCCTACGAATTAGAGAAATATAAAAAGAAGTAAGGACTGATACAATAATTGTATTTTATTATGCGTTCATAATAATAACCAGAGTTTCAAATTTTTTATTGTACCGAAATAATCGATGTTTACTTCTCACTCTTAAGTATTCTCCAGTATCAACTTTTTCAATCAATTAAATTTTTTGGGATAAAACAACAACTTTAAAACCAAAAGCCATGCGAAGATCTATCTCACTCATCCTGTTGTTAACATTACCTTACCTGACTTTCTCCTTCAATTACCCTTACAAACGATTGAATAAATTGTACGAAGCAAAAGATGAAAAATGCTTGAACGTAGCCGAACGATTTATTAAAATTTTCCCGCACAATTCAGCGCCCTATTATTATGCTATGGCTGTTCACTTTGACAAAGCTCAAGTTCAGGAAACACCTCGAAAAAAATACAATGAATTGTCCAAAGCACTTAGGTATGCTCGGAGTTTCGAACGAATTAAGGACAAGGATTTTGAAGACAAAATGAATTGGGCAGATAAAGAAGATGAAATAAATATCTACGCTGAAGAGGTTATTGCTGAACTGAAAGAGGCCAAACTCCGACAGTTGAGTAAGGCGCTTTTTTCCAAACGAAAAAGAATGAAGTGGGGAAAAGTTGACATCCTAAATAACGAGGAAGTAGAGGTTGACAGTGGTCCTCTTGTAAAATTGGATAAGTTAGAAGAAGTTGAAACAATCGAATCCGTTTCGGAATCCAATAAAGTGGATGGACAGTATTACGGCCTGGCGTTGGGAACTGAAATGATTCTGTCCCATAGCATGTCAAGCGAAAAAAAGATGCTAGACTTGGTGAACGCCGAACGCAAAAAGAAGGGCATGGGACAATTGGTATGGAAAGAAAGCTTGACGAATGCCGCTCGATACCACGCCTATGATATGGGAAGTCAAGATTACGTCTCACATGACAGTCAAGATCGAAAAGGCGAAAAACTCATTGAAGTAGGAGGTACGTTTGATAGAATTCGGAAGTTTCATACAACGTCTTTTGTCAATTCAGAAAACATCGCTGCAGGCAATGAAAGAGCGGTTGATACATATTCACAATGGTACCACAGTCCTGGGCATTATCATAACATGTTCAATAAATCAAGTAAAGAAGTTGGCATTGGCGTTGTCCATGTTCCAGGAAGCACGTTCGGCTATTATTGGGTGTTTTGCACGGCTAACTAAAGAAGTAGCTACTAACGAATTGTTTTTTTATCAAAACCTGTGATGCTATCTTCGCAGGTTTTTTTGATATAATTTGATCGATCGGTTTCTTAACTGTGTACTATCCTGAGACTATAGGTAATATTCAGGTAGTTGAAGTGGCTTTTTTATTTTAATTACATTTTTATCAGTGGAGGAAAATCATTCTAGACCCCAAAACATTTAATTTATTAGCTCGACATTATTTTCCTTACATAATTTTTTCAAATCTGATTTGAAATTTCGTATTAACTTTCTTCCTTTAGCAAGTTTTTCATTGGCTTGTGCCATTAAAGTACGGTCTTTACTTTCCAACGCAGATAATACTAATACAAAGCCATTATTTTGAATATTTGCTCCTTCTATGTATTTCTCATGAACTTTCTGAACTTCTTCAGTTTCGAGTTCCGCAGAAATTGATTCTAATTGAGTAATAAAATCTGAATACACTGGAATCACGTCATTTTGAAGGGTAAAATACATGGTTTCATCATCTGTAAAATTATTACCAGTCACCGAGTCAAATAAGTCAATTGCTTCAGATTCCTTTTCTGCAACCTTAGTTAGTTGTTTATTTATATAATACGATAGTTCATCTGAAACTTGATTTGAACAAGATGTAAATCCTAAGAATAAAAAACCGAGAATAAATATTTTTGGAATACGATTGAAAAAGAGTGATTTCATATTGATAAGTTTAAGTTTAAGTTTAAATTTAAATATAACAAAAATACAATAGCCAAAATCAAGATTTCATCAAAGATTGAATGTGTTTAATTACTTACAAATACATTGGTTTACCTTCAATAAGGTTATGAGCTAACTTGTTAATAACACTCCGGCAAACTATCACACATTTTAGAATGAAAGTATTAAATTTAGCTTGCGATAACTATTGGTCTTCATTCATTTGGAGAGATTGACAGCCTAAATCAAGACAACGGGGTTTCCTTTACTACCACTGATAATCAATCAGGTCAAGTTGAAAAACCTCATTTTATTAAGAACATTGAAAAAATGAACTACATGAATCGTTTGAAAGCTACTACGCTGCTCACGCTCGGTATGATAATGACTAGCATATCTTTCGCGCAGGATTCCATTGTCCAAGCTACGATACTAGATTCAGCTGATGTACAAGCTGATAAAATCTACAACAGTGGCATAAAAGAATACCAAAACAAAAATTACAAAGCCGCAATTAATGATTTCACAAAATCATTGGAGTTACGCGCCGATTTCGAACCTGCTTATTTCAATCGTGCAATTTGTAAATCTGAAGACGGTGACCTGCCTGGAGCAATTGCCGATTTCGATAAATCAATAGCGTATGCGGCTGTTAACGAGGAAACATGGTACTTAAGAGGTCAAGCGAAATACAAATCGAATGATTCGGAAGGTGCCTTTGCAGATTTCAATCAAACGACGAAGTTGAAACCCAATCACGCTCAAGCGCATTACTACAAGGGCGTAATCAATTTTGAAGCGAAAGATTACGAAAGAGCAATTGAAGACTTTACGAAGGCTGTAAATGCTGATAAAGGCCATGCTTATGCGTATAATGATCGAGGAAGTGCAAAACGCCAAATGGATAACATTGAC
Organism: uncultured Fluviicola sp.; assembly: GCA_913009205.1. Classification (GTDB taxonomy): domain Bacteria; phylum Bacteroidota; class Bacteroidia; order Flavobacteriales_D; family Crocinitomicaceae; genus UBA4466. The sequence goes on along the minus strand of CAJVYC010000017.1, from coordinate 37,872 downwards.
GGAGCAATCATTGATTACAACAAAGCTTTATTGATCGATAACAAAATGGCATTCACCCACAACAATTTGGGAAGTGCGTTGCGAAAGAAAGGCGATCTCAAAGGAGCGCTGATGTCTTATTCAAAGGCAATAAGCTTGGACAATAAATACTATATCGCTTACAACAATAGAGGGAGCGTCTATTTCGATTCAGGTGATTATCAAGAAGCGATTGAAGATTTCAGCAAAACAGTCGAATTGAAAGCGGATTACGCCTTTGCTTACAACAATAGAGCAAGCGCTAAATTCAAATTGAAAGATTACAAAGGATGCATTGAAGATTGTTCTAAGGCGATTGAGATTGATCCAAATTATCCTTACGCCTATCAAAATAGAGGAAATGCTAAAGAATTGATGAGAGACGATTTAGGAGCATGCGCTGATTGGAAAATGGCAGATGAGCTTGGAGCAGAGGGTGTTAAATCGTTTATAGGAGCTTGCAACTAATTTTTAAGAGAAACATTATGATGACTAAAATACACCTACTTATTGCTAGCTTGTTGCTCATTTATTCAGGAGCATTCGCGCAAGGAATTGAGTTCGATAAGGACAATTTCAACAATGACAAAGAGGGCCTAAAAGAAGCGAAAAATAATCTAAAAGAAGGAGATGATTTTTATGAACAAGGAGAGATTTATTTCAAAGAAGCCATTCCATTTTACGAAAAGGCGAATAAATTCAATCCTGATAACGCACTTCTAAACTATAAATTGGGAGAATGCTATTTGAGTTCGGTTTATAAGGCAAAAGCAATGGCGCATTTACTGAAGGCTCATAAATTACAGCCAAGTATCAATCCGAAAATCAATTTTTATTTGGGGCAAGCGTACCATTTAAACCTTGAATTTGATCAAGCCATCACGTGGTACAGTAAATATCAATCAACTGTAATGCAAAATCCAGATCCATATTACAGAGACAATTTACAATTGAGAATTCAGCAGTGTTACAATGGGAAAAAGGTAATTGAAAAACCAATTCGTGTTTTCATTGACAACCTTGGAGAAGCTATAAATTCAAAATACAACGAGTACGGAGCTGTAATTTCTGCCGATGAGTCGGTTATTATTTACACATCGAGAAGAGCGGGCTCAACAGGAGGGAAGATCGATCCAATGCTGAATGAACATTTTGAAGATTTATATATCTCAACAAAAAATGAGGATGGAACATGGGCTCCTACGGAAAATATGGGTGATAATGTAAATACAAATGACCACGATGCTGTTGCGGCAATTTCAGCGGATGGACAAAGAATTATTATTTATAAAGGTAAATCTGGATTTGGTGATTTGTTCGAATGTGTTCTTGAAGGTTCGGAATGGAGCAAAGCAGAAGATTTAGGAAAGAATATTAATACAAAGAGCACACACGAGCCATCTGCATGTTATTCGCCAGATGGAAACGTTATCTATTTCGTTTCTAATAAAGGAGGGGGGATTGGTGAACACGATATCTACTTGTCCCAAAGAGATGAAAAAGGGAAGTGGGGTCCAGCACAAAATTTAGGCGCTACAATTAACACGAAATACAAAGAAGATGGTGTTTATATGCATCCCGATGGAAAAACATTGTACTTCGGTTCTGAAGGGCACAATTCTATGGGAGGAATGGATATTTTCAAATCTGTTTTGGATAATACGAACAATACGTGGAGTGAACCTCAGAACTTGGGATATCCGGTTAATACAGCAGATGAAGATGCGTTCTTCGTTATTTCGGCAAGTGGAAAACACGGTTATTACATGTCTTCTGCGCAAAAAGACAACAAAGGTCTTCGTGATTTATATATGATTACATTTTTAGGCCCTGAAAAGCAAATGGTCTTGAACAATGAGGATAATCTTTTAGCAAGTATTGCCGCTCCTATTAAAGATGTTGTTATTGCTCCTAAGGTTATGGTTAAGGAAGCGCAGCTTACAATCTTGAAAGGTGTTATTTCTGATTACTTGACGAAAGATCTTTTGGAAGCTGAAATCGAAATTGTAGACAACGAAGCAGACAAAGTAATTGCAACGTTTAAATCAAACAGTAAGACAGGAAGGTTCCTCGTTTCTCTTCCAGCAGGTAAAAATTACGGAATTGCCGTAAAGAAAGACGAATACTTGTTCCATTCAGAAAACTTCGATATTCCAAATACATCAGCTTTCCAAGAGGTAGAAAAAAACATTGAATTGAAAAAATTATCAGTTGGAAGTAAAATTGTCCTTCGAAATATCTTCTTTGATTTAGACAAGGCGACATTGCGTCCTGAGTCGACAACAGAGTTGAAACGCTTGGTTGGTTTGATGGCAGATGTTCCGACATTGAAAATTGAATTAGGAGGCCATACGGATTCTCAGGGATCTGATTCGCACAATCAGGATTTGTCAGAAAGAAGAGCGAAAGCTGTGGTTGATTACTTAACGAAGGCTGGCATTTCTACGGATCGATTGAAATCTGCCGGTTACGGTGAAACTCAATTGGTAAACGATTGCAAGAACGGTGTTAAATGTTCTGGTGATCAACACCAAGAAAACAGAAGAACGGAGTTTAAGGTTTTAGCTTTTTAATTGTTAAATGCTATTTATAGTAATTCATATCCGAAGGATTGTTGCGTTAATCAAAAAGGAATGTCTAATGGAACAATATATTACCTTAGTAAAGAATCCAAATATTAGCTCCTAATTCTCAACCTGCTCAAACAACAACTTAACATTCGGATCGTACTTCATTGAGCTTACCATACTTGTGTTCTTTAAAACGAATACTTCTTTCTCGCGAGAAATCTTGAATGTTTTAATTTCTGAAGATCCATCGACATAATTGAATTCGATTTCCAGGTTGAAATCAAAAACAAACGTGTTCTGTAATTGATGAATACTTAGAATTTCTTGATTGTCAGTTGAATTGTAATTGATCTTCAATTTAGGCTGTTGAGTTTGATACAGCCATTGATCAAAGAATTTCTCTAGGCTGAAGTGACATTCACTTTCCATTACTCTTTGGAAGTCAGCCGTTGTTGCATTTCCAAATTTGAACTCATTGTAATATGATCGGATTCCATTCCAGAAAACAGAGTCGCTTAACTCATTTCGAAGCATGTGCAAAAACCAAGCACCTTTCTGATAAGAGTGAGGATTCAAAAGCACCATGAGCGATTCGTATGTCGAATCCACCACCGGATGGTTGTATTGCTTTGAAAAATTAATTACGCGGGCTCGTTCTCCAAACAAGCGCTCATTCATTGCTTCCGTTCCGTATTTATTCTCCCAATACAAATCAGTGAAATACGTTGCAAATCCTTCGCTCAACCATAAATGTTTCCAATCGGCTTCGCTGGCAGAATTTCCAAACCATTGATGGGCAATTTCATGAGCTATAAGAGCCTCCATTGTTCCTTCGCCCTTTACCGCTTTTTCATCATAAAAGATATTTCCTGCATTCTCCATGCCGCCAAACTGGGTTGTAGATTGAACATTTACCAATTTTTCAAAGGGGTATTCACCGATTGTTGAAACAAAGTAATCCACGACATCTTTTGCCACGGCCATGTCCGAAAATCCATTTTTTGCATCTTTAGAATACGCCCAAATACTCATTTCAAAAGCATGCTTACTTTTAATTTTTTCAATGTCAAATTCTGCCAATCCAATCACCATCACTTTCGTTGGGATTTGAATTTTCGATTCATAATAATTTATCCGTTTTTTTCGGTTGTAGTCAGTACCGACAACAAACTCACCAGTAGCGATGCATTGGTATTTCTTTGGAGCTATTACTGAGAAATTCACCATTGCCTTATCAGACGGATGGTCAACACAAGCGATCCAATGACTTGCACGATTCGGCCAATTGTCGCCAAAGAAGGTGCGATCACCGAATTTGTTTTTGCCTATTATAAGTCCTGTTTTTGGGATTCCCGAGTATACAATTGTGAAAGTCAATTCGTCTCCAGCTGATTTCTTATTTGGAGAAAACCAGACCTTATCATTGGTATGTTCAACGAAGACTAGTTTTTTTTCTCCATCAACTATTTGACTGATTTTCATTCCCATTCCAGATGCATCGTTTACTGAAATCAAGTTCAGATAGAACCGAGGCGTTTCCTTAAGGAGTTTGATTTTTACAATTTCTTTAACATGAATAACATCATCTTTGTCGCCAACTTCAATCGTCATATCGTAAGAGAGAACGTCGATATTATCGAGCTGGTCTTGTGCAAAACTTGTAAGAAAGAAGCTGCAAAATAACGCAGCAAGGAATTGATTCATAATATTAAATTGATGCATAAATTTAAGCTTATTCCACGAAAATCATACCGGAATGAATTTCATTTGTAATGGGTTTACTGTAAAATAAAGGCATGAGAAAATTAATATACATTCTGTTTGTGTTCAATTAAACGCACAAAATGTATTTACCAAAGATGGTTTAGATCTTGATCCAAAAGCTGCAGTTGTCGAGCAATGTATCCAGGGCGAGAATGTAGCTATGACAAACATGAATGGCATTCAAATTGATTTCGAAAAATACTCTAATTGTGCAATTGGGGAGCTTATACCAACCTCAACTAGCACCGAAATCATGGCTCATTTAGAAGAGGTTAATTTGGTTGAGTTTTTTGCAAGAGGAGACAATCTGTTACTTATAAAAGGAGAATAATTTACACCTACTTTTTAGAGGTATTAACCGACCTCAATTCACAGAGCACTCTTGATTGATTTCAAGAGTGTTTTTTTGCCAAAAAAGTCATTTTTAAAAGTAAAATACTTGTATGTGATAGTATTACTATTAACTTTGCTTCCGTTGATAAAATGCTAAGTCTACAAGTAAATATTAAAGTAAGCGAGGAATTGTACCTTCGAAACCCTGATTCTAGTGAGTTGGGTAAGAGGATAATTTCAGGAAGTATAGATCTAATCAATGATTTAGGCTTCGAGCTGTTCACGTTTAAAAAACTAGGAGAGAGAATAGGTTCCCCTGAAAGTTCTATTTACAGGTATTTTGAAAGCAAACAATCGCTTTTAATCTATCTCGTTGCATGGTATTGGAGTTGGGTTGATTATAAACTGGCTTTTGCTACAACAAACATCGATTCTCCAAAGGAAAGGTTAAAACGAGCGATTGACGTTCTGGTTCAACCGGTTCTAGTTGATTATTCGATTCTCCATGTCAACGAGGTTCTTTTAAGTGAAATTATTATAACGGAATCGGTCAAGGCCTATCATACGAGAGAGGTTGACGACCAAAATAGAAAAGGTTGTTTTAGGAAGTATAAGGATGTTGTTCAACGTGTAAGCGATATTGTTCTAGAAGTTGACCCATCATTTGAATACCCACACATGATGATTTCTACAATAATTGAAGGTTCACACCAGCAACGCTTTTATACAGATCATTTACCATCCTTAACTGATGTTAAGCCGGATCACGATGCAATAGGTGATTTCTATACTCAGTTCGTTTTTAAAATGTTAGAATGAGAAAGTTGACTTCATATTCTACTGTCGAACAAATCAATGCGTTGATGAGATTACTTGCTGTAGTCATGATTCTTGTTGTTATGTTTAAACCCGTTTTCACTTTTATTCTAGATTCGTTGGATGATGGCCAAAAGATTAATTTGAGTGAGAATTTCGAGAATGATTCTGAAGAAGATGATTCTGAAGAAGAGAATGAGAAAGACGATAAAGTTGAGCATGTCATAATTTTAAAAATATTGAGCGAGCCAATGTTTATTTTGAAATCGTCAATAATTACATTTTATTCAATGCATTGGAGCGAACACAATTTTGGTATTATTACCCCTCCTCCAAAGTTAGCCTAAAAAACAGACATTAAATGTTAGTCAATCATTCTGATTGATTTCATATAACACCAAGTTTTTTTAAAAATAATATTCAGTTCGAAACCGATCAAGCGATTTTTTATGTCACTGCGGAATTGGACAAATTAATTAGTTAAATATGAATAATAATTCAAATCCTTTTAAAAATTTCAAAGATGACATTCCAGCAAGTGTTGTTGTCTTCTTAGTTGCAATGCCCTTGTGCTTGGGTATCGCAATGGCCTCCGGTGCGCCATTATTTTCCGGACTCATAAGTGGAATAATTGGTGGGATCGTTGTTGGTGCCTTAAGTGGATCTCCATTGGGAGTAAGTGGACCTGCAGCGGGATTGGCAGTTATAGTACTGCATGCAATTCAAGATTTAGGAAGCTTCGAGATCTTCTTGGTTGCAGTTATTTTAGCTGGAATTATTCAGTTAATTATGGGCTTTATTAAAGCTGGAATAATTGCCTATTATTTTCCGTCTTCGGTTATTCATGGTATGCTTGCAGGTATTGGAATAATCATATTCCTAAAGCAAATCCCACATGCTTTTGGTTATGATAAACCACCTGAAGGGTCGCTTGAGGGATATACAATCCTTGATGAACTTCAGCATATGTTTGATAATATTAGCCCCGGAGTTTTAACTATTACTCTTGTATCTGTTGTTATTTTAATTATTTGGGAGACAAAGCTATTTAAGAGATTAAAATTCACTAAGATTATACCAGGTCCATTGGTAGTGGTAGTTGTAGGTGTTCTAATCGGGGTAGGATTTAGTGGGATGTCCGGATTAAGTATAAGTCCGGACCATATGGTACGTATTCCAATTGCAAAAAGTGTTAATGGTTTTTTTGATAATTTCAGATTACCAAATTTCGAAGCTTTGGCAAATCCAAATGTATATTTGACTGCAATGATGATAGCTGTTGTTGCAAGTCTTGAGACGCTTTTATGCGTTGAGGCTTCGGATAAGCAAGATGATTTGAAAAGAATAACGCCTACGAATCGTGAGTTGAAAGCTCAAGGAGTTGGTAATATTATTGCTGGGTTTATTGGAGGATTACCAATAACACAGGTAATTGTAAGAAGTTCAGCAAATAAACAATCAGGTGGAAAAACTAAGGCTTCTACAATTTTACACGGTGTGTTATTGTTGGTTAGTATAGTTGCAATTCCTGGGTTGTTAAATAAAATTCCTTTAGGAGTGTTGGCTGCAATTCTTTTTGTGGTTGGGTATAAATTGGCTAAACCAGTTTTATTCAAGAAAATGTACAAACAAGGAGCAGGACAATTTATACCATTTATCGTAACGGTTGTAGGTATTATTATGACAGACTTGTTAATTGGAATAGCATTGGGATTAATCGTTGCTATTTTTATTATTCTAAGAAATAATTTTAAAGTTCCATACAAGACATTGAGCGAAACTAGTGATGAAAAAAGTCATTTAAGAATAATTTTATCTGAAGATGTTTCGTTCCTGAACAAGGCATCCATTCAAAAATCTCTTTCAGAGATCCCAGATAGGACTCATGTAATCATTGACGCGAGTGCAAATCGATTTATTCACCACGATGTTATTGAAATAATTGAGGATTTTCAAATCAGCGCAGCTTCCAGAAAAATAGAGGTCGAAGTATTGGACTTGTTTAAGGACAAGCTTTACGCAGCAAAATCACATTTTGAATTAACAAATCAAGAAAATTAAATATGAAAACTCAAACAAAAATTACACAAGAAAACATTACGCCTGTTAATGCTTTAGAGCTATTAAAACAAGGTAACTCAAGATTTGAAGGAAGCCTAATGACCTTAAGAGATTTAAAGGCTCAAGTAAATGACACAAAAGATGGACAATTTCCTTTTGCTGCTGTACTAAGCTGTATTGACTCGAGAGTGCCTGCTGAAATTGTTTTTGATCAGGGTATCGGAGATTTGTTCAGTGTTCGTGTTGCAGGGAATATTGTAAACGAAGATGTTCTCGGGTCTTTAGAGTATTCCTGTAAGGTAGCCGGCTCTAAAGTTATCATAGTATTGGGGCATAGTAAATGTGGTGCTGTTACAGCAGCCTGTAGAGGTGTAGAGCTTGGAAACATTACCGCTTTACTGGATAAAATTACTCCAGCTGAATCTGTAAAGGGCGATGGAGATGCATTAACTGAAGAGAGCATCGAAAGAGTAGCTCACGAAAATGTAACAACTTCAATTGATAGGATTTTGAAAGAGAGCCCTATTCTTAATGATATGGTAGATGCGAAAGAGATTATGATCGTAGGTGCCATGTATGATGTATCGACAGGAAAGGTAACTTTTCTGAATTAATTATATTTGTACGGAGCGGTATTATAAGCCTTCAATAGGCTTGTAATATTCTCCCTGCATCATTTGCCCTCAATGAACTTAATCTTATAAGATATTGAGGGAAGTAAATATGGGTACTTTCTTTATATTTACTTCATGAAGTATTTCATCATTCTTGTATTATTTTTTGTAGGGGTTAATGTGTCGAAAGGCCAATATTCCGATTCAATTAAGCTGAATGATCTTAGAGTTTTGGTATCGCACAATAGCTATAAGAAGATTCCTGACCCTCGCGTTCTATCTTTTCTTGAAAAGCACAAGGAGCGTCTAGGAGAAGCCAATGACCCTAAGCAAATAGAGTATGAGCATGCTAAACTTGTTGAGCAATTGGATACTTATGGAATTAGAGGTTTTGAGTTTGATGTAAATTATGATCCTAAAGGAGGAAGATATTATAAACGCAGAATTAATGGCTTTGTAAAAGGAATGAAAAAGCGTTCTGACATTGCCGAGCTAAAAGAACCAGGTTTCAAGATTATCCATATTACCGATGTTGATTATGAAACGAATTATTTGACTTTTAAATCAGCGTTGAAAGAATTGAATTTGTGGAGTAATGCTCATCCTGATCATATTCCAATATTCGTCAATATTGAAGCTAAAGGAGACGGTATTGGTGATTACTCAAAACTGGCCAAATTAATTGGTTTTAAAACTGCATTACAATTCGATTCAACAGCTTTTTCATTGTTGGATCAGGAGATTTATGATTTCATGGATTCGAGCAGGATCTTTACACCGTCAGATTTAAGAGGAGCGTACGGCACTATAAAAGAACGACTTGATGCAGAAGGCTGGCCAGCGCTAAATGAATGTTTGGGAAAGATTTTCTTCATCATGGAAGGAAACCACAAAGAAATGTACATCGAATATTTGGATCGAGGAGGAGACCGTCCCATGTTTGTTTATGGCGCACCTAAAGGCTCATCAACGGCATTTGTCGTTCGGAACCAACCCATAGGAAATGTGGATGAAATAAAAACACTGGCCAAAACATACATGGTTAGAACAAGAAGTGATGCTGGAACATTAGAAGCCAGAGCAGGTGATTATTCAAGGTGGATTGAAGCCTTTCAAAGTCAAGCCCAAATCATTTCTACAGATTTCTACAAAGCGAATCCTGAATTCAGTCCGTTTTTCGTTGAAATGCCTTTTGAGTTAACGCTCAGAAACATGAAGATGCCGTATTGATTGACTTTAAAATCTATCGGATTCATAGATTCAGAGCCCATTTACGGCCAAAGGAAATAGAAAGTCCGGCGGAAATGAACTTTCAATAAGAAGACCAATTCCATCCGTGTTGTTAAAGAACAATCCAGCGTTCTTTTTTCTCAAAATCCAATTTACCAAAACTTTCGATACCCGTCAATGAGATCATTGCTTCACACCCCCTTGGCTTGGAAGGAATTTAAGGATTCATCAACCCACCTTTCCGAGGATGGCATTACGAAACCGTATTGTTTCTAGGTGAAAGAATACGATTGGAATCCCCATCATTTTCCTGCGTTACATTTCATTGAAAGGCGTTAATGATGGAGTAGGGACGTCATTCAATTTGAACGAAGAAAGCTTGGAAAGAATATTTTTCAAGCCCCATGAATCCAATATTTGGGAAATGGCTTTAAATGAAAGAGCAGGAAACTCCTCGTGAGAATCAATGCCACCCTTAATTTTTGATCAAGAAATTGAATTAAACGTTCGCCTAATTTCCTTTGATCACTTTAATTACATTTCTATGCGACCCCTCTGGCACTAAGTGAATGAAGTAAACTCCATGAGCACCAGAAATGTTCATTTTAATTTTGTTTGTATCCGTAAATCTTTCAGATGAAACGATTTCACCCGCAACATTCATAACCTCAATTCGAATTGCTTCCTGTGTATTTGCAAACGTAATTGTTAACCCGCCATTCGTTGGGTTCGGATAAATATTATTCCAATAACCATCCGGAATTTCGTAAACAGTAACGTCGTCAATAGTCAAACAAGAAGAAGTGTCTGCACAAGAACCATTTGTTACTTCCACTGCGTAATCTCCATTTACAGAAGGAACAAACGTTTGGTTCGTTTCTCCTGCAATAGCTTGGAAACCGACTGTACAATTCAACCATTGGTACGTTCCTATTCCAGTCGCAATTAAGACTCCATCTGTCAAAGTAACACTCGTGTCTAAATGTGTGACTGTCAAGTCATATGTAATTGTGCTGTCACATCCGCCAATCGTTGTGAAATCTTCATCGTACATTCCTGTTGTTGTGTACACAATTCCAGATCCAGATGTGTAATCTCCACATGATGCTACTGTAACCGTTGAAGCATAAGCTGCATTAACTGCAATTGTAACCGTGTCCGAATTAGAACAGCCTGTTGCCGATGTTGTTCCAGTTACAATATAAATGCCCGTCACTGCGGGAGAGAACAATTGACCGTCTGTAACTCCATTGTTCCACAAATAAGTATCTGCACCTGTTCCACTAACAGTAACTTGCCCACCAAAACAAACAGGGTTCGCTCCTGAAAAGGCGTAAGAAACATTAGGCAATTGATTGATCTCAACCCCAACTGTTGTTTCAGATCCTGTCGCGATAGGAGAGGAAGAAATGACTCTAAATTTATATCCAGATCCAATCAATGTTGAAAGTGGAATCATTGAAGGGATAGATCCTGAAGTCATTGACGCTAAAGTTCCGATTGAAACCGGAGCGGCAAAATTTCCAAAGGCATCTGACATTTCAGCAGTAAAAATGTTTGCTGCAATAAAATCACCCACCGCGTTGTAGTCCAACCAGATGGAATCACCAGCGCAATACTTAGGGTTTGCCAAATCGATTGTTATAATTTCAACACAAATTCCTGATACTGGGCTATTTCCAACAGGCGTATTTGTAAAATTGGAACCTGTAACGTTTGTCACAGCTCCTGAAGCTCCATTTGTTCCAGTTGCATTAGCACTTGTTCCAGCCAATCCAATTGCACCTGAAGTTCCTGAGTTGAAACTTACGTTATTTGTCGTTGCTGTTGTGTTGATAAGGTACATGCCGTATGCGTTTCCTCCAGCGCCACCTCCTCCAGAACCACTTTCTGATCCCGCAGATCCATCACCACCGTTACCGCCGTTACCAGCTCCAGTGCCACCACCGATACCACCGCTACCTCCAGATGCTCCTGGTGCACCAACACCACTAATTCCTCCGTTTCCACCGTCTCCGCCATTTCCGATGTAGATAATTGTATTTAATAATTGGATGCTCGAACTCACAGCAAATACAGCTGCAGTGTTACCACCTGAAATGCCGCCAGTTCCTGCTGCAGAAGCTCTTAATCCTCCAGCGCCACCTCCACCTCCAGCGCCACCAGATTCATTATTTGGGTTACAAGCACCGCCGCCGCCGCCGCCACCACCGCCGGTACCGTTAGTTCCTAATGTTCCTGTAGATGCTGTTGTTGCCAACCAAAAGTTTGCCGATAATGTGTTTGAAGAAGCAGCTCCGTTTCCACCATTTCCATTGAAAGCAGTTCCGTCATTGCCATTTACACCATCTGTGCAAGTTCCACCTCCAGCGCCTAAATATCCCCAAGTGCCAAAGTTGTATAAGGCAGCATTCGCTCCTTGTGTTCCTCCCGTAGCGTTGCCATTCGAACCGAATGGGAAGCCAGAGCAATCCGTATCCGTTTTTCCACCAAGTCCTCCATTGCCACCGCCAGTTGATGAAGGGCCAGTAGCGCCAGCTCCGCCAGGTGTGTAGTTGTCATCGCAAAATAATGAACCAACAGCGTTACCGTTTGATCCATTTGCACCACTTAGAGCGTTACCTGTTCCATTAACGCCATTTGTTCCATTCGATCCATTTGAACCGTCTCCTCCAAAGATCGAGCAATTTTGAATTGTTATACTAGACGCAACAGCATGAATTCCGTAACTGCTCTTTCCAGCAATCAAGGCATCAGGAGCGTTAATCGTAAAATCAGATAGTATGGTTCCTCCAGTTAATCCATTTGCTCTTAACGCAATGTATTGAGTTAATCCCAGAGAATAGCCACCGATGATTGTTGAAGTTCCTGTTTGCGTCCAAGTGGCGTCGTATCCGCCCCAAAGGTTAATTCCGGTTTGCATATCAACAATTTCATTGTACGATCCTGTTCGAACACGAACGTCTGTTAATCCCTGAGAAGAAGCTTCACCAATTCCATAATTTATAGATGCACAGGGCGTTGCTTCCGCTCCGCAACCGACTATGTCGTTTCCTGTACTTACATTTACGTGAAGAATATAGGAACAACTGGATTGTGAAAAAGCGACTGATGAAGTGAGTATTGAAATTACAGTAATGAATAGCAGAGTAGAGAATCTTTGCATGCTGAGGTAGTTATATTTTAAGTAAAGTTATTGAATTTTGAATTAAGGAAAAAATGGAATCACTAACTTGCAATTGTGAGCGACGAAATCCCTATTAGAAAGATAATCCATGTCGATATGGACGCGTTTTATGCGTCAGTGGAACAATTGGACAATCCAGCGTTGAGGGGGAAACCGATTGCCGTTGGAGGAAGTAAGCAAAGAGGCGTTGTTGCAGCGGCAAGTTATGAAGCAAGAAAGTTTGGTGTTCGGTCCGCAATGGCTTCAATAGTTGCAGCAAGAAGGTGTCCAGAATTAATTTTTGTTAGCCCTCGATTTGAACGCTACAAGCAGATTTCAGAACAAATCCGTTCTATTTTCCACGATTATACTGAATTGGTAGAACCTTTGTCCTTGGATGAAGCATTTCTAGATGTTACAGAAAATAAAATTGGCCATCCTTCAGCAACTTTGTTGGCTGAAGAAATTCGTTACAGAATTTATCATGAAGTTGGTTTAACGGCTTCCGCTGGAATTTCAGTGAATAAGTTTACCGCAAAAATTGCATCGGATATTAACAAGCCGAATGGACAAAAAACAATTCCACCAGAAGACGTTTTAGACTTTTTAAAGAACTTGCAAATTGAAAAATTCTTTGGAGTAGGGAAAGTCACTGCGGATAAAATGAAGCTCCATGGAATATTCAGAGGAGTTGATTTAAAGGAAAAGTCCTTGCCGTATCTCAAGCAGCATTTTGGGAAATCGGGGGCACACTTTTACAACATTGTACGCGGTATTCAGAAAAGTGAAGTTACACCAGATAGAGTTCGAAAGTCAATTGCTGCGGAGCGAACGTTTGAAAAGGATTTGGATTCAGAAAAGTTTATTCTTGAGCATTTGGATAAGATCGCGGAGATTTTGGAAAAGCGAATCAAGTCCAGTGAGGTCAGAGGAAAAACGATTACTGTTAAAATAAAATTCAGCGATTTCACACAGCAAACGAGAAGCAAAACCGTGAACGAATACATAGATAATAAAGTAGAAATCAAACCAATTGTCGATAGTTTGATTCGAAAAAGTCCTTTAGATAAACCGGTTCGACTTCTAGGAATCTCTTTAACCAAACTGAATATTAACGACGAAGTGAAAAGTGTCTCCGTTCAGTTAGGGATTGAATTTTGAATGTTAAATTTACAGATGCAGAAAAAGTTAAAATTTTTCAGTTTCAAATGGCGGATATTGAGAGTCAAAATGAGATTTTTTTAGCGGAAGCGAAAAGTAAAAGACAACTTTGCGAATAACAATTCAATCGTATTATTTCGTCCGATTGAAATTTTCAAGCCTTAAATTCGTATTTTACATTCTGAAAACAGATGAATTCATTCAACGAGTTACATTGATTAGATGAGAATTAAAAAGAAACAATTTTGGATTAGGACAGGCAAAAATATAACGAGAGTTTTGGAACTCTTCATGGCATTTATTTTTTTCTATTTCGTTGTAGCCCTATACGGAGCAGCAATTCCTGTTGGCGAAATTCATACCAAGGGAGACATTGATATTTATGTTAGGTCCAGCGGAATCCACACGGAACTTTGCATGCCAGTTCATAGTGGTATCATAAATTGGAATAATTTCATTCCTGTAGATCCATACGGGGAAAGTCAAACTCATGCATTTATAGCCATCGGATGGGGCGACAAAGGATTCTTTCTTGATACTCCAATTTGGGCAGAATTAAAAGTATCAACAGCGTTGAATGCGGCATTCCTTCCAAGTGCAGCAGCCATGCACGTCATGTATTGTGAAGAACCTCAAATTGCATTGAACAAAGATGGATATACCAGTGTAAAGGTGCATCTTTCCAAAAAGCAATACAAAAAAATTGTAAGATATGTGAAAAGTACGTTCCAAAAGTCAAATGGAAAAGTCGATTTAATTGCAGACAAAGGATACACTGAGTCGGATAATTTCTATGAAGCAAATGATTCATACCATATGTATAGAACCTGCAACATATGGACAAATGAGGCACTTAAGGCTGCAAATGTACGAACCGGTTTGTTTGCTCTTGAACCAAATGGTATTTTAATCCATCTTGAGTAATTTCTTTACTCTGATTTTTATTTCGTGTTTTAATCCTAACGTTGGTAAGATTGTCTTAATCAACATTCTTTAGCGCAATTGGTTCGAAGAGAAATCTTCTAAGAAAAACCGAAATCCTCATTAAGGAAGTTGTAAACAATTACAATGTTGAAGGAATATTTCAGTCTGTTATTGTTACTTGCGTAGAGAGTTAATTCTAAGCTCTTTTGCCATTGTCCTTATTGAATCTCGCAGATTTCTATCTTTGCACGAATCTGTAAACGAATTATGGCCGAAAACCATCCGCATCAAGACCATTTATTGAAATGCATTTCATTGGAAATGTGCGAGCAAGAGAAGCGATTTAAGCTAGACTCTGGATCAGGATTGAAGCAACTCAAGTCCATCGGAGTCGCATTACATCCAATTCACGTAACACGTAAATCGTTTGGCTATGCAGACTATCCAGAGATCGAGTTTCGGTTACCATTTGTTACGGAAACGTCCTCTTTTAAAGGAAGTAGCGCAATCGAGTGCTTTCTTGAAGGTGAAGAATCGATAAAAGGAGTTTTTATTGGAATGGAAGGAAAGAAAGGTTCATTTCGACTTTTCGCACCGGAGTTTCCAGATTGGATAGAAGACAAAGGTGTTGGGATCAAATTGGCCCCAGATCAATACACAAGTGAAGTAATGAAGTCGGCGATTACAGACTTAAATGGCAATTTTCGTTTGTTTTCAATGTTCAAGAATATTCATGGAAACGATGCCTTTGGAACTAAGACTTCTGTGGAATCAAAATTGACGTTTCAAAACAACGACTTGAATGAAAGTCAAAAGAACGCCGTTGAAGGAATTGTAAATAACGACGACTTAATTATTCTACACGGACCTCCAGGAACGGGAAAGACAACAACATTAATTGAAGGGATTCTACAACAAATCAAAGTTGGAAAACGAATTTTAGTTACAGCACCGAGCAATACCGCGGTTGATAATATTGCAAAAGGGCTGGTTGAAAATAAAGTGAACATCCTTCGCGTTGGAAATACGCTTAAAGTAGATGGTATCATTTTTCCGTTTACAAGCGAAGGAAAAATGCGCGAATCAAAAGTGCAGAAGGAAATCAAACGTTTGAAAATTCAAGCCGAAGAGTTCAGAAAGATGGCCTTTCAATACAAGCGTAGATTTGGTAAAGAAGAACGCGCTCAAAAGTCCTTGCTGTTCAAAGAAGTCAAACGAATTCGAAAAGAAATTCGCGATATCAGAGACCATTTTGATTCTAAATTGTTCGATAAAGCAGATGTCGTTTTAGGAACGCCAATCGGATTGTGCAACTTTTTAAAGACAGAATCTGAATTCGATACATTGGTTATGGACGAGTCGGGGCAGGCCATTGAGCCATTTGCTTGGGTTGTGTTTCCATTCGCGAAATCGTGGGTGTTGGCCGGAGATCCATTTCAATTGCCTCCAACAGTTCTTTCAAGAGGTGCGCAAAAAGAAGGCTTTAATATTTCAATATTAGAGCGTTGTTTTAAGAATTGTAAAAACATTCATTTTTTGAATACCCAATATAGAATGCGCAAAGCAATAGCCGATTTTTCAAGCGACTATTTCTATAAAGGAGAATTGATCACACCTGAGGCGCAAAAGAATGTGGGGAATCATATCACATTCTTCGATACAGTTGGAACGGGTTTTGAAGAGAAATCAGGGAAAGACGGTGGAAGTTTGATCAACGAAGGAGAACTCTCCATTCTTGAGAAATTGTTTGAAATGGAAAATATTAACCTTTCCAATTCAGCTTTGATATCACCTTACGCCGGACAAGTTCAATTGGCCAAAGACCAACTTTCAAAAAAACTGCGAATTAGTACAATCGATAGTTTTCAGGGGCAGGAGCGCGATACAATCGTGATTTCTTTGGTGCGATCCAATCCAGATGCGGTAATTGGTTTCTTGAAAGATTACCGAAGGATGAATGTTGCAATTACCCGTGCGAAAGAACGTTTGTTTGTAATTGGCGACAGTTCAACGATTGGTCAAGATCCTTTTTACGGCTCATTCTTAGAGTATATGGAAAATCAAGACGGGTATAGAAGCGCCTGGGAATTAATGGAGTAGTCCTGATTCAATCAAACTTTTTCAAGTTCAATATTTCATATTCCTTTTCCGTATCGAAATCTATTTTAAGTGAATCCTGCTCCTCTGTTTGGATAAAAGGAAATCCAGCAATCATCTGTTCTTCATTCGCCTTATCCTTGGACTTCCAGTACTTTTTAATCTTCGATTGATCCGATTTTCGGACCGCGACAAGCAGGGATAATTCAGTTTCTTCGTAAATCAAAAATTCGTTGTCTAGTTTTTTGAGTACTGGCATAGTTCAATATTAATCGGGTCGGTGTCTTTGTACTCCAAATATACAAAACCCCCTTTATGCTTCGGCCTCTTTCGATTTTTATACTTTTGGGAAGAAATTATTCTCTAGTGGACCTCATTGAACTTGGATATATCGGCTTATTTATCGCTACATTTTTGTCGGCTACGATCCTTCCATTCCCATCTGAACTTACAGTTGTAGGAGCTTATAGTGCTGGATTGTTAGTCGCTCCGGTTTTAATCGTTGCAACAGCAGGTAATTTACTCGGTGGACTTACTAATTATGCAATAGGTTATTACAGCCATTCTGACTTTATCATTAAGCGGTCTAGGCTCAATCAGAAAAAGATTAACAATTGGGAAACGCGATTTTCAAAATGGGGAATTTACCTTGGACTTATTTCTTGGGTTCCTTTTATCGGTGATCCAATGATTGCGGTTCTTGGCTTTTTCAGAGTCAAATTCATTCCTTTGGCCATAATGATGTTAATCGGAAAGTTGGCGCGCTATTCTGTGCTTACTTGGATTTATTTTAATGTTGCCTGAGGCCTATTTAGTATGGGGTACAGAGGTTTAATAGCATATCTTCCCAAGTGCGTATTCCAATAATTCATCTAAAATGATTATTTTTAGGGAAGCTAAAATTTAAAAACTGTTATAATCAATTTTGCGATTGACTTCTTTAATGCGCTTATTCATTCTAATAGCCGCATAGAACTGTTCCCAATTGGTTTAATTAATTACTCTGTACTTATGAAAAAGAAAGCTCTAAACCTTTTCTTTGCAGTGCTTGCACTCGGTCTAAATTCTTTTGCCCAGAAGCATGAACCGCAAATTCAAAATTATCTTAACGATCACGCTAAAGACTTAGGCATTACGAAAGCAGATGCCAAAAATTGGAAGATTTACAACCAACACGATGACAAAAGTTCGAACATTAGCTATGTCTACCTATTACAAACACATAACAACATTGAAGTCTTTAATGCAATCGTCAATTTTGCAATCAATGAAAATGGAGTTGTTCTAGGGGGCAATCGATTGGTTAATGATGTTGAAGGAAAAATCAACACATCAAGTCCTTCAATGAATCAAGTCGAAGCGATTTCAGCAGCTTGTAAAGCACTTGGAATTCGACAAAACGCTCCGGCGGAATTGATTCGTACTGAAAATGGAATTTCTCTTTACAAAAAAGGATCAATGTCACAAGAAGACATTCCAGTTAAATTGGTTTACGTTCCAGACGGAGACGTTATCAAATTGGCTTGGGATTTAAGTATTTATGAACTTTCTGGTAACCACTGGTGGAGTATTCGTATTGATGCAACAACAGGAGCAGAGATTAACAAAGGGGATTGGGTTACGTCTTGTGAATTTGACAGCGATGGATATGCTCAAAATTCATATACACCTGGACCACATTACAAACCAAACATTCCTGTTGGAAGCCCTTTAGCGGCTCCAGCGCCACCTCCAGCTACGGATGAATACCGTGTTTATGCAATCCCAACAGAAAGTCCAAACCACGGACCTAGAACTTTAGTTGTTGGGCCTTCGGATGCTACTGCTTCTCCGCATGGATGGCACGATATCAGTGGGACACCTGGAAATGAATTTACCGTAACAAGAGGGAATAACGTTAGAGCGTCGGAAGACCTAAACGCTGATAACGGATTTGGATATTGGCCAGATGGAGGAGCTTCTTTAAGTTTTGATTACCCATTAAACCCGAATCAAGCGGCAAATTTATATTGGGATGCAGCAATTACGAACTTGTTCTACATGAACAATATTATGCACGACGTTTGGTACCACTACGGTTTTGATGAAGCAAGTGGTAACTTCCAAGCGAATTCGTATGCAAATGGTGGTTTAAGTTCTGATGAAGTTTATGCCGAAGCACAAGATGGTGGAGGAACAAATAACGCAAACTTTGCAACACCAGTAGATGGACAGAATCCTAGAATGCAAATGTATTTGTGGGATGCACCCGCTGATTTATTAACGATCAATGCACCAGGAGGAATTGCAGGAGCATACACGGCATTGCCAGCTCAGTTTGGTGGAGCTGTTCCAATGGTACCATTAACAACGGATATAATAATTTATGATGACAACGCAGGAGTTGAAGATTACGACGCGTGTGAGTCTCCAGTTAATGGAGCGGCATTGACAGGAAATATTTGTATCATCCGAAGAGGCGATTGTCTATTCGTTGATAAAGTTCAAAATGCACAAAATGCAGGAGCGGCAGCAGTGATTATGGTAAATAATATCGTTGGAGCACCTCCAATTACAATGGGAGGTACACAACCTTCAATTACAATTCCTGCTATTATGGTAAGTAACGCTGATGGTGAAGCAATGATTGCTGCAATTGAAGGTGGAGCAACTGTTAACGGAACGATCGTTGATGCGCAAGCATTTGAATTGGATGGTGATTTTGACAACGGAATTATTTCCCATGAATATGGTCACGGAATCTCAACAAGATTGACGGGTGGTTCGGCAAGCTCTAATTGTTTAGGTAATGCAGAACAAATGGGTGAAGGTTGGTCAGATTGGTTTGGTTTAATGTTAACAATTGAGCCAGGAGATCTTGCCACAGATAATAGAGGTATTGGAACTTTTGTAACTGGAGAAGCTACGAATGGATTCGGTATTCGTCCAGTTCCTTACAACACAGATTTCGCAGTGAATGATTTCACGTATGACGCTTCTAACTGGGACGGAGCTGGATTCCCAACAAATATTT
Source organism: uncultured Fluviicola sp. (assembly GCA_913009205.1). GTDB lineage: Bacteria > Bacteroidota > Bacteroidia > Flavobacteriales_D > Crocinitomicaceae > UBA4466. Next base: position 18,105 of record CAJVYC010000017.1, on the reverse strand, counting down.
CTGAACCTCATGGTATTGGATTTGTTTGGTGTACAATGCTTTGGGATTTATCTTGGGCATTGATTGACGCTTATGGTTATGATGCTGATTTATATAATGGGACAGGAGGGAACAACATCGCAATGGAACTGGTAATTCAAGGATTGAAATTACAACCTTGTGGTCCTGGTTTTGTCGATGGTCGTGACGCAATTTTACAAGCAGATATGTTATTGAACGGAGGAGCGAACCAATGTCTTATTTGGAATGTATTTGCAAATAGAGGTTTAGGAAACTCTGCAAGTCAAGGAAGTGCGAACAGCAGAACGGATCAAGTTGAAGCTTTCGATATGCCTTCGGGAATTGTTAATGTTTCTGTAAGCTTCATAGACGATGTCACGTTAACGGCAGATCTCGCCGGAGCAACTTATGCATGGGTTGATTGCAATGACAATTATAGTTTAATTGCAGGAGAAACAAGTCAAACGTATACGGCAACTGCTGAAGGAGATTACGCTGTAATTGTAACGGAAAATGGTTGTTCAGATACTTCAGCTTGCATGAATGTAAGTGCAGCTGGAATTCTTGAAAACAATTTTGGAACAGCTATCAATGTCTATCCAAATCCAACGAATCAAGAAGTGACTGTTGATTTAGGAGCTGAATATTCGAATATAGAGGTTCGAGTTACCAATGCACTAGGTCAAATAATTGATACGAAACAAATCGCATCATCAAGTACAATTGATTTAACTCTTGACGGAGCGCGTGGAACATATATTCTGGAGATCAAAGCAAATAACGGAATTACGGCTCGAGTGAGAGTTATTAAAAATTAAACTTATGAAATCAATTAAATTGTTCTGCACAGTCTTCGCTATGTCGATGATAGGAACTGTTTCTTATTCTCAATGTCCCGTTGGAGAGGGTGAAGTAACCATTGAGGTTCACACGGACGATTACGGATACGAATGCTATTGGGAAATCGTACCATCAGGAAATGCCTGTGGAGTAGGAACAATTGCTTCAGGAGGTAACTTAACGATCGGATGTAACGGTGGTGGTGCTCAAGCTCAAGATCCTGGAGGTTATGGAAATAACTTAGACATTACAGAAGGCCCGTGGTGTTTGCCATTGGGAAATTCTTATGACTTAATCTTCGTTGATGACTGGGGAGATGGAGGAATTGGATTTGACATTTTTGTTAACGGATTTCAAATTGAAACATTCGATGGAATGGCATTAGGAGGAACGTTCACGTTCACTGTTGCTGATCCACCAGCTTATGATTTAAGCGTATTTGGTTCAAACATTTACAACTACGTTTCTACAGGTGCATTCGATATTCAAGCACGTGTTTTCAATGGAGGTCTTACAACGGTTACTTCTTACGATATTAACTATTCAGTTGATGGTGGTACTGCTGTTACACATAGTGTTACGACGAACATGATCAATTTTGCAGATGAAACAGCTTACCATAGTATTCCTTTAAATATCCCAACGAATGGTGTTTATACAATTGACATTTGGGCGGATAACATAAATGGTGGAATGGTTGATTTGGTTCCTTCAAATGATGTGTTTACGGTACAAGTTGAAGCAGGACCTGGAACTCCAAATTACATTGATGGTTATATCGGAGCGACATTTACTGTTGATCAAGTATTAGGATCAGGAGATCAAGTGAATGATCCAACGGATTTGGATTTTCACCCGGTATTGAGCAATCAAGAGCTTTGGGTAATGAATAGAGGTACAGAAGCTTCTGGAAGTAACACTGTTACAGCGTTCAACGCAGGTGAACCGACTATGACTTCAATAAATAAGGAAGATGGAAATGCTTGGCACTTCATGTCTTTAACCACTGGATTGGCGTTTAGTCAAAATGGAAACTGGGGAAGTTCTCCAGGTGTTTACGATGCAAATCATGACGGAGGTTCTCCATTTACAGGGCCTGCATTGTGGTCGAGTAACTTGGGAATCTATGCAGAGCCTTCAGGAGGAAATGGGAGTCACTTGGATATGCTTCATGTAAGTCCTTATTCGCAGGGAATCGCATCTGAAAAAGACAATGTATTTTGGGTAGTTGATGGAAACACAAGTGATATCGTTCGTTATGATTTCGCTGAAGATCACGGTCCAGGAAATGCTTTTCATGGAGATGCAATCATTCGTCGTTATTCTGACGATGCAGTAACGAAAGATCCAAATAATGTAATTGTTAGTCACTGTATTCTAGATGGAAACAGTCAGTGGCTGTACGTTGTAGATCACGGAAATGGCCGTGTTATTAGAATTGACATCAATACAGGTTCAAACCAAGGTGGAACGCCAAACTTCCCGGGTAACGAAGCTGTTGTTGAATACTCTGAATATACGGGATACACGCAAGAATTGGTTGTATCTGGTTTGGTTAAACCAGCAGGAATCGACGTGATTGACGATAGAATGATTGTTAGTGAATACCAAACAGGGGAAATCATTATTTATGATATTTCTCAAGTGCCAGCTGTTGAGTTGGATCGTTTGAGTACAGGATTGTCAAGTGTTCAAGGAGTTAAGATTGGTCCTAAAGGAAGAATATGGTTTGTTGATGGTGTTTCTGATGGAGTTTACAAAATTGAAACTTCTGATCTTGGATTGGCTGATCAAGCATTAGAGTTCAACGTATATCCAAATCCTACTTCTGGTGAGATCAACGTTTATGTTGGTAATACAATCGATGGAACTGTTGAAGTAAGAGACATTCAAGGGAAATTAATTGCGAGTCAAACGATTTCTGGTCAAACAGCCTCTTTGGACGTGAACGTTTCAACGGGATTGTACTTTGTAAATATTATTAGCAACGATATTAAGACGGAAACTAAGAGATTGGTTGTAGATTAATTCAATCGACTGTTTTATAGAAGGCATTTCATTTATTTGGAATGCCTTTTTTTTATTTCTTAAATCTTCAGTTGTTTCAACGAATTTCAAAAACGAAAAGCACTTCATTATTGGCAGGTTATTTTAATTTTCGAATGAAATTCACGCACATGTGTGTATTAGCATTATATACCATATTGCGTAAGTTTTTCTTTGCTCGAACTTTTTATCATGTTCAATGAAATTTGGAACTTCTCGTTTGGCCTCGTCGATTACTGTTTTAGCAGAATCGGAACCTATAGATTCTTTTGTAGTTTTACTCACATGAATTTCATTAGCCTTCAAGAGAGTGGCTTTCGAGCATCTTTAGCTACAGAAGGTTGAGTTCAACAAAAGTTATACCCCAGCTCCACTTAAGGTCTTGATGCGGTGCATCGGCTTCTTCGGGAATCTGTCTTTTTGTAAGGAAACAAATCTTAATTTCAGAAAAACAATTTCGGTAAGAGTCGTGTCATAATTCTAGACCTTAGTAGCAATAACCCAACACAAACCACACTTTAACTAATTCACCAAGAGTTTTAAATGAAGATGAGACGACTTAATATTTTATCGGTATTCGTTATTGTCAACCTGAGCCATTTATATAGTAAAGCTCAACAATCAAAGCTTACCATAATGCGGTAGAGCAAATTGACGAGGTTCTGGTTGGGAAAAGGTTGAAAATAGCCCTTAAATAGATCGGTCTAGAGACTAACTTCAGTAGAAATAAAATGAATTTTAAGTATTCTTTTGGGCGCAATACAGCAATCTATACTTTTCTTTTTTGCCCGTTCTGGTGGATTTAAAGATTACACCTATTTACATCCACTTAGATTATCGTGTAAAAGGGTTTGGTTGATGGTGAGGTAATATAGTAATACATCAAATTGCTGAAATAGGATTGAACACAAAAAAGGAGAGCGAACACTAATGTTCGCTCTCCTTAAAATACAGACCACAAAGTTTAATTAAAACGATGCTTGATTATAAACAACTTACCAGTCACATCTATCATTTTTATTAGATAGAGTCCAGGTTGTAGTTCCAGGTTATTAATTTGAAATGTATTTACTCCTTCGCCCAGATTCAATTGTCTGTTCGAAATTTCTTTACCTTCCATGCTTACTAGAGTAAGCTGAACAATAACACTAAACTGAGTTCAATACTAGTCCGTGTTAAATACTAGTGCTTCACGTATTTTTGCGGAGCACTTCTAAAATGAGCACCAACAATTTTAACCATATACATGCCGGTAGTCAGCTCACTAACATCAAAGAATATTTGATTACTTCCTTTTTTCACATTTGCAGGCATACTTGATACTCTGTTTCCTCTCAAATCCTCAATCAAGATAATACTATTCATATCTTTTTCTGAAGAATAAAATTGAACTGTCACTTCACCATTACCTGGATTTGGAAACAACACAATCTGATCTTCAGACCAATCAGAGCAATTAATTGAAATGACTCTCTCGTCATTTTGACTTCCATCAATATCAAACTGTCTTAGCCTGTAATACATAGGACGGTTTATCCCTAACTTCAAATCCTCTATTGAATAGAGAGATTCCACTTGACTAAACCCAACTGCATTCACCTCTTGTACAATCTCCCAACTTTCACCTTCGTCTATTGAACGTTCGATTATATAGTGGGATGCATTGTATTCCGTAGCCGTTGACCAGTTAATCTCTATCTTATTGTTTGACATACAATTCGCCTGAAAACTAGTAAGCTCGACTGGCAGCGGCTGAGCATTTTGAGAGCCGTGCAACCAGAACTCCGAGAATCCATCTACACTTATTGTAATATATTCATCTGTCGCAGTATGATTTGGTAAAATTGCATTCACTTGGTCAGTTGTATTTTGGTTATGCCAAAGAAAAGTACCATTGTTACAATTATCAGTAAAAATACCGTTCTCATTAGCTCCAGAATATTGAGTACAACCTATGTCATTCTGACTGTTCAAGTTATCATCTGGGTTTGGATTATTAAATGCTGTGACGGCAGTTAAATCATATTGGTTGAAATGATAAGGCAGCAGCACGTCTACCGATGTTGTCGGCGTGAATTCTGATGTGATTACCCAATGACGCCCCATAACTGCGGTTGTGAACAATGGATCCCCAGGATAACTACAAGATTCTACATCCTGAGTTAAACCATTTTCATATGAAGTGATTGTTACATTACCTAAATTTTGACCCAAGGAGTTAACGGAGGCTATCAAATCGCCAGTATTAGGGTCCATAAAGTGTATATAATTATTAGCATTCACAACACATGTTTGGTTTGAGCCATTAGCAGACAAAATATTTGATTGTGCTGGTAAATTTACAACTCCAACAGCACAAGACGTAGCCGGACAAACACCATTTGCACTAGCAGAAACAAAGTAAGAGGTTGTAGCAGAAGGTGTAACAGAAATACTTGCACCTGTTCCTATTGGTGTACCTGTACAATTGCCACTGAACCATTGCCAGTTACTTTGTCCTACAAGGGCTCCACCCTGAACTGCAAGCGTTGATGTTGTCCCAAGACATATACTACCAGCTCCTGAGACAGATGCAGCAGCCGAAGAAGGCTGTTCAATTGTTATAGTGACTGGTTCAAGAGCTGAAAGACAAGTACTTTGAGACCCGGTTGTGTAATTGATAATACCATTCCATATTCTAGGAGAAAAGGTCGCCCCAAATGGATACGCTTTACCTACACCTTCAAAAAATTCAATTTCATTATTCTGAGCATAGATATTGTTATTATTTGTCCCATTTGTATATTGAAGATAATTATTAGTTCCGGTTACATAAAAAGCATGGGCTCCACTTTGGAGTTGTAAGCTTAAATTTAATCCCAATGGTGTAGGATTTCCCTGCCCATTAGATGTTATGTTATTAGCCGTTCCTATTAATGTCCAAGCGCCAGCATTAGTTTCTGCACCTTGATAAGAACCAGTTTTATAATAAACCTCAAAGTTACCTGTTACCGTCGAGTGAACATCAAAATCAGTTATTGTAATATTACTTAATACATTAATATTAAACATATTGCCGTTGTGATTATTTCCTGCTGCAAACGTTGTCGTTAGAGTTTCAGGATTCCCTGAACCGTTTCCATTACTTGCCTGAACGTAAACAGTGGTTGTAGTTGCTAAGTTACCAGTGTTATAATTTGCTCCAGTACCAATTTGATTGTTACCTGCCTGGTCACTAAACCAAGTATATGAGCCATTAACAGGAGCACCTGAGGCTGTGATAGATGAACTACCGCTTCCGCATATTGATGTCGGACTCGCTATTGTTGTAGGAGCCGTTAGTGGCACAACAGTAGCAGTGACTGGAACCAATGAAGAAAAACATGATACATCTGCCTGGTAAACAACGGTCACACGCGCAAAATGATTATTTAAAGCAGCATTTCTTTCAAACCCAAAGCAACTGCCATGTACAAGGGTATTAAAAGTATTATTTACACCAATAGTGTAATCTGCAGCATTTAAATTCATCGTTATTAGCGGAGCAGGTCCGGGTGTGGTGAGAGAACAGTGATTTACATTTGAAGAAAAGTTACCTTGCGGCACAGAGTTTAAATTACCTGATTTTGCTGCATTGGCAGCACATTCAACACCAATCTTAAATTCAACTGTCACACTTGTAACTGTTGCACCTGCAGGAGTAGCGTCTACCCATTGAAAACCCTGACCATTATTCCCGCATGAGTATCTTGTATTATTGTTACCACTAGCTATATTCAATAAGTTAGCTAAATCTATATTATATACGTCTGTTGATACCGGCCCTCCACTAATATTAGCGTTAGCAACATAAACCGTGGAATCTGAGCTAAGTGCACCTAATGAAAGTGTATTTCCAGTACCGATGTTATTCGCGCCATTTGCATCACTATACCAAGTATAATTTGTACCACCTGAGGCAGATACCGTTGCAGAGTTACCACAATTTACACTAACGTTAGCAGCAGTTGGTGGTGTAACATTAGATGTTACGTTTACCGAAACAGGAACTAAAGTTGATTCACAGTTTGCTGATACAATTGCACTAACATAAAACGTTGTAGAGCTAGTTAGGGTGAGTGTAGTGTAAGATGCACCCGTACCCACTAAATTAGTTCCAGCAGCATCGCTGTACCAATTGTACGTACCGCCTGCTGGAGCCCCTGATGCAGAAAGTGTTGCCCCATTCCCACATGAAATGGTCGCTCCATTCGCAGTTGGCGGGTTAGGTGTAGCACAAGGAGCTGTTTGACTAACCAATATATTGTCCACAGCCATGTCGCCCGTGTAGGATGATCCTCTTAAACCTCTAAATCGGACGTTAATTGCACCGGAGTAGCCTGTTAATGGTATTGAAATCGTTGTCCACGCCGCCCCTATGGAAGTGTGTTGTTGACCAGATATAGTCCAAACTTGGGTCCAAGTAGAACCATTCCATGCTTCTACAGCCAACGTCCCCATTGTTGCCCCAAACATATGATAATCAAATTCAAAAGTTGCTTGACCGGTAACTGTAAAACCAGGTCCTATCAAATAAGAAGTACCTGCCCCTGATGATGTTTCGAGGTACATGTAGTTGTTACCAGCCGTTGGTGTTCCGTTGGTACTTCCCCCCGCAGGACCGGTATTAAATGAGCTAGTTTGATTATTATCCATGTTCCAATATGGACTTGAATTCTGTTCAGTCCATCCAGTTTGACCATTTTGCCAATCTTGTGTATACAAGGTTTGGGCGCTGGCTGGCAGAAGCGAACCAAAAAAAACTACAGCCAGAGTTACTGCCTGAGTCAAGTTGTAAATTTTTTTCATAAGTATTGTATTTAATTAATAATCTACGTGGTCTAAACGTATTTGTATTGAAGTGCCCCAAATCACTAACTATGCCAAGTTTTAATGTTCATTGGTAGTTTGATAATATTCATCAGCAACTCTGTTTTGTTTAAGTATGTACTTTTTAATTGTCCCAATTTGGTATTTTATGTCTCTTTTTGGGGTAGGTCACAGGTGTTTTACAGTTCACGCTGTAAATAGATACAAATGCACCTGAATTAGGGCTTTTTATAGAACCATAGCCTTTGCGTACATGTTTGGCAATGGGTTCCTGGCCCGGACCTGAAGATCTTGAAACTCTAGTTACAACTGAAGAAGAAGCGTATGAACTTGCTATCAATTAATTTTTAGAAGAAAATGAGCGTTTTGAAGCATACAAGAAGTATGAGTTACAAAAGAAGAAAACCTAAAGTATTAGAGAAAACTTGATGTAAAATGACACTTACTTCTCTTTATTTAAGTCGTAAACGTTGCTTTACAGGCTCATAAAAGAAAATGAATTAGATTTACAACAGATACAGAGCATTAATTTGAATCAAAAAAAACAATAGAAACAAACATTTCAGAAATGTACCTTTACTTTAATTGAGAATAAGAAAAATGAATTTTTCGAACTACCAATTGACAAGATAGAATTGAAGACAAAACAACTTTATATTATTACCAAAACGAAATGAAAGTCCTTCTAACAGGTGCTACAGGCTATATCGGAAAACGCCTTCTTCCCGTCTTAATTGAACAAGGCCATCACGTTGTTTGCTGCGTAAGAGATCGAAGCCGGTTCAATCCGAATAAATCATTACTCAACAATATTAGCGTAATTGAAGTTGATCTTCTTGATCAAGATTCACTATCTAAAATCCCACAAGATATTGATGTGGCCTATTACCTGGTGCACTCGATGTCATCGGCGAAAAACTACAAATCACTTGAGCAAAAATCTGCAATTAACTTTAGAGAATCGTTAGAGGAAACGTCGGTTTCACAGGTGATTTACTTGAGTGGAATTGTAAATGAATCATCGCTTTCAGATCACCTTTCTTCTAGGAAGGCAGTTGAGTTAGAACTTGAAAAAGGCAAGTATCATTTTACGTGCCTTAGGGCGGGGATAATTATTGGTTCGGGCAGTGCATCTTTTGAGATTATTAGAGATATCGTTGAAAAACTTCCTGTGATGATTGCACCTAAATGGTTGCTTACTAAATGTCAGCCTATAGGAGTTTCGGATGTGATTTCATTTTTAACCAAGTCAATGTTAAATGAAAAAACGTTTGATAAAAATTTTGATATCGGATGTGATGACGTTCTTACATATAAAGAGATGCTTCTCGAGTTTGCCGATGTTCGAAAATTAAAACGAAAAATTTGGATTGTACCAGTAATGACGCCAAAACTATCTTCCTATTGGCTGTATTTTGTTACTTCCACCTCTTATAATCTGGCGACATCTCTGGTGCATAGCATGAAAATTGAAGTTGTTTGTAGAAATAATGAGCTCAACGATATATTAGACATTCATCCGATTGCGTATCGAGAATCTATAAAATTAGCATTTAAAAAAATAAAATCGAATGAAATTATATCAAGCTGGAAAGATGCACATGAAAGTAGCGGGATTAAAATAAATATTTCCGAATATATAGCTGTTCCTGTGCACGGTTGCTTTAAAGACCAGCGCTCCAAATTAATTTTTAGCCGGGAAGAATGCATTGATAAAATTTGGGGAATTGGTGGAAACAATGGATGGTATTATGCGAACTGGTTGTGGAAAGTGAGAGGAATAATGGATAAGCTAGCAGGTGGAGTAGGGCTAAGACGAGGAAGAACAAATCAAAACTCTATTTCCATTGGAGATTCATTGGACTTTTGGCGTGTTATATACTCGAATAAAGACGAGGGTCGATTGCTGTTGTTTGCAGAAATGAAATTGCCAGGAGAAGCATGGCTTGAGTTTAAAATAGATGGGGATAAGTTAACGCAAACGGCCACTTTTAGGCCTTTAGGTTTGATGGGCAGACTTTACTGGTACTCTGTTTATCCATTTCATGGGTTTATATTTAACGGAATGATTAATAAACTGACGAAGTAAAACATTCAGTAAATTCGGAAAAAGAAATCCTATTTAATTGGAATTTTAAAAGGTATTTCAAATATTCTAATGCATTTATTATTTACATAAATTGAAGCATTTGTAAATGCACGTTTTGTTTCTGAAAAGGTAAGAATAATGATCGTTACAACTATTTATAAGTGTCTGATTGTTAGCGTATTTTTTAGATGAAAATCGAATCACAGTTCCGCTTTTGTCAACTTTTTCAGTGGAAAGATAAAGATTTTAGCTCATTTTCAGGAAAAACCATGCGCTATTCAGAGTAAAGACGTACTTTTGCCCCTGATTTAAAAAATGTGTCAAATAATTGACGTTGAATCTCTTTACAGGATTGAATATGAAACGAATTAACGAGTACAAGAAATTATTCCAGGTAGAAGGTGTATTGGATCTAAAGGAATTGAAGAAATCATATAGAGGTCTTGTAAAGGAGTGGCATCCAGATAAATTTCAAGATGATGATGCTAAGAAAGCAGAAGCAGAAATTATGGGGCAAACTGTAATTGACGGTTACCATTTCTTGGTAAGTATCGCTCCTGAGACAAAAGAGGCGAATCTAGAAGAGTACACCAAGACGATCATGGAGTGCGGTATCGAAAACTATAAGCACAAAGGATTGCTTCTTGAAATATCATTTACGGATGGTTCGGTTTACGAATACTTTGGTGTAACGCCAGCGTTGTTCAAAAAACTTATCAATTCAGACAAGCAAGTACGTTTTGCAAAGAGAAGCATTTACAATTCTTTTACGTATCGTAAAGCTAAGAAAGCAATGCAACCAGAGCCAGCATAGGTTTCTGCACATAATATCTAAGGTAAAAGTCCTTTTGTCATTTGGCAAAAGGACTTTTTTATGAGTAGTTGTACTCGTTGTTTATTGATTGTCAATTGTTTTGTTTTTGGAGCGAACTCAAACAATCATTTCAATGGTAAATTACTTGGAGTAACGGAAAATACAGAAATGCAAACTGTGATAATTGAATTTCTTGTTCAACGGAGCGAAGTGCAGAAGAATGTTTGTTGTATTGCTATGGTTTTATACATGTAGGAATCATGTTTAATCTTAGATAAAATGGAACCTCCAATATTTGTTAATTTGTTGCTCAATTGACCCTCTACGAAATTTGTTTACCATGGTATGTTCAATAAATCGCTAGCTTAGTCATAATGATTTTTAATAATCGAAAAAGAGTGAATGGAAGGAATAGATTTTGAATTTGGAAAAGGGTTTACGTTCAGTAAACACATTCCTAAAGAAATACCACACTTTGACCGTGTATTCGACGTGTTCAAAGAGTTACTGACGCATACTTCTGGCAATATCGAAGAAGCCTTTGAATGGCTAGATACCTTGGATAAAGAATACGATATTTTCACGGATGAATATTCGCTGCAAGATTTTGAAGACGATTTGAAGAAACGCGGATACATTAAGGAAGAGATTGACCCAGAAGATGGAAACTCAGGGAAAGGACCTGGAAAAAAACTACTCACAGCGAAGCTAGAATCGGCACTTCGTGAATATGCACTCGATCAAATTTTCGGGAAACTAAAAAAGAGCGGCGTGGGAAACCACAGAACAACTAAAATCGGTGTGGGAGACGAGAAGGACGGAGAACAACGTTCGTATCAGTACGGCGATGATATGGCGCTTATCAATATGACCGAAAGCCTCAAGAACGCTCAAATAAACAACGGGATTTCTGATTTACGGTTGACTGAAAATGATTTGATCGTTGAAGAAACCAAGCACAAAGCACAGATGAGTACGGTATTGATGATTGATATCAGTCACTCAATGATTCTTTATGGTGAAGATCGAATTACACCGGCAAAGAAAGTCGCGATGGCATTGGTTGAACTCATTAATCGAAAATACCCGAAAGATACGATTGATATTATCGTTTTTGGAAATGAAGCCTGGCCAATTAAAATCAAGGATTTACCGTATTTGAAAGTAGGGCCGTACCATACGAATACAGTCGCTGGTCTGGAATTGGCAATGGACATTCTCCGAAGAAAGAGAAACACCAACAAGCAGATTTTCATGATTACGGATGGCAAGCCGAGTTGTGTGAAGCTCCCAAATGGCGAATTCTATAAGAACAGCAATGGCCTCGATGAAATGATTGTTGGGAAATGCCTCAATAAAGCGGCTCAAGCTCGGAAATTAAAGATTCCAATTACAACATTTATGATTGCACAAGATCCCTATTTGCGCAGTTTTGTCGAAATGTTTACGGCACAAAATAAAGGGAAAGCCTTCTTGACGGGTCTGTCAGGATTGGGAGAAATGATTTTTGAAGATTACGAAAAAAACAGAATTAAAAGAATATAGTGAAGATGAAAAAAGAAATCACATTTAAGGAGTTAAAAGATTCAGGATTTACGGACAAGTCAATCAATGAGGAAATCCAGGGGAACATGATTGCTAAAATCAAAGCGCAAGAACCTGTTTTTGAAGGATTGTGGGGGTATGAAGATACAGTCGTTCCTCAATTGAAAAAAGCAATTCTGGCTGGACACCATATCAATTTATTAGGCCTTAGAGGCCAAGCAAAGACTCGGATAGCACGAAGCATGGTGGATTTATTGGATGAATACATGCCGATCGTGAAAGGATCAGAGATTAACGACAGCCCATTCAATCCGATTTCAAAATTTGCAAGAGATTTGGTTCATGAGCAAGGTGACGCAACGCCAATTGCTTGGGTGCACCGATCGAATCGTTTCTTCGAAAAATTAGCAACACCAGACGTAAACGTTTCAGATCTAATTGGTGATATCGATCCGATTAAAGCGGCGACTTTGAAATTACCGTATTCAGACGAACGTGTTTTGCACTACGGAATGATTCCAAGAGCCAACCGCTCCATTTTTGTACTGAATGAACTTCCTGATTTACAGGCGAGAATTCAAGTGTCATTGTTCAATATCTTGCAAGAAGGAGATATTCAAATTAGAGGTTTTCAATTGAGAATGCCGCTTGATATTCAATTCGTATTTACAGCAAATCCAGAAGATTACACGAATAGAGGAAGCATCGTTACTCCATTGAAAGATAGAATTGGTTCTCAGATATTTACGCATTATCCTAAATCCATTGAGCTTGCAAGAGCAATTACGGAGCAGGAAGCGCGCATTTCACATGAAGACAAATCTCGAATTACGATTCCTAACCTTGCGAAAGATGTTTTGGAAGAAGTTGCATTCGAGGCGAGAAATAGTGAATATGTAGATGCTAAAAGTGGTGTGAGTGCACGGCTAACAATTAGCGCAATGGAAAACCTTTTTGCTGCAGCAAAACTACGATTAATAGAAACAGGTTCAGATCATACTTCGGTTCGATTGGTAGATTTCATATCCATTATCCCGTCGATAACAGGGAAAATTGAATTGGTCTATGAAGGAGAGCAGGAGGGAGCTGATGGCGTTGCTAAGATGCTCATTGATAACGCAATGATGGTTCAGTTTGAGAAACTGTTCCCACGGATTCCTAAATTAGAAAAAGAAGGAGTTAGCACGCCGTTCACGGATACGATTGATTGGTTTAATGATAATTTCTTAGAATTGAACTATACGGATGAGGATGCGGAATTCAAAGCGAATCTTTTAATGGTAGCGCCTTTGGTAGAACTTGTTGATGAGTATTGCACAAAATTCAGCGATGAAGATAAGTTGTTCTGTATGGAACTCGTTTTATGGTGCCTTACGGTAAGTAATAAATTGGATAAATCTGAAAACGACAATGCCTTTAAATTCGATTCAGTAGGAATTGGATCGCAGTTTTTTGGAAATAATTAGAAAGTGATTTGCCCTTGGTTCAGTCAATGTTATAGTTGCTGAATTAAGGGCTTGTTTTTAAGCAAAAGTTTAGTCTCTATCGTGTGATCAATTAAGTATAAGAATCTATACTCAAAAGCTTAATCGCTTTTTCTTATCTTCGAAAAAAATTGGTAGCTATGCCTCCGCCTAGTGTCATCCGATGCGAGTAATCAGATAAACAACAATGGAAAACATTTCAAACAGAGCTTTAATTAGTCGGCTTTACAGTTCAGCCGATCAACAACTCGAGGATGCAAACTACGCCACTGAAAATTGGTCGCAATGGTACGAGGTTGTTCAAGGGCTTACTGATCCTGAAAAGATGGTTTATGTGATTGTGAAATTAAATCAAACGGTTACAAATGGCGGTTTTGCGGAATTTTATGAAACCTCAGTTGGAATATTTGCTCCAGAAGTGATTCACGTATTGAACGAAATTAAGGCGCTAGAAACGGCAGAAATTGTTTCCAGCTCTTTGCCAGTTGTAAATCCAGCAGGACTTTTGGATGAAGCCTACAAAGAAATTGTTTTCAATCTTAAGCTTTCAGAACAACAACGTGCTCAATTGTATTCTCATGATATGCGCTATGATCAATTGCACGACCAAGAGAATTTAGAGGACTTGCTCGGTACATATTTACAAGAGTTGATTAAATAAATTCCTTATAAATAGAAATTGAAATAAAATTTTCCTGAAATAGTTATGGGTAATGTCTGCAACGCTAAAGGGCTTTTTTCACTTACTTTTTTAGCCCCTAAAAAAAGTTATGAGAGGGTCTATAACTCAGCACAAGGAATCTTAAGCGTTACCGACTTCAACTGTAAATCGATTTTTTTAGTTTATCCTAAGCCCAGCATCTTAAGACACAAATTGCGAATCCTACCTTCGACAATCAGGCGTCTGATTTGAGCAATAAAAAATGTCTGGAGACTTTCTTTGGATAGAATAGAGGGTTAGTTTACAGATTACTTTTATTGACTCTACAATGTTTGCAGTTTTGATAAACCTTTAAAGAGTTCAAAAAGATCTAAGTCAACAAAGAAGCAACAAACTCCGACTGCATATTACAACTCAAAATCTCGTCCATACTTCATCTTTAAAGCAATTGGCCAGATGAAAGTTTCTAAAAAAAAAACTCAATAAAAAAAAACGCAACCTGTAAAGGTTGCGTTTTAAGATTAATGTATAATTACGAATTATGCCGCAGAATCACTTTTCTTAACAGCTAATGTGTAAATAACTAATCCAAATCCAATTTTGTTAATTGCATCTGCAATGTTATAAACTACATCAATATTTCCTTCTGGCATGAAATCACTATACCATCCTGGAGTTCCCATCATGTAACCAATTGGGTAAATTGCCCATCCGACAAGAACAAACCAACACAGAACTTTGTGTGCTTTCAGTACATCTCCACCAGCAGCTACTGCTAATTTCTTTGCAGAACCTAACCATATTTCGTAAACAATATAGAAATATGCAGCTCCAGAAATTAATCCCCAAAACGATGCCTGATCACTGTAAATTGTTTCACCAAGGTAACCTGTTACTAACATGATTACAGAGAAGAAAATCAATTTCCATAATAAGTTTTGCTTTGCTCCTGCTACTTTTAATATCAAGAAGAATTCAACGCACATCAATGGCACAGTTAAAATCCAATCTACGTATCTGAAAAATGTAGGTGACTCCCCCTGTTCTGCCCAATAATCTCTCATGTAATAGTAGTGGACCGCCGCAATGAAGGTTATAAGTCCAGACACTAGAACTGATGTACGCCATTTTTTGTCAAATTGATTTAATGACAAAAAGAAAAATGCAGAAGCGGCCATCATGGCCATACATCCAACGAAAAATGTGAAGCCTACGTAATCCGTAGGGTCCATTTTGGAGGTAATCCCCGCAGCAATTGATAAATCTACCATAATAATAAGTTTTTAAATTTTAACACAAGTTAACTAATTCTCGCCTATAGTGACGTTAAACAATAACAAAAATTATCTTATTTATAATGATTCTTAATAGTGAATTGAGATTAAGTAATTGATTTTTAATGTTTTAATTAATTATTTATAGTGTTGACGTTGATGATGAAATGCAGCGATTTATGGTTAATATGGATAAGATGGGAATTTTTAACATAAGAATATAGTTAACCTGAAATATTATTAGAATCAATATATTTGAAGGTTTATGTGATTATTTTGATTTAGGCGGTTTTCTCTAGTTTTAGATTAGAATTTATTTCAAAATTATGGTGGAATAAAAATAATGATTCGCTCTATCTCTTCGAAAAATAAAATCCCTGAATCATAGGTGGAAATATTTATATCAGCCAAGCTATTAAACAATTTACCAAATAGAACTGATCGTTTATGAGTATCTAAAACTTGAAATTCAATTTCTTTGTTTCCGAAATATAAAGTTTGAAATCAACCGCAACTGAGTCTGTGCACAAAACATGACCAAATTAACAAATGTTGACTTGAGCTCTTCCGTTTACATCAAAATCTGGAAAAACAACAACTTGATCAATCATCTTAGCAAGATAAGTACCTTGTCTTATATAACTAGAAAAATCAAAAGTGATCAATTCCCATTGGTTCATTATGATTGAAGTCAATTCGTTTGGAACCTGTTTAGAAGCTAAATTGATCTAAACAAAAAAAAGGACCCTAGTTTGCACTAAGATCCTTTTAAATACTGTGGAGCAGGAGGGAGGCTTCTCGAACTTTTTGGAGGGAGATATTGAGCTGTTGATGATTATGTTTTCCGCTATGCGTTAGAGGGGGACGAATTGGTGGGAATAGGGATGTTATTTTGAAAATTATTCTTTTTTACACCTCGATCTCCATAACCAATGTATTGTTACAAGAAGCCATGTGTCTTTTTTTAATTAAAAAAACTTAATCTAATTAACAATTATGTATACAGTACAAACTTTTAAAGTTGAATTACCTGCCATTCCTGTTACTGTATAGATTCCAGGAATATTAAAATTAATTACCTGAGTTATACCAGAGCCGGTTCCATTTGTACAACTGTAAGAAAGAACATTAGCTTCTGGTGGGTTTATAAAACTTGAAGCTGCGCAGCTTAAATAACACGAAGCACAACATTTACCTTGTGTCATACTAATTGATTGCCCAATATTAGCTTCAATTTATGGACAACCAATAATAGAAATTGACAATGTACAATAAGTCATGGCATTACAGTCACCATTTTGAACTTGAACTTGATATACACCACATTGATTAAATACAATGGTTTCAGAAAGTGAACTATTATTAGCACAATTTGAGGAGGTGACCGTAGCTTCAGGTGGATTTGTAAAATAGGAGCAGCCGCAATTCATCATCGGAGAACCATTATCTAGTTGATTTATCGAAATACTGGTGCCAACCGAGACTTCTATGTAGCCTCCAGAAACCATTTGCGGACTAGTCGGAGAAGGGCCACTCCACCCAGTACAACTAACGGAATTTGGTGTATTATAAGTTGTAAAAGTTAATTCATTGCCATATGCCGTACCGGTACTATTAGTTGCATACGCCCTTATATAGTAAAGAGTTGCTCCAGTTAAGCCTGTTAAATTACAAGAATACGGACCTAGTCCAGATCCATTTAATACAATATTATTGGATATTGTTGGATTAGGGGAAGTACTGTAACAAACGCCCCTTTCTGTTACTGTTTCTCCACCATTAGATAAAACCTCTGCATCAATAGCACACGAATCAAAATAAATTGAATTAACATTTAACGTTGTCACTACTGGAATATCAGCACCACTTACAAAAGTTAATTCATTACCATAAGTTGTACCTCCACTGTTTGTCGCGTATGCTCTTACATAATATGTTGTAAATGATGTAAGACCTAACATATTGCTGTTAAATGTTCCTGTTCCTGAACCATCAGAAGTGAAATTATCGGTTAAATCAGGGGATGGATTAATGCCCCAGCACACACCACGCGCAATCACGCTTGAACCACCATCATTGGTTACATTTCCACCAGAGGTCGCTTCATTACCCGTAATATTGACAATAAGAGATGTAATTACCTGTGCCAAACAAGGACCCCACGTGGGAACACCATAACAATAGTACAATGTTTGCCCTGTAACCCCTATATTCACAATAACCCAATCACTTCCATTCCAATAAAGCATTTCTCCTGGAGTTGAGCCAGCTACTATTCCTGGAGAATTACCCAAATAAACATTATTCCCATTACTCAAATAAAGCGTATCATTTGAAAGAGATAATACTTGTAGTTCATTTGTTGGGTCGCTATCAGTATCATTAACATTTACAGTTCCACCACCATCACTTAGGGTTATAATATCTTCTGATCGAGTGATCGTTTGTGCAATTCCAATACCATCCTGACCATCTACTCCGTTAGTTCCATCAGTACCATTAGT
>CAJVYC010000016.1 GCA_913009205.1 uncultured Fluviicola sp. | reverse complement strand
GTCGTTGTTGGCGCTACGAATAGCATATCCGATTATAAGAATAATTACCAGCCATAATATAGCCGGGAAAATATCTGTAAGAGTAAAATAATCAGTCTTCAATTAGATGGTATGTTTCGTTCCTAAATTCTTGTACGTTATTGGTGATGATAAGGTTCACCTTTGAGAATTGTTAAAGCGCGATATACTTGCTCAAAGAAAAGCATTCGAATCATTTGATGGGAAAACGTCATTTCCGAGAGGCTAATTTTACCATCAGCTTTAGCGTAAACTTCATCTGAGAAACCATAGGCACCGCCGATAATGAAAACCAATGATTTGCCTCCCTGATTGAATCTTTTCTGAATAAATGAAGAGAATCCAAGGGAACTGAATGTTTTTCCTTTCTCGTCCAGCAAGTAGACTTGCTCTCCTCCCGATAATTTAGAAAGAAGCTCTTTTCCTTCTTCAACTTTAACTTGATCTTGAGTTAATTTCCGTGCATTTTTAATATCTGAGAGCTCAATTTTTTCGACAGGGTAGTAGTGTTTAAGGCGTTTTAGATATTCGTTTTCGCCGTCAAGTAAAAATGACTTTCCAGTTTTGCCAATACAAATAACTTTTATTCTCATTTGGCGAATTTAATGAATCCCAGTTTAATTCAATGATTAGTAATTCTAGAAAGAAAAATGTCGGCATATATTTTGTAAGTTTGAGTAAGTAAAAAAATAAAGCTTACCATGGGATTAATATACTCTTTAGTTACTTTCGTAATGTTTTCGTCAGGTACAATGGACGTGCCATTTGGATCGGTTGAAAGTGCTTTTAAGTCTGGGAACGCAAAAGATTTAGTTTCCATTGGGAAGGAAAAAATCTTGATAAACGTTGATGGAACTGAAGGGGTTTACAGTAAATCTCAAGCGACTTTAGTGCTAAAGAAGTTTTTCACGAAGTATCCAGCAAAATCATTCAGTTACATTCATAAAGGAAAGGGGTCAAGCGAAGGATCATTCGCAATTGGAACTTACACAAGTGGCAGTTCTGAGTTTAGAGTTACGGTTCATTTTAAAAAAATTAAGGGCAATTTCAAGATTGAAAGTCTAGCTATTGAAAAATAACCTTTAAAAAATTCATTTTTCTTATTGATTTCGCATTATTTTTGATTTATGATAGATCAGATAATAAAAAATGCACTAAATGAAGACATTGGCGATGGTGACCATTCTTCACTTTCTTGTGTTCCTGAAAATGCAATGGGGACAGCCAAACTTATTGTCAAGCAGGAAGGAATTATAGCCGGGGTCGATTTGGCAGAACGTATTTTTAAAACCTATGATTCTTCTTTGGAAATCACAACTTACATTCAAGATGGCCAAAAAGTGAAGGTTGGAGATGTCGCATTTGTCATTTCAGGGAAATCTCGGTCTATTTTAAGCACCGAACGATTGGTTCTCAATTTTATGCAACGTATGAGTGGGATTGCTACAAAAACGAATAGAATTGTTGATTTAATTGAAGGTACGGACACCAAATTGCTTGATACCAGAAAGACAACGCCTGGAATAAGATATATGGAGAAATGGGCAGTCAGAATTGGTGGAGCTTATAACCATAGATTCGCGCTGTACGATATGATCATGTTAAAAGACAATCACATTGATTACGCCGGCGGGGTTTCAAAAGCAATTACAAGGGCAAATGATTATTTAGCAGAAACTGGAAAAGAGCTGAAGATTGAAATTGAGGTTCGAAACCGAGAAGAGTTGGACGAAGTACTTTCTGTGGGCCAGGTGGATAGGATAATGTTGGACAACTTTACGCCGCAAGAAATTACCGATGTTCTGTCTCAAATTCCTGATTCAATTGAAACAGAGGCGTCAGGCGGAATAAATGAAGACACAATTAGATCGTATGCAGAAACGGGGGTTGATTTTATCTCTGTTGGTGCATTAACGCACAGTTTCGAAAGTTTGGACATGTCGTTAAAAGCAAGCTTTGAATAGACTCAATCATCCAGCAGCTCAGGATCTGTGGGTTTAACATCCGATAATTGAGAAGGGAGAAGAAATGATACTCCTAATATGATCAAGCCACTTACGACAATGTAGAAGGCGTATGGCCATATCATAAGGATGAAAACCAATCCTATAAACAGAATTATCGATCCTGACCAATAAACAAAATTGTAAACGGGATGGTGCTTGCCTGATTGAAATGCAATGAGGTTTAAGAAAAAACCAATTCCGCCTGCTCCAATAAATATATATTTTGCGGTTGGTATGGGAATAATATTTCTTCCATAACCTGTAAACAGAATAATTGCCATCAAGAAAGAAACGCCAAAAGCCGCCCCGGCGATTGACTTAATAATTGACATGTTTTTCTCTCTTTTATTCATTTACTTCTTCAATATAGGATTTAATATCCAGTAGAAAGTCGATGTCTTCTTCAATCTTATTTCCGATAACAGCAATATTTGCTCCGGCTGTATGAATTTGTTGGATTTGTCCCAAGGTTCGAATCCCGCCTCCAACGATTATCGGAGTGTTGAGTTTGTTTATTTCTTCGATTACTTCAATAGGAACGTGAAACTTTGCACCGCTTCCTGCATCAAAATAAAGCAGTTTCTTCCCTTGAAGTATTCCAGCCTTTGCGGTATTTAGAATGATGCTCATTTTGTCACCGGGAATAGGAGTAGTTTGACTTACGTATGCCACCGAGGAATTCGTACCTCCTTCGATGAGTATATATCCTGTCGGCAATACTTCAAGGTCCATATCGTAAACCTCGCTTGCTGATAAAACATGGTGTCCAATTAAAAAATCAGGATTCCGACCAGATATTAAACTTAAATAGAGAAGGGCATCTGCCTTTTTAGATATTTGGTGAGACGCACCGGGAAAGATCAGCAATGGAATTTTAGAATTTTCCTTTATGAAATCGACACAGTTGATAAATTCTTCTCTGGAAACTGTGCTTCCTCCAACGAACAAATAATTCACATTGGCAAAATGTGCTTTTTTTAAGAGTTCTGAAAGTTTAGAGGTGTCAGCGCATTTTTCAGGATCGATCAAAATTGCAATTTGACCTTTTTTCGAAGATATTCCGTTTAATATATTATTTGCTTCGCTCAACCGCTTCAGTATTTATTGTGATAAACATTCCATTGAACTCAAATATATCCAATTTCACATAAAGTTCATGATCTGGATTAATAATGGTTCCCTTTATTGCTCCATCCAGAGTTTTTGAAATTAGAAGCTCCTCAATAAATAAGATCTCTTTTCTTCCAGCCAGTTTGTAAAGGGCTTCTTTTGCCGACCATAATTGAGTTACAACATCTTCATTCATACAATCAAACAACTCCATTTCAAGTTCCGATAAAAATTTCGATTTAATTTTAAGAATGTTTTTTCTTGGGAACTCTAGATCTAAGCCAACACTATGATTCTTGTTAATTGCTAATCCAACGGTATTTGCCGAATGGCTAATTGAAATAAATCCCTCATCCTTTATATAAGGAGCGCCATTCGAATCGTAATGAATATGCTCAAAACCAAGGTTTTCATGTCTTAAAATGCGTGTCGCGACAAATTCTCTTTTCCTTTTGATATTCTTGAAGGTGTGGTACCGCTCTATTTCAATCGAAGTTAGTTTCTCAAAATAGTGCGCAGGATCGAAATCTTCATACGTGAGTAAAAAAATTTCCGTGGCGTTTCTTTGTATTGTTTCTGTTTTGAAGTCCATTGAATGAGATGTTTACAAAAGAACGAAAAATACATGGAAATCATTAGACATGTATAATTGTTTTGAATTTGCATGCGATCAGGCAATTTTGAAATGAATTTACTCCCTATATTTGTTAATAGGAGTAAAAAAAATCGGCTTTTAAATAATTTTAACAAATAGCTATTTAGCTCCTTTTTTTCTATATTTACGCGCTCTACTAGAGCAACTTAGTTTTATAAAAATAAACTGTACTTATGTTACGAAAACTTAACTTAATCCTGGTAAGCTTCTTGCTTACAATGTCCTATGGGTTTTCCCAGACGGGTTTAGGTACCATTAAAGGGTCTATTATCGATGCCAAAACAAAGCAGCCTGTCGAGGCTGCTAAAGTTAAAATTAGCCTTAATGGTACTACTAAAGGTGGTGCTTACACAGATGACAAAGGGAAATTCCAAATCAATTCAGTGTCGCCTGGTTCTTACGTTGTGAACGTGAGTAATGACAATGCTGGTTACAAACCTCTTCAATTGGAAGGAGTTATTGTGAGTTCTGAGTCTATAACATTCCTTGATGGTCAAGAAATCGGTATAGCACAAAGTATTCAGGATATTACCGAAGTTCAAGTCGTTGCATATAGGGTTCCATTGATTGATAAGAATGGTGGTGCATCTGGAGCGACAATTACAAGAGAAGATATAGCCAGACTTCCAGTTCGTTCTGCAGCAGGTGTTGCCGGAACAGTAGGTGGGGTTAATACGAATGAAGGATC
The DNA here is from genome assembly GCA_913009205.1 of uncultured Fluviicola sp. Lineage (GTDB taxonomy): Bacteria > Bacteroidota > Bacteroidia > Flavobacteriales_D > Crocinitomicaceae > UBA4466. Next base: position 68,544 of record CAJVYC010000016.1, on the reverse strand, counting down.
TGGAGCGATTAGTGTTCGTGGTTCTCGTTCTGACGGTACATATTTCTATATAGATGGTATTAAAGTTCGTGGTTCTGCGAACCTTCCTAAATCAGCAATAGAAGAAGTGAAAGTTATTACAGGTGGTCTGCCAGCTAACTATGGTGATGCAACAGGTGGTATTATCTCTATTACAACTAGAGGGCCTTCATCAAAGTACTTTGGTAGTATTGAGGGGGTAACTTCTGGATTCTACTTCGCCGGTAAAGATCCATTTGGAGAGCAAGCTGAGACCGAAGATTACACAGGTAAAGTATTTGGCCTTGATAAATACGCTTATAACTTAGTAGAGGGGATGTTCTCTGGCCCATTGTGGATGCAGAAAGATTCAACAGGAGCTAGAACAAAACCTAGATTAGGATTTTTGTTCTCTGCGAACTTAACGGATAGATTGGATACTCGTCCATTGAGTGGGGGGAGTTATAGAGTTAAGAAATCCGTTAAAGATGACTTATTATCTAATCCTCTTCGTCCAACTTCAACAGGACAAGGTACGTTTCACAATGCATTGTTCTTAAGATCTGATGATTTTGAAACAACTCCTTTTAGAATGAATGCAAGAAACACTAACGTTTCTGCTCAACTTAAAATTGATGTTAATACTGGACCATCTGTAAATCTTTCTTTTGGTGGGTCAATGAACTACAGATCAGGTAACCTTTATTCGAGAAGTAATTCTCTTTTGAACTTCTCTAACTTTGGAATTAATAAATCTTTGGATTACAGAGTATTTGGTCGTTTAACTCAACGTTTCCAAAATGATGGTGACAACAGCTCTAAAATTTCTAGTGCTTTTTACTCTCTTATGGTTGATTATACAAAAGTGAAAAGTGACTCGTACGATCCAAAACATGAGTTCAATCTTTTTAACTATGGTCACGTAGGAACATTTACCACAACTAGAGAGCCTTCTTACGCTTTGAATCCAATTACAAATGCTTATGAGCAAGATGGATTTAGAGATGTTGAAGTTGCTTTTGATCCATCTGCGACGAATTCAGCACTTGCGGCTATTACTTCTCAGTACTATGACATCTTCGAGGGAAGTCCAGAAGGTAACTACGAAAACTTATTTCAACTACAACAAGGTAACGCATTGAGAAATGGAGATGCTCCAGGAAGCGTTTACAATATTTGGAGTAACATTGGCACACCGTATAATAGCTTTGGTAAATTCGAAAATGATCAATTTCGTGTAACAGGTTCTGGTTCTGCTAATATTGGAGATCACTCCTTATCAGTTGGGTTTGAATTCGAGAAAAGATGGGATAGAGGTTGGCAAAATGGATCAACTACAGGCGGTGGTGGAAATGGACCAATTGGAATTTGGACCATTGCGCGTCAATTGACAAACTTCCACATTACTGAGCTTGATGTAAACTCTGGAGTTTCTGAAGAGAAAGATAACTTCGAGTATATCACTTTCGATAGATTAAATACAGGATATGCTTCTGAGTCTGGAACTGGAAACTATGGCGGTGCTGAAGAGAATGATAACCAAACTTTCTTCGATTACAACTTAAGAAACTACTTAACTGAAAACGGTTACATCACTGGTGGTGTTGCAGGAACTGATTTCATTGATATTGATCAATACGATCCAAACATCTACAGTTTCGATATGTTTGCACCGGATGAATTATTGAACGGAGGTAACTCTTTGGTTTCTTACTGGGGTTATGATCACACTGGAGAGAAAACGAGTGGTGTTACGAATATCTCAAACTACTTTACTGAATTTGACGAAAATGGAAACTACAAGAGATTCGTAGGTGCTTTCCAACCTATTTACATGGCTGGTTATTTAATGGATAGATTTGCATTCAGAGACATTGTATTTAATGTTGGTGTTCGTGTTGATATCTTTGATGCCAACCAACCAGTATTGAAAGATCCTTATTTATTCTATGAAGCTAGAACTGTTGGAGAGGCAAAAGCTTCTACTGCTGCATTTGTTGATGGGAATATTCCTACAGCAATGGGAGATGATTATGTTGTTTATGTAAATGACGTTAATAACCCAACAGCAATTAATGGATTTAGAAATGGTGATGTGTGGTACAATGCACAGGGTGTTGAAGTTGAAGATGCAAAATCTATTGAAGGGCCTGGAGGAATTTCTCCTTGGTTGTTAGATCCATCTTTAACGACTCCAACTAAAGACGCATTTGAAGATTACAAACCTCAAGTGAATGTTATGCCACGTGTTGCTTTCTCATTCCCGATATCTGATGAGGCTTCTTTCTTTGCTCACTATGATGTATTGACGAAGCGTCCAACTTCTGGATTCCGTTTTGATCCTTTCGAGTATCAATTTATACAATCAAGAAGTGCAACAATTAGAAATTCAAATTTGAAACCAGAAACAACAGTTGATTACGAATTAGGTTTCCAACAAGTTTTAACTAGAACTTCTTCATTGAAAATTTCAGCGTTCTACAGAGAACAAAGAAATCAAGTCCAGTTACAAAGTATTTTCTCTGCATATCCTGCAACTTACAGCACTTTCGGAAATAGAGATTTCGGAACTGTAAAAGGAATGACGATTGCTTACGATTTACGTAGAACCGGAAACATTAGAATGACTGCTAACTATACGTTACAGTTTGCTGATGGAACAGGTTCTGATGCAACATCTGCACAAGGTTTAATTAATGCAGGTTTGCCCAACTTGAGAGCGATCTTCCCATACTCATTTGATCAAAGACACGCATTCGCAATTACATTTGATTACAGATATGGAGAAGGGGCTGATTACAATGGGCCAATGATTGGTGATTTTGCTTTATTCCAGAATACTGGATTGAACATTGTTTCGAACATTTATTCAGGTTCACCTTATTCAGCGCAAACGGCAATTACAAACGAAGGTTTGTTTAGTCCTCAAGCTGCTGGTTTGTCGGGAACAACGAATGGTTCACGTCTGCCATGGTCTTACCGATTAGATCTTCAATTGGACAGAACATTCAACATTGAGTTCGGAAAAGAGGACAATAGAAAAGCGACATTCTTGAACGTATACGTTCGTGTAACAAACTTACTTAACCAATTTAATATCTTAAACGTGTATAGAGCTACTGGAAACTGGGATGACGACGGGTATTTAGCTGCTGCAGCTAGTCAGTCATCAATCCAAAACCAATTGGATGAACAATCTTTCAGAGATTATTACACAATGAAGATTCAAAACCCGTTCAATATCAGTTCACCTAGAACAATCCGTTTAGGGGTTAAATTTGATTTTTAATTCATAATTCGAAAAAAACATTATGAAAAAGCAACTAATAGCAATTATTCTTGGCGCAACAACAATGTTGTGGTCAAATGACGCTTTATCCTACAAAAAGGATAGCGGAAAATCAACAGGAAGCAATGGAGGTGGTAGCAACGCTACGATAAACGCCAAAGGAGCCAATTGTTCGCCTGCTACAGCGAGTATTACAATGAACTTTAACGACGTTAGTGCGTTCATTGAACAAGGCGGTAGTATGTTCCAAAACCGTCAAGAAGGCGTTGCGGCTTATGAAGTAGGTGGAGACAACCTTTTCGCAATTTACGCAGGAGCTCTCTGGATGGGGGGAACAGATGTTAACGGTCAATTGAAATTGGCTGCGTTGAAGTTCCGTCAGGGAAATGATTTCTGGCCAGGGCCTTTGACAGTAACACCTGGAACGGGTGACTATAATCCTTCGCAACCAATTGGAGATGGAGCGATTAGGGACTTTGGTGAAGCGAATATTGATCCTGATCAATGTTTGTTCTATGATAAATTCTACACGATTCGTAAGGCTGAGGTTATCCAATACACAATTTGGTGGGAATGTGAGAATGGAGTTCTACTTCCTGAAGATTGTTTGGATGTTATACCTCCCTCTGATGAAGTTCTTGCTAGAATTACTTCATGGCCGGCTCATGGGCGTGTAGATTTAGGTCAAGATTATTGGTTGGCACCTTTCTATGATAGAGATGGTAGTGGAGATTACAATGCAACTCAAGGTGATACACCATGGTTTGATGATATTTTAGACCGTGATGATGTAGAATGTGGATTCGATAGAAGAATTACTTTATATGGTGATGAGTGTCACTGGTGGGTATTTAATGATAAAGGAAACATTCACACCGAAACAAACGGTGAACCAATCGGAATGGAAATTCGTGCTCAAGCCTTTGCTTTCGCAACGAATGATGAAGTGAATAGAATGACTTTCTACAATTATGAAATGATTAATCGTGGAACTCAAACATTGTTCGATACATACTTCTCTCAATATTTAGATTGTGATGTAGGTAACTATACAGATGATTACGTTGGTTGTGATGTGTCCAGAGGATTAGGATATACATACAATGCTGATGCATTGGATGAAACTGCTTCTGGTAATCAAGGTTACGGTGAGAACCCTCCAGCAATCGGATGTGATTTCTTTGAAGGACCATATCAAGATGCAGATGGTAGAGACAACGTTGGACCTTATATCGATCCAGCTACTAACTTACTTGTAACACCTACAGTTAATGCTGCAATTGCAGATACAGGAATTGTATATAAAGGTATTGGTGTCGGATATTCAGATAGTATTATTGATAATGAACGTTTTGGAATGCGTCGATTTACATACTACACGGCTGCAGCTTCTTATCCACAATCAGATCCGAATTCAGCTGCTGAATTTTACAACTTTATGAGCGGTACTTGGGCGAATGGTTCTGAGATGTTTTATGGTGGTACTGGAGCAGCAGGTTCTCCTGGTGTAACAACGACTCCTTCGGATTATATGTTCCCGGGGGATTCAGATCCGTTTCGTTGGGGAACAGCAGGTGCTGATTTAGGTTTTGATTGGAGTGAATCTGATCCTGGAAACGGAACTCCTAACCCAGGAGGTGATAGACGTTTTGTTCAATCAGCCGGTCCATTTACTTTAAAACCGGGTGCAACAAATAACATTACTGTTGGTATTGTTTACGGTAGAGGTTCTGATGGAGATCCATTCTCTTCTGTAAATGCGATGAGAAGTGCAGATACGAAAGCGCAAGCTTTGTTTGATGCTTGTTTCAAGATTCTTTCTCCACCAGCTGCTCCAAGATTGATAATTCAAGAATTGGAAAACCAATTGGTATTGATGATTGATAATCCTACATCTTCGAATAACTATGAAGAGGGATACGCTGAAAAAGATGAAATCAATATCACTGATCCAGGTGTAGATCAATTCTACAGATTTGAAGGATACCAAATTTACCAAATGATTGATAGTGAGGCTGGTGTTGGTGACATTACAGATGTGTCTAAAGCTCGTTTAGTTGCGCAGTGTGATGTTAAAAATGGTGTTGATAGACTAATCAACTTTGAATTTGATGAAGATTTAGGTTTTTCAATTCCTGTTGAGAAAGTAGATGGTTCTGATGATGGAATTAAACACACATTTTTAATTCAAGAAGATGAATTTGCTCAAGGTGATAAGATTTTAGTAAATCACAAAGAGTACTTCTTCATTGCTACTGCTTATGCATATAATGCTATGGCTGACTTAAATACTGGAGCTCCTTTCTTATATGATCCAAACGATCCATTATTACTTCAAGGTCAGAAGATTCCTTATATTTCTTCTTTCTTGAGCTATGATGGTGCAGCCATAACTTCTGTTCTTGGTGTTCCTCATAACCCAACTCCAGAAGCTGATGGTACTTCACAAAATATCGCTTACGGTTCTAGTCCAATTATTACAAGATTGGATGGACACGGAAATGGAAATCGTGCATTGGAATTGACACAAGAGTCTAAAGATATTATCATTAAAGATGGTTATATGGAAACTCCTTCTTACGATTACGGAAAAGGTCCAATTAACATCAAGGTGGTTGATCCACTAAATGTTGCTGATGGTCAATTCGAATGTAGATTTAGAGATTACAACGTATCCCAACGTAACGGTGCTGATACTGCATCATGGATTATTATTCGATCTTATATGGAAGACGGTGTTGCAATGACGGATTCAATTACGAGTAGCTTAACTATTGCTTCTCAGAATGAACAAATTATACCTGACTGGGGAGTTTCTGTTGAGATTCATCAAAACTTATACTTTGACCCCGCTGGATCATCGGGTGGTACAGAAGTTAAAACAACTGATTTAATAAGTTCGTCTATTGATTTCGAAGATAGTTCTAAGATTTGGTTGAGCCTTGTTAGTGATAATGATGCATTCTATCCTACAAACTGGATTCGTTCTGGAACATACACAACGGATGATTTCGGAAACGATCCTTCTGATTGTATTGATCCTACTGCAGCTTTCTATAGAGATTATTTAGATCCTTGTAACTATAAGGATTGGAACGCTCCTGCTAATTTTGCAGATCCAGACAAACAATGGTCTTCAATCTTAGGTGGTGGAATTGCACCTCATAAAGTAGTTGGATACGAAGCTAGCTTCATGCCAATGGCTTATTACAACTATGCGACGCCAACTTCTGCTAAGAATGCTGCATCAATTAGTTTCTTGCCCAGTGTTGATATTGTTATTACTTCAGACAAATCACTTTGGACGCGTTGTCCAATAATTGAATTGGGAAGAAGTGCTGCGTTGAACGTTGGTGGTGCTGAACCAGGAGAAATGCGTAAAAGTACTTCTGTAAACAAAGAGGGTACAACTGCGGGAGAAACAACGACAGGTATGGGTTGGTTCCCAGGATATGCAATTGACCTTGAGTCTGGTGCACGTTTATACATGGCGTTTGGAGAAAATTCATTCTTAGTTTCTGAAAACGGAGCAGATATGATTTGGAATCCTACATCAAGTCTTGTTGATAATGGAGGAACTCCATTATTGGGAGGTATGCACCCGGTATATGTTTATAGCTACAATAACAAAACGATAAACAACTATATTGTTGGATACGATCATCCTGCATATACTCCTGCTTTAGCAGAGAATCTTGCAACGAACCAATTGTATCAAGATATGTTACTTGTGGAAGCAAATAACACAACTCAAAAGCGTTATACATACGGAAGTATTAGCTGGGTAGCTTACCCACTTGCTGCTCCTGGATATACAATTGATCCTAACAACATTGAGACGGATGTACAAATTAGCTTACGTGTAAGTAAAGAGTACAAAAACTTCACTGCAACTGGTCAAAATGGTGGTTTGCCAATGTATTCTTGGGACATGGCTGATATCGCAACTGAAGTTGGAAGTCAAGATCAATTAGTAAGTGCAATGGATATGATTAACGTTGTTCCTAACCCTTACTATGCTTACTCTGAGTACGAAAGAAATAGATTGGATACTAAAGTTAAAATTACAAACTTACCTGAAAGATGTACCGTGAAGATCTACAGCACGAATGGTAAACTGGTCAAAACGTTCAAGAAGGACAATCCAATTACATCAATTGACTGGGATTTGAATAACTTTAGAGGTATTCCTGTTGCAGGAGGCGTTTACCTGATACATGTTAATGTACCAAGCGTAGATGGCTCAGAACCATTAACGAAAGTCTTGAAGTTCTTCGGAGGTATGAGACAAATTGACTTACAAGGTATTTAATCAGAATTTAAAGAAAGTTGAAATGAAATATTCAATGTTAAAACTAAAAAGTGCGTTTATTGTTGGAGCAGCAGTTATGTCAAGCTTCGCAGTAAATGCAGGTAATGAGGATCGTGTTGGGTCTGCGGGAGCATCTCACATGTTGGTTAATCCATGGGCAAGAAGTTCTGCCTTTGGTGACGCTGGAATCTCAAGTGTTAATGGTCTTGAAGCAACGTTTACAAACATTGCTGGACTGGCATTTACGGATAAGACTCAAATTAAATTCAATTACAGTAACTGGATGGGAAATGCGGGTATTGCATTTAACAGTGCAGGTATTGCGCAGAGAGTTTCTGAAAATAGTGTTATCGCGGTTAGCGTTCAGTCAATGAATTTTGGAGATATTCAAATTACAACTGTAGCGAATCCAGAAGGTAACATTGGTTTCTTCTCTCCAAGAGCAAATGTTTTCAATATTGGTTATGCGAGATCATTCTCGAAATCAATTTATGGTGGAATTAACTTTAAGGTTATTTCAGAAAACATCTCTAACTTGAAAGCGAATGGTGTTGCAATTGATGCGGGTATCCGTTATGTCACTGGTGAGCAAGATCAAATTAAATTTGGAATTGCCTTGAAAAACGTAGGCCCAGTTATGAGATATAAAGGTGATGGATTGGCAAATCAAATTAATTACGTATCAACGGGTGTTCTTGCAACGTTAGAACAGAGATCAGCAACGTATGAAATGCCGTCTTTACTTAATATCGGTGGATCTTATGATTTCATTTTTGATGAGCACAACAAGCTTGGAATTGCATTAGGTTATACGGCCAACTCTTTCTCTAGTGATCAATATCGAATTGGTGCTGATTATAAAATGACAACTGAGAAATTGGCTTTCAATCTTAGAGCTGGATATGTTTACGAGAAAAACCTTTTCTCTGCAGAAAATAGATCGAATGCTTTGATTGGTCCAACTGCTGGATTCTCAATAGATGCATTGATTGGGGATAACAAGACTGCTCTAGGAATTGAGTATGCGACTCGTTTCGCTGGTATTTTTGGAATCATTCACACAATTGGAGCTACAATTAGCTTGAAATAATAATAGAAATTTATTATATTTGAATAACAGGAGAGTCCGTATTGGGCTCTCTTGTTTTTTGTTATAATACCAAAGGATTATGTCTGACTTAACATACTATACGGCTGAAGGCCTAAAAAAATTAAAGGATGAATTGTTTGAAATGGAAACAGTTCAGCGTCCTTCCATTTCAGCTCAAATCGGTGAAGCGATTGATAAAGGTGATTTATCTGAAAATGCAGAGTATGACGCTGCAAAGGAAACTCAAGGAATTATAGAAACTAAAATTGCCAAGCTTAAGAATATTATAGCGAACGGTAGAATAATTGATGATTCTAATATTGACAGTACCAAGGTATTTATCCTTTCTACGGCTAGAATTAGGAATGTAGAGAATGATCAAGAGATGACCTTTACAATTGTTGCTGAGAATGAGGCTGACTTAAAAAAGAAAAAAATTAGTATTGATTCTCCATTTGGAAAAGGTTTACTTGGTAAATCCGTTGGTGATGTCGCCAACATTGTTACCCCTGGTGGCGAAATGAAGTTTGAAGTTTTAGAGATTACGCGCTAATGGGATCACTTTTTTCTAAAATTGTTAGTGGCGATATTTCATGTCATAAAGTTGCCGAGAATGACAAGTTCCTCGCTTTTTTGGATACCAATCCACTAAGAGAGGGGCACACTTTGGTTATCCCTAAGGTGGAAATTGATTACATCTTTGATGTAGAAGATGCCTTGCTAGGAGAAATGATGATTTTCTCTAAATCTGTAGCAAAAAAAATAAAGGATACATTTCCTTGCAATAGAATTGGTGTTACCGTAATTGGATTGGAAGTTCCTCATACCCATATACATTTGATTCCTATTAATATCCTTGATGACATGAATTTCTCTAAAGAAAAAATGTCTCCTTCTCAGGAAGAATTGGCGCATACTGCCTCGATTTTATTAAAGGCATAATCCATCTAATTATAATTCCTCACTATATTGGAGTGAATTTTGTTGTTAATCTATTTATAGATGGCATATTTAGAATAAACTAGAATTTACTTACGACATGATCAAAAGATTATTTCTTTCCTTATTTATTATTTTTTGTGCGGCATCTGCAGAGGCAGGTAAAGATAAGCTAGATGTGGGGCCTATGAATGTTCTATTCATAGGGAATAGTTATACACGTATGAATAAAATGCCGAAGATTTTTGAGAAAATCGCTCAGTCTCGTGGTGTTGATATTAACGTTGAGATGAGTGCAGAAAGCAGTCATACGTTTAATATGCATAGTAAACGTGAAGCAATGTTCGAAACAATAAAGAGCGAAAAATGGGATTTTGTGGTTCTGCAAGGTTTCAGTAGAGAATTGAGCGAATCTCGCAGCTACATAGATACCGCATCCGTTCCTTATATCGGAATCATTCTCGATTCTATTTACAACAATAATCCTTGCACCAATGTTCTTTTGTATATGACTTGGGGCTATAAGAATGGATATAACGCAAGAGAAGAAGTTAGCACAAATGAAAGGATGTCTGATTCGATTCGAGTTGGATATGAGTATATCTCAGATTTGTTTAATCTGCCTATTGTTCCTGTAGGACCTGTTTGGAGAGATTTCAGAGCTTCAAATAACGAAATCGAGCTCTATTATACCGATTTGGCTCATCCATCGTCTTATGGCTCTTATATGATTGCCTGTTCATTTTATTCGGCAATTTTTAAAGAATTGCCAGAAGATGCCTATACCGGTTCGATTGGTAACGATGAGGCTAAGGTACTACAAACTTCGGCTTACAACTACATCATAAATAACGTAGATACGTTTAAGTTGAATCAAAACATGATAACTGTGAGTTTTGAGAGAACTAAAATGGGCAAGTATTACGCTACTTGTAATGCAAATTACCCCAATGCTGAATCAGTTACTTGGGATTTTGGAGATGGTTTGAGTTCAAAATCATGGGATATCAATCATGAATACAGCAAAGCAGGAGAGTATTGGGTTACCCTGACTATTGAAGATTCTTGTGGTATTCGAAAAACAAAGCGCAAGGTGATTTTCGAAAAACCCAAAAGACCATCTAGAAAAAGAAAATCGAAAGCTAAGATTACTATGGATCCCGTTAAAAAGGTCTAACGATTAGCTCAATCGTCCTCGAAGGCGATCAATCAGGTACGCAAATCCTATTTTAACCCACTCCAGTATTTTACTTGTTCCAGCTTTAATTGGCTCCAAGTATTTAATTAGAATCACAAAGACGAGAATGAATCCGGCTGCTCCGAATACAACTGCCCATGGTCCTAAGGTTTTATGGAATTCTTCTTTCAATCCAAGTCCAGAGATACTACCATAGAGCAGTACCATGTGAAGTATATAGATGGTTAAAGTATTCTGTCCAATTTTAAGGAACAGGTTATTGCCATTGATTTTATGTCCCCAAAGATTATCAATGAACATAAGAATACTGAGCTCCATCAATACCATTCCAACTCTTTCATATAACCAGTTTTGCGCAACTAATTTGTACGTGTAAGAATCAAATATTGAAACCAAAAGGTCATCGCAAGCTCCTAATATATTTGTTGAGAAGAAGAAAAAAGCGGCTCCCACAAGTGTGAAAATTGCTGGAAAATATAGTTTTTTAACTTGTCCGTGGAAGTCATGAAGCAAGGCTCCAATCATGGCTCCAAACAATGTATATGCAATAAATGGCACGGTAGAGAATTGAATTTGGGGAATACGATCCTTATTCAATACATTTAGCGCGGCATTCCAAACACTTTCAGGCCAAGCCATTTTATGCGGCATTTCTTGAACATACGGATACAACGCAAAAATGGTAACTCCAGCTACAAAGAAGTAAATCCAGAGAGGTATAACTTTTATGAGTTTGTAGATTCCATAAATGATTAGAATGCTAAATATCCCAACTGCAATACATTCCAATACGTGAAAAGCATACCATTGAACCATGTATCCCCAAAAGAATAATTCAAGAACTCTTTTGAACCCTTTCTTAATTCGAATGTTTCTTATCCAGCTTTCATCTCTATTCTTAAGAAGAAGGTAAACGAATATCAGACCTGTTACCGTGAGGAATATTGGAGCTGTAAAACTTCTCATGAAATGCCAAGCCGAATAGACAGTACTATCAGGATCTCTTGCCCATTCTACCAAAGAGTCATCTATAAAGTGTCCTTCCAACATAAGAAGGATGGCAACAGAGCGAGCCATGTCGATGAACTTCAATCGAACCTTAGGCTTGGGCGTTATTTGGTCAACAGTTGCAGACATTCATTTTTAATTGCTGTAAAAATAATCTTTTATCCAATATTATGGTGAAACTTGATTTTTCTCTTTTTTTAAGCTTGGTAGAATTCGCTTGATTCTAGCCATAACAAAGGGTTGGTACTTGGTTAGCAGGCCAAAGAAAATGATAAATAAGATGGCTCCAAAAATAGCTTCGCCAAAAGTTAATGACTTTGAGAGGTAGTTTCTCAGGCCAATTCCAAAGATGGCATTGTAGAGAAGAATGACATGTAGAATGTAAACGGATAATGTGTTTTGACCAATTGCGATTAGAAATGGAATTTTAATTCGACTTTTCAATTGAATCTGCATCATTAGTCCCAAAATGAGAATAATTATAACGAGTTGATTGAATTGCCAATAGCCACGGCCTAAAAAATTATTCGTCGGGAATTCCTTTCCAACCATCATAATTAATGCATATGCTGATAAGCACGCGGCGACGCCTAAAGCCGTTATCCTCAGAGTGAATCCTTTCTGCCCAATTTTGTATTGATAACGGTGAACAAGTGACCCAATGGCTCCTCCAAAGAAAATGAATCCAAACCACGGAAAAATAGGGAATACCGAATTGGGACCGTGAAATGCATTTTGAATTATCGGATGCGCACCCGATGGAAAAAATCCCAATTCTTTCGAATGTATCATTGGAGCGATTACGAAAAATGCCGTTGCTAGGGTTATTAGATATACTTCTAAAGGGACTCTTTTGATTTTAGAGTAGATCCAATAAACAAGAATTAGAGCCAACAATCCAAACCCAATGCAGTGGAGTACATGGAATGCATAAAACCGACTATTTATTCCTTGAGCTAAGTAAATGTCGATGTATCTTACTGAAAATTGGAGGATATATCCCCAAAGAACAATTGTTATTCCGCGTTTAATTCCTTTTCGAACTCTCTTTTGAGACCAGAAAGAACCACTTTTATTTTTAACCAACAGGTATGTGAAAACCAATCCTGTAATCGTGAAGAATAGCGGAGCGGTAAAACCTCTAAACTGGCACCACAAGTCGAAAAAATAATTTGAAGAGGCTCCAGTTGCACGAAGTTCAGCAGTCATTGTTGTGTAATCGGCAAACGAGTGCGAAATAAAATGCCCTTGTAACATCAAAATGATAGCAAGGCTTCTAGCTATATCAATGAAATGTAAGCGAGAGGACGGTTGGTTAATTTCGGACAACAAGTTATTCTTTAATCTCGGTAGATATATACAAGCGCAATTCTTCTTCTGAGCCTTCGAGTTGCAAATATATCGACTTAACGGTAAAACCAAGCAAATAATCCGTAGTTACTTCCATTGAAACTTTCGTTGACTCGCCAGGTTCTAATGTTTTGTTCTCTATTTCCCCTTTTGTACAGTCGCAAGGAATTCGCATTTCAGAGATCGTTACAGGCTCGCTTGACGTATTTGTTATTCTGTATTCGCTTTTAAGAATGTCACCTTTTTTTGTTTCTCCTAAGTCAAAAACAGGCTCTTCAGTTGTCAATGCGAACTCGGTGCTATCTTCCAAATAAGTAACACTTTGTATTTCGATTTTCCGTTCTTTGGCTGCGTCTCTTGAGTAAACTGAATTTTGAACATCGTTTGGATTATCACTCGTTTCTTGATCTGCTGTATATTCTCCAAAAGGGACTTCAGCAAAGACAACTTTGCCTTTATTTTCGGCAGTGTCATCTAAATAATTTACAAAAACCCCATTGTCGTATTCTCTCATGTAATTTACCAAGGATGAGATTCTACGCTTCGTCAAGTTTACGTTGTATTTCGTTTTTGCCAATGGACTTGCGAATCCTTTAACAGTAATCTTGATTTTAGCGCCATTGTCCAATTCTTTAAGAAGGAGTTCTCTGAATAGTGCAAGATCTTTAACACCTTGATCGACGTATTCCATAAAGAAACTTTCAATGTCTTCCTTGGCTTCCTCAGATTTATCTCCAGCTAAGCCCTTTGAATATTCGTTTTTGTATTTTTCAAGCATCATCGTGTATTTGTCATACGAAGTGATATAATTGATTTTCGTTGAAGTTGCCCAAGAATCAGGGTTTGGTCTGTCATTGTGAAAGTACAAAGTCACAGGAAGGCGTTTGTTCAGGTCTTCAAGCGTTTCTTCTGGTGTAGGAGGGGTGATAATTGCAGGAGGTTTCAAAGAGAAAATGTCGCTGCAACACGTAATGTTTTTGCTGTAAAGAACACCAACTCGGTTTGATGTTACGTAACCCGTATCAACGTCTTTGAAATAGTAAATATCATTTGCACTACTGTTTACTGGTAGTCCAGCGTTTATAGGCTTCTCAAATTTAGAGGTGAACTCCGAATAAAACACATCGTATCCTCCAAAACCGTTGTGCCAAGACGAGGCAAAATAAAGACGTTTGGCTTCATTGTCCCACCAAGGAGTAATGTCGTTGTCAACCGTGTTGATCGTTTTTATCGCTCGGACTTTCCCGAATTCATTTCCGTTTCTTATAACACTATAGAACAAATCCAATCCACCTTTTGATTCTTCGCGGTCTGAGGCAAAAATTAGAACTTCCTTGCCATCAAATTCCGCGATGCAGGGCATAGTTGTATTTGCACCAGTTTCATTGATAATCTCACCAAGTGAATCGATATACTTCCATTGATTGTTGGAATACTGCGCAACCATGATTTTACATTTATAATTGTAGCCGCTTTCACTGCATTGACTATAATAAAATCGATTTCCATCTTCTGAAAAAGTTCCATTCCCAGAGTTGAATTTTTTCTCAAACAAGGCTTGAATCTTTTTAGATTGCTCAAACTCGGTGTTTTCCATTTCACTTTTATACAAGTTGGTATGGTATCCAGCTGTATAAACTTCTTCAGTTGCGCTTATAGAATCTGCGCGCAGGCTGGAAAATAATAATTGATTGTTGTAAATCCCATGACCAAATTCGGAGTTCTGCGTATTCACTGTTTCTGGAAGACGGTCGAATGAAACATTGGCGGTATCAATCGCAGAAGACTTCGCCCAAACTGTACTTTCAACTTCTTTTTTGGCTTTTAAATAGAGGTAGCTCTTTTTGTCTTTGTAGTATTTCTTTTTCGCTTTTTTGAAAGTCGCTAATGCAGCATCGTATTTGCCGTTTTGCTTTTGCATTAACCCCCAATTCAATAAACTTGCTGGATAGATTTGAGCCGATTCTTTCTCATACACAATCGCGTAATAGTATTCTGCCTTGCGGTAATTTTTATAAGCTCTTTGTGTCTCAGCGTATTTCCAAATGATGTCAACCGAATTAGAGTCCAGCTCCATTGCCTTTTTATAGTATTGAATCGCATAGAAATAATCGCCTTTTTCGTATTGTTCTTGAGCGAAATCCAAGTACTTGCTTAGCATGTTTTGAGACATACTTGGTAAAGCAATAAACACGAAAAGGATGGCTAGATATAATCTGGACATATTCGATGGATGATTTTTTTAGGTTTAAATCGATTCAAAATATACCGAACTGCAAATTCTATTCCTCCTCTCGCATTACTTGCTGGAACTAATTTTGAAAAGTTTATGTCGTAACTAATTCCAACAAAAAGAGATTGATAGTCCATTCCGACTGAAATATATGCCGCATCTCTATTTCTGTAGAAAAGCCCACCGTATAAAGCTCGGTATTCTCCTAATCTATTTACTAATGTATACTTGGCTCTAGCTCCAATAATGTTTTCTCGATACAACCCAATGCCTTTCGCTCCTTCGCCCTTTTTTCCTTGAACAGACAAGCTAATTGTAGGAAGAATGTCCCAGTCAAAATGTACTTTGAACAATCCTTCTCCAAATATATTTACGCGGATATCACGTCTGATAACATCATTGTAGAACCCTTGATTCGGCTTATTTAAATTGAATAAACCAACGCCAGCGCTAAAATTGAATCGCTTGTCTCTATGGTATCGATATACGGCTCCAACTCCAATTGAAAAATTTGTCTTTTTATCAGAGGTAAGGAATTCACCCGTTGGAAGTCCAGGGTTAAATTGAATTCCATCGTATTGATTATCGAAGTAAAAATTATTGAACACCAGTTGGCGGTGATTCATCCCGAGATTGATTCCTGATCTCAATGTATGCACTGAATCAGAAGATAATTTTAGTAGGTATGAAATGTTCGCTTGGACTTCAGTTGTTCTAAATTTACCATCTCCAACTGCGTCATGAAATAACATTAATCCACCTGAGAGTGCTTTGTGCTTTAGCAATTTAGCGTCGACTGTTGCATTGATTGTACTAAACGGAACAGTCACCCTTCTCCATTGATCTCTGTAGTTACCAACGAACCGAACATCACCGTTAAAATTACCAGCATTACCAGGATTTTGAAAAAGTGGATTGTCGTTGAATTGAGACCAATGAATGTCTTGTGCTCCCGAAAGGAAGGGCAGAATTAGCAAGGATAATAGATAGTAGACTTTCTTCAATGGTCAAAATTGAATGATGAAGATACGAAAAAAGGAATGTTAGCGCAACTAGTTACTTCGATTCTAAATACATAAGGAATATTACCAATCCGATAACGAACAATAAAAGGAAAAGCTTGGGATCGCGATAGAGTGGACGTTTGCCTCTTTTAACTACCTTTTCGTAGCTGTGGTGTAGGCGTGTAAAGTCCTTCTGGCGCTTGATTTGCTCGTCAGTTGGCGATAGCTTCTTTGGGTCTTTATTTAAAGTGAACTTTCTCATTTATTCTCTTTCCACATTTTACCTAATTTCTCTAATATTCTATAGATTCTCATTTTAGCATTAGCTTCTGTAATATCGTAAATTTCAGCGATTTCTTTAAAACTCATGGCTTGAAAAAAGCGTAATTCAATCAAGTCTTGTTGTTCTGGCTTTAATCCATTGACGCATTCAACGAGCATTTCTTGCTGCTCAATCGACATTTGACTGGATAGATTTGCTTCTCCTGCCATATCTTGAAGTCGGTTTTCATCAATCGAAACGGAAATGTTCTTTTTCTCTTGCCTGAAAAACATTGCAACTTCGTTCTGAGCGATTCGGTAGAGCCAACTGCTAAAGGGAAATCCACGGTCTTCGTATTTCTCCAAATTCGCCATCGCTTTGATAAAAGTTTGCTGGGTTAAATCACCTGCAACATCCTCATTTCCACCTAGACGTTTAAACACGAAACGAAATATTTGGTCGAAGTAGCGATCGTACAAAACGCCGAAATACTTACTCTTCTTTTTCGCAAGAGCAATTATCTCAGATTCGTTTAATTCGCTAATTTTTTTCTTTCGAGCCAATGAATTCGATTTTGCCAGGATAATGTTCTAATTCGGAAAAGTAACACTTTTATAGATTAGATTTCTCGATCAGTTCACCTTTTCGAATAATCTAGGGATCGAACAGTCAAGAAGTCAGCCGCGAAATGAAATGAGAAGTCGATTTATGGTGTACTCAATGAAACTGGAATAATTTTTCCGTTCATCCATTGGTCTGCATTTAGTGAAAAGTCAACAATGTATTCCGCCATTTTTTCAGCAGAAACAGGTGCTTGATAGCCAGGGAAAGCTTCTTCTAACATTTCTGTTTGAGCCGCACCAAGCGCTAAGCAATTCATTTTTATTTTGCTGTCTTTGTATTCCTCTGCGAACAATTCGGTAAAACTACACAGCGCCGCTTTTGAAGTGGAGTAGGCTGTCAGCCCCGAGAATTTAACACTTCCTTGAAATCCTCCAACAGAGCTAATGTTCACAATGTGACCGGAGTTCATTTTGCCAAGAGCCGCTTGAACAGTTTCCATTACGGAAATAACATTCACACTATAACAGTCATCGAAATCCTCTCGGGTTAATTCTGTGAAGGGCTTATTTACAAGAAGTCCAGCGTTGTTGATCAAGATGTCAATTGAATCTAATTCAGCAAAGATTGCGGAACATTTTGAACGAACATCTTTTGTGTTCAAGTCGAGTGCGTGGCATTTAACGTTATCATACTTAGAAAATGCGGCGTTCATTTTATCGACATTTCTAGACAATGCTAAAATCTTATTGTTGGTATCCGAAGCGAATAAATCCACCATCGCCTTTCCAATTCCTCGGCTGGCGCCTGCAACGACAATTGTTTTAGGCTTCATCGTAATTCACTATTAATGATTCACTAGATGCGTGCGATTGACACGTCAAAATAAAACCTTCTTCAGTTTCAGAATCCGTCAATGAGTAATTCAATTTCATTGAAACTTTACCCTCAATTACTTTCGCTTTGCATGTGCTGCAAACACCACCTTTACATGAGTAAGGAGCATCAACTCCATTCTTAATTGCAGAATCTAAAACGTTTTGATTGGGTGACATTTCAAATGTTGTCTCATCTCCATCAATAATAATAGTGACATTTGATGTCCCGTCAAAGGAAGCGTTTTCTGGTTTTATTTCCGACTTCATCAAAACCGGATCTGTAAAGAGTTCGTAGTGCACTTTATCATCAGAAACACCGAACTCTTTCAAAGTATCTGCAGCATCTTTAATTAATTGCTCAGGCCCACACATTAAAAATGCATCCGACTTAAGAATATCCAAATTGGATTTGATCAATGCCGTAAAAGATGCTTTGTCGATTCTTCCCTTTTCAAATCCATCTTTGCTTTCTTGACTTAAATAATAAGTTGTAGAAGTATTTTGTAATGCATCAAGATCACTTTTGAAAATTACAGATTCCTCCGTTTTACTTCCGTAAAGCAATTGCATTTTAGCACCTTTGGTTTCAATGTCCTTTGCAATAGACATGATTGGTGTGATGCCGCTTCCCGCAGCAATTGCAACAACTTTGTTTGCAGAACTAGGGCGAACAAAACCACCTTCTGGAACTGAAACTAATACTGTAGTTTCTGCCGCAGCAACTTCATTGAACCAAACTGAAACCGTTCCGTTTTGAACTTTCTTTACTGCAACAGCCAAAGGTTCGCCTTTTCCACTGCAAATTGAATACGATCTTCTGTGCTCTTTACCATTAATAGTAATTGCAAAATTTATGTATTGACCAGGAACATAAGAAAATGCCGAAGTCAAATTACTTGGGATCTCTAATTCTATTTTCACTGTGTCGGGAGCAACTTTCGTAACTGCCTTTATTGCGATTGAATGAAAACCGCGTGGAGCTTTATTCGAATCTGATTTACTAAATAACTTTTTAAACAATGCCATACTTATTCGTCAAATGAAATTATTAATTTATCACTAGTGGGGTGCGCTTGGCACGTTAGAATGAAACCCTCTGCAACCTCGTCCGGTTCAAGAGAATAGTTAACATCCATTATTGCCGTCCCTTCTATAATTTTTGCTTTACATGTGCAGCAAACGCCACCTTTACATGCATAAGGCACATCTCCGCCCGCCGCTTGTGCAGCATCAAGAATATTCATACCTCCAGAAGAAAGATTTAATTCAATTTCCTCATCATCGATTACAACGATAACGTTCGCATCAATTTTAGGTGCATTTGTGGGAAATTCGATTTTCTTTTCTGAGGAAGGCGTTGTAAATAATTCGAAATGAATTTTCGATGCATCAACTCCTTTTTCTGTCATACTGTTTTTTACAGCATGAATCATTTGTTCTGGTCCACAAACGTAAACACCTTCAATATCGACTCCTTTTAATAAACCGTCAAATAATTCATCAGCTTTTTCCTTGTCAATTCTTCCTTTTTGCAAAGGATTTCCAAGGCTTTCTCTCGACAATACATGTACAACTCTCAATCGATTCATGTATTGATTTTTCAAGGCCTCAATTTCTTCTCTGAAAATGATTGATGCGAATCCTTTGTTTCCATAAAACAATGTTACATCGCTGTTTGGCTCTTCGTGTAAAGCGGATTTAGCAATTGAGAAAATAGGTGTTACTCCACTACCTGCTGCGAAAAGAACGTAGCTTTTACTGTTATTTGAATCTGTTGTCAATGCAAAATTTCCAGAGGGCGTCATTACGTCTACAGACATCCCAACTTTTAAGTCGTTGTTCGCATACGTACTGAACTTACCATTAGGAACTTGTTTGACTGCAACGCGCAATTCGTTTTCAAAAGGAGATGAACAAAGTGAGTATGATCGTCGTGTATCTTCATTATTTATATCTTTTCGGAGCGTCAAGTATTGTCCCGATTTGAATTTATAATTATCGCTCAGTTCAGAAGGAACATCAAATGCAATTGAGACAGTATCTTCGGTCTCGTTAATTATATCGTTGACAACTAAAGAATGAAAAGCTGGTTTCATATTATTGAAATGAATCTTTTGGCAAAGGTACTCATTTTTCTTTTTCTAACCTTTGGTTTTTTACTTGAAACCTGTTTTGTTCAAGTGAAAATGTCATGGTGATTCCGTATATTTGTTTTAGAATTATTAAGTATGAAGAAAGAACAAGATATTTCGGAGCTTGAAAGAAAATTTCAAGAAAAAATAGATCAAGACATAAAGATAGAGCCAAAGGATTGGATGCCTGACAACTATCGAAAGACATTGATCCGACAGATTTCACAGCATGCGCATTCTGAAGTTGTTGGAATGTTGCCTGAAGGAAACTGGATTACACGCGCTCCAAATCTTAGAAGAAAAGCGGTGCTTCTTGCAAAGGTACAAGATGAGGCAGGACATGGATTGTATTTATATAGTGCGACTGAAACATTAGGTGCTGATAGAGAGGATTGTATTGATGATTTACATTCTGGAAAAGCCAAATATTCATCTATTTTCAATTACCCAACGTTAACTTGGGCGGACATGGGAGCAGTTGGATGGCTTGTTGATGGAGCGGCAATAATGAATCAAGTTCCATTGTGCAGATGTTCTTATGGGCCTTATGCAAGGGCGATGGTTAAAGTATGTAAAGAGGAATCATTTCATCAGCGTCAAGGGTATGAAATAATGATGGCTTTGGCGGCTGGATCGGTTGAACAAAAGGAAATGGCTCAAGATGCGTTGAATCGTTTTTGGTGGCCTTCATTGATGATGTTCGGACCTCCAGATGAGGATTCTAAACATACGAAACAGTCAATGGACTGGAGAATCAAACGCCACTCAAATGATGAATTGCGTCAGATGATGGTTGATATCACGGTTCCTCAAGCAGAAGCGATAGGACTTACTATTCCAGATGCAGATTTGAAATGGAACGAAGAAAAAGGAGGCTACGATTACGGAGAAATTGACTGGGATGAATTCTGGAATGTTGTCAAAGGAAACGGGCCTTGCAATAAAGATAGAATTGATACGCGTAGAAAAGCGAAAGAAAACGGTGCTTGGGTAAGAGAAGCGGCGAATGCACACGCGGAAAAAAGAAAAGCGAGAAAACTTAGAAGAGCATCATAAGAAATATATTATGGCGAATAAAGAATGGCCTCTTTGGGAGGTTTTTATCAGAAGTAAACAAGGGTTAAGTCACAAGCACGTTGGAAGTCTAAGAGCTTCTGATGAAGTAATGGCGATTGAAAACGCTAGAGATGTTTACACGCGACGTTCGGAAGGAATTAGTATTTGGGTTATAGAATCATCGAATGTTTTTGCATCGAGTCCAGACAATGCTGATTCGTTATACGACCCTGCTAATAGCAAGGTTTACCGTCATCCAACATTTTACGATGTACCGGATGGAATTGAACACATGTAATAATTGCGCTAATTAGTATGAATTCATTATTTGAATACCTAATTCGTTTAGGAGATGATAGTTTGATTTTAGGACATAGATTGTCTGAATGGTGCGGGCACGGCCCGGTTCTGGAAGAAGATATCGCCATGACGAACATTTCTTTGGATTTAATTGGTCAGACTACATCAATCTTTGAATACGCTGGAAAAGTTGAAGGAAAAGGAAGATCCGAAGATGATATCGCTTTTTTAAGATATCAGAAGGATTACAAGAATTTACTTTTGGTTGAACGACCAAACGGTGATTTTGGGGTAACAATGATGCGTCAATTCTTATTCGATGCATTTAGAAAACCTCTTTTCGAAAGATTGGTAAACGCTTCAGATGCACAACTTTCGGCTATTGCAGCGAAGTCATTAAAAGAAACGATTTATCACTTGCGTCATTCTTCTGAGTGGATTATCCGCTTGGGCGATGGAACTGAGGAGTCGCATCAAAGAATACAAGATGCTTTGGATGAGCTTTGGAAATACACCGCTGAGATGTTTGTTGAAGACGAAGTAGACGAAAGCTTATTGGCAGATGGAATTCTTCCTTCAATGAAAGGTTTGAAAGAAGAGTGGATGGCGACTGTTAATTCTGTTCTTGAACAAGCAACCTTGACAATCCCAACAAATAATTGGGAGCAGCACGGTGGAAGAAACGGAAAGCATTCTGAGCATTTAGGATTTATCTTAACGGAACTGCAATACATGCAACGTGCTTATCCAGGAATGGAATGGTAAGCGAAAGATAAAACGAGCGTTTTGTTCTGATAGCTATCGTGAAATAATTGAAACTCACGCATATGTATTCAAAAGTGAACTTGTATGGTATCAACTGATCAAATTAGGCAATACATGGAAGAGGTCTTCGATCCGGAAGTTCCTGTTCTTACAATTGTCGACCTCGGAGTTCTGCGTAAAGTCGAAGTTATCGGAGATACTGTTAAGATTACAATTACCCCAACATATAGTGGCTGCCCAGCCATGAAGCGAATCGAAGACGATATTGTTGAACTTTTGAAAGAAAAAGGGATCGATAAAGTAGAGGTTGATTTGGTATTGTCTCCGGCTTGGACTACAGATTGGCTTTCTGCAGAAGGAAGGGTTAAACTGAAAGAATACGGAATTGCACCGCCAGAAAATGAAATGGACAAAAGTGTTTTGTTCGCAGAGCCCACAATTGTCCCTTGTCCAAAATGTGATTCAAGAGACACCAAACTCGTTAGTCAGTTTGGAAGTACAGCTTGCAAGGCCCATTATCAATGCAGTACGTGTTTAGAGCCATATGATTATTTCAAATGCTTGAAGTAATTCTACAATGAAAAGTTTCTCATTTTATCTTATTTTATTGTTGGCTATGTCTTGTGCTTCTGAAGCATCCGATTCTTCTAAACCGAAAGATGAGAATGAAAAATTCCCGAAGGTCAACTTAAAGGATTACAAGACTGTAAAATTCGAAGAAGAATTTGAAATCTTGATATTAAAAGAACTCACTTTATCTTCAAAAGAAAGTGATAAGGCCATTTTGGGATACAGTCATCTTTCCAAAGAGAAGCATGTTTATATCGAAAAAGAGTTGGTGGCGCATTATTCTAAAAGCCTGAAAGCTCGAAATATTAGTCCTAAATCTATTCTTGAATCATTTGCTAAAGAACATTTGAATGCCTTTAAACGTGTTTTGAAACAATCAACAGAATCAAAGTTCGAAAAAAGTAAAGTTGGAAAATTAGATTGTCTGAGATCGAGTTTCGATGGGGATAGTTATGGATTTCCCAGGACGAAGTATTTTTCGGTTCGCTATTTTATAACGGATGCGTTCATTTATACGTTTATGACATGGACAGTCTCAGCATCGAAAAAGGCGTTTAGCGACGAAAGTCTCGTGATGGGCCTGTCTTTAAAGACGATTTAATTATCCAAAAAAAAACAATTACTAATCCAGCAAACCCATCCCGATCATTCTTAGGGTTTTCAGGGTAATAACTCGTTCCTTCAATAGAAACATTCAGCACAATGGGTCGGCTTGATGAGAACTTAATTTTAATGTTTCCCAGAACTGAATCCTCGAAATAGAATCCACTTTTAAGCTCTGTTGGGCGTGCAATAGTCGTGATCAAAAGGCGGTCAAAGTAGACTTTTGCATTTTTGAAGCTGTCTCCCAAGTCAAATAGATAGATTTGTTTGGTTCATTTGGGAGGCTATATCTTTTCGAAAATGTGCTCATCGTTCTTGGTGGTTCTAATTGTTGAATAGCGATAAATGTAGCGAATTCATCAGCAAAAACTACACGCAGAGTTACGTGGTTTAAGTTAATTTCAAAAAAAAGGCATTGCTCTCGCAATGCCTTTATAAAAATTGAATGCTATTCTTATCCTAAGAACGGATATCTATAATCCGATGCAGGAATAAAAGTTTCCTTAGTCGTTCTTGGAGAAACCCAACGAAGTAAGTTCATTGGTGATCCTGCTTTGTCATTTGTTCCTGAACCTCTTGCTCCGCCAAACGGTTGCTGTCCAACTACAGCTCCTGTTGGTTTGTCATTGATATAGAAGTTTCCAGCAGCATATTCAAGCTTTTTCATTGCATGATCAATCGCGTATCTATCATTCGAAATGATTGATCCTGTCAAGGCGTAATCAGAAGTTGAATCAACTAAATCTAACGTTGTGTCAAAATCATCTTGATCATAAACATAGATTGTCATGACAGGACCGAAAATTTCTTCGCACAACGTTCTGAATTTTGGATTTGTAGTAACAACTACAGTCGGCTCAATAAAGTAACCTACTGATTTATCATACCCACCTCCAATAATTATTTCAGCGTCATCTTGCTTCTTAACAAAATCAATATAAGATGCGATATTATCAAATGATTTTTCATCGATAACGGCATTAATAAAGTTTGAAGTGTCTTCTGGGGAACCTATTTTGAATGAGTTCACCTGCTCGATGATAATTGACTTAACATCATCCCAAATATTGTTTGGAACATATGCTCTAGAGGACGCAGAACACTTTTGACCTTGGAACTCGAAAGACCCTCTTGTAATTGCCGTAGCAACTTGTGCAGGATTTGATGATTTATGAACCATGATAAAATCTTTTCCGCCTGTTTCACCAACAACTCTTGGGTAGCTCTTATATTTTCCAATGTTATTTCCAATCTCTTTCCATAAGTGTCTAAATACACCCGTTGATCCTGTAAAGTGCAACCCACCGAAGTCTCTATGTTTAAAAACAACATCACCAGCAACCGGTCCGTCAACAGTAACCAAATTGATAACTCCGTCTGGTAATCCAGCAGCTTTAAACAATTCCATGATTACTTGAGCAGAATACATTTGAGTTTCAGCCGGTTTCCATACAATTGTGTTCCCCATCATTGCTGGAGCAGCACATAAGTTTGCACAAATTGAAGTGAAGTTGAACGGAGTAATAGCAAATACAAACCCTTCTAGTGGGCGGTAATCCAGTCTGTTCCATATTCCTGGAAGTGAATCTGGCTGTTCGCTATAAATTTGTGTAATGTATTGAACGTTGAATTTGAAAAAATCAATTAATTCGCATGCCGCATCAATTTCTGCTTGAAACACATTTTTAGATTGTGCCAACATTGTTGAAGCGTTCATTTTATCTCTGAATGGACCTGCCAATAAATCAGCAGCCTTTAAAAAGATAGCAGCACGGTGTTCCCAGGGAAGATTTGCCCAGTCTTTTTTAGCGGCCATTGCAGCATCGATAGCATCATTCACATGTGAAGCATCGCCATAATTAAAATGACCCAAAATCTTACCGTGTTCATGCGGAGGATTCATCGGCATTTTGTTATTTGTACGAACTTCTTTACCACCAATGTACATTGGCACATCGATAGGCTCTTGATTGTACATCTTTTTGTACGTATCAATTAAGTTTGTATGTTCTGAAGTACCAGGTTCATAAGCCCTTACTGGCTCGTTTACAGCAGCAGGAACTTTATTAAGTGCGTTTGACATATTTATTTATTTTGTTGCAAAAGTAACGATTGTTGTTTATCCTTGCAACGTCTATGAGACATAACCACTATGAGGAAAATTCAGACTTATTCACTGCTACTTTTTGCGATGTTTTTTATTTCGCACTCTTCCGGGGCACAGACTAGTTATTCTGAATTTTTAAGTGAAGATGATATTCATCGCAAGGCTGAATTAGGCTTGGAGTTGTGGAATATATATTTGAGGTCAGATATGGATTCAGTAAAAGTTGTTGCCATTGAATTATTGATGGATGCTTCTGAAAAGAAAGATGAATTCGCAAGAGCAGTTGGGACTAGAATTCTTGGAAGTCATCTATTTCGATCAGGTAAAATTGATCAAGGAATTGAATATATGATTTCGTCGCGAGAATATTTTGAAAGGAATGAAGATTATATTACTTCCTCGGAAATTTATAATGAAGTTGGTCACGCACTGTTCTTGAAAGGTGAATTTGATGAAGCTATTGTTTCTTTCCGGAAATCAATTCAATTCGGAAAAAAATCCACGGATCCAACTGCTGAATTTAATGGTGAAATGGGAATGGGACGGTGCTATATTTCTAGAGGTGATACTTCAATTGGTTTAGGAATAATTAATAATTACCGCCGACTTTCGTTAGAACATGGGAAATATGAAGCTGTAGCAGATGCTTTAGCGACATTGGCGCAAGTTGCGGATGATGATGGAAATGTAACCTTAGCGAATCAATATTATTTTAGGAGTTTGAGCGCTAGTAAAAAATCCAAATCAAAAATTCATATCAGTCACTCTTATGCGAACATGGGAATTTTGAAGTTTAATAACTCAGATTTTGATTCCTCTCTTTATTATTTCAATGCCTCTCTGAAACTGAGAAAAGAATTAAATAATCCAAAAGGAATTATAGAAGGGTATTACAATCTTGGATTTTTCTACGCATCCTTAGAGAAATATGATCTCGCTCTTGAAAACTTGATTACATCGAGAGAATTAGCGAGTGAAAATGGGTTCTTATCCGATGAGATTGACGCAATCACGGATATGATAGATGTTTATTCGAATATTAGTGATAGCATTAAGATGAACATTGTGATAGGAGAGAAGTCAATCTTGGAAAAGCAATTGAAAAATCAAAAAGGACTCGATGATGAAATCATTAATTCAATTGACTTGAACTTTAAAGTAAAGTCAGATAAAACAGAACGGGAAGTAAACAAAGGTATCGGCTGGAAAGAATTAACAATTGGGATTTTAATTCTAGCACTAGCTGTTTTTTTTTGGACGGAAAGAAAACGAATCAATTAAGCTTAAAAGGATATTCTAATAGAAAAGTTGGCACAAAAACTTGGAATGTTTCACCGTCGATAAGGTTCTTAAAGGTGTAAAACCCTTTCATCATTCCCAATTCAGAATTTAAGTCAGCACCGCTTGTATACATAAATCTCTCTTCAGATTTTAGGATGGGTTGTTCTCCAACGACACCAGCTCCAGATATGTAACGAGATTCACTCAAAGAATCAAAGATATACCAGTCACGTGAAATTAATTGAACATCAAAATTATTTGTGTTCTCAATTTCAATCATGTAATTATAAAAATACTGAGAGTCAGTAACTTCCGACAAGTCCTTTCTGAACTTAGCCTTCACTGATATTTGAATTCCTGATGTTGTTAATGTGCTCATACTGCAATCACCTTGGTATAAAGATAGTAAAAATGCTATTCCATTCCATTCTATTAATCAATTATAAGACGTAGAACCTTCTCAATTGATTGGTTGAATAGCTTAATTTAGAATCATTCTAAATTAAGCTATTTTGTATCAACCAAAACTTCTTATTAATCTATATGAGTATGAATTTTCTATTTTTGCGGTTGTATTAACAAAACGCTGTAATGCATGTCTAAAACAGTAAGGCTTAGAAAGGGATTGGATATCAGACTTATAGGTGCAGCTAGCAAGGTGAGAACCGAAGCGCAAGTGCCTAAGACAGTATCCATTAGACCCGCAGATTTCCACGGTATGACCCCAAAAATGCTTCTCAAAGAAGGAGAGCAAGTGAAAATAGGTGATATTGTATTCCAAGATAAATATAGCGACACAATCAAGTATGCTTCTCCAGTTAATGGGACGTTAAAAGCAATTGTTCGTGGAGCGAAGAGAAAAATTGAAGAGATTGTTATCTCTGCAGATGCAACTCAAGATTTTGATGGAGGAACACCAATCGATTATGCTTCACTTTCAGGTGAGGAAGTGAAGAGCACAATGTTAGCTGCTGGTCTTTGGCCATTTGTTAGACAACGTCCTCTTGATGTGGTTGCTGATCCGAAGAATGAGCCGAAAGCAATTTTCGTTTCTGCCTTTGACAGTTCACCATTGGCTCCAGACTTTGATTTCGTAGTGCACGGAAAAGAAAAAGAATTCCAAGCAGGACTTGATGCAATTTCAAAATTGACAATTGGAAAGGTGCATCTTACATTGAACGGTAAGTCTCCAGCAGATGCAACTTTTAAAGAGGCAAAAGGAGTTCAGATCAATACGATTGTTGGAAAACACCCAGCGGGAAACGTTGGGACACAAATCCACCACGTTGACCCTATCAATAAAGGTGAATTCGTTTGGACATTGAACGCTCAAGATGTTGCAATCATTGGTCGGTATTTTTTGACTGGTAAGTACAATGCAAAAAGAACAATCGCATTAACCGGTTCTGAAATTAAAGATCCCCAATACATCGATACGATTATCGGGGCGAATGTTGCAGATATTTTAAAAGGAAAAATTACAGGAGACAATGTTCGCGTAATTAGCGGTAACGTTTTAACTGGAAATAAAATTGAACAAGATGGGCACTTAGGTTTTTATCACAATCAAATTACAGTTATTCCTGAAGGAGATCAGTTGAAATTCTTTCTAACGAAAGGATGGTTGGGACCTGGATTTGACAAATTCTCAAATTCTAGATTATTTCCAACTTTCTTAATAGCTAATA
The DNA here is from genome assembly GCA_913009205.1 of uncultured Fluviicola sp. GTDB lineage: Bacteria > Bacteroidota > Bacteroidia > Flavobacteriales_D > Crocinitomicaceae > UBA4466. The sequence goes on along the minus strand of CAJVYC010000016.1, from coordinate 39,921 downwards.
AAAAATTCAGACTAGATACGAACCTGAATGGTGAAGAAAGAGCTTTTGTAGTTACAGGTGAACTAGATAAAGTATTTCCATTTGATATTTTACCAATGCAGTTGGTTAAAGCGGCTATAACAAATGACATTGATGGAATGGAAAACCTCGGTATTTATGAGGTAGCACCAGAAGATTTCGCATTGTGTGAATATGTGTGTACATCAAAAATCGATATTCAGGATAAAATCCGTCAAGGACTTGACGTGATTGCAGAAGAATGTATGTAATTACTAAAATTCGAATTCAGTGAAGTTTTTAGAAAATATAGTTGATAAAATGGAACCTAAGTTTTCCAAAGGAGGAAAACTTGAGAAATGGAATCCAGTATTCGAGTCATTCATTACTTTGGCTTTTACACCAAAGCATACGACTAAGTTGGGATCGCACATTCGTGATGGTGTTGATTTGAAAAGGACGATGATTACCGTTATTATAGCAATGGTTCCAGCGTTGTTATTTGGGATTTACAATACTGGGCACTGGCAAATGGTCGCTTCATCTGGAAATCTTGATCTTGCTTATGGAGCAATGTTTTGGGGTAAAGTAATTGCCGGAGCGGCAGTTGTACTTCCTTTAATTATCGTTTCATATGGTGTTGGACTTGGAATTGAGTTCATTTTTGCCATGAGAAGAGGCCATCCATTACATGAAGGATTCTTAGTTTCAGGAATGTTAATCCCATTGATTATGCCTGCCGATGTCCCTTTGTGGATGGTTGGTGTGGCAACAGCTTTTGCCGTTATCATCGGTAAAGAAATCTTTGGAGGAACAGGAATGAACATTCTGAACATTGCCTTGACAGCAAGAGCATTTTTGTTCTTTGCATATCCAACTTCTATGTCGGGAGACAAAGTTTGGATGTCAGGTCAAGAAGCAGATGGTATGTCCGGAGCGACTGCATTAGGTGATTTAGCTTCCTTTATGACACCAGATGCGGTTCTTAGAGGTGAAACGCTTGAGGCAGGTTCCAACGTTATGGACAAGTTTACATCAGAGTATACTTTATATGATTCGTTTATGGGATTCATCCCAGGATCAATTGGTGAGACTTCAACCTTTGCTATTTTAATTGGTGCAGCAATATTATTAATAACGGGAGTTGGTTCCCTTAGAATCATTGCTTCTTTCTTTGCAGGTGGTTTCCTAATGGGAGTTATCTTGAATGCAGCAGGTGGACCTTATTTAGATCTTCCTCCATTATATCATTTAGTAATAGGTGGGTTTGCATTTGGTGCAGTGTTTATGGCGACTGATCCGGTATCAGCTGCTCAGACCGCCAACGGTAAGATCATCTACGGATTACTCGGTGGTATGATTTCGATTGTAATTCGTGTTCTAAACCCAGCCTATCCAGAAGGGGTCTTTTTGGCCATTCTATTTATGAACGTAATGGCACCTATTATTGATCATTATGTGATTGCATCAAACATTAAGAAACGACTAAAACGAGTTAAAACTGCATAATTATGGCAATTAATAAAGACAGTAACGGCTATACGTTCACATTTGCGATTACTCTTGTAGTTACAGTAGGAACAATCCTTGCGTTGTTAGCAGCAGGGCTGAAAGATCGACAAGATCGAAACGAAGAAGTCAAAAAGCAACTTGATATTTTATCTGCAATATTGGACGTTGATAAGAAGAAAATCGATCGTTCAAATGCAGAAGAGAATTTCAAGAAATTCGTCGACCTTGATAAGGCTATTGTACTTAACAATAAAGGTGAGGTGTTGGAAGGAATTTACGATATCAAAGGAAATGTGGTTGAGGGAAAAGCTTTCGACGTTGATATTCGTAAAGAATTCAAAGATAAAAAGAGAAATGCTGAACATAGAAATTATCCTTTATTTTTAGGTGAAGATGAAAAAGGGAAGACTGTTTATGTAATGCCACTTATTGGTAATGGACTTTGGGGACCAATTTGGGGAAATATTTGCCTAGGTGCTGATATGAATACCATTAAGGGAGCCTCATTTGGACATAAAGGAGAAACACCTGGATTAGGAGCAGAGATTACTCAAAATTTCTTTATAAATGGATGGGTCGGAGAAAAAATCACAACTGAGGATTACTCGTTTGCTCCATTTAAAGTGGTAAAAGACAATTCCGGAGCTACAGCCGATTCTAAGGTGGATGGAATTACAGGAGGAACAATTACTTCAAAAGGAGTTGAGGAAATGGCGAATCGTTGTTTGGAAGTATACGTTTCATACTTCAATAACTTGAAAACAAAATAGAGATGAGCGAAGGAATAGAAAATAAAAAAGTTCCAAGAGAGCCGTTGTTCTCAAAAAAGAACAAGAAACTGGTTACTGAACCATTAGCAGATAATAATCCAGTAACAATTCAAGTATTGGGAATTTGTTCCGCACTTGCAATTACTGTTCAGGTTGAGCAAGGTGTTGTAATGGGGGGGGCAGTACTTTTCGTATTGGTACTTGGTAACTTGATTATCTCATTGTTGAGAAATTTAATTCCATCACGTATTCGTATTATCGTTCAATTGGTAGTCGTTGCAGCATTGGTAATTATCGTAAACGAAGTACTAAAAGCTTTTTTACCTGATGTCTCCGAGAAACTGTCTGTTTTTGTCGGGCTGATCATAACGAATTGTATTATTATGGGACGTTTTGAAGCTTTCGCCATGGCAAACAAACCTTGGCCTTCTATTATGGATGGAATTGGAAACGGATTGGGTTATGCTGGATTACTTATTCTAGTAGCTGTCTTTAGAGAGTTGTTCGGGTCAGGTTCGCTATATGGTGTTAAATTATTGGGAAGTAATATACCTGGTGAAGAATGGGGATTGTATACGATGGGGTATGTGAACAACAACATGATGATCTTGCCTCCAATGGCATTGATTATAGTTGGAATCATTATTTGGGTTCAACGTTCTCGTAATAAATCATTAATCGAAGAGCATTAAGCCTTCAGATAATTATCTGAATTAAAAATTAGATTATGGAAACTACATTAGATATATTCATAAAAGCCATCTTCTCGGAGAATATGATTTTTGCTTACTTCCTTGGGATGTGTTCATACCTCGCAGTATCAAAAACGGTTAAGACAGCAGTAGGTCTTGGAGCAGCAGTAATATTCGTATTGGTTGTTACTGTTCCAGTAAACTATTTATTGGAAAATTACTTATTGAAAGAAGGAGCATTAGAATGGTTGAACCCAGCTTGGGTAGATATCGATTTAAGCTTTTTATCTTTCATCATGTTTATTGCTGTTGTAGCATCAATCGTTCAGTTGGTTGAAATGCTGGTAGAGAAATTTGCTCCTGCACTTTATGGAGCACTTGGGATTTTTCTTCCACTTATCGCAGTAAACTGTTCTATTCTTGGTGGCGCATTGTTTATGCAAGACCGTCAGTACTCAACAATAGGAGATGCGACAGCATTCTCTTTAGGATCAGGTATTGGATGGTTTATCGCAATTGTTGCAATTGCTGCTATTAGAGAAAAAATTCGTTACTCAAACGTTCCAGCTCCGCTAAGGGGATTAGGGATTACTTTTATCATAACAGGATTAATGGGAATGGCTTTCATGAGCTTCTCCGGAATTAAATATGCTGATGATACTAAGAAGAAGGCTAAAGTAAATGTAGCTGATCCAAATACAAACAGTTCAATTACTGTGGATCCAGGAAACACCTTGAATGCTGCCGTTGGTAATACTAATATTATTAATAAAGAAGATTAGAAATGGGATTAACATTAGGATTAACATTAGGAGTTTTCTTACTCGTAGTTTTGGTACTTGTTGCCATGCTATTGTTTGTAAAAGCAAAATTATCTCCAGCAGGTAAAATCACGATTGATATTAATGGAGGAGAGAGAATTATTGAAGTTGATGGTGGTTCAACTCTTTTGAGTACGCTAAGTAACAATGGAATATTTTTACCATCCGCATGCGGTGGGGGGGGTACTTGTGTTCAATGTACATGCCATGTTCTTGAAGGTGGTGGGGGTATTCTTCCTACGGAGGAACCACACTTCTCAAGAAAAGAGATCGCAGCGCACATGCGTTTGGGATGTCAAGTGAAGGTGAAAGAGAACATGAAGATTGAAGTTGAAGAAGAAATTCTTGGAATTAAAGAATGGGAAGCGAAAGTAGTCTCAAACTATAATGTTGCAACATTCATTAAAGAATTCATCGTAGAGATTCCAGAAGACATGGATTACAAAGCAGGTGGATATATCCAAATTAAGATTCCTGTTTGTGAAACTAAGTTTACGGACATGGATGTTTCAGCCCATCCTTTAGATCATCCTGGAGAACCAGATAAATTTAAAGCTGATTGGGACAAGTTTGGTCTTTGGCCACTTATTATGAAGAATGACGAAGAAGTAGTTCGCGCATATTCAATGGCATCTTATCCGGCTGAAGGAAGAAAAATTATGTTGAACGTTCGTGTTGCGACTCCACCTTGGGATCGTGATAGAAATGCTTGGATGAATGTTAATCCTGGCGTTGCATCGTCTTATATCTTCAACCTTAAAGAAGGAGATCCAGCAATTATCTCAGGACCTTATGGAGAATTTTTCATTAATGAGTCTGACTCTGAAATGTTATACATTGGCGGTGGTGCAGGAATGGCTCCAATGCGTTCTCATTTGTATGAGTTATTCAGAACGCTAAAGACAGGTAGAAAAGTGAGTTATTGGTACGGTGGACGATCAAGAGCTGAATTGTTCTATATTCACTACTTCCGTGATTTAGAAAAAGATTTTCCTAATTTCAAATTCTATTTGGTATTGTCTGATGCTTTGGAATCTGATAACTGGGTGAATAAAAAGAGTACTGATGATCCTGAAGGTGATGGATTTACAGGATTCGTTCATCAAGTTGTTATTGACGAGTACTTATTAAAGCACGAGGCACCGGAAGATATTGAATTCTATTTCTGTGGTCCTCCAATGATGAATCAAGCGGTTCTGAACATGTGCGACGAGTGGGGAGTGCCTGAAGAAAGCGTTCGTTTTGACGATTTCGGTGGATAATTCCATATTATTTTTGTAAATTGAATCCCTTTAAGCCTGGCTTAGAGGGGTTTTTTTATTCGTCAATATTGGGTTTTAACAAAAAATTAAAGATTGGCATATAATTTGCTCTTGTTTTAGCGGACTTAAATTATACACTATGAAACATTCATACATTATATTGACTTCATTACTGGTTCTTTTAGCATTGAACTCATCATCGCAGAAAAGCGCCAATTTCGAAAGAGACTACGAGCCTATTCGAAATGAATTGAAAAGTTGGGACGGCGTTAGAGGCGCTTGGCTAGCTGACAATCTTCCTGCGGTTGTTAATCAACAACCTGTTGGAGTAAGAAATTTCCCGGAGAATATGACACCACACCAAGTGTTAGCACTGGTTCCAAAACCTACTTTAAAAAGAATGGAAACGGCTATTGCAGCTCACCGTTCAGATCCAATAGATGGAGCTTTCTGGACTGATATGAACTCAGTGGTTTCGAATGTATCATGTGCCCCTACATTAGGAAGGTCTTATGGTGACCCGCACTTACAGTCTTACGATGGAGAACGTTTTTCTTTCCAAACTGTTGGTGAGTTTGTTTTGACAAAATCAAATGATTCTAAAATGGAAGTGCAATCGCGACAAAGAGCGGTTCGTGATGATTTCTCATTAAATACAGCACTTGCAATGAATGTTGGAGGTGATAGAGTTTGTTTATATGCAGAAGATCATCCAGATGGAAATACAACAACACCCGTTCGTTTAAACGGACAACCTTTAAATATCGGGACGAAGCCTTATTTCTTGCCAAACGGTGGCGTTGTTACAATGTCTGGAGGTACTTATGTTGTTGATTGGCCAACGGGCGAGTCTGTAACGGCTAAGCCTGGAAGAACTGTGGGAGTTTCCTTTTATAATGTTGGCGTAAGCGTTAACACATGTACTCGTAATTATTCAGGAGTATTAGGAAATGCAAATGGAATTCGAAGAGATGATTTTGATGCTTCTGGTGTTTCAGCTCCAATTCGTTTCTTCCCTTCAAGTAATCACGGTATGGCTAGAGATATTGAAAACCAAAGACTGAATTACTTAGCAAAAGATTTCGCGGACCTTCATAGAATTACACAAGCAACTTCATTGTTTGACTACGGAATGGGACAATCTACTTTTTCATTTACCGATAGAAGTTTCCCGAGATTTCACAGAAGTGTTCGTGATTTAGATCAAGAAAGAAGAAATCGCGCAATAAGAAATTGTGAAAGAGGTGGTGTTTTACCAGCTGATATGAATAGTTGTGTTTATGATAATGCTTATTTGGATATTCCCCCATGTGTTGCACCAACGCCCCCGCTAGCAGTTGATCCTGGAACAATTACTCCTGTTCGTGAGCCAATTGTAAATGATAATCCAGAGCCACCAGTTAGAACACCGTCTACACGACCAACGAGAACTCCAACTCCATCAGAAGGAAGAACTCCGATTGTTAAAGGAGAGAATGGTAACGAAACTGGAACACCTACAGGCACTGTTAAAGGAAATGGAGCACAGCCAAAATCTCCAGAAACTACAACTCCAACAACTCGTCCGATACTTCAACCTACGACTAGACCAACGCCTCGTCCAAGACCGACTCCAACTCCAACGTGGCGTCCTGCACCGAGACTAACTCCTAGACCGACGACACGTCCAACGCCGAGACCAACGACGCGTCCTGCCCCGAAGCCGAAGCCAAGGCCTTCAGTACCTAAGCCTCGCTCAGGTAGAGGGTAAAAAATTTAAAAGCCATTTGAACTTGTTCAAGTGGCTTTTTCTTGATCTCTACTTTCAACTCTTTTTAGAACGTATGCAATTTATTACTTAATTTCACAGTCTTACTTTTAACGTAAAACTATTGGTATGAAAATTATTGTAATTGCATTTCTTTTAGCACTTGGTTTTCAGGCAGGTGCAACGCATATTGTAGGTGGAGAAGTTTACTACGATTCACTGGGAAATGACGAATATAGAGTCACTTTTGAAATCTATCGAGATTGTTCAGGAAGTGGGTTTGATAGCCCTTTGGATTATACAGTTTTTAATGCGAACGGAACAGTATTTTCTGTATTTAATATCCCCTTGCCAACTCCAGATACCTTAGCTGTTGTTTATGACGATCCATGTGTGACGCCGCCAACTGATATTTGTATTGAAAGAGCAATTTATATTCAAACGATATCGCTTCCAGCAACTGTTGATGGTTATTACGTCGCATATCAAAGATGTTGTTGGGCAAATAATATTGCCAATATAGTAGCTCCAGGAGATTGGGGGATAACAATTAAAACAACAATTCCTGGAACTGGACTTGTGGGAACAGCCGATAATAATTGTGCTCGCTTTAATGAATACCCACCAATTGTACTTTGTTCTGACAATACCTTAGATTTTGATCATAGTGCTACAGATATTGATGGTGACTCATTGGTCTATTCAATTTGTACACCGAAAACTGTCAATATTTCGGTTGGTGCACAACCAAATCCTGAAGCGCCAGAACCTTATGCTGATATTCCTTGGGAAGTTGGTTTTTCAGGTGCATTGCCGCTTGGGCCTGGTTCAAATGTAACTATTGATCCACAAACAGGAATGATGTCAATTACTCCAAGTTTAGTTGGGACTTATGTAATGGCTGTTTGTGTAGACGAATATAGAAACGGTATTCTTATAAATTCAAAGTTTAGAACCTTTGGTTATAGAGTTGTTGTTTGTGAGGTTGAAATTCCGATGACAGTTGACGTTGTTGGTTCAGCTATATTGATTGAAGATTGTGGGAGTGCAGGTTTCATAGTCATTAGAGACGATACTACAGAATCTGTTGACCTTCAGATATTCATATCTGGGGTTGCGATTAATGGAACGGATTACAACCAACTACCAACGGTCTTGACTTTACCAATTGGTGTTGCAACAGATACAATTCAAATCACACCCTACCTTGATGGGCTTTTCGAAGGTGATGAGGAAATTGTTTTTAGTATTGTTGTTGAGAATATATGTGAGCAAAGCTTTGACACGACTACGGCTTACATTACTATTAGAGATTATATAGAAATGTCGATCACCCATACCGACAGCGTAAATTTCTGCGACGAAACTGAAGTTAACGGACAAATTAGTTGTGAAGTCACTAACGGAGTGGCACCGTATTTCTATTCATGGAATCCAAATTTTGGGAATAACTCAACATCGGTTTTCCCAACATCAATCCTAGATCCTAATTTAAACTTGATGAGTGTTGAAGTTTTCGATCAATGTGCTAAGTCTATTGAATCGGAACCAATTCGAGTGTATCATAATTGTCCGTTAGCAGCACCCAATGTCATAACTTCTAATGATGACGGAATTAATGAATTCTTTATTGTCAAGAATTTGGAAGATTACGACCGGGTGAGTCTGATGGTTTTTAATAGATGGGGTAACCTGGTTTATCAAAATGATAAATACCAAAACGAATGGAAGGGTACTGATATGTTAGGTACAGAACTTACTGAGGGAACTTATACGTATGTTGTAACGCCTGAAAGTGTGAAGTACATATATGACGATGTTGAGAAATCTAAGTATACTGCACATGGCTTTGTGTATATTATAAAATAGAAGTAGAGAATCGACGCCGAATTAATTGATATTTTCGTTATCAAATAGAATTCGAAAAATGATTGAGACTGTACAACTGACCAGGGATGATGTATTTTTGGTAAATCAATTGGCGCATGATATATGGCCAAATGCTTTTAAGGACATTTTAACGAAGGATCAAATCGACTATATGCTCGATTGGATGTATGATGTCAATACGCTTCAAGAACAGGCTCAAACCGGTCACTTATTTTATATTGTCAAAGAACACGGAATTGCAAAAGGATTTGTTGGAATAGAGCCGAATTACCCTGATGTTGGCATGTTGAGGATTCATAAATTGTATATGTTGCCTGAACGCCAAGGAAAAGGAATGGGACGCGTTCTGCTAAACAAAGCAATTGATATCGCTTTTGATTTGGACTTAACATCTCTTCATTTAAATGTAAATCGGTTTAATGAAGCTGTTGAATTTTATAAACACTGTGGGTTTAAGGTAATTGGAGAAGAAGATATTGATATCGGAAAAGATTACTTGATGGAAGATTTTATTATGGAGCTCCGATTGACTGAGGCTAAATAGAAATCTCGTTGCCGCATTTGAAATGACCTTTTGGACATTTTTTATATCCGTGCAGACCGCAAGGTCGACATTCTAAATTTTCAACCTGTTTAATCGTTGAATTGTCCGACAGTGGACCGAATCCAAAATCTGGAGTAGTAGAACAAAAGAAAGCTGTTACAGCTGCATTCATTGATGAGGCCAAATGCAAAGGACCGGAATCATTTACATAATTATGAACAGCACCTTTCATTAAAGCTGCGGATTGAAGCAACGACAAGTCTCCTGCAAGGTTCATGATGTTGACATGAGAATGTTCTCTTTTTATCGTTGCACATAGCTCCTTATCACCGGGGCCACCAAGTAGGTAGATGCGTCGGTTTTCATTCTTTAGCACCAACTCATTCCATTTTTCTATTGGAAGTTGTTTGGTATACCAGACAGATGCCGGAGCCATGCAAATATATTCTTCAACCTGATAAGGCGATACTGCCTTGAAATCTGAAGAGGCAGGAAACAATTCGGGTCGAACTAGATTTGAAGCTCCAAATTCCTTAATGATCGAAAGGTTTCTTTCAACTTCATGCGTACCATCTCCAATTTCGTGACTAAAAGACTTGGAGTAAAGAAATGAAAACGGATTCTTCTTAAATCCATATTTCAATTTACCTCTTGATCTTGCTGCTATAATTCCTGAACTGGCAAAACGATGAAGATTAATGACAAGGTCATAATTCGATTTTCTAATCTGTCGGATTATAGAACGCATCGTCTTGTACTTTCCGTTTGACTTATTAAACGTAATGACCTTATTGAGTTTCGGATTGTTCGCCAAAAGCGATTCGTTACCCTTCTTGACCAGAATATCAATTTCCGATTCGGGGAAGAGACGTTTCAATTCAGAAACGACTGGTGTTGCTAAAATAACATCACCAAGAAAGGCAGTTTGAATAATTAGAATGCGGTTCACAAGACGAAGATAACGTTATTTAAAAAGGTTAACGTGTCCTTTCTTAAAGATTTCAATACCATTGCCATCAATAAGCATAACGCTGTACAAATAAGTTCCGCTTGCCGCAATTTGATTCGTCTCTTTTACGATTCCATTCCATCCAATAGACGGGTCATTGCTAATAAAAATAGGCTGCCCCCAGCGGTTGTAGATTTTTAATTCGTAATCTGTAGGGTCAAAATCAGATAGGATAGGCAAGAATATTTGATTGAACTCATCTCCGTCCGGAGAGAAACTATTCGGAATGTAAATCGTTGGTTCTTGCACAATACATGATTCGTTCGATCTGCTTTTTTCAGAGAATCCAAATGAGTTAATTGCTTCAATCGCCTCTACATAATAGCAAATCTTACCAATTGAAACGACGGAGTTGACGTCATCTTCATAAGAAAACTGACCGCCAGCAACATAATCAATTGGAGAACCGTTAAAAACACCGTTGATTCCTCGGTAGATATTATAGCCTAAGATTGAACCGTCAAAATCTTGATAAGAACTCCAATTCAAATAATTGAGTTTGCGAACATCATCATTTTGAACAGTAAGCAAGATGGTTTTTGCGGTATTGGAAATTTGCCCTGCTTTGAAACAGCTATCTATCACTTGAAATCGATACGAATATGAATTGGCTTGAACGTCAACAAGAAGGTCGGTGTAACTCACCGTTTGTCCAGTTACAGGAACCAAAGCGATTTCGTTATAAACTCCAAATTCATCCATTCGTTGAATTGAAAGCTCAGCGATATTCGTTGAAAGATCGATGTAGTGCTTTAAATCAATCGCTTCTGCATTAACCGTTGCTACTTGCAAGTAATTGAACAAAGGATCTCCTGGAATAGCAATATAAAGGCAAGAAATATTGGAAAACGAGCTTTCCCCAGTAGAACTGATCGCTTCAACTGTGAAACAATACGTATTTGCATCATCAACACCTACGTTGAAAGTTCCATTCGTTGTTGAACCAAAATTAACCCAAGCTTCTCCAACTTTTTGGCCGTGAATTTCATAATGATCTATACCCGTCCATCCGATGTAATCTGACCAACTAAGATCCACTTCTTGCGCACAGATGTTCAATGTAGTTGTAACAAAGACCGTTGAGTTCAGTTCATCTTTCGCTGATGTTTGATACGTTGGAGGAACCGTTGTTGTTAAGCAAGAATCGAAGGCAGCCACGGTGTATGTTAAACTTCCAAAACTGGTATTCGTAATGTCAATATAACTCGTGTTTGTAATTCCATAAACGGTATCGATTGGAGCTACAATTCCATTTCCATCCATCTCATAAATGATGTATCCATACGTGTCTGGTTGATTGTTTTGATTCCAAGAAATTATAACGCCACCTGTAATCGTGTCTATAGAAACAGAATTTATGATCGGGATATCAGGAGTGATCATGTCTTCAAATGGCCCAAAGACTATGTTTGAAGTGCAATCACAGGGCGAATTAGGAAGAACAATTTGATAACTTAAATCAACCGAACAGATTGTGATCGTATCTGTGTATGAATTCGTTCCATAAGGAACACTATCGTAAAGTGTCCAAGTTCCAACTGGATATTCGCGATAGATGTGGTAAAATGGATTCATTCCAGGAAGAGCAGGGGTTATTGGATCGTTCCAAGTTATAATTGCCGTTCCATTATTGGGATCGATCAAATTCAAATGGATATTTGATACCGTATCCGATGATTTTAAAGTGTTTCCAAAACAACCCGACGCGACCAGAATGAAATAATCTTCGTTCTGACCAACGGCGAGATCTGTATAACTCGAAGTATTGATTGTTCCAATTGAAGCAATAAGTCCACTTTGAATGGAATGAATTTGATATTCATTGAAAGAAGCGTTTATATCCACAACAGGATCCCAGGTCAATGTCACATCGCCATTAATATCGGTTTGAATACAATTGATTTGTGTCGCTGAAATGACATCCGGATTCACAACATTGATTGTAACTGTTGCGTAGCTCACTTTTGGAATTGGACAGTAATCGTCTTGAATCTTGAATACAAAATGGTAAGGAATAAGGTCGGCCATGTATCCATAAGGATTCAACAAGTGATCACATTCTGTTTGCCAATTTAAATTTGTAGTGACACCTAGTGAACCAGTAATTAATGGCATTGCATCCAACGTTGCACAAGGTGCGATCGCACATCCTGAATTAAGCGTTGGGTTCGGCCCAATCAAAAGTCCCGTTGCCGAAAGATGATTGTTTTGTGGACTCCCATCTTGAAGTACTTCGATATCCACAGATGTTATGTCGAAATTGACAAGGTCTCCTGCGTTTACAGTCGTTTCAAACAATCCTCCGAAAGGTCCTGTTATGGTAGGAGCAGAATTTATTCCACTGCAATTTTGAACGAATACTTGCATTTCACGCTCAACTGTCGCTATTAAAACGCCTTGTCTGTATGATTTCATTAAAACTTTAATCACGAAATTTCCGGCGTTAAAGGAAAGAAATTTAAGATTTCCAGAGTTTGGATGAATTGTTGCGGCAATATTTCCGGGGTTCAACGAAACATCGGGTGTAGGAGAAGACGGTGAAAATCCAACTTCAAATGGAATAGGAACGGGCACTGTTGGCGGGTTATAAGCTACCATTTGGTAATGATCCATTGGCTCACCAAATGAAATTGCCAATGAATCTAAATCCTGATCAACGGCATTCATGTTGTATTCGTATTGATCACCAACGCAGCTCACAAAATAAGGCTCTTGTAAAAATTGAGGCGAATTGTCAACGCATCCTCCCGGAGAATTTGGAATGACAAACATGGTTGAGGCCAATGTGATTCCATATATCGATGGATTCTGAAGGTTTGTGATTGAACCGCTTCGTAAGGAAGTTTGATACGTGAAAATCCATCCATCTATTGGCGGTGTTCCCGCAAGCGTGATTGGGTCGCTTCGATAAATAATTTTTTCAATAGCTCCCAAACCACTTCCTGAAAAGGCTCCGCTTCCGCAATCTAATGGTGCAGGACCGCCTGCAACTTGAGTGCATAATGGTGAAACATCTGTTCTTGTGTCGTAATTTAATGTGATTTGATTTACTGTTGGATGGTTCCAAACATCTATATTAACACCAATAGTACTGATATCGGCTCCGTTACAGTCTCGGTAAAACGCGAGTTCGAAGACATAATCACCACCTTGGCACGTCCAAGTAATGTCACCACCCAAAACATGAGATGACTTTCCGAAGAAAGACATCAAAACAAAGGCAATAAGTAGTAAATGAGTGCGTCCCATGTATTTATTAACGTAAAATTATCATACCTAGTATGAAGACGAAAAGATCTCTCTTAAGTTGCTATCCAGCAGTGACAATTGACATGTCCTCCCAATTCAAATATTTATTTGCTAATTCTTGAATACGTTCCGCAGTAATATTCTGAATTTTAGACAACGCTAAATTGTAAAATTCAAGGCCTTTTCCGTGAACTTCAACGCTTAAAAATAAATCAGTCATCGCGTAAGGCCCGTCTGCACTTTTAAGCAATTGTCCTAACATATAATTACGAACCAATTGGAGTTCATCTTCGCCAACCAGCTCCGTTTGCAAACGATTTAATTCATATTTCACTTCTTTTAAAGTGGGCTTCAAAACATCTTTTCCAACTTCAGTTGCGATCATAAAATAACCAGTATGGTTCAATTCTGCGACCATAGTTCCAATTCCGTAGGTATATCCTTTGTCCTCTCTAATGTTTGACATCAGACGACTTCCAAAATAATCTCCAAAAATGGTATTCAAAATCAGAAAGTCCAAATAGTCTTCGTGGTTTTTATTAAATAAAATCCGGCCAATTCGAACGGCACATTGTAACGCTCCTTCTTTTGAAACGGCGAATGATCCACGCTCATTGCTCAAATCTTTAGCAAATGAAAGTTCTTTTGTATTCGCAAAAGGTTTTGTTGCTTCAATTATGGAATGGATTTCAGATTCATTAAGGTCTCCAACAATCACAACCTTTTCAAGTCCATTTAAATAGTTTTCTGAATGGAATTCTTTAAGTTTTTCTATCGATACCGTTTCAAAATCGGATGGTTTCAATGCTTTTGAATAGATTTCATTCGAACCGAAAAGACGTTCCTGAAATTCACGTTGTGCAAGAAAACCTACTTTTTCCAAACTAACGTTGTGTCCCACTTTTCTATCGGCTAAAAATTCATTGACTTCTTTCTCTATAAAGGCAACGTTTTGAATTGCATCAAGAATAATAGTGAGGATTGGAATTAAATTTTCTTTCAAACAATAGATCGATATTGTAGCGCTCTCAACTGAGATTCCAGATTCTAGAAAACCACCCAATGCGTTGATTTGGCTATTGATTTCAATAGAATTTTTATCTGGTGTTCCAGAAAGTAAAAGTCCATTTACGAAACCTGCAATGCTATCAATTCCTTTTGCTTTTCCTGCATCGAAGTAAAGTTCAAAACGCGATGTTTCATTTGGAACTTCCTTCATGTGATATAGATCAGTGCGACCTGAAACTGTATACTTTTTCGGAGCTACAAAATCAATGTGATCAATTTCTTTTAAAGCTGGTTCTATAGTTCTATTTAGCATTTTTATCAGCTTTAATGTTTAGTATCGAACAGTTGGATTTCGTTAAGATATTTTTCGCGCATCTTAGAATGTCATCCGTAGTAATCTGGTGGTATTTCTCGCTTTCAGAATTGACTCCGTCTGGATCTCCAAGCAATTCATAATTACAAAGATTCATTGCTCTCTGCAACAATCCTTGTTCTTGAAATTCTTTAGCAGTTCTAAATTTTATCATGATTCTATCCAATTCTGAATCAGATAATTTGTTCGCGCTTAATTCGTCGATTAAAGCCCAAAGTGCATTATCAAATTGTTTGAACGTTATTCCTTCGTTTAGCTTACCAGAGATTACTAATAACCCTTCATCCAGTGACCCCAAAATGTAGGCACTAATATCGGCCACCAATTGCTGTTCCTTCTTCAGTGTCACATAAAGTCGAGCGGATTTGTCTCTTCCTAAAGCATCAGATAAAAGGTCAATCGTAAAAAAGTCAGGGTGCAAACGATCCGGCATTTTGAATGCATAATAAAATGCATTGTTCGGAACATTTCTTTCAATCGTTAGCTCGCGCAATTCTCTTTGAATAGGCTCTTTCGGTAAATTTCTTTCGTATTTCGTTCCAGCTGGAATCGAACCGTACCATTTTTCAACGAGTTCTTTAACGTTTTCAAGTTCAAGATTTCCTGCGACACATAGGATTGCATTTGAAGGGTTATAGTGCTTCTTAAAAAATGCTTTCACATCTTCCATTGTAGCATTTTCTATGGGTTCAAGTTCCTTTCCAATTGTCGCCCATTTGTAAGGGTGCTCTTTATAAGCAAGTGGTCTCAATTGCAACCAAACATCTCCATACGGTTGATTCAAATAGCGTTGCCTGAATTCTTCGATCACAACACTTCGTTGAACTTCTAGACTTTTAGGAGTAAAGGCCAATGAAAGCATTCGATCACTTTCCAACCACAATGCGGTTTCAATATTGTTTACAGGAAGGACATTATAATAGTTGGTGATGTCGTTTGAAGTAAACGCATTGTTTTCTCCACCTGCCATTTGCAAGGGGGTATCGAATTCTGGAATATTTACAGAACCTCCAAACATCAAGTGTTCGAATAAGTGAGCGAATCCAGTTTTATCTTCAGATTCATCTCTTGCGCCGACATCATAAAGGGTATTTACTACCGACATTGGCGTCGTTTCATCCTTATGGAAAAGAACTCTAAGTCCATTCTCCAATTGGAATCGTTCAAATTTTATCATTTAGAAATTAAATTTTTCATTTTGTTGTTCGGACAGTGCTTGGCGATACTCAGCAAGGATTTTACTAACAATGTCGCTAGCGGGTTCCACTTCATTAATCAATCCTGATATTTGACCGATCTCAAGTTCACCTGCCACTAAATCACCTTCGAACATTCCTTTTTTTGCTCTACCTCTTCCCAACAGTGATTTCAACTCATCAATTGTCGCACCATTCTCGTACGCTGCTTGGATTTGACCATAAAACTCATTTTTGACCAGACGAACTGGCGTGATTTCTTTCAATGTCAGTTGCGTGTCACCTTCTTTGGCACCAATAACGACATCCTTAAAATTCGAATGAGCACTGGATTCATTCGATGCTACAAACCGGCTTCCAATCTGAACAGCATCTGCTCCCAAATTCATCGCAGCTAGCATTCCTCTGCCTGTTCCAATTCCGCCGGCAGCAATTAAAGGAATTGTAATTTCAGAAGCCACCAAAGGAATTAAACAAAACGTTGTTGTCTCATCGCGTCCGTTGTGTCCACCTGCCTCAAAACCCTCTGCAACAAGTGCGTCAACGCCGGCATCTTCCGCTTTTTTTGCAAACTTCAAACTTGAGACTACATGCACAACTGTAATTCCATGATCCTTCAAATGCTTAGTCCATGTTTTTGGATTTCCAGCGGAAGTAAATACAATTGGAACTTTATATTTAATTATCGTTTCAATGTGCTTGTCAATATCGGGATAGAGCATTGGAAGATTTACGGCGAAAGGCTT
Source organism: uncultured Fluviicola sp. (assembly GCA_913009205.1). Taxonomy (GTDB): domain Bacteria; phylum Bacteroidota; class Bacteroidia; order Flavobacteriales_D; family Crocinitomicaceae; genus UBA4466. The sequence continues at coordinate 23,105 of CAJVYC010000016.1, read as the reverse complement.
CTTCGTTGCCTCTTTACACTTCATAATATGCTCCTCAAGAACATCCGGATACATCGACCCAGAACCAATGATGCCAAGACCTCCAGAGTTTGAAACGGCAGCTGCCAATTTCCATCCTGAACACCAGATCATTCCTGCTTGAATTAGTGGATATTCTACCTTAAAAAGTTGGGTGATTCGATTTTCCATAGATCAATTATTATGTCAAAAGTAAGGGTTTCAGCAAACTTTTCGTCCAATTTTGGTGTCTTATCTTTAAATCCTTAATTTAGAGTAACTCTATTGTTATGAGAATTAGAATTCTATTACTATTTGCAGTGCTTTTGATGACAGGAATCTCTTGGTCTCAGCACATCGAACATGATCATTCTATTCATCATGCATTCATTGAGAACAAAGGACAATGGGGAGATAATGTTTTGTTTAAGTCAAAATTTGAAGGCGGAAACCTTTGGGTAGAACAGGGTCGTTTCCTATTTCAATTACAAGATCATTCTGACGTTTCAACCAATCATGGTAAAGTCGATTCTAAAAAGACATCAGCACTGGCCAAAGAACGCTATATAGAGTTGCTTTTCTGGGGAGCAAACGATGTGACTGAAATCGATGCTTCACTGGCATCTAAGGAATATTACAATTATTTTAAAGGCAACGATCACTCGAAATGGGCAACAAATGTTCATGGATATGGAGAGGCTATTTTGCATGATTTGTACGACGGTATTGATATGAAACTGATTGAAAATGAGCTGGAATTAAAATATGAATTCCACGTTCAGCCTGGCATTGATCCAAACTTGATTCAAATGGAGTACAATGGTCATCAGGAAATCAAGTTGAACAAAAAAGGGGATTTAATTGTGAAATCGGACCTTGGAGAAATTTTAGAACAAAAGCCATATGTATACCAAATTGTCAATGGTAATATCAGAGATATTGAATGCAAGTTCGTTTTAGACGGTAATAAATTGAGTTTTGAATTGGGAGACTACAATCCAAACGCAATTCTAATTATTGACCCCGTTCTTGTTTTTGCAACCTATAGTGGATCACCATCCGATAACTTTGGAATGACTGCTACGTATGGTTATGACGGAACAGCGTATTCAGGAGGTATTGTTTTCGGGAATTCGTATCCAACACCTGCGCCTGCTTGGAGTACAAGTACAACTATTACGAACATAATGCCTTCTGCCAATGATCCGGCGGGAACATACGGCGTAACGGATGTCTTTATTTCTAAATATTCTTCAGACGGTGTTCAAATGCTTTGGACGTGTTTTTTAGGAGGAGGCGATGATACCCAAGGAACTGAAACGGTACATAGCTTAATTTGTGATTCTATGAATAATGTTTATTTATATGGTGCCACGTCTAGTTCCGATTTCCCTTTTCAAAATGGGTATTCGGGAACACATTCGGGGGGAGTTTTACCATTGAATTTTACAAGTAATGGTGTGCATCACCTTACAAATGGGACAGATATTTTTGTGAGTAAATTGAGTTCGAATGGACTTAACTTATTGGGATCAACTTATGTTGGAGGTTCCAATAACGATGGAATAAGCTACAACGCGAATACAGCAATGATTGATTCATTGACGACAAATTATGGCGATCAATTTAGAGGTGAAATTATGCTCGATGCTAATAATAATGTGATTGTAGCTTCATGCACAAGGTCAACTGACTTTCCTGTTGTCAATGCTTTTCAACCAGTAAGTGGAGGCCTACAAGATGGTGTAATTTTTAAATTATCAACAGATTTATCTACTCTAATTTGGTCAAGCTATTATGGCGGATCAAATAATGACGCTTGTTACTCTGTTAAGGTGGATCTTTCCGATAATGTAATCTTTGGTGGTGGAACGGCCTCGAATGATTTAATTGGGATGGCTGGGTGGCAGAACACATATGGAGGAGGCAAAACAGACGGGTTTATAGTTAAACTTCCAAGTAATGGGAGTTCAATTATTGGAGGGACTTACGTAGGAACTGCCAATTATGACCAAGGCTTTTTTGTTGAGGTTGACCGTATGAATCAAATTTATATGGTAGGACAATCTCAAAACGGAACTTTCCCAGTAATAAATTCAACATTTGTAAACCCTGGAAGTAGCCAATTTGTAATTCGATTCGATTCAACATTAGTAACGGCTATAAATTCAACTGTTTTTGGAAGCGGGAATAATGCAATGGACATTTCGCCTTCAGCCTTTTTGGTTGATATTTGTGGAAATATTTATATCTCTGGATGGGGTAAATCACTAGCTTCAAATGCTCCAGCCATAAATATGCCAATTACAACGGATGCCTTTCAATCAACAAGTACTAATCCAGATTTTTATTTACTCGTAATTGAACGTAATTTTATGGATACATTATACGGAACATATATAGGAGGAGGCCAGTCGGGAGAACATGTTGATGGCGGCACTTCACGATTTGATGAAAAAGGTGTCGTTTATCAATCCGTTTGTGGAGGGTGCGGCGGAAATAGTGATTTTGGAACTTCACCTGGAGCGTGGTCAAGTACAAATGATGCGGGAAATTGTAATAACCTGATTTTTAAATTCGATTTTGAATTAATACCTGTCGCGGATTTTACAATTGATGACAATTTTGGTTGTTTGCCGCTTGCCGTTGAGTTTGAGAATAATTCGACCGACTCAGATTCCTATCTCTGGGATTTCGGAAATGGGGACACAACATCTGTAATTTTTGAGCCTGTTATCACATTTGATACTGCTGGAGTTTACCAGGTATATTTATATGTAACAGATAGTATTTGTCTATTAACGGATACTGCTGAAATAACAATTACTGTTACCGACTCTTTAAGCTTATCTGTAATTCCAGATCAAGAATTGTGTATCACAACATCGATTGATTTCATCGCTTACGCATCAGGTGCAGCGACATCTTATATTTGGTCAAGTAACATCAACTTTACGGATACGCTGAATACGGATATAACCGATTCCGTTTGGACCCATACACCATCTGGTCCAATGACCTATTACATTAATGCAAGCAATTCTGGCTGTTCCGGAATTGATAGTGTTGTAGTCGACTTTATTGGTTCAGCACTGATATTAACTGCCAATGATTCTATTTGTGCAGGTGAACAAACGACCGTCACTGCAACGAATACGAACCCAACGATTTCATTTAATTATGTTTGGACTCCGGATTCCGTTATTGTAGCTCCGTCTATTACAAATAGTGTTATGGTCAATCCAACTAACAGTCAATACATTTATGTAACTGCAACGTCGAATACGGGTTGTGTCGTAAATGATTCGATTCAAATTTACGTCGGAAACATTCCTACACCTTCTGTTATTGCTACGGCCTCTGAAACGCTCGTCGCCGAAGGTTCAACCGTTCAATTAATTGGCGAACCTTCAGGATTAATTTATACCTGGTCTCCTGGACAAGGAGTAGTAAATGTCAATGGTCAAATTACAGATGCTGTTGTTGATCAAACAACCATTTATACTTTAACTGTTACCGATGGAATTTGCGCCAAGATGGATACTGTTTTGATTACAACGTTTCAATTTATTTGTGGAGATCCTTACTTATACATTCCAAATGCATTCTCTCCAAATGGTGATGGTGAAAATGAAATTCTTTACGTTCGAGGGGCATTGGTAGAAGAGATGGTTTTCAGAATCTATGACAGATGGGGAGAAATGGTTTTCGAATCCTTTGACAGAACAGATGGTTGGGACGGTACTTTCAGAGGAAAGGCACTTGATCCAGATGTTTATGATTACTATCTTGACGTTACATGCGTTGGAGGGGATGAAGCGATTGTAAAAGGGAACATAACATTGCTTCGATAGTTCCACTCATCACATTAGATTTTTTATTCGGAAAATAATATGTTGCTTTGTGACATAATTATAACATACCGTCATGAAGAAGATCATCAACGCCAAATCGCAAAAATTTCTTGAAAAGTATTTAAACAATACATCGCCAACTGGTTTTGAATTAGAAGGACAAAAAATATGGTTGGATTATGTCAAACCATACATCGATGAATACTTCACTGACAATTATGGAACCGTTGTAGGAGTTATTAATCCGAAGGCAAAGTACAAAGTTGTAATTGAAGCACACGCTGATGAAATCTCATGGTTTGTGAACTATATAACAAAGGATGGATTTATTTACTTGAGAAGAAATGGAGGTTCAGATCATATGATTGCGCCATCTAAACGGGTAAACATTCATACGGATAAAGGAATGGTTAAAGCTGTTTTTGGTTGGCCAGCTATCCATACGAGACATGAAAAAGATGATGCGCCAAGTATGAAGAATATTTGTTTGGATGCAGGTTGTTCTACAAAAGATGAGGTAGAAGCAATGGGCGTTCATGTTGGATGTGTGGTTACGTTTGAAGATGAATTCATCATTTTAAACAAGAACAGATATTGTGGACGTGCACTTGACAATCGTATGGGTGGTTTTATGATTGCAGAGATTGCTCGATTGCTTAAAGAAGAGAAAACGAAACTTCCATTCGCATTGTACATCGTGAACGCAGTTCAAGAAGAAGTTGGATTAAGAGGAGCACAAATGATCGCTCAGAAAATCAAGCCAGATGTTGCAATCGTAACCGATGTTTGTCACGATACAAATACACCAATGATTAATAAAATTGTTCAAGGTGATTTGAAATCTGGCGATGGTCCTGTTTTAACCTATGGTCCAGCGGTTCAAAATAACTTATTGAAACAAATTATTAAAGCTGCCGAGAAGAATAAAATTCCATTCCAAAGAGCCGCAGCTTCGCGCGCTACTGGGACTGATACAGATGCTTTCGCTTATTCAAATGAAGGCGTACCAAGTGCTTTGATTTCATTGCCACTTCGCTACATGCACACAACGGTTGAGATGTGCCGTAAAGAAGATGTTGAAAATGCAATTCGCTTAATTTATCATTCTTTGACAACGATTAAGAACAATCAGGACTTTAGATACATCAAATAAGAGTTCAAGAGTACTTTAAATAATCTTCAAGAATAGGAGGTATAAGTGTTAATTAGGGTTAACTTGGTGGTTCTACTAAAACTTATCTTACTTATGAAAAAAATCACACTATTATTATCATCTTTACTTTTAACTACGGCTCTAAGTGCCCAGTTATTCTCAGATGATTTCGATGCTCTAAATGTAGGAGACTATATCGGGCCAAGCGCAACTGAATGGACCACATGGAGTGGTGCTTTAGGTGGAGCTGAAGATGCACAAGCAAATGATGCACAAGCACTAAGCGGTACTAATTCAATCTATTTTTTAGGACAAGCAGGAGGGGGACCTCAAGATGTACTTTTGGATTTCGGTCAAGAATACACTGACGGAATTTTGACTTACGAGTCTGCTTTTTATGTTATGGCTGGTAAAACAGGTTACTTTAACTTTCAGGCAAACACAGTTCCAGGAACAGTTTGGGCAATGAACTGTAACATGGCAAATGGAACGGTAACTATTGACGATGGTGTGTCAAGTAGTTTGGCTGTTGGTTCTTATACTGACGAAACGTGGTTCACATTGAGAATTGAAGCGAATCTTTCAACTGGAAGATGGCAAGGATTTATCGATGGAGTGTGTTTCGGTGTTTGGGCAAATTCAATTAACCAAGTAGCTACTGTGGATTTATTCCCACTAGAAACGAGTGAGTTCTACGTTGATAACGTTTCTTTCGATTACGCTGCATACTTGCCTTCTCAATTAAATGCATCTGTTGCAGGATTTAACCTTGGAGGAAGAATAGCTGGAACTTATAAGAGTCCTACAGTAACTATTGTAAATGCAGGAACTGACGCAATTACTTCATTCGATGTTGCAATTGATCTTTATGGAACTACTTATCCTGAATCAGTAACTGGTATTAACTTAGCTGCTGGACAATCTTATGATGTTGTTTATTCGACTCCTATTCAAGTTCAAGGTGGTATTCACAATGCAACTGCTACAGTTTCAAACGTGAATGGAGGAATTGATGGAGATGCTACTGATGATGATGCATGTTTAGTTGCAAATCACGTTATTCCTGCACCAGGAAAAGTTGTTGTTGGTGAGGAAGCTACAGGAACTTGGTGTCCTTGGTGTGTGAGAGGAACTGTCTTCATGGACAGATATGAAAACGAATTTGGTAATTTCTGGGCAGGTATTGCTGTTCACAATGCTGATCCAATGGTTGTAACTGATTATGATGCTGCAATCGGTGGTTTCATTGGTGGTTACCCAAGTTCATTAGTAGATAGAGGTCCTGAAGTTGATCCATCTGCAATGGATGGTGATTTCTACGAACGTTTGGTTACTCCTCCTGCTGCAATAATCGCAAACGCTTCTGTTTGGGATGCTGGAACAAGAGAATTACAAGTAACAGTTTCTGCTACATTCGATATGGCTGCAGATGACTCTTGGAGATTGGCTTGTGTATTGACTGAAGATGGAGTTACTGGATCAAGTGTTGACGGTTACGACCAAGCAAATGCCTACGCTGGTGGTGCAAATGGTGAAATGGGTGGATACGAGTTATTGCCTTCTACAGTTCCTGCTGCTCAAATGGCTTACGATCACGTAGCTAGAGATATCGCTCCAGATTGGAACGGTGAGCCTACTAGTTTCCCTGCAACAGTTAATGTTGGTGAAACACACTCTGTGGTATTTGATTTCGTATTGCCTTCTGAATGGAATGAGAACAACATGCACGTTATCGGCATGTTAATTGATCCAAACGGAGGAATTGATAACGCCGGTAAATCAACAATCTTTAGTAACACTGGAATTAATGATTTAGATACTAAATCTACATTTAGAATGTACCCTAACCCAACAAACACTGTTGCGTTCATCGAAGCAGATTTCGATGGCAATTCAGAAGTTCAAATCACATTGATTGATATGGCTGGGAAAGAAGTTGCTTCTAAAAATTACGGAGCTGTTAATGCTGGTTCTAAACTTCCAATTAATACTTTGTCTTTAGAGACTGGAGTTTACTTGGTTAAAGTTACAGTTAATAATATTGAAATGACACAAAGATTAATTGTTGAGTAATTAATAATTGACTTCTTTAAAAACGGGCGGTTTTCTGAAATGAGAATCGCCCGTATCTTTTTACCAAGAACCAAAAATTAGATACATTTGTAGCCATGAAATGGATCGGTAATAGAATTTCCTTCGTAGATAATCAATCGAAGACAACAATAGTAATTCACCCCAAAGACATCGGTTGGTTGAAGCCACTGATGGGAGCGTGGACATCGATGTGGTTAACACTTGGTGTAATTGTTATTTGTGTATCCTTGAACTCTAAATTGACGGAACAAGAATCAATCATCGTTATCATATTCCTTGGTTTCTGGCTCTATTTTGCATTCAAAGTAATGAAATCATGGTTCTGGTTAATGTGGGGAAAAGAACTCATCCAGATTGATGAAGTGAACCTCAAATACAAAAAATCCATCCGTAAGTACGGCAAGTCAAAATCCTTCTTGCTCGAGAATCTCAATAAAATGAGCATGCACAAGACTGAAGAAAAATCGTTTCAAGCAGCTTGGGAAAAATCACCTTGGGTGATTGGAGGCGAACGGATAGAATTTGAATACTCGGGTAAAATTGTGAAGATGGGAAGAAAGCTCGAACAAAAAGATGCGGAGTTACTTTTTAAACTGTTAACAAAACGTGTTGAGGTTCAGGTAAGAAAGAATCGTAAATCTCATAGCGCTTGACATTTACAACAGGAAGTGACCAACAAGGTTAAACTGTACGTCTGTTTCACCCAGCAATCAATTACACAGCTTCTGCTTTGGCAGGTCTATTAAATGGCTTAATCCATAAAAAATCATTCTTTGAAATGTGCACTGAAGAGTTGACTTCAGGAATTCATAATCCACCAGATGATTTTCCTTGGCTGTTGGCGGAAGCCTATTATCATAAGCCAGATCAATTAAAAGATGAGTTTACGGATAATGAACTGATCTATCTCAATACTTATGCTGTCGAAGGTATGGGGTGGTTGGACAAAGATTTTTTTGCAAGTTTGCTCAATGACGAAAAAAGAGAGACATTATTAAAACTTCTTAGTATTACGGAAAATGACACTAATCTATTGTCTTTTAGCCCTCACATGATGATTGCTGTCAAAAAAGTATCGACTTATGGGAAATAAAAAAGTATTTCATGTTGTCTTAAACGAAAATAGAGGTCTAATAGATCGACGTGGTAGAATACTAATTGGATACTTTTCTTGTATTTGTGGAATTATATATCAGCTATTGTCCGCATTTCACGAAACTTCAGGACAAGTTGGGTTCGTTAAATTCAAACCTCTCAACCCATCTCAAAGGCGGTTCCAATTCTTTGTTACAAAATTCGATCTTCAATAAACCTTCTCCATTTTATAATGCTGCAAAACCCCAAAAAGCAAATGACTCTTTTCCAATTTTGTATAGCCCAATCGAATATAAAAATCCACAGCGTAATTCCTTGCCTGCAAAATCATTTTATGATTCCCCTGCTTAATAGACGCCTTCTCCGTCGCCTCCATAATGATTCGCCCGAAGCCTTTGCCTTGAATGGCATCATCAACAGCTACGAAACGAACTTGAGAAACACCTGCTTCTGATTGATCCAATCGAGCGATTGCAGTGATTCTTCCTTCCGTAAACAAAGCGAAATGTTGTCCTGTTAGGTCGCCATCATTCCGTTCACTTCCTATGGGTTGATTCAAAGGAGCGCGTAGAATTTTATAACGAAGGTTATAATACGCTTCCCATTCCTGATCCGTCTTTGGTGCTCTAATTTCCATTCGACTTAAATATTTTTGAGCGAATTCGCTTGGTTTTAATTCCTTCTATTTCTTCTTCCAAAATCAAAGCCTTTGCTTTTTCATCTTCGAAGACTTCTTTTAGATTTCTAACCTTGCCCGCAGGAACATTCAAAACTTCAAGTTCTGACAACAAAGAACCTGAATTCAACTGAATAGTCTTTTCTTCAATGATCTTTTGAAGTTCTTGGCGGTTCGCAATTCGCATTTGATTGGAATTGAATTTATCCGAAGCGGGAAGATGAGACAATTTTAAAACACGACAAAGTTTTTCGAAATGTTTATCAGATCCTATGGCAAACGTGATTGTTGCTCCGTCTTTTGTTCCAAACAATTCACCATAAGGTGCAATGTTCGGATGCAAACTTCCAATACGTTGAGGAATATTCCCTGACATTAAGTAATTGGATGCTTGATTCGATAAACTACTAATCGCGGCTTCATATAACGATGCACTTACAGATTTCCCTTTATTCGTTTTCTCTCTTTCGTAAAGGGCAAGTAAAATAGCTTCTTTTAAATGGTGTGCGGCTAAAACATCTATAAATGCAACGGGCATCTTTGTCGGTGGACTGTCTTTTTGCCCATTCATTGACATAAAGCCTGATTCCGCTTGAAGTATTAAATCATAAGCGACGCGATCACTTTCTTCTCCATACCCGTTTATCTTTCCGATAATAAGCCGTGGGTTTCTTGAAAGTAATGTGCTATTGTCTAGTTGGAATTTCAGGTAATCAGAACGCTTGAAGTTCATGATTAGAATGTCAGCCGAATCAATAAGTTTCATGAATTCAACATGATCTTCTTCAGCTGACAAATTCAACTTGATGTATTCCTTGTTGTAATTGACACTGGAAAAATAAGCCGAAACGGAACTTGATTTGTCTTCCGTAGGTAACTTCCAGCTTCTGGTAACATCACCATAAGCAGGATGTTCAACTTTTGTTACGTCAGCTCCTAATTCAGCTAGAAACGTTGCAACGCTTGGTCCGGCAAGAACTGAGCTTGCATCAATAACTTTAAGATTGTCCAATACACCCATTAAAAAAATATTATTTACCACTGTCGAATCGACCCGATTACCGGAATTACATTTGAAGAATCCGTTCGAACTAACTGCCAAATTAGGTGCGAATTTAGGTCAATTATTTGTGAACTATCCAATCCAGCATTGATTATTATAACTGCTTTATTTATTATAATTTAGGAACTAGATCGTCTAAATTCTAACATCTAATTTCCAAAACCCCATCAATTCCAGTAAATTTTATTGCTCAAGCTCCCAAAACACGTATTGCGTAACCTGATTTGTTTGAGTTTCATCAAGCTTGGCCATTTTCGTCATTTTCGTCAAGATTCCTGTCCACTGTTGTTTACTATGATTCCCGATTACTTTAAGAGAATGACATTTTGTACAGTCGTTATTAAAAATGACTTTACCAGCAGATGCTATATCATTCATTTCAGGTGCCGGCTCAGTAGTTTCGGTTACTTCTTCAGTTACTGACACTGGAGTGACAAGTTTGGGAGCACAGGCAACGATTGAACCAACTACGACAAATGCAAATAATATCTTTTTCATATAAACTAGAGTTAAAGTCGAAGATATGAAATTGTCCAATATCCACTTGTTAATTTATTGCTAAATCCTCTGCACAAAATTATATTTACAACATGCAAAAAAATGAATTCATCCAGAACAATTCAGGACTCAAAGAAAAGTCAATTTTCAATACTGTTAATTTGTTTAATGACGGCAGTACGGTTCCCTTTATAGCGCGTTACCGTAAGGAAATGACGGGAGGGTTAGATGAAGTTGAAATTGCAACAATTCGAGATTTAGCGAAAAAGTACAATGATCTTCGAGCAAGACAAACGAGTATTCTATCAACAATTGATGAACAAGGGAAGTTAAGCCCTGAGTTGAAAAGTAAAATCGAGAGTTGCTTTCATCCTGTCCAATTGGAAGACATTTATTTGCCTTACAAACAAAAACGTTTGACTCGAGGTGAAAAGGCAAGAAAACTTGGGCTCGAACCTTTGGCTAAAGCGATCATGTCGCAGCGAGGAGGAAATCCGGAAGTAATGGCTGAACGGTTTTTGAAAGGAGAAATCTACGAAATAGAAGAGGCTATCAATGGAGCGAAGGACATTATTGCAGAATGGATGAACGAAAATACAAGCGTTCGTGCTCGACTTCGACAATTGTTCGAAAAGCGTTCAGTTCTTCAATCAAAACTTGTTAAAGGAAAGGAATTTGCAGCCGAGAAATACAAGGACTATTTTGATTTTTCAGAGCGGTTGGATAAGTGCGCATCACATCGGTTTTTGGCTCTTTACCGTGCGGATCGAGAAGGATTACTTTCAATTAAAGCGCGTCCTGATGAGGAAGAAGGGATTCAAGCCTTAGAACGTTTTTTCGTGAAAGGTCATGATGAATGCGCCACTATTGTCGCGGATACGTGTAAGGATTCTTACAAAAGATTGCTTCGGCCTTCACTTGAAAACGAAGTGTTGAATATCGCCAAAGAAAAGGCAGATAAAGAAGCGATTCAGGTTTTTAGAAAGAACTTACGTCAGTTGCTGTTGGCTCCGCCTCTTGGTGCGAAACGAATTTTGGCAATCGATCCTGGTTTTAGATCGGGGTGTAAAGTCGTTTGTATCGATGAACAAGGAAGCCTGTTAACGAATACTACTATTTTCCCACATCCACCGCAAAAGGAAAGTTCGAAAGCTTCTTCGAAATTATTTCAATTGGTGCAAGCATACAAAATTGACGCAATTGCAATTGGAGACGGAACCGCAGGAAGAGAAACGGAGAACTTGGTTAAGAATGTTCATTTTGATAGAGACCTTGAAGTATTCGCCGTTCGTGAGGATGGAGCTTCTATTTACTCTGCCAGCGCAATCGCAAGAAAGGAGTTTCCTGATTATGACGTCACAGTTCGTGGGGCGGTTTCAATTGGTCGAAGATTAATGGATCCTTTGGCGGAGTTGGTGAAAATTGATCCTAAATCAGTTGGAGTAGGCCAGTACCAGCACGAAGTGAATCAATCATCATTGAAAGATGCATTGGATGATGTTGTTATTTCAAGTGTGAATTCCGTTGGTGTTGACGTGAATACCGCTTCATCATATTTATTAAGCTACGTTTCAGGGCTGGGACTTTCAATTGCTGAAAACATAATAGCTTACCGCGATGAGTGCGGTCGAATTAACTCCAGAGACGAACTTAAAAAAGTGAAACGGCTTGGGACAAAAGCATTTGAACAAGCCGCTGGATTCATTAGAGTGCGGGATGGTAAAAACCGATTGGATGATTCATCCGTGCATCCTGAGAGTTACAAATACGTTAATCAACTGGCGAAAAAGAAAGGCGTTACTGTCAATGATCTTGTTGGAAATAACGAGATTTTAGATGGTTTAAAGAATGATGAATTTCCCGATATGGACCCGTATACGTTTAAGGATATTATTACTGAACTTAAAAAACCAGGCCGTGATCCACGAAAGAAAGCGAAAGTTCTAGAATTCGATAGTAGAATAAAATCGATAGACGATCTTCAGCCTGGAATGCTTTTAACTGGATTGGTAACCAACGTCACAAATTTTGGCGCATTCATAAACATTGGAATTAAGGAAAACGGATTGATTCACAAGTCAAATCTCGCTGATGTTTACGTCGAAGATCCATCTCAATTTATCGCTCTGCACGAACACGTTGAAGTTCAAGTAATGGAAGTTGATGTTTCAAGAAAACGAATCGGATTGAAGCGGCGATGATAATAATCAAACAGATTCTAAACTAATTGCTTAATATTATTTAGGATCAATTTTACTTTTTCTTTGCAATATATTTATGCATATTGCATGAAAAAATTTTCATTGATTGATCATGTAAAAATAAAGTGTTGCTAATGCGGGGTTTATTAATGGTATTTCTAATCTTTCCTTTACTAGCTTCAGCTCAAGTTAAAGGAGTTGTAAATGAGGAAGGTACGCAAAATCCACTTTATGCAGTAAAGGTTTTTACTGAAACAGGTCTGGCAACTCGAACAAATCCAGATGGTGAATTTATATTAGACGTTAAAATTTTTCCCACTTGGATTTATTTCTCATTAATTGATTTTAAATCAGACTCTGTTCTAATAACAAAGAATAATAATAAGGTTAAAATATTCCTCATTTCTGAGGCTCAAAAAATAAAAACACTCGTTGTATCAGCAAGTCGAAGGTCTCAAAGGATAGAAGATGTGCCTATTTCTATGGAAGTCATTAAGGCTGACTTCATAGAAAAGAAAGGACTCGTAAATTTAGAACAAGTCGCAGACCAAGCACCTGGTGTTTATGCTATGGATGGACAAGTAAGTATCCGCGGTGGAGGCGGTTATGCATATGGGGTGGGAAGTCGTGTTCTGGTTTTGACCAATGGTATTCCTTTAATTTCTCCTGACTTGGGTGATGTAAAGTGGAATTCAGTTCCTTTGGAGTCTATTTCACAAGTTGAAATCATCAAGGGAGCATCATCTGTGTTGTATGGAAGTGGAGCATTAAATGGAATGATTTCATTGACTCCCAAAGAACCAGTAAAGGATGGAGAATTGAAAGTTAAATATCAATCTGGATTTTATGGCAATCCAAAACGAGCTTCATTAAAATGGTGGTCATCAAACCCAACAATTAATCTATTAAATGTTTACTACGGAAAAATGTATGATCAGGTCGGCTTCACTCTTTCTAGTAATGGATATTTATCACAAGGATATAAAGACGGTGAGAGAGAAAATCGCGGACGGTTGAGTGGAAGCTTTTTTTATAAACCAACTAAGGTAGAAAACCTAAAGATAGGTATCCGTTTCAACGGTCAATTTGAAGATGTTGGACGATTTATTATTTGGGAAAGTGACTCATTGGGATATACTCCTTCAGGAGGCGGGAGCCCCGAAACTAACCCTAATTCGTCTATTACCATTGAAAATTCTATTCGTATTTCTGTTGACCCTTACGTAAAGTATTTGGGAAAGAACAATTCTAAACACGAATTAAAAGGGCGTTATTACCTTGTTTCTCTCGGTAGTCCTTCTTCACTCTTTTCTGCATCCAAAGCAGAAATGTATTATGGAGATTATCAGTTCTCCAAAAAGTGGGGTAAACTACACAATTTTTCTACGGGCGTTACGTCTAGTGCAAATATAGTTCGCAGTCCGGATACTTTTGGAAATCATAATTCCATCAATGTCGCAGGCTATGCGCAATACGATATAAAAATGAAACGGTTTGATGCAACAGCAGGTGTTCGTCTTGAATATTTTAAACAAGACAACCTCGTAGCCGATTCTCAATTCGATTTATGGAAAACAAAGAATGCTGTTCCTATCTATCCTATATTTAGAACCGCATTGCATTATGCATTAACACCCACAACACATTTAAGAACATCTTTCGGCCAAGGAATTCGTTTTCCAGCAGTTGGCGAACGTTTCCTTTCTGCAGAAAGTGGAGGGGTAAAGATTTTCCCAAATCCAAACGTGTCTCCAGAGAAGGGATGGGCTGCTGAAATTGGAGTTAAACAAATCTTTAATATCGGAAAATGGAAATCAATGTTTGATGTTGCAGGATTTATTAATCAATATCAAAATATGATAGAATTTGTATTTGGTGTTTACAATCCTGATGATGTTTCCTTGAACTTCGACCCAGACGATATAGGTTATATTTACAACTGGGTTGGATTCCAGGCTTCAAATTCTGAGGAAGCCAGAATAACAGGACTTGAATTTTCATTCAATTCTGAAGGTAAAATTAAAGATATTGAATTACAAAGCTTGATTGGCTACACTTATCTTAATCCTATTTCATTGAGCAATGATCCAGACTATTTAAGTACTTTTTCTGATACAAGCTCGGGCCTCCTTAAATACCGATTTAAGCATCTTGTCAAGTTTGATATTCAATCTACTTACAATAATTTCTTTCTCGGCTACTCTTTGCGTTACAATAGCTATATGCACAACATTGATCAGATTTTTGAAGCTGATATTTATGGAACGGAAATATTACCTGGGTTAAAAGATTATCGTTTAGCAGATCAGTCGGGAAGTGTTGTTATGGATGCAAGACTAGGATGCCGATTTAAGGATAAATACAGTGTGAGTGTGCTAGTGAATAATTTTTTAAACACTGAGTATTCAAGTCGCCCAGCAGATATTCAGGCACCTCGACAATTTCTTATTCAATTGCATTACGGAATATAAAGACTTTCACATCGGTACATTTAAATTAGAGGTGCCTAAGATCAGGATCGGAAGCTGTCCATCGATCTATCTTCACCCGTATTTGGATTATTAACTTGGCTAAATCTTCTCAAGTTCAGGATTACAATCTTTACATTTATAGACGGACTTAGAATAAATGGGAAAAGCAGAAACCAAGAAAGTGAGCACTATTGCAAAAAATCCTTTCGGATTTTTCATTGATTTAAAATCTGAATAAAAGCTATGTGAATTACAGGTCGGACATGTAATTATATTTTCGTCATCCTTTGTGTATGGTTGTTTGTCTATTTTAATTAATGAGGTCCAGACTGACTATAGTCCCTTTACCTTCATGTTTAATAGCAGCTCCCTCCAATACTCAAAACAATTCTAATTATTTTGATTTATTAAATCTAATCGAGCGAGTTAAACCTATTAACTTTTTATTTTAAAGTTGGCATAAAACTAAAGTAATACTTAACATCATTCGATTTTACCCTTTTGTAAACTATTGTATGTCTTCTATAAAAAAGGTCTCACTTATTATATTTCTCTTTCAACGAAATACATCCTCTTTCAACAAGTAAATCACTTTCAACATTATCCGTATAAAGACTTCCCGTTCCCAACCCTTGGGGTAAATGGTTTTCAAACTCTGCCGTAAATTGACAAATGGCTTTCAATCCAATGTTCGATTCTAAAGCCGAGGTAATCCACCAAGGAATATTGTTTGATTCGGCAATTTTAATCCATTCGCGGGTTCCACTCAATCCTCCGTGAAGGCTTGGTTTTAGAATAATGTACTGTGGCTGAATCGTTTGAATCAAATCTAATTTCTCAGACAAAAGATTAATGCCGATGAGTTCTTCGTCCAGCGCAATTGGAAGTTGAGTAGAGCTACACAAAGTCGACATCTCTTTCCATTGTCCTGCTTTAATCGGTTGCTCTATAGAGTGGATCGCAAGTTCAGACAATCGCTCTAATTTATTAGGCGCCTCTTTGGGAATAAATGCTCCGTTCGCATCCACGCGAAGTATTATTTGCTCCGGAGAGTATTTTGATCGAATTCCTTGGAGTAACCGAATTTCAGAATTGAAGTCAATCGCCCCAATTTTCATTTTTATGGTTGAGAACCCGGCTTCAATTTTTTCTTCAATTTGATCTTGCATAAATTGTGGGTCTCCCATCCAAACCAATCCATTGATCGGAATCTGTTTTTGTCCAGAAGTAAAAGCATTATTGAAATAATTTCCAGTTCCTCCGTTTTCTAGATCAAGTAAGGCTGTTTCAACACCAAATTTTATTGAAGGCCAATTGTTCAAATCGAGAGTTAAGTTTTCGCAAACTTCATTTAGCTTGTTCTCGTAATCTGTTTTACTCTCCAATGAAACGAAATCAGGCGATAAACCAGGGATAACGCTGCATTCTCCTCTTCCGATTACTTGTGGATTTTCTGGATTCCAAATTGAGATGAACCATGCTTGTTTTTCCGTCAAGATGCCGCGGCTTGTTCCACTTGGTCGTTTAAAGTGAAAAGTACGGTGTTCATATTTGGCGCGCAACTTATGCATTCTCAACCAAAATAATGATGATTCCAAACAACAATAATGCTATTCCAAAAGTCGATAATGCTACTTTTTTCAATTCTGGATCGAAGTCTTTAGGGTCCGTTGTCTGCATTACTTTTCGAATGTGAAATAGCAAATAGAGTGCTGGTGTCAAAGCTAAAAATAGAATGGGTTCTCCTATTGAATTGATGAATTGCGCTAAACATGCCATTGCAATAAGAATTATGATAGTGTGGTAAAATTTCGCCTGATTCGGCCCCATTTTTACAACAATTGTATTCTTTCCAGAGTTTTCGTCATTTACATAGTCACGCATATTGTTGAGATTCAAAACAGCCGTGCTTAACAAACCAATTCCAATGGCTAACAATATGTTTTCATTCGAAAAGGATTTTGCGAAAAGCGAATACACACCGAGCACACTAACGCCTCCGAAAAATATTAAAACCATAATATCGCCCATTCCATGATAACCATACGCTTTTTTACCAACTGTGTAGGTAATGGCGGCAAGAACGCAAAGGAGCGCAAGTCCAGAATAGAACCAAATCATTTCGTAAGGCATGTTTTGAGTTCCAAAATAGATCAATGCACCTGCGGAAAGTAAACTCAAAACAGAATTAATTCCAACTGCAATCTTCATTTCCTTTTGAGTTATAATTCCGGATTGAACAGCTCTTTCTGGTCCAACACGGTTGTCATTATCCGTTCCTTTTGCTCCATCGCCAAGGTCATTCGCCAAATTCGATAAAATTTGAAACAATACCGTTGTTACCATTGCCAATGAAAAGATGATTGGATCCCAGAAGTCGCTGTAATAGGCCACCGCTGATCCAGCAATGATTCCAGAGAGGGAAAGAGGTAAAGTTCTTAAGCGAAATGCGCTTAACCATGCTTTGCTTTTTGACATATTACAAATCTAACATCATTATTGAATTTATTATTTGTGCGCGCATAGTAAAATGTATATATTCACAATATGAAATTGAATCCCAGTGAATTCGCATTGTCAAAAATGCTCAATATTAAGTTTCCGATTATTGTTGCACCAATGTTTTTAGTGTCGAACAAGGAAATGATCATTGAATCCATTAATGCAGGAATTACTGGAGCGATTCCTGCATTGAACTATAGATCCGTTGAAGAGCTTCGATCCGCAATTAAAGAAATTAAGCAGGAAACGAAAGGCCCGTTTGGGATCAATATTATCGTTAATAAGTCAAACTTCTATTACAAAGAACAACTGCGAATTTGCTGTGAGGAAAAGGTCGATTTTTTAATTACGTCACTCGGTTCGCCGGAAGAGACAATTAAAATGGCACATCAAAATGGCGTTAAAGTTTTTTGCGATGTCGTCGACGTCAAATACGCGAAGAAGGTTGAAGCGCTTGGAGCTGATGCAATCATTGCTGTAAATAAGGAAGCAGGCGGTCATGCTGGATCAACTTCATATATGGAATTGATTCCATTGTTAAAATCAGAGTGTACTATTCCGATTATTTCCGCTGGAGGTGTTGGTAATGGCTTTGAAGCAAAAAAAATGCTCGAACACGGAGCGGACGGCTTATCGATAGGTTCTATTTTTATCGCCTGCAATGAATCAGGAGTTTCGGAAGAATACAAACGAGCCTGCGTCGATTACGGTGAAAAGGATATCGTAATGACGACGAAATTATCAGGAACGCCATGTACTGTTATTAATACACCTTACGTTCAAAAGGTTGGAACGAAACAAAGTGCATTCGAACGATTTCTAAATAAGAATAAGAAATTAAAAAAATGGATGAAGGCATTGACTTTTGTTCGTGGATCAAAACGTCTTCAGAAAGCAGCTTTCAGTTCTACCTATAAAACGGTTTGGTGCGCTGGACCATCAATTGAGCATGTCAAGGAAATTCGTCCGATGAAGGAAATCGTTAATCAACTAATCCAAGAGTATGAAAAAGGAGAGTAAAGAGGTTTCCTTAAAATCAATGAGATGGAAGCTTTGGCTCCTTGGAACGTTCAAAATTCCAATGGTTGGATTTATTCGCCCTAGATTACTGGAATTGAATGACGATTCTACAAAGATTAGAATTCGCTTGAAAAGAAGAACGAAAAATCATCTTGGATCAATGTACTTTGCAGCTCTTGCTGCTGGCGCTGACTTAGCCGCTGGTTTACATGCGTTTTACTACGCTTCTAAATCGTCAAAGAGAATGTTCTTCGCTTTTAAAGGTGTTAAGGGAGAGTTTCTCATGCGTGCTGAAAGCCATGTTACCTTTGTTTCTAATCAAGGAAGCCTAATAAAAAAAACGGTTCAAAGTGCTTTGTTATCTGGAGAAAGAGTGAATCAAGAAATAGAAGTCTTAGCGGTAGATGAAAGCGGAAATGAGGTTGCCAAATTTCAAATGATGGTCTCGATAAAATTCAAGTAATCCATTTCAATTCTTTTCTATCTTTGCCTGATAAAAACACAGAGATGAATTACATGACACCCGCAGAACTAAGCGAGAAATTAAACGCTAACAATGATCTAGTACTTTTGGATATTAGAGAATCGTATGAATTGGAAATTTGCCAAATTGGCGGATTGCATATTCCAATGGGTGATATTTCAACACGTGTCAATGAAATTAATTCAGATTTTGAAGTTGCTGTTTTATGCCGTTCAGGAAAGAGAGCAGAGGCAGTAGCTAATTTTTTAGAAGCCGATGCAGGCATGAAGAAAGTTGCGATTGTTGCCGGTGGGATCCTCGCTTGGATTGACACTATTGATAGTTCATTAGAAGCATATTAATTATGAAGGGAAGATCTATCTTACAATATTTAATGCTGTCCGTTCGAGGAGTAGCAATGGGAGCCGCTGATGTTGTGCCTGGCGTTTCAGGAGGGACAATCGCGTTCATCACTGGGATTTACGAAGAGCTAATCGAAAGCCTAAATAATATTAATCTTGGAGCGGTTAAGGTTTTAATCAAGGATGGAATCAAGGCTTTCTGGAAACATATCAACGGAACGTTTTTCCTTTTTCTTTTCGGGGGGATAATTGTCAGTATTGCTTTGCTTGCTAATGTTGTTGGATATTTATTAGAAACGCAACCGGTGATTCTATGGAGCTTTTTCTTTGGTTTGATCATTGCAAGTGTCTGGTTGATTGGGAAATCAATTAAGGAATGGAATGCTGGAGTGATTGTTTCTTTATTAATTGGAACTGGAGTTGCTTTTTATATCTCTACAATTCATACTGTCGCTCAAGGAAGTGAAAGTTGGTATATCGTATTTAGTGGTGCAATTGCAATTTGCGCGATGATTCTACCTGGGGTTTCAGGTTCGTTTATATTGGTTCTGCTTGGGACTTATAGTGTTGTTCTTGATGCAATTAAGGATAGAGACTTCATGATAATTGGCCTATTCGCAATAGGATGCCTAATCGGGTTAATGTCTTTTGCTCGACTTCTCAAGTTTTTGTTCTCAAAATTCAAAGAAATTACAATTGCATTATTGACTGGATTCATGATCGGTTCCTTATATAAGGTATGGCCATGGAAAAATGCATTCGGTGAAGCGATTGTTACCCATTCAGACGGAAAAAAAGATTTCATGATGGCGAATGTCTTGCCTGATCATTTTACCGGTGATGCTCAACCTGGTTTGGCAATCGCTAGCGCTGTTGTTGGATTGGCGGTAATTGTCATTCTTGATCGATTTGCACCAAAAGAATCATGAAGAACTATGGCCTAATCGGAAAGTCATTGGGACATTCTTTTTCAAAGTCTTTCTTTGAGAACCATTTCGAAAAAAATAACATTTCAGGATCTTATAAGAATATTGAATTGGAATCCATTGAGGAATTCAAAGCTGTTCGTGATTTTTTCGACGGTTTCAACGTCACCATTCCATATAAACAAGCGATAATTCCTTTCTTGGACGATTTAACGGCTGAAGCCACAACAATTGGCGCCGTAAATATTATTCAATGTCGAGATGGAAAATTGATCGGTCACAATTCAGATGCTTTCGGTTTTCATCAATCCATCAAACCATTTTTAACCAATCTGCACGAAAGAGCGATTGTCTTAGGAACAGGTGGTGCGTCAAAAGCTGTTGAATTTGTTCTTCGTAGAATTGGACTAGACGTTATTTTCATTTCTAGAAATCCATCTACTGAGAATGAATTCTCGTATGATGAGCTTAATAAGCACATGTTGAATGCATGTAAAATAATAGTGAATACCACTCCGGTCGGAACATATCCGAACATTGATGATTGTATTTCTTTTCCTTTTGAATTCCTCACCGAAGATCATTTGGTTGTGGATTTGATTTATAATCCTGCGAAAACAAAGTTTCTAAAGTCAGCAGAAGAGAATAATGCAACCATTATGAATGGAGAGACTATGTTAAAACAACAAGCGTTGAAGTCATATCAAATATGGAACGCTGAATAAACCATTAAATGGAATCTGTAAAACAATTAATTACACGCGGTCAAGACGTCTCACTTGAATTTACTTCTCAAATTGAGAATCAATTAACTATTACTAGAACTATTGTAGCTTTTGCAAATACAAATGGAGGAAAGGTTATAGTTGGTATTAATGAAAAAAACAAGATTGTCGGCGTTGAACCTGCAGAAGAGTTGAAGCTATTTAAGGAGCTAATTAATAATGATTGCGCGCCAATAGTTCCTTTTGAATCTAAAGTTATAGAAGAGGGAAGGCATTTACTTCTTGAAATAGATGTTTCCAAATCAAGCATCAAGCACAAAGCCAAAGGAGAAGAGGGGGGAATGCAATTCTATCATCGTATAAAGGATACAACTTTAGTAGGCAATAGAGTAATCATTAATTTATGGAAGCTGCAAGACGATTCGACTTCAAAGCCAATTGATCTAGATGATAATTTAAAAGCTATTTTTGAATTCATTGAAGAGCACAAGCCTGTAACGGTTTCTAAAATCTTTCGATTCTTTGCTCTTAATAAGAATGATATTAATCTCTATTTGGCGCAATTGAACTATTGGGGATATATTGATTGCGTTATTGTTGAATCTGGAATGGCGTATACTTTGGCCAATTAGCTTCTTTTAATGTGATTGATTTTTTTGGGCTATTTAAAGTGCAAATCAAATCAAGGAAGTTAATTGGGGTCTTAGAAAGATGAATCGATTGCCGTCTCAGAGTATTTCGTAAATCAGATTTAAAAAAGAGTAGGTTTATTATTACAAATAATTATTCTTATCATTGCGGCTAATACCAAGACTAAACAACTATGAATAAGATTGTTTATGCCGTTGGAATTGTGCTGTCGGTAATCTTTTTCTTTGTGGTTATTATTTTATCGAAGTAGAAAATGCGACAAGAACTATTTGTGCATATTATTTGCAAGAAGTGTCTCAAGAATACGGGGTTGAGTTGGGTGCAGGAAGAGAAGGATTGTCCTCTGAAATAGGACTTTGGTCACTGTTACTCTTAGTTTATTTCGGTTTTATGAATATTATGAGATTGAGGAAAGTGAAGACCAAAGCCATGAAAATAAGTTCAATTATTGCTTTGAGCTTAACAATTATTATCCTGTTATGGGATTTTGGAATGATTAGTTCATCAGGGAGTATGTCCTTTGACGAAATAGGTTTGGCGTGGTTAGGGCATTGCTTGGTTATTTTAATATTGAGTATAATCGGATTTGTTAGAGTTCGAAATATAATAAGCTTATTAGTTCCGAAAGATGATCTATTAATATAAAAGATACGAGTGAATTATTAGATTCATAAAAATGTTTAATAAATTTTGTATTCTTTCTTTCTTTCGTATCTTAGAAAGATTACAAAATTAACACATATAGAAGAATATGGGAAGACCAGCAACTAAGCCGGCGAGATTGAAGGATGGTTTTTATATTGAAGTAAAAAACCAAGGAAGTGGAGGTATCATGATTAGACGTGACACTAAAGAACAAATGTTAATGGCTGCAGAAGACTATTCAAGAATGAAACAAGTTACAGTACTCGGAGAAATGAAGAGTGATAAGTGGCTTGATAAAGTGAAGAATAAGAAAAAATAGACTTTAAATCTTATTAAATAGAGGGTTCTTCGTTAGAAGTGCCCTTTTTTTATGCTCGCATTATCTTATTTATTAAGGAGTTATAAAATAGATGAAAAAAGATTCGAAAAAGTCATTGCAGATAAAGAAAGACTACATAACTTTGCCCCCGCTTAGAATGATAAGCAGACAAGATTTGAAAGTTTAATGATGAAATTATTATTTTTTAATAAAGTTTAAGAAAAGCTTGTTAAAATGAAAAGAGCGTCTATCTTTGCCTCCGCTTATAACGATAAGCATAAAGGATTTGAAAAGAAAAAAATAATTTTAAAAAGTTTTCAAGAAAAGCTTGTTAAAATAAAAGGAGTGACTATCTTTGCACCCCGCTTATAACGATAAGCGAATTAAGAA
>CAJVYC010000015.1 GCA_913009205.1 uncultured Fluviicola sp. | reverse complement strand
TTTGATCGACTAGACTGTAAGAGGCTGGTGGCAAATACGGATTTTCAACGTCTCCGTGGTATTGAATTTTATCAATTAAATGTTGCGGATGCTCCACCCGAACGCCCAATGCAAATGCTTTGGCTTCTAAATAAACTCCTTTGTTATGGAGTAAATAAAATATATCTCTGGCAGAATGTCCAGTTGCGATTATGACATCTGTAAATTCATGAATGTCGGAACCGTTTATTTCTAAAGCTTTTACCGCACCATTCTCAGTAATGATATCTGTTACTTTTTTTTCGAAGCGAACTTCGCCACCATGTTCAATAATGGTATCACGCATGGAAACAATTATCTGTGGTAATTTATTCGTTCCAATGTGTGGATGTGCATCAACCATTATTTCTTCAGTGGCGCCAAATTGGACAAACCACTCCAATGCTTGTTTGATATCACCGCGCTTTTTAGCACGAGTATAGAGTTTACCATCCGAATACGTTCCAGCTCCGCCTTCTCCAAAACAATAATTCGATTCTGGATTAACGATGGATTCTTTATTCAAAACCGCAAGATCCCTTCTTCTCGACCGAACGTCTTTTCCTCTTTCGAAAATAACAGGTTTTAATCCCAATTCTAAAGCTTGAAGCGCTGCGAACAATCCCGCAGGCCCAGATCCAATAATTGCGATTTTTTGTTTGCCTTCAACGTTTTTTGGAGTGAATGACTTTTCAATAACAGGTTCATTTCCAGCTTCAAAAACATCGAATGTACAGTTGACTTTCACGTCTCTTTTTCGCGCATCAATTGACCTTCTTCTCCAAGAAAATTCAAATTCATTTAAATCGAGGGAAAGTTCTTTTGAAATGCGATTACGCAAATAAACATCATCCTTAGACTGTTCTGGCGTTGCTTGAAATTGGATTGTTGTTGATTCCATTTTAAATATGAATTAATAATAATGAATCATAATTAAATTCTAAGCTTCAAAGATAGTTGAGAACCACAACTTACAACCCATTACTCATCATTCTAAACTAAATCTATCCTTCGAAAATAATAGAGAACCACCATACTTTATTGTATAGCTTCTGCACTGGATCAGAGGATGGTGTATTGTCTTGTATAAATGAATTGATCAAGCCATGCGAATACTTCACTTCCATTCCAAATTTAAAATAGGGCGCGAAGAATTCAACTCCTAATCCGAGTTGCGCTTGAAAATCATGCCTCTTGATTTTAATAAATGGATCTATAAAATCTTGACTGGCATCTTCTTGAGACTGCAAATCCAGAGAGTATTGACCTCCTAACAAAACATACGATGCAAAATTGTT
The DNA here is from genome assembly GCA_913009205.1 of uncultured Fluviicola sp. Lineage (GTDB taxonomy): Bacteria > Bacteroidota > Bacteroidia > Flavobacteriales_D > Crocinitomicaceae > UBA4466. The sequence goes on along the minus strand of CAJVYC010000015.1, from coordinate 72,306 downwards.
GTGTCGAATCGTTCTGAATTGCCACATCAATGGGAAATCCAAATTAGTAGAATTAACCCGTTCTTCATTAAAAATATCGACGGATGAAGTCGTATCTGGATTGACAAACGTGTATTGTAAAATACGTTCTTGAAATGAAAGTGTTGGGATGAAACGCAGACGAACAACTGGAGTACCAACTTTTAAAGTTGTTACAATTCCAACTTGACCGCCAGCAGCGCTTTTGTTCTCTAAAGATTTTAAACCATAAAGTTCAAAGGTATTTAATTTTTGATATGCTGTAAAATCAGCTGTATTCCCACCTAACATAAACCCAAAATGCAAGAGCTTATCGTCGAATTTACGATAGTTCTTTGACTTTTCCTTTTGGGCGTAAGAACTGAATGACAATCCAATACAGAATAACAATACAATCTTCATTGAAGATAAAACGAAAAGGTCTATTTGATATTGTTTTTTCAAGTCAGATTATATTACTTAATTCCGCTATAAATTGTTGCGATACCACCACTTACCAGTATAGAATCAACTTTATTGTATCCTGTTTTCGTCATGATATCCATAAACGCTTGGCCCTCTGGAAACGCTTCAACCGATTCAGGTAAATACGCATAAGCACGTTTGTCCTTAGAAACTGTTTTGCCAATAAATGGAATCAAGCGCTTCGAATAAAACCCGAAAAATTGCTTCACTGGAAATTTCTTAGGCTTCGAGAATTCAAGAATTACAGCTTTACCGCCTGGTTGAAGTACTCGATGCATATCAGAAAGTCCTTTTTCAAGATTTTCATAATTTCGAACTCCAAAGCCAACGGTTAAGGCGTCAAAATAATTATCCTCAAACGGAAGCTTTTCAGAATCGCCCAAAATCATCTTAATTGTATTCTCATAACCTCTTTTGTCCATTTTTTGAATTCCCATGTCCAACATTCCTTGTGAAATGTCAACACCTATTACTTCATCTGGATTCAATTTTAATGCCGCAATTGCAAAATCGCCCGTTCCAGTAGCAATATCTAATATTTTTTTGGGCTTAATTTCTCTGAGTTGCTTAATGGCCTTTTTTCTCCAAAGTTTATCAATTCCCAATGAAAGAAAATGATTTAAAAAATCATATCGTTTTGAGATGTTATTAAACATTTCGGCAACTTCTTCTTTTTTCGAGGAATCGTCACTATTGTAAGGCTTAACTACTACTTTCTTTTCCGTCATACACGTTATTTATCCAACCATCGTATGGCCGTTTGGATACTTATAATTCTTACTAATCACCGCTTTACCAACCAAATACGCCAATGTCAACGTTCCAACACGACCAATAAACATTGCAATTATGAGTACAAATTTACCAACTCCGCTCAATTCTGGTGTTATTCCTCTCGATAATCCCACGGTACTTGCTGCCGAAACGTGTTCAAATACCAAATCCATAAAGTCATATTTCCCACTTGCCAATAAATCGGCTTCGGAAATTGCGAGGACAAAAGGTCCAATTATATTACCAACTACAAAGAATAGAAACACGGCAAAAGCCTTCATTACCAATTCATTGGATATTGTTCTTTTAAATAACTCAGTATGCTTTTTTCCTTTAATTGTCGAAATTACCGCAGCCCACATAATCGCGAACGTTGAGGTCCTAATACCACCACCTGCCGAACCTGAAGAAGCTCCAATAAACATTAGAAACAGAAAAACAATTATCACCGGCGTAGACAGTTCATTTGTACCAACAACACTAAACCCTGCATTTCGAGTTGTCATTGATTGAAATAACGATGTTACTACGCTGCTCACCGTCCCCTGATCTTTAAGTGTATTGTTCCACTCAAAGATGATAAACACAAGTGCTCCTAGAAGCAGTAAGCCCAAAGTAAAGTACAAAGAAATCTTAGTCCCGAATTCTATTGTCTTCCATGGTTGGCGCATTCTTTCGCGCAAACGTTTGACTTCAAAAATATCAAATACATAGATCATTCCGAACCCTCCAAGGAAGAACAGAATCAGAATAATTGTATGAACAAAAGTATTGTGTACCACATGCTCATACATCAATCCACCAGGCAATGTTGAAAGTCCTGCATTGTTAAATCCAGATACGCCATGAAAAACAGAATGGAACAGCCGGCTGCCGGTATCGGAAAATTCAGCGCCTTGAGATCCGAAGCCAATAAACAAAAGTACGATCCCAATTACTTCAAAAGCAGTTGCCCAAAGAACGATCTTCGCAAGCATTGATTTCGCTTTTAGAATAGAATCTCTGTTTACAAAATCCTCAATTAATTCGTGGTATTTGATCCCTACGCCAAATTTAGCGACAACAAGCATTAGAGCACCAAATGCGATTGTATTCAGACCACCCAATTTTATTAAAACAAGAACAACCATTTGTCCTTTGAACGTTAACGTTTCAGAGATATCTATTGTCGAAAGTCCTGTTACACTCACCGATGACATGGACAAGAACATCGAATCCATTGCTGGCAAACCACCCTCCACTCTTGACATCTCGGGAAGCATCAACAGCAACCCTCCAACAATGGTCATTGCTAGAATTGAAATAGTAAACAACCATCCGGGATGAATCTTCATCCAAGGCTTAAAATTACGCTCTTTAAAAAGGTTGTTAAGGATAATAATAAAGATAAAGAGCTGAACGAAAATAGCCGATAAAGCACCAAATTCATTAAATCCAATAGATACAAAGACCTTGTCTAGAACCATTCCGCCCATAAAGTTATAGTTGAATCCTTCGAAGATCAACAAGAGCATTATTAAGGATTCAAACCAATTTTTCCGAATGAACTTAAGCGGATTAAAATCGTAAAATAGCTTGAGCAAGAAACGGACAATGTAGAATGCAAAACTAGCTTCTATCAAACTGAAACAAGCCTCTTTAGATCCTTCAGTTTGTGGAAAACCGTAGATGTAAACTAGTACGCCGAGCGCCGTCAAAGAAACCAAGACATTAAGAAACGACAACGCTCCTAAAACTTTACGTTTTGAATCGTAAATGAATAAATTCATTCGTTCCCGAAGATCTCTAATTGTCATTCTTTAACTAATTTAAGAACTTCATCCATCAATAATTTTTTATCGATAGGTACTACTCCACTGACTTCACAAACCAAGCCTCCTGCTAGATTTGCAATTTCCGCAACTTGTTTATGTTCCAAGCCAACTGCTAGGCACAATGTAGCAACAGATATCACTGTGTCCCCTGCTCCACTTACGTCGGCAATGTTTCTAATATGTGCAGGAAGATAGGATTGTCCTACTTCCGATTTTATATAAACGCCATGTTCAGACAATGTGACAAAACTTATCTTGTTGTTTATTTTAGCTTCTAACTTTACGATCGCCTCTTCGAATCTTTCTTTTCCGTTTTTATAATTGAAATCTAGATTTAAGCCTTCCTTAAGTTCTTTTAAATTTGGCTTAAACAATGTCACATTTTCGTAAGAAAAGAAATTGTCTTTTTTGGGATCAACAGCAACGATAACATTACTCGCATTGGCTATTTTGACAACTTCACGAATAACGCGATCTGTCAAAACACCTTTGTTGTAATCTTCTAAAATGATAGCATCAATGGAGCTTAAAAACCATTTAACCTTGTTTATTACTTCAAGCTCTTGGTCTGAATTCAACGGAGAAATTTCCTCTTCATCGATTCTTAGCAAATGTTGATTGTTCCCAATAACTCTCGTCTTAACCGTTGTCTTGCGGTCGCTACTTTTTACAATTCCTTCGATAGAAAGACCTCTTTCGGTCATTAACTTATCAAATGTATTTCCGGCTGAGTCGTTTCCAACCAAAGAACAAAGAATTGGTTCTGCGCCTAAAGACAATAGGTTCAAGGCAACATTTGCTGCTCCCCCTAGCCGTTCATCAGACTTGGATAAATTAATAATTGGTACTGGGGCTTCAGGGCTCACTCGAGTCACCTGACCTCGTAAATAAGCGTCAATCATGACATCTCCAAGAACCAGAATTCGTTTTTGAGTAAACTGATTAAATATAGATTTTACATCCATTATTTTAATTTTTCAAGCGCATCTTTCACTCTTTTCATTGCTTCAATTAACGTTTCCTCCGAGGCTGCATAAGAGATTCGAATACAATTCGGATCACCAAAAGCCTCTCCTGTTACCAAAGCTACAAGAGCTTCATCCAGTATATACAACGCTAAATCACTTCCGTTATTTACAGTTCTACCGTTATAGGATTTACCATAAAAGTACGAAACATCAGGAAAAACATAGAATGCACCTCCTGGAACGTTTGTTATAACGCCTTCAATTTGATTCAAAGCATCTAAAACCAACGTTCTTCTTGATTTAAATGCCGCAATCATATCTACCAACACAATCGGATCTGCATTCATTGCAGCAATTGCCGCACGTTGTGTAATTGAAGAAGTCCCCGACGTAAACTGGCCTTGAATCTTAGAACATGCAGCAGCGATTTCTTTGCTCGCTCCAATGTATCCCAATCTCCAACCTGTCATTGCCCATGCCTTTGAAACACCATTGATCGTAACTACTTGTTCTTTAATGTCAGCAAACTGAGCCAAACTTTCGTGCTTCGTTCCAAAATTAATATGTTCATAGATTTCATCGGCAATAACAACAATATGTGGATATCTCACCAACACATCTGCCAAATCTCTAAGTTCTTCTTTGCTGTAAACGGAACCCGTTGGATTACAAGGAGTAGAAAAGATAACCATTTTCGTTTTCTTAGTAATCGCAGACTCTAATTGCGCCCCAGTAATTTTAAAATCATTTTCAATCCCCGCGCTAATTGCCACAGGAATTCCTTCCGATACCTTTACGATTTCAATGTATGAAACCCAATACGGTGCTGGAATAATAACCTCATCTCCATTATTCACCATGCTCAATACAACATTCGCAATTGACTGCTTCGCTCCGGTCGACACTACAATTTGATTTATCGGATAATCAAGATTATTATCTCTTTTAAACTTATTCGAAATCGCTTGACGCAGATCTTCATAACCAGGAACGGGCGTATACTTTGTGTAATTATCCTTCATTCCCTGAATTGCTGCATCCTTAATAAATTCTGGAGTATTGAAATCTGGCTCTCCCAAACTCAATGATATTACATCAAGTCCTTCAGCCTTCAATTCTCTACTTTTTTGAGACATAGCAATCGTTGCTGACTCTTCCATTGCTTGTAATCGATCCGATAATTCAATCATAACTATAGATGGTATTATTTTAGGTGTACAAAACTACAATAAACTATAGTAGAGTATTGATCTTCTGACGGAAAAAAGAGCTTATTTTTAAACTTGAATTGTGAATAAAAACAAAATGAGAGTTAAAGTCTAGACGGAGAATTAAATTAAATTCGCATCAGATATGAGTGAAGACAAATTTATTGACGTAAAACGACTGCTTGAGAGTAAGAACCCCAAGCTTGCAAAACGTTTGCCTCAAGGAATAGTTCAATATCTGAAATACGCCCTTCACGAGAACGAAGTCAATCATTTTCTAGAGTACAATAGAGACAAGAAAAACACAGATTGGTGTCAAGCTGCGGTTGATTATATGGACATCACGTTATCCGTTAAAGGAATCGAGAAAATTCCCAAGGAAGGGAAGATTACAATTGCGCTCAACCACCCACTGGGAGGAATGGATGCCATGATCTTGGTCTCGGCATTGCGTGGACATCGGGAAGACTTGAAATTCATTGTGAACGACATTCTATTGAATATTGAAAACATGAGAGGTATGTTTGTTGGCATCAATAAACATGGCAAGAATAAAGGCTCTATACGTAATCAGGTCAAGGAACTGTTTGAATCTGAAGATGCGGTTTGCATTTTCCCTGCAGGAATGGTAAGTCGAAAAGAAAACGGAATTATTAGAGATCTTGAATGGAAAAAAACTTTTGTTACGTATGCTAAGGAATGTGACAGAACGATTATTCCCATTTATATAGACGGAGAACTCTCTCGATTTTTTTATGGCTTGTATCGTTTCAGAAAGGCAATAGGTGTTAAATCTAACATTGAAATGTTGTACCTTGTTAGCGAGCTTTTCAAACAGAGAAAAAAACACATGCAATTTGTCGTCGGCGATCCTATTGATAGGGACTATTTAATGAATAACCCGAACGACAATGAATTGGCTCAAGAAATAAAAGAAAAGGTATACGAACTTAGAAAGCAGTTATAATATGGAACCTATTATAGAACCAATAGACAAGGCTATTCTTAAAAAAGAATTAAATCCAGATCGATTTTTGCGCCTAACGAGGAAAGGTGGAAATAAAATCTATTGTATCAATATTCACAACTCTCCAAATGTTTTAAAAGAAATAGGACGTTTGAGAGAAGTGACATTCAGAGCGTCAGGAGGTGGAACAGGTCAATCCTTAGATTTGGATGAATTTGACACTTCAGAAAATTGCTACGATCAATTGATTGTTTGGTCGCCTGAGGATGAGGAGATCATTGGAGGTTACAGATTTATACTGTGTCAAAAAGTTCTTGCAGATAGAGAAAACATAAAGCTTTCAACAGCGAACTACTTCTCGTTTACGGATCAATTTATTGACAACTACTTGCCGAACACAATTGAATTGGGAAGAAGCTGGGTTCAGCCGAATTTTCAGCCAACAGTAAATCCAAGAAAAGGACTTTTTGCTTTGGATAATATTTGGGATGGTTTGGGAGCGATTGTTAAAACACACCTAGAAATAATGTACTTCTTCGGAAAGGTGACAATGTATCCGACGTATAACGAAGAAGCGAGAGATTTCCTTTTACACTTTATGCATTATTATTTCCCGGACACAGATCAACTAATGAAACCATTCCGTCCCTTAGAACAAGATTACGATTCTGCGGAATGTGATTCTTTATTGAAAGGTCTCGATTTCAAAGAAGGATTTAAAGTTTTGAGTGCTTATGCAAAAGAACGGGGTGAGTATATCCCTCCATTAGTCAACATCTATATGAACTTATCTCCATCGATGAAAACATTCGGAACTGCTGTTAATCCTGAATTCGGTAACGTTGAAGAAACTGGAATATTAGTACCTTTTGCTGACATCTATCAAGAAAAGAAGGACCGGTACATTACGTATTGATCGATTGTTTGATTGTTCGATTTCAATTCTCTACTCACTCGGAACGATCTCGATACCTGAGTATATCAAAATTTTACACAACCTTGCCCGTTGTCTGCACTTGATAAATTTGTTTTCTTTCTTAGGGAGTGGGTGGCTATATTTGCTAACTGGAAATAGTTAGTGGAAAAAATCCATCAATCATTTTCAATTTCCATTGAGACAAAACTATTATTTGCTTTCTGAAAGCCTTAATGCGCTGGTTCTTTGCTATTAATTGAACAAAAAAAATCCTGTCTCGGATGAACCGAGACAGGATTTTATAATTTACTATCACTACTACACAAACAGTGCATATTTCGAAAACTAATACAACACTATTTTTATTTGCTTTTAGAAGTGGATTACAAGGTCATTCTCTTCAATCATTTTACGCAGATTGATAAGTGCATAACGCATTCTTCCAAGAGCAGTATTGATGCTGATATCCTCTAAATCAGCAATATCCTTAAATGACATCTCTTTAAATATTCTCATTTTTAATATATCACTCTGCGATTGAGGTAAAAATTCAATAAGGTCTACCATTTGTGATTCAAGTTCTACTCTTGTCATTTCTTCTTCGACATTTTCGTCCTCCATTTTAATAGTATGGAAAATATTGAAATCATTACGTTGAGAAGAAGACTCTGAAATAAGCTTCACCTTATTGTTTTTTCTAAAATAGTCAATGACTAAGTTATGTGCGATTCTCATCGCCCAAGGCAAGAATTTCCCTTCCTCGTTATAGTTCCCCGCCTTAAGCGTGTTTACTATTTTAATAAAAGCATCTTGAAAAATGTCCTGTGCTAATGCACCGTCACGAACTTTCATATTGATAAACCGGTAGATCTTATCTTTATGACGTATCAATAACGCTTCAAAAGCTTTTTCATCCCCATTAATATATGCTGTGACTAAATCGCGGTCATCGATTTTCTCCTTTATCATAACTTACCAGTTTAAGTAGTTTCAATCTTTGTGATCAAACTTGTTTAATAGTAATGTTATAATCTATAGGCTTCCGCGTTTTTAATTAATAATTAACTTACAATATAGATAAAATATCCGAATTGGCAATATAACTGCATAAATTCTTAATTTTCGTCAATACAAATACTAAAACGTATCGTTATTTGAAAAGGTTGGGGCCGTTTGAAGATAATTTTGAATTATTAATGATCAATTTACCCCCCTCTGAACTTCGTTAAATACTTAATTCTAACCCAATAGTACCCTACTAAATATTTCTCTTTTCCATCAAAACCTTGCTACATGAGGAACAATTTGCAATCAAAATAAAACAAACAAATAGCTGATTCATATTTATGATGTATTGAATGAAATGGAAAGAATAATTCTATAAACTTTCGGCATAAATCCATTTTAATTGAATGAATTAATGGTTACCTTTATTCATCTCAAAAACGACATAGATTTGAAGCAGAAGAACATTGAAATAAAAGGCGCAAGGGTTCACAATTTAAAGAACATTGACGTCAAAATTCCACACGGAAAGTTTACCGTAATCACAGGACTTTCGGGATCTGGGAAATCTTCTTTGGCCTTTGATACTTTATATGCAGAAGGTCAACGAAGGTATATTGAAAGCCTTTCTTCTTATGCGCGTCAATTTCTTGGGAAGTTGAACAAACCTGAAACGGATTATATAAAAGGAATCGCTCCGGCAATTGCCATCGAGCAAAAAGTAACTTCTAACAACCCGCGATCAACGGTTGGAACGAGCACTGAAATTTACGATTACTTAAAAGTCATCTTTGCTCGAATTGGAAAAACAATCTCCCCTATTTCTGGAAATCCTGTTCGAAAACATACCATTTCTGACGTTGTGGATTTTCTTCGGAAACAAGAGAAGGGTGAAAAATGCATTGTTTTAAGTCCGCTTCCGGGTTTTAAAAAGTATGGAACAGAGAAACAATTGGCGATTCTTAAACAACAAGGATATGTTCGGTTGTATTTAAAAGATGAATTCATTCTTCTCGAAGACATCATAGCTAAGCCACCAAAGGGAATTGAAAATGCGTTCTTGGTCGTGGATCGAATCGGTATTGACTTTTCAGATGATGACAACGTTTCTCGATACGGTGATTCTATTTCATTGGCATTTGCCGAGGGTGACGGAGAATGCGAAATAAAAGTAATTAGCAAAAACAAAAGCCAACAATTTTCCAGTCGGTTTGAATTGGATGGGATGGAGTTCCAAGAACCGAACGAACATTTCTTCACATTCAACAATCCATTTGGAGCGTGTAAATCGTGTGAAGGCTTTGGGCAGGTTATAGGAATAGACAACAACCTTGTGATTCCAAACAAAGAATTAAGTGTCTACGAAGGAGCGGTAATTGCTTGGAAAGGAGAGAAAATGAGCCGCTACAGAGACAAGTTCATCGATCAAGCTTCGGATTTCGATTTCCCAATTCATAGATCCATTGCAGAGTTAAGCCACGAGCAATTGGACCTTCTTTGGAATGGTAATAAAAAAGTAAAAGGAATCAATGACTTCTTCAAATTCGTTGAAAGCAAATCCTACAAGATTCAATTCCGCGTAATGCTGTCTCGTTATAGAGGAAAAACAGAATGTACGGATTGTAAAGGAACGCGATTGAGAAAAGATGCGAGCTACGTTAAGATTGGCGGAAAGTCAATTACGGAGGTTGTACTCTCTCCGGTTGATGACAGTTTGAAATTCTTCAATGGATTAAAACCAAACAAACACGATGCTCAAGTAACGAAAAGAATTTTACCTGAAATTGTTAGTCGACTTGAGTTTTTACAAGAAGTTGGATTGGGTTACTTAACACTTAACCGACAATCAAATTCACTTTCAGGAGGAGAATCGCAGCGAATTAATTTAGCAACCTCTTTGGGAAGCAGCTTGGTTGGATCGATGTATATTTTGGATGAACCTTCAATTGGATTGCACCCGAAAGACACGACAAAATTGATTAAAGTGCTGAGGTCCCTGCGCGATGTCGGAAACACGGTAATCGTTGTTGAGCATGAAGAAGACATTATGCAAGCAGCGGATGAAATCCTCGATATTGGTCCAATGGCTGGAGTATATGGGGGTGAAATTGTATTTCAAGGAACCCACAAAAAACTGATCAACGCCAAGAATAGTCTAACCGCGGATTATTTAACGGGTAAAGAAAAAATTCCTGTTCCATCGACGCGAAGAAAAACGAAAAACAAACTTACGATAGAAGGTGCTTACTTGCACAATCTAAAGAATATCGATGTCTCATTTCCATTGCACAGCTTGGTCTGCGTCACAGGCGTTAGTGGCTCTGGAAAGTCAACATTGGTCAAAAACATCTTACTTCCAATTGTTCGAAAGCATCTTGGGATTTATGGCGACAAACAAGGTGATTTCAGATCATTTTCGGGCGACTTAACACATATTAAAGCAGTTGAATTTGTAGATCAAAACCCAATTGGTAAATCGTCGAGAAGTAACCCGATCACTTATGTAAAGGCATTTGACGACATCAGAGAACTATATTCGCGACTTCCACTTGCCAAAACAAGAGGATACAAACCTGGTTTCTTTAGTTTCAATGTTGAAGGCGGCCGATGTGAGGTTTGCGAGGGCGAAGGTGAAATCACAGTTGGAATGCAGTTCATGGCAGACGTTCACTTAACTTGTGAGCAATGCAACGGAACGCGTTACAAGAATGAAACTTTAGACATTGAATTCCAAGGGAAATCCATTTCAGACCTGCTCGAAATGGACATTCAATCGGCTTACGACTTTTTTAGCCAATATGACGAGCGCATTGAAAAGAAGATCACCCAAAAGATAGAACCTCTTGTAAAAGTAGGATTGGGTTATTTGAAACTAGGTCAAGCATCAAGCACGTTAAGTGGTGGTGAGGCTCAGCGAATAAAACTAGCCTCATTCCTTTCAAAGGGAAAATCAAGCGCCCCTACTCTATTTATTTTTGATGAGCCGACAACAGGACTTCATTTCCATGATGTCAACAAGTTGGTGATTGCCTTCAATGAGTTAATCAATGCTGGACATTCAATCATTGTTATAGAACACAATTTAGACGTTGTAAAATGTGCCGATTACGTTATTGACATGGGCCCAGAAGGCGGCGTTAATGGCGGTGAAATTGTATTCACGGGAACACCAGAAGAGATGGTTCTATTCGAAGCAAGTCATACAGGTCATTATCTTAAGGAAAAGTTTGTTTAATTAAGGTTTCGAGGAGTTTAAATCTATTCTATGAAATTGTAGATAATAATTGGAATGTTATCATTGACAGCTTCACAGTTCTTTCAAAGAACTGTGCATTTTAAGTCTGAATGAAAACTCAAAAGTAGAAACGCTAAATATATTCCCAAATCCTTCAACTGGGGATCAAATCACATTAAACACTTCCGTTGATGGTACTTTTGTACCTAATCGATTTAAAAGGATCAATCTTAAAAAATAGAAACATCATAAAGGGCGATAATTTAGTCGATGTATCCTTATTAAGAGCAGGAATATAGATTGTTCAAGTTCAATCGGACAATGAATACTTAACAGTAAGAATTGAAATTATTCAATTAGTAATAAAACTAAATCAATGAATTTTACAAAGCTACTCCAAATCCCTAAACTTCATTTTTTCGCTCTTCGCAACAATTGCTGCGACAGTTGCATCACTCGTCACATTGATCACCGTTCGGCACATGTCTAGAATTCTATCCATCGGAAGCACTATCGCCACCCACATTGGATTCAAGCCGATAGATTCAAGAACAACCATGAGCATAATCAATCCTGCGCCAGGAACAGCCGCCGCTCCAATAGAAGCTAGAGTTGCCGTAACCACGATTCCCAATTGCTGGCCAATCGTTAAATCAACATCAAAATACTGCGCTAAGAAAATAACTGCAATTGCTTGGTATAAAGATGTTCCATCCATATTTACGGTTGCTCCAATTGGCAATACAAAATCTGTTGATTCTTCTGGAACACCAAGGTTGTCGGTCACACATTCGATTGTAACGGGCAATGTTGCTGCACTTGAACTTGTTGAAAATGCTAAGAACTGGGCAGGACTCATTCCTTTGAAGAATTTTTGGTAACCAATTTTAACTCCAAACAAACGCATCAACAGAGGATAAAACACAAACATTAACAAAGCCAGTCCAGCAACAACGAGCAATGAATAACCCAACAACTGAACAAAAATATCTAGTAAAGAATCCAATGTGTCAGCTGAGCGCGCTAAAACTCCTGCCATTAAACAGAACACAAAAAACGGTGCGCCTCGCATTATAATATGAACCATTTTAATAAACACTTCATTCATTCCTGTAAAGAAATCAAATACTGCACCCGTCTTTTCTTTTGGTAAGAACGCCATTGAGATCCCAAAAAGTAAGGCGAAGAAGATAACTTGAAGCATTAAGCGACCGTCTCCCATCGCAATTATAATATTACTTGGAACCATATCTACAAGTGCTTTTAATGGACCAGGAGCAGCACCTTCTGAACTTGCCTTATCTGCCTTTTTTCTTTTGTCTGCAGCGGTTTTGTATTCTTTTTTTTCTGTCGAACCTTTGTAGGACATCTGTGCCTTCGCAATTTGTTCAGTAGACGCTGTTTTTAATTCATGCCTCCCATCAATAACTTCAGTGCTTGTTTCTTCTGCCCACAATTCATATTGAAGTCTGTGATTTAACCGTGTCTCTTCATTTGATTGTAAGCCAGGAGCGAGTGTATTGACCAACAACAACCCTATTCCAATAGAACTTACGGTTGTCACTAAATACAAACCAAGCGTTTTCGCACCAATCCGACCGAGTTTTGACGGATCCCCCATTCCTGCAACGCCTGTTATGATTGAGAACAATACAAGTGGAACTGCGATCAATTTCAAGGCATTGATAAAGATGCTACCAAATGGATCTACCCAATCAGCCGTGAATTTATTCCATCCAAATTTCATTGAAAGGATGGCGAAAACAACCCCAAGAACCATGGCGATTAATATTTTCCAGTGTAACGCTAATTTTTTCATGTCGTGAAGATAATAAAATCGATTACTCGATAGTTCGATAGTTCGATAGTTCGATAGTTCGATAGTTCGAAGAATAGTAAAATCCAATAATTCAAAAGCTTGGCGTGCCAAATGATCAATTAATCGACTGTTCCATGATATATTTTTTAGAACTATTTATCAAACTCGATTGACTAATTGAAGAATATTCGTATAATTGTACCTCAGGACACACAATCGATTGTGTTTTAATAGAGTTTCCTAGAAAAAGATATCCCCCCCATATTATCATTATTATACTTTTCGTTACCATTTATGGATAAAAAAGATTTGGAAGGCAAAAAAGTTGCCGAGTTAAGAGAAATTGCAACCGCTTCTGGTATTTCAGGTTTAGATGCTATGAAGAAAGCTGAAATTATTGAAAATTTAGCTGGAAAAACTGAAGGCAAAGAAAACGCTGAAACAGAAGACACTCCTAAAAGAAAACGTACTCGTAAAAAAGTAATGACCGAAAAGTCTACTGAAGAACAAGGGGAATTGTTTAAAACAGCTGAACAGGTTAAAGCAGAGGCTAAAGTCAAAGCGGAACCAGAAGTTAAAGTTGAAGTAGAAGCAGCTCCCGATGTTAAAACTCCTGTTGCGGAAAAGAAAAAAGAAACTCCGAGTAGAGATTCAAAGCCACACCCTGTAGATGGATCAAAAGACGATAGAGGCCCGAAAGCAAAAGGACCTGGACGCGATCTTCGCGATATGAATAAGGAGAAAACCAACACTCCTAACAACGAAAAGGCCAACAGCAATAACCCGAATAACGAGAAGGCAAATAACAATAACCCGAACAATAAAAACCGTAACAAGAATACCAATAACAACAACCAAAACAAGGATAACCGTCCTTCTAAAGAAGAAGAAGAACGTTACAATCTTGTTGGAATTGTTGCTGCGGAAGGTGTTTTAGAGGTGATGCAGGACGGATATGGTTTCTTGAGATCTTCGGATTACAATTACCTTCCTTCACCGGATGATATTTATGTTTCTCAAAGCCAAGTTAAATTATTTGGTCTTAAATCAGGAGATACCGTTGTTGGAACGATTCGCCCACCGAGAGAGGGAGAGAAATTCTTCCCGCTGGTAAAAGTAGAATCAATTAATGGTCGATCTCCATCATTTATACGTGATAGAGTGCCTTTCCAATATTTAACACCTTTATTCCCAGACGAAAAATTCAAACTAACTGGACATAAACAAGAAACGTTATCGACACGTGTAATGGACTTATTTGCACCAATTGGTAAGGGACAGCGTGGAATGATCGTTGCACAGCCGAAAACGGGTAAAACAATGCTATTAAAAGATGTAGCAAATGCAATTGCTGCAAATCATCCTGAAACATATTTAATTGTACTTCTAATTGACGAACGTCCTGAGGAGGTTACAGATATGGCGCGTTCTGTAAATGCTGAAGTTGTTGCTTCTACATTTGATGAGCCTGCCGACCGTCACGTAAAAGTGGCAAACATGGTACTTGAGAAAGCCAAAAGAATGGTTGAATGTGGACACGATGTTTGCATTCTTCTTGACTCTATTACTCGTTTAGCTAGAGCTTACAATACAGTTTCTCCTGCTTCAGGTAAGGTGCTTTCTGGTGGTGTAGATGCAAATGCACTTCACAAACCAAAACGTTTCTTCGGTGCTGCTCGTAAAATCGAAAATGGCGGATCACTGTCTATTCTTGCTACGGCATTGACGGAAACAGGATCTAAAATGGATGAAGTGATCTTCGAAGAATTCAAGGGAACTGGTAACATGGAGCTTCAATTGGACCGTAAGATTTCTAACCGTCGTATTTACCCTGCTATTGATATTACTTCTTCTGGAACACGTAGAGAAGATTTATTGATGAACAAGGAAGTTCTTCAACGTGTTTGGTTGATGCGTAAGTTTATCGCTGATATGAATCCTGTTGAGGCAATGGAATTCTTAAAAGACAGAATGAGTAACACAGTATCAAACGAGGAATTCCTTGCTACAATGAATAGCTAAAACGATTATGAGAATAACGGTTAAAGTTGGTTTACTTTTCGCTGCTCTCTGGATCCTGATAAAAATGTTTTTTTTCTGGACAGGAGCCTTAGGACAAAATGTTGTTCCGATGGTTTTATTAAATATGCTGTTTATTCTCTTAGCTATCTCTGTTGCACTTTACCTTCATAAAGGTCAGCAAACCGAATATACGAATGCTTTGGGCGACATCAAAAACGGCATGACTGCTGGTGTTCCGTATGCTATGATTGTAAGTATTTTTATTTATGCCTACTATGCTAAGATTGACCCAGAATTCAACGAGCACCAGAAGTCAGAATGGGAAATGCGTGTAAAAAAGGAACTCGATGCTCCTGGTGGATTGGAAAAAGCACAAGAGGACAATCCTGATTTTGAAGTTTTAGAGCGAGATGAGATCATTGCAAAAATGAAATCCGGATACGAAAGCTTCTACAACCCAACTGCGACGATGACTTTATCTATGCTAGCTCTTTTATTGCTAGCGACGCTGAATAGCATTTTTGTAACGGTAATTATGCGGCGTGTGGTATTTAGAAACATGAAATATCCGAATCCTGCAGATGAAGAGCCTCCAGTAATTAATTAAAGCTTACTTATCTCTTCACCAAGCTCATCGTAATCTATCCCGTCAAAGTTTCCAGACGACATCATTAAAAGGACGGCATTACTCATTTCTTGAGAACGGATGAATTCAAGAACTTCAGCTGTTTCATTCATTACTTTAACGTTTCCACCAAATCCATTAAGGACTAACTCTTTTGATATAGGAGCTAATTTCTTATGCTGCACGACTTCTGGACTGTAATAAACTACGGCCTGATCGGCAGCATCCATTGCTCCTACATATTGTTCTAGGAATTCTTTTTTCAACGATGAGAACGTATGTAATTCCATACATGCAACCAGCTTTCGGTCTTTGTATTGGTCCTTAACCGCCTTAGTTGTTGCCTTTAACTTAGAAGGTGAATGGGCAAAATCTTTATACATCACGAATCGATCTTTCTCAGTTACCTTTTGAAGCCTTTTACCAGCTCCCGTAAATGATTTCATTGCATTCAGAAAGACGTCATTCTCTATCCCGATGGATTCACCAAGTCGCATTGCGCCAATTAGGTTCTGGAGATTGTGTGCTCCAAATATTTTCAATTCGTATTTATTTCCGCCAAATGAAAGACGAGTACCTTCTTGAGTCACTTCATAATCAGGTGTAAAATATGGAACGCAGTTTAAAGTGTCACTGTATTCAATACCGAGTTTATTAACCTCAACATCCTCTGTGTTGTAGATCAGAGTTCCGTTTGGTTCAATTACTTTACAAAACTCTTCGAATTGAAGTACGTAATTTTCGAACGTTGGAAATACATTAATGTGATCCCAAGCAATTCCACTAATAATAGCCACATCAGGATTGTACAAGTGAAATTTGGGTCGCCTATCGATTGGTGAGCTCAAATACTCGTCCCCTTCTAGAATCATTATATCAGCCTCATCTGTGATCTTCACCATACAATCATAGCCTTCGAGCTGCGCGCCCACCATATAATCCACATCTATGCCTAATTCATTGATCGCATGCAGTAGCATTGAGGTTATAGTTGTCTTGCCATGAGAACCTCCAATAACAATGCGCTTCTTGGTTTTACTTTGTTCGTATAAATACTCAGGATAAGAATACACTGGAATATTTAATTCTTTAGCTTTTAATAATTCAGGATTGTTCTCCCTTGCGTGCATTCCCAATATAACCGCATCCAACTCCTCCGAAATTCGGTTTTCATCCCAACCAATTTGCTTTGGAAGAATTCCTTGTCGATCCAAACGAGTGCGCGATGGTTCAAAGATCTCATCATCCGATCCGGTAACATTCATCCCTTTTCTACTCAATGCAATTGCTAAATTATGCATTGCGCTTCCTCCTATCGCTATAAAATGAACGTTCATATTATTTTCGTTTGGTATTTTCCCGACCATCCATTAACGCGGGAATTATTAAAAATAGTGTTCCGTAATCCGTTAATAAAGAGTACACTCCAACGGTTTCCTCAGTAATCATATAAGCAGGCAGCATTACGGAGATCAAACCAAAGTAATACAACCAATCCCACCAATTTTGGCTTTTAAAAATAAGTCGCTTTAATATCTGCAATCCAACATATACCATACAAAGAACCGTAACGTAAAATGGAAGTCTGGCAACGGCATCCGCTGTATTTACGGACCAGAAATAGGAAACAATCCAACCTCCCAAAGCCAATAAGGCTATTGTGATCAGAATCTTAAAAAGCTTCTTTAGATTCATAGAGTTAATATTTCTATGAAATTAAAAATATAGATCACTCTAATACTATAGCATGGTGCTTAGTTACGCACAGAAGCTTGCGGAAAACCTATTCAAGATATTTAGAAAAACCATCTGACATGGCATGTTGAATCTCGCCTTTCGAATTTGCAAACAACAGGTAAACCTCCAAGTTCTCTTCAGGATGCTCACGAACGAACTTGAGCGCTCCTTCTGTTCCCATTACCATAAACGCTGTTGCAAATGCATCTGAAGCTGAACACATATTGGCAATTACAGTTGCGCTTAATAGCGAATGAGTAACAGGTTTTCCAGTACTTGGATTTAAGGTATGTGAATATTTAATCCCTTCTTTCACGTAAAACTTACGGTAGTTTCCACTTGTTGCAATTGCCTTATCGGAGATATGAATAATTGTATCGCGTTCTCTCGTTTGAAGATTCTCAATCGGTGAATCAACCGCAATATTCCAAGGCGTTCCATTCTTATTGTGTCCTTTAACCTTCAACTCCCCACCAATTTCTACATAAAAATTTTTACATCCTTTCTTTTCTATGAAATCATAAATCACATCTACCGAGAGACCTTGAGCAATTGCGTTAAAATCCAGTTTGAAATTAGGATTGCTTTTTGTCACGGTAATTTCAGCATCTTGAAAGTCAACTTGATGATGACCTCCCCTTTCGAAAGAGACAAAATTTAGAATTGAATCAATTTGATCTTGTGCTAAAGGAGTCTCTAAATCGTTCATAAAGCCCCAACCTTTTACAAGTGGAAAAACTGACGGATCGAATTTACCATTAGTCACCTCATAAATATGTTGACTTTCAAGGTAGCATTTTTCAAAAAAATGAAAGGCATCTGAAATCACAATTGATGTGCTGCTATTGTTAATCTTAGAAATTACGGATTCACCAATATAAGTGGAAAGGGACAAGTCGAAATTGCGCAGTTGAGCATCGATTTCTGACTTGTTAATTTTACCGTTATCATCAACAATTATAATAGTGTATGTTGTTCCTTGGGTATTCCCACTAATCGTGTGGGTTTCATAAATTGTTTTGCCTTCACAAGAAGTGAGGACCACACCAAGACTAATAATGGCGATCCAAATGAGGACCTTGCGTTTCAGAATTCCAGACATGTTGTAAACTTGGGTTACCATTTTTAGAAAAAGTCGTTGCGCTACCGGATTGTGTTCTTACATAAACATTAGCATGTCCATCAATCACTACAACACGGCGCGTTATAAGCGCCTTCATTAATCCGTTTTGATCATTCTGACTAAAAGATTCTTGTGAAACACCTTCAGGATATTCCTCCCCAAGCGTATTCGCAGTTTTAACAGTTTCGTTTCTCTCAGAAGTAATGTTGTGAATTTTGTTCGCAGCATCATAATGTTTCTCGTCCTGTCCGATAGACTGATTTGCGTTTTTTTGAGCGATAACTTTTTTCGTTGCTTCTAATGCTTGTGCACTTTCGATATGCTTATCTTTTTCTTTAGCAGCATCTTCTTGTACAGAAGAATAAATATCTGAAATTTCTTTTGTCTTATTTAAGCGTTCTGCCTCATCACTGAATCCTAAACCGCTCAATTCAGCTCTGGCTTTTTGATCCATTTGCTCTACGTAATTCACTTTCTTCGAGTGAGATGCTCCAGCAAGAATTGAAACTTCACTGTTTTCTTTAACACCTGCTTGAATTCGAGCTTGACTTGCCATTCTTTGATTCCTCTCAGAATTTGCCATTTCAAATTGAGCCTCAGTTAATTCACGTTCTCCAATTCTAAGCTCAACAACCAGTCCTTGTCGACTGTCGTCTCTTTCTTTCTGATCGCTTATCATTTCCTCTTTAATATTGGCCATATTTCTATCGGCTTTATAAAGTTGAGCGATTTCTGCTTCTCCTTGAATGCGTTCTCTTCGGTCAACATCTAGCTTCATTGCCATAATGTCATCATTGTTTTCAAGAACAGACTTCGCATCCGCCGCAGCCTTTGTATCATAGCCTTGCTTAATATCAGTTAAATCTTTGTTCATATCATAATGTTCTTGATCCTCAATACCCAGTAGGGCATCAGCAGCATCTTGAACACTATTAGATATATCTTTTAACTCTTCATTATTCGCAGTGGCTTGCTCTGTACCTTCAATTTGTTTTTGAGTAAATTTATCTTGTTCACTAGCTATAATGTCTTTAGTTTCGATAAGCCTTCCATAGTTTTCTTTGGAAATAGCGGTAAAATCAATTTCAGCTTGCTTTCTCGTATCATAAAGCTCTTGACGAACTTGATCGCGTTCGACAAAATCATCAATCATTTCAGAGCGAACATTTTCGTAAACATCCTTAATTCTTTCATTTTGTGCATAAATTTGTTCCTGTTCTGCTGCACTATTCAATACTTCTAAATCTTCAATTTCACTAGCATAAGACTGCAAAGCTAACGCATTATCAGTATACACTTTATCTCTAATACCATAATCTAGTGCTACTTCTCTGTTCACAGAGTATAAAATTTCTTGATCTCCGATGTTTTCTAAATACTCGTATTGCAGATTCTGTCTTTCCTGTTCTGACCTTTTTAGTTCAATTTCCTTTAAAGCTAAGACCGTTTCTTGTCTTCCTAAGTCTGATTCACCCTGATCCAATTCGATTTGAGAAAGTACATTGTAAATGTTCTTAGCATTGTCGTATTGATCTTTGGTCTTCTGCTTAGTCAAAGTCGAGTTGCTGTCGAAAATAGCAGCATGTTTCTTTTGAACAGCAGTCTTATTGGCTTGTTTTCTTTGATCCTCTGCCTGCTGCAGGGCAAAGGTCCCGTCTAAAATTGAACCAGAGAAAGGAGTTCCTAAATCTTTTAATTCTGCTTGCGCTTGGGTTTGAGGATTTAATATCGCCTCAATCTCAGACAATCGTTGCTTTGGATAAGGATCTGTTTTTCTTAATGCTAGTGCAGTATTATAGCGCATTATCGCTTTATCGTAATTCTCTGAGTCAAAGTTTTTATCCGCCGAAGTAATTATCTTTCGGTATTGTCTTTCCTCTTCAACGTTGGACATAAGTTTTGAAAGTCGAATGCATTCTTCAACTTGAAGTTGAGCATAAGCATTATCAGAAATAACCCTCAAGGCTTCCTCATATTTCACTTTGGCCTTCGTATAAGTTTCAGCCGAAAACATTTGATCGGCCTCTATTATCAAGAGATCAAATTTATTTTTATCCGCAACAGCTGAGGCATTCTCATTCGCTATATTATCTAAAATTTGTTGGATCTCATTGATCTTGTTTGTTGCAGGAACGTTATTAGCTTTAATAAACAAAGCATCTTGATAAGAACTCAATGCTAATTCATATTCCTTCTCAGTTTGCCTTTCAGCACCTTTTGACATATATCCTGCATACAGTTGGTCCTTTTGCGCAGCTGCGGCGGCATCTTTTATGAGACCACTCATTTCTCTAACCTTATCTTTTGGCAAATCTAGACTTGGTTTATTAAGACTGGCTGCCTCGTAATTCAATTTTGCTTCTTCATAATTTTCTGCATCTGCTAAAGTGTTCCCAGAAGTCATTAAGTCGTTGTACTCTTTTTCTTGCGCTTTAAGTGTTTCGATTTGGCTTCGTAATTCTTCAATTCTAGGTTCTCCGGGTCTAGACTTTTCTGTAATATCCAAAATCATTGAGGCTCTGTCATAGTAACCCGAATTCATTTTTTCCTCAGCAATTCTCAAATTCTTTTGGATCGCTGCATCTTCATCAGATGTGCTTTCCTTTGACAATCGTTCGGCTTCTGCTGCTCTATCAAATGGTTCGATAGCTCCTGGCTTAACTGCAAGTGCATTGTTAAATTCTTTAATCGCCTCAAGAAATTTTTCTTGAGCCAATAAGTTCTCCCCTTTTTGCATTAAAGTATTGTACTCTTTGTCCTTTAGAGCTTGTTCTAAATCATTCTTAATTTTAAGCTCCAATTCGGCAATTCGATCCAAAGGCGCTTGCTCCTTAGATTTAACTGCAAGAGCCTCTCTATATTTAGCAATGGCAAGATCATTTTTATCAGTATCTCCTAAAGATTTCGCATCTGCTAGTAAATCGTTGTACTTCTTCTCTACTTCATTCCACTCAAACAATGATTTCTCTGTATCTTCAATCTCTTTAATCTTCGCCTCCACTGCTTGATCATTCTTCAAAGACAGCGCTTCGTTTAGTTTTGATTTTGCGCCAGAATAATTATTCTGATCGGCAAGAGCAAAGCCTTCTTCTTTTAATCGGTTAAAGTCATCTGCCTTCTGAGCTTCTGCCTTCAATGCAGCAATCTTAGTGTTGATTTTCTCAATCTGACTTATCGCCACTCCATTAGAATTTTCAAGCGCTAAAACTTCTTCATACTTGTCTTTAGCAATTTCAAATTCTTGTGAATCAAACTGCTCTTTTCCTTCCTCAAGCAATGCAATAATCTTAGCTTCTTGCTCTGCCTGCGCTTGTTCATCGTTTAATTTCAATTTAATCTTCGCCAATTGACCCTCCGCATACGTCTTGTTGTCTGCAAAACCAAGTGCCTCGTTGTACTTCGTTTTAGCACCCGCCCAATCTTCATTCTCAAATAAAATATTGGCGGTAGAAATTGCTTCCTGGTAATTCTTTTGCTTGTCTGATTCTGCCTGCTGAACCTCTAGTAATGTTTCAATTTCTTGTATTTTTGTTGGTGGAATATCGCTAGAAGGGTCTAACATCTTCGCTTTTTCAAACTTAACCTTCGCTTCAATTAATTTATCAGTGCTAATCAACTCATTCCCCTCTTCAACTAATAGGTTGAATTCAAGATTTTTCGCAGCAAGAGCAGACTCTTCATCCATTTGCTTTTGCGCTTCCTTAATTTTTTGAGTCACTGCTGCCGACGCTTTAATAGCAATGGCAGCATTGTACTTATAAATTGCCTCTTGGTATTTTTTAGAATTAACCTCTGTATCGCCCTGCTCAACAAGGTCGTTAAATTCATTCTCATTCGCTTCATCAGAACTTGCCTTTTCCAATTTCTGATTGGCAATCGCTAAATTCTCTATTGCTTCTGGATAATTTGCTTCTATCGTTAAAACTTCAGTATATGCATTAACTGCTTCCTGATACGCCTCATTATTCATTGCTTCAAAACCAGTATTCAAAAGCGTATTGAGTTTCTCAAGTTTGGCTATCTCTTCTTCTTGCGATGCAAAATTGTCCTCGCATATTTTCTTTCTTCCTTTCGCGTAAGATGAAGACGACTCATAAGACAAGGCTAAAGCATACTTATCTTTTGCTCCAAACCAATCTTCCTTATTAAACAAAGCATCTGCCGTTGCGATAGCATCATTGTATTGTTTTTTCTCGGACTCCTCATGCTGAGCGGCGTTCAGTAAAGCTTCTATTTCTTCCAGTTTGGATTTTGGGAGTTTTTCGCTTGACTTTAATTTTGATGCTTCCGTAAACTTGTCTTTTGCAGAACGGTAACTTTTCTGAATCAAGAAGAACTCTCCTGACTTCATCGCTGCATCATATGCCGCTTGAGACTCATTCTCTTTCTTTTCATCTTCAATTAGCTTTATTAACAAAGCAACCTGATCTTTTGGATATGTTTCGTCCTTTATCTTAATCGCTTCTTTGTACTTCTCAACAGCCGCTTCTAGATTATTCGCTTTTTTCAGTGCATCTGCCTCTGAAATCAAATTATCGTATGCCTCATTATTCGCATTTTGTGCTGCGTTAGCTTCTTCTTGGGCTTTTATCAACGCCTCTAACTCAATAATTCTCGTCTTCGGTTTTTCCTCCTCCGATTTATAACCATTGGCTTCCTGATACTTTTCTAATGCTTTTGGATATTCTTTGGCTTCATAAGCTGCGTCAGCCTGAAACATTGCTTCTGTATAGTTTTTCTCAAGTTCTGCTTTGTCTTTCTCTGCTTTTAAAAGCAAATTATTGATTTTAGCTTTCATTGCCTCACTGGCTTGAATATCTGGTGACATCCCCATATTACTGGGGCTATATTTCAATTCCCCAACGTATTCTGTTTCTAAGAAAGAAAAGTCAATCCCTTCTCGTTCTGCGAACATTCCTAACCTAAGTGGTGGTAATGGCATTTCATTACCAGCATTTAAATCCTCTGAATTCACTTTAGATGCATCCAGACTAATCTTTTTAGAAACCAGACCGGGCTTCGCATAAACTAGTTCAAACTTATCTATAACTGGAATCGAAAATTTCAATGAGTATTTTCCATTTGATGATGTGGTTGTACTTGTCACTTGCAACCCATTATTCAAAACTGTGATCGTTACTCCACCTTCATAACCTCCATTATCATCATTTGAGATTCGTCCATCAATATTATAATTGATATCCTGAGACCACACAGAAATGCTAAATAGTAGGACCGATAAGAGAATTAGATACTTCATACTTATTTATTTAAACGTAACTCTGTACAACCAGTTACAGATTTGGTTTAAATTTGATATAATTATTTATACAAATATGGTTAAAATAGTTCAGAAAAGTAAGTGCAAACATTATGCTAAACGTAGATAAGACAAGTTATTGGGAGCGAAAAAACTACTTCGACAATGTTGATTTTTTAGTTATTGGAGCAGGAATTGTTGGCTACAGCACAGCTATACATTTGCGGAAAAAAAATCCGAATGCCAAAATATTGGTTCTTGAACGCGGATACCTTCCTTCCGGTGCAAGCTCTAAAAATGCTGGTTTTGCTTGCTTTGGAAGCCCAACTGAACTCGCCGATGATATTCAATCGTTTGGTGAAGCGTATGTTTGGGAAACAGTTAAATTACGACTTGAAGGGCTCGAATATTTGAAACAACTTCTTGGCACAGATACAATCGATTTGCAAATTAATGGGTCTTGGGATTTAATTACCGAAGGACAGAAAGATAGGTTTGATGAAGTTGCCGCGCTTATTCCCTACTTTAATGAGCAGCTGGAAAAAATATCGGGTGAAAAAGAAGTGTATTCTATTGACAAAACGATTTCATCGCGGTTTGGATTTGAAAAAATCTACGGAAGTTTTCACAACAGATTGGAAGGACAGATTGACACGTCAAAAATGAACACGGCATTTTATAAGTTAGCCGTTGAATTGGACATCAATACACTGTTTGGAATTGAAGCCTTTAGCATAACTCCCGACGATAAGGCAGTAGTCAATACGAATATTGGAAAAATTGAAGCCAAATCCATTTTTATCTGCACAAATGGTTTTGCTAAACAATTCCTGAAAGAAGATGATATTTTGCCGGCTCGAGCGCAAGTTTTGATAACAAAGCCAATTAAGAATTTAAACATAAAAGGGACATTCCATTATCAAGAAGGATACTATTACTTCAGAAACATTGACAATAGAATTCTCTTTGGTGGGGGAAGAAATCTAGATAAAACAGGGGAAACCACGACAGAAATAGAAACGACGCGTCAAATTCAAGATCGATTGGAGGCACTGCTAAAAAAAGTTATTTTGCCTAATACTCCTTTCGAAATAGACCATGCTTGGGCTGGAATTATGGGTGTCGGTGAAACGAAAAAACCAATTATTAAGAAAGTTGATAAAAACGTTTACTGCGGAGTTCGACTTGGTGGAATGGGCGTAGCGCTAGGAACTTTAGTTGGGAAAGAATTGTCGGAATTAATAGATTAAGAATTCAATTCGAATTAATTCCCCAATCTTTAATAAATACTATCCGAATTGCTTTTTGATAATTCTTTAATTTTAAATTTGTCACCGAATCCAGAAAATTACAACAATGAGAAATACAGCTTTAACACATAAACACGAAGCACTCGGTGCTAAAATGGTTCCTTTTGCAGGATATATGATGCCGGTTCAATACGAAGGTGTAAACGTTGAACATGAAGTGGTTAGAGAAGGCGTTGGCGTTTTTGATGTTTCTCACATGGGAGAATTTTTGGTATCTGGTGCAGGCGCATTGGATCTTATCCAAAAAGTTACTTCCAATGATGCTTCTGTTTTGACAATTGGTCGCGCGCAGTATAGCTGCATGCCAAATGGAAAAGGCGGAGTGATTGACGACTTAATCATCTACAAAATCAAGGAAGAAGAATATTTACTAGTAGTCAATGCTTCTAACATCGATAAGGATTGGGATTGGATCTCTTCTCACAATTCATTTAACGCTACTATGCGTAATCTATCAGATGACTACTCTTTGCTGGCTATTCAAGGACCTAAGGCGGTTGAGGCAATGCAATCATTAACATCCATTGACTTATCTGAAATTAAGTACTACCATTTTGAAGTAGCTGATTTCGCTGGTGTTGAACATGTTATTATTTCTGCAACAGGATATACTGGAAGCGGCGGATTCGAAATCTACTGCAAAAATGACGTAGCTGAGCAAGTTTGGGACAAAGTATTTGAAGCGGGAGCAGATTTCGGAATTAAACCGATCGGTTTGGCGGCAAGAGATACGTTGAGACTTGAAATGGGATTCTGTTTGTACGGAAACGATATTGATGATACGACTTCGCCGCTTGAGGCTGGATTGGGATGGATTACGAAACTGGCAAAAGACGACTTCATCGACAAAGACTTTTTGGCAAATCAAAAGGAAGAAGGAATTAAGAACAAATTGGTGGCGTTCCAAATGATTGATAGAGGAATTCCACGTCACGACTACCCGATTCAAGGTGCAAATGGAAATACAATTGGTCGTGTGACTTCTGGAACCATGTCTCCATCAATGAAAATTGCAATTGGACTAGGCTACGTGACGAAAGAAAACAGTACAGTTAATTCTGAAATATTCATTGAAATTAGAGGAAAAGCGATCAAAGCTCAGGTTGTTAAATTGCCATTTTACAAGAAATAGAACAACTACTAAGGAGGAATCATTTGGTTATGAAATATAATTATCAGTAAATGGGCGTTTATGCCTTTTGAATTGTCATTACTCACGACTAAGGCTATAATCCATTCATCAAACAGCAGCTATTATTGCTCTAGTTCTTCCCTGCTCTTAAACAGTTTATGACAAAATTGACTAGGAATTAGGTTAGTTCATTAATTTCTATTTCTTCTTTTGGAACCCTAAACAACATAATAAGGCCGACAGTAAAGAAGAAGATGATAGATAGGATTGAAGCTCTAATATCATCCATCAAGTATTCCATATAACCAAAAAAGAACGTTCCCAATACAATTCCAATTTTCTCAGTCACATCGAAGAAGGAGAAATAGCTTGCATGATCTTTAGTTTCAGGTAAGAACTTTGCATAGGTAGAGCGTGACAAAGATTGAACACCTCCCATTACAACACCTACTCCACTAGCCAAGAAGTAAAACTGAATGTGACCTCCAACTGGAATATAGTATGCACAAACACAAAGCGGAATCCAGAATGCCACAACTATAGTAAGTGCCTTCAGATTCCCTATTTTTCCAGATAATCGAGATATCGTAAATGCTCCAACTGCCCCTAGTATTTGAATTAATAAAATAGCGATAATTAAACCCGCAGTGCCTTCTAATTCTTTAGCTGCTATTTCATCAGTAGTTAATGTTTCACGAACCACATCTGGAATTTTAAAGATTTCTCTTGAAGCATACAATGTCGCCATCAACATTACAGTCTGAACACCAGTGTTAAAAAAGAAGAAAGATGTGATGAATCGCTTTAACCTTTTCGTTTGCTTAAACTCTTTAAAAACGACTCTAAGTTCTTTAAATCCTTTCCAAATAATTCCCTTTTCTTTCTTCCTTTTGTAAACATTATTTGGCAATGCACGGTAGGTAATCTGGCTAAATGCAACCCACCAAATCCCAACAAAAATAAAACAATAACGAGCGTCTCCTTTAAAAACCATGGTCCAAGCTAAACATATAATTAGAAGTATCATACTTCCAAAATAACCCATTGAAAATCCTCTGGCAGATACTCTATCGTGATCTTTGGGCTCGGCAATCTCAGGTAAAAACGAGTTGTAAAAAACGAGACTCCCCCAAAATCCTATACTGGCTAGAAAGAACGGAATCATACTAAACTCCATTGCATTCGCATCAAAGAAGAAAAGTCCGCAACATGAAATAGCTCCTATGTAACAGAAGATCTTCATAAACAATTTCTTCTGCCCTGAATAATCCGCAATACCCGAAAGAATTGGTGATAAAATTGAAACGACAAGAAACGACGCTGACAATATATAAGTATATAAAACAGAACTTGTTAGCTCCACTCCGAAAAAGAAAGAAGTTACATCTTCACTTCTTACCGAATCCGCTAATGGAATGTGGTTTTTAACCTTATACGCTTTGGTCGTTATCTTTTCAAAGAAGATGGGGAAAATAGCAGATGAAATAACAAGGTTATATACAGAGTTGGCCCAATCATAAATAACCCAACCTCTAATAATCTTCTTGTTTCCTTTTTCCATATTATTCTATTCCGGCAAGATAATCTTCCAAATAACTAAAATACTCTGACAACTCTCCATTCAGTGTTGTTTCACTTCCTCTTAAAATGATCAAATCTTTGTCTTCACCTAATAATGAGGGAATCACCTCCTTAATCAACTCACTTCCAAAATCTTCCGACGCATCCAAAGGCAATTCACAAGGCAAATTATCAACTGCCATTACAGCAATCACTCCATCTTTTCTGAAATCATCTTCAGCCTCCGTTTGAGGATTGTATCCATAAATAGGATCACCAATTGTGCTTGGACGAATTGTACAGGCTACCGAGCAATCTATATCGCAAGAGATATCAGCAACAACGGAAAGCCTAATATTCTCTTTCTTTAAGTCTTCACGGGTTATAATGTAATCCGCTTTATCACTCCAGTAATGACAAGGAATATACATATCAGCGTGGCTCAAATACTTTGAGAACGTACATTCAAAATTTTGTGGATCGCTATAGAACTCTCCTTTATTGAACTCACTTCCGTTGCGATTCGCATAATAATCTTCGACTTCTAATTGCGTAAAAACAGGTCCGTTAAACTCTTGATTAATAAACTCTTCCGGTGACACTTCATTTATTGGAAGTGCATCCAAAATCTCTCTAGCTCCATGGCCTACCCGACCGTAGCCCGTTAGAATTATTTTCGCATTTGCAGGAAGCTTCACTTTTTTCAATTCAAGCTCAACTTCTTTTCTATTCTCGCATTTATTCGCTGGCTTCAAATTATACAAGCCGTGTTTGGCTCCGTACGTTAAAAAACCATTGTAGCAGCCTACAATACCAGCATAGCGACCAAAGCCGATAACCCTTCTATTGTTTTTATCCTTAAGCGCTTCGTAATCGATCAATTGAATGTTCTTATCAATCACAGCTTGCAATAAATCTCTATTGTAAGGCTGCTTTTTAATCGTATGTGAGAAGAACATGAATTTTTTATTTGGAATCAAATCTTCGATATTCACTTCTTTCACTCCTATCACTATATCGCAATCTGTTAGATCTTCGGACATCGCAATATTCAAGTTCATGTATGACGTATCGCTGTAAGCTCGTATAAGACTCGGCTGCACAACAATTTCTAGGTTAGGATACACGTCAAGAAGTGAGCGGCATTGAATCGGAGTTAGTGGCACACGCTTATCTGGTGGTACTTTTCCTTCTCTAATAACTCCTATTTTAATTTTATTCATATTGTCAACTAGTTCAACGGTGCTTTTAATAAATACTGATCAATGAATTCTCTAACACATCCTTCTCCACCATTGAGAGATAGAATAATGTCAGCTTCATTTTTAACTGATCCAACGGCATTTTTAGGACATGCTGCAATCCCGCAATTTTTCATTACATCCAGATCATTGATGTCATCACCGATCATCGCAACGTTTTCCAATCCGATACTAAGTGTATCGCAAATTTCCTTTAGTGTTTCAATCTTAGGCGCTCTGTTCACCGCACAGTGCTGAATCCCCAACATTTCTGCTCGTTTCTGAACGGCTACACCTTTAAATCCTGAAGAAATAATTCCGACTTGGAAATTACTTTTCGTCAAGTGAATAATTGCCATTCCATCCTTTGTATTGAACTTTTTGAACTGATCTCCTGATTCTGTAAAATACATTCCTCCATCGGTCATAACGCCGTCAACATCCAATATAAGAAGTTTTATTTTAGAAATCTTAGCTGCTAAATCCTTGGTTTTAAAAACGTTTTTAAAAATCAACGCATTCAAATCAACTTCATACTCTTCAGCAATTGCTTCCAGATCATAAACCGACAATTCAAGCGCATTTTCAACATCCAACTCAGAAAGGAATTCTTCGTAATCTAATCCAAATTTGCTGCACAGCCCTTTTATGTTTGCTTCTAAGTACATAATATTCTTATATCATTTTGTAACCTACCGCTGCCGCAACTGGTTTCAATTGATTCAATAATTGCTTAAATTCTTCGTGATTCAATTGCTGTGAAGCGTCCGACTTCGCAACAGCTGGGTTTCTGTGTGCTTCGATTAACAAACCGTCAACTCCCATAGCGACACATGCTTTTGCGAGAACTGGAACGCCGTATGCGTATCCCATTGCATGACTTGGATCAAGTACAATTGGCAAGTTCGTGTGTTCTTGCAACCAGGCAACACCACATAAATCCAATGTAAATCGTGTATTTGTTTCAAACGTTCTCAATCCACGTTCGCAAAGAATTACGTTTTCATTTCCTCCAGACAATATAAACTCTGCTGCTTGAACAAACTCTTTCAAAGTACTTCCAAACCCTCTTTTAATCAAAACAGGTTTCTGTGTTTTAGCACAAGCACGTAAAATTCCTTGATCATACATTGCTTTAGCTCCAACTTGAATTACGTCTGAATATTCAATAACTTCATGAATATGTGAGGCATCTCTCGCTTCCGTAATGACATTCAATCCAAACTCTTCGCGCATTTTGGACAAAAGTTTCAATCCATCCAATCCCATTCCTTGGAAAGAATAAGGACTTGTTCTTGGTTTATAACATCCACCGCGAAGTGTCGTCAATCCCATCTCTACAAGCAATTCAGCAGATTCTCTAATTTGATCTTCCGACTCAACCGAGCAAGGTCCACCAATTAACAATGTTGAATTTTGATTTCCTCCAATTGTAACGTTTCCAATCGTAACTTCTCGTTTTTCGGATTGGTAATTTTTAGAAGCCAGTTGAATATCGTTATCAAATGCCCACGATTCGTCTACTTCAAACTCAATTTCTGTTGGAACTGTTTTCATTCCACTTCCAGAGATTAGAACATTGGTATTGTTAGACACAACGTGAAATGCATTGATTTTGTCTGCGATTTCTCGAGCTCGTTCAGTAGTAGTGTTTTCCTTCAGGTGTAAGATCATAATTCTCCTTTAATAAGGTTAACAAAAGTAACAATTCCTTTGGCAAAACCTTCTTTATTTAACACAGGTAAATACAAGATAGGAAACCGAGACTTCTTGATTAATTGCAGCATTTCGAGAACGGTAGCGTCGTCAAGAATACATGTCGGATTTTGATTTAATAATTGAATAGGATCAATCCCATTCAAATCATCCAAATGCTTTAAAAGACCTTTTCGGATATCTGCATTTGAAATCAACCCGTCAAGTTTCCCTTCTTGATTGACAACCAATGTGAAGCCTAACTTCCCGGTATCAATTGACTTCAAGGCCGTTTCCATCGAAAGGTCCGAAGCGTTTATAACTGGAGATTCGTTCAACGGAATCATAAAATCAGTGACTGAAAAATGTGATTCGACAGCTCTTTGCGTCAAATTCATCAATGCGTTTCCAATGCTTGCTGCGTTAAACAAATACGATCCAGAAACCGAACTTGTCACGCCCATATTCCGAAGAATGAAGGAAACTTCTGCATTTACACCTCCATCAACATGGATAGATTTTCCTGGGTATGAATTTCTAAACTCTCTAATCTTCGCAAAATTGATCGTATCGAACTTCCCTCCGCTTTGACCTGGAATTGTTGCCATAATCAAAATGAAATCGAAGTTTTTATACTCTTCGAAAATCTGAACACTCGTTGGAGTTGTTACTGCGATTCCAAGTTTCCCGGTAACTTCATCTGGAATATTGAGTGGACTTTTTAAATCTTCGTATTGAAAAGTCACGTATTCAACGGGCGTTTCAATCAGTAGCGCATAGTATTTTTCTGGGGTGTCCGTAATGATATGCAAATCAACGGGAATATTGCAAATCGTTCGGATTAATTTAATGTCTTCAAAAACAGAAACGTCATCATTGCAATCCACGTGCAAAAGATCTACTTGATGTTGCAGAAGGTCTTCAATCACTTCGCTTAGCAGTCTTTTCTTATCGCTATAAATTGATGCTGATATCTTCATTTATTAATTTTGATAATGGGTTTAAATTGGTCATCGCAGACAATAAGGTCTACCTTGTTATTAATAAAAATACTGTCCTGCAGCATTCCATGAAGTTTCAATAAGGCCTTTCGATTTTTAAAGCTCATCTTTTGGGCTTCCTTAAAGTCTTTGGCAATAATATTGATGCGGTATCCTTTTTTTATTCTAGTAATTTGAATATGCTGCGGTTCACTAAAAATGAGGTTGTTATTTTTATAAAAAAGTACCAAATCAGACGCTAGAGGTTTATCCTCAGCATTTGTATAAAAAACCGTCAAGTCCCCGCCAACGACCTCGCTGCCAAAATCCTCGGAACAGCTAACGATTGCCACCAATAAAAATAGAAAGTATAGCTTCTTCAACAATTCTAAGTTTAGCCGCTAAGATACTGATTAAGGTCTTTGGATTCAAGTGAAGTTTACAAGGTTATTCACAATGGACTTTGGAGTTCACCACGTAATTATTCGTACTTCTAAAAATCTTTAATTGAATTGATTCGCTATCTGAAATCTTAACGCTATTTTGAGGATTCTTAATCAGAGCGTACTTATGAATTCAGTAATTTCCATTAAAAATGAGGTCTATCAGGGGGCCATAAACAAATTAAGTTTGTTTGATCTTGAAACTCCTGCGGATTGGAATGGGAAATTAATCGTGTTCATTCATGGTTATATGGGCTTTAAAGACTGGGGATGCTGGAACCTCGTGCAATCGTATTTTGTGGAAAACAATTACGGATTTTTGAAATACAACGTAAGTCACAACGGGGGTACTTTAGACAATCCAATCGATTTTGAGGACTTGAATTCATTTGCAAAAAATTCTTATTCAAAAGAGGTTTTAGACTTTGAAGCCATTTTAGAAATGATTCAGAAAAAATTTGAAATAACTCCTGAGATACATCTGATTGGTCACTCTCGTGGTGGTGGAATTGCTTTGCTTCAATCTGAGAATAAGCACATTTCAAAAATTTGTTCTTGGGCGGGAATCTCTTCCGTTGGGTCGCGTTTTCCAAAAGGAGAATTATTAGAACAATGGAAAACTGAGGAAATCCGATATCACCAAAATAGAAGAACCAAACAAGCAATGCCGCATCTTTTTGATCAATATCTGGATTATACTTCAAACAAAGACCGATTGGATATTGAGTCGTATTGTAAGTCAAATAAAAAGGAAACGTTGGTCATTCATGGAGACAATGACGCTTCAATAAAAGTGATTGAAGGCGAATCGCTGGCGAATTGGCTAAATGTTGATTTAACCATTATAAAAGGCACCCAACATACATTTGATGCGTCGCAACCTTGGACTAAAACTTCGATGCCTGATGCATTAAAAGAAGCCTGTGAATTAACATTAAAATTTTTAAATACGTAAAAGTAGATCTATGGATAAGGAAAAATTGAGTCTACTAACAGAACTAATCAAATTGGCTCGTACGGACCAACAACTTCGAGATGAAGAGTTTAATTTTCTATATGCTATAGCGCGACAACTGGAAATATCCGATGACGAATTCAAAGGATTGTTTGAGCAATACATAGAGTTTACGCCGCCTAAAAACGAATTGGATCGCATTGTTCAATTCCAACGACTGATCCTTGTTATGAACGTCGACAAGAGTGTTAGCGAAGAGGAATTACTTCATGTTCGCAACATCGGAATTCGAATGGGACTTCAACCAAACGCTACAAATGCATTACTTAGACTAATGGGAGAGTATGAAAATGGTATCATTCCACCAGATAAATTAATTTCAGTTTTTAGATCTCAACACAATTAAAACGAAGGAAAAGTCAAAGGCCCATTGGAATGAGTTTCGAGCATAATCACCATTACAACATCTGGTTTTTCAAGCTCAATAATATCTTGCCTTAACCCTCCGCGCCATGAATCGTGAATGTAAGTGATTGATTGAAAATGTTCATTGAAGAATGGCATCATCGCTCGGGAAAATGAATCTCGAATAATTAAACATTTCAACGGTTTCCCATCTGGATTAACCTTTACCATTTCTACTTGATCCGCAGAGATTGCACCATCTGATTTGTAGCCTTTCTTTTTGCCGGGTAGGACCGATGATAGTTTTTTCCGAGTCAACTTCACGAAACGCTCTGGAAACTTATCTGTCAGACTAATCATTGCGACCATGTTGCCATCTTTCAACTCTATGGAAACAGTATACTCGTCAAGTGATTGAGGTTTTAATTCTGGAAAGTCCTTTTCCACATTTTTCATGATCGTTTGATATCCTAAAAAAGCACCGAAGTCCGTCCAATGATCATCTACTTTTTGGTAAAGAAGATACTTGTCTTTCTTATGATTCAATAAGGTTTCTTTAAGTCCTATAATGTTAATGTCAGCAACCGAATCAAGCCCCGTTAATTGATCGTAGCGACTCTTTTTTCCTTTCTTAAATACCGTTCTCGGCAAATACTCAGGATAAATATTCATTTTATTTGGAACAATAACCGTGTAATACTTTATACCCTTTGACTCACACCAATGATTTCTTTGTATC
This sequence comes from uncultured Fluviicola sp., assembly GCA_913009205.1. Lineage (GTDB taxonomy): Bacteria > Bacteroidota > Bacteroidia > Flavobacteriales_D > Crocinitomicaceae > UBA4466. Next base: position 37,890 of record CAJVYC010000015.1, on the reverse strand, counting down.
AATTCTTGTTGTATTCTATCCAGCTCCTCTTTGTTGTATAAAATTGTATTTTCATAATAGTCCTTCGATTTCGTTGCATAAAACCATCCATTTGTTCCTGCGGTTACTACTCCTGGCTTAGATGACAAACCGAAGACATTGTACTCACTTTTATTCAAAAAGTCAATTAGATTGGTTCTCAAGCTGAAATTATCAGAATAATACGTGTTGTACTTTTCAGTATAGTTATCAAGTGTATTTATATCAAAGACAGGCTTTTCGCCCAACTTTCTATTCTCTACTATTTCAGCTTCATCGATAAACTGCATGTAGCCATTAACCATCGGAAAGGTTAGAATTAGGAAGAATCCTAAAACCGTAAAATAGTTGATTATTTTCTTTCCTTTCTCCATCAAAATCTGAAATAAATGAAAGGGTTGTATGTGTTTCCAGCCAAGTATAAAATAGATAAGAAAAGTAATGAAAAAGCAATAATGGATTTCATAAGATCTAATGTAACAGCTGCTCCCCCACTACTCATTGACACTTTCAATTTGTCAATTATCCATCTGCCAAATCCGAAGGCAAGAAAAGTGGCAACGAGAAGAACAAAAATCGCTTTGTTATCAAGAAAGTCTTGCGCATATATTTTGAGACTGTTTTGATTTCCCATGAAGAACATCTTACCAATAAATGCTTTTGCATCTCCAAGCGTTTCAGATCTGAAAAGTACCCAACCAATCATCACAACAAGTAAAGTGTAAAGAATTTGAATTGGTTTGTAAACAAAATTCAAGACCTTATCAAAACCTGATCTTTCTACCAAAAGGAACAATCCGTGGTAAACTCCCCAAAGAACAAATGTCCAACTTGCTCCATGCCAGAGTCCCGTCAACAAGAACACGATCATCAAGTTTCTTAGGGTTAACAGTTTTCCTTTTCGACTTCCTCCTAGAGGAATGTATAGATAATCTCTGAACCATGTTGACAATGAAATGTGCCACCTTCTCCAGAAATCGCGAATCGAGTCAGCGATATATGGAAGGTTGAAATTTTCCATAAAATCAAAACCGAAAATCTTACCTAATCCAATCGCCATATCGGAATATCCAGAGAAATCGAAATAGATTTGAAGTGTGTAACAGACAATTCCAAGCCACGCTGCTCCCGTGGAAATATCATCGATGGATTGTCCAAAAATTAAATCGGCAATATAACCGACGTAATTTGCGATTAAAATCTTTTTAGCAAAACCAATTATGAAACGATGAACTCCTTGGGCGGCCATACTCATCGAGAGCACTCGGTTCTTTAGTTGATCTACAACGTCGTTATAACGGACAATTGGCCCTGCAACGAGCTGTGGAAACAACGAAATATACAAAGCTAAATCCAAGTAATTTTTCTGAACTGGTGATGTTTTCCGATACACATCGACCAAATAAGATATTGCTTGAAATGTAAAAAAGGAAACACCAATTGGAAGAACGATTTCTTTAAATTCAATTATTGAATGACCAAATATTGACCGTACTCCGTTAAAATTATCGAGGAAGAAATTCGCGTATTTAAGATAAGCAAGAATCCCTAGATTGATAGTGATCGCAACCCCTAAACGAAGAGCCCGTTGTTTGCCTTTACCACTTGCTATTAAACGGCCAAACAAGTAATTCAATGAAATGGAAACAACCAAGATCGATGTATGCGATACACTGCCCCACGCATAAAAATAAAGGCTAGCTATGAGAAGAATAGCGTTATGAAGCCTCTTGTGAAGGACCCCGATAAAAAGGAGCACTACAGGCAAGAAAACAAACATGAAATACGCTGAGCTAAAAACCATTCGACGGCTAAAATAGTGCTTTTACGTAATAAATCGCTTCTTTTCTTCTTCGGAAGGAATTACGCAATAGCCCTTTGAAAGAAGTTGCCTTCGTTTGGCTATAAAATCATAGCCCCAATCGGCAATAAATCGAGGTACAATCCATCCTATGGCTAGGATTCGTTGAGGAAATTTAAAATACTTTGTTAACCGCTTTGCTCCAGACGATTTTGAATAGAGTTTGTCGTTTTCCAGAAAATAGAAAGTGCTTAAATCAGGAGTTCCGAATACCTTTTCCTTAAATAAGTCCTGTGTGAATTTTGATTGAATGGCAGCAAATAAAATCTCTTCCGTCTTATCGTTTTTCATGATAAAATTGACACTTCGATTGCAGAAACCACAATCACCATCGTAAAAAATTATTTTTTTTGAAGACATTTAGTACAAAGATAAGAAGTAAAATTATTTACACTGACATAGTCGAAGTAAAATAATAAAAGATGACATGGAGCAAATTGGAGCGGTCTATTCGATTAATTCATAATTTATAGTTCATAATTTATAATTGGAACGGTATATTTGTATTTCAAAAAACCAGAAACATGAAAAACGTAGCAGTAGTTGGTGCAGGAACAATGGGAAATGGAATCGCTCATACATTCGCTCAATTTGGATATAACGTATCACTTATCGATCTAGCGCAGGCTTCATTGGATAAAGGGATTGCGACAATCACTAAAAACTTAGACCGAATGGTAGCTAAGGAGAAGATTAGTGAAAGTGACAAAAACGATACTCTTGCGCGTATTTCTACATTTACGTCGATTAAAAATGGTGTTAAAGGAGTTGATTTAGTTGTTGAAGCAGCTACTGAAAACATCGATCTTAAACTTAAGATTTTCAAAGACTTAGATGAAGCAACGGATTCGAATGTAATTCTTGCATCGAACACTTCTTCTATCTCTATTACAAAGATAGCGGCGGTAACATCAAGACCTGATAAAGTAATCGGAATGCACTTTATGAATCCAGTTCCAATTATGAAATTGGTTGAGATAATTCGTGGTTATTCTACTTCTGACGAGGTGACGAACTTGATCATGGAGACATCGAAAAAGCTGAACAAAGTTCCAGTTGAAGTAAATGATTATCCTGGATTTGTTGCAAACAGAATTCTTATGCCGATGATCAACGAAGCCATCATCACACTTCACGAAGGTGTTGCTGGAGTTGAAGAAATTGATACGGTAATGAAACTTGGAATGGCGCATCCAATGGGACCTTTGCAATTGGCTGACTTTATTGGACTAGACGTTTGTTTGGCAATTATGGAAGTTTTGCACGACGGATTCGGAAACCCAAAATACGCTCCTTGTCCATTGCTAGTAAATATGGTAATGGCAGGTAAGAAGGGAATTAAAAGTGGTGAAGGGTTCTACTCGTGGGGACACGGAACGAAAGATTTAATCGTTGCGGATAACTTTACAAAGTAAGCCCATCTAAATATATTTTAAAGCGTCTTGATTTGTTCAAGGCGTTTTTTTATCTTATTTAAATGAACTATTTAATTGATACTTCTGTCGTTCACGAAGATCAGCGTTATACATCCTTGGATTTAACAGCAGCTTTATTGGCCTCTATTTACATCAAGGAAAAGAAACTCTTGGATATTGGCATCAATTACAATTTACCGCTTTACGCAAGAGGTGTTGTTAAAATGGCAATCAAAAATTGACAACAAAAGACATTCACAATTATAAAGACTTCAGCGCCATTGCAAGTATTGGTTATTGGTGTGGCATGATTTACAGCGAATACCGCTTCAATGATATTCTTACGAGTCCTTATGACAGCGCTCATAACCTGACCATAGGAATACGATTCAATGCTCCAATTGAATGGTGGTAGATTCGGGACCTTCGTCAGTAAAAATATTAACATGTCAAAAACAGCTAAAACTTTAACACATATTGGATTTTAGAATCAGTCCAATTGGCTTAAATACAATAGTTTTGCACTGAATTTGAATTTTAAATCCATGAAAAAATTTATTTTATTTGCCTTTTCTTTGTCAATAGTTGCATTTTCTTCATTTGCAAGTGTGGAAACAGAAACGAAAAAGGTTAATGGAGATCCAGAAAAAGGAGATTCTTTAACAACAGAAAAACCTGTAAAAGAACCTAGTTTTTTTGATACCGCTAATATATACACATTGGATTGGAACAATAACGTGACCTTCTGGTATCCTCAATTCAATTATTCAGATTCTTCAATTTTAAATTTTACGGACTCAACATTGAGCTATGCTTTCCCAGTTGAAAGTAAAACGACATCTGGTTTTGGTCACCGTCAGAGCTATCAGCACAAAGGAATTGATATTCCATTAAAAACGGGAGATACGGTTGTCTCTGCCTTTGATGGAAAAGTAAGATACGCGAAATACAATTCAGGTGGATTCGGTTACCTTGTGATTGTTCGCCATGTTAATGGATTGGAAACATATTACGCGCACCTTTCGAAGCTTAAGGTGAAGCCAAACCAAGTTGTTAAAGCAGGAGAATTAATTGGATTAGGCGGAAGCACTGGTCGTTCTTATTCGCCACACTTGCACTTTGAGGTTCGTTACAACCACTATGCATTTGATCCTGAGAAAATATTTGACTTGGAAAACTTCTGTTTAAAGCAAGAGGAAGCAATGGTTTGTGATTTGGTTTCTAAATCGAGAGGAAGTAAAAAGGGGCATGCGCAGGGAAGGACTCAAGTTAGCACAGCGAACTTAAAAACAGGAACAGTTTATTCAATTAAGTCTGGAGACAATTTAGGGAAAATTGCTAGAAAATATGGAACCTCGGTTAGTGTACTTTGCAGACTAAATGGAATACCACAAAATACAGTTCTTCAAATCGGACAAAAAATACGAGTTAAATAAAACAGATTTAAGTTACTGAGATATGCACCGTCTAAGACTATAAGTTAGAGTATTATACGCTTTAATGAAACTAGAGAAAAAAGGCAGATCATTTCACGATGGCTGCCTTTTGTTTTTTTCTGTTATTCACAGGCTTTGAAAAACAATACAGGCATGTTTTGTTTTATGAAACATTGCAAAATGGAATTCCTACGAAAAACTGGACAAATTAGTTAAGGTATATCAAGCTGCTTGTTTTTTGTAATTCAATTTTCAACCTCTAATATTGTCCTTCCATTCAATACTTAATGTCTTCTTTGCCTGCTTGACTGGGTTTCTATGTAATCAAAACGATTAATGCTTGCTTAACTATCTTAACTAAACGATCCTGTTAAATGTAGTAACTCCAATAACTTCCTTATACAAGGAACAAAACACACAAAATATCCGTTTAGCGAACCCGTGTATTCGTAAAAGACGGAACTAAATCTTCCGGTTTATTTTTGGTAGTTCAGCTTTATTTTTTCAATCGGACAAATAATACATCAACAATCCTTAAAGTTCACATGAATGAAAATTCACACCTCTTATGGAAACTTCGGGAATTTTGAGAAATCTCTTGGTCGTTTCTCCAAAAAGGCGTTTCTCCCCTCCTCTGCTTCATCCGTTCCATAAGCCAATCGAGTTGCTTCGCCAGCGTATACTTGCTGTCCAACCAATCCGTCATCGATTAGATTGAATCCAAACTTGAGCATTTTTATCGCCGTTGGACTTTTAGACATAATCTCTTGTGCCCAGTCGTATCCTGTTTTATCCAACTCGTCGTGAGGAACAACTTCGTTTATCATCCCCATGTCAAATGCTTCTTGTGCGGAATAATTTCTTCCCAAAAAGAAAATTTCACGTGCTCGTTTCTGTCCAACTTGTCGCGCTAAATAGGCCGACCCAAATCCTCCATCAAAACTTGCAACATCAGCATCTGTTTGCTTGAATACCGCATGTTCTTTGCTTGCAATTGTTAAATCACAAACGACATGAAGGCTATGCCCACCGCCAACACACCAACCCGGAACGACTGCGATGACCACTTTATTCATAAAACGGATTTGTCTTTGGACATCGAGAATGTTGAACTTATTTACACCATCTAATCCAGCGTATCCACGTTTTGCGCGGACCCGTTGGTCTCCACCTGAACAAAATGCCCAACCACCATCTTTCTCCGAAGGACCTTCACCCGTAATCAAGACCACTCCAATTTCAGGATGTTCATGACTAATTTTTAATGCTTCTAGCAATTCATCAACTGTTTTAGGCCGAAACGCATTTCTGCACTCGGGTCTATTGAACGCTATTCGCGCAACTCCATCCGCCTGCTTAAATGTTATATCTTCATATTCTTTGATGGTTTGCCAATTAATTGAACTCATGGGATTTTGTTTTTAGCAAATTTAAACAAATTAGATTGGTTGATAGATTTAGGTTCAATGAACGATTCGATTAATTCATACTAATTCCTCACCTCTAATTATAAAACCTACTTACGTCTTAAAATTCGCTTTGTAATTGTCTTAATAAAATGCTTCAAACTAATCGTGTACAACTTATTCCCAGATTTCATATAGTCAAGAATGTAGTCGTTCATTTTATACAATTCAAAAAACTGAACCGTTGATTTATTGAAGGAATACAATTGATTGATACCGTCTTTTGCACTTTGAAATTGGAGACCGTATAAATCGGTGAGAATCCACGGTTTCTTTGTGTGAAAAGTGAACACCTTCTCCGCCTCTACTTCATCAATAATTATTTTCATTTTCCAGTTGTATGGCTTTCTGTAGCTGACTTTTTCTTTTTCCTCGATATAATGAACAAAGGTTAGACTGTTTTGAAAATCAACATCAATGCAAATCATTTTCGCCTTTTTAGAATAAAGAAAATCAAAAACACTTCCCTTTCCCAATGTACTATCGCTATTGATGTTCGCGATTTCTTCAGCATGTTTTCCCCAAGCAAAAACAGAATGCAGCGGATCATTGGTTCGAATGAAATCTTTGCGTCTAAGGACCTTATTGGCCAACGCTCCTGTTGAGGGTTTCGATTTTGTAGGATCGAATGTTTCACCATTTTTAAGGTAATCCGTATACGATGGGATAATTAACGTTCCGTCTGACAAAACATCCTGAAATGATTCTACAAATGTATTAACATCGAAACGTTCCCCATTTGATCGGGAATCAAGCGCCATTTGCTTAATGTCGGATGCGATGAAAAGAATGTCATCTTTTTCCAATGAAAGCTGACTTGCAAATGAGGTATAAGAGCCTTGAATATTATTCATCATCGTTAGTTCGGCATGAAAATATAACTGATCCAACCCAATTGATCTTCACCAGATGATTTGTATTCAAACCTTGATTTCTTTGCATATTTCAGAGATGCACCGATCTCGCAGCTTGAAGCGCCAGAGCTCTTAGAACTGTTGTAAGAGGCCGAAGTTACATAACCTTCAGAACCAACTTTAATATCGATGTGCACACGCACAGTAGATCCATTATCGCATTTATAGCCTGGGTTTCTAACAAACCACTTGTTATTTTGATAGGCATCACGACCACTCAGGTCAAAGTTCACCATAGTTTGTCCAGCAAATTTTTTATTTCCTCCTGGATTTGCAGTTAGAATTGATTCATTATTTTGGTTGTTCAATATTTCTTGCTGACGTGCTTTTCGATCTGCAATTAAACCTGACAATCTATCGCGCTCTTGTGCCCCACCAGCGGCGTCTTTCATTTGACGCTCTAATTCTGCAATACTTTTTGAAGCTTCTAATGGAGTCTGATTTTCGAAAAATTTATAGTCAGATGTCTCTCTACCGTCACTAATATTATTCGCCATGTTTAAGATGTCTTGAGCAAAAGTCTCAGAAACCTCAACATTATCAGGAGTCAATTCAAGTTCTTGGTCTCGCGTATCGATTTGGCCTCTTTGAGAAAAGGGAACGAAGATGACTTCAGATTTCAATGTATCGAATTGGGTCCACATAAAAATGAGGAAATACGACACTAACGCCGCAAGTATCCCAAATTTATATCTATCAATTGCTTCTAACATTTTCTTTTACTTATCAACCAATTCAATGAGCTTCCCCTTTGAAATATTATAATACGATAATCGACCCTCTTTACTTAAAAATAAGAAATCCTTATCGAAAACTCTTATTTGATCGTATTGAACAGGAATAATTAGTTTCTCATTTTTATAAATTCCAACTTTTTCATTGTGCATAACCAGGAATAAATCAGTGCCAATTGATTCCACTTCGCTAAACGAAAATGGAACAATCGTATTGCCTTTCGAATCGATAACGCCCATTATATAATTTCTCGAAGCGATATAATTACCATTACCAGTCGGCTCAAGCGATTCATAAGATGGTGTCACCTCAACTTTACCTTTTGAATCAAAAATACCCCACAATCCTTTCTTTTGTCCAGGGAATTGGTCTGTTCCCATTCCAATGTTTTCAAATTTAAATTCAGTAACGATCTCGTCCTTCACATTAATTCTCCCATATTTTCCTTTCTTCCATGCAATTGAAATACCATCAATGAATTCACCTTTCAGAATATAATTTGGATACGGCTCATACCCATTGTCAATAACCATGGTTCCTAGAGTATCAAGATACACTACCCTATCCTGAATTGATGCAATAGCCAATCCGTTGTGAACAGAACTAATTGCTGTATAAATAGGCACAACAAAAATTTGTGCCTTGTGATTCATGATTCCGTAAAAACCATCTTCCTCAAAAGTATAGAGTGTATCGTAATACAATTTGATTCCTGAGTGAGCAAGCGGAATTTCATAATCGCCCGCCGTATTAATTATGGATTGCTTTCCTTCGTTTTCTATGTTCGCAATTCCATCATTAAAATCATACGCATCGTCAAACTTGTGCGGAATAACCTCCTTACCGTGGCTGTCATAATAACCGTACTTATCGTTCAGGCCTGCGTAAGCCATTCCTTCGGAAAACACGCCCAAATCATGATAAACACATTCGAATAAGAAACGGCCATTTCGATCAATCATTCCCATCTTTCCGTTGAGTTCAACAATTGAAAGTCCATTATTAAAATCACCTACCGATTCGTACTTACATGGAATTTGAAGGTCACCGTGCTTATTAATGAATCCATACCTATCATTCAGCGCCACAATAGCCAATCCTTCTTGGAAGAATCCTACGAAATCGTAAGAACTTCGAATCATGACTTTACCGTCCTCGTTCATAAATCCATATTTGGAATTCACTGAATACGGAAGGGCGATTGAGTCGAACAACTCTATATCTTTTTTAATTCTACTTTTAAATGGGGCGTCTGTCTTCAAAAACTTTTCCATTACATCTTTAGAGTAATTGGACAATTCAAACTCATACAACTGCACCCAGGCCGTATCTACAAATCGATTTTGTGGGTATGAGACGATGAAATTATTAAAAGACTCGGAAGAATTTGAAGCTGTAGAGATCCCAAATACATTTTTCTCTGCTAAGGGTCTCAGTGGACTATTCGGATTTGATTCGATAAAACTAACATACGATTGCAAAGAGCCTTCAATTGTTTCTTCATAGAACTGACTGTCGTAATAATTCTCACGAGCCAATTCAGCATAAACACTTTCCGGATACTTGCCTGCAAAATTCTTGTAGCTATCTGTACTATTTAATTTAACTGCAGCAAAAAACGCAATTGAATCTCGCGTTACAATAGCAGCTTCCTTCTCATTTGCCCAAGGATGTTTTTGTATAAATGTCGAATAAGCAAGTTCTGATTTATCTGAACGCGCCATTCTAAAAAATTCACTACTTACAATTTGACGCAATGACAAAATGCTATCTCGTGTAAATCCATATTTTGCCCATTTGTCTTTTTTACGCTGCTTAACCATATCCCAACCTTCAATGGATCGAACTATGAATTGGTAGGCCGAATCATAATTGTGAAATGGATTGTCGTTGCGGAAATATATAATAGATAAGCCTTGAGACGCAGCAGAGTTATTGTACTTTAATCCTTTGGTGAAATACTTTTTTGCTTTGAAATAATCCTGAACTTCTAGTGCCTTATAACCCTTATCGATACTTCCAGCACTAGAATTCGATGCCCCTGTGAATAGCAGAATAAAAAGCAATGTATAATGTAGATTTAATCTCACAGTCTAAAGATACTTATAAGCTTACTAAATTAGAATTCAATGGTCTTAATTCGACCGCTAGAGCTATTAATTATAAACAATCAATCTGTTAATCCCGAACACAAATTATACCACAAAAAAAGAGACCACTCCAAAAAGGAATGATCTCTACTATTTTTAGCTTGAGTGTCTTTCTATTTCTTACGTTTTCCGTAACGGGTGTTGAACTTATCAATACGACCTGCAGTATCAACGAATTGAACAATTCCTGTAAAGAACGGGTGCGATTTATGAGAAATATCTAATTTAATTAGCGGGTATTCATTTCCATCTTCCCATTTCACAGTTTCGCTTGAAGCGGCACATGATGGACAAACAAATGAATATTCGTTTGACATATCTTTAAACACAACTAATCTATAATCCTCTGGGTGTATATCTTTTCTCATAACAATATTAATTTCTCTAATTCCCTTACGGGGTTGCAAAGATATATAAACTTTTTAAATTCCTAAACTTTAACAAAGATAAAATAAACCTATTTCTAATTACGTTACTTTTGTAGTCAAGATATAAAAATGAACAAGTCCTACATCTATTTCTTCTATTTCGCCTTACTGGTAACAATTGCGAGCGTATCAAGCTGCAAGAAGACAACATTCTATTCTACTGAAAATCTTTCGTTTAGCCGAGACACCGTGTTGTTTGATACTGTTTTCACCACTATAGGATCGACAACTCAACAGTTCAAAATCTACAATAACAACAGCAAAACAATCACTATTGAGCAAATTGAACTAATGGGCGGCTCTGCTTCGCCCTTTAGAATTAATATTGATGGAATCTCAGGAACCAATCATGCAAAAATAGAATTGGAAGGAAATGACAGTTTATTTGTCTTTGTCGAAGTCACTTTAGATCCAAATAATGGAACAACCCCAATGATTATTGAAGATCAAGTTCGATTTAGGACAAACGGAAAGGATCAAGAAGTCGCACTCATAGCCTATGGACAGGATGCTTACTTTCATACAACTATATTTTCTCAAGGAATACTGGATATAAACTCTGGTGTTTGGCCCAATGATAAACCCCATGTTATTTATGGAGCAGCCATTATTGATTCAGCTACGAGCCTCAACATTCAGCAAGGAACGAAAATTTATCTTCATGACGGAGCCTATTTATTTAATTACAAAGGCCAATTAAATATTGAAGGAAGTGAATCCAACCCGGTGACGTTCCAAGGAGATCGACTCGAAGCAGCTTACGATGATATTTCAGGTGCTTATTACGGTATCTATATGCAAGAAGCATTGCCGAGTACTATTAATTATGCTGTTATAAAGAATGCGACATCTGGAATTCACATGTTTAGCGAAGACCCTGCGAATACAGATTACACGCTCAAAGTTTCTAACACCGTGATTCAAAACTGTGCGAGTTATGGCGTTTTCCTATATTCTGGAGCTAGAATTAAAGCTGAAAATTGCTTGATCTCTGGAAATGGAGTTCATTCCCTTTTGGTTTTAGAAGGAGGAGATTTCAACTTTAATCATTGTCATTTGTTGGGATATGGAAATGTTGCAACACCTGGAGCAGCGGTTGGAATAAGCAACCACTTCGTTCGAGACAATATAGATTACATTGCCAGCATCAATGAAGGAACGATTACGAATAGTGTTATTTATGGCTTTGCCGACTATGAATTGGCTTATGATACAATTCCAGATCCGGGAATCGCGCTGAATTTCTTAATGGCCAATAACCTTATTAAAAGTGACGACATTTTCACAGATCCTTTCTTTACTGGGAATGGAAACCTTTGGAATATCGATCCTCAATTTACGGATATAACAGAAAAGAACTTTACATATACAACAGGGCCTTTGCGAGATGGTGGAAGCAACGCGTACCCCAACACAATTGGACCAGCTGTAGGTGTTAGTATTACTGGCGCAGGAAGACCAACAGGTCCCGCCAGAGACATTGGAACTTATGAATTTTAAGAGTCGATTGTTCGATTGATTTGGTTTCAATGAACCCTTTCAAAATCCAAAAGTGCAGCGTTTCCAATGATCGAACTGATAGAACAAATTATTTTTTTGGGACAAAAAAAGCCACTTCTTTCGAAGCAGCTTTTCATTTTCTAATCTATGCTAATTAACGCGTAAACAACATTTCTCTGAATTTTGGTAACCTCCATTCCTCATCATCGATAATCAATTCTAATTTATCCACATGGTATCTAATTTTATCAAAATGAACCTTTACTTTATCGCAATATGCAATTGACTTCGCTTCCATATCCTCAATTAAATTTGCTTTCTTTCTAGCCACAAGCATGTTGTTGCTCATTTCTGTGATATTGTTCATGTGATCAGAAATCATAATAATGATAGACAATTGGCTTTTTGAAGCAGCTTTACCCTCTTTATCACCAAGAATACCCATTAATCCTTTAACGTTTTTGATCATCTTGTTTTGATATTGAACAGCAGCTGGAACAATGAAATTCTGAACCATTTCACGAATTACTCTCGCTTCGATTTGAATTTTCATAATATAGTTTTCAAATTCAATCTCCTGACGTGCTTCCAACTCGCGAGCTGTCAATACATTCATTTCTTCGAACAATTTAACTACATTTTTATCGCTCCAAACTTGAAGTGCACGTGGAGTATCTTTTAAGTTAGATAGTCCTCTTTTCTCCGCTTCTTTAACCCATTCATCACCGTATCCATTTCCTTCGAAACGAATTTTCTTAGATTCCTTGATTAATTTTTGAAGTTCTTTTAAAATGCCTTCGTCTTTTGCATCACCAGATTTAATTCTAGTATCAACATTTATTTTGAAGTCTTTTAACTGCTTCGCTACAATTGTATTCAAAACAATCATAGCTGATGAACAGTTTGCTGAAGAACCTACCGCTCTGAACTCAAACTTGTTTCCCGTAAAGGCAAACGGAGACGTTCTGTTCCGGTCTGTATTATCTAAAAGAATCTGTGGAATTTTGCCGATGTCTAATTTCAACTCAGTCTTCGCTTCTGGAGTCATTTTTCCAGCTTTCACGTTCTTTTCGATGTTATCTAAAAGCTCGGTCAATTGAGAACCAATAAACGCAGATATAATTGCCGGCGGTGCTTCATTTGCTCCTAAACGGTGATCATTTCCAGCTCCTGCGATTGCAGCTCTTAATAAATCTGCATTGTCGTGAATTGCTTTAATTGTATTCACGAAGAACGTTAAGAACTGCAAGTTGCTTTTTGGGTTCTTTCCAGGTGCCAAAAGATTAACTCCAGTATCCGTACTTAATGACCAGTTGTTGTGTTTTCCAGAACCGTTAACTCCTGCGAATGGTTTCTCGTGCAATAAAACACGGAAGTTGTGACGGCGCGCCACTTTCTCCAAGATATCCATCAACAATAAGTTGTGGTCATTCGCTAAATTACATTCTTCGAAAATTGGAGCACACTCGAATTGATTCGGTGCAACTTCATTGTGTCTCGTTGTAACTGGAATGCCCAATCGAATTGCTTCGTTTTCAAACTCACGCATGAATGCAGTAACTCGTGCAGTGATTGATCCGAAATAATGATCGTCCAATTGTTGTCCTTTTGCGGAAGCGTGTCCGAACACTGCTCTACCCGTCATCATTAAATCAGGACGCGCATTGAACAATGCTTTATCAACTAGGAAATATTCTTGTTCCCACCCTAAAGTGGCAATTGATTTTTTTACGTTTTTATCGAAGTACTGACAAACGTCTACAGTCGCTTCGTTTACCGCATGCAATGCTTTCAATAAAGGCATTTTGTAATCCAATGCTTCACCAGTATATGCGATGAAAATTGTTGGAATACATAACGTTTTGTCAATTACAAATGCTGGTGATGAAGGATCCCAAGCGGTATAACCTCTCGCTTCAAATGTGTTCCTTATTCCACCATTTGGAAAAGAGGAAGCGTCCGGTTCTTGTTGAACAAGTAAGTCTCCATCGAATCTTTCGATTGCTTTCCCGGGTCCAACTGGCTTAAAGAATGCATCGTGCTTCTCAGCAGTTGCTCCCGTTAAAGGCTGGAACCAGTGCGTATAATGCGTTGCTCCTTTTGTTAAAGACCAATCTTTCATTGCAGAAGCAACTTGATCTGCCATTTTACGATCCAATTGAGTGCCATCCTGTATCGCTTTCTTCATTGATTTATAAGCCTCACTTGGAAGGTATTCCCGCATAGCCTCCATGTGGAAAACATTTTCCCCAAATAATTCGGAAACTTTACCGTCATACTTATCAGGATTCGGTGTTCTATGAAGAACATCGTAGTAAGCTTGCATTCTTTGATTTGCCATTCGTTTCCTTTTTTTACAAATGTAAGTCAAAATAAAAATAGAATAATGAATATTTTATAAAATTTTATCAACACCCCCCTAAATTTTAGGGGGTAAATTTTAAAAAACATGTTTTTAGAGTAAATTAGATTAAAAATCACTGCGAAACGCCTTTAAAAATGAAAAAAGATCATTTTATTATCAACGAGACCGCTTATTCGTAATCATTTTCTCAGCCACTTTATTACAAACAGGCACTTCCATTTCTTGTTCAATCTTTTTCAATGTGTTATTCGCATGCTTGTATTCGTCAAATTCAAAGATGGTTATCACTTTAGAATTTTCAAGAATGAACTGAACATCGTACGTCTTTATTATCAATGATAACAGAAAATTCGAACGTGATTGGAAAACTTGCAATTGGCTCCAGTTGCTCTTTAATAAACTCCCAATAAGCTTCCTTTACTAGCATAAACTGAATTTTAGAGTTTATTTAGGAAAGTACAAATGTTACGACCCAATACCATTGAATCTCCATGTAAAATTGGATTTGTATATTTAATGAGAATTTTGAGGAACCTAACGGAACTACAATGACAGAAAGAGCATTTTATAAAAAGGCGTACCACTTATTTTTAAAGAAGGTCAAACACACCAACAGGTTTATGACGAGCACGTTAAAGAAAGTCAATTAGGCCCCGAAACTGTTGCCAGAAGCATATCTATAGTTCCTTCTAAAGCGAAAAACGATAGTCTTAAACCCTTTTGGATGGCATTTATTGTTTTAGTAATTGCTATGGCTGGATTGAGACTTATGATCTTATTTCAATACAATCAAATCGCAGATGGTACCGTGTGAAATTTAATTTTTTCAGGTTTGGTAATTGTCATTGTTCCACTTTTTGGAATTCACGCAGCGCTTAGTGGTAAGGCTTATTCTTACAGTGGTGCTTCTTTTTTCTCAATGATTGCAATGGTACGCGGTTTTTTTTCCGATGATTTTGGCACAGACACGGCGCACTGCATCTTTGTAGGAATGGCTGTCGTTCTTTTCGTATTAGGCGGATTGATTTCAAGAAGATTGCGCGCTGGATACACTAAGAACCTTATAGACCATGAAAAATAAGATGGTAAAATCGTCAAACGAATCACCTATTCGTTTGATGACGCGAAGAAAATGACGCGAAAAGAGTTCTTTAAGGAAACCTATTAAAACTTATAAATTAGTTCTGACATTTGGTCTCGATTAAAAAAAGCCTCCAAACTCGATTGAATTTCAGGTAAATTGATTTCGTCTATTTGCCGGTATACCTCTTGAATAGAGTCAATTTTGTTGTGAATAATAATGCTCTTCCCTAGGTTGAACATCAATTCCATATTACTGTCTAGGGATAAGGCAATGTGACCTTTCAACTGCTCCTTGGCTTTTACAAGTTCATCGCTCGTTAAGTTCTCTTTTCGAATCAATTCAAGCTCCTTATATATTAAATCAACCGCTTTTTTCAGGTATTTCTTGTCCGTTCCCATGTAAATACTCCAAAAGCCAACATCCTCATAAGAAGTGTAGTTCGCTTCTATGTTGTATGCATAACCGTGCTTCTCGCGAATGGAAAGGTTCAATCTTGAATTCAATGCCGGGCCGCCCAAAACGTTCGTCAGCAGCGTCATTGATTTTCTTTTTGGATCGTGGTAAGAAGGAGCTCTCCCTCCTATTATGGTATGCGTCTGAAAATTAGCTTTCTTTTCGAGTAATTTAAAAGGTTCAAAATTTGGCAACGCCTCGTTAATCAACTCAACTGTTCCGGGTTTCATTTGTCCAAAGTCGTGTTCTAAAACAGATCTAATTTCGTCGATTGGAATACCGCCAACGAACGAAATCACAATGTTCCCCGGTTTGAAGTAGCGATCGACATAGTTCAAAATGTCATCTCGAGTAAAGCCACTAACAGATTCCTTCGTGCCCAAAGTATTGTATCCCAGTGAATTTCCCTTAAAAATATGCGCTTCGAATTCATCATAAATGCGCTCAGCCGGACTATCTAAGTAGGATATTATTTCGTCGAGAATAACTTCTTTTTCCTTTTCCAATTCATCTTTTGGAAACGTTGCATTTTGAATGATATCACCCAACAATTCAGAAGCAATGTTGAAATGTAGCTTCCGAAACGATGCATGAACGCAAATTTCTTCCTTGTTGGTGTAGGCATTAAGTTCTCCGCCAACAGAATCCAGATCCGTGAAAATATCGAGTGCTTTACGTTTCGTAGTTCCCTTAAAGATGCAGTGCTCAATAAAATGGGCCAATCCTTGCTCATTGGGTTTTTCGAAACGAGAGCCACCATGAACCATAACTCCAATGTGCGCTACAAAAGCTTCACGGTACTGGTAAACGACCTTTACCCCATTGGATAAGGTGAATATTATTGGATCTATTTCAAACATAATTATGGATTCAAACGACGAATTGACCAGGCATCGCTATTTTTTTCAAATTCGATTCTATCGTGCAATCTAGATGGACGGCCTTGCCAAAACTCAAAACGAGTTGGTTCAATTCCATACCCTCCCCAATGTTCCGGTCTTGGAACTTCATTTGGGAATTCAATTTCGTATTTCTTAACCCTATCTTCTAACTCTGATCGATCTAAAAGTTCTTTACTTTGAATTGAAGCCCAAGCTCCAATTTGACTTCCTCTAGGTCGTGAAGCGAAATAAGCATCACTAATACTCGGATCGATTTCAGAACAAGTTCCTTCGATACGAATTTGTCTTGAGCTATTTGCCCAGAAAAACAGGATTGATACGTTTGAATTCGAAGCAATGTTAATTCCTTTCTTACTTGAATAATTTGTATAAAGAACGAGCTGACCGTCAATTATGTCTTTTAAATAAACAATTCTTGAACTGGGCTGTGCATCAGTATTTACAGTAGACAAAACAAATGCGTTTGGCTCGACCTCTTTGGTTTCGACGGCTTCATTCATCCACAATTCGAACAATTGAAACGGGTCTAATCCATTAAATTCAAACCCGTCTTTACCACCATTAAATTCATGGTGTCCTAATCTAAAAGAATCAAGAATCTCTTTCATAATTAAAGTAAATTAAGGTGGGATTTGAATGTATTAATCTTCGTCAGTTGAATCTTCGATCTCGCTTTCGTCTTCGTCTTCGTCAGAATTTTCGTCCTCATCATCAACATCAGAACCAGAAGAAGAAAACACACCTCCACCTTTTGAAGAATTATCTTCCTCTTCTTCCTCAACTTCTACTTTTTCGATAGGAGTTCTGCTGATTTCTTTATCTAAATTCTCAGCGTAAGGAAAAATCTCTACAATTGGAGAAACCATAATCGATGGTATTTCAAAATCAACCAAAAGCGTTGAAAGGCTTTCTTTTATTCTTTCATAAGCTTCTTTAACTGAATTTGCTGATACCAAGAAGTTTTGAGTTACTTTTTTCGCTTTTTCAGAATCTGCATCAGCACTTTCGTATTTGATTTTCACTTTGTACCAAAGATCAACGTCGTCGTATGCAAAAATATCATGGATTTCAGTTCTTGTAATTCCAACAACGTTAAACTCGCCTCTGATGATTTGACCCAACTCTTCATAAATTCGAGCTTCGGCGTCCGTGAACGTCATTGCAGCTAAAAGATAAGGTTCCGAAACTCTTTTCAGAGCTCCATTATCAAGTTGTTTTGTGTATTTTACTTTTACAGTAAACCAATTATTCATCGCGTGTCTTATTTAAAATTGAAGACCAAAGATAAGCAGAGATTTTGGTACATTCAGTGAATGTTCATAAATTCTCTAATGCGTGTATTGTTTTCCGTTCTGAAATAAAATAAATGACGAATTGAACAGCTCCACAAGTACTGAATTCCCATGAATAGTATATTCCGATTCCATCTGGTTGGTAATCTCGTGATTTTTTCCATTCACAAAAACGTTGACCCCTCCCATAATATTTCGATACGCAATAACTCCATTCTTAATTTTGTAATCTTCAGGCGTATACCTAGCAACTTCTAGTGTCTCTCCCTTACAGTAAGTATACATAAATGTATTTTCCTCCCAGAGCACAACATCATCTCTAACATCCCAAAAATTAGCACCAAAATTCGTCAGCTCTGTCTTTTCCCCATCTTTATAGAGCATTAATTCACCGTTCAAATTTTCGTAAACGACAAAACCAAGCCCAACGCGGTATGATTCCATGTGAAACATTTCAACATCATAAAACCTACCGTTTTCAAAAATGGCAAAAGTCCCATTCATAGGATCATTAAAGGCAATCATATCTGTTCCACCCGAGTAAACATATGGATTGTGCCAAACATCCAAATCGAAAATTTCTCCATGCCAAAAGACTTTGTTGAAATTACCATTGCCTCTAAATGCTATGATATTTTCTCCAACAAAATCTGGAAATGTTGCATCTCCTGTCCATTGGTATAATTCATGAATTTCACCTTTGTAATAAGCATTAACAGTATTGAATCGCAAATCTTGATAAACAATCAAGCTGTCCATTATTCTGTAATCGCCAACTTGATACGTCAGGGTTTGTAATTTTCCCGCATCCCACATGTTCAGTGTCCCCGCAATTTTCCAAACCATCAAATTGTCTGAAACAGCATATTCAGTTTCAATATTGGCAACATTCACTTTTGTTTCGCCATCGTAAACCATTATGTTGCCTCTAAAATCGATATAGGCGCAAACATTGTCACCTGTTTTAAACTCTTGTATTCGCTGCATTTCCACTTGTCGGAAATACCCGTCTTGAAAACTTTGAAAGTAAAAGTTGAAATCTACAAGAGGTATAATGTTCTGTGAACTTCCAGAGAAGGCGATTACAAGTAGTAAACTAGTAAGGATTTTCTTCATATAGCAAAGTTAATCAAATTTTAAGCCAGAGCTGAATTTAGCAAGCCGTTCGTAATGACTCTCGTCCGAACATACATTTAAACGCTGTTTTTACAGTTTTCTTACTTTCTTTGTAACCTATCAAAAAATAGAAAAACCAAGAATGAAAAACTTAATAATCACTGGACTTCTTCTAGCATCAATTTCTTTTGCTGGATTGTCCCAAAGAGAAATTGGATACGTTGAGTATGATCTTGACAATGGTATTCACGTAATTCTTCATGAAGAGAGATCTACGCCAATTGTTGCCGTATCTGTATTGTACCATGTTGGATCTAAGAATGAAAAAGACGAACGAACTGGATTCGCACACTTTTTTGAGCATTTGTTATTCGAAGGTTCTGAAAACATCGAAAGAGGTGAATACAGCGAACTCGTTGAAAAGAATGGCGGAACTTTAAATGCTAACACGTCATGGGACAGAACGTTCTATTATGAAATACTACCTTCAAATCAATTGGAGTTGGGTCTTTGGCTGGAAAGCGAAAGATTACTTCATGCAAAAGTAGACAACACTGGAATTGAAACACAACGTAGTGTCGTTAAGGAAGAAAAAAGACAACGTGATACACCTTACTCTTCTTTCATTGAAGAAATGTTCTCTAGAATGTATCCAGATCACCCATACAGATGGATGCCAATTGGAAGCATGGAGCACTTAGATGCTGCTGAAGAAAAAGATTACGTTGATTTCTACAGAACTTTCTACGTTCCTGCTAACGCAACATTGACAATAGCTGGAGACATCGATATTCAGGAAACTAAAAAATGGATCAACAAGTACTTCAACAGTATCCCTAAGGGTCAGGCGTTGAACTTATACCGTGACCTTGAAACTATGGAAGAAGAAGCTTTCTTAGATGTCTATGGAATTAGCAAAGAACGTTTTGACGTTAACAATTTCAATAATCCTGATGGAAAAATGGCAGGAGCGTTGTTGAACAAGTTATCGAATTCTCCAATTCGTATTCCTAGACCAACTGAACCTCAAGAAAAATTAACAGAAGTAAAGAAAGCGGTTGTTCATGATAACATCCAACTTCCAGCTTTATTTATGGGATACCAAACACCGAGTCAGACGCATGAAGATATGTACGCGCTTCAGATGATGAACGATGTATTGGCTGGTGGTGCTTCTTCTAGAATTAATAAATCTTTAGTTGAACAAAAACAAATGGCAGTTCAAGCATTTGCATTCGCGTTTGGATTAGAACAAGCGGGAGTTGCATTATTTGGAGCTATTGGATCAGCAGGTCAAGAGTTGGATGCAATACAATCGGAGTTTGACATTCAAATTAAGATGATTCAAGACGAATTGATTTCTCAAGAGGAATTCGAAAAAGTTAGAAACCAATATGAAAATGATATTGTTTCTTCTAATTCAACAATTGCTGGTATCGCAGAAAATTTAGCAGACAACCATGTTTACAATGGTGGTGCTGAAAAAATCAATACTGAATTGTCTGAGTATTTAAGCGTTACTAGAGAAGATATTCAACGAGTAGCAAAAAAATATTTAACACAAGACGCACGAATCGTCCTTCATTACTTGCCAATGGAAGAAAGTACTGAAGAATCAGAAAACGGACAAAACTAAAACGACTATGAAAAATTATATTTTAACACTTGGGTTAATTTTACCTACTGTTCTTTTCGGACAAATAGATCGTTCTATTCGTCCAGAAGCTGCACCGGCTCCAACAATTAACATTAAAAACTCTGAAGTCTTTACTACAGCGAACGGAATTACAGTAATTCTATCAGAAAATCACAGACTTCCTCGTGTTTCATTCAACTTATCAATGGGAGCATCTCCTAAAGTTGAAGGAGACAAAGCAGGTTTATCTGGAGTTGCGGGTTCTTTAATTTTGTCTGGGACGGAAAACCGTTCTAAAGATGAACTAGATAACGCCATTGATTATATGGGAGCAAGCTTAAGAGCTAGTTCAACCAATGTTTCAATGTCTTGTTTAACGAAGCACATGGACAAAGGTCTTGGGCTTATGTCTGATGTTGTTATGAACGCAAACTTTCCACAATCAGAAGTTGACCGTATCATTTCACAGAATGAAGACAACTTATTAGCTACAAAATCTCAAGAAGCTGAAATGTCAGGAAATGCAAGAGCAGTTGCAAACTTTCCAAGTACTCACCCTTATGGTGAAGTAATGACGCAAGAATCTTTAGATAAAATTGATCGTGCATCAATCGTTCAATATTTTAAAAGAACTTTTACCCCGAACGGAAGTTACTTAGTTGTTGTTGGAGATATAACTCTTAAACAAACTAAAATTGCAGTTGAAAAGAATTTTGGTTCTTGGTCAGGTGGCGCGGTTTATAAAGCAGAATTAGTTGGCGCTAATAGTGTAAAAGGAAACAGAGTTATTTTCGTAAATAAAGCTGGCGCGGATCAATCTGTGATTTCAATCACTTATCCATTGGATATTAAACCTAGTAATGAAGATTACTTGAAATTGAAAGTTCTTGATGGAATTCTTGGTGGTGGAGTATTCGGAAATCGTTTGATGCAAAACTTAAGAGAAGATAAAGGATACACTTACGGTTGTAGATCAAGAGCTAGCGTTGATAATTACGGAAGTACTTTCTCTGCAGGAGGTAACTTTAGAAACGATGTAACGGATTCAGCAATCGTTGAAATTCTTATGGAGTTAGATCGTATAACTCTAGGACTTGTGGAAGATGAAGAGCTAAGCATGACGAAATCTTCAATGGCAGGAAGTTTTGCCCGTTCTTTGGAGCAGCCTTCAACCGTTGCGCGATTTGCATTGAACATTATCAGAAATGAATTGCCAAAAGATTATTACCAAACGTACTTGAAACAATTGGAGGCTGTCACTAAAGAGGATATTTTGATGGTTGCGCAAAAGTACATGACAGGGAGTAACTGTAACATTGTTGTTGTAGGTAACGAAGAAGTTATTGACAGAATCACGAAGTTTGATTCAGACGGTAAAATCGAAAAGTTAGACGCTTTCGGAAATGAGGCATCTGAAAAAATGGAAGCTGATATTTCTGCAGATCAATTATTGGAAAAATACTCAACAATGATGGCCGTGGGGTCTATTGGAAAAGCCTTGAAAAAGAAATTGAAAAGTGTTAAAACACACAAAACTATAATTGAGATGAAGATCCCTCAAGCACCTGGACCAGTATTATCGACAACAATTTGGACTGCAAAAGGAGCTGAAGGTTCGAAGATGGAAATGATGGGGATGACTATTCAGAAGTCACACTTTGATGGTAAGCAAGGCGGAAGCGGAGGACAAGGCGGAGCAAAAGTAATGACAGAAGAAGAAATCGTTGAGAAAAAGAAATCTTACGGTTTAATTCCTGAAATGAACTACGCTGAATCTGGAATGGATTACGAATTAACGGGGATTGAAATATACGACGGTAAACCTTGTTACGTTCTTAAATTGACCGAATCGAAAAAGGTGACCTTCGAATACTTCGACAAAGAAACATTCCAAAAAACTGCATCTGTTATGATGGCTGCAACGGAGCAAGGAATGCAAGAAGTAACATATACTTATGCTGATTATAAAGAATATGGCGGTTTCTTATTCCCTGATACGATTAACTTATTCGTGAGCGGAATGCAATTGTCAGGAAAAGTTAAGTCTCGTGAAATTAACGTGAAAGTTGATTTGAACGAGTTCAAATAAATAGTATCAATACCATTAAAAGCCCGTCACGATTTAATCGAGACGGGCTTTTTTGTAACCTAACACTTCAACTTTACGTTTAATTAATTGATGAAATTGTTGTTACTTCTTGGATTGGTCCTTTCCTCTTTTGCTTCATTGGCGAAAGTTGAAATGAAGTCTATCTATTTTGATACGATCGCTTCAGAAGCAACAGGACTTTCAAAAGGGAAATTGTTAGAACACGTTGACTTAATCGAACCGAGTTCTCTAAAGATAACTTCAACGGAAAAGGTTCGAAACCGCTTGAAATACCAGCCCTGGAAGAAATAGTGGAAAACAGACCTATTGCCTTATCTATCCTATTTCAAGAAGGAACAAATGATGTTTTATCGGAGGACCAAGCTTACCTTGATTATCTCTACAAAACCTTAAAAAAGCATTCAACTTTAAAAGCGGAAATTCGAGGTCATGTCTACTGTGAAAACAATATGAAAGCGAGTAAAAACAGGGCCAAGATCGTTTACAGAGACCTTGTGAAAAAGGGAATTGATAAAAATAGACTCACGTTTAAAGGCTTCAGTAATTCTCAACCCATTTCGTATCCAGAGAAAAATGATGCAGATAGAATGCGCAACCGTCGTGTAGACATAGTATTCAGCAAGTAAATGAGAATACAATTTCCATCAATAGCCCTACTCTATGTGTTACTTTCAACTAGCGCCGTTGCACAAAAGAAAGATTCCCTAGGTCCGAACGAATTCCTGTTTGATTTCAACATGAAATACACAGGCAGTGAATTCCGTGTAGATCCAAATTACCAATACCTACTCAACTATTTGGTCGAACAAATCAACAAGGATTCAATTCACGTTCATGTTCGCGGACACGTCTGCTGCGGACCTTCGTATCGATTAAGTAAAAGGAGGGCACGAAAGGCATACAAATACTTAATTCATGCAGGTGCCGACAAATCCAAATTAAGTTTCGAAGGATACAGCGACCAACTCCCTTTAATATGGCCTGAAGAGAATAAAGAAGCAGAGTTGGCGAACCGTAGAGTCGACTTTATAATTCGTCCAATTAAATAAATTTACATTACAATGGTTCAATTGAGGCGAAACTAATTCATCCATTTTCTTTTGAATAGGTTACATCTTTCGTTAGCTTTAAAGTCTGAATAAATCGTGTAATAATGGCAGCAATTTCAAAAGATAGCATTACATTTTTAAAAAAATTAGGCAAGAACAATGACCGCGACTGGTTCCAAGAGAACAAGCCAGAATATGTGAAACAGCACGAGGAAATTATTGCTTTTGCTGACGAGTTGTTGGGATTGATGAACGAACACGATACTATTGAAACGATTTCAGGAAAAAAGAGTTTGTATCGAATCTATAGAGACGTTCGATTTTCCAAGGACAAAGCACCTTATAAAACGAATTGGAGTGGAGGGTTTAAAAGAGCTACAAAGCAATTAAGAGGAGGTTATTACTTCCACATTCAACCAGGAGGTAATTCATTTATTGGTGGAGGATTTTGGGGGCCAAGCAAGGAAGATTTATTACGTATTCGTGAAGAAATCGCTACGGATGCATCTGAAATGAGAGAGATTATTACAAGTAAAGACTTTTTAGAAACATTCGGAACGCTTGATGGAGAACAATTGAAATTGGCGCCGAAAGGATTTGATAAGGAACACAAAGACATTGATCTTTTGAGGTACAAGCAATTTATTTTTGGAAAGAACTTTTC
This sequence comes from uncultured Fluviicola sp., assembly GCA_913009205.1. Lineage (GTDB taxonomy): Bacteria > Bacteroidota > Bacteroidia > Flavobacteriales_D > Crocinitomicaceae > UBA4466. Next base: position 13,296 of record CAJVYC010000015.1, on the reverse strand, counting down.
TGACGAGGAAGTATTGGCTGAAGATTTTGCTCAAGTTGCAAATGAAACATTTAAAAAAATGCGTCCTTTCTTCGATTTAATGAGTGAAATTTTGACAACTGATTCGAACGGCACACCAATCGACTAAACTGAAATCGCTTTACACATTTACAATTGATTACGCTATTGGATTGCGGAAACTGGTGAGAAAAACTTTCTTATTTCTCGTGAAAGTCAATAATCGCCTTGAGGAAAGCATTCTATGAAAAAGGAATAAGCATCCCTTTCCCTATTCGTATTTTGGAGTTTAGCTAGAAAAATGTAGTTGAAGGGCTTTCCTCTGGAAAGAAATCATAATTTTTTCGTCACTACTTGAATCACTAAGAATTAAAAAAGCCTTGTAAACTAAATATATATGAGGCTTTTTTAATTTAGATCATACGTATTCAATATACTTGATTTGTTATTAAGTAGGTTAAAGGGAAATTGCTTAATGATTTGAAGCTTTACCGATAATTGTTTTAAGTGAAGCTTTCATTTTTACAAGTGCTTCTGAAACAGATTTTTCTACATTGTTTTCTTGACTTGTAACAACGATAGGTTGGTACCCCTCGATTCGAGCTTCCATTAAACAGCGTATATCTTTATGTCCTTCTTTCTTGCCATTTTCATCAGAAAGATGAACTTCCACTCTAGTTACATGAGAACTGAATCTTTCTAAATCATTTTGGATTAAGTCGGTAAAATAAGTACTGCCTCTTTCTTTGCCACTTACTGTTTTGTCTGTATTAAATTGTATTATCATTGTTTACTTTTTATAATTTAATGTCGTTTTCATTAAGGTACATTTAATTCACGATTATTAGTGTACTTTGAAAGCTTAAAGCAACGATAAAATAGAATTCTTAAGTTGATTCCTTATGGGTTCTTCACTTTCCAGCGTTGCTTCAGTAGTTTATTTCAATCTGGAATTCGTCTTAGCAACCAGCACTTATTCTCAAACTTAAGAACAGGTCTAAACTTCTCTTTCAGTAAGGGGTAATCTTCCTCCATTATATAATAATAGTCTGCGCCAATATTTGGGTTTATTTCTCGGTTACTCGGTTTTAAATCAAGCTGAGAACATTCGTCTAAATAAACGTAAAATTGAAATGAAGGATTAAAAATCCAATTTGTGGCAAGCGAAGCACCTCCTCTATCCGAATGATTGTAAATCCATTCAGTTACTTTCAATGTATTCGAGTCGTAGGACCATTCTCGCACAGAATAGGGTTTTGAAGTATGAACAACATGGTGAATCAACAAGGCGGTCATTAAGATTGAAAAGCCAATTCTAAATCCAACGAGATTTCGATTCTTGAAAAAATCATACGATGAAATCAACGCAATGATGAACAGAGGATAAAAGAAAAGCGCCGTTCGTCCATTGAGGTTTGGTGTATCCAAAATCAAAACTTGAAGCATATTGATTCCTGCCGTGAGTAAAATTATAAGCGTCGCAATTGTTATTGGTTTTGACAGCAGATCAAGTTTCGAACCCAATTTCTTGAGCTCTATCAGAATATAAATGCTGTTGAATAAAAGCAAGGCCACGCTAAACCAAGCAATGAAATCAGATGTGATGAATATTCTGGAATCGTACTTCGAATGATGAACCAAAGGCAAAATAGTTTCATTGAAAAATCCGGTTGACGTCCAAAACTCGAACTGCTCCGTGCTTTGCATTTTGTAAAGAGGAATGGCAATCAAAGTAATATATGCCGCGCTTGACAAAAAGAGATACAGCGTCGGTTTAATAAGATTTGAGTTGTTCTTTTTGAAATCGAAATAAAAATAGATCCAAGTAAGTAAGGTGATGGCTGCCCAAAACACCAACAACGTGAAGTTTGCATAAGACGCAAGCATCGCGAATGTTAATCCATAGCAAATTTTCTTTCGGTTGAAATTAGAGAACCCGGTGATCACATAACCCACTGATAACGTACAAAACGCTACTGACATTCCATAACCTCGGCACAAGCCGAAAAAGTCCAACACGTAAGGGCTAGCAACGAAAAGTAGGGCAGCAGGAATATAAAAAAGAGAATCTTTTGGAAGAATGGCTTTCACAATTCGGTACGCTCCAATTGCATAAAGGATAAACGAAAGTAAATTCGGGATTCGTATGATCCAATCTTCAGCTCCAAAAACGAAGAGGCAAAGCTTGGTCAGTAAGGTGTTCAAAATATGATTGTTCGGCAGTGGATTCTTATACATAATGATATCCCAAATGCTTGTTTTACTGTAAAACACCGTAGTTGCAACCTCATCGTGCGTAATTGGAACATTAAAAATTTTGAATAGAATATACGCGAAAACAAGTGCGAAGATTGCGACAAAACCACTCGGATTTATTTTAGTTAAAGCGGATCTCATTCTATCGAATACGCGGCGTCACGGAGAACATTCCGCCGTCTACCATTTTGATTGATCCTTGAATAATCATATCGACGTTTTCTCCAACCGTAATAATTTCGGCTCCGTTGTAAAATTCCAACTTGCCAGATTCCTCAATATGCAATTGCGCGCCTTCCTCCAAAATTATTCGGGCTCCGGGATGCATGATCAGTTTCGCGTTTGAACTAATCATCAGCTTAGTCCCTGCTCCTAATCTCAATTCGCCTGTCAGGTCAATAACAGCTCTATCTTTCAAGTAAATGTCTCCACTAATGGTATTCAAACGGCCGTGCTTTTCAACCGTTAATGTTTTTTCGCTGTAAATAACAAAGTGCGATTTAATATTGAGATTCCCTCCTGCCTCAACCGATGCATCCATTGTTTGGTAGCGCACTGTTTCAATTCCAAGTTCTGGATAATCATCGAAAAGTGGGGCAATATCAAACTCTTGGCTGACTCTATTGAACATGGACTCAAAAACATTGGATTGACAGGTTGGAACATACTTCAATTTTGAATTCAATTTTCTGTACGCTTCTTTTTCTTCACCATCAATTGTGTTCGCAAATTCTACACGCAACTTTTCATCGCAAAAGCAATTGAACGATTGTTTAAATTCTGGTAAATCGTCACTGTAAATTAAATAGTAAAGGTTGTGCATCAACATGTAATCAAGACCGCTGTAAACGCCTTCTTTTGTTCCTTGACCCAATGTTTGATCTGATTCCGTCCATCTGAAGTCAGCACCCCAACCATTCGCTGCGCACAAGTTTTTCTCGTACCATGGCCCCTCTGGATCTGGCGTCCAGTTGAATCCAATAATATTGTATGGTCCAGTAACAGGCATTCCATCCAAATAACTTCTATAAAACTCTCTTGAAGCTTGCGGAACTTGATCGTATAAAAGTACATTGGTCAATTCCAGTTGGCGGTTTTCTGTTTTATTCCCAAAATAATGCGCCATGCTGCTTTCCCAATGTCCAGCAATTATTCCCAAATTAAAAATAATAGCAAGGTTGTAGGACTTCACTCCTTCCAAGGATCGCATTCCAGGTTCCAAGTTGTCTTTTTTATTCGATTGAGATCGAGCCGTCTGATTGTTTGCGAAATTGTTCTTCCAAATCGGTTTTGATATATTGATCGAATGGTGATTCCCTGAAAAACTCCAATCCAAATATGTAGAAGTGTTTTGGTTGTTCAATGGACCCGGAATAGCACCAGGCGCCAGTTTTTTATACATCGATCGCATTCCAGGATGGAAAAGACCTTTTTTCAAGTTTTCACATGCCGCGGCCTGCTCGGGGAGATCTCCAGAAGTTCCAAAGCCCGTAAGGCAGTGTTGCATTTCAAAGTATTTGGGGTGGAATTTAAGTCTTCTTCTATAAAAATATTGAGCATATGTATCAATTGGAAGTCCTGTAATTTTGTGAGCCGCCATCACATATGGATAAGCAGATGCAGACAAATCTCCTCCTCCATTTGCAACAGGCCAACCATTTACATCAATCAATTCCCAGTTTCTATCCGAGGCATATTTCACCAATCGATGTGTAATGGCTTTCGTTTCGCGTATCAATTCTAATTCTTTGTCCGTTTCCTTGGGCTGGATTAAGCAATTATCTACAAGTTTCTCAATCATTAACAATCCTACCATTAAACTTGACATTTGATCCATACTTGGGCCATTTTGATACGACGAGTGTGGCTTAATGTAATAGTTATGAGTTGGATCGCTTAGTTTCGCAACATTATTATTTTCATAAAATGCTGAATTCGTACATCTGAATTTCATCTGCTCATCTGCCCAATTTAAGCAGAAGTCTTCGGGAATATCTTCTCTCAAATAAAAACCATTTAAAACGCCCTCGAAGCTGGTACCGTAATCATAATTCAATTCAGATTCTGCAGCCAAATCCAATCGGTTGATGACTTGAATAGCATAATACAGTTCATTTAATGTTCCAATTGGGTCTTGATCATACTTCTTCTTCAATGCGTATTCGGTAGCCAACAATGCCAAGTAATGACCGTGTCGAATCATTCCATCTCCCCAGTGCATTTCACCGTAATCAGTGTACTTATATTTCGCGAGGTCTGTCCCATCTGAAACGATATTATCAATACAACGGGCTGGCACTAAAGAACCAGCAGGTAAACTTTCGCCTTGCTCAGATCCAATTTTGATAAATTTCTCTAAAAAATTATTTCTGAATTTCCAGTATTTGACTTGATTCAAAGAATCGTTTTGCGCAAAGCTTGAATTGCTAAAAAAGAAGATAGCGATAAATAGAAAGGAAAAACGGATCATTGATTGTTTTGGGTTGTTGCTCAGTTGACCGCAAGATACACATTCGTACTCTTTTGAGCAATTTGCCAAACAATCGAGTTTTAAAGAATTAATATTTTCTTCTGTGCAACTTCAATGAATTAAATTCAACCAAGAAACCATCGACTTGATGTTTTATCGTACAAAACCAAATCCTGTTTGTTCCGACAATAAGTCTTCGCTTTTTAGAGCAGGTGAGGGAATTTTTGAAGACAACTGTTCTCTCACAATTTCGAGTTGATCCGGGAGAAAATAATTACCCTTTTTATCAACATCCATTAGAATGCCTTTAAGCAATTCAGTTCCACCCATTCCGCTCATTTTGAGATCAATCAAAATAATTTCGGGGAGGTCATCAATTTGTTTTTTCTCCTCAAGATTAAAATCTTGAGTAATTCCATTAAAAGAGTTTAGAAGAAATAATAAGTAGATAAATTGTCTCATGAGCTACTGTAATAATTTTATTATTACATAATATATTGAATTACATCTATTTATAGTATATAATTAAAGTATAACTTTAATCTTAAGGGAGGATTAAATAAATACGATTCCTTTCATAACTTATGTTTTTTAAACCTTATATCAAAGCAACTACCTTCTCCCAATATCGATTGAACGGCAATACACCCCTTGTTAATTTCGACGTATTCCTTCGCGATACTCAATCCTAAACCTGTGCCCTTAATTTCTGTAACATTGTTAGCACGAAAGAAAGGCTGAAACAGGTTTGAAACTTCTGCCTTTGGAATACCTATTCCATAATCCTTGACTGATATGACAAGTTCCTTTGCTCTAAAATCGATCACCAGTTCAGGATTTTTCTTTCCCAAAGAATACTTAAAAGCATTATTAATTAAATTAGCTAAAACTTGCGTCAGTAAATTAGGATCTAAATATACATTATACGGTTCTCCAATTATTAAAGCGCTTATTGTTCTGCCCTCAATGGTAAGATCATTGAATTCTTCAACCAGTTGCTCACAAACCCCCACCACAATTAAAGACTTAGGATTGTAATGGACGTTTCCTGAAGTTAATTTACCCAAAATAAGGACATTATCCATTAATTTCGTCATTTTAGCAATTGCCCCAGTAATACGACTGGTTACTTTTGCATGCCTTTCTAACTCTTCTTTACTCATTTTATTGGCAAACATTTCAAGTAAGCCCACATTTGATTGAATAATCGACAATGGAGTTCTAAATTGATGAGATGCAGTGGAAACAAAACTTGATTTTAATTGCCCTAACTCTTTTTCTTTAAGTAAAGATATTTTTAACTTCTTTTCACTATTACGCAAGGCTATTGTCCGACCTTTTTCTTTCGACAACAACTTTTCCAATTCTACTTCATGCACCCTTATTTCTTTTGTTTTTTCTTGAACAATACTTTCTAAATTCACGTTAAGATTCTGAATTGTTTGCTTGCTGATTATTCTATGTGTAATATCAAATTCAACAAACATAAATCCAGTGAGCTTATTAGAAGTATCCAATAAAGGTTGAACGTTTAAATCTACCCAATACTCTTTTCCTTTCTTTGATCTGTGCATTAACTCCACCGAAATTCTTGTCTGATTTACCAAAGATAAACTCACTTTATTGAGAGCAGAAAGACTCGCTCCTTCAAACAAAAAATCAGTAGCACTTCGACCAGTTAGCTCATTTAAGGAATAACCAGAACGCTTTAAGAAGGATACGTTGGCCCAGGTTATTTCTCTATTTTCATTTAACATGAGAACACCATTGTTAGTGTTTTTGGCAACGAAAGACAATTTCTTGTTTTCTTCTTCCGTTAGAACACGCTTTGTAATATCAGTACCGTAACCAATTACGAAACGAAGTTTACCCTTCTCATCGTATATAGGCCCCATATTTCTTTGCACTACTTTTCGACCTCCGTTTTTATCAATATGCTCGTCTGTCCAAGTTTCATGATTTTTAGTTCTGATTATTTTATTAAATAACTTACGTCTTCTTACTGCTTTTTCATCTGAAATACCCTTAAACTTAACATAATCAAAATCATCCTTCCCAATCATGAACTTTCGAACTTTTTCATCTTTTATTCCCTTTGGGTTTACAAATAGATATCGATGGTTCTTATCAAAGACTGCAATATCAGCAGGAATGCTATTGAGTATGAATTCATAAAATTCTTTTTGGGATTCTATTTTATCTTTTAAGTCGATTAGGCTTTTTTCTTTTTCCTTTGATTCGGTTATATCTATAAGGGAGATCTGAAAAAATCGCTCTTTATCGTAGGGCATTTTTTTTGATAAAAACGAAACGTACTTCAGTATTCCATACTTGGTTTCTATTTGCGCATCAAAATCTGTTAGACCACCACTTTTCAAGTAAGCCTTTTTACTTTCTGTATTTTTCTTTTTATCTTTTGGAAACAAATCAACTATAGTAAGTAGGCGAATTTCTTCCTTAGAAAAACCAAGCAGCAATGTTGCCATTTCATTTGAATCAACAAAAACTTTTAAATGAGTATCATAAATTAAAATAGCCTTACTTGAATACTCAAACAAAGCATTATGCTTTTCTTGAGAGACCTGGAGCTCCTGACCAAGCATAGTGATGCCAAGAATTAAGGCATCGATATCTTCCAGAGCTGCAGAAGTAGAAATTTTATAGTCGTAATTACCTCTGGACAACTGAATTAAAAATTCTTGTATTTCATCAAATCTTTTATCCACCTACCCTTTTATTAATTTCCAATTGTTCATATAGCCATTCAATAGCGATATCTTTTTCGTTAAAAATTTTCATTATTGTTCTTGAATTCTTAAATCCAAGAAAGAAATTAGCAATGATTCTGCTGTAAAATGAATCTACGACTAATGCAACGCTAATATTGCATGGGTTGTCATTCTGAACTTGGGAATACCAATCCCTCGCACCTTTTGAAATGCTCTTAATATTCGCCATGTTTACAATTGTTCCAAAGCGACTAGCTTCCTTCATTAATTCTTCGGATAGCTGCATATCTTCTTTAGCATCCTCTAACTCAATTTCAGCACTCTTTCTGCTCTCTACATATATAATATCACCTCCTACAACCCAAGCCTTACTGCATCTAGTGTGTTGTTCATTAGCCACTTGCAATAATTTATTAAATCTATCTACTCTTTCCATTCCTCCATCAATTTGACTCATTTAATATCCTATCAACAATAATCCTGTTTTTTTTAGTTTCATTGCTTTTGATTAGCTATTTAATATTACAAGATACAATTTGTGACAATTAAATCCTTCAAATCTAAAAAGCTATTTCAAGGCAGCGTATCATCAATTTCCCAATGTCAAGATTGGCCTCCCTAACGCGGGGAATTTCTTTCCAAACGTAATTTAAAACTTCCCAACGTAACTAATTTCTTTCCCAACGTAGTTTACAATTTGAGACAAAGGGTTTTATAAATAAGCGCAATTGTGCATGGTAAATTACATTCTAAGGCGGAAAAGAAGAGGGGTACTGAGATTGGGTTCACAAGTAATTCCATATTATTAACCAAAACAACATAAACCGAACGAATCTAAAACGGAGTGGGTATCTCTCTTGAATTAAACTCGAAGTAAAGAGTTTTATCGCGTTGTTGCAAATCTGTTGCAGATTAAAAAAAGTTCAAACAATTGATAAACAGAAATTTAGGTTTTATTATGCGACCTCGGCAGGACAGAGTTTAAACTTTTTTGAGGATTTTTCAAAGATATTGGAAATCATAAAAAGCTAGATCACGATGAATTCTTGTGCTAATGTTAGGCTAAACTACGTTTTAATGAAGGTTAGGTTTTGTTAGCAATTTTATTTTGATGGTAGGTGTTAATTTATTGTATTATGATAAAAATTTATTGTTTATCAATAAATAATTTATATTTTCGTGAAAAATTTTACTATGAATACTGTCACTAAAATTAATAATCCAAGTAGTATAAAGTTATTGTATTTTATAACTAGAATATTTTTTTGGTTATCTATTTTGTTTTCCGGGCTTATACTTTCATTCTTAATTTACGGTGCATTTGGTTATGATATTGGCGCTAGAGTTAGTATATCTTCAGGTGATATAATTATACAAGAGACCATTGACTATTCAGAAGAATTAATCCTGGTTGTCGCAGATAATGTAGCAACTGATTCTTTTGCAAATATTATTAATGTTCCTGATTTCTCTCCTGTTATGGATAATACTAGTAAGAACTTTGGGAAGTTAGGAATGAGTAAATCACCTGAGTACCTCGTTTTTTATCAGCTACCAATATCTTCAAAACTTATAGTGCTAACATATGTATTATTAATGATGTCTCTGGCAATATTGAGTATTTGGTATTGTAGAAAGTTTATGCAATTAATTATTGTTGGTAATTACTTTCAGAAAGAGACAATTAAAAACATAAAACTATTGTCTTATTTGATTTTGTTAGTTTGGGTTGTGAATTTTTTATATGAAATAATTATATCATCAATTTGGAATAAAAATGGAATGATAAAATTTTTAGATGAGCCAAGCATTATCGTTGATGTGCCTTCAGTTAGCTTATTGATTTTTGCACTAGTTCTATGGGTTCTATCACATGTATTCATGCATGGAGTAGAATTAAAAGAGGAAAACAACTTAACTATATAATTGTGATAATAGTTAATCTGGATGTCATGCTTGCCAAACGAAAAATGAGTCTTACTGAGCTTTCAGAAAGGGTGGGTATAACAATGTCAAATTTGTCCATATTAAAAAAAGGTAAGGCGAAGGCTATAAGATTTTCAACGTTGGAATCAATATGTAGAGTTTTAGATTGTCAGCCAGCAGATATTTTAGAGTATAAAGATTAGGCTTAAACTACTGATAAGTAGATGCTTTGAATCTTTTCTTAAAATACATTAATTAAATAAAACAAAATAAAAATCATGAAAACAATATTTAAATTTCTAAGTCTGCTACTATTTATTGGATCGATGATTTACAGCTCCACAGTATATTGTCAGGAGGGTATTATTTTTGAGAAGGATAATTGGTCAAATATTCTCGCTAAAGCGAAAGTAGAAAATAAAATAGTTTTTGTCGATGCTTACACTACTTGGTGTGGGCCTTGTAAAAAGATGGATGCTAAAACTTTTCCTGATGAAAAGGTTGGTGATTTCTTCAATAAAAACTTTATCAATATTAAAGTAGATGTTGAAAAAGGAGATGGATTGGACATCGCTGAGAAATACAAGATTATTAGCTATCCAACTTTATTTTTTGTGAACTGTGATGGAGAATTGGTTCACAGTTCTTTTGGTGCGCGAACTCCAGAAGAATTGATTGAGTTAGGAGAAAAGGTTATTGTAATGGTTACAGATCCTAATAAGAGCTTCTTAAGCATGGAAAAGCGATATCAGACGGGAGAGAGAGGTAGTGAATTCCTCAAGAATTATACCTATGTTCTGTTTGAACGAAGAATGGATCACCAGCCCGTTTTCGATGATTATATGAAAACACAAACTAACCTACTTACGGAGGATAACATTAAATTTATTTCCGATTTCTTCCGTAAATCCTCTGATCCTTATTATAAATTTATAATTAAACATAAGGCTGAGTTTGATAAAGTGGTTGGTAAAAATACTATTGATGAAATTTTCACAAATATACTTTTTGGAGAAGCCATGTTTAAGATAAAAACAGAGGCTGATTTCGATATTTTGGAAAATGATTTATTAGAAGTTTTTAATGAGCTAGAAGCAAAAGAGAATTTGGATTATTTTAAAATACACCACTACTTTAATTGTACGCAAATGGCTAAAATCCAAGAGTCTGATAATTATCCAACTTTCAAAAAGAAATTCTTCGAATCAATCATCTCTTACATTGAAGAATATGAAATCAATGATTCGGAAGAATTGAACCAACAAGCATTTTTAATTACTGAATTTGCTGGTGCCGAGGACAAAGAAATTTTAGAAATAGCACTTGTTTGGGTAAAAAAATCGATGGATCAGGATGTTTACTATGCAAACGCTAACACTCGTGCACTGATTTGTTTTAAATTAAATAAAAAGGAGGAGGCTAGAGAGTATGCCGAACTGGCAGTCAATTTAGGAAGAAAGGAAGGCGAAGATGTTTCAACAACATTGTATTTATTGAAAAGATTAATGAGTAATTATTGCTAACTCGAGAATATCAGAAGCACTAAAAATTTTGATCTATTTCCTGTCAGGGTCACTAGAACCCATATTCCATAAGGTTTCTGGGTTTTTTATGCTCAAAATTGGCACCGGCTTAAGTCAAATTCTTAGTATTCTAGCCTCAAATTACCCTGAGTGATACCGAGTGGTATAGAGTAATATTTAATAGCATGTCCACAGTGCACATCTCAGTTTTTCATCATTTACTTTACACACAAACTCATTCATGTAAAGATTTTTTAATTATATTTAAGCGTAACCTGCTGCTGGTAAGTCTTCAAGGAATGTTTACCAGGGATGATCAAATTTAAGTCATTCAAATCCTTGGCAGTATAAAAAGTAAAATAGATGCTTATCTTAGAACTTGACTAAACAGATGCGACAGAACCAAAATAGTGGCCAGCAATTATTATTTTTGGCATTACAAGCAAATTAACCAATATTTTCAGCTTTGAAATTACCTATCTTTATCACTTTATCCTTATTTACTATTATTCATCTTAGTGCGCGATCGCAGGGGTGTCCAGATTTAACTTTAGATGCCGGCTCGAACCAAACATTGTGTGCTGGAGAGCAGATTATTCTTGGCGGGACACCCACAGCCACATGGACAGGTTCAGGAAATCCGACGTTAAGCTATCAATGGTTTGATTTTAATAACAATTTAATTGATAGCGTTAGTAATCCTACTGTGGTAATCTCTCAACCCGAAACTTTTATGTTAGTGGTAGATAATGGCAACGGATGCTCGGATACAGCTTTCGTTAACTTAACCATCTACATCTCTGATATAACACTTTCAATGAACGGCCTTGGTGGTTCAGGATATAGTTCAACTTTAATTAACGGTGAAGTAGTTTACAGGTATTGTAATACTAATTTACTAAGTGGAGGGTTCCAATTTTCAGACGACAGTTTATCGACGTATCCTTTGGGTACAACTATGACTACTGTTTGGGGAGACGGTGATACGAATAATTACGCTTACAATGGAAATTCAATTGTTATGACACATATTTATTCTTCTGGTGCATACAATTTAGAATATACGGTAAATTTACCTAATGGATGCTCTCATACTGAGACGTTCAATGTTTATGTCGGTTCTAACCCACCAGCTCTCACTTTGTCTGGATCAGGTACGGCTTTTTGTGTTCCCGGGCTTTATGAGATAAATATCTCTGCAACTGCTAGTCCACCAGATACCCAATATGAAATTAGCATCAACGATGGTACTGATACTATTTTTATAGGTTTACCTTCTAATCCATTTGTTTTTGAACATTTATTTACAAGTTCTTCCTGTGGTGTAACGTCAGTTATTAATGGTCAGTCTTATCCAAATCAATATAGTATTGCTGTAACAAGTTCTAATGCGTGTAATACGAATGGAACATTTGCTGCGTTTGGACCTGTGGTAGTTTCTGAGCAAACTGAGGCAGACTTTTTGATGCCGGAAAACGAAGTTTGTGTTGATTATGCAGTTACGCTGACCAACCTCACAGAACCTGGAATTAATGTTTTTACAAATTCTTGTGACAGCATAAATAGCTTTTATTGGGAAATCACACCGAATTCAAATTTTTCTTTATTACCTGGCAGCAGTTTAGGATCTGATGGAGGTTATAGTAATTTTTATTTTTGGCAAAGTGGTTCTGAACAACTTGAGGTCTCTTTTGATACGCCTGGAGTATATGACATTACCCTTTTTAGCGCTAATGAATGCGGAATAGATTCCATTACACAACAAATTTGCGTATTGCCCCAACCAACCGCTGATTTTCTTCTAAGTGATAATTTTTTCTGTACTTCGGATGTCGTTAATGTTACGAATAATTCAACGGGTGATGCTTGTGGAACTACTTTTGAATCAAACTGGCAAATCAACTACTCGAACCCTCAGAATTGTTCTCCAAATTCTGGTGTAGATTTCATCAATTCTACTTCGAATTCTTCATTTGAACCGGTGCTTGATTTTCAAGGGCCTGGAGCTTACGATGTTTTGCTAACGGTGTCCTATCCTGGGAATATTCCGGGTTGTCAAATGCCACAATTTAGTGATTCTGTCTATGTGATCGCACCACCCGAAATTCAATTATCCCCTCAAGGTGCGAATGTATGTGAAGGTGAATTAATTCAGTTTACCGGTGTCGTAAACGATTGTTACGCATTGCCTACAGATTATCAATGGTTTTTCGACGAAGTTCCGGGTATGATCATAAGTGATACGTTAACACTAAATCCAACGGTACAATACGGAGTGTCTGGTGTATTTCAATATAGCCTTGGGGCATCGAATCAATGTGGGAGCACAGTAATTACTGATTCAGTTACTGTTTCTCCTAGATAATTTTTTTTTATTAAATAACATTGCAAAACC
>CAJVYC010000014.1 GCA_913009205.1 uncultured Fluviicola sp. | reverse complement strand
TTAGGCCTGCCGCTAGCGTTCATCCTGAGCCAGGATCAAACTCTCCGTTGTATAAAACTTTGAATTTTTGTTGGCTCTTGAACTTCGTATTAATTTCGTAAAATTTATTATCTTACGTTGTTTCCTTATTTCTCAATATCTCAAAGAACTTTTTATTGTCAATCTACAACCATTCACAGTCACAAATTTCTCTCTTCTTAATTCGCTTATCGTTATAAGCGGGGTGCAAAGATAGTCACTCCTTTTATTCTGACAAGCTTAAAATTAAAAAATATTTAATTATTCTTTCCCTTGTCTTTTTTCGCTTCTCAGAACCCAAATGCTTATCGTTATAAGCGGAGGCAAAGATATACGCTCTTTTCATTTTAACAAGCTTTTCTTAAACTTTTATTAAAACAAATTTTTCTTCTTTCAAAACCCCTGTAACTATCGTCCTAGGAGGGGTGCAAAGATAGATGCTCTTTTCATTTTAACAAGCTTTTAATTAAACCTTTTTAAAATTATTTTCTCATCCTTAACTTTCAAATTTTTTTTACTTATCGTTCTAAGCGGGGGCAAAGGTATATAGTCTTTCCTGATCAGCAATGGCTTTTTCGATTCTTTTTTAAAAAAAAATCGACCAATGACACTATTCACCCCATAAACCACTACATATCAGACGACTGTTTTAAATCTTTTATCACATTTAATTTGCACAGATCAGGTTTCGCCTCATTTTCGACAGTTTCTTGGATAGAAAGCAAGTCTAATTGATCACCTTTTGATCCAATCATGACGTCCGTTGAGCAATTTAATAATTCATTTACAGCCAAAGTTCCCATCCTTGTCGTTAGGATTCTGTCAAAAGCAGATGGCTTTCCCCCTCTTTGAAGATGTCCAAGAATAGAATATCGCAGTGTGAATCCATCCATATAAGGTAGAAGTTTCTCATGAATCTCTTTGCTCTAAAGGCATCATCCCCCTTCGGTAACGATAACAATTGAGACAGTTCCTACGCGTTGTATTATATTAACAATGTTATCGGAAGTCATTTCTTTAAACCGATTTTCATCATCCCTTCATAGCCATCATAATCGCCAACAGGGATAATCTTTTTATTCAAATATTTCTCAACATACCGCGAACCCCGGCGATCATGCCAGGAGCATCACCACCTGAGGTAATAAGAGTGATTTTTTTCATATTCTTAAACGTAAGCAAAGAATACTTTTTAACGATATATTTATGGAATAATGAAAAAGCGTACATCTTATATAACGAATGCTATTTAGTCGGAAAAATAAATATAAAACACTTTCAGACGACGAATTATTGCGGACCTACAAGGAAAAGCAATCTTCTGAGGTCATCGGAGAATACTTCCAGCGGTATGGGCATTTGGTTATGGGTACGTCTATGAAATACTTAAAGAACAAATTCGATGCGGAAGATTTAGCTATGAATCTGTTTGAAAAATTACCTGGGGAACTTTTATCACATAATATATCCAATTTCAAATCTTGGCTCTATATGGTAACGAAGAATGAATGTTTAATGATTCTTCGTAAAAAGGGAAACTTAACCTCTTCACTTACAAGAGAACTAGAGGATACGGATGATGTCAATTTGAAAATTGAGAAAGAGGAACAATTAGAAATTCTAGAGGATGCTATTGAAGATCTGAAGGAAGAGCAGAAGGAGTGCATCAAGCTCTTTTACATAGAAGATAAATCTTACCAAGAAATTACTGAAATGTTGCGCTTAGACATTAAGAAAGTAAAGAGCGCAATACAGAATGGTAAGCGAAATTTGAAATTAAACTTAGAGGGGAGAAATGAATTTAAATCGATTATATAAAATGTTTGGCTCTAAGTCTAGGCTTAGTCGTGAAGACATTACCAATTATGGTAGCGCTTCAGACGAGAGCGTTAAACATTCGATTGAGGTGCAATCGTCTGCTGGTTCTTTTGAATCGGATGCAATGGACGGTTGGGATCAATTGTCGTATGATACAGCCGCAATGAAAAAGTTGGACCGTAAATTCCTATCGTCTTCTTATACAGGTTATTATATATTAAGTGGAATCATTGCCGTTGGATTAACAGCGATGTTAATCTTGAACACATCGGGTCCTGAGGAGAAAAACGACCGTCAGCAGGCCAAACAAGAGACGAGAACAACATTGATGGAAGATCAAGAAATCACAATTGATGAATCTGATGTTTTCATTCCGGAAACTATAAAGCAAATGACGCCTGCTCCTGAAGACAAACAAGTGAAAGCTTCTAAAATGGTTGAGGAATTCGAAGAAAGAAAGTCAACTTATGTTCCACCGAAGAAGGAGATTGCAGTTCATATGCTTCCATACTTAAATCTTTATAAACCACAACCTACTCCAGAAATGGAACGCGTTCATGATCATGCAAAAGAAATATACCTACATGATTTGAAATTAGTCGATTATTCAAACTACCGATCAAGACCAGAAGTAAAAACCAAACAGCTTGTTTTGACCGGATTGCGCGCGAATATGGAGGGAGAAGATACAGAGGAACCGGATCCAATTTGGAAGGGTGTTCAAATTCCTTACAGCAGCTACATAGATAAATCAATTGGAGTTTTCTCAAAAGGAAGCTATAAAAGAGCGTTAACCCGCTTCGAAACTGTTATTGAAACGTATAAAGACGATATCAATGCCAACTTCTATGCAGGAATGTGCTTGTACAACCTTAGAGAATATCAGAAATCGATTGATGCGTTCAAGAACTGCATATATGGCCCTTTCTCCAATTTTGACGAGGAATCACAATGGATGATTGCCTTAAATTACGATAAACTTGGCGAAAAGAGACAGGCGAAAAAATACTACGTTAAGATCATTGAACAGGGAGGCTACTATAAAAAACAGGCTCTTGGTAAAATGAAATGATTTATTTTTCGTTATCTTGTTACTTAGGATAATTTGAAGATTATTCTATTGTAATTTGAACCTATTGAAAAGAGGCTTTAATCAAATATTGTTAATCTCCATTGCTGTAATACTCATGTCGAGTATGTACGTTTCATCTGTACATAAACAACAGCAAGATTATAATGTGTTTGCGACTGTTTTAAATCAAAAAGAGGGAATAATTGATCTTCATACAGATAAAGACAGCATTAAATACTACTTGAAGGATTTAAAATTAGAATTAAATTCTGAAAAAAGCCTACTTGAGCAATTCAAACTTTACAGTGCGGTTATTGAGAAGCTTCATGGCGGTCACACCCAAATCATGGGAAGCAAAAAAGTGCAAATGGAGTGGCTTGCTGAAAGGAATTCGCTGCCATTTGACATGTATTTAATTGGACGGCACTTAATAGTAAGTAATTTGGCATTTGAAGATGAACCGGAACTAGATAATTCGTCGCCACTATGGATTGAAGCTGGAGCTGAGATTATTTCCATTGACAATAGAACCATTAGTGAAATGATGCTTGAAATGGGCAAGTACATTTCGAGTGATGAAGGCTCAATGGACTTCAAATATTATCAGGCGGGGCAAATGTTTGACTTTTACAGAAATCTAGCACTTCCCTTTGAAACGGATTCCGTTCCAGTAAAATTCATTTCTCTTAAAAAGGATACTATTGAGGTAATCTATAAGACAGGAAAAGCACCTGTTCATTCAATAAATAGTCGCTTAACTAATTTGTCTAGTCAATATTACGCTTCGGAGCAGAATCATGGCAAGTTTAAAATTCTTAGAAACAAATACGGTTATTTTAGGTTCAAATCATTTACATCTTCAACAGGGGCCGACTATGAATACTTTTTAGAGCAGGCATTCACCAAACTAAATGAACAGAAGATCAATAAGCTTGTCGTTGATTTAAGAGGAAATACCGGAGGTGTGATGCAATACTCCTTCATGAAATATATGGTTGGCGAAGGAGTGAATCTTGGTAGGTACATTATTGAAAAACCGAACACTCGAAAGAATCGAAAATACGTCAACAAGATTAACATTCATTATTTGCGCCACACTTTGATGAGTTTCCAGCAAAAGAGGAGAATGGAACAAGGATCATTTAATGAGGGAATTCAGGAAACTGAATTCGTTGACACGAACCTCATCTTCAAGGGAGAAATTGTTGTTATTACCGATGAAGGGACGTTTTCGTCTGCCGCGATTTTGGCATGTCATTTAAAAACGATGAGCAAGGCAAAAATAATAGGGCGAGCAGCTGGAGGAAGTTTCTATGCAGGAAATGCGGGAACACTTTTGGTTAAACTACCACAATCCGGTTTTTTAATAGCAATTAATCCAAACACTTTCTACTCTCATTTAGACCGCACGGATGATCCAAGCGCAATAAAGCAACCGGATTTATTTTTAAGTCTTTTAATCTTAAAAAGCAGCGATCGGGATCAGTTTTATTTCAAACAAGCCATATCTCTTTTTAACTAGAATTTCGTAGATTTATCTCAGAACCAAAATCTACAGAAACCATGCGCACTATTTTCTCAATTTGCATTCTATCAATCGTTCTTTTTTCTTGTTCAGAAATACCAAAAGTAAAGGAAGAGGTTGTTGTAAACAAGTTAGAACCTGCAATTCCAGAAGAAGATTTATATGATTATGATACCTTACAAGGAATGTATTTGGGCGGATTTAGCGGAAGTGATATTCGAATCATTTTGAATTATATTAGTAAAACGAATGCGATTGGTTACAATATTCACAAAGGACTTCAACGAAACATTACGGGTAAAGTAAGCCGCAGCGGTGATACTGTTCAACTTGTGATGGCTGAACCAGGAGACAATGAATACGATGGTGTCTTTACAATTAACTTCATCGGAAAAGACGATTCGCCTTATGGTTCTTGGGAATCAAACAACGGTAAAATTTCAAGTCAAGAATTTAAACTAAAAAAAATCATAACAGATTTAGATCGCACAGATCATGATGAATTGGAGGACATCACCGTTTCGAATTTCGCAACTGTTTTCTACTATTTGTCAGATTCAATCGGTGAGTATTCTTTCAAGGAAGATGGTTTGGTTACTTTAAACTATTACAAGAATCTTGAAAACGATGTTAAAGATAATGCCTTGGAGCAGATGAACGAATTGAAAGGTTCGTGGTCATTAAAAGGAACGCATGTAACAATCAATTGGGAACCCAATGATATCTTCCCGAACAACATCTTGGAACTTGACATGGTCGACAAGGAAAATGGCGACTACTCCTTGAAAGGAAAAGGGAAGCATGAATTATGGATGATGTGGTATTAGATGAAACTCAAATCGTTTCTTCAGCGCTCACTTAATTTAGGCGCGTTTCTAATTATCGCATATGCATCGTATTTACTCATCCTACTCTCGCTGCGCTTCACAGCTTTTAAAAGTGATGTAGACTTCCTCGAAACCAAGCAGCTTATTTATCACATCAGGCCCTGGCGTTATAGTTTCTATATTCACGTTTTCACGAGTCCCATTGTTATAATCGCCGGATTGCTTCAATTCAACAGATGGATAATAAAACACAAACCGAAAGTTCACAAGGTTGCAGGTTATTTCTATGTGATTGTTGTTCTCTTCATTACTGGCCCAACAGCTTTTATAATGTCGCTGTATGCAAACGGAGGGCGAGCAACGCAATCAAGTTTTGTGATGCTCTCAATTCTTTGGATTCTATTTACTTGGATCTCTTATCGAAAAATAAGAAAGGGCGATGTACTGAATCACATTAAATGGAACTTGAGAAGCTACGCTTTAACTCTTTCGGCAGTCTCATTACGATTTTTCGCTTATCTATTCGATGTTTTTAATATTCACATTGGGCCAAAGGAAACGTACTTGATTCTAGCGTATAGCAGCTGGACAATCAATTTAGTTCTCGTAGAAACAATGATTCTATTGAAATATCCACACTACTTAATCAAACACTTTAACTATCAAGCAAACACTACTAGAAAAGATGATATTGAGTCATCAGAATTAATAGATGATGATGAAGTGTTTTTAAATTAGTTCTTCTGTGGTAACCGCAATTTCACCAGTCTTAGAAACACTAAAGTTCTTCGTTCCAACCAATTTAGACGAGATCATTTTGTTGTCGTAATATCCATGTTCATCTGGGTTTTTCTCATAAACAGGCTCTCTAAACTCTCCTTTAATGATTCTGTTCTTTTGAAGCGTAGAAATAAGCATTGGTTTCGACAATGAAGATCTTCCTCCAATCTGTTCTTTATCAATCAATCTTCCTTCATGCGTGTATGTCGCCATCATGTACGTCAAAGGAGCATAATCGCCCATAAACTCATCTTTCACGATATAAACAACGGCAACGAAGTTTTCATTTTCGTAAGGCTGAGCATAATAGAAAAACCCTTTACTGACTTCACGAGAGAATTTCTCATCACGCATTTCTGAAATGTATTTTTCATAATCGTATGAAATATAGTTCAAGGCTTCAGACATCTCGTTGCTCATCTCAGGATCCAATTTCAAAGGAACGTTTGTAAGAGCAAACAATTTTTTGAACTGCAACCAGAATAGGTTCTCACTGTTCGATATTCCGCGCAAACCTTTGTCAATCGCTTTCTGATAATGGTGCGTTTTCCTCAATTCCGTCAGATCCTTATCCTTTTGAATATACTCAACATTAATATATCCTGCTTGAATCGCATACTCAAGGTACTGCCCTGCCATCTCTGGGTTTTTCTCTAGGGAATAAATACAAGACTTATTATATAGAATCTTTGAGAATGGCTCGTAATTCAATTGCTCGGCAACGCCATAAGCGGAAATGGCATTGTCATATTCTTTCAAGTCCATGTAAACATTTCCCAATTCAAAATAGGCCTTTGAGGAAGGTTCTTTCAGAATAGATTCTGTAAAATATTGATCCGCACTGTCTAGATCACTTTCATTTCTGAACGAATTCAACCCTTTCAAGAAAAGTTCATTCGCTTCTTGAATGTATTTCTCATCATTGTCTAAAAACGCGAGAACGATATTTCCCTTGAAAATGTCTGATTTGTTTAAAACCACAGGAATTCGCTCCGTCCTTAAATTTTTATTAATCTGCTCAGCAGGGTCTCCACAACTGTTTAAAACAAGGATACTAACAAATACTGCAGCTATCGAGGCGAACTTTTTCATAAGTAGTCATTTTCATTAAAAATAATCATAAGTCCTTAAAGAGAAGGGTTTAGATGGTTCAATCGCTAGATTTACTCGAAAAAACGTTCTCCATTCTTCACCATTCTTCTCATTAATGGACTCGGTCGGTATCTGTCTTCTCCATATTCAGCGAACATTGCCTCAAGTTTAAGCAATACATTTTCCAATCCAATTTCATCCGCCCATTTCAAAAGTCCTTTCGGGTAATTAACACCTTTCGTCATTGCGAGATCGATTTCGTCTTTTGATCCAATGTTTAAGAAAACAGCGTCAACAGCTTCATTAATTAACATCACCAAAATTCTGTCAAAGATTTGTTGTCCGACAACAGCATCTTCAATTGGCCTTGGATTAGCAGCTCCTTCTCTATAATCGAAATAACCCCTCCCCGATTTACGGCCTAGATAACCCGCTTCCGAATGTCTCTTTTGAGTGAACGATGGCTTGTATCTTGGATCGAAATAGAATGCGGTAAATACTGTTTCAGTTACGGTGTAATTGACATCATTACCAATATAATCCATTAACGTAAAAGGTCCCATTCTGAAACCACCAATTGAAGTCATGGCCCAATCAATTGTTGCGAAATCTGCGATCCCTTCTTCATAAATTCTCAACGCTTCTCCGTAGAACGGTCGCGCTACTCTATTTACAATGAAACCAGGCGTGTCTTTACAAAGTACCGTCACTTTTCCCCATCCATCGATTAGCGAACGTGAAATATTCAATGTTTCTTCTGACGTTTGAACCGCTGGAATAATTTCAACCAATGGCATTAACGGAGCAGGATTAAAGAAATGAATTCCAATAATCTTACTTGGATCTTGCAATGCTGCACCAATCGATGCGATTGATAATGAACTTGTATTTGAAGCCAGGATACATCTCTTCGGTGCAATTTGCTCCAATTGTGTAAACACCTTCGATTTAACATCAATATTTTCAACGATCGCTTCGATAATAATTCCACATTCATTGAAATCATGAATGTCTTGACTGTAAGAAACATTCGCGATTGTTGAATCAGCTTGGTCTTGCGTAATTCGTTCTTTCTCAACCAAACGGTTCATAATCTTCAATAATCCATCGTTTGAACGTTTTAAAATCTGTTCATTTAAATCTACAAGAACAACTTTATGTCCATTTTGTGCCGCGACTTGAACAATTCCTGACCCCATTGTTCCTGCACCTAAAACTCCTACTACCATTAATCTCGATTTTTTTATTTTCCGATCACTCGATTATTCGACTTTTAAAATTTAGATGTTAGACGATCCGCTTTCTAAATCTCGGGCGTCTAAATTCTAATATCTGATTCTACTACTTCACGCCTACTTTCCTGTAAATTCCGGTTTTCTTTTCTCCAAAAACGAGGCAACACCTTCATTGAAATCATGAGTGCTACCAGCTTCGGTTTGCAATTTCTCTTCAACATCCAATTGGGCGTTTAAGTCGTTTGACCAACTTGCATTCACCGCTTTTTTCGTTAAGCCCAATCCTTTCGTTGGCATTTTGGCCAATTTCGCTGCAAAGGCATTAACGGTTTCTTCGAATTGCTCATCTTCAACGGACTTATAAATCATATTCATACTCTCCGCTTCTTTCGCTCCCACCTTATCTCCAGTAAACATCAAAGCCAACGCTTTCTGCATTCCAACAATTCTTGGTAAAAAGAAGGTTCCTCCTGAATCTGGAATAAGTCCGATTTTCGAGAATGCCTGAATGAAACTAGCACTTTCTTTGGCGAATGTTACATCACAAGCCAAAGCGATATTTGCTCCGGCACCTGCAGCCACGCCATTAACGGCGCCGATTACTGGCTTTTCAATTTCTCTGATTTTCTTTATTATTGGATTGTAATGTTCGCGAACGATGGATTGTAATTCAGGTCCGTTTGGATCGGTCGCCTCGGCTAAATCCTGTCCAGCACAAAATGCTTTTCCTTCTCCTGTTATAACTATTGCTCTCACTTCATCATTATCAACGCAATCATCCAGTGCTTTTTGCAAAGCCAACGCCATTGATTTATTAAATGAGTTAAATACTTCTGGTCGGTTCATTCTTAATTCACAAACCCCATTTGTTATCGACACTATAATTTCCATACTCTAAAGTTATTCTATCGCTAAGATACTTAGAATGTAGAAAAGAGTAATTTTAATCCATTCGAATTTTGAATTATCATACTTTTTTGAGCCTTATTAAAAAATATAGCCTGGATCTTGTTCCGAATTACGCTTTACAATTTGATTGGAATTACTTTAGCAGGTTTTTTAGGAATCGTTTTTAACGCTCATAATTCAATTCCTTGGAATGAAAACATATTTTTCTTTCCACAATTGGTGATTTCGTTATTCCTGGCAAACCTTATCTAAATTGCAGGAAACCTTCTGAAAGGATTGCACTCTAGATTATGGAACACCAATCAAAAATTAATTCCGAGAGAAAACAATTTTTCAGAGACAGTGTGATTATGATTGGAATTGTGAATATGACTGCTGCAGTTCTATACATTTATACCTAGTAACCTTCGCTGGCATTTGCTTTCTATTAAGATTCAGAATTCAACAATCGACTCGCACGCTTGTGTATCGTTTCGATTAGTTTTTTTGGTTGTACAACCTGAATATCGCCACCATAGCTCAAAATTTCTCGAATTAATTCTTCAGAGACATTTACGTGAAGAGAAAAAACGAAATGGTCGTCGTTCATTTCAACAATTTTTTGCGAGGTATGAATGGGAAGCGAATCAATGTACTTTGAAGCAACTGTTGAAACTTTCAAAAGTATTTTTTCCGGTGCAGTATTTCCGCTCGTTATCCCAACGGAATGTTTGAAGTAATTGTCAGGATTGAAATCCATTGGTCGAGTTGTCCCTTCTTTGGTTACCGCTAAGTCTTCAATACGATCCAGAGCATAAGTGATATAATCATCTTTGGATTCGTCAAATGAAATGAGGTACCAGCGGTTTCGGTATTGCTTCAACAATAATGGAATGACCTTTCTGGGTTTCATTTCCCCTGAAATAAAGCTGGCATAATCGAAGGTTAAATAACGTTTGAGTTTTATTCCTTCCAAAATAGAAGTAAGGTACTCATTTCCGCCATCAGCAACTGCAGTTTCGAACTGAACGAACTGTTGCGCATCTCCGTCTTGTGAAACAGCAACATGATCTACAATTTTATCAATTGCACTGCCAAATTGGCGGAACAACTCAACATCTTTAAATTGCATCAACGTTTTAGCTGCAAAACTAATCGCCTCCATATCATTGTCGGTCAAAGGAATATCGTTGATTGTAAAATCAGGGTCATCGTAGAAATATCCCTTTTCTAGTTTGCTGTATTTAATCGGCGCATCATGTTCCATTTTCATGGAATACATGTCTTTTTCAATCGTTGAATCACAAATGTGTTCACCATCAATACTGCCAAAGAGGGATTCTTCACAAGCCTCTCTCAAGTCTCGTTTTGTAGGAAATAGATTGTATTTATTACGGATGCATTTATCAATAATGCGGTATCTGATCAAAGCATTTTTGATATGTGGCATAGCGACTACTAATTAAACAATTGATTCCTTTTGGGTATAACCAAATAACTTGTAAAACTTAATTGCTTTTACCACTTCTTCGGGAACGTCTTCTTCCCAGCTAGATGCTCCAACCTTAATTTTTGAAAGCACATCATCCGACATAATACCTAATAATTTAGGATTGTATTCTTCAAATTTCGCCAGTTTATTGTTGTCTTTCAAGTACTGTAAAAGCCCTTCTAAACTCTTAGGAATACTGAAATTATCGAGACTGTAAATATCTCCAGTATCTACATTATTAGCCGGATACACATATAATTTAACGTTATGTCCAAACCCGCGTCCGAATGCTTCCAACAATCCTCCGGGAAGGTTCTCGTAATATTTTTCATCGAAGATTATTTGAAGATTGTAAACTCCAACAATTACTCCCATTTTACGTCCTCTTGCTATGGTCGCTAAATAATCAACCATCTTATAATGTTTCAAATAATTCGAAATCATTACCGTATACCCGAGGGATCCAAGTAATTCTGCTCGATCAACAAAATCCTTATCCGAAATTTTCCCATCTGCCGTAAGGTCTTTAAGCGTTAACTCAACGATCACTCTTACGTTTTCTTCGTCAATTTCTTCTTCCGCTAAAAACTGTTTTTTTCCTTTCTCGATCATATCGATATGGATCTTAGTAACAGGACGGAAACGACCTCTCATGAGAAGAATGTTCTTTTTATACAATGCTGATGCTGGCTGCAAAACGCTTCCGCTTAAATCAAACATAGTTGCGTCGGTGATTCCTCTTTTCACTAGGTTCAATGCGATAATTCTATTGTCTACTTCTTCAAAATCCGGACCGGATACACGAATCATATCAATCTCCATTTTATCTCTTGGAAGACGTTGAACGATACTCGATAAAAATTCATCTAAATCATGCGAATGAAAATAGCAAGCGTAGATCAAGTTGACGCCTAAAATCCCAAGAGTTTCTTGTTGCGCTTTGTGACTATTATCGTGCATTTTTATGTGCAGAACAACATCATTGGGTTCTTCATTTTCCAATTGGAAACGCATTCCAACCCAACCATGGCCTTGATTTGTCTTATGATAATTTAGGGATTCAACTGTATTACAGAAAGCGAAAAAACGCGATTCTTTATACTTTCCTGGTAATTTGCTTTTCAGCGAATCGTACTCAGTGCTTAGCATTGTAATCAATCGATCTTCGCAAACATATCGTTTTGCTTCACCATACATGGAGTCCGATACCTTCATGTCATAAGCCGACTGAGAGTGAGCAATAGTACCTGAACTTCCACCTGCCTTAAAAAAGTTAGCTGCTACTTCTTGTCCTGCACCTATTTCCGCAAAACATCCATAGATATCCGAAGTAAGGTTTATTTTAAGTGCCTTCTCTTCTGTCGTTAATCTTCTTTCGTCTACCATAATTTGAATCTACTGTACAAAAAAAGCAAAATAATCTATTGCGGCTCTTGAAAATCGGGATTATTAATAAATGATTCATCCGACAGAGTCAATAAAAATTTCTTGACTAAATCAGCTTCGAATGGGCCAAGTTGGACGCCGCCTTGAGCAGCGTACTCGATCAATGGATCAAGTGTCGGGCTAATATTGATGCCAAATGAGTAATGGTTAATAACTTCATCTAGTGTTGCGAATCGGCCATCATGCATGTATGGTGCACTGTAGGCAATATTTCGAAGGGTTGGAACTTTAAATTTCCCATTGTCGCTTGGGTTACCTGTCACATCCCCCCTGCCATTATCTGAAAATACTGGATCAAGTCCGTTATTACTGAATTTTTGAACTTGCATTAATGGTCCATTGTGACAATGAAAACAATCTGCACCGTTCAAAGATTTGAACAAATCATATCCTGCCGACTCTTCAGGACTGACCGTCGCGTACATGGCTTGATCCGAAGCAGAAAGTGGCAAGTTGTTTTCAGCCTTGTAAATTACGTCGTACTTTGAATTTCCAGAAATCATTGTCCGTAAGAACTGTGCGATCGCTTTGGAAACTTTTACAGAGTCAATTCCTGTTTCTCCAAAGGCTTGATAAAACATATCTCGATATTCTTGAGAGCCATACAATTTTGACACGGCATTCGGCCAAGTTTCGTGCATCTCAATCGGATCGATAACAGGTTCTAGGATTTGTTCTTCTAAAGTCGCCGCGCGCCCATCCCAGAAAAAGAAATTTTGCCACCCTAAATTGATTAAGGCCATTGAATTTCTATTTCCTTCTAAACCGTCAATTCCTGTTGAAAATTGATTGCCATCTGAAAATGCGGTTTGTGGTGAATGACAGGCTGCACATGCTTGAGTATTGTCACCGCTCAATTGTTTTTCGTAAAACAACTTTCTTCCTAAGGCCACACCTTCAAATGTCATTGGGTTGTCGATAGGAATAATCATATCCGGAAAATGAGATGGAATATCTAACTCATAAGGTGTTGGTTCATATCCAACATTGTCCTTTTTACAAGAAAAAAAAGTGGCAACTATTACAAAAGCTATAAGAGCGTATTTCATTTACAAAAGAGTAAGGGCTTCTTTGAAATTCTCCATTACTTTAAGCGTCAATGCTTCTTGCCCTGGAGCTGAGTGCGATGAATATTCGGTTTGCAAATCGATACTTTGGGTGCTTCCTTGAAGGAACGTTGCAAGGTCCAACCCAAATTGCAGTTCGTGAACATCGTTTCCAAGTGCTAGCCAATTTAAGTTGGCGTAATCTAATGTTTGCATATTCGCATCCAACCCAACATGGAAAACAACATTGTGATCGAAAATATCATTTCCATCTGCTATGGTATCGGCTTTAGCTTCAATTTTAACGAAGATATATCCAGGATTCCAGCCCCAATGCATGTCGTTTGAGTTCGAAATATTCAACCAACTTGAATTCGGAAATTCAGAAGGGTTGTCGTGATTGATAGAAGAATCAACACCAAGATTGGCTTGGAGTTCTATAAAGTCCAACGGATCGCCAGAAGCTTCTAACAACAATGTTCCTCTTGATCTAAAATCAAATAGACCATCACTTATGATTGTTGATGAGCCATTTTTGACATCCTGAATATAGAATTTAATTTCTGTGAATTGAACCTTGTATCCTTCAGCCGTTGTGTAGATAGAATCAAGATGTAAATCTTGTGCCCCAAACGTTGGTTGAACCGTCAATTTTAAGGTTGATCCATCCATTGGTACGCATGTAATGATCTCATCATCCTTACACGAAGTAAGAACAAGTGCCAAACATCCTGCGATTAAAATTGTGTTTGCTATTTTCATGTTCTCAAATTTAATCATAATCATCTGCTATTAAAACCTTATTTCTTTTAAATGTTGGAGACTTTAGATTGAATTCAAGGAATGAATCTTAATTTTAACTAACCTTAAAGTCAAAACGATCTGTCAAAACCGGTACTAAATATTCTCAATGCCTCTGCTGGAAGTGGAAAAACTTATCATCTCGTTAAGGAATATATAAAACTTTTAATTAGCCAAAAAGACCATTCCAACATCTTCTCAAGCGTTATAGCTATGACGTTTACAAACAAGGCAGCGTTGGAAATGAAGGAAAGAATTATTTCTGCTTTGGATCAAATAAGTCGCGAAAAGAACCAAAATTCGGGAATTAAAATTCTTGCAGAAACATTAGCCACTGAAATTGGAATCTCACCAGAGGAAGTGAATAAGCGCTCCAAGAAGGTTTTAGAATCTATTTTGCATCAATACGAAGACTTCAATGTAATGACTATTGATAAATTCAACTTGAGGCTGATTAAATCGTTTGCAAGGGATTTGGATTTACCAAGTGAATTTGAAGTTGTTCTGGACGAAACCGAAATCATTGAGAAAATCGTTGATGATCTTTTGAACCAATTGGGCAATGAAGAACAATCGGCTTTGAGCCAGATTTTGATGAAATATGCGAAGTCCAATATTGATGATGGTAATTCCTGGAATTTCAGAAGAAGCCTAATTGATTTTGGAAAAGTACTTCGCAACGAAAAAAACAATGCATCGATTGAACGCTTGATGGAATTGAACTTGTCAATTGACGTGCACAAGGAATTGTACGCGACAAACGCAGCCATTGATAAGAAGTTTAAAGGGCTTTGTGCCTCGATTGCTGAGAAAATTAGTCTTGTTGATCCGACTGTACTTCCAGGTAAAAAAAGCACGTTCAATCAAATCAGTACGATTCTTCGAAATGAAAAATTTCCGTTGGCCACTGAATTGGTAAAAAAACAATTGAGTCAGAATTTAGAAAAGAAATTTCCGGACAACATAAATCGTGACTTACTCGAACTGAATGCTTATTGGGAAAAGACATTACAAGATTACGGAACCGTTCATTTGTTTCTAAACAACTTCTTCAATATGGCTTTGCTTCAATACATGGCAAAGGCACTAGAAACAACAAAAAGGGAAGAACAAATCATTCGAATTTCTGAATTCAACACCTTAATTTCGGACTTGATTCAAGATGAAAACGCTCCGTTTATTTATGAGCGCTTGGGAACACGATTCAAACACTTTCTTTTGGATGAGTTCCAGGACACATCGCACTTACAATGGTTGAACTTGGTTCCACTTATTCATGAATCCATTGGAAATAACTTAAAGAACCTCATTGTTGGCGACCCAAAGCAATCGATTTATAGATTCAAAAATGGAATTGCGGAACAATTTGTTGAATTGCCTCAAATTCATAACCCGGATAAGAATCCGAAAATTGAACGGAAGTCGCAATTCTTTCAGCAAATGGGAAGCGTTTCTGAACTCGGCGATAACTGGAGGTCAAGTCCAAGTATTGTCAATTTCAACAATTCTTTTTTCAAAGACATGAAAACTAGGATGCCTGAAGATTCTCAGGTGTTTTACAATTCTATTTCTCAAATTCCGAAATCAAGCATCAACGGAAAGATTCATATTTCATCAGTAAAGATGTCGAAAGACGATAAAGTTGCCGTTTCTGATTTACTTCCTACTATCATTGATTGGATTGAAGAATGTAAGCAAGACGGTTTCAAACCCTCCGACATTTGCGTTCTCGGGGGAAGAAATAAAGAATGTAATGCTTGGGCAGTTGGATTAAATGACGCGGGCTATAGAGTCGTTTCCGCTGATTCATTGTTGATTCATTCTAATTTAAAAGTTCAATTGTGTATTGCGTTTTTAAAATGGAGATTGTGTCCTTCAGGAGAAAATGAGAAGAAACGATTTGCTGAACTGTTCTTCAGGAATAATTCCAAATCCTATGACGATTACAAACAATACATTAAGGAAAAGGAACTCGAATCGGGCAGAATATATCGCTATTTCGATGATCGACAATTCTTAGCTGATCATTTCGAATCGTATTCAAACTTTTTTTTCAAGTACGAGAACATTTACGATCTGATTCAAGGCTTCTACCGCATCATTCACTTTAAGGAATTGCAGAACCCGTACCTCCATCACTTGGCGGACATTATTTATGATTTTGGTTTGAAAAGAGGGCCTAATTTGAAAGCGTTCTTGGATGAATACCACAGAAAAAAGGACAAGATTGCCGTTCAGATTCCAGAAGCGGAAGACGCGATTAAAATCATGACGATTCATAAATCCAAAGGGCTTGAGTTTCCAGTGGTTTTAATTCCAACCTTGAATTTTAGTATGAAAATAAAATCCAGTTTCTTAGTGGGAATTGATGATTTCATCGTTTACAAACAACCTACACAATCGGAGGTGCTTCAACCTTTGATTAATCTTTATAACAAAGAGATGAATCAGATCATCACCGACAATGTCAACTTGTGTTACGTTGCAATGACAAGACCCGTGGAGCGCTTGTATATTCAAAATGATTTTGAAAGCACTAAATTCGGAGAGCTATTCCACAAAACACTTTTATCAAGTGGCTTGGCCCAAGAATCAGATGGAAAGTTAACTGTTACTATAGATGACGGTGATCGCTCTCCAATTAAGCAAGCGAAAGAATCTGCATCTCTTTTTGAACCAGATGAAGTTACAGATCGATTGTGGTTTCCCGATATTGCTTTTCAAGACAATCCAGATTTAAACACCGCTGATTTCCTGAGTAACGAAATGCAATTTGGAATTCAATTTCACTTATTGACAAGTAGAATTAATTCTGTTGATGAAATCAAAAATAAAGTCGACGAAGGAATTCATTCGGGTGAAATTTCAGTTGCCAATTCGAAACAACTCATTGAGCGCTTAACGCAACTTTACAACCTGGCTGAATATCAAAGTTTGATTAGTAACAACGTTCAGATTTTGAATGAGCAAGCAATTTTAGTTGATGAAAACACAATGGCTCGCCCGGACAAAATTGTGATTAAAGCAGATGAAACAATTATCATTGATTTCAAAACTGGATTACCTAAAAACAAAGACGAAAAGCAAATCAAGTCTTATCAGAACACACTTGTGGAAATGGGCTATCCAAACGTGAGTTGTTATTTGTATTATTCATCGATTGGTGAATTGAGGCAAATGTCTTAGCAATTGAAATTAAGGTGTTTATCATTGTATGATAAGTTGAATCAACGCCTCCAAATTATGAGAACAGTATTAACTGCACTACTTTTTCTATTAAGCATCTCGAATTCCAATGCGTACCTTGAGTTGTAAGTTCTGATCCAACCTTCTACAAAATACCCATTTCATAAGTTTTTACCTCAGCCACTTTAAGAGGTCCATCAGATAATGAATTAAGTTTAATGGCTAGAATTGACAGCCAAGAAGTTGCAATGAACAATTTGTACGATCATTCGGACTCCATTCTTATCATTTTAAAACAGCAGAAAAACATCTTAAATAAGGCCGAACTCAAAGCACTTCAAACGGATTAACTTCTTAAAAAAGAAAAACAGGTGCAAAAAAAATGGGAAAACAGTTTGGGCAAAATGGAAATAGCATTGGGAATAGTATCCCTCATTTCCGTTTTCCTAGTATTTATGTGGCTTCGATCGAGGCGCAAATGACAAACTGAATTAGCAGAACGCGAATTGTAAAACACTAACCAACCTATAGATTGCTAAAAAGGCTTGTCAATTAATTCGACAAGCCTTTTTCTTTTACTTCTTTTCGAAGATTCCTTCGATAATTTCATCATCCACCAGTTCTGGAATCGTGACCTTCAAGTTTGGTTCAATTTCCATTGCCCGTTTAATGGCGAAAATAGCGCCTTCATTTCGTGCCCAACTTCTTCTGGAGATTCCGTTGTTGACATCCCAATGCAGCATAGATTTCAAGCGACGCTCTGTTTCTGATGAACCGTCTAATAACATTCCGAAGCCACCATTGACAACTTCCCCCCATCCTACACCTCCTCCATTATGAATGGAAACCCAAGTTGCTCCTCGGAAACTATCTCCGATCACATTTTGAATTGCCATATCTGCCGTGAATCTTGATCCATCATAAATATTTGATGTTTCTCTGTAAGGTGAGTCCGTTCCAGATACATCGTGATGGTCACGTCCTAAAACTACAGGCCCGATTGTTCCTGCTGCAATAGCATCGTTGAATGCCTTCGCGATTTTCATTCTTCCTTCAGTATCGGCATATAAAATACGCGCTTGAGATCCGACAACTAATTTATTTTCTTGTGCCCCTTTAATCCATTGGATGTTATCGGCCATTTGTTGTTGAATTTCAACAGGACTGTTCTTTTTAATTTCCTCTAGAACTTCGCAGGCAATATCATCTGTAATTTGAAGGTCTTCCGGTTTACCTGAAGCACAAACCCATCTAAAAGGTCCAAAACCATAATCGAAACACATGGGCCCCATGATGTCTTGAACGTATGATGAATATTTAAAATCAATTCCATTTTCCGCCATAACATCCGCTCCAGCTCTAGATGCCTCTAGTAAAAATGCATTTCCATAATCGAAGAAATACGTTCCTTTTGCGGTATGCTTGTTAATTGTTTCTGCGTGTCTTCTAAGCGTTTCTTTAATCTTTTCCTTAAAGAGCTCTGGATTCTCTGCCATCATCTCGTTAGAAGCCTCAAAAGACTGTCCCACTGGATAATAACCTCCAGCCCACGGGTTGTGAAGCGACGTTTGATCCGATCCCAAATCAATGTGAATGTTCTGTTCGTCAAATTTCTCCCAGATATCAACAATGTTTCCTAAGTAAGCGATCGATACAACTTCCTTGTTTTCTTGCGCAATTCTAACGCGAGCAACCAATTCATCTAAATCTTCAATGATTTCATCTACCCAACCTTGATCTTGTCTGATCCTAGCCATCTTAGGATTGACCTCTGCACAAACTGTAATACATCCCGCAATAGAGCCTGCTTTTGGCTGCGCACCGCTCATTCCTCCTAATCCAGAAGTCACAAACAATGATCCAGCGGGTTCCTTATTTATTTTTCTAAATCCGTTTAAAACAGTGATCGTTGTTCCATGCACAATTCCTTGCGGTCCGATGTACATATAAGATCCTGCTGTCATCTGTCCATATTGAGTAACACCCAACGCATTGAACTTCTCCCAATCATCTGGTTTCGAATAATTTGGAATCATCATCCCATTCGTTACAATCACGCGTGGGGCATCTTTATGCGAAGGATACAATCCCATCGGGTGGCCTGAATACATAGTAAGTGTTTGCTCATCAGTCATTTCAGACAAATATTTCATTGTCAATCGGTATTGCACCCAATTTTGGAATACAGCACCGTTTCCTCCGTATGTAATTAATTCATGTGGATGTTGAGCAACAGCGTAATCCAGGTTATTCTGAATCATAAGCATGATCGCTTTGGCTTGTTCGCATTTCCCAGGATAATCTCCAATTGGTCTTGCATGCATTGAATAAGCCGGACGGTAGCGCAACATATAAATTCGGCCCAAATCATTCAACTCTTCCAAAAATTCAGGAGCCAATTGAGCGTGTTGCTCTTTTGGGAAATAACGCAATGCATTTCTCAATGCCAATTTACGTTCTCCTTCTGATAGAATTTGCTTTCTTTTGGGAGCATGATTAATTCCGCTCTCTTCAGGCAATCTATCTGGGATTGATGCTGGTATTCCTTCTAAAATCTGATTTTGAAAATCTGTTAAGTTCATCACGTTTTATTTATACCGTAAAAGTATAAAGTTCCAGCGGATTCTTTAGTAAAACATCAACCTCTTATTGCAATTTCAAAGCACCCCATTTTTTATTTGCGAAAATCACAATAAACAAAAACGCCCTCTCATAATTGAGAAGGCGTTTTATTAAAGCAATTTAATCTTCTATTTTAAGAGATTCACGTGTCCGTTGTAAACGTATTTGTTATCATTTAATATGTCTGTCGCTCGGATAACCCATTGGTAAGTTCCTTCTTGAACAATTTTACCATTAAAAGTACCGTCCCATGGAACTGAAATATCATTTGACTCCCAAATTGTCTGTCCCCATCTGTTGAAGATTAACAGTTCGAAATCATAAACATCAATTCCTTCCATGAATACTTGCCATCCTTGGTTGAACTCATCACCATCTGGTGTGAATGTATTCGGAGCGTAAATCAATACTTCTGGGAATACAACTAGTTCATACTGCATTGTATCAGCGCACCCCAATTCTGATGTTGTAATCAATTGAATGTCATACGCCCCAGTTTGTCCATCAGGGAACTGAACTTGAACATTCGTTTGAGTTGATGTCGATGGGTAACCATCTTCGAAAGACCATTGGTAAGAATAACCCTGCCAAGAATAGTTCGTAAACAAAACATCCGTATTAAACATCAATACTGGATTTGGTGAATGTTTGAAATCAGCAACTGGTTTCGGTTTAACATTTAATGCTTCTAAAAAAGTCAACGAATCAACACAACCTTCAAAAGATGTAATGATCATTTGAATGTCATACAATCCAAGATACAAAGAATCAGTAGTGATTGTGTCTTGATTGATGAATTGTTGATCTCCGTCAACTAACCAATAGTTAAACTGGCTCATTGTAGGATCAGTTGAGTTCACAATATGGAAAACAGCTGGCTCACATTGCTCAGGATCCAACACAGTGTATGCAGGAACTGGAAGTGGAGCGACTCTAACGTTTGTTGTCATTACTAATGGAGTCGACTCACATTGATCTGTAATTGTTACAGTATATGTTGTCGTTAGAACTGGATCAACGGTGATCGTATGGAAATCAGGACCATTTTGAGTTGGACCGCTGCTCCAAACGAAATCGTAAGGTTGACCAAGTCCACCCATAACGTTCGATGTGATATCAGTTGAATATGTAGGACAAACTGTATCCCAACCTGTAATTGAACCTGTCAATGGAGGAAGAACAGTAATATCAATCGAAACTGGTGTTGAAACACATCCGTTTTGATTCTCAACATAAACTGTATATGTTCCTGAGTTAATAGGATTTACTAATTGAATATCATTCAAGTCAGCTGTATGATCCCAGTGGTACAAATATGAATTACCTCCAGTTGCATCAGCGTTCAAGAAACCTGTTCCATTTTGACAAATCGTAGAATCATTATTAATCGAAGCAATAACTGCAGGAGGGTCAATAACATCT
Source organism: uncultured Fluviicola sp. (assembly GCA_913009205.1). Classification (GTDB taxonomy): domain Bacteria; phylum Bacteroidota; class Bacteroidia; order Flavobacteriales_D; family Crocinitomicaceae; genus UBA4466. The sequence goes on along the minus strand of CAJVYC010000014.1, from coordinate 56,404 downwards.
ACTGCAACACATTTTTCACAACCCAATGCAGATCTACCGCAAACAGTATAGTTGCCAGAAGGCATAACAATATTGAAAGAATCAGTTACCCATGTAATTCCACCATCAAAACTATATTCAGTAGCATCAGCACTTGTAATATGAACTTGCCCGTCAGCAAAACCGATACAACTAGGCGCTACAGAAGAAGCAATAATAGAAAGATCGTCAACAACAATTTCGACAGTATCGTAGATGTTGCCACAAATTGCATTTCCTTCTCTTAGAATGAAGAAATAAGTTCCAACTTGATTAACAGACACCAATGGATCTTCAACCATAAAACTAGGCACATAATTCACAATTGGAGCTGGAATAACTGCCGAAGCATCCGTTTGCCATAAAAGCGAATTTGCAGGATCTGATTGTGTTCCATCCAATTGAATTGGAGATCCAAGACAAACCGTTTGATCTGAACCAGCATTTGGAGCTGGAGGAACTTCAACAGTTACAGTAAACATAACCGTATCAACTGCCACTCCTTGATCCCAAATTTGAACAGCATAATTCGTTGTGACAAAAGGATCAACAAAAACACCAACCATACCAGTTGTGTTTGAAACGTTATTCGTTACCAACCAGTTTGCAGTAGCCGCCACCCATCCTGGACTTACAGCAATATCAACTGTAGCAGAATCACCCAAACAAATTGTTTGGTCAGGAGTTCCACCAGAACATCCAATAGATGCCCCTGAAGGCGGGAAAGTTAAACTAACATTTCCAGTTTGGAAACTGTAGTTAGAGAACATTAGAATGTATGATTCACCAGCAACAACAGGGATAGAAGGTTGGAAGTTCCCAGCAACACCACCTGGAGGCGGTCCACCACTTGACATTCCAGTAAATCCTTGAGCAGAAGCATTCCAGTTACATGCCGCTGGAGCAACTAAGTTGTTTGCAATATCTGAACATCCAGTAACAGGATCATAAGGCCATAATTCCCAATCATAATAACCAGAACCTCCGGCTGAACCTATATCAAATTCTAATTGACCTGTTGAAGTAACGTTTAAAACGAACCAATTCGGATTCAATTCACCTGCCAACAGACAACCGGCGTTCATTCCAGCTGGATTCAAAGAAGGATTTGAGAAACTTCCTGCCGGTGGAACAGTAGGATTCGGACTCACCCCTGTTGAAAGTGGAAAAGGAACCGGAACACTGTTACATATATTTTGAGCTTGATCACATGCATTTGAAACAATCCCTTGTCCAAATACTCCAATCGAAAACAGCGCGAAAACACTTGATAAAATAATTTTCATAACTCTATTATTGACAGTTCGTAAATGGGTAGCTATTCATGACATCTACGCCATATACACCAACTTGAACACAAGTTACTGCACTTGAGTATTGTCCGAACCAAGAAGTGAAATCTGCCTCCGTGAATGATATCAGTCCGGTTGTAATAACCAAGGCTCGTTGAGTATTCATATCGAAACGAACGCGTTCAACTTCTGGATGGCTATTGTAGAACTCAACTGTTAAGGCATCCAACTGCGTTTGATCAGAAATTGAGAACATGCATTGCGCAAAATGTTGAACCGCTGGTGCGGGGGTATTTGTTTGCGTTTGAGCGAAAGTTGTGGTCATGCACAAAACCGCTATAAATAATACAATTAGCTTCATTACTAGTATAGTTTTTTGGTTAGACGCGCAATGACTTCTTAGGGTTGCGCCAAACTCAATAAGTTTCAATAAAATTACGACGTTTCGACTAAAAAACTACTTGCTCGTTGTTTTCTTAACGCTATTGTTGGAAACCTAAACAAACTTAAATCGATTCCCAGGGTAAACAGCAGTTTGACCAAGTTCTTCCTCTATTCGAATTAACTGATTGTATTTAGCCATACGATCACTTCGGGATGCAGAACCTGTTTTGATCTGTCCACAATTTAAAGCAACAGCCAAATCAGCAATAGTAGTATCTTCCGTTTCACCACTTCTATGACTCATAACAGAAGTATATCCATTTCTAGTCGCCATTTGAACAGCTTCAATAGTTTCAGTTAATGTTCCAATTTGATTTACTTTAATTAAAATAGAGTTGGCATAACCACCATCTATTCCTTTGCTTAGACGTTTTGTGTTTGTTACAAATAAATCATCCCCCACAAGCTGTACTTTATCTCCTAAAGCCTCAGTCATCAATTTCCATCCTTTCCAATCATCTTCATCCAATCCATCTTCGATTGAAATAATTGGATATTTCACACTCCAATTTTTCCAAAACTCGACCATTTGCACAGAAGACATTCTTTCGCCTGTCGATTCGAACACGTATTCGCTAGCCTCTTTATCGTAAAATTCAGAAGCCGCAGCATCTAATGCTACAAAAACATCAACACCTGGCTTAAAGCCCGCTTTTTCAATAGCTTGAATAACAAGTTGAATTGCTTCCTCATTAGATCCCAAGTTTGGAGCAAAACCACCTTCATCACCAACATTAGTTGACATACCGTTCTCTTTCAATACTGATTTTAAGTGGTGAAAGATCTCAGTACCCCATTGAAGTCCTTGTGAAAAGGAATCCGCTCCAATTGGCATAACCATGAATTCTTGGATATCAATTTTATTATCAGCGTGAGATCCACCATTTAAGATATTCATCATTGGAATGGGCATTGTCGTTGCTCCAACTCCACCGATATATTTAAACAAGCTCAATCCAGATTCGTCAGCTGCTGCTTTCGCCGCGGCCAAAGAAACACCTAGAATCGCATTGGCTCCTAAATTTGATTTGTTTTCTGTACCATCCAATTCAATAAGTTTTGAATCGATGGCCTTTTGATCACAGACATCAAATCCTTTTAATGCTTCATCAATTATTGAATTTACATTCGCAACAGCTTTTAAAACACCTTTTCCAAGGTATGCCGCTGGATCTCGATCTCTCAATTCAACGACTTCGTGCACTCCTGTTGAGGCTCCTGAAGGAACTGCCGCCCTTCCTAAAACTCCATTGGCTGTTATTACATCAACCTCTACTGTAGGATTTCCTCTTGAATCAAGTATCTGCCTCCCGATAATCTTTGCTATGTAACTCATTATTTTTTGTTTTTCATATTGTCAACAAACTGATCAAACAAATACCTCGAATCGTGAGGACCTGCTGACGCTTCTGGATGGTATTGCACCGAGAAAATGTCCTTTCCAATCAATTCTATTCCTGCAACCGTATCATCATTCAAATGAATGTGAGTCATGTTCACTTTCTCATTTTGAACTGTACTTTCTTTCGATATAACGAATCCGTGGTTCTGAGAAGTAATTTCTCCTTTGCCTGTTCTTAAGTTCTTAATCGGATGGTTAATTCCTCTGTGACCGTTAAACATTTTCTCAGTTGTTAAGCCTTGACTCAATCCTAAAATTTGATGTCCCAAACAGATCCCAAATACGGGTTTATTTTGATTTACAATCTCTTTAACTAATTCTATCGAATTTGGCATAGCAGAGGGGTCACCAGGACCGTTCGATAGCATATAACCGTCAGGATTAAATGAATTCAAATCTTCCATTGTCGAATCTAATGGGAAAACTTTTACATGACAGCCTCTATCCACTAAACAATTAACAATACTTTGTTTTACACCAAAATCAATAAGCGAAACTTTAAATGTTGCATTCTCAGACTTCGACTCGTATGCTTCTTTCGTTGTAACTTTAGAAGACAACTCCAAACCATCCATTGAAGGAACGGTACTTAACTTTTGTTTTAATTCCTCAACGTCTATGATCTCAGAAGAGATAATACAGTTCATTGCACCTTTACTTCGAATATGACGAACTAAAGCTCTTGTATCAATATCTGAAATCCCAACTTTGTTGTTTTCGATCATGTAATCCTGCAACGATTTAGCTCCAGCCGGGCGCGAAAATCCATCAGAAAATTTCTTAATGATCAAACCTGCCACTTTCATATTTTCAGATTCTGCCTCTTTCAAGTGAACGCCATAGTTTCCTATGTGAACCGATGTCATTGCTAAAACTTGTCCGTAATAAGAAGGATCTGTGAAGACTTCTTGATATCCGGTCATCCCAGTGTTAAAAGCTATTTCTCCCGTTGTCGTTCCAATTTTCCCGATTGCAACTCCGTTAAAAACGGTTCCATCTTCGAGCAATAAAACTGCTGCTTTTTTGTCTTCCATTTTGAAAAAATTTTCTACAAAGTTAGGGATTCACTTCGAAAGAATCATCCAAAGTTATAAACATAAAATCCACAAAAGAGTATTCTTAAACTTACCCCCCTTCAAAAAGGGTAATATCAAATCAAATTGAAACCATGTTTATTGGACAAAAAAAGGGCGATGTAAACATCGCCCTCAATCTTATTTTCCAGAAAGGTTACTTTTCAGTTCCCGTTTTCAAAAGCTATGCTTTATCTTCCTTATCATCTTTTTTTTCATCAGCATCATCAGCTTTAACTTCTGGTGCATCTTCCTTCTTTGCTTCTGGTTCAGCTGCTGTCTCTTCAACAACTACTGCTTCTTCAACAGCTGGTGTTTCTTCAACAACTTCTTCAGTTACCACTTCCGCAGTTCCCTCAGTTGAAGCAGCGTCAGGCTTAGCACCTCCACTACCACGACGAGAACGGCGTGTAGTTGATTTCTTAGCTCCTTCATTAGTATATAACTCGTTAAAGTCTACCAATTCGATCATACACATTTCTGCGTTATCACCTAATCTGTATCCAGTTCTAATAATACGAGTATATCCTCCAGGACGATCTGCAATTTTAGGAGCAACTTCTCTGAATAATTCAGTAACTGCTTCTTTACTTTGCAAATGACTAAACACTTGTCTTCTTGAATGTGTAGAATCCGTTTTTGCTCTTGTCAAAATCGGCTCAACATATACACGCAATGCTTTCGCCTTTGCTATTGTAGTGTTGATTGTCTTGTGTTCAATTAAAGAGCAAGCCATGTTTTGTAGCATTGCCTTTCTGTGTGCAGTTTTTCTGCCTAAATGATTGAATTTTTTTCCGTGTCTCATAACTTAAATTTCGTAAGTAACGGTTAACTGAATCTGGTTTTACTATATCGCTAAAGTCCAGCCACCTATTACGCCATTTTTTAATAATTAATTGCGATACTATTCTTTGTCTAATTTATATTTAGAAACATTCATTCCGAAAGAAAGACCTTTATTATCTACTAAGTCTTCTAATTCAGTTAATGACTTCTTACCAAAGTTTCTGAACTTCAATAAATCGTTCTTGTTGTAAGAAACTAAGTCACCTAATGTTTCAACGTCAGCTGCTTTCAAACAGTTCAATGCTCGAACAGATAAATCCATATCTACCAACTTCGTTTTCAAAAGTTGACGCATGTGCAATGAAGTTTCATCGAACTCTTCCGCTTCTGCTTTAATTTCACTATCCAATGTAATACGCTCATCAGAGAATAACATGAAGTGGTGAATTAAAATAGTCGCTGCTTCTTTCAACGCTTCTTTAGGATGAATTGAACCGTCAGTAGTGATGTTAAAGATTAATTTTTCATAATCAGTCTTTTGCTCAACACGAAAGTTCTCAACCTTGTATTGTACATTTTTAATTGGAGTAAAGATTGAATCAGTAAAGATTGTTCCAAATGGAGCATTTCCATCTTTATTTTCTTCAGCTGCATAGTAACCACGACCTTTAACAATCGTTAATTCCATTTCCAACTTTACAGATGGCTCCATGTTGCAAATTACTAAGTCTGGGTTCAAAACTTGGAACGCAGAAGTGAATTTACCGATGTCACCAGCAGTTAATTTATCTTGACCAGCAATAGAAACTACAACAGTTTCATTGTCCGTTCCTTCTATTTGTTGCTTGAAACGAACTTGTTTCAAGTTTAAGATGATTTCAGTTACATCTTCTACGATACCTTTAACTGTAGAAAATTCATGATCTGCACCTTCTATTCTTACAGACGCGATTGCAAAACCTTCCAATGAAGACAATAGGATACGACGAAGCGCATTACCCACAGTAATACCATACCCTGGCTCTAAAGGACGGAATTCGAATTGTCCTTCATGCTCATCTGAATTGATCATGATTACCTTGTCCGGTTTTTGAAAATCTAATATTGCCATTTTTTCTTCTTTTTAATTGCGTTCCGATTGCGCGGTTTGAAAGATTGAAGAAATTCAATCAAACCCTTTGGTCGAGATGCAACGTGATTAATTTATTACTTAGAATATAATTCGACGATCAACTGCTCCTTGATGTTCTCAGGGATCATTTCACGTGTAGGAATTCCGACTACTTTACCTTCCATTTGAGAAGGGTTCCAATCCAACCAATCGAAGCTAGTAGTCTTTGCTGCCAAAGAATCTGTAATTGCTTCTAACGATTTTGATTTTTCACGAATACCAACTACATCACCTATTTTCACGGCGTAAGATGGAATATTCACAACTTGTCCATTAACAGTGATATGCTTGTGACTTACAAACTGTCTTGCAGCACTGCGTGTTGTAGCAGCACCTAAACGGTAAACTGTATTATCCAAACGACCTTCACACAATTGCAAAAGAACTTCACCTGTAATTCCTTTCATAGCAGAAGCTTTGTCGAACAAGTTCGCAAATTGACGCTCAAGAATACCGTAAGTATACTTTGCTTTTTGCTTTTCAGCCAACTGAACAGCATATTCAGATTGTTTTCCTCTACGCTTGTTTGGACCGTGCTGTCCTGGACCGTATTGTCTTTTATCCAAAGCTTTATCTGGGCCAAAGATTGGATCTTTGAAACGACGTGCAATTTTTGATTTTGGACCTGTATATCTTGCCATATTAAATTTATTTAAGGGAGACTATGAATTAAGGCTTCTCCTCCGACAGTCTGGATTCCCTTGGTTTTTATTAGTATATATTAAACTCTTCTTCTCTTTGGTGGACGACATCCATTGTGCGGCATTGGAGTAACATCAATGATTTCAGTCACTTCAATTCCTGCATTGTGTAAGGACCTGATAGCAGACTCACGACCGTTTCCTGGCCCCTTAACGTATACTTTCACTTTACGCAATCCATTTTCATGTGCTTCTTTTGCACAATCTTCTGCCGCTACTTGAGCTGCATAGGGAGTGTTCTTCTTAGAACCTCTGAATCCCATCTTCCCTGCCGAAGACCAAGAAATAACTTGACCTGCATTGTTCGTCAATGAAATAATAACATTGTTAAAGGTAGCTTGGATGTGCGCTTGACCCATCGCGTCAACCTTGACGTTCTTTTTTTTCTTTTGATTTGACTTTGCCATTATAGCTGTTTTAAGTGTTTATTGCTTTCAGTTGAATTGGACCATACGATCCAGCCTCTATACCTCCGATAAAGGGGACGATTATAGCAAGTTCCATTTAGACCATTTTGAACGTGACATTTGCCACGTTCATAATAGATAATGTATTTGCGGACCGTCTGTCCACTAAATCAGGAGCAGTTAAGACTACTTCTTCTTATTTGCAACTGTTTTTCTTCTTCCTTTTCTCGTACGAGCGTTGTTCTTTGTACGTTGTCCTCTTAATGGTAATCCAGCTCTGTGACGAATTCCACGGTTACATCCAATATCCATCAAACGTTTGATATTCAATTGAACCTCAGAGCGCAAAGCTCCTTCAACCTTAACTTCGTTCATAGAAGTACGAATAGCTGATGCTTGATCATCCGTCCAATCTTGAACTTTGATGTTTTCATCAACACTCGAAGAAGCTAAAATTTTTCTAGCTGTGCTTCTTCCGATTCCATAGATGTACGTCAATGCGATAACACCTCTTTTATTTTTTGGTAAATCAATACCTGCAATACGTGCCATATTCTAACCTTGTCTTTGTTTGAACTTAGGGTTCTTTTTGTTTATCACGTAAACAACCCCTTTTCTCTTTACAATCTTGCAATCCACTGATCGCTTTTTAACTGATGCTCTTACTTTCATCTCAATTAATTTTAATAGTAGTTTCCTACTTATATCTAAATGTGATTCTACCTTTCGTTAAATCGTAAGGTGACATTTCCACTTTTACTTTATCTCCAGGAAGAATCTTAATGTAGTACATTCTCATCTTACCAGAAATATGCGCTGTAATCACGTGGCCATTTTCTAATTCCACACGGAACATTGCATTTGATAATGCTTCAATGATTACTCCGTCTTGTTCTATTGATGCTTGTTTCGCCATAATTACATTCCTGACATTTCGCCTTGAGTTCTTCTACCTTTGATTCTTGTTCCATCCATTAAACCATCCATTTGACGATTTAACAAGTAGGATTCAATCTGTTGCAATGTATCCAAAACTACCCCTACCATAATCAGTAATGAAGTACCTCCAAAGAACATCGCGAACGATCCATTGATCCCAGCCATAGCTGCGAACGCTGGAAGAATTGCAATTAAAGCTAAAAACACCGATCCTGGGAAGGTAATTCTTGAAACTAAAGAGTCAATATAATCAGCCGTTTCTTCACCCGGTCTAATACCCGGTATGAAACCACCACTTCTTTTCAACTCATCCGCAATCTTTCTAGGATTAATCATTATCGCAGTATAGAAATAAGTGAATACGATAATCAAAACTGCCAAAGCTGCATTGTAACCTACTCCGTAAATATCTCCAAATACTTGTCCGACAAAACTGTCAGGCGCAGTAAATACCATCAGTGGAACTGTCATAATAGCTTGAGCGAAGATAATCGGCATTACACCAGATGCATTCACCTTAATTGGCAAGTAACTTCTAGCACCTTGGTCTTCCGCTGCTCTATTTCCAACAACTCTTTTCGCAGTATTTAAAGGAACCTTCCGAACCCCTTGAACAATCAATATTGTTGCGAGAACCACCAACATAAAGGCGAAGATCTCAAGAACAATTTGAATAAGGTTTCCAGACTGAAGTCCTATTTCTGCCATAAATGCTTCAGGAAGTCTAGCTAAAATACCTACAGTAATTAAAAGTGAAATTCCGTTACCAACACCTTTGTCAGTAATTCTTTCACCTAACCAAACTGCAAACATCGCACCTGCTACTAATAATACAATTGCGGACATCCATGTGAATGACCATGCGTCATGACCGAAAGCGGAAACATTTGCCCCTCCGATGTTCGCCATTTTAGACGACGCATATAATGTAATATAAGTCGGTGCTTGAAAGGCACAAATAACTATCGTAAGAATACGTGTGTAGTTATTTATCCTCTTTCTACCAGACTCACCTTCTTGCTGCATCTTCTGCACGGCCGGCACTGCCATCCCTAATAGCTGCATAATAATAGACGCAGAAATATAAGGCATAATCCCTAATGCCATAATCGAAACATTTGTAAAACTACCCCCTGTAAAAAGAGATAACAACGTTTCTAGCATGTTTGGATCACCAGCTGGCTGTGCTTGATTTGCTTGCAAGACAGTGTAATCTACACCCGGAAGAATAATGAACGATCCTATTCGATAAATAAGGATAATAGAGAGAGTAATGATAATCCTCTTTCTAAGTTCTTCAACTTTCCAAATGTTTTTTATGTTCTCAATAAACTTTTTCATCAGATAAAAATGTTGGCAAAGTTAATTAGATTTCTGAACAATTCCCCCCTTGACCTTCAATTGCTGCTTTCGCGGTCGTTGAAAACTTGTGAGCAGTTACGTCAACTTTTGTCGTAAGTTCGCCTCTACCTAACACCTTTACTCTCTCATTCTTAGAACATAAACCATTTTCTTGAAGAACTAAAGGTGTGATTTCTGTCACGTTTTTTCTTTCAATTAATGATTGAATAATGTCTAAATTGATTGCTTTGTACTCGACGCGGTTGATGTTCTTGAATCCGAACTTAGGTACACGTCTTTGTAGTGGCATTTGACCACCTTCAAAACCAATTTTTCTAGAATAACCAGATCTTGATTTTGCTCCTTTATGCCCACGAGTTGAAGTACCACCGCGACCAGATCCCTGACCACGTGCGATTCTTTTTCTATTTTTAGTAGAACCTTTCGCAGGAGTTAAATTATGTAAATTCATCTTAAATGCTTTTTATAGAGTTAATCAACTACTTCTACTAAGTGTTGAATTTTCTTAACCATTCCAAGGATTTGTGGAGTCGCTTCATGTTCTACAACTTGATTCAACTTCTTTAATCCTAGTGCCTTAATCGTTGCTTTTTGTCTTGCGGGACGATTAATAGCGCTTCTCGTTTGCTTGATTTTAATTTTCGCCATGATTGCTATTATTAACCGTTAAACACTTTGTCAAGACCAACTCCTCTTTGTTTAGCAACTGCTACAGCATCTCTCATTTGAGAAAGCGCATCAATTGTTGCTTTAACAACATTGTGAGGATTTGATGACCCTTGTGATTTCGCTAAGACATTGTGAATTCCAACGCTCTCCAACACAGCACGCATCGCACCACCGGCGATAACTCCTGTACCTTCTGAAGCTGGTCTTAACAAAACTCTAGCACCACTGAATTTTCCTTTTTGAAAATGAGGTATTGTTCCGTGAGCGATAGGAACTTTAATTAAGTTCTTTTTTGCATCGTCAATCCCTTTAGAAATTGCTTCTGTTACCTCTTTTGCTTTACCCAATCCGTGACCAACGATACCGTTTTCATCACCAACAACTACAATTGCTGAGAAACTAAACGTACGTCCACCTTTTGTAACCTTAGTTACACGGTTCACGGCAACAAGCTTATCTTTAAGCTCGATATCTGCAGATTTTACTCTGTTCATTTGTGCTGCCATTCTTAAAATTTTAGTCCGCCTTCTCTCGCTGAGTCAGCTAGTGATTTAACTCTACCGTGATATAGGTATCCATTTCTATCGAATACTACTTTATCAATTCCGGCCTTAATTGCTTTTGCTGCCACTTCTTTACCTACGATTGCTGCTTGTTCAACTTTGTTTCCCTTTGCAGCCTCTTTATTATTGTAAGATGTCGCTGAAACCATCGTAGTTCCAGTCGAATCGTCAATAATTTGAGCGTAGATTTGTTTGTTGCTTCTAAAAACAGACAAACGAGGCATCATAGAAGTTCCAGACACATTCTTTCTGATTCTTCTTTTGATTTTTGCTCTTCTTGTTACTTTGCTAAATGCCATAACTAATTAATGATATCTAATTATTACTTCGCTGCTGTTTTACCAGCTTTTCTTCTGAGTTCTTCACCCACGTATTTAACACCTTTTCCTTTGTACGGTTCTGGTTTACGGAGGGAACGAATTTTGGCAGCGACCTGTCCTACTAATTGCTTATCGTGAGACTCCAGTGTTATAACTGGTGCCTTACCTTTAGCGGACTCTGTTGATACCTTAATTTCATTAGGAAGCTCTATTACAAATGGGTGAGAAAAACCTAGTGATAACTCTAATTTTTGACCATTAGCGTTTGCACGGTATCCTACTCCTACCACTTCTAATTGCTTCTTGAACCCTTCCGATACTCCAATACACATATTGTGAACTAATGAACGGTATAAACCGTGTTTAGCTCTGTGATCAGGCGTGTCTGATTCGCGGGTGAAAGTTATTGTTGCTCCATCAATGCTCATTGATACACAAGAATTCATTTCTTGAGTCAACTCACCTTTAGGGCCCTTAACTGTAACTATGTTACCGTCAACTTTCACGTCTACTCCACTCGGGATTGTTACTGGGGATTTACCTATCCTTGACATTTTTCTTAATATTTAACTATTAATAGATGTAAGCGAGAACTTCTCCTCCTACATTTTCTCTCTTTGCTTGCTTTCCTGTGATAACACCTTTAGATGTTGAAACAATCGCAATTCCAAGACCGTTCAATACACGTGGCATTTCTTTTGCTCCGTTATATTTTCTAAGACCTGGTCTAGAAGCTCTTTGCATTTTAGTAATTGCAGGAACTTTAGTTGATGGATTGTATTTCAAAGCTATCTTAATGATACCTTGTTTGTCATCATCTACAAACTTGAAGTTTGTGATATATCCTTGATCAAACAAAATCTGAGTCATTGCTCTTTTTGTGTTTGAACCTGGAATTTCTACTGCTTTCAACCCAGCCGAACTTCCGTTACGGATACGAGTTAAAAAATCTGCTATTGGATCTGTATTCATACTATTTTAATTGCGGTAACGGTTTTCAAAAAATATTGAACCTGAAACCAGTTTATACTTTTTCGGAGGGCAAAGTTATAAAGAGAAAAGATGAAAGGCAAATTTGCCCTCATCTTTATATCTATTCACCTTAAATGCTCTCTTTTACCAACTTGCTTTTTTAACACCTGGGATCTTACCGTCCAAAGCCATTTCACGGAATGTTACCCTAGAAAGACCAAACTGACGCATATAACCTCTAGGACGACCAGTTAATCCACATCTGTTGTGAACTCTAACTTGAGCCGAGTTAGCAGGGAGCTTTTGCAATTTCATCATTGCATCCCACTTCGCATCTTGTGCTTCTTCAGACGTATCTGAAGATTTTAAGATCTTAGTTAACTCTGCACGTTTACTTGCGTAACGAGCTGCTAACTTTTCTCTCTTGCGCTCACGCGCTTTCATTGATTCTTTAGCCATCTCTTCTTATTTTTTTGTAAATGGGAATCCGAATGCATCAAGTAATGCATGTCCTTCTTCATCACTGTCTGCCGTGGTAACGAAAGTCACGTCCATACCCATGATACGATTTACTTTATCGATATCAATCTCTGGGAAAATGATGTGCTCTTTAATACCCATGTTAAAGTTTCCTCTTCCATCGAACCCTTTAGCGTTCACTCCTTTGAAATCACGAGTCCTTGGTAAAGCAACCGCAATAAAACGATCTAAGAAGTTGTACATATTGTCACCTCTTAATGTAACTTTAGTTCCAATAGGCATCCCTTTTCTCAATTTGAAATTCGAGATATCCTTTTTTGAAATAGTTGCTACTGCTCTTTGACCAACGATACGCGATAAATCTTCTACCGCAGTGTCTACTAGTTTTTTATCAGCTACGGCATCACCGACACCTTGGCTAATCACAATCTTTGTAAGTTTCGGCACCTTCATTGAAGATTTGTAACCGAACTTTTCAGTTAAAGCTGGAATAATATCAGCTTTATACTGTTCACGAAGTCTTGGTGTATAACTCATACTATAATTCCTCCCCGGACTTTTTTGAATAACGTACTAATTTTCCTTCTTTGTTCAATTTACGACCAACGCGAGTTGCTTGACCATTGTGAACAATCATAAGGTTTGAAATGTGGATTCCTGCTTCCATTTCCACGATTCCTCCTTGAGGGTCTGCTGCGCTAGGCTTTTGGTGTTTCTTAATAAGATTAACACCTCCTACTTTTGCACGCATCTTTTTCTTATCGATCGAAAGGATTGCTCCTTCTTGACCTGTAGATTCACCGCTAATTACCTTAACAGTGTCTCCAATTTTAATGTGTAATTTCTGTTGCATAACTTCAGTTCTTATAAAATTAAAGTACCTCTGGGGCTAATGAAACAACTTTCATAAAGTCAGCATCACGAAGCTCACGAGCAACCGGGCCAAAGATACGAGTTCCTCTCATCTCCCCTGTTGGGTTCAAGATAACGCAAGCGTTATCATCGAAACGGATGTATGAACCGTCTGGGCGGCGTACTTCTTTCTTAGTTCTTACTATTACTGCCGTTGCTACTGTTCCTTTTTTAACAGCACCTGAAGGCATTGCACTTTTAACAGTAACGACAATTTTATCTCCTACAGAAGCATAACGACGTTTCGTACCTCCTAAAACACGGATGCACAATACCTCCTTTGCTCCAGAGTTGTCTGCTACTTTTAGTCTTGATTCAGTTTGTATCATTACTCTTAATTATTTAGCGCGTTCAACAATCTCTACTAATCTCCAGTTCTTTGACTTCGAAAGAGGACGTGTTTCCATGATACGCACTGTATCACCTTCTCCACATTCATTTTTCTCATCATGAGCTACGAACTTAGTAGTGTTCTTCACGAACTTTCCATACTTAGGGTGTTTTACCTTTCTTTCTACAGAAACAACAACAGACTTGTCCATCTTGTCACTAGTAACAATCCCTATACGTTCTTTTCTTAAATTTCGCTTTTCCATTGTAAGCTTAATTTTGGAGACTCAAGCCTAGGCTTGAGCTTCTCTTTTAGTTAATTCTGTTTTCAATCTCGCGACAGTTCTTCTAACGTCTTTGATCTGCAATGGGTTCTCCATTGGAGCAACGGTATGAGACAATTTCATTTTTTCTAATGTCTCGCTTGTTGTCGCGATTTGATCTCTAATGTCTGCGTCAGACATCTTTGTAATTTCTTGCTGCTTCATTTTCTAACTATTTTCCTGGTACAACAAAATCGTGACGCGTCACAAATTTACATTTCACAGGTAGTTTTTGTGCTGCTAATCGCATTGCTTCTTTCGCTGTTTCATATGACACTCCGTCACATTCGAAAAGGATTCTTCCTGGTCTAACAACTGCAACAAAGTGACTTGGAGCCCCTTTACCTTTACCCATACGTACTTCTGCTGGTTTTGCTGTAACCGGCTTGTCTGGGAAAATGCGGATCCATACTTTCCCTTCACGCTTCATATATCTAGTAACGGCGATACGAGAAGCTTCAATTTGACGGGATGTAAGCCATCCTGGCTCCAAAGTCTTTAGTCCGAAAGATCCGAAATCAACAGTACTTCCTCTATGAGCAATACCTCTGTTTCTTCCCTTCTGGGCTTTTCTAAATTTGGTTCTTTTTGGTGATAACATCTTTCTATGATATTAATTTTGTTCATAGTTTCGATTGCTCGAAACTTCTATTTTTTTGGTCTTCTTTTACCTCCACCTGCACCACCTCCGTGCTGTCTTTTTCCACCTCCTTTTCCAGAAGCTTGACCGATGTTTGGTGATAAATCACGTTTGCCATAAACTTCACCTTTCATGATCCATACCTTTATACCGATACGGCCATAAGTAGTGTGTGCTTCTGCCAAAGCGTAATCGATGTCAGCTCTGAACGTATGTAACGGAGTACGTCCATCCTTGTACATCTCTGAACGAGCCATTTCTGCGCCATTCAATCTTCCGGAAATCTTTACTTTGATTCCTTCTGATCCCATACGCATTGTACTCGCGATGCTCATTTTTATTGCTCTTCTGAAAGAAATACGAGCTTCAATTTGACGAGCAATTCCATCTGCAACTAATCGAGCATCCAATTCTGGACGTTTAACCTCGAAAATGTTGATTTGAACTTCTTTTTTCGTCAACTTCTTCAACTCTTCTTTCAATTTGTCAACCTCTTGACCACCTTTACCAATGATTACTCCTGGACGTGCAGTGTTGATAGTAACGGTTACCAACTTAAGTGTACGTTCAATTATAATCTTAGCAATGCTTGCTCTAGATAAACGAGCTGTAAGGTATCTACGGATTTTATCGTCTTCGACGATTTTATCTTTGTAGTCATTGCCTCCATACCAATTAGAATCCCATCCTTGGATGAAACCCAATCTATTTCCTATCGGATTTGTTTTTTGTCCCATTTATCTAAAATTATTCTGCGCTTTTAGCTTCATCGCTATTCGCGACTTTAGCATCAACGATGAGAGTTACGTGATTTGATCTTTTTCTAATTCTATGCGCTCTTCCTTGAGGAGCTGGTTGAATTCTTTTCAACATTGCTGCACTATCAACTTGGATTTCCTTAACGTAAAGAGTAGTTTCCTCGATGTTTTGACCTTCATTCTTTGCTTCCCAATTGGCAATCGCTGAACGAAGTAATTTTCCAAGGCTAACTGATGCATCTTTAGCGTTATGCTGCAATACGTTTAGAGCTTTGTTTACCTCAACTCCTCTGATAAGATCTGCAACCAATCTCATTTTTCTAGGCGCAATAGGAGACTTATTCAATTTCGCGAATGCGATTGACTTATTTGCCTCTTTTCTTACTTCTGCCTTTAATCTTTTTCTAGCTCCCATAACTATCTTTTCTTATCTTTTTTATTCCCACCGTGACCACGGAAGTTACGAGTTGGAGCAAATTCTCCAAGCTTGTGACCAACCATGTTCTCTGTACAAAAAACAGGAATAAATTTATTACCATTATGAACTGCGAAAGTTAGTCCAACAAACTCAGGAGTTATAGTACTTGCTCTTGACCATGTTTTGATAACTTGCTTGCTACCTGAATCTGCTGCGTCATCTACTCGCTTCATAAGCTTGTAGTGCACAAAAGGTGGTTTTTTTAATGAACGACTCATATCCTAATTATTTTTTTCTTCTTTCAACAATAAACTTATTCGAATATTTCTTCTTCGAACGTGTCTTAAATCCTTTAGCAGGAATCCCGTTTCGCGATCTTGGATGACCACCGGAGTTCTTACCTTCACCACCACCCATTGGGTGATCGACAGGGTTCATAACGACACCACGTACTCTAGGACGACGTCCTTGCCATCTCGTTCTTCCGGCTTTACCAGAAACAGATAGGTTGTGTTCAGAATTAGATACAGATCCGATCGTTGCTAAACAAGTTGTTAAGATCAATCTAGTTTCACCAGAAGGCATTTTAACAATTGCGTAACGACCATCTCTTGCGTTCAGCTGAGCGTAAGTTCCTGCTCCACGAGCAATCGCTCCACCCTTTCCAGGCTTCATTTCGATATTATGAATCACAGTTCCCAATGGAATATCAGCTAAAAACATAGCGTTTCCAACGTTAGGAGTTGCTTCAGCTCCAGACATTACTTTATCACCTTCCTTCAATCCTTCAGGGGCAACAATGTAGCGTTTTTCACCATCTGCATAATACAACAAAGCGATACGCGCAGTTCTGTTT
This sequence comes from uncultured Fluviicola sp., assembly GCA_913009205.1. GTDB lineage: Bacteria > Bacteroidota > Bacteroidia > Flavobacteriales_D > Crocinitomicaceae > UBA4466. The sequence continues at coordinate 39,568 of CAJVYC010000014.1, read as the reverse complement.
GGATCATACTCGATCGACTTTACAGTTGCAGGTACACCATGCTTTTCTCTTTTGAAATCAATTTCACGGTATTTTTGCTTGTGACCACCTCCAATATAACGCATGGTCATTCTACCGTCATTGTTTCGACCACCGGACTTACTACGACCTTTCACTAAGCTCTTTTCTGGAGCTTTTTTGGAAACATCAGAGTAATCACTAATGATCTTGTGTCTTTGCCCTGGAGTTGTAGGCTTGAATTTTTTAAGACCCATTTTTCTAGTACTTAAAAGTTATTAAATAAATCAATCGTCTCTCCATCTGCAACGGTAACAATGGCTTTTTTCCATTTTTTACTAGGTTGCTCAACGATACCCCTGTTCGTATACTTAGTAGAGGATTTCCCACCGCCATAATTCATGGTACGTACGTCAGTAATTTTGACCCCATACATGTTCTCGACGGCATTTTTAATTTCAATCTTATTAGCACTTCTATCTACAGCAAATGTGAAACGGTTAAAGATTTCGCTTTGTCCCGTTGCTTTTTCTGTAATGATTGGCTTTTTAATAATATTCTTCATCTCTCAATTAGTTTAGAATCTTTTCGATTGCTTCAATTGAACTTTTAACCATAACAACTTTACCTGCATTTAACACATCAAATGTGTTTACAGAATCTGCTGTTACAACCTTTACTTTTTTAAGGTTACGTGATGACAAATAAACATTATCATTTTTTTCACCTAAGATCATAAGAACTTTTTCGTTCTCTAATTTCAAGTCACTGATTAAAGCTTTGAAATCTTTTGTTTTGATCGCATCCATTTTTGGATCTTCAATAACTAAGATATCATTTGATTTAGCCTTGTGAGAGAAAGCTGACATACGCGCCAATCTTTTCGTTTTCACATTTAACTTGAAATGATAGTTACGTGGACGAGGGCCGAATATACGACCACCACCTACTCTAGTACCAGACTTGATACTACCAGCACGCGCCCCACCTGTTCCTTTTTGCTTCTTGATCTTTCTTGTAGATCCAGAGATTTCAGCTCTTTCTTTAGCCTTGTGCGTTCCTTGACGACGGTTAGCTAAATGTTGCTTAACATCTAAATAGATAGCGTGATCATTAGGTTCAATTCCGAAAACCTCTTTTGACAAGCTAACTTCTTTAGTCGTAGCAGCTCCTTTTGCGCTTGTTACTTTTAATTTCATTACTTCTCGATTAATACGGTTGAACCTTTAGATCCAGGAATAGACCCTTTCACTATTATTAAATTCTTATCTGCAAGAACTCTTAAGACTTGAAGGTTTTCCATTTTTACGCGCTCGTTACCCATTTGCCCACCCATTCGCATTCCTTTGAATACGCGTGCTGGATAAGAAGCTGCTCCGATAGAACCCGGTGCTCTTAGTCTGTTGTGCTGACCGTGAGTTGCTTGTCCAACACCAGCAAAATTGTGACGTTTGACAACACCTTGAAAACCTTTACCTTTTGATGTTCCTACTACAGCGACAAATTCACCTTCTGAAAAGATGTTTACGTCTACTGTATCTCCGAGATTAAGTTCCGAGAAACCTTTAAACTCAGCTAATCTAGACTTAGGGTCTGTCTTAGCTTTCTTAAAGTGACCTTTCATTGCGTTTGGAGTGTTTTTTTCCTTGCGGTCTCCAAATCCCAATTGAACAGCCTCGTAACCATCTCTGTCTTGTGTTTTAACCTGAGTTACAACACAAGGACCAGCTTCTATCACTGTGCATGGCATTGCTTTGCCCTCGGCACTGTATACGCTAGTCATTCCGACTTTTCTACCAATAATTCCTGGCATACTTTAACTATTATTTGTTTATAAACTTAATTTACTTAAACTTTGATTTCCACATCTACTCCACTTGGTAACTCCAAACGCATCAATGCATCAACAGTTTTAGAAGAAGAACTGTAGATATCTAACAAACGTTTGTACGCACACAATTCGAATTGCTCACGTGCTTTTTTGTTAACGTGCGGAGATTTCAATACAGTATAAATTCTTTTATGAGTTGGCAATGGAATTGGTCCACTAACAACAGCACCTGTTGACTTTACAGTCTTAACGATCTTCTCAGCTGATTTATCAACTAAATTGTGATCGTATGATTTCAATTTTATTCTAATTTTTTGATTCATCGTTTTCTTATTTAGCTGTTACACCTTTAATTTTTGCTACTATTTCTTCAGCAACATTTTTCGGAGCTTCAGCGAAGTGTGAGAATTCCATACTTGACGTTGCACGTCCAGACGACATTGTTCTAAGTTGAGTTACGTAACCGAACATTTCCGATAATGGAATATCCGCTTTAACAACTTTAGATCCAGCTCTATCATCCATTCCTTTCATCAATCCTCGACGACGGTTAAGGTCACCTACGATATCACCCATGTTCTCTTCTGGTGTTACCACCTCCAAGTTCATCATTGGCTCAAGAAGTACTGGACTTGCTTTCGGCAATGCATGTTTGAATGCCAACTTAGCACACAATTCAAAAGACAAAGCATCTGAATCGACAGCGTGGAAAGAACCATCTGTCAATGTAACTTTCATTGCGTCCATTTCGAAACCGGCAAGAATACCATTCTTCATTGAATCTTTGAATCCTTTTTCAACTGAAGGGATAAATTCTCTAGGAATGTTACCACCTTTAATTTTGTTGACGAACTCTAATCCTGTTTTCTCGAGATCATCTTGAGGCTCAATTAAAACAACAATGTCTGCAAATTTACCACGTCCACCAGATTGTTTCTTGAACACTTCTCTATGGTCAACTGGAGCAGTAATGTTCTCACGGTAGCTAACTTGAGGAGCACCTTGGTTCACCTCAACTTTAAACTCACGTTTCAAACGATCTACAATAATCTCCAAGTGCAACTCACCCATTCCTGAGATAATTGTTTGTCCTGAATCTTCATCAGTTTTCACTTGGAAAGTAGGATCTTCTTCTGCCAATTTAGACAACCCAACACCTAATCTATCGGCATCTGCTTGAGTTTTAGGCTCAATTGCAACACCAATAACTGGATCTGGAAAATCCATTGATTCCAATACGATTGGGTGTTTCTCATCACACAATGTATCTCCTGTTTTAATATCTTTAAATCCAACGAATGCTCCAATATCACCTGCTCCTAATTCTGGAACTTGATTTTGTTTATCAGCATGCATTTGGAAGATACGTGAAATACGTTCTTTCTTTCCAGAACGAGCGTTTAATACGTAAGAACCAGCGTCTAATTTACCAGAGTAAGCGCGTGTAAAACACAAACGACCTACGAAAGGATCCGTTGCGATTTTAAACGCTAAAGCTGCGAAAGGCTCATCTACTGATGGCTTACGTGACTCTTCTTCGTCTGTCTTAGGATTTGTTCCAATAATTGCTTCAACATCCATTGGAGATGGAAGAATTTCCATTACCATGTCTAACATTGCCTGAACTCCTTTATTCTTAAATGCAGATCCACACATCATTGGTACAACTTTACCAGAGATAGTCGCTTCACGCAGTGCATTCAAAATTTCGCGTTCAGTCAAAGAGTTTTCATCTTCGAAATACTTTTCCATCAACGACTCGTCAAATTCAGCAACTGCTTCAAGCAATTGACCTCGTAACTCACGAGCTTCATCGATGATATCTTCTGGAATAGGAATTTCTTGAAAAGTCATTCCCATATCTTCTTCACTCCAAGTAATTCCTTTGAAGTTAATTAAATCAACAACTCCCATGAAATCATCTTCAGCTCCGATATTGATTTGTAATGGTAAGGCATGACTTCCTAACATTTCTTTAACTTGCTTACACACGTTTAAGAAATCAGCTCCTTGACGGTCCATTTTATTAACGAATCCAATTCTAGGAACGTTATAGTTGTTTGCTAGCCTCCAGTTAGTTTCTGATTGAGGTTCAACACCATCAACTGCAGAAAATAAGAATACCAAACCATCAAGTACACGTAATGAACGATTTACCTCAACAGTAAAATCAACGTGACCTGGTGTGTCAATAATATTTACGTGGTACTCTTGCTTACGGTAATCCCATTTAAGAGTTGTTGCAGCAGAAGTAATTGTAATACCTCTTTCTTGCTCTTGCTCCATCCAGTCCATCGTAGCTCCACCATCGTGAACTTCTCCAATCTTGTGATTTACACCGCCATAATAAAGAATACGCTCAGTCGTAGTAGTCTTACCTGCATCAATGTGCGCGGCAATACCAATATTTCTTGTGAATTTTAGATCTCTAGCCATCTTGATTAAAATCTAAAGTGTGAGAATGCTTTGTTTGCCTCAGCCATTCTTAGTGTATCTTCTTTCTTCTTGTAAGCAGCGCCTTCTTCTTTCGATCCAGCGATAATCTCTGCAGCTAATTTTTGGGCCATTGTTTTTTCGTTTCTCTTACGAGAATATCCGATCAACCATTTCATTCCTAATGAATGCTTACGTCCTTCACGAACTGGTGTAGGAATTTGGAAAGTAGCACCACCAACACGACGGCTACGTACTTCAACTGGAGGATTAATGTTCTCCAAAGCTTTCTTCCAAGTTTCTAATCCTGTTGCATCTTCTACTTTTGCGTCAACGATATCAATCGCTTCGTAAAATATTTTAAATGATAGGTTCTTTTTTCCGTCCAACATCATGTTGTTGACAAACTTAGTTACTTGCTTGTCATTAAACTTTGGGTCTGGAAGGATCGCTATCTTCTTCGCTTTTCTTCTTCTCATCTTCTTTTAAATCTTAAAAGGTTACTTCTTAGGTCTCTTAGCTCCATACTTCGAACGACGTTGTGTTCTTCCTTCAACACCTGCTGTATCTTCCGCACCACGAACGATGTGGTAACGCACACCTGGAAGATCTTTTACCCTTCCTCCACGTACTAATACTAACGAGTGCTCCTGAAGGTTATGACCTTCACCACCGATATAAGCATTCACTTCTTTACCATTTGTAAGTCTTACTCTGGCAACTTTACGCATTGCTGAGTTCGGCTTCTTAGGTGTAGTGGTGTAAACTCTTACACATACCCCTTTACGCTGTGGGCAAGAATCAAGTGCTGCTGACTTGCTTTTCTTTACCACCGCTGTTCTCCCTTTGCGAACTAATTGTTGGATAGTTGGCATAAAAATACTGTTACTTTAGTTAATAAATTCACTGTCCCAAAAACACTTTTCGGGGTGCAAAGATAGCAGGAAATTTTTATAAATCAAGAGATAACGGTAAAAAATGATACTTTTTTCACAATAACGTGTTTACATCTTTTTTTTACCTTTTTGTCGGTAAGATTATCCAACTTATGGATATCGAATTAGAAAATTTTAATCAAGTCAAAGATAGAGAAGAAATAAAATAAACGTAGCAGAATAATCATTTTTTTTAATAGATATTCACCTATTTCTTGAGGAATTTACGATCAGAAAAAAACCATTGACTAAATCAAAACATTAATTGATTATCATTGCTAAGCAAACTTTTCTCAACTCATAAATAACCAGTAAGCCAAATGAACGTTTCTAAGAGCTTTTCAGGAAAGATTTTGATACTACTGTCAATTCTATTTTGCTTGTCCGCAATTCAACGCGTCGACAAATTGAATTCAAACCCTAATCGTTGCTTAACCGTTGCCGATGGGTTTGGATACTACATGTACCTGCCGCATTTATTTCAAAAAGGCTCTTTGAAAATGACTCCTGAATGGGCCCAAGAAATTCAAAACAAGCACTGTCAAGAGTTTCCAGTTTATCAATTGGCACAGCGTCAAAACGGTAACTACATTGACATTTATCATATTGGTCTGTCCTATATTTACCTACCTTCTTATGTTGTCGGAGATACGGTCGCACGGTCTTCCGGATATGAAAGAGACGGATTCAGCACTCCATATCACGTCGCATCAATATTAAATATTTTGCTTTTTATACTTCTTGGCCTGGTTTACTTCCGCAAACTATTACTGCTGTTTGTATCTGACAATGCGACCGGATACACCCTATTAGTAATCTATTTAGGCACCAACCTATTAATAACATTCACAAGACAATATGATTTGCCGCATTTGTATTTATTTGCGCTTAACTCAATTTTCTTATATCACTTTTTCAAGTTCTCAACAACCAAAAACAAATGGAACTTAATTTATGCGGTTGTAATTTTTGGACTTGCATCAAGTATTCGTCCGACTCAAGTCCTTATCGGTTTAGTCCCACTGATTTTCCTCGCTAAAGAATATGGAAACACAAAAAAATTCTGGAAATCAATTCTTCTCTTCCCTTTGCTCTCTTTACTTTGGAACATTCCTCAAATCATTTATTGGTATTCTGTCGGAGGAGAATTAATAACGCCAAACCTCCACACAGAAGACATTGCCCTTACAGATCCTAATCTCCTAGATTTTCTAATCTCTTACCGAAAAGGATGGCTGCTGTATTCACCACTATTCCTATTGACTCCTTTCGGGCTTTACATGCTCTACAATAGAAATAGAAAATTGTTTTGGGCCTCACTAAGCTTCATCTCACTCTATATCTACGTCATGTGCTCTTGGGAGACATGGTATTACGCGACTTCTTTTGGCTCACGTGTAATGGTCGACATCTATCCAATTATAGGTCTCGTTATTGCGATTCTATTCAATTCGATTCGCAATAAACTTTGGATCGCTGGGGCTATCACCTTTTCTATTTTATGTATTTCACTTAACCTTTTTCAAAGCAAACAAGTGGACATTGGCTACTTGCACGGAGAGCGGATGACTGAAGAACATTATTGGTACATATTCGGGCAATTGGACATTCCAAAATACGACCAAAGTAGATTATTGATTGACAAATCGAATTTGGGCTGGATAGAAATTCAAAAGAAGTTCCCATCTGCGAATCGAAAAGTGATTTCAAGAGAAATTTTCAGTTTGAAAAAACCAATCTGTTCAATTCATACTAAAGATTTAACGATTGGAAGAATCAATATTTTAGAACTTTCGAGCACAGACGAAACGATGTTTGAGGTTCGAATAAAAGCAAAAACATCGAACAAAAACTTGAGTTCTTTATTAAGAATGGAGGCTGTTAGTTCATATAATGTCTATGGATGGAGGGATTTTGAGGTTTCTCAAAAATTGAGTGAAACTGAATTTACAACATTGATTTGGAAATACAACCTTCCGGAGGTGCGACACGCAAATGACGAAATGCAAATTTATTTAGACAATGACGCAAGTGTTTCAGTTGAATTGGAGGAATTTACTATCACCGCACACTCTTTGATAAGAAAATAAAAGCCCTCTTGGAAAACAAGAGAGCTTTTAAAATGATTTTAGCAAAATGAACTCTTGCTTAAAATAGTGATAGTGCAGTGCGGCTATAGTAAAGGTATTTTTACTTCAGCAAAATCAAATTTACAAAAATTAAACTACACTTTTGCATGTAATATTAAGTGGCCCCTCTTGAAGGAAAAATTTTTCATAAAAAAGAAGTGTCTTTTCGGACAATCTATAATTTATATGTTGCCAGACTTGTTCTTAATTTCTGTACATCGTTGCCTTTACAGCTTTTACGATTCTTTCAACATTTGGCAATGCCTCAGCTATAAGTGTAGGCGAAAATGCAAATGGTGTATCAGTTTGAGTAACCCTCATAACTGGTGAATCTAAATGATCAAATGCGTAACGTTGCACATGATAAGCAATTTCAGAAGAAATTGATGCCAATGGATGTGCTTCCTCAACAACCACACATCTGTTTGTTTTTTTCACCGACTCAACAACTGCAGGATAATCAATTGGCCTAACTGTTCTTAAATCAACAATTTCGCAAGAGATCCCATCTTTCTCCAATACATCTGCAGCTTCTTGTGCCGTCTTAATTATTTTACCAAATGTAACAATCGTTACATCCGTACCTTTTCTTTTAATATCAGCAACACCGATCGGAATAATATACTCTCCTTCAGGAACTTCACCTTTGTCCCCATACATTTTCTCAGACTCCAAAAAAACCACAGGGTCATTATCTCTAATTGCAGCTTTCAATAAACCTTTCGCATCGTAAGGATTCGAAGGCGTTATCACTTTCAACCCTGGGAATTGCGCGTAAAACGCTTCAAAACTTTGCGAGTGCGTCGCTCCCAATTGACCAGCAGGACCGTTTCCACCTCTAAATACGATCGGACAATTAAATTGACCTCCTGACATCTGAAGCATTTTCGCAGCACTATTGATAATTTGATCCGCTGCTAAAATTGCAAAGTTCCAAGTCATAAATTCAACAATCGGTCTAAGACCATTCATAGAAGCACCAACGGCAATTCCAGTAAATCCTAACTCGGCAATCGGAGTATCAATAACTCTTTTTGCTCCAAACTCCTCAAGCATACCTTGAGATACCTTGTAAGCTCCGTTATATTCAGCCACTTCCTCTCCCATCAAAAATACGTTCTTGTCTGCACGCATTTCTTCATTCATCGCTTCTCTAAGGGCTTCTCTAAATTGTAACGTTTTCATGATCTTGTGTCTAATGTTATTCCCCAAATTAAATTGGGTTGCCAAATGTAATAATTTTCGAAATATCTAATTATAAAATCTTCTACAACTTTAAAACTAAAACATGCGATTGTTGGAAATCTGTGAAGGAATGAACAAACTAAATTGAATTCGGTTAAAATCCATATAAACCCTTTCTTTTTAGATGGTGATCTCATCAATCTTTCCCGCTACTTCCAAACCTGCATTTCTACCTTTGTCTTCAAAAATTACTCTACCCGTTTTTTTTTCAATTAATTTAACCTCAAGAACGGCGGTCATGCTTTCCTCAACTCTCCCATCCATGAAACCTAATATCGGAGACGCTAACTCTGTCGTTTCACCCCTAGTTGCATTGATATGAAGAATGTACTTTGGATTTTTCATTTTTATCTCAACCGTATTCTCATCTGCAAAAGAGCGAATGAGTTTTGAAGCGTTATACGTGGTGAATCGTATCAATTTGCCGTCCAACCATAGGCCAGCAATAAACCCGACAAATTTTCTTTTTGCGAAAGGAATCTTTGCTATTGACGCCTTGAGGGAAACACCTTCTTTGCTAAAATGATTGGATTGCATCCAGAAATAAGCAATAGGGAACGAGCGTCCCCAGTCTTTTTCCATGTAACCTCTCCCATTATTAAAGTCAATTTCCTTCCCGTCAATTGTTAAACTTCCTTTTACAGTATGATCCATACTTAAAATACCATGGTAACATTCCATAAAAGGCATAAATGAGAAGGGTCCCATAATACCCGGTGAATACCACTTTTTACGCCATTGAACTTGATTTTCGAACTCGATTTCGCCCTTAAAGCCGGGTATATCAAGGCGTAATCTTGAAGATGAAAAATGATTTCCTTCCATATTTAATTGAAACTCACCTTTTCCGACTTTAAAAGAACTCGAAAGGAACTTTACGTAATCTGCTTTCAAATTTTTTCCATCGAGCACTTGGATGAAGGCTTGCTTTTTACCATTTTCATCCATTGCGATTCCTGGAATAACTGCTATTGCATGCTTTTCATCTGCACTAATCATTTTATAGTACCATCCTTCAAAATAGTTTTTTGATCTTCCCCAGCCATGATAGCGTTCAGGATTATATAAGGATTGGATTCTTTTAATTATCATTTGTGGTAGCTAATATGCGATTACCACTAAAGATAACAAAGTAGCGTTACCATCGACATAAACAAAACAGGCCCATTGAGAAGTCAGCGGGCATTGACGTGACCCCCCCAAACAGGAAAACACCAATTAATTCTAGGCGAATAATTACCTGAAAGATTTGGTGTTAGTAATGATCGTTGGAATATATTTTGAAATTTCACCTCCAATTTTCTTGTCATAATTCTTCACGAGATTCGAGTCCTTCATGCTCCGTTCGAGCAATGGAAATACTAACAGAATTCAGAATTTTATTTGTCGATATTCTCCCATTAAAGAATAAATAATGCTCTTTTCAACGAGACATTTCCAACATAAGACTTGAAATAGACATTACGTTGAATCCTAATATTACTGTATATCTTGTTTTAGTTTTCCTATTTCTAGTTTAACGAAAAATGAATAAGTGACCTATCAAAGTAAACTTTTTGAAATGACAAGTATGCATGAGAACTTCAATTTTACAATGAAATTAGGTTACGCTCAAGGATTAGATAAACGTAAAAAAAACTAAAGTTTAGTTGCATTTAGGCTCAAACCAACCTCTGTATTTGAGAATCCTCCAATACAATAAGTATATTTTTGATTAATATGAATTGAAGGAATCCCGTCATTAACTATCCACACCCCCAAATAAGTTGTAGAATTCTCAATAGAACACTCTGCGTAAATTAGACCATTATTAGTAAACCTCAATTCGAACAATGAGCCGTCGACAAAATTAATTAGCATTAGATCATTCGTGAGACTAGCCAATGTACCAACATATGTTGTATCAACAGAGTGATACACTTCCAAAGTGTCTTTATAATTAACCTGACATTCGATCGAGTAGTTGCCCTCTAACCCCACCAAATAACCTGTGTCAACCAGATTTGTATTCGTTGGCTTATCGCAAGAGTACAAACCTAGAAGTGCGATTGATAAGAATAAAAGTTGTGTTCGAAGATTCATAAGCTAAATTACAATATTAGTTACTGAACGTGAATTCGTTAAATTTAGTATTAAATCGTGAGATTAATTCTCGTTAAAACCTTTAAATTATGCCTATAATTTCTTAAATTCGCAATCGATTTAAAGAAAAATCCCTTATGAAAATTCTTGTATGTATAAGTAAGTCTCCAGATACAACTTCAAAGATTGCTTTCACTGATGGTAATGCGAAGTTTGATGAGAATGGAGTTCAATATATTGTTAACCCATACGACGAGTGGTATGCGCTTGTTCGCGGTTTGGAACTTAAAGAAGCAAATGGTGGATCTGTAAGCATCATAACTGTTGGTCGAGCTGCAGACGATGCGGTTATTCGCAAAGCATTGGCTATTGGCGCTGATGAAGCAATTCGAATTGACGCTGATCCCACAGACGCTTATTTCGTTGCAATGCAAATTTCAGAGTATGCTAAGTCGAACGGTTTTGATTTGGTGTTAACTGGAAAAGAAACGATCAATTACAACGGTTCTCAAGTTGCTGGTATGATAGCTGAAGGAATGGATTTACCATTTATCTCTCTTGCGTCTAAACTAGACATCAACGGAACGACAGCGACTTTGGAAACTGAAATCGTTGGAGGTGTTCAAGTTGTTGAAGCTGAATTACCCATTGTTGTCTCATGTGCAAAAGGAATGGCTGAACAACGAATTCCAAACATGAGAGGAATTATGGCAGCTAGAACAAAGCCTTTGAATGTAATTCCTGCGGCCGAAGTTGACACTTTAACTTCTTTCGAAAGTTATTCACTTCCAGATGCTAAATCCGAATGCAAGATGATCGACCCAGAAAACATGGACGAATTAGTAGAGTTACTTCACAACGAAGCGAAAGTTATTTAATCCCATTTAAAATATGTCAACATTAGTATATATCAATAGTAACAATGGTCTTGCAAAAAGTGCTTTGGAAGCCGTTACATACGGAAAGAAATTAGGAGATGATGTAACTGTAGTGACTTGTGGTTCTGCAGACGCATCTAAATTATCTCAATTAGGAGAATATGGAGCGTCAAAAGTGATGGTCGATCGATCAGTAACTGCGAATGATGCTCAACAAATTTCAAATTTAGTTAAGACAGCTGCTGATAGCGTTGGAGCAACTACAATAGTATTCTCTCATGATTTAATAGCGAAAGCGGTTGCCCCGAGATTATCGGTAAGATTGAAAGCTGGATTGGTGAGTGGAGCAATTGCTGTTCCTGAAGGAAATACAGTTAAAGTCAATGTTTTTTCTGGTAAAGCTTTTGGAAATGTAAAAATTTCAGGAGACAAAAAAATCATCTCGTTACTTCCAAATAGCATCCAACCAGAAGCAGGCGGTTCCGATTGTGGAGTTGAGGAATTCAATGGAAATGCTGGCCAACCAAAGATTAAAGTACTCGAAACAAAAAAACCCGAAGGAGAAATTCCTTTGCCAGAAGCTGAATTAGTAGTATCAGCAGGAAGAGGCTTAAAGGGGCCAGAAAACTGGGGAATGATTGAAGATTTAGCGGCATCACTTGGAGCGGCCACAGCTTGTTCAAGACCTGTTGCAGATATCGGATGGAGACCTCACCACGAACATGTTGGACAAACAGGTGTAGCTATTCGACCAAACTTATATATTGCTGCCGGAATCTCGGGAGCGATTCAGCATTTGGCTGGAGTAAATGGTTCTAAAGTAATCGTCGTCATCAATACTGACGCGGAAGCACCATTCTTCAAAGCTGCAGATTACGGTGTCATTGGAGATGCATTTGAGGTAATTCCTCGATTGAATGAAGCAGTTAAAAAATTGAAAGCTTCTAACTAGTTTATGCTTAGAAGTATTATTTTTACATCAATTGGGGAAGCCTAAATCGCTTCCCTAATTTTTTTTTAGGACAACCTATTAACCGTTAAATGGAAAAAGTTAAGCTTGAAATTGTAGGACTTTCTTACAGCCAAACGCAGTCTGGTGCCTATGCATTGGTATTGTCAGAAGTTGAGGGGAACAGAAGACTTCCAATTATTATTGGTGGATTCGAAGCGCAAGCTATTGCTATTGAGTTGGAGAAGATGGCTCCTACTCGTCCATTAACACATGATTTATTCAAAAATTTTGCAACAACATTCAATATAGAAGTGCAAGAAGTCATTATTTACAAGCTTGTTGAAGGCATATTTTATTCAAAATTAATTTGTGTTCGGGAAGGTGAAACTGTCGAAATTGATGCTAGAACTTCTGATGCTATCGCAATTGGAGTTCGCTTTGCTTGTGACGTGTACACCTATGAGAACATCCTTTCAAGTGCTGGAATTTTATTGGACGAAACTTCAATGGAAGACGACGAAATGGTTGTTGAAAACATTGAAGAAGAAGCCGGAGGAGATACAATTGATGCTATTTCTAATGAGGAACTTCAAAACAGATTAAACCAAGCAATTGAAAATGAAGACTACGAACTGGCTTCAAAAATAAGAGACGAAATCAACAAGCGAGAAGCTTAAACTGAATAGAATTCAGGCTTGGATTGCCTTTGCTTGAGGAATAATAATTGCTACGAATCAACCTTTCACTATGGGAATCAAATTCAGATTAACGGTCCTAAATTTTCTACAATTCTTTGCTTGGGGTGCGTGGCTCCTATCAGCAGGATCTTATATGTACGTGAGTTTAAATTTCTCTGGAATACAAATTGGCGCTGCATATGCGACAATGGGATTCGCCTCTGTTTTTATGCCCGCGTTAATGGGCATTGTAGCTGATAAATGGATCAGCGCTGAGAAAATATTAGGGGCATCACATTTAATTTTATCTGGACTATTAATCGCCCTAGCAAAAGCAACAGACTTCAATTCATTCTACCCATTAATTTTCCTTGTCTCTATGTTTTTCATGCCTACAATTGGCTTGAACAGATCCATTTCTTTCGGAACTCTAGAAAGTCGGCAAATGGACATCATAAAAGTTTTTCCTCCGATCAGAGTGTGGGGAACAGTAGGATTCATTCTCGCTGCATGGCTCGTGGACTTCTTGGAAATTGGAATTACACCAAATCAATTTTACGTTAGCGCAGGAGCTTCCTTTATACTAGGTGTCTATGCTTTCACTTTACCAAGAGTCGGTATTCAGGAGTCATCAGAAAAAAAGACTTTTGTGGAGTCTTTAGGACTTAACGCATTTGCGTTGTTCAAAAAGAAAAAAATTGCCATTTTTCTTATCTTCTCTATGCTACTTGGATGCGTTTTACAAATATCAAACATGTGGGGCGACGGTTTTTTACAAGATTTTAGAGGAGAATACCCCGATTCATTTGTAGTAAAACATTCTTTGGTGTTCATTTCGTTATCCATGGTTTCAGAAGCACTCTTCATATTAGCCATACCATTCTTCTTGAAGAAATTTGGCATCAAAAAAGTAATGCTCCTGAGTATGCTCGCTTGGGTTTTACGATTTGCCTTCTTCGGTATAGGTGATCCAGGAAGCGGATTCATTTTCTTGACATTATCAATGATTATTTACGGAATGGCGTTCGACTTTTTCAATATCTCCGGTTCGATGTTCATGGCAAAAGAATCTACTCCTTCAATCCGATCTAGTGCACAAGGATTGTTCATGCTAATGACGAACGGACTAGGAGCTATTATTGGGGCATACGGAAGCGGATATATTGTCGATCTTTACACCGGAACCGATGAAATGAAAGACTGGTCAACAATTTGGTTCATCTTTGCTCTATATGCTCTTGTCGTAACTATTGCATTTGCATTGGTCTTTAAATACAAGCACGATCCAGAGGAACTTGGCGCCGTCAAACATTAATCGCGATGTTAATGGAATTGATCGATCAAATTTTTGATATTCAATCAAACGAAGATTTCGAAAAAGTAGCATTAGAAGTTTATTCATTCCAAAAGGATAACTGCACAGTTTATTCAGAATATTTAAACGCGTTGAACAAACCCGAGCCTGCCAACGTTTCCGAAATTACATTTTTGCCCATCTCTTTTTTCAAATCTCATAAAGTCATATCTGGAGACTCACAAGAACAGGTTCTTTTTAAAAGTAGCGGAACGAGTGGCGAACGTTCTCAACACTTCGTTTTGGATACCGAACTTTACAAAAAATCATTTATTGCGATTTATAAGGATCAAATTGGTGATCCAAAAGACCAAGTAATACTAGCTCTTCTTCCTAATTACTTGGAACAAGGTGAATCAAGCCTAGTATATATGGTTGATGAATTAATCAAACAAAGTGAATCTCAGCTTTCCGGTTTCTTTTTGGAAAATCATTCAGATTTGATAACAAACTATAACCAAGCTATTGCTTCAGGTAAATCGGTCGTAATCTTTGGGGTCTCATACGCATTGCTTGACCTGGCTGAATTAAAGCCAAACCTGTCAAAGGCCACGATTATTGAAACGGGTGGTATGAAAGGTAGGCGCAAAGAGCTTTCTAAGAAAGAACTTCATGCAGCTTTGAAAAAAGGGTTTGACTGCCCGTCCATTTCCTCTGAATACGGAATGACAGAGCTTTTATCACAATCGTATAGTAGCTCAGATGGAAAGTTCGATCAACCTGCTTGGATGAAAATTATGATTCGTGACATCAATGATCCATTCTCTTTTGTGAGAGAAGGAAAGTCCGGCGGGATAAACATTATTGACTTGGCAAATCTAAATAGCTGCTCATTTATTGCGACTCAAGACCTCGGTAAAATGACAAATAATCAATTCGAAATTTTAGGACGATTTGATAATTCCGATATTAGAGGTTGTAATCTTTTAATAGAATAACATCAAAACCTATCCTTCTCAAGGATTGATTATCTTTACTTTAGATTATTAAAACAATGAGTGTTCAAACAATCTTAATTCTAGTCATCATTGGCGTCTCTGCTGGAATCCTTAGTGGATTTGTTGGAGTTGGCGGTGGCATCATTATCGTTCCAGCCTTAGTGTATGTTTTAGGAATGTCACAATTTGAAGCTCAGGGAACCAGCCTATTCGTTCTATTATTACCTGTTGGTATTTTGGCAGTGGTGAACTATTCCAAAGCTCAAACTATCAATTGGAGGTTTGGATTGATAATAGCGGTGACATTCGTAGTGGGCGGATTTGTAGGCTCTAAAATCGCTCTAAAAATCAATCCTGCTTACGTAAAACTTATATTTGGAGTATTAATGGCATATGTATCAATTAGAATGATAATGTCAGGCATAAACACGTTTTCAGATGAATTTTGAAATAAAAGAGAAAATAAAAGGATTATCGGCTGGGCTTAAAGCAAAGGTTTTGTTGCATAGAGAACATTTACATGCCAATCCCGAACTTTCGTACAAGGAATATGAAACAATGGAATATGTTTCTAAAGCACTTATTCAACTCGGGATTTCTCATGAGAAAGGAGTTGGTGAAACGGGGGTCGTCGCAATAATTAAAGGTGAGCACCACAAAGCCGATCAACCTTGTATTGGTTTAAGAGCAGATCTCGATGCCTTGCCAATTCAAGAAGAAAACGATATAAAATGCAAATCTAAAGTTGATGGAGTTATGCACGCTTGTGGGCACGATGTTCATACTTCAATATTACTTGGAACAGCAGAAGTATTGCACAACTTACGAAACGAATTACCACACCCTGTCAAACTCGTTTTCCAACCGGGAGAGGAACAAAATCCAGGAGGTGCGACATTAATGATCCGAGATGGAGTTTTAGAAAACCCTTCAGTATTTAAAATGTTCGCGCTTCATGTTTTTCCAGACATGGAAGTTGGAAAAGTTGGTTTTAAGGAAGGACTTTACATGGCTTCTTGTGACGAAATTCATGCCACTATTCACGGAGTTGGAGGTCATGGTGCAACACCGCATAAATGTATTGACCCCATTCTAATTGGAGCAGAAATTGTGACTTCATTACAGCAAATCGTAAGCAGAAAATGTGATCCTAAAACTCCATGCGTACTTTCATTTGGACATTTTGAAGCTTTAGGAGCAACAAATATAATTCCATCAAGTGCTCATTTAAAAGGAACGTTCCGAACAATGGATGAGCCATGGAGAGCTGAAGCTTTGGAGCTTATTCGCATGAGCATGGAGAAAATCACTGAAGCATCAGGGGGACGATTGGAATTGAATATTAGTAAAGGCTATCCGTTTTTGGAAAACGACTCTGAAACAACACGTGCAATGAAAGCAGTTGCCATTGACTTTCTTGGAGAAGACAAAGTTGATGATTTGCCTATTCGATTAACTGCTGAAGATTTCTCTTATTACTCACAAGAGATTCCTGTTTGTTTTTTCAGGCTTGGAGTCCGCAATGAAGACAAGGAAATTGTTTACGGAGTGCACCATCCAAAATTCAATATTGATAATGATTCACTCGAAATCGGGATGCAAATGATGTCATTAGCAGTTTTTTCTTAATTTCAAAGTGTTGAGCAAACTACTCTACATATTTATCGCGGTATTACTACTGGCCTCATGTTCTAGAGTTAAGAAATCTCAAAATAGAATTCAAGGAACATGGGAAATCGTAAGCTACCGCCAAACCGACGTTGCTGGATTCACAGAGTTTTATGACGCAGTGGGTACAATCACTTTTGATGAAGATACTGATAATACGTTCACGTATGTTGAAGATTACACCTACCAAGGAGCTTCAGGTCCTATAATTGTTCAGAGGTCTGGGATTGGAACCTTCACCAATGACTTTGGAATGGACCATCAATTGGACTTTGTTCTTCCTATTACAATAACATTGAACAATTGTACATTCCGGTTAATTACCAAAGACGATTTAAAGATTGAACAGCGTGGAACTCAATTCACGCACATGTTGGTCTTAAAAAATGATTAGTTCGCCATTTCGCTCATAAATTTGATCCACATGAGACGTAATTCTTCTTCGGAATAATCTCCATCAAATTCATCGTAGGCTTTTTTTAAATCATCTGTTTCAGCGTCAGAGAAATAATCATAAATCTCTTCTTGATTATCTTCATCAAGAATATCATCGATGTAATAGTTGATATTAACCCTGGTTCCAGAATGAACAATCGCTTCGATTTCATCGATAACTTCATCTACTGATTTTCCTTGAGCTCGACCAATGTCTTCCAGAGGGAGTTTACGGTCTATGTTTTGTATTAGCTGAACTTTAAGTCCTGATTTGTTCACGACTGACTTCACAACCATATCCTGAGCACGTTCAATATTGTTGTCATCAACGTGTTTCTGAATGAGCGCAGTGAACGGTGCACCATATCTAACGGCTTTACCATTTCCTACCCCCTGAATGTTTGTCAATTCTTCAATCGTCACAGGGTATTGCCAACACATATCTTTTAGGGACGGTTCCTGGAAAATTACAAATGGTGGAATTCCTTTTCGCTTGGAAAGGCTTTTACGTAGGCTCAATAATTGATCGAAAAGAACTTCATCAAATGCAGCCCCCTTTCCTCCTGTCGTGATATCGTCATCGCTGTCTACGACCAAATAATCCCGTTCTTGAATTAACATGAATGGCTTTGGGTTCTTCATAAACTGACGGCCTTGTGCAGAGATTTTCAATACTCCATACGTTTCAATATCCTTTATCAAGAATCCAGTAACAACAGTTTGACGGATTACAGCATTCCAAAAATGCTCATCCTTGTCCTTACCAATTCCGAAAAGTTCATGCGTATCGTGTTTGTAAGCAGAAATATCATTGTTATTTGTTCCTGCCAAAAATGCGCAATAGTGCTTTGACTTCTGAGTTTCCTTCAAGGCATCAACGGAACGAAGAAGGTTCAATACGTATTCGCCTCCTTCATGCTTGTCTTTCGGGTACTTACAGTTATCGCATTTTTCATTGCAATTTGACTCGTCATACTCTTCTCCAAAATAATGAAGAATCATTTTTCTACGGCAAACTGAAGTTTCTGAATACGAAGCAATTTCGTTTAACAATTGACGGCCAATTTCTTGTTCGGCAACCGGTTTTCCTTGAAGGAATTTCTCCAGTTTCTCAACGTCTTTATAACGATAAAATGAAATACATTCTCCTTCTCCTCCATCTCGTCCAGCACGACCAGTCTCCTGATAATAACTTTCCAATGATTTTGGAATATCGTGATGAATAACAAAACGAACATCTGGTTTATCGATCCCCATTCCAAATGCAATCGTTGCAACGATAACATCTACATCTTCCATTAAGAACATGTCCTGGTGTCTGGCTCTCGAACCGGCATCCAAACCTGCGTGATACGGGAGCGCATTGATTCCATTCACTTGCAAAAGTTCAGCTATTTCCTCAACCTTTTTCCGACTAAGACAATAGATAATCCCGCTTTTATCAGCTTTTGTTCTTATGTATTTTATGATTTGCTTTTCAACCTCTTTTTTAGGGAAGATTTGATAATATAAATTATCTCTATTAAATGACGATTTGAATACTTTCGCATCTGTCATATTCAAGTTCTTCTGAATATCACCTTGAACTTTAGGTGTCGCTGTTGCAGTTAAGGCAATAATAGCCACATCAGATATCTTCTCGAAAATTTCTCTTAACCTTCTGTACTCTGGTCGGAAATCATGTCCCCATTCTGAGATACAGTGTGCTTCATCAATTGCAAAAAATGAAATTTTCACTCCCCTAAGAAAATCAATATTCTCTGCTTTAATTAAGGACTCAGGAGCAACATATAGCAACTTTGTTTTACCGTCAGTGATATCCTGCTTAACACGTGTAATATCCGTTTTTGATAAAGACGAGTTTAAAAAGTGAGCAATTGAATCATCGTCACTGACATGACGAATTGCATCCACTTGATTTTTCATCAAAGCGATCAGTGGGGAAACAATAATCGCAGTTCCTTCGGACATTATCGCGGGGAGCTGGTAACACATTGATTTCCCTCCACCTGTTGGCATAATGACAAAGGTGTTGTTTCCGGCTAGAACATTATGTATGATTGCTTCTTGATCTCCTTTGAAGCTATCAAAACCAAAAAATGATTTTAAGGCCTTTTTTAAATCCATTATTGAATTAAGATTTGTCGTTATTCGTTCGTTGTAATTACTATCTAAAATACTAAAAAATGAAACACGACCACTTATAATTCATTAAAATAAGACCGAAAGATAAAGTTCGCTGAAAATTGAAAACTAGCGTAAGTTATTGCGCTTGAATCGCTATTTTTGCAACTCGAAATGGAACCAGAAAAAAAAATGTCATTTTTGGACCACCTTGAAGAACTGAGGTGGAGAATAGTGAAGTCGGCAATTGTGATTGTCATATTCGCCGTTACGCTTTTTTCTTTGCAAACATGGATCATGGAAAACCTATTTCTTTCCATGCAAAAACCGAGTTTCATCACCTTTCGATTGATGTGCCAGTATTTCAATATTTGTGTTGAAAGCATTGCAATAGATAATCAAAGCATCGAAATGACAGGCCAATTTTCCTACTCATTAATGATGAGCATAATGGGAGGTTTTGTTCTTGCATTTCCATTTATTTTTTTTCAAATCTGGTCATTTGTAAAACCGGGGTTAAAACAGAACGAAAAAGGAATTGCGGGTGGAATTGTTATTTACGTAAGCATTTTATTTTTCCTAGGGATCACCTTCGGTTATTTTATTGTTGCTCCACTTTGCGTTCAATTCTTTGGCAATTACGTCATAAGTGATGTTATTAAGAACAATTTTACGATCAGCTCTTATTTGGGATTGGTTCTTTCAACGATATTCTATACTGGACTTTTATTCTTATTACCTGTTGTTTCTTACCTATTCACAAAGCTGGGTGTCGTTTCTTCAGACTTTTTGAAAAAATACCGAAAGCATGCAATTATTGGTATTCTTATTTTGTCTGCATTAATTACTCCACCCGACCTAATCAGTCAAGTCATCGTGGGGATTCCTATTGTACTTCTTTACGAGGTTGGAATATTTGTTTCAAAACGTGTAGAGAAGAAATCAAAAAATCCATAAACAATTCGCGCTTCTTAGTGATTTTCTTCGTTAATTTATAGGATATAAAATCTCTAATGAAAACTATTCTAATCACCTTTCTACTTATGCCGCCGCTATTATCTGTGGCGCAAAAAACAAAAGTAGAAGGAATAGTAATGGACGGACTTTTTGGAGAACCACTTCCATTTGCAAAAGTCCAATTTGAAAATTCAAAAATTGGAGTTTACACAGATAGCGTTGGTCATTACATGCTCGAATCGTATTACGCTACTGATTCTCTTGTGTTTACATTTACCGGTTATATTAAAAGCACGGTGTTCATCAAAAAAGATCAATCTCAAGAAGTCAATATTACACTGAATGTTCTTCAATCAGATTTTGCCGCTGTATTTGTTCGGCCACTTGACGAATTGCCTTCTACTCGCTTGCACAAAAGGATAATTGCGAACAAACCGATCAACAATAAGGAGAAGCTTGCGTCGTATGAATATGAAGTACATAACAAAGTTCAGCTTGATGTAAATAATATCGGAGCTAAATTTAAAGAACGTGGTTTGGTTAAGCGCCTCGATTTAATCATGGAGTATCTCGACTCTTCGGACAATGGAACCAGTTTCTTGCCCGTAATTTTAAGTGAATCTGTTTCCGATTTCTACTACAAAAAAGATCCGAAAAAGAAAAGAGAAGTTGTAAAAGCAACAAGAATCAGCGGGGTTGAAAATCTGCAAATGAATCAATTCCTTGGTGATATGTATTTGGATGTCAACATTTACGACAACTACATCCCGCTTTTCAATAAATCATTTATAAGTCCTGCCGCAAATTTCGCTAGGAACTTTTACAAATTCTATTTGGAAGACTCAACATTTATTGGTGAGCAATGGTGTTATAAATTACGTTTTGCCCCAAAGAGAAGTGGAGACATGACGTTTGAGGGCGAAATGTGGATTCACGATACAACTTACGCTGTCAAAAGTTTTAAAGCAAATATCTCACCTTCCACGAATATCAATTATGTTCAAGGACTTTATATCGAACATGAATTTGAACTGGTTGCATCTGAAGTTTGGATGCTTGTCAGTGAAAAGATGATTGCTGATTTAAAAATTGCAAAAAAGGCGAAAGTTTATGGCTTTTATGGAAGAAGGCATTCGACTCGAGAGAATTATGTTATCAATGAAGTTCGCCCACCTGATTTCTATAAATCAAACAGTACGGTTGAAATGCTTGATAGTGCCGACCATCGGACAGATAAGTTTTGGACTACGATTAGGCATGAACCTTTAAGCGAACAAGAACAGGGAATTGATAACATGATTGACTCCTTGAACGATGTCAGTTTTTTCAAATCTCTTAAGAATGTTATTTACCTTGCGACGACGGGTTATTACCCACTAGGTAAAGTTGAAGTAGGATCTGCTTTCTCTTTGACAACAGTAAATCCCGTTGAAGGATTTAGAACCGCTGTTGCACTTAGAACGTCTAATAATTTCAGTAAGCGAATAGAATTTGGTGGTCGATTGGCCTATGGTTTTAAAGACAAACAGCTCAAATACGGCCTTTCCACCCGGTTCAATATTACCCCGAAAAAACGTGGAATGCTCACGGCGTTCTACAATTACGACATTGAGCAAATAGGTCAATCCCCAACAGCAGCAGCAGTTGGGTCTACTTTTGGAACCCTTTTGAGAACAGGGCCTTTGGACAAGCTAACGTTCGTTAAGAGAACAGGGATTAATTTGGAAAAGGACTTTGGAAAAGACGTTGTTCTCTTCGGAGGTTTTGAATGGAAAGAATATAAAACCCTTGAGAACAGTGTCGTAGATTATTTAAAACCAAATTTAATAACTGGCATCGACGATACGATTACCCGAATTCAAACAAGTGAATTTATTGCGCGTTACCGATGGGCGAAGGACGAAGAGTTTTTATCGGGCTCTTTTGACAGAACTTCAATTCGATCGAAGTATCCCGTAATATCCATTCAAGGAATTTTTGGAATAAAAGGACTGCTAGGCGCTGATTACAATTATCAAAAAATTGATTTGTTTATTGAACACAATACCCGGATAGGTATTTTAGGTAGGATTCGATATGGTCTAAATGCAGGAGCGTTATTTGGAAATGCTGCGTATCCATTTTTAAACATTCACGCAGGCAATCAATCTTACTGGTTGCAATTGAATACATTTAATAAAATGAACTTTTTCGAATTTATTTCTGATCTATACGTTAGTGGGTTGATTGAAAACCATTGGGACGGTTTATTTTTGGATCGAATTCCATTGATTAAAAAATTAAAGTGGAGATTGGTGACAACCGGTAGAATTGCATTTGGGGCCATTTCAGACCGACATACTGCCGAGATGAGACTTCCGGATTTCACGAAGCAATTCGGCAATACACCTTATGTTGAAGTAGCAATGGGAATTGAGAATATCTTCGCCGTTGGACGGGTAGATGTCTTCTGGAGACTAACACACTTAGAACCAAATGTTAAGATTATGCATATTAGTAACTTTGGAATTCGCGCGCGTTACGCGTTGAATTTCTAAAAATGAAATATGAAGTTATTTACAGAGCTTATTAAGAAATCGTACAAAGGTAGAAATGTAGTAAACGGCGTTTCTATCGAAGTGAACCAAGGTGAAATTGTCGGGTTACTGGGGCCAAACGGAGCAGGTAAGACAACTTCATTCTATATGATTGTTGGATTGGTTAAACCGGATTCAGGAAAAGTATTTCTAGATGAAACTGAAATCACTCAATTTCCAATGTACAAGAGATCTCAGCTAGGAATTGGCTATTTACCTCAAGAAGTATCTGTTTTTAGAAAGCTGAGTGTAGAAGACAACATCATGGCTATTTTGGAGATGGGTAAATTGAACAAAGAGGACAGAAAAAAACGCCTGGAGCAACTTCTTGATGAGTTTAGCTTGAACCATGTTCGGAAAAACCTCGGAAATAGATTGTCTGGAGGTGAAAAAAGGAGAACAGAGATCGCAAGAGCATTGGCCACGGATCCTAAATTTGTTTTATTGGATGAACCTTTCGCAGGTGTTGATCCAATTGCCGTTGAAGATATTCAAAGCATCATTTCAGAATTGAAGACACGAAATATTGGAATCTTGATCACGGATCATAATGTTCAAGAAACTTTATCAATTACAGATCGTGCTTATTTACTTTCAGAAGGTGAAATTTTAAAGTCAGGAACACCGGAAGAATTGGCTGCTGATGATCAAGTTAGGCGTATCTATTTAGGCCAGAACTTTGAATTAAGGAAGAAATAATTTTTTAAGTCGTAAGAATTAGATAACTTAGTTGGGATAAATAATTAATTATCAACCAACTATGAAAAATTCAGCTACTCTATCAATAGCAATTATCGCTATAGCTCTTTTAAGCGTCTCTTGTAACAAACGCTGTGATTTAGAATCAGAAGATATTTCTTCTGGAGCTGT
Organism: uncultured Fluviicola sp.; assembly: GCA_913009205.1. Lineage (GTDB taxonomy): Bacteria > Bacteroidota > Bacteroidia > Flavobacteriales_D > Crocinitomicaceae > UBA4466. The sequence goes on along the minus strand of CAJVYC010000014.1, from coordinate 15,487 downwards.
TTTCACTACAAACCCTGGAAATGAAGATCAATTAGTAGTGATCTATCCTTCAGCAGGAAATATGACAGAAAGTATGGCAGGGGATTATCATATCAACGCAATTGATAGTTACGCAAGTAATTTTGAGGTAAGTTTTGATGGGGGGCTTACAAAGTTACCAGTTAATTATAGTGCTTATTCAATTCTTGCCAACCCGATTATTGTCGGTTGTGATGTTTGGTTTGAGAAGAATGTCGAATTTGACGATATTAACTTCGTGGTTGACTATACATTAACCGTTCATGAATGCAAAAATGGGTGTGATGAAGCAAGATATCTTGAAAACTATGTACTAGTTCCAACAATACCATCAAATTATACAGTCAATTACATTGTAGTGAACTTATAGAAAAACGAACAAATTAATCCAAGCCGTTTTGATTCAATCGAAACGGCTTTTTTCGTGCATAAAACTTAGAGCATAAAAAAACCCTCTCACTCGAGTAGAGTAAAAGGGGTATAATGTCTTGATAGGTTACCTAAGACGGAAGTTGAGAATCATCTACGTTCTCTACACTCCCACTCTTGTTACCATATGCTTCACAGTGTCCACCTTTAGATGATCCACAAGAAGCTACTACTGCTGTCAAGATCAAACCTAAAAATGCAAATGCCAATGCTCTCTTCATGTCGGTTGGTTTTAATGTTAATACTAAGGCTCTATTGTTGTTGTTGTTGTATATACTATAACGACAAATCTACGATAAATTGTATAATCGTTGAAATAATCTTATCCACACACACCTCTATAAAAGTCAGAGATTAATAAATAACAAAAGCATAAACGCATTAAACATAACAGTAATGGGAATTGATCTAAATCTCAAAAAACACAAATTTCACCCAACAAAAGTTACAGCAGGCCTACTATTAAATCAGTTATCAACAACAATGTGATAGTTAAGAAGCGATTTCTTTAGCGCTTGCATGCTCGATGCCACCACTTTTATTTCCATGGACTGGCATGGTTTGTGGTTTTTTTTGTGTCCGCATAAAGCAATCACAAAAGTTAGAATCAATCCGAATGTAACGAAGGCGAATACTATTTTCATAGTTCAAGGTTTTAAGAATTAAAGCACTGATATGCCAACGCATAACGGTCATTTCAAAAATAATAACACTTTTTGAGGCGAATGATGACTGATTCTTATTGAAATAAACTAATTTTCATACCGTTAGAAACTCCAATGCACATAATCTACTTGATTTTCATATTTTTCCTGCCTTTTCTAGGCTACGGTCAAAAAAAGTACACACTAGTCTACAAAAACACGAGTTATAAGAGTTTTATTAAGAATCCAAGCACGCAATTTAAAGACAGCACAAGTGCAATTGACTATGCGTCAGAGCTTCAGAACAGCGCAATTTCTAAAGGCTATCTTTTAGCATCCGTCGATAGTATTTTCTACGAATCAAATAAAAGCGCAATTATCGACTTCTCATTGGGGCCGAAATTCAACGGATCAGAATTGAGTATTGACAAGAAAGAGCTTGAGTTCATCAGAAAATATGAGCGCATCAATGAAAAATTGATCAGCAACCTCGAATTTACGCCGCGTGAAATGCGTGCTCTTCTTTCTAAAATTCACAGCGCCTATCTAAACAATGGGTACCCTTTCGTGGCGATTCAGTTAAGCAATCACCAAATTATTAACAACGTTTTGAAAGCGGATATTAAAATCGAAAGAGGGAAGATCAAAACCTGGCAAAAGATTCATATTAGGGGCGACTCATCCGTGTCGGAAAAATTTGTATCAAGTCTTGTAGACATTAAAGTAGGTGCTCTTTTTGATGAATCGAAGCTAAAAACCATTTCAGATCGTATTGCTCAAATTCCTTTTTTACAAGAGATAAAAGCACATGAAATACTTTATACAAAGGAGGGGTGCGAGATTTACTTGTACTTAAAATCTATTCCGATTAGTTCCTTTAATGGAATCGTTGGTTTGCAACCTGACCCTGCCACCGAAAAAATAACCATTACAGGTGAGTTGAATTTAAAACTTCTCAATTTGTTAAAAAGAGGTGAACTTCTAGATATTCGATGGCAAAGTATTCGAGACAAAACCCAATCACTTAAATCGCATTTGAATTACCCCTTCCTTTTCAATACTTCATTCGGGATCGATGGAACTTTTGACCTTTACAAACGTGACACTTCATTTCTGGAATTGAACTCGAAAATTGGCGTCCAGTACTTTTTAAAGCGTGGAAATTACCTGAAGGCTTTTTATCAAAATTTGTCATCTGACATATTGGAAGGAGGATTAAACAATCCAACATTCAGTAAACTTGGAAGCGTTAGTTCAAACAATTATGGGCTTTCTTATGTCTCTACGCGGGTTGATTATTTACCTAATCCGACGAGAGGTTTCAACTTAAAAATAACAGCATCCGCAGGAAATAGAAAGTCACAAATAAATGATTCTGCTCAAGTAATAAAGTCGGGCACTTTTAGGGGGGTAGTAGATGCGGAATATTTCATCCCACTGCATAAAAGACACATCCTAAGAATTAATAACGTCACTGAATTTTATTCTGCCGATGCTATCTTTGAAAACGAATTGTTCCGATTTGGAGGTCTCGATGCGCAACGAGGTTTTAACGAGGATGAACTCTTTGCCACGACTCGAAGCACTACCGTTTTAGAATACCGTTTCCTGTTGGACAGGAACTCGCATGTTTTTGCCTTCGCAGATCAAACTTGGTATGAAAATAATGTGGCCAATTACTACAATGACACTCCATTTGGATTTGGAGCGGGGTTCTCATTTAGAACAAATCTAGGAGTTTTCTCAATTTCTTATGCTCTTGGAAAGCAGCTTAACAATTCGATTCTTCTCAGTAATGGGAAGATTCATTTCGGTTATATTGCTTACTTTTAGGCTATGGATTACATTCTTTTAGTCATTGGTTTAGTCGCTGGTGGAATTATTGGTTTTTTGGCTGCTAAACTTATACCGTCTTCAACAATTGAAGCTGGTGATTCAATGCAACAACTCAAAATTAATAATGCAACTTTAGAAAATTCTACCCAGAACTTAAGAATTGATTTGGAATCCTCGAAAACGGACCTTTCTCAAATGCGAGAAGCACATCAAAATGAATTGAAAAGTGCAACAGAATGGAAAAGTAGGTACAACGCGCTTGAAGAAAAAATTAGGGATCAAAAAGAACAACTGGAATCATTGCAAGAGAAATTCACAAAAGAATTTGAACTTGTTGCCAATAAAATTTTAGACGAAAAGACAAGTAAATTCACGGATCAAAACAAGAAGAACTTGGACGTAATATTGAATCCGCTAAAGGAAAAAATCAGTGAGTTTCAAAAGAAAGTTGAAGACAATAACGAAAAGAGTATTGAGCGCTCTGCAACATTGGATAAGCACTTGAAAATGTTGCGGGATTTGAATCAGGAAATCACTCAGGAAACAAGGAGTTTAACACAAGCGTTACGCGGAGATTCCAAAGTGCAAGGGAATTGGGGAGAAATGCAGCTTGAATCAATTTTAGAAAAAGCAGGGCTTCAAAAGGACATTCATTATTCCAAAGAAACGAATTTAAAAACTGAGGACGGCAGCAACCAACGATTGGATTATATCATCAATCTACCGGACGGTAAGAATCTTATTTTGGATTCAAAAGTATCATTGACAGCCTACAGTAATTACCACGACACAGATAATAAAGACCAAAAAGCACTGTGTCTAAAACAGCATTTGGACAGTATTAATGGGCATTTAAAATTACTTGGAGGAAAGGATTACCAAAAACTCCATGATATCAATTCTCCAGATTACGTTTTAATGTTTGTAGCGAACGAACCTGCATTGACTTTGGCTTTACGAGAAGATCAAGGTTTATTTGAAAAAGCATTGGATAAAAATATTGTAATTGTTTCGATATCTACTTTGCTAGCCACACTGCGAACGATATCATACATCTGGAAACAAGATTTACAGAATAAAAATGCGGAGGAAATAGCGCGGCAAGCAGGAAATCTTTACGATAAGTTTGTTGGATTTACCGATGATCTTTTGAAACTTGGAAGTCAAATGGATACTGCAAGTAAAACGTATAAAGATGCCATGAACAAAATGGTTGACGGCTCTGGAAACTTAACGAAACGTATTCAAGATCTAAAGAAACTTGGCGTCAATCCATCTAAAGAGATAGACGGACGATTAATTGACAAGTCAGAATCTTAAACACCTCGATTGATGCTTCGAAAAGTCACTGTATTGCCCATCGCTTCATCATTCCCCTAATGCAAAGTACAGACTCAAATTAAATAAGTTGCGAGATATAGCTCAACCATTAGATCGAATTACAGAAGAAAGGTGAAAATCAAAGTTTTTGTTTAACTTTACATGTGAATCATTAAACAATTCATTGATCACAGAAAAATATTACATTCAACTATGGGCATATTCGATCTATTTACATTAGGCACTGTTCCACAAATAGAATCAGTTCAAGCGCCAAAAAAAAGTCTTTATGAAATTAAGGTTAATGCATTGGATGGGTCTGAACTTTCACTTTCTAGTTTTAAAGGGAAAAAGATTTTATTTGTAAATGTGGCATCAAAGTGTGGGTTTACATATCAATACGAAGAGCTTCAAAAACTATCGGAACAAGAAAAAAACACCCTTGTTATCATTGGGTTACCCTGCAATCAGTTTGGGTATCAAGAAAAAGGGAACGCAGACGAAATACAGAGTTTTTGTAGTGTAAACTATGGTGTTACATTTCCAATAACTGAAAAAATAGAATCAAAAGGTTCGAATCAACATCCGGTTTATGCCTGGCTTACACAGCGCAAACTGAATGGTTCGATTGACTCAAAAGTGAAGTGGAATTTTCAAAAATATTTGGTCAATGAAGAAGGAGCGCTGCAAGAAATTTTCTCCCCAAAGACGGATCCTCTGTCAGATGCATTATTAAACGCCATTAAAAACTAAACACAATGGGATTCTTAAAACGAAAAACGAAAAAGGAAAAGCTTCAAGCGGCTTACAAAAAGAAAATGGAAGAATCATTTCACATGTCCAAGACAAACCGAACAGCCAGTGATGCACTCGTCAAAGAGGCAGAGGACATCTTAGATCTTATAAAAAAGGAAGAAGAAGCCGGTTAATCCAAAGGGGGTTAGAAGAAATTACAGAATGAACTTTCAAAGAAAAAAAATGTTGATACTACACCTTGCTCTTTTTGCCCTTATTGGTTGCGGAGAATCTCAAGCAAATCTTGACTCAATGATATACAACTTCAACAAAGAATCTCAGGCAGGTGGTTGGTACACGCTAAACGATGGTGTTATGGGCGGCATCTCCAATTCTACTATTGTTATAAACGAAGATGGATTCGGATTGTTTTCGGGTAACGTTTCAACGGCAAATAATGGAGGTTTTGCATCAATACGGTACCCGTTTGACGAGAAAGCCATTAATGGGAAATCAAAGATTTCGCTACGTATTAAAGGTGATTCAAAGAATTATCAATTGAGGGTGAAAGCAAAGTCGGGTGATTACTATTCTTACATTCTTACCTTTAAAACATCGAACGAATGGGAAACAGTCGATATTAAACTTTCAGATATGTACCCGAGTTTCAGAGGTAGAAAACTGCCCATGTCGAATTTCGAATCTTTATCAATAGAGGAAATTTCAATTCTTATATCGAATAAGAAAAATGAGCGTTTCGAATTACTCATCGATACAATCGAACTTACATAGAATACAAAAACAGTGAAGGAGAACATTTCAATATTTTGGTTTCGTAGGGATTTAAGACTTCATGATAATATTGGTCTAACAGAGGCGCTTGAGGCGAACAAAAAGGTGATGTTGATCTTCATTTTTGACGTCGAAATTCTAGAAGACCTTCCTCGAAACGATGGCCGACTTACATTCATTCACAGCACTTTGTCTTCCATGAATGAAGAACTTCAGGCGCATGGTGCATCCATCAATTGCCTCCATGGAAAGACGGATGAAATTTGGGCAGAACTCGCGAATCAATACCGCATTGAAAATATTTATTTTAATAAGGACTATGAGCCGTACGCTGTAATTAGAGATAATGCAGTTGCTGAATTTCTTAGTTCAAAAAATATTCCGACGTATTCATTCAAAGACCAAGTCATTTTTGAAGAACACGATATCTTAAAAAATGACGGAACGCCCTATACTGTTTTCACGCCATACAAGAATAAATGGCTCACATTGTATAAGGAGAGTGATTCTCCAAAAGAATTGTGCGTCTTGAACTTGATGCAGAAAGATTTCAAGCTCCAAAAATTAGAATCACTTGGTTTTACTGAATCGAATCTAAAGGTTCCTGAATTTGATCTTGCTGTGGTTACAGACTATAATGAAACCCGAGATTTTCCTTCCGTCAAAGGAACGAGTAATCTAAGTACTTACCTTCGCTTTGGAACTGTCAGTATTCGTCAACTTGTCTCTAAACAGGAATTAGGGTCTACATTTTTAAGCGAACTCATTTGGAGGGAATTCTTCATGCAAATCATATTCAATTTCCCTGATTCAGCACATTCAAACTTTAAACGCAAATACGATTTCGTTCAATGGCGAAACAATGAAGAAGAATTCAAAAGATGGTGCAGCGGAACTACTGGGTATCCGATTGTAGATGCTGGAATGAGAGAATTAAATACAACCGGCCTTATGCACAATCGCGTTCGAATGATTACCGCGGGATTTCTTTGCAAGCACTTGTTAATCGATTGGCGTTGGGGAGAAGCCTACTTTGCCGAGAAATTGATGGATTACGATCTTTCTGCCAACGTGGGGAACTGGCAATGGGCCGCTGGAACAGGCTGCGACTCTGCCCCCTACTTCAGGATTTTCAATCCAGCAGAACAACAAAAAAAATTCGACAAGGAATACATTTACATCAACAAGTGGCTCCCAGATCTTAACACATTTGAGTATCCGACACCGATGGTGGAGCATAAATATGCACGAGAAAGAGCATTGACAACTTATAAAGAAGGGTTGAAGCAATAAAAAGAGACGCGAAATTATTATTTACGCGAGGCCTGCATTGATGTTCTAATTTCCTTCATGAAATCAGATGCATAAACAAAATCAAGAATCTCCTGGTTGTCTGTTGTTATAATCGACTTGCGATCACCTTCCCACCAATTGCTTCCGTTGTGGATGAATAAGATGTTGTCACCGATTTCAATTACGGAGTTCATATCGTGTGTTATAACAACAGTCGTAATGTCGTATTCATAGGTAATCTCCTTAATCAAATTGTCAATTACGATTGCCGTTTTTGGATCAAGTCCAGAATTCGGCTCATCACAAAACAAATACTTAGGATTCATTGAGATTGCTCGGGCAATTGCGATCCGCTTCTGCATCCCTCCTGAACATTCCGCTGGAAACAACATATTTGTACCTTCAAGATTCACACGATCCAAACAGAAATTCACACGATCTAGTTTTTCCTTTCTCGTCATTTTCGTGAACATGGTTAAAGGGAACATTACATTCTCTTGAACTGTCATGGAATCAAACAGGGCTGAACCTTGGAAAAGCATTCCGATCTCTTTACGAACAGATACTTTTTCTTTACGGTCCATCGTTGTAAAGTTTCTATCATCGTATAAAACATGCCCAGTATCTGGTTCATGCAATCCTACAATGCACTTGGTAAGAACAGATTTACCTTGTCCTGATTGACCAATGATGAGATTTACTTTACCTTTTTCAAAGTTTGAAGTAATATCATTCAATACATGATGCTCAGCAAATGCCTTATTAATGTTCTTTACTTCTATCATAGTAAGATCATTTGAGTAAGCAAGAAATTGGCAATCAGAATCGCAATACTACTTGTGACAACAGCTTTCGTTGCTGACTTGCCAACGTCAACAGCTCCACCTTTAGAATAATATCCATAAAATGCGGAGATTGAAACAATCAAAAATGCGAACGTAACACCTTTGGTTAGTGCGTAATAGATATCGCCCATTTCAAAATCAGTTCTGATTCCCAAAGTATAAATTTCAGTGGAAGCTAAACCACTCATGATTAACGATAGCCAACCTCCAACAAGACTCAGTCCCATTGAGAAAACGATTAAAACTGGGAAAAAGAATACAGCACCTAAAATTTTAGGCATTACTAAATATGTTAAGCTATTGACTCCCATTATTTCTAGAGCATCAATTTGTTCTGTCGTTTTCATTGTACCGATCTCAGAAGCGACATTAGATCCAACCTTACCTGCTAAGATTAGTGACATAATTGTTGGCGAAAATTCTAAAATAGTACTTGAACGTGTGATATAGCCAATAGTATAATCCGGTAAAAGAGGAGAATCCATATTAGCGGCAGTTTGAAGGGCTATAACTCCCCCCATAAAAAGAGACATTACTCCAATAATTGGGATTGAATTGATCCCAATTCTTTGTATTTCTTCGAACAAGCGAACACGGAAAACGCTCCATTTCTCTGGGCGAGAGAATACGATCCAAAGCATTTGGACATACTTACCGATATTTCTAAGCATTGCTAGCACCTGGCTAAGTTAACTGTATTTTTTTTCATGACAATTTATTCTTGTCAAATTCATCTTATTCGATAATATTATCTCTAATTTTGGAATACAGTGAGTAAGAAAAAGGAAAAATATAGAATGGTACTTTCCAAGTATTTACCAGCGAATTTCATTGAAATCGTTGTTGAACTTTTGGTGAAACATCCTGTTAAGTTTAGAGTTGCGAAGCCGCGGAAAACAAAGCTCGGTGATTTCCGTGCCAACCGAGATGGACTACATCAAATCACCATTAATGGTGACTTAAACCCTTATTCTTTCTTGATCACAACAATTCATGAGTTTGCGCATCTCGTTACATTTGAAGAGTACAAGGGGCGCGTTAAACCACATGGTAAAGAATGGCAATTGACGTATTCAAAAATGATTTATCCAGTAATTGAAAGCGGCAATTTACCAAAAGATGTTTCTGATGTCTTATTGAATTCATTGATAAATGTGAAAGCGTCATCCTGTACGGATCAAAATTTGTCACGTGTTCTTATCAAATATGACAAACCCGTTCAGGGATTGATTTTATTGGAGGAACTGCCATCTAAAAGTATTTTTAATTTAAGCGGTAAGAACTTCACGAAAGGAAACCTTAGGCGCACGCGCTACGTATGTGTGGATAATTCAAATAACAAACGATATCTCATTAGTGCATTGGCACAAGTAAAAAAAATAGAATGAAAGATAATTATAGCTTGATCATGGCGGGCGGAATTGGAAGCCGTTTTTGGCCTATGTCAACTCCAGAGCGACCAAAACAATTTTTAGATGTTTTAGGAATTGGTAAATCCCTTCTTCAAATGACATATGAGCGTTTGTTGCACGTTTCTCCAGTTGAAAACATTTACATCTTAACAAACACGGATTACAAAGAAATGGTGCTTGAGCAACTGCCGGATTTAACTCCAGATCAAGTTTTATGTGAACCTCAGCGAAAAAACACGGCGCCTTGTATCGCTTATGCCGCAGCAAAAATTCACGCTTTAAATACAAACGCAAACTTAATCGTGTCGCCCGCAGATCATTTGATAATTCAACAAGATAACTTCGCTGAAACTGTGAATACAGGACTTAAAGCTTCAGCGCAGGGAAGAATTGCTACAATTGGAATTAAACCTATTCGACCTGATACTGGATATGGCTATATCGAATTTGATTCATCGAAAGGATCGCAGCCGAATGATGTAATTGCAGTAGATCAATTTAGAGAAAAACCAGATTTGGCTACGGCACAATCGTTTTTGAATGCTGGGAATTTCTATTGGAATTCTGGAATTTTTATCTGGAAGTCGGCGACGGTTTTAAATGCTTTGAAAGAATTTCAACCCGAGCTATATGATTTGTTTGCGCGAGATTTGAGCTTTTACAACACATGGAATGAACAAGAAAAAGTGAATCATTGCTTTGAAGTTTGTGAAGATATCTCTATTGACTTTGCGGTTATGGAACATGCCAAAAACATTGATATCGTTTTGTCGAATTTTGACTGGTCTGATTTGGGAACTTGGGGAAGTTTGAATTCTCATTTGAACCACGACGAAAAAGGGAATTCAACGATTGGTTCGAAAACACACATCTTCAACACGGAGGATTGTATTATCAATATTGAAAATGACAAGACTGCCGTTATTGATAGCTTAAAGGGATATATCGTTATTCAAAGTGAAGACCGTTTGATGATCTTGAAGAAAGAAAACGAGCAGGCCCTGAAGGAGTTTGTAAAAGTGACAAAGTAGGTTCGATAATTCGATAATTCGATAATTCGACGCATATTCAAACCGAATGGTCGAAAAGGTATAGCCGATCAAATAATAGAAAAAAGATCGCGATTAGCGATCCTTTTAATTTGCTCAAGCCTTACAAGTGCTCTTAGTCTTTCTAGCTCTTAATAGCCTGTTAAATTACGAAAAAGGGGTCCCCAGCAACTAACGGGCCCCTTTTATGAAAGCGGAAGCCTTACTAGAGCTAAATATCTTTTCCAGCCTTCAATTGCTCTGATTGCCAAGCTCTGTATAAGTCGAAGTAACTTTTAGATTCCATTACTACAACTCCACCAAGCGTGTCACCATATTTTGCAGGCAAACCACCTGTGTATAATTGCATTCTACCTATTGAAACAGAAGGCACACTTCCTGCGTTTCGCGTTTTCACTCCGTCGATGATATAAATCATATCGCCTTTACGTGCTCCACGGAATACCAATTCTCCATCTTCCGTTTGGCGCACATCACTCGACATACTAATTACCATTTTCTTAATGTCAAACTTTACTGGGCTGCGTCCAATTTCTTCTGCCGTCAATTCTGCTTTGGGTAGGTTTCCATTGATTAAACGAACTCGATCAAGTTTAGCTGTAACCACGACGTCTCCTTCAAGTTGAGAATACCCTCCAATGAATTCAATTTCTCCGAGGTTATCAAAACCATTCATCGGAACATTTACCGCGATATGAGACATTGTATCTTTTAACTGACGGATGTTCAACATATAAGACCCTGCAGGAATTGCGGCAATCTTAAACTTTCCATCTAAGTTCGTTTTTACTTGATAACGGTTCATTCCATCATCTATAAATACATGGGCATCAACTACAGGTAATTTTTTTGCATCGAGGACAATTCCCATCACATCTCCTAATGCTTGTTGCGCCATAAGCTGTCCTGCACTTAGTAACACCGCTGCGATCATAATTAACTTTTTCATAATTTCTATTTTTAATTGAGTTAGTGCTCTAGTGTTCTTGTTTGGTAATAAGATGTGTGTGCACAAACAATTCCATAAAAATTGTAAAAAAAAGTCCTGATCAGTAAACTAAATTACCGTCAGGACTTTTTATGACTGTGTTTCAGAAAGATTATTTTTCCTGAAAAAAGTTATTTTTTATTCAGCGATTGCCAAAGCTGCGCTTGATGTGGGGAATTTTCTATCTACCTTCTTAAACAATCCTTGTAAAACTTTACCCGGACCAACTTCAATTACCTCCTCTGCTCCATCCGCGATCATTGAGTGCATTGTTTGTGTCCAACGAACAGGCGCTGTCAATTGGGCAACAAGATTCTTTTTAATCTCGGCTGGATCTGTTACTGCACAGGCAACAACGTTTTGATACACTGGACAAATTGGCGTCTTGAATTCAGTAGCTTCAATTGCCGCTGCAAGTTCTTCTCTCGCTGGTTCCATGAGTGGTGAGTGAAATGCTCCTCCAACTGGCAATAGTAACGCACGACGCGCCCCTGACTCTGTGGCTACCTCGCATGCTTTTTCAACAGCGGGAACAGATCCTGAAATCACCAATTGACCGGGGCAGTTATAATTTGCCGCTACAACTACTCCATCAACACCGGCGCAAATTTCCTCTACAACATTATCATCCAATCCTAAGATGGCCGCCATTGTTGAAGGTTCTTTTTCACAAGCTGCTTGCATTGCCAAAGCACGTTTGGAAACTAAGCGCAAACCGTCTTCAAAACTCAATGCATTATTGACAACAAGCGATGAGATTTCACCTAGTGAATGACCTGCTACCATATCTGGCTTAAAGCTCTCACCAAGTACGGTTGCTAATATTGTTGAGTGCAAGAAAATTGCGGGTTGCGTAACTTTCGTTTCTTTTAATTCATTGTCAGACCCTTCGAACATGATTTTAGTGATCTCAAATCCTAAAATTTCATTCGCGCGGCTGAACATTTCTTTCGCGATATCTGAATTGTCATAAAGGTCTTTACCCATTCCTGAGAACTGAGCTCCTTGACCTGGAAAAACATATGCTTTCATTTCATCATTATTTTGATGACAAAAGTATAATAAAATAGAGATGGAAATTAATCGAATGCTTGAATTTACAATTTTTCAATTGTTCCGTTATTGGAGAACGATTCGTTTTAGGCTTGAAAATGATTCGTTGAAAACAGATATAAAATAGAGTCCTGCGTCAAAAGCAGACAGATCAATTGACAGTTCTGAAGTTATTTCCCCAGAAAATAAAACTTTACCTGAGAGATCTAGAACTTCAACGGTCTTTTCATTAGCACCCTCAAAAACGATATTTACACTACCCGTTGATGGATTCGGGAAAATTGAAATTTCGCTTATTGCGTCTTCTTCCATAGAAAGTTCTTGGCTAAAGTTCGCTCTCACATTCGGAGCAAATGACCAATTCGTAAAATAATTTACGCTAAAACCAGTTCCGTAAGGCCCATAAGCTACTGTGGAAAAATCCTCATCTTCAGATCCAATTGAGCTTCCTCCTAAAAACAAGGCCTGGTTAATAGTCAGTGTATCTACTTTGATCACATCAACAATATAGGTTCGACCTGCGAGTAATAATGAAGGTGTAGTAAACGCGATATTTGTAATTCCATTTCCAATCTGCGCTGGAGGAATAGTACGGGACTTTTCATTAATTAAAGTAAGTAGTCCTTGGACTGTTCCACCCACCTCTACTTCCTGAACTCGGACCTTAACATTTAACCATTCCGTTGTTCCTTCTGCAAACTCAACCCCAACACTATACATGTATTGATCTTCTTCCATTTCAAAGAGGTTTCCCCACGAATGAACTCCGCTGGCCAATGCAACAATTGCTGGATTTGTAGACTGAGGGTTCCAACCGTAGGTACTCGATGTATTATAATCATGCGCCATGACGAAATCACTCACCTTTAGTGGCAGTGCATCAATTGAATCATTACTTGGATCGTCATCCATTGGAATTGAAAATGAAACCTCATATTCATCTATCGCGGTTGGCGTAAATCCTGTATCGAAAACCAAAGTATCTGTATTTCCAAACATCACAGTATGGTTAACAACTAAAGTATTGATCACACCAGACCCACCCGAAATAACACATTCAACATCTACATTCTGGTGCATACTCCCCTGGTTCTGAATAATCAACGTCGGAACCATTTCTCGAACTTGATCCAAAGGAACCATAGAATATTCATACCCCACCGAGAGATCAGCATGCCAAGCATCTAACAAGGCAATATCGTTATTCGGTAATGTTCTAACGTTAAAGTCATCTATAATCCAACCATAATCCCAAGCGACACCTGCGGTATTATCCGTTCCGCCATCAGAGACATCATTGGAAAGGAAAAGCAAGCGAATTAATACGTACTGTTCGTTTCCAGCGGCTGAAGATATGTTGACCGTTACTAATGATGGATTGTTGGTTTCTTCGTTTGCAATCATGCTTGAATTTACTTCGAAATCTGTCCATGTTTGACCGTTATCACTACTTACCTCAACAATTGTTTTCGATGTCCATTTGGAATAGAATTGCTCAAATGTCAATTCGATACCGTTGTAACCCGAACAATTGATTGGCGTTGTTGTCTGAATCCAAGCGTTATTTTCAATTTGATTATCTCCTGTGGCAAATGCATCGGAATTGAACGAAGCCATGTTCCCACCCGAAGTTGAAACTAAATTATCATTATTTGACCACCAAAAATAAGGTTCATTTGAGATGGTCCAATCTGCGGAATTTCCAGCTGAATTGCCAATTGTCCATTCATTCGCATTTGAAAAGTCGCTTGACCAAACAGACATTTTTTCTTCGGATGAATAATCATTTGTTCCAGGCTTTTCTTTTGACAAAGCTGGGGATGGAATTCTAGACCTATTAATTTCTGAAGGTACCTGTCCCAAAGAAGTTCCAAAAAGAACAAGGGTAAATAGTACGAAACAGACTTCTCTCATAGTAAATTAATAAAGGGCGAAAGTAAATAAAAATTTGGTTCAAAATCCTCTGTTAACTATGTATAACGAGAGAAAATGGAGTTAGGTTAGAAACCTAACTCCATTTTAATTATAAAATGCTTCATTTCAATGATGAAAGGAATTAACTACCTATCAATCATGACCTTCTAAATCCCCTTCGTAAAAGTCAATTTTGATGGTACATCTGTTTACTTCGACCTCCTTCAGTTGGCTTCATATCGAGCCAGCCTTGATTGCAATGTTTGGGTTTTGGGATTGCCATAATTGTTGTTTAAATTCAAAATGTTTTCATCTCCCCATTTCTGTAATTATACATTAAAATCCGCTTTCAAAAGTCCAAAAATCGTTGAGTCTTCGTATTGATCATTGTCCCAGTAATGTCCTTTTAAAACACCTTCTCTGACAAAATCATACCGTTCTAATAATTTAATTGAAGCCGTGTTGTATTCCACGGCCATAGCCTCGATTCGGTTCAACTTCATCTCGTTAAATCCGAAGGGAATAATTGCATCCAAAGCTTCGCTCATCAAGCCTTTCTGTCGGAAAGTTGTGTCTGTAATTCCATATCCAATTTCCGCGCGAGCATGATCCAAATACCATGTGTGATAACCGCACCATCCAATTATTTTCTCTGATTCTTTATCAATTAATTGATAATAAAGAAAAGTTCTATTGAACGTTGAAAATCCTTTTTCATGTTTAGCGCGTTCCAAATTTAATTGATCGTAATTGTATCCAAAAAATTGCGCCAAACCGCTGTTACTATAATTTTTGTAGACAAAGTCCATTACGCTTTGTGAGATCTCTCTTAAAATGAGGCGGTCTGTATTGATGTGGTTAAATTGCATTGGAGCTAAGATAACGAAATTCTCAATTAAGGAAGAGGGGAGTTATCAGTTATGAATCAGGAGCAAAAAGAATGAATTAATAGTTAATAAGGAGCTGATAGAAATGCATATCTAGTAATCACTGGCATCGCCACACGGGTTTTGATCGCGATTAATTCCACAAGATCCGAAGCCTTTTTTGGAATAATTCAAATTGTTGGTTAAGATCGGTCGAATTAATTCTTGAACGTCTTGATCTGAATAATTTTCCCCATCAAAATTTCGGAATCCATTCGAGTTCAATTGACTGG
>CAJVYC010000013.1 GCA_913009205.1 uncultured Fluviicola sp. | reverse complement strand
GGGCAACTTGGTGTTCACCTTGTAAGAAAGAACTAAATACGATTCATGATTTATATATTGACTGGCAGGATGAAACAGGTGTAAATTTAGTAGCTGTTTCACTGGACGATGAAAGAACAAAAAACTCTGTTCCGATGTATGTTAATGGAAAAGGATGGGAATACTTGGTATTGATGGATCCAAATGGAAACTTCAAAAGAGCAATGGGTGTAAACAACCCTCCTCATACGTTCTTATTAGACACTGACGGTACAATCGTATACTCTCACGCAGGTTTTTCACCTGGAGATGAAGAGAAATTATACAAAGAGATCTTAAAATTGACAGAAATGAATGCTGAGAAGACTGATACCAAAAAGGCTTCTGCAGAGTAACCAGTCTCTGAAAACATAAATTGCTATACTTGATGAAAAAAATTGCTATTTGCGCTTTTGTTGTGGGCTTCTCTTTTATGGGAAATTCACAACAGACCAACAAAGGAGGATCGATCACTGGAAACATGGAAAGTACGTTTCAGTACTTGAATGAAGACACTTTAATTGATGCGGATCAACCACCTTCTAAGGGGTTATTGAATACATACATCAATGTGTTTTATACCAACGGTAATTTCAAGGCAGGAATGCGTCTTGAGTCTTATTTACCAAGAATTCAAGGGTATCCAAACCGTTTCGATGGAACTGGAATTGGAATGCGCTATCTGGGATATGAAAATGATTTCGTTGACATTACTGTAGGCTCGTTTTATGAGCAATTTGGATCAGGAATGATTTTTAGAGCCTACGAGGATAGACAGTTGGGTTACGACAACTTAATGGATGGTGGACGCGTTATCGTTCGTCCAATGGACGGTGTAAAGATCAAGGGCGTTTATGGTAAACAACGTTTGTCCTTTCAAGAAGGAAGAATTGTTCATTCTGATGGAATTACAAGAGGTTTTGATGGAGAAATCAATTTTAATTCGGCTTTTGAAAAGTTGAAAACTAAAAAATTGAAAGTAACCCTTGGAGGATCGTTTATGAGTAAGTATCAGGTGGATGACAGGGAAGATTTGGTTCTTCCTGAAAACGTTGGCTCTTACGGTGGGAGATTGAAATTGAGATATGGTAAGTTCACTTTAGATGGTGAATACATAATTAAGGAACAAGATCCATCATCGGATAACAATTACAATTATAATCACGGTCATGCTGCTTTATTTAACTTCGGTTATTCAAGAAAAGGACTAGGAATTATACTTTCTGCGAAATCAGTTGATAATATGAGTTACCGTTCGGATAGAACGTCATCATTGCAGGATTTGTTCATCAATTACCTTCCATCGATGAATAAAGTGCACACATACAATCTAGTTGCTTCATTATATCCTTATGCTACTCAACCTGTTGGTGAGATTGCCTTCCAAGGTGAGATTCTGTATACGATTAAAAGAGGGTCAAAGTTAGGTGGGAAATATGGGACTTCATTGAACTTGAATTACTCAACAGCTTACGGTCCAAATAGAGATGTTTCTGAAGTCAATCCTTTGGATTCAACAGGAGTTGCGTATTCAACAGGTTTGTTTGATATAAGTGATAGTGTTTACTGGCAGGACATCAACTTCAACATTACAAGAAAATTCAACAAGAAATTCAATTTAAAATTGAGTTATTTCAACCTTTTGTTGAATAATGACGTTGCTAAAGTAACAGGGAATGCTACCGGTTTGATTCAATCCAACATTGGGGTTATTGAAGCCGGATACAAAATTAACAAGAAACATTCCCTGAGAGCAGAGTTACAAGGTTTGTTCTTAAACAAAGTAGAAGATAAATACACGGGTGAAAGAGTAACGAATGACAACGGAAATTGGGCAACAGTTTTAGTTGAGTACAACGTTTCTCCGAATTGGTTTTTTAGTATAATGGATCAATTCAATTATGGAAACCCTGATGAAGCTCGCAGATTGCACTATTTCTATGGATCATTTGGATACATTAAAGATGCTACAAGAATTACATTTGGTTACGGTAGACAACGTGCAGGATTGTTCTGTGTTGGCGGTGTTTGCCGATTCGTACCAGCTTCAAATGGATTAACAGTAGGGTTTACTCAAAGTTTCTAAAAAACAAAACGATGAAGAAGATATTATTCATAACAGCAGTCGCACTTGGAGCATTGACATCATGCGATAAAGTGGAGAATCCTTATCCTCCTGCAGAGCCAGAGATAAGTTGGGGTTTATACCCGAATGGAGATTCGTTACACTATTACGCTAACGTTTACAATGCTTTTGGTGCAAACGCAAATGTTGATCGTAATATCTTGATTGAAGACTTTACAGGACACACGTGTAATTTCTGTCCGGCAGCAGCAGCCGAGGCTGAAGATATTGAAAATGAAAATCCAGGCCGTGTATTTGTTTCAGCCGTTCATGCTGGACCGAATGGAACGGGAACGCTTCAAGTATTGAACCCAGGCGCAGGATACAATACTGTTTTTTATAACGAAACAACAGATGAGTTGGGGAATTACTTCGGAAATCTTTGGGCGGGATCGCTGTTTACAGGGAATCCTTTTGGAACTATAAGTAGAAATGCAGATGAGAATGGAACTCCAATGCAAGGGCCACAAACCTGGGATCCGAATGCAGTTGCACTTTTAACGGCGAATGATTTGAAAGTAAACCTTCAAGCTCAATTAAATTATTTTCAATCGACAAGAGGTGTTTTTTTACACGTAGAAGCGGATAATATTGGAGCTGTATCAAACGAATTGAGAATTGTTGTTCAGTTGCACCAAGATTCGCTAGTTGCTCCTCAAAAATTGGTTGACAATTCACAAGATCTTAATTACGTTCACCACGATATTCTAAGAGCTACGCTTGACAACAAAACGTTTGGTCAAGAATTAGACCTTGAACACATGGATGCTAACGGGAAATATTACTTCAACTATGTTTATGAACTTCCTGCAGAGTACGCAGCGGATAATGCGCATATGTTGATTTACATCCGTGATGCGGTTACTGAAGAAATTTACCATGTGATTGAAAAGCATATCGAATAAGAAAATTGCTTTTGCTTTGGATAAAAGTTGAATTTGAAAAATAAGTATCCTGATATTCAGTGGGTTTACGGGATGTTTTCTTTTTTTAACAGGTTGAAATGTAATCTTTTAGAAGATTAATAGTTATATTGAAGAACAAACCATTCGAAATGTTAGAATTCACTAAAAAGATTCTTCGCGGAGTAAGCTTTGATGCGCAGCTCTTTCAAAAGGAGCTGTATAAGTCATTAAAAATGCTTTCAGACGTGGAAGAAATCAAAAGATTTCGGGAGTGGTGCATTATCGAATTCGGAACAAGGTATCCGATGATAATAAATAAAGCATTTGCTCCAATAACAACAAACTAAAAATCGGTAAGGGACTCGAAAGAGTCCCTTTTTTTTGTCCTTGAATACTAACCAAAACAAAAGGCATCAATAAGACCGCAGATTGCATAGGGCTAAACCCGAATTATTAACACGTCTATTCGTATACTGCAGTTGTTAACTGAAATTATGAGCCCTCTTCAAAAAATATTTTACCCAATCTTGCTCATCCTTCTCTTGGCTTTAACTTCTTGTGGGTCGCAAAAAGAAATTTCTTGGACAACAGATGACTATAAAGTAAAATCGGCCTTTCTACAGGAATACGTTTCTGGAACAGAAGGCGGGCGGGGTAAAGTAATCTTGTCGATTGAAGTTGAGTTATTGAATTTGGAGCCTAAATCAATGGATAGCCTCGAATATAAGGGCGCTATGTACCCAATTAATATTGAAAGCTTTATTCTCAACTTTAACCTTAGAAAAGGAAGGGAGATCGTTGATGCTGATCCAATGCTATCAGCTACCAAAGCAGCGATCTATTGCCATGAGGGTGAAAAAGTCCAAAAGTTTCTCGTTGACCCGATCGTAATAAAGGAGCCAATATTTCTGCCTTAACGGCATTGAAACGATCTTTAAGGATTTAATTTTAATTAAATCTTATGTTAAAAAGCAGCACCTTAAAAATAGTGCTTTTGCGCCTGCGTAGTTCAAAACCAAACACAGCAGATTAACTTTGACGTTTCAACAAATCAAAAGCCAGTCCATTGACAAACGTGCTATCGCTTTTTTCTTTTTATTTCGTAATTGTATCCCAGGCCCAAAATAAAATCGGTGTCTGGACTTTCAAATTCAGGCTCAACGATATAATACAAATTCAATTCATGGCGCTTGTTGATTGGGTATTCAAGTCCTAAGCGGAGCCGGTATTTATTGAGACGATGATTACCTGTTACACTTGTTGAAGTGTAAATTAATTGATCGTTTAAATGCAAGAAAAACTCTGCTGCAACATGAGGTTTCAGTTTCGTTTTCGGGAGGTTATAGCTCAATTTAACCCGAGTTCTTATATTATCATTGTTTAGATCTCCTCGATCCCAGGCATGCGTATACCGAAGTCGAGTATCCAATTTTAACTTGGTTTTCTTCATGAAAAGTTCCAACAGATCAGTGAAATTAACATCCAATCCGATTCTGTGGTATGTATCTCCACCGAGCAATCCTGTTATTGGTCTGTTTCCAAAACGATAGGCCAATCCTAGTCCGATATGCTTTTTCAAATCGTATTTAACGTAAGGCGAAATGAATGATTTATTCACCGTTGAGGCATTATTTGTAAAGCGACTTTCCAACTGTAATCCCGCATCTAGCTTTTTTGTAATCGGCAGGCGAACATCAGCTCCCGTCCAAACCTCAAAATCGTTTTGTGCCGAAGAAAAGATAGGAAGTGCAACACCAACAACGAGAAGACTATTTTTTAGAAATCGAGTCATTTAATGATGTATAGGTCGGCTGCCGTTACTACTTCTTTTTTGTTCGCAATGTTGACGGTAGATTCAACCTGTGTAAGCGTTCCACCCAAGTTTAAAGTGTCTTCAGTAAACGCATAAACTGTGTAGTTTCCTCTGTTTAAGCCAGTGAATGTATAGTTGCCATTTGCATCTGTTCTTACAGATTCGCTGTAGAACCCTTCTTCTCCATAAATGATGTAAACACGTTCATCGACCATTTGCCCTTCTGTAAAAGAAGTGCTTCCCGCTGATGCACCGCCGCCTTGATTTTGAACATCAACTAAAATGTTAGAAGACAATTCGTCAGCATCGGTCACTTCTCCTGTCAAGGTATTTGCGATTGTAATGATGTCATTGTTCAGTGAAAATGTAAAATCAGCGCTTGCCGCCGCATTCAACGCAGCCAAGGTATTTGTTGCAACAATAGCGTTCGATTCTGAAAAGTCAAAGTCCACTTGGATTCCTGTTCTCCCCGATAAACTTGGATCTTGCTGAACTCCATTTACCCACTTGTACCATACATAGTAGAGCGTTCCGCCATTCGGAGTATTTAATAAAATATAGTCGCCGTCACTTATGGAACTGCCTTCTGGAAGAATTACCTGCGTCACTTCCTGTTCAGCTCCGCCTCCGTTGGATGAGTATGTTCTTCCTTGAACGGTCCCTGTAACTGCTGAGGTTCCTCCAGATCCTTCAATTTTTGTGCAAGCCGTTAAGCTTACGAGTCCTCCTAAAACAATTACAATTGCTACTTTATTCATAGTTCTTAATTTAAATAATTCAAACTCTTAAGTCTTGATACTCTTGCCTAGGCTACTGTTGTATCATTAATTTCCCATTGACCATTGCGCCGTCTAAATCGAAGGTGTAATAATACATTCCAGAAGAAAGATTTTCAACGTAGGTTTTATATCCTTTTCCTGTGATTCCTTTTTCTGAGAATACGACATGTCCAGAGAGATCTATTAACTGAATTGAGCCGTTCGAGATGTAATTTTTGAAAACGAAATTAAAATCTTCTTTGGCCGGGTTCGGAAAGACTTGAACGTCTTCAATTTGATCTTCAGCCAAACTTAAATCTGGACAAGATCCGAACATGTTTGCATCCATCCAGTTGACGCGGTTTGCAATCCAATCCTTCATGTAGGTAACGTCTTCTTGGAAGTTGTTTCCGACAAAATTATTTGGCCAAATGTATTGTCCATGAATTTGCCAACGTTGGAAATTTCTTTGTTGTGATTCATCCAAAAAGGCTGCGATTGTATCGATTTTCGCCATTAAAGAGTCCGTGTGCCATGCCCCTAGACGCATTTCTTGCCATCTGCAATTCAGCATGTGCGTATACGTTGGATCTTGAATCATTTTCCTCCACCAGAACGGAATATTTCCTCCACATATCTGATAGAAATCCATTTGCCAATCGCTGGTTGTTCCGGCTACGCAATAATCGGCATTTCCATAGGCTAGGTTAAAATCCCAAAGCGGCCCAGCGACAATATTTCCTCCTTCGCTTGTTCTTATTTTGTGCAAGAAGCTACTGATTCGATACCCATCTACGTTCTTACTGATCTCGTTCACAAGAAAGAAATCCACGAAAGAAAGCATGTCGACATATGGAGCATAACCCGTTATTGGATTGTCAAAATTTGGCCCGTCTAAAGCGGTTTCCCAACTTGTAATGTGATTCTCGATGTAATTGAGCTGAGTCGCCGTCAAACTATCTAAAGATGGATCATGGGCCTGAAAACTAACTTGATCTGTTGCTCCAGGAAAAGGTGAAAATGGAGAATACCAAGCTACAACTCCTCCAGAGGTTAATTTATCGACTTTCAGTACATAATCTCCCGTTAGTTCATTGCCAGAATTATCAAATTGATTTAAATCGTTCGTTCCAACTTTTCCATCCTTACGTTTGATCTTTTCCATGAAGACATAAACGCCTTCGTACTGGCCATTGAGAACAACTTCACAAAACTTGGTACGTGGAGCGTATTCATCCAAATCACGTCCCATATCGTATGCTAAAAAGTTTCGCATTAAGGACTTGTCAGAATATGGTGCTTGAATTACCCAATCGTTGTCAAATGCCATTCCGAATATCGAAACATCATTCGATTGCCCAATATTGTCTCTCGTTTCAATGCCCCATTGTTTTTTCGGAAAGCTTTGAGACGATGATCCACGAAGTTCAATGCCGATATCTCCGTTATACTCGTTGAATGGATCTGTCATGTAATTTCGAACCCCTGCTCCATTGTAGATAATTCCCATTGTTGCATCGATCTTCGGCTGGTCGGGAATAGAAGCTCCACCAGCAGTGTTGATTACAACGATCGGCAAGTCTGAATCTAAGAAAACAAGGGGCTCAATGAACCAAAACGGTGTCGGGCCATAATTAGTTGATGCATTGTTGATCGCTAAGGAAAGCCAAGCGCGCGAGGACATATCGCTTGAACCGATTTGCTCGTTATGGGCTTGAACACAAAGAACATTCGATCCGTTTACCAGGTTGGCGGCAAGAAATGCTTGGTCAAGTGTGTAATAATTGGGTTGGCCTCCTTGATACATTTGTGCTTCATGCAAACCATCTGAGTATTGATTGTAATTGGGCTGCCCTCCGCTCGTGATATTGTCTCTTCCGATTTCTACTCCATTCAAATAAGCAACAAACGCATCATCATAATCAATATTGAAAACCGCTTGTTCAATTGCATTAACATCGAGAATGCTAAATGCAATTCTCTGGTAACATGAAATTGCACCTCCAAAGGATGTGTTGTCATCGCCATCACTATAGCCAAAACCACCTTGACCGTTTGTCCAACTAGCAGCGTTGAATCCTAGTGTGTTCCATGAGGCACTAACAGAAGATGTAGGAACCAAGTATTTCCAAGTGTCGTCCTCGTAAACCACGG
This sequence comes from uncultured Fluviicola sp., assembly GCA_913009205.1. Lineage (GTDB taxonomy): Bacteria > Bacteroidota > Bacteroidia > Flavobacteriales_D > Crocinitomicaceae > UBA4466. The sequence continues at coordinate 71,455 of CAJVYC010000013.1, read as the reverse complement.
TTTCCCAATGGTCAACTTGTGCTTTTGCCGAATTTCCAAGAAGCAGCAACGATGCTATAATTAGTGTTTTCATAAATTATTGAATCAATAGTTTTCCTTTCGTTATTTTTCTAGAAAGATTGAAAGAATTGTTAGAAGCACATTGAGAAAATGAAAAGCTTGCGCTAAAAGAAATAAGAGAAATAAGAAGAAGACTCATCAGATTGATTTGAATCTACAATATAGTGAATTTTACTAGATCAGTTTAGTCCTTATAAGCCTCATAGAGTTGATCTATAAATCCAAAAGCGAACTTGTATAAATTGGCATCGGTTGACAAAAGGATAATGACATCGTTTTCTTCTGCTTTGGCCCTAATATCAATGTCCTTAACTTCGATTGGAGCGGTGTAACTGTCGGGATAGATCTGTTTGTTGTAATACCAGAATTCACCATCACCGAATAAGTCACGTGAAAATCCGTAATTGAACATCCCCCAGAAGTAGCTGTCAGCAATAAAGGTAACGACTTGTTGCGTCTGAGATGTGTCCCAATCCCAGTGAAATTGAGGGTACCCCATTGGGTAAGTTGGCAGGTCAAAAATAAGGTTCATTCCTTCTCCGATGTCATAATCGCCATCTCGGTTCACTTCGTCAACGACAACTTGATCCAAAACAAGATCAGGCATTGGTACATTTCGAATTTCACCGATTTTTTGAAGCAATGAATCCGCTGCTAAGAACTCTCCATATTTACTCCAGTGAATTCCTGCTTTCGCAAATAGTGGATACGGAGTTGATTTTTTCATATCCAAAAACCAAGACTTAAAATCAATGTAATTGACTTCTTTTTTTTCGAATTCTGATTTGTATGCTTTGTAATTTGTCGGTGCATTTTTCTTAATTCCCTCGAGCCATTTGTCTGGAATATACTCAGGATAATACGATCCTTTTCCAGGGGCAAATACAACGTATAAGTCTGTTCCGTTTTCTTTTAATTTGTCCTGAACAAACTTTAATTTCCGCGTCTTTTCTTGTATTTCTTTTTCGCCAATATAATCGATACCAAGGTGTGCTTTGATGTAGTTTCTTTCGTACAGATAACTCTCTTTGCCTAACAGCACCCCTTTTGCTCTTGCGGTATAGAAAAAAGAATAATGGCGTTGATTGTTCAGGTAGATAAATTCAGGACGAAATCCAAAATTGGTGTTTAGGTAGTTGGATGTGCTTTCTTGGTATTCAGAATTGTACCATGTTTCCCAAGTGAATTCTTTATACTCCGTACTTGAAACGGCACCGTGAAGCGTCTTTTCATTAGCGAAATGCGTTTTGTGCTGAATTGCTGGAAGACAAAGCACGAGGACTATGATTCCAAAGACAACTTTCTTAATGGTATTTTGTTCTTTATTTGTCATCAAAATCTGAAATAAATAAAGGGATTAAAATCTTCTCCGGTAATTGAGCCGACACATAAAGCGAATAGGACACAGCCAATAAAGGAGAGCGTCAATCGAGTAATAAGGTTTACATTCACTTCTTTATAAATGAATGTTTCTAAGAAGCGCCCGAAGCGTGTTAAACATGCAAAGGAAATGATAGCACTTACGATTAATAGAGCAACCGATTCATTCGTCATTTCAATCATGTCAATTCCGTCCCAGGTAAACATTTTCGAAAGATAGACCAATGCAGTGTCGAGATCTTCAATTGTAAAGAACACCCAACCGATCATCACAACGAAAAAGGTGAAAAGGACACTTGGAATAGTGCCGGCTTTGTCCAGTAGTTTCTTTAAGAAAATACGGTCTAGAATTAAGAAAAAGCCGTGAAATGCACCCCAAATAATAAAGTTCCATGATGCGCCGTGCCACAGACCTGAAATCAGGAAGACCAACCATAGATTAAAGAATAGCCTGAACTTTGAATCGACTTTACTCCCACCGAGAGGAATGTAGAGGTAGTTTTTCATCCAATCGCCGAGGGTGATGTGCCACCTGCGCCAGAATTCAGTAATACTTTTGGAATTGTAAGGGTTATTGAAGTTTTCTGGAAATGTGAAACCCATTATTTTCCCCAAACCAATAGCCATGTCGGAGTATCCTGAGAAGTCGAAATAAATTTGGAAAGTGTACGCGAGAATTCCAATCCAAGAAGCAATAAACGACAATTGATCCGGAGGCAATTCCATAATTTCTTTCGCTTGAGCACCAAGTACATTCGAAATAAGTACTTTCTTCGCAAGCCCGATGCAGAAACGATGAAAACCGTAGAGTTTATCATCAATTACTTCGCGCCGTTCTGTGATTTGATCGGCAATAAAATTAAAGCGTACAATTGGTCCAGCAATCATTTGTGGGAAGGACATGATGTACAACAAATACTGGTTTAATTTGGCGAGTGGTTTGTGAACCCCCCGATAAACATCGACTGAATACGTTAAGGTTTGGAAGGTGTAGAATGAGATGCCGATTGGCAAGACCACTGTTGTCCAGCCCACCCGATGAACTCCGATTGCGTGAAGCATGTCGTTGAAATTCTCAACAAAAAAATTGGCGTATTTAAAATAGGCGAGAAGCCCAAGATTCATCGTTAGCGAAAGAATAAGTAAAAGCCGCTTTCGCTTGTGATTTTCAGCGAGATAAAGTTGCTTTACTACGTAAAAATCAATGACTGTAGAAATAAGCAGGATGAAAACGAATTCCGGGGCTCCCCAAGCGTAAAAACCGATACTGGCTAATAGAATCCACCAATTTTTGAGGGAAGTATTTTTGCCTAGAAGTGAATACACAACTAAAAAAGCGGGCAAAAAGTACAAAAGAAATAATGTGCTGCTAAATTCCATTTTTTCTATGTGTGAGTTGGGGTATTTTTGCTAAAACATTCAACGACAAGGGTTTACTCAAACTCGATAAGCACTGTTCCTTTTTCTACGACATCATTGTTTGAAATGTTGATCTCTTTTACAATTCCAATCCCTTCCGCTTTCAAAACGTTTTCCATTTTCATGGCTTCAAGAGACAGGATTTCATCACCAACTTCCAAAGAATCGCCCACTTTAACTGCAACGTTCACAATTCTTCCTGGCATTGGAGCTTGAAGTTCTTTAAGCTTCTTTACTTTTGGAATATCTAATCCCATTGCTGTAATCAGGTCGTCTAATTCACCTTTCTTTGTGATTTCAAATACACGGTGATTGATTTTCAATTTCACACTATTGCTTTCGGTCTTGTCTTCTAAGATTTCACCGAAGAAAGTTTTTCCACCAAATTCAAGAGAGAAGAACTTTTCATCGTCCCATTTTAGAACTGCACCTTCAGTTCCAACTGTTTCTTGTCCATCAATGTTCCAAATGCGATTTACCATTTATCATGTGTTTGATACAAAAATAACAGAATCCTCGTCCGATGCTGTAGATTTCGTATTTCAATCCAATTTAAATGTTCAGATTTGTACAAGATTAAAAAAGTTGAGATTATGAGAAAGGTTGTAATATATTCGATGGCGCTTTTATTAGTAGCATGTGGTGTTAGGAAAGGAAACCCTGCTTATAATGAAAGTAATACCACTACGTCTAATGAAACTCCGGAAGTCGCTATGGGCGAAGAAATCATTCTTCAAGAACGTCCAGTATACAACTCTTCTGAAACACAATTGACAGATTTGATTCACACGAAATTGGAAGTAAATTTTGATTGGGAACAATCGCGAATGAATGGAATTGCGATAATTACAGCAAAGCCACATTTCTATGCAACCCAGGAATTGATTCTGGATGCAAAAGGAATGGACATCAACGGTATTAAGATGAACGGCGAAACAGTCGAGTACGCTTACATCTTGGATGTTTTGAATATTCAATTGGATAAGGAATACACAAGAGACCAAGAATATACTGTTGTTATTGATTACGTTTCAAAACCGGACGAAAGAACGACTGGAGGAAGCGCTGCGATTACATCGGACAAAGGACTTTACTTCATTAATCCAATGGGAGAAGATAAAGACGTAATGCCTCAAATTTGGACGCAAGGAGAAACGGAATCAAGTTCAGTTTGGTTCCCAACGATTGATTCGCCAAACGCCAAAACGACACAAGAAATTTTTATTACAGTAGAAGATAAGTTTATAACGCTTTCAAATGGAGCTTTGATTTCAAGCACACCAATTGAAGGAGGAAAACGCGTAGACCACTGGAAGCAAGTTCTTCCACACGCACCGTATTTATTTATGATGGGTATTGGCGAATTCAAAGTCGTTAAGGATTCTTACACTAGAAAGGACGGATCTACGATGGAAGTAAATTACATTGTTGAGCCAGAATGGGAAGGGTCGGCCAAAGCGATTTTTGGAGAAACACCAGAAATGATTCGCTTCTTCGGAGAGCTTTTGGGTGTTGAGTACCCTTGGGATAAGTACACACAGATTGTTGTTAGAGATTACGTTTCTGGAGCAATGGAGAACACTGGAGCCGTTATTTTTGGAGATTATGCTTACAAAACGGACAGAGAATTATTGGATGAGAATGATCAATCGACAATTGCGCATGAGTTGTTCCACCACTGGTTTGGAGATCTAGTAACAGCGGAATCTTGGTCGAATTTAACATTGAATGAGTCTTTTGCAAATTACTCACAATACTTATGGGATGAGCACAGATATGGCGTTGACGAAGCGGATTATCTTGCAGAAATTGAAGCTGATGGATACCGTCAATCGTCATCGGTTCAAGGATACCACGATTTGGTTTGGTTCGATTTTGATGACAAAGATCAAATGTTCGATGGGCATTCATACAACAAAGGAGGTCGAATCTTGCACATGCTTAGAAACTACCTTGGTGATGATGCATTTTTCGCTTCATTGAAAAAATATTTAACGGATAACCAATATCAAGCAGCTGAATTCCACGAATTAAGATTAGCATTCGAAGAAGTTACTGGAGAAGATTTGAACTGGTTCTTTAATCAATGGTATTTAGGGTCAGGGCACCCAACGTTGGTATTTAACCAAGAAGAAGATACGAAGAACAGGAAATTGTTGGTTACGGTTGAACAAACGCAAAGCTTGGAGCTTTCACCGATTTTTAAAATTCCTTTCCAGATTGCAATTTTTGATGACAATGGATTACACATTCATGACGTTGTTATGGATGAATTGGCGGAGGAATTCGAATTGCCATATACTGGAACCTTGAAAACATTCATTTACGATTACCAACAAGTAATCTTAGCGGACAAGGATGTGAAGAAGTCGCAAAGCGAATACATTAATGAGTTTTATTTGGGTGAGCGTTATGCTGCAAGAAAGCAAGGTTTAATGGAAGGAACGTCGGGTTTCAGTCCAAAAGGTCAAAAAATGATCTTGGATGGACTGAAGGATAAGTTCTGGCACATTCGAGTTTTGGCTTTGGGTAAAGCGGCCGAATTGGAAGGTGATTACGCTGTACAAGGATTAGAGATCGTTACAGGAATGATCGAGAACGATCCAAAGTCGGATGTTAGAGTTGCTGCTGTTGCTGCGATTGGACAATTGATTGAAGGCGAAACGTTACTTTCTGCTATCTATAACAAGCGCGTTCAAGAAGACCGCTCGTATTCAGTAATATCGATTGCGTTGAGCAGCTTGGGTGGAATTAATCCAGAAGAAGCATTGAAAATCGCGGAAACTTTGGAAAGCGAAAAATCGTCAACTATTATTTATGGGATTTCGCAAATTTATGCAACTCATGGAGGGCCTGAGAAATTTGCTTTCATGAAAACTGTTCTTGACGGAAACGTTGTTGGTGGCTTTGATAAACTTGGAGTGATGAATTCATTGACTCTCTTGATTGCGCGCCAAGACATCTCTATGGCAGAAAAGGCGTACCCTGTTTATGAAGGTCTTTATGAAACTGGAGGTTTTTATATGAAGATGTTTTTACCTCAAGCACTTAATTACTTGAATCAATATTTTGATACAACTTTGGATACTTTAGAAACGGATTTGAAAGGGTATGAAGAGAATAAAGATGCTTTGTATTCTGATCAAACACGGGCTAAGATTAAAGCGTTCAAGGCGCAGCAAGAAAAATACAATGTACTTGCTAAAAAGATGAAAAACGAAAGTGATAATGAGCACTAGTAGCCTTAAGCACTAATCTTTCAAGGGCAATTCTTGGTCTGTTAACAAATATTTCTTGATTAATTTCTTAGCGATTTTCTTGTCATTTATAAAATTGAAACTATATTTGATTAATTATTCGTCATTAGTTTGATTAAAAAGTGATCAATGAAACATTTAAAAGTTGGAGACCAAGCACCTGATTTTATTTCGAAAGATCAAAACGGAAATGAAGTAAAGTTATCGGATTATAAAGGACAGCGATTTGTACTTTATTTCTACCCGAAAGACAACACTCCGGGGTGCACTGCACAAGCCTGTAATATTCGCGATAATTACGGCTCGATTAAGAAAAACGGAATTAACATTTTTGGTGTCAGCGCTGACACAGAACTGAAGCATGTGAAGTTCATTGAAAAATTTGACCTTCCTTTTCCATTGCTTGCAGATGTTGACCATGAATTATTAAACCTATACGGTGTATGGGGAGAAAAGAAATTCATGGGCAAAACTTTCGATGGAATTCATAGAACCACCTTTGTCATGGATGCTTCACATATGATTGTTGGAATCATTGAAAAGCCAAAGAACAAGAACCACTCAGACGAAATTTTAGAAATTTATAAAGATTGATTTTTAGAACGTAAATAGATTACGATCTACTCACCCATCTTTGTATTATACATTTTAACAACGCCGGACACAACCTCAAAAATGGAAGGCAAAAATTTAAAAAACAAACGATATGGCAGGAAAAGAAGTTAACGCAGAAAAATTAAAAGCATTACAGCTTACAATGGATAAGCTTGATAAGACTTACGGAAAGGGTACGGTAATGAAATTGGGAGATAGCGCAATTGAAGAGATTGACGTAATACCAACAGGTTCTTTGACTTTGGATTTAGCACTCGGTGTGGGTGGGTTCCCAAAAGGAAGAGTTGTTGAAATCTACGGGCCAGAATCATCAGGTAAAACAACATTGGCGATTCACGCAATTGCTGAAGTTCAAAAACAAGGTGGTATTGCTGCAATCGTAGATGCTGAGCACGCATTCGATCAATTGTATGCTAAAAGTTTGGGTGTAGATGTTGAGAACTTATTGATCTCGCAACCAGACAATGGTGAGCAGGCATTGGAAATTGCTGACAACTTGATCCGTTCAGGAGCTATTGATTTATTAGTAGTCGATTCTGTTGCAGCATTGACACCAAAAGCAGAGATTGAAGGTGAAATGGGAGATTCTCAAATGGGACTTCAAGCACGTTTAATGTCGAAAGCACTTCGTAAGCTTACGGGATCAATTAGCAAGGCAAACTGTTGTTGTATTTTCATTAACCAACTTCGTGAGAAAATTGGTGTAATGTTCGGGAATCCTGAAACAACATCTGGTGGAAATGCATTGAAGTTTTATTCTTCAGTTCGTATCGATATCAGAAGATCAAGTCAAATTAAAGATGGTGATGAAGTTATTGGTAACAGAACAAAAGTAAAGGTTGTAAAAAATAAAGTTGCGCCTCCATTTAGAAGAGCTGAATTTGATATTATGTATGGAAAAGGCATTTCTAAAGTTGGTGAGATCTTAGACCTTGGTGTAGATATGAATATCATCAATAAAAGTGGTTCTTGGTTCTCTTATGGAGAAACAAGACTTGGACAAGGAAGAGATGCGGTTAAATCGATTATCAAAGATAATCCAGAACTGATGGAAGAATTAGAACAAAAGATTAAAGATGCTCTTAAGCCATCAGGAGAGGTTGAACTGGTGGGGTAAGACAACTGCATAGTGCTTAAGTTAAACTTTGGCACAAGCATATCGTAGAGAAACGGCGTTTTAACTTAGGTTGAAATGCCGTTTTTCATTTTAATCAAATGAAAAAATCAAGCATTTGGGTTACTATTTCGGTAACTGGTTAATCCAATCATTAATTGACTCGTGTTTTTCTGATGTCTCAATTAGATCAAGTTCTGGATTGAAAATGTAAGTGGATGGTTTGCCATTGAATTGAACCTTTATTTTACACTTCACCCAACAATTCTTGACACCATTTTTTGGCGCTATTACATCGTTCAGGTAATGTGCAAATTGAAGAATCAATTGGGGAGAATTACACATTTGATCAACCTCATCAGGGAATAATGTTTTTTTAGGATCTATTTCATATATTACATTTTTGTCCGTGTCGAAAATAGCAAACTGTACTTCTTCCACTTCGCGGTACTGTATTTTCATTCGCCAAGAAAAGCGCTGAGCCTCACCCGTCCAATCTGTATACCCAGGAATGAAATAGTGTCGCAAAGGCATTACTAAATGGAACAGAACATAAGCGCCAATTAGAATTAAACCAGACTTCTTTAAGGGAGTCCCTGCTAATTTGGAGATTGGTGAAGCGATTAATTTTCTTCTTTGTAGCCAACCATACAGTTTTTCCTGATCCATGAAAAGTAAAAGGGCAGCGATCATGAAAAACGGGAAAATGAAAATGTCGTTAAATACATAACTGTTCAGTAAGTTGAAAAGCACGGCCGAAATGATTGCTACGAATCTTGTTTTCTTTATTAAAAGGAGCGCACCAATCAGTAAGTCGAAAGCAATTCCACCATATGCGAAAAGATATTTCATCCAGTCAGTTAGAAATAGGTCGGTCCCCGTTCTGTTTGCGGCGGCGTGCAATACTTCTTCTACTGGATGAAAATCAAGCCAATAGGGGTTTAATTTAACGATGCCACCAAAGAAATAAACAAGAACTATGTGAAATTGTAACAGTCGATAGGACCATTGTGGAACAGTGCCCCGTTTTCGCTTTTTATTCAGAGAAAAAGCCCCGTCAGCAGGAAGAAAAATCATTATAAAACTAATCAAACAAAGGAGGTACAAATGATTATTGTACAAAACCGGGTCAAGAAAAAAGAAGTACGAAAAACCAAGGGCAAAGATTACCATAGCCCAACGGTAAATTACTCCAAGAGTGATTAGAATGGCGCAGATAAATAGAACACCCATTAACAATTTAAGGGTTCCAATTTCTGGTAAAGGAAGATTTAAGAATTCATAATGGAAGATTGGATCGTGGGCATAGAAGCTCTCCACAATTTTAATTTCATTGAAACGCTTTAAATCCCATAAAATAATTAATCCGAAAAATATTCGAAATAGACCAAGTCCTTGAGGTTGTGCAGGTTGATTAAGGTAGGTTAAAATCTTCATTACTTAAAAGTAGAAATAAAATTGATTTGTCAATATTCAGTATTAAGTATATTTTAATCGGAATTTCACCTTTTCCGTAAGTAATCTGGATGGAATGCAACAAATAGAATTGAAATCAATATTTGATTTATGATTAGAGCCGTTCCTTTACTATTCTGATTACAGAACAAAGATGGAGAGAGTTTGTGTTTCTGTTTTCCTCGACAGGATAAATTTAATTTACTGAAGCGCTCAATGCTGTTAAGTCTGTGTTTTTAAGTTTAGCATTAAGCGAGTTTAAAATCTTTGATTAAGAAATCAGCACAAACTGTAGCTCCCGAAATTCCAACGATATTATCTTCTAATTTGAATCCGTGGCTTTTCGTTAAAGCATTTTCCAGAATTAGACTGAGTTTCGAAAATTAAAACAACACAGGATTTTATTTTTGACATCAAAAAAAGAACACCATCTAAACACAGAGTAAATTCTTTATTCTCCGCGATTCCTCAATTAAAAAGGGCTGCATCAGAAAACGAAAACAGGACAAGCTCAAATAATTTAAACTTGTCCCGTCTTGTACCTCGGGCGGGAATCGAACCCGCACGCCCGAAGGCACTGGATTTTGAATCCAGCGCGTCTACCAGTTCCGCCACCGAGGCATTTGATAAGCTCTTTATATTGGTAGAGCGATCGCAAAGTTATCCTTTTTATTGAAATGGAAAGTACCTTTTCAAAATTTCGTTATTTTTTTCGTGGTTGAGACACCGTTTAACTTAATTTCAATGAAGTAGACTCCAACTGATAAAGTCTCCAGTCCGATCAGTTTTATGCTGTTTTCCGTCCAATCCGAAGGTTTGATATTTTGAAGCATCAAACTTCTACTCGATTGATCCAGTATTTGAATGGTGCAATCTTCATTCGGTGCTTTAGCAACACTCAGAGTTAAATCAGCGTGAAAAGGATTTGGAAAGCTTTCTATGGAAATCGTGTTGGCAATTTCATTAACACCAGTAAAGCTGCATCCATTGAGTGTTCCAGGCACATTGTCATCCAACCAAATCAAGCGCCGCGTGATCCAATCTTTTAACCGTTGAACTTCCTCAGCATAGGTCTGAGCTGGAGCTTGTACTTCTGGTGTCCCAGTAGCCGCGCCCATATTCCCCCAAGTTAAATAATGCCATTCCTGACTTTCATCGACAACCAAGGCAACAGAATCGACCATAGCGTGCAAGTACTGTTCACTCAAAACATTTCTTCTCAAGTCCTCATAACGACAGCGCATTTCATCTTCAAAAAGAGGGTCTTCAAACATGCGAACAAACCAGCCGGGCGAATTCACATCAGGATTGCAATTGTTTACTTTGTACGCCCACTCCGAACCGTCCGTTGCGCTGTAAATGCAATCCCACATGTCTTTCCAAGCCCAATCAAAATCCCAAACGGGCCCCGCTTTCAGTTTTCCGATACTTCCATCAGCATGGTCTTTTTCCTTATTGAAATAACGACTCTTTTTAAAGCCATCACCGTTTCTTGCCAATTCATTTACGATAAAGTAATCCAACCACGATCGTGTACTAATGTACTTTCTAAACCCATTAATCGGATCGGCAAAATTAGGTCCGTACAACGACGTTTCAAATTGATCAAGGTAATCTTGAATAAAAACAGATTGGGCTCCAGCAATATTAGTAACCTTTGGGTAAACATAAACCATGTGAACATCAAAGCCAGGATGGTCAATTGGGCTGTTTGCCAATTGCCATGAATTTGTATTGTCCCAATAATCAACTTTCAAGATATAACCACCCGTAATATCTGGCGGCGTCACTTCCCACGGAAACAAATCTGCAACATCCACGCGGTTTCCATCTCGTTTAATCTTCTCAGTAAGTAAATAAATTCCCTTGTACTCTCCATTTAAAACAACATCGACTAATTTACTTCGAGGAGCATAATGACCGATTTCATCAAACAATCGATTCGGAACTATATTTCGAGCAAAGGATTTGTCGTTGTAATTCGCCACCAAAAGCCAGTCGTGTTCCTCAGGCATGCCTATTAATGAAGAGTCAATTTGGTTTCCAAAATTATCTTGCAACTTGAGAGAATACGGTTTTTGTGGAAGGCTCGCCGAGTAATTTCCACGACGCTCAATTCCAATTTTACCATCATATTCATTCAATGAATCTGTCATGTAATTCCGCACACCAGGCCCATTGTAAATAATTCCCATATCGGCCACTATTTTGGGGTCATCTGGAATGGATTGTCCATTTGTATTGATCACCACAATTGGTAAATCCGACTCTGCGAATTGAAAATAATCTGCTGGATTTGCTCCGAATGTCACCGACCACGTATTTAGAACACCTTCATCAACTCCATAATTATCATTAATTCTTAAGAACCAAGTTCCGTTCGGATTTTGCCCATTATTGACTGAACCCATTTGTCCCATTGGCTTATATGTCCCGTTAAAAGGTGTACTTCCTGTTGCTATTGAATTTGAAGCATCCCAGCGCAGACAAGTCACCTGCATATCATCTCCGCCTCCACCAATGGAAGAAAATAATCCTACTTCCGTTCCGTTTGGACCGATTAAAGTAACTGTTAGGTCACTTACATAGGTGTGATTCAAATCAAGACAAATTTCCTCTAAGCCAAACGTTGTAGTATTAATTACAGTCGGAAGTCCAGATACGACAAGCGGAATATCGATGGTTTGGTTGTCTAAAATTGGGCCTGTTCCTCCATTGAAAGTCTGAGAAAATCCGAATGAGCCTAAAAACAATCCAAGTGCGGCAAGAAGAAATTTCATAAATGTTTTGGTATGATTCATTGTGAATTTAGTGAAAATAGAGCCGTTTATGGACTTAATTCTTAACATTGTGCTATGTCTAAAATTCTGATTAAAAATATTAAAGGTCTTGTTCAATACGGTGAAAACCTTCCTTCCGTGCGAAAAGGAAAAGAGATGAAGGAACTTCCTATTTTGGAGAATGCTTTTTTGGCGCTTGAAGATGGAGTAATTGTCGCTTATGGATTGATGTCTGATTGGGGTGGAATTGATGATTGGCGCGATTTGGAGGTGATTGATGCCGATGGAAAATATGTTTTGCCAGCATTTTGCGATTCACATACACATACCGTTTTCGCCAATTCTCGCGAAGAGGAATTTGTGGATCGAATTAACGGGCTGACTTATGAAGAAATAGCAATTAAAGGTGGTGGGATTTTAAATTCAGCAAGACGCTTGGCTGAAATGTCGGAAGATGAGCTGTTTGATCAAGCCCTTGAAAGAGTTGAACGTTTGATGTCGTATGGAACGGGAGCGCTAGAAATTAAATCGGGTTACGGTCTTTCTGTTGAAGCGGAAATAAAAATGCTTCGTGTGATTAAGAGGCTAAAGGCTGAATGTTCAATTGAGATTAAAGCAACGTTTCTTGGAGCGCATGCTTTCCCGCCAGAGTACAAAGAAAACCACAGAGGATATATTGATTTGATTATCAATCAGATGCTACCGATTATTAAAGAAGAAGGACTTGCGGATTACATCGATACGTTTTGTGAAAGAAACTATTTTTCAGTCCAAGAAATGGCCGAAATTTTAGAGGCTGGAATAGCGATTGGATTAAAACCAAAAGTGCACGTGAATCAATTCTCAGCGATGGGAGGTGTTGCCAAGGCAGTTGAATTAAATGCACTATCTGTAGATCATTTAGAGGAAATTTCCGACGATGATATTGAAGTATTAAAGGGTTCGAATACGATGAGTACGATTTTACCAAGTTGCTCTCACTTCCTTTCGATTCCGTTTGGAGATGCACGTCGCCTGATGGAAAACGATCTGCCCGTTGCATTGGCCAGTGATTTCAATCCAGGTTCAACGCCGAGTGGAAATTTGAGTTTTGTTTGGTCATTGGCTTGTGTTAAAATGAAAATGACACCCGAAGAAGCATTAAACGCGCTTACGATCAATGCCGCTTATGCGATGGAATTATCGGATTCGCACGGTACAATTTCCTTAGGAAAAACGACACCGATCATTATTACGAAACAAATTCCAAGTTTAGCATATATACCTTATTCGTTCGGTGACCAATTGATTGAAAGACTTATATCATAGTATTGTTAACGATTAATAAAGTTCTAGTAGAGTGAAGTAAAATATGAATATAAATTCCTACCTTGACTCTAATGAAAAACCACGTCTTATTTTTTCTTTTGCCGTTTTTTGGAACAGCGCAAACCATTGATAATAATCATGAGTTGCTTTGGGAAATTACGGGCAACGGTGCCAAAACATCTTACCTATTCGGAACGATGCATACTAATGACAAAAGGGTCTACAATATTTCGGACAGCACATTTATTGCGCTTGATAAGGCGGAGGTGATTTCTCTTGAAGTCGATATGTTTTCGCTTTTCGATCGGGCCGACACTCGTCTGGAAGAAGTGAAATTCAAATTCGATAGGGAAGGAAAGCCGTATACCTCAAATAAAGAAGGGTCAGAGACAAGCTATGGGAATGAGGATGGTATGCCGCATCCTTTAGACGCTTTTTTTCAACAGTACTGCCACAATTCGGGGAAAATATTCATTCCATTAGAAACTGTTGAATTTCAAGAGAATCTATTATCAGATAGTGATTTTAGACCAAACTGGAGACGTTTGGGAATAGAATCAATATTGCCAGACCCGGAAGACATTTTGCAACTGTATTTGGCAGGAGACATCTATTTATTAGACAGCAAAGTGAAACGATCCATGCATGTTTTCCCAAACCTATACGATGAGGTTATTGTGAAAAGAAACTTTGGAATGGCAGAGAAGCTCGATTCATTGATTCAGATACATTCTGTGTTCTGCGGAATTGGAGCAGGCCATTTGGCAGGTGCAGTTGGCGTCATCAATTTATTGAAAAGAAAAGGGTATTCGGTTCGAAAAGTGGTGGCAAGTTTCGATGAAAATGAGACGGAAGCAGAAAAAAACATCAAAGAATTCCGAGACTATACTTATGACAATGATACTTTAGGATTTCACGCCTTGTTCCCTGGAAAGCCAATTCAAAAAGAAGATTATTTTGCCACTGATGACCAGCTTTTGAACTTGATTTATCGTGATTTGGGTCAAGGAAATTCTTATGAAATTGAAGTGTACAAGCGAAACGCTGATCCAGATTCAGAACTTTTAGAGCTCGAAGCACTGGCAGAAATCCATATTGCAAGCCCTTCAGAAAGTTCAATGGATAAGATTACGTTAGACGAAGGAGGAGAAGCCTATCAAGGATTGGGTCAAAATTACAGAGAGGGAATCCATTGGGTGCGCGTAATTGCATCCGAAGATACTTTTATCGTCATCAAAGCTTATGGAGGAAACAAGTTTATGAACTCTACTCGAGCCTTCGGTTTCTTTGATAATGTTTGGATAGACTAATCCTTAAAGAATGGCTTTTGTTTCGTTATCTTGATAGTCTTTATAGAAATCATGTGCCCATTCCTTTAATTTCGTTTGCATTTCAATGCTTAGCTTAATATCATTGTTGGTTGTTTCCCGAACATCTTTTTTATAAATGTGTTCATAAAACAAGCATGCGGAGATAAACGTTCCCTTTCAATTGGGATGGGCTCCATCGCCGTCGTAAAGGTTGACTTTATTCTTTAAATCCTTCCAAATCAATCCAACCGGAATTGTAGAAGCGTTAATTTCACTTTCTAGTTTAGAATATTTATTGTAGATTGAATCGGTCATCAAATTGGATTCTTTGTATCTCCAAGTCGAGAAGAGGTAAATCTGAGTCGTTGGATTCATCCGCATCAATCGCCCTCCTCATTTTTTACCGTACCGCATAAATTTTTTAGTTTCCTTCAAGCGCCCTGTGCTGTATTCCTGAAGAATTACCTTGTCCCACTTTTTGGAGATCAATTTGAGCTATGTCTTTGAATCGCTCCAATGCATGTCTAAATGATACTTTCCGTTAGCAGCCGATGTAACATAGGTTGTCTTTGTACATTTCATCCTAGTCGAAAAATTGCTTAAATGATAGTCAATGCCACCGATTCTATTCGTGTAACTGTTCCCTATGAAAAGGATGTTTTCATATTGACCTTCTTTTGTCTCAACCTTCTTTACTGGAGTATCGCAACCCGCAAGTAAAAAGGTAATGAACAAAATAAAAATCACTTGCCTCATGAGCATTAGGTATTTCATGAGAGCGAAAACACGATTTTTCAATTTAGATAGTTAGAATTTGGATGTTGGATCGCTGCCCTTTTCGACTTATTTAGGATTCAATGAAACTAGTATTAATCTAAAATCTAAAAAGGAACTTGTGACTTATCCAACATCCAAAAGCCGAAGGCGATCTAATATCTATTATCTACTCTCAAAAAAACGCAAAAATCAAACTTATCTAGCGAATAAGATTTGAATTCCTTACCTTTGAGAAAACGCATTGAATGATTGAAAGACTTCAAAAGCCTTCTTTAAAAGCTAAACTGGCTGAGAGTAAACTACTTCTAATTCGAGGTCCGAAAGGAACAGGAAAGCAATCATTAATTGAAAACATCCTAAACGAATCGAACACTTCGTTTTGTACCTTAAATTGTGATGATAAAAAAGAACGAAAGAATATTGAATCGAACGGTTATCTCGCTCAATTAAAAGAAACTATTATCGTTTTGAGAGAAGCACAACACCTTCCGAAACTCAGAGATATCATTGAAGATGTTCTTATGGGAAAGATCAAACATACCCTGGTCGTTTGTTGTTCGTACAAGCCAATCGTCGATGAAGAATTAATTGAAGTCTTGGAAATTGAAGGAATGCTTTTCAATGTTTACGCGCCGTCTTTCAATGAGTCCGCAACGCATTTTGGCTTGGCTCAAGAGAGCGAGCTTCTTGAAGAGCGATTGATTTATGGAAATTATCCAGCTGTTTTAAGTGACTTGGAGAATGCTGAATCCACACTTCGTCAAATGATCAGCGAGATTATAAATACACAATTGGGGGCGAAAGATAGAGTCAACAAAGGCGATAAATTAATGCGTATGCTGCAGTTATTGGCGTTCAATGTTGGCGAGCCAATTTCGTACAATGACATTGGCGAAAGATGCGGATTGGACAACGAAACCGTTGAGAGATACATTCATTTGTTTGAAGATGCTTTCGTTCTAATTAAGCTTCCGGCATTTTATAATGACAACCGATACGAATTGAAGAAAACGCACTGTATCTACTTTCAAGACAACGGAATTCGTAACGCTTTGATAAGCAATTTCAATTCAACTTCTTTGCGAAATGACATGAATGATCTTTGGAGAAACTATATGATTTCGGAAAGAATCAAATGGATTCGGATGAACAATCTGAAAAAGAAAGTCTACTTCTGGAGAACACATACCCGTCAGCAAATGGATTTTATTGAAGTGGGAATAGATCAAACAATAGCGTATAAATCGGATCCAAAAATGATCGGTTGGGAAAAACGAAAGAATGTGAAGATTCCTAAATCGTTTACGGAATTCTATCCGAATGTAAAGACGTCGATCTTGAATAAAACAACGTATTGGAACTTTTTGACACGCAAAGTATAAATGACATTTGTAGAAAAAATAGCGCATTATATAAGGGAAGAGAAAATTCCGATGGAGCATTTGACAATTGTTTTGCCTTCCGAAAGGGTGAAGAAATACTTGTCGTCCGCCTTGTATTTGGAATTCGGAAAACCTGTTCTTGCACCAATTATGATTACCATGAATCAGTGGGTGAAATCCTATTCTGAACATGTTGTAATCGACAACACCAGAGCGCTTATTCAGCTTTTTGAAATTCAATTGAAAGTCGCGAAAACTGAAGAGGACAGGTCCTTTGATGAATTTATTTCTTGGGGAAACACACTTTTGGCTGATTTTAACGAAATCGATCGATACCTGCTTGATGCAAAACAGATTT
This sequence comes from uncultured Fluviicola sp., assembly GCA_913009205.1. Taxonomy (GTDB): domain Bacteria; phylum Bacteroidota; class Bacteroidia; order Flavobacteriales_D; family Crocinitomicaceae; genus UBA4466. Next base: position 54,240 of record CAJVYC010000013.1, on the reverse strand, counting down.
TCAGAAACTTAGCGGATATCAAAGAAATTGAAAACTGGAGTTTTGGAGAAGAGAACCTTACGCCAAGTCAAATTCGATTCATGGAATTCTGGGACCGTCTTCCTGGATTTTATTTCGATCTAGACAAACAGCTTACCGCAAGAGGTCAGTGTTATATGGGGCGCGCCTATAAATTCCTAACGGAAAACATTGATTTACTTTTCAAAGAAGATGAAAACCATCAGTATTTATTCGCAGGATTTAACGCATTGTCGCCTTCCGAAACGAGTATTATTAAACAAATAGAGAATTACGGACGTGCCCATATTCTGATTGATGCCGATGATTTTTACCTGAACAAGAAATCGCACGAAGCTGGTTTGTTTTTAAGACAATTATCGGCAAATTTGGACAACAAGCAAATTGATTTTGTTCAAGATGTTCTTCAAACAAAACAACTTAAAGTTGAATTGATTGAATGTGCTCAGAATACAGGTCAAGTCAAAGTCGCATCAACGTTATTGGCGAAAATGACAAAGGAAGAAATTGGTGAAACGCTGCTGCTTTTAGCGGATGAAACCTTGATAACTTCCGTTGTTAAAAACTTACCGAAACAGGTCGGAAAAGCTAATATTACCTTGGGGCTTCCGATTCGAAACACTTCGGTAAAAACATGGGTTGAAATTCTTTTCTCGATTCAGGAGAACAAGAGAAGGTTCAGAACACAGGCGTTATATTTCAATGATCTTCAAAATTTATGGGGCCATCCGTTTGTTCTAGCGAGTTTGTCTCAGGAAGAAAAAGAAACGCTTCTCAGCGTGGAAGAAGAAATCGTGCGCTACAATCGAATTTTCATTAATGCATCCAAAGTTCAAATTGGGGAAAGTGCCAAACGAATTTTAGACGGAGTCACTGAGGATTGGGAGGATGATTGGGTAAAAGCAACCCAGTTGATTCGTCGCTTGAATCAAATGATTTATAAAAATTTGGATGAGGAATTTGCTTTCGAACGTGCAGTTCTTGAATGTTTTGATCAAGCATTAATAGAATTCGAGAACCTTGTTATTGAAGGAATTCCTCCGATGAAAATCAAGAGTTTTAAGTTATTGTTCAATCAACATTGGTCGCAGAAAAGTATTGCATACCATGGAAATCCGCAGAAAGGGCTCCAGATTATGGGGCTTCTTGAAACGCGTGGCTTGGATTTCAATCGCGTCATTGCTTTGGGAATGAATGAAGGACATCTGCCACCAACGAACCCGATTCAGACTATGATTCCAATGGATTTGCGTCGTTACAACGGAATGCCGACTCCACGCGACAAACAAGGAATTTTTGCACATCACTTTTATCGATTGCTACACCATTGTGAAGAGCTGTATGTAACGTATTGCAGCGCAGACGAATCGATCGGAAGTAACGAACCGAGCCGGTATTTAATGCAGATGGAAATGGAACTCGCTCAAATAAACAAGAACATTTCGATAAAGAAAAAGATGTACGCTTTGGATACCCCCAAAGAATTGATGGTAAAGGAAATCGTTAAGACTTCAGAGATTTTAAACAGATTGGATGATTTGTTTCCAGCTTCGACATCGGCTTCGATGCTTAAAAAATACTTGACATGTCCACTTGATTTTTATTTCAGATATGTAATGGATTTCGGAGAAGAAGATTCCGTTGAAGAAGAAATTGAACACAGCACTTTCGGAACATTTATTCACGATACATTAGAAGAACTTTACACGCCTTTTGCCCGCTTCGATAAGGAAGGTGTTAAGAACATACCTGCTCCAAAGAACATTACATCTTTTGATATAGAAGCGATGTTGAAACACTATCCTTTGATTCTTGAAAAGCAATTCATGATTCATTTTAACAACGATAAGCAGGCATTTACAAAAGGAAAGAACTTATTGTCGTACCAAATGGCAATGGAGCTTACAGAGCGTTTTCTCAAGTCGGAAGTCAAGTTTCTTTCAGAACAAACCGAACCTGTTTTCATTGAAGCGCTCGAGCGTGAATACGTTTCTGCCATAGAGGTGACGGTAAATGGGGAGCAGAAAAAAGTACGGTTGAGAGGATTCATTGACCGCATTGATTCAATAGGGGACCGCGTTCGAATCATCGATTATAAATCTGGAAAAGTAAACCCGGATGACGTCGGACTGAGAGTAAAAGATGTTACCGAAGAGTTTATCGTCGAGTCGATTGGAAACAAAAAACACGTTCTCCAATTGATGCTTTACGCCTTCTTGTACCATCAGAATGAAAACGTATTGGCCGAACCATGCATTATTTCATTTGTCTCTGGAAACAACGAACCGTTTAATATTGATCTAAAAAAGAACACCTTGGATGCTGTCGTTGAAGATTTTCCGCGCTACATCGAAATGATTTTAAGCGATGTTTATGATACTGAGGTTCCATTTACACATCAAGCCAAAGAGATGTTCTCATACTGCCAGTATTGCGATTGAAATATCTAAATTAGTTGAAATACTTAATCGAAAATATTAAGCCACATTTGTTTTAAATCAATGAATAATAATCCGATGAAAAACAGAATTAAATTAAAAGCACTATAGCGCTAACTGTAATATCTCTTTTTACATTTTTGTCTTCATTAACTAATAAAACGAGTGGCTGCCGGGTAATGTGAATGTTACGATTCCGGCCAAATAAGAATTTGCTTTGGGTGAATTTCAAAGTCAGGATACCGCACTCGATTAATTAACAAAAGCGATCTTGACTTCAAGGTTCTTGTTGTCGACAAGAAGACCAATGAGCGCGCTCAAGATTTTGGAATAAAAGGCAAAGGAAATGCAACCGTGAATATTCGAAAAAATGAAATGACACTTCCAAAAATCTAACAATCAATATATTATAGTCAAAGTAAAGTTAATGACTGAGTTTCAAGGAATGCGTCACCAAGAGCTTGAAGCTTACGAGAAATGAGAGAAATACGGTTTAGAATTCTTTTTCTTTAAAATTTCGGTTGGTTTCAAAAAAAAACCTGAAAAGAACTCTTTTACAAAGATCTTTTCAGGTACCTGCAAGGAAAATAAAACCAAAATATTGAACAAACCAGAATGTCAATATTATTTTAAAGACGGCAACGTTTATATAAAGGTTGGGTAAAAGATGAAAAAAAAGCCATTATGATAATTCATAATAGCTTTTAAACTCTATTTTATTTCTGTATCCTAGTACAGCTCTAGCTTAAGCGCTGTTCTATAATCTTTAATGTCTTCGCGATTTATTTTGTGATCTGCGTTTCTTAAAAGAGTCAAAAGGTACATGAAGTTCTCATTTTCTTCAATTTCGATAGGGTATTCATTCTCTTCTTCATCCTCCTCATATTGAGCTTGAACTGCGAAAGATTTTTTCTCTCCTAAATACTCGTATGCCAATCTTAAGACTTTCGTTACCAAAGGATCTTGTTCTTTAAGAGCAAACTCTCGAAGTTCCTTGAGATCTTCGATTAAATTTTTTGCTTTAATACCATCCTTTTCTACATTCGTGATGATAGCCTCTAACTTTAGATTTGCTTGTGCAAGTTTCATATTAAAATTTTTCAGGATTCTTCCCTATTTTACAAAGGTAAACATCTTGCATTAAAAATCGAGATATGCCAACAAAACATTTTGAAAAACAACTAGTGGATAAGTGAAAAGAGAAAGGAATTAGTACTTTTGTATAAACGCGCCTGCAACCTCTATGGAATTAATACTCAAAGGAATTGTAACGGGATTTATTCTGAGCATCATGATCGGCCCAGTGTTTTTTGTGTTACTTGAAACGAGTATTACAAAAGGAATAAAGGCCGCAATCGCCTTAGATCTAGGAGTTCTTGTCAATGATGTTGTATACGTACTTATTGCTTTTGTTTTTTACAACCAGGTTGCCGAGCTAACAAAAGGCGATGATGCCTCTACTTTAAAGCTTATTGGCGGTGTTTTATTCGTCATTTATGGAGTAGTGAATTTCTTCAAAAAAGTAAAAGAGACGAAAGTTGATCCTGCAGATATCATTGGAACTGCAAAAGGTTACTTTCTTCTCGGACTAAAAGGGTTCTTGCTAAATCTAGCCAATCCTATGGTTATTTTTTATTGGTTCAGTGTTTTGACATTGGGCGCTGAAAATGGAGGATCTCAATCTTCATTACTCGCATTTGTTGGAATCATACTTTTTACATTCTTCTCCATTGATTTCTTGAAAATAATTGGCGCTAAAAAATTGAGACCCTTGTTGACAAGGAGTCTATTAGTTGCCCTAAATAAACTCATTGGAACTGTTTTTGTTGGTTTCGGTATCGTGCTGATAATCCAAGGTATCTTGGGCTTGTTAGTAACGAAGTAAGTAATCACAGTTATACATTAAAAACCATTCGATTGAAATTAACATTCTTCACAATAGCGTTCATTTTTTCTTTTAATTCATCGGGTCAAATCGAGATTAAAAAAGAAAACCAAACCAAGACCAAACGCACGTTTTGGGACTTCAATAAACTTCAGGTACAGTCGAGAGGAAAAAACTTCGTAGATGGACAAGGAGAAACAGATGAAAAGCACGGTAAATGGACGTATTATAATCGTTTGGGTGAAATTGAAGAGGTAAGAAATTACTACAGAGATGGACTTTACGGTTCAACAATCCTTTATTCTCCAAACGGACAAAAACGCCAAGAAGGGCATTTTAAATACAACAGACAAGATAGTGTTTATACGGAATGGTATGAAAACGGAAATGTGAAGACAGAAGGTAATTACCGACTGAATTTCCCTGTTGGTAAATGGAATTATTATTACCGCGACGGCCGAATGAAGTCAGTTGAAGAGGTCAAAGGCGAAGACAATTACTTGTGGGAATTTTACTTGCCCGATTCTTTGCACACTCAGATTATTCAGGAAGGAAACGGCGAGCTTGTTACATTTTATACAACAGGTAACGTTAAGGAATGGTACAATTATAAAGATGGGTTAAAAAATGGCAAATTCGAAGAATTGAGCATTTATGGATACCCAACCTTGACGGGTGAATTTCGCAATGGACATAAAAATGGAACGTGGGAGTTTTTTTATTACACTGGCGATAAAGAAAAGCTCAGTAATTATGAGGATGATGTCCTTCACGGAGAATACAAATACTATTATGATAGCGGAGAATTGAATGTTTCCGGAGAATACAAAAACGGCGAGAAAACCGAAGAATGGATTTGGTACACCAATAAAGGTACCCGCGATATGCAAGGACAATTCAAAAACGATCATCAACATGGCGATTGGACGTATTGGCACCCAACAGGTGAAATTGCCTACCATGCACATTATAAAGGAGGACTTAAATCAGGTCAATGGACTTACCTCTATAAAGATGGAAGCAAGCACCGCGAAGGAACTTTTGATAAAGACATGAAGAATGGAACGTGGCAAACATGGTACGAAGACGGAACGCTTCTCATGGAGGGAGATTATTTAAACGGTGAGGAAGAAAGTGAATGGAACAACTATTGGGATGACGGCGCTTTAAAGAATAAAGCAACGTTCAGTACAGGCCGTCTAAATGGAGAATGGGAATCGTATTTCCCAAACGGAAAGGAACTTTCGATCGGGAAGTACAAATACGATATGAAGGTTGGTGAATGGAGCGATTATTTCAGCAATGGTAATTTGAAAGACATCAGAACCTATAAACTGTTTCGAATTAAGCGAAAGTTTAATGATAATATTTTGAGTGATCACGTTGTGATGGAAAGTAAACTTCACGGACATTCGGAGTCGTACTCGGAAGTAGATAAAAAACTGACGGAATTAGGGAATTATAAAAACGGTGAAAAAGACGGGGAGTGGATTGCATATCATCCTGGAGGCCGAACACCTGCTGTAATTTCTCATTACAAAGAAGGAAAACTTCATGGTGTAATGAATATTTTAAGCAGACGTGGAAAAGTGATGCAAACGATTGAATACAAGGATGGTTTAAAGCACGGAAAGTTCATTGTTTTTGGGAAAAGAGGCAAAGTTCTTAAAGAAATGAAGTATTCCGGAGGAATGAGAATCATCGAAGGTCAAACGGGCGGAAATGGTTCATTCTCGCCTGGATAGATTTACTTCATTATTGAGAACAAAGACATCGAAGGGCCAGTGAACTTTAGAGATCCTGAAATTCCAACCAATGGCGAATTTATGAAAGGGTTTTAAACGTCCCCATTGGAATTCCACACCCAAAAATAATGCTCAAAATTGAAGGATTTATCATTCGAACCGAAAGTGAATTGACTCTAAAAAGTCGATGGGTGATTACAAAGAAATTGCAAGACTATGGTTTCAAATTTCAATATTCTGACCCGGAAAGCGCGCTTAAGAAGTTGTCTTAGAAGAGCTCTTTCACATTCTCAGTAAAGAGTCGGATTGCGATAGCAAGTAGGATGATTCCGAATACTTTTTTCAAGATTGCAATTCCACCTTCACCAAGAACTTTTTCAATGATACGTGTCGTCTTTAATACAATAAACACAATTAGTATATTGATGAAAATCGCGATCATGATATTGATTTCATCATACTCAGCACGCAATGAAATAATCGATGTCATACTTCCTGCTCCGGCAATAATTGGAAACGCCAATGGAACGATACTTGCTGTTTTTCCAGAAACTTCATCTCTAAACAAGCGCACTCCCATTATCATTTCTAAAGCCATAGCAAACAATATAATGGAACCGGCCACGGCGAATGACTGCACGTTTACACCGAATAAGCTCAAGATGCTTTCACCCAGAATCAGGAAACTGATCATGATTACCAAGGACACCAAACTCGTCCTTAATGCGTGAATTTCACCGGATTGCTCCTTTAGTTTAATAATAATTGGAATTGACCCTACGATATCTACAACCGCAAAGAGAACCATAGTCGCTTTAAACAATTCGACCCAATTGAATGCATAGAAGAATGTACTCATATTATTAACTTAAGATGGCACCTCGAACAACGGAAGGTAAATACGTTTGTTCTAAATACCTGATTTTACCTTCTAGAGATTCCACAGTATCGGTTTCATTCAAACCACAATGAAACTGTGCAATTATTTCTCCTTTATCAAACTCCTCATTCACGTAATGAATGGTAATTCCAGATTTGTTTTCTTGATTCGCAATTACTGCAACATGAACATTTCGCCCATGCATTCCTTTACCACCATAATTTGGCAATAGGGCAGGGTGTAAATTGATCATCCGATTTGAATACGCTTGAATTAATTCCGCGGGGATTAATCTTAAATATCCTGCTAAAATCACCCAATCCACTTTTTCCTCTTTGCACACAGAGGTCAAGAAATTTCCATCCGCGACTTCAGTGTTTGAGTAATTCAAGGTTTTAACGTTCAATTCCACAGCCGATTCCAAAACTTTAGCATTTGCTTTATTGCTCAAAACAAAAGCCACCTCAATTGAAGAATCATTCTTAAAAAAATGAATCAAATTGACGGCGTTACTTCCTGTCCCAGAGGCGAATATGGCAATACGCTTTTTTATCATGGGGCAAAGTTAGGAATATGAATGATATGCGAATACTCAAAATTAAAATTCGATCTAAAAAAGAATAGATTTGGACAATAAATGACAATCAGGTTGGGGAAAAAAAGCCAGCTAGAGTGAGCTTAACTGGCTTCAATTAAAATTTTCGTAAAAAATTCATTGCTTTGTTATCTTTTTGATCGTTACGATTTTATTACCGCTCAGTGCGTCTGAAATTATGACACCAATACAATCAGCGGTGCTTTCAGAAGAAGACGAACAGAAAATGGAAATCCTGGAATCTTTGCCTTTGTATTTAAACCTCAATTTGTTAGACAAGATTGAAAAAGTGCCTATTGTAATGGATGTCACGGCAAGCATGAACAGTAATTTAGCTGGACTCAGTTGGTAGATTTACAATAATACAGACACGCTTCGTATTCCTAGTTATACCTTCTTTAATGATGGAGACAATAAGAAAGACAGTAAAAAGAAGATAAGAGAAATAGGAGGCATTTATCAAACGAATTTTGTGGTACGCTTTGCACCAACAATTATAGAAGCGATGTATTCTGAGAATGGAGGAGATTCTCAAGAAAATGTTGTGGAAGTTCTTTGATATGCTCAGCAATCCACACCAAAAGCGGATGCAACTTTATTAATTGCCGACAATAACTCTTAAGTACGCGATATGCACTTATTAAGAGGCATAAGAAAAAAGTGTACGTATTAATTTGCGGAAAACCCATAGCAATTCGAATTAATTATTCAGATAATGCTAAAGTCACGGGAGGCTATATAATCTTAAATGGACGAAGAATCAAACTCAATAAAATTGGAGTTGGGGGTAAGGTTCAAATTGGCAACACCATCTACTTTTTAACATCAAAAGGATTTGAAATCGGAACGACGAAATAATTCTAAAAGGAATAATTATATTTACAGTCCAAGCTAGAGCTTAATTATATATGGCTGATTCAAAACATTCGTTTATTTCGTACTCAGTTAAATCGTATTCATCAGAAGAAATGATTGAACGCTCAAAGTCCTTCTATAAATGGGCTGAAAAAAGGCGTTCTGTTCGAGACTTCTCTTCGAAGTCTGTTCCCAAAGAAGTGATGGAGAATATATTGATGACTGCTTCAAGTGCGCCATCTGGAGCTCACAAGCAACCTTGGACGTTTTGTCTTATTTCGAATGCAAAGCTAAAATCAAGAATTAGAGAATTAGCCGAGGAAGAGGAACGAAAATCGTATGAAGGAAGAATGAGTGAGGCTTGGCTGAAAGACCTTGAGCCTTTAGGAACAGATGCAGTAAAGGAGTTTATAGACATTGCTCCATGGATAGTTATTGTCATGAAACGGCCTTATGAGTTCACCGAAGACGGAGGGAAACATAAGAATTATTACGTTCCTGAGTCCGTTGGTCTCGCTTCTGGATTCTTATTAATGGCAATTCACAATGCTGGATTGGTTGCTTTAACACACACACCGAGTCCAATGAATTTCATTGCAAAAGCTTTGGAACGCCCTGAAAACGAGAGACCATTCCTATTAATCCCCGTCGGATATGCCGCCGAAGATGCACAAGTACCAGAATTGACTCGAAAGTCCAATTCTGATGTCATTGAATATTATGACTAATAATTTTGTCTTTTCATAATTTGTGGCTTTCTTTGCGGCTGAATTAACCCTTAAAAAAATAACAAATGTCAGACGTAAATTCAAAAGTAGTATCTATCATCGTAGATAAATTGGGTGTTGAAGAGAGTGAAGTAGCAAACGAATCTAGCTTTACAAACGATCTAGGAGCTGATTCTTTGGATACAGTTGAATTGATCATGGAATTTGAAAAAGAATTCAATATTGCAATTCCAGATGATCAAGCTGAGAATATCCAAACAGTTGGAGATGCTGTTAAATACATCGAAGAGAACGCTAACTAATTAGTTACGATAATATTTTTTGAACTAACGGCTCAGTTATGGAATTGAAAAGAGTGGTTGTCACTGGACTAGGCGCACTTACCCCAATCGGGAACAATATTGAAGAATATTGGGAAGGCTTATTGAACGGAAAAAGTGGAGCAGCACCAATTACCCATTTTGACGCGTCGTTATTCAAAACCAAATTTGCTTGTGAGATTAAGAACTTAGATGTTCAAGATCACATAGACCGAAAGGAAGCAAGGAAAATGGATCGATTTTCACAGTATGCCATGGTTTCTTCAAAAGAAGCTGTGGCGGACTCTGGAATTCTAGATTCTGATCCAAATCTTGACCGTATTGGTGTGATTTGGGGATCTGGGATTGGAGGAATCCAAACATTCCAGGAAGAAGTGACAAACTTTGTCAGTGGAGATGGAACTCCTCGATTTAACCCCTTCTTTATTCCAAAAATGATCGCAGATATCGCTGCAGGTCTAATTTCAATTGAGTACGGATTCCGTGGACCAAACTATGTAACAGTTTCTGCATGTGCTTCTTCTACAAACGCAATAATTGATGCTTTCAATTACATCCGTTTAGGAAAAGTTGATGCCGTTGTAACGGGAGGTTCGGAAGCAGCAATCAATGAAGCTGGAGTTGGAGGATTCAATGCTCTTAGAGCTCTATCAACACGTAATGATTCTCCAGAAACAGCATCGCGTCCATTTGATTTGGAACGTGAAGGTTTTGTTTTAGGCGAAGGTAGTGGAGCACTTATTCTTGAAGAATATGAGCACGCGAAAGCCCGCGGAGCTAAAATATATGCGGAAGTTATCGGTGGCGGTATGTCAGGTGATGCTTACCACATGACTGCACCTCATCCTGATGGAATTGGTGCACGGAACACAATGTTAGCTGCTTTGGAAGATGCCGAAATCGACCCTTCTAAAGTTGACTACGTGAATGTTCACGGAACATCTACCCCACTTGGCGATGTAGCTGAGGTTAAAGCAATTCAACAAGTTTTTGGTGAAGATGCTTACAACATGAACATCAGTTCTACAAAATCAATGACAGGTCACTTACTTGGCGCTGCAGGAGCTATTGAAGCAATTGCTTGCATATTGGCTGTTAAGAATGATATTGTTCCACCAACGATTAATCACTTTACAGACGATCCTGAGCTGGATAACAAAATGAATTTCACTTTCAACAAAGCTCAGAAACGCACGGTGAATGTTGCCCTTTCAAACACATTTGGATTTGGAGGTCACAACACAAGCGTTATCGTTAAAAAGTACAACGGTCAATAGTTGTTAGCGCTATTTCCATTATTTTCTCGCAAAAGATCAAAAGACGAACTGAATCTAATCCGGTTTGTAGAGAAAAGTTTTGGATACACACCTAAAAATCTCGCTTTCTTTAGTACGGCACTAACGCATAAGTCAATAGCGCATAATAATGGTGAGATTTCAAACGAACGTCTTGAGTTTTTAGGAGATGCTATTTTGGATTCTGTTATCGCCGAAATGCTGTTCAATAAGTATCCAGACGAAGACGAAGGATACTTGACGAAAATTAAATCCAAAGTAGTTAGCAGAAGAACATTGAGTGTCATTGGACATGAAATGGGCATACGCAATATTTTGGACTACAGTAAGGGCAGATCAATAAAATTAGAGACCATTGAAGGGAATGCCTTTGAAGCGTTAATAGGAGCTCTTTATTTAGATGGCGGATATCAAGCCACAAAAAAGAGTCTAAACGCACACATTTTAAAGAAATACATCGATTTAAATCAAATACTTGAAGAAGAGATTGATTTCAAATCCAGACTTTTTATTTGGAGCCAGAAAAATAGATTGCCTATTGTTTTTGATGTTCTTAAAGAAGAAAATCAGGGTGTAAATTGGAATTATCTAGTCGTAGTTATCATCAATGAACAAGAGTTTGGTCGTGGCTCAGGAACTTCAAAAAAGAAAGCAGAGCAGTCGGCAGCAAAGGAAACGCTGGAACTGATGGGGGAATTATAATTCGATGCACTGCGCTTTTGGATGTTAGAATTTAGATATTAGTCATCTGTTTTTTTCTTATTAAACTCTAAATACTCAAATCGAACCATCTAATTATCAAGTAATCGAATGATCGTCCACACAGTTCATAATCATAATTCGAAATGAGTGGGTCAATCGTTCCCAAAAATAAGAAGAAAAACATCAATCGCATAATAGAGCATTCAGGCTCGATTTCATTCGGTTCAATTAAATCTGCTGGAATGATTTTTGTGCCTTTCTAATCATATACTTCTTCAAATCATTAATAACAGCCTCATTGACTTTTGCTGTTTTTGCGCTCGTTGGATTTAATTCTGCCGAGAAAAAATAAAAGAAAGCACCTAAAGTCAAAAGCATAGAATTCGGTAAAATTAAGGTCAATGGAAAGCTGTGAGGAGAATAATTATTAAACTTAGTTTCATTTCATAATTTTTTTATTCTTTTCCTTAACTTAAATAGAAACCGATCACTATGCAACACATTGAACTTGGGCAATTGGGAGAAGACCTTGCGGCTCAATACTTAACATTGAAGAATTTCGAAATTCTAGAGCGAAATTATAAATGGGGAAAGGCAGAAATTGACCTTGTTTGTAAAGACGATAATCTTCTCGTCGTTGTGGAGGTAAAAACCAGACAAACCGACGTTTATGGTCAACCGTTTGAGGCGGTAACAAAGTCTAAACAGCGGCAAATAATCAAAGTGACCAATCGGTATATTCAAGAAAACGATGTTGAATTGGAAGTTCGGTTTGACGTTGTTTCGATTGTTAAGAATCAATACCAAACTAAAATCGATCACATTGAATCGGCATTTTACCCATTGAGGTAGGTTTCCGTCGTCTAACATCTAATTTATAATACCCAACAACTCTCACCAAGCTCTCGAATTCTTGAATTATCCTATAATCGAACAATCTAAGTGTCGAAATCCCTATCTTTGCACAAATTATTATGCTCGCGATGAACACAAGAAAAACAAGAACCGTTAACGATACCAAGAAAGGGGCGTTAAAAGGTAGAACTAGAACGAACAAAGGCGCTAAGGCGGCAAGTAAGTCTGGAACAAGAACGACAGGCAAAACAACGGGGAAAGACACAAGTAAGAGTGCTGAAAAACCGAAGACTGCTAAAGGACAAGGGCGTTTTGCAGACTTTAAAGACAGAGTGAAAAAGGGGGATCCTTTACCAAGCTTTAGCGATGAAGTTCGATTGAATAAATACCTTTCCAATGCTGGAATCTGCTCAAGAAGAGACGCGGATGTTTTGATCAAAACTGGAGTCGTAACCGTAAATGGTGAATCCATTACAGAAATGGGTTACAAGGTCAAGCCTACTGATGTTGTTAAGTATGACGGAGGATCAATCAAAGCTCAAAACAAAAGATACGTCTTATTGAATAAGCCAAAAGGATTCATTACAACAATGGACGATCCTCAGGGAAGAAAAACAGTGATGTCGCTGGTTCATAAAGCCTGTAAGGAACGCGTTTATCCTGTTGGTCGATTGGATAAAGAAACAACGGGTTTAATGTTGTTCACCAATGATGGAGATATGGCTAAGAAGCTTACGCACCCGCTTCATAAGGCATCTAAAATTTATCAAGTGGAGTTGAATAAAAAAGTGACTTCTATTGATTTAAAGAGATTGATCGAAGGAATTAAATTGGAAGATGGAACAATCAAATACGATGCTGCGGAATTTATTAATGAAGAAGACGCGCGCTTGGTTGGGGTTGAATTGCACTCAGGTAAAAACCAAATTGTTCGAAGAACGTTTGAAGCATTAGGATATAAAGTAACGAAATTGGATCGTGTGACTTTTTCTGGATTGACAAAGAAAGATCTTCCAAGAGGAATGTATCGTCATTTGACGGAGAAGGAAGTTTCATTTTTGAAAATGGTTAAAGCAATAGATACGAAAAAATAGAATTGATGAAGGTAACATTTGCAGTATTGATGATCGTCTTGCCTTTGTTTTCCAATGGGCAACACAATAGAAACAAGAACAAGGATTCTAAAGCCAAAGGAACTTTGTTTGGTTATTGGGGTTACAATAGATCAGCTTATACAAAAAGTAACATCAACTTTGTCGGAGTCGATTATGACTTTACGCTTGATGGTGTTAAAGCATCCGATAATCCTTCTGTAATAACAGGTTCTCAATATTTGAAATTGTCGAACCTAACGGTTCCTCAGTTCAACGCAAGAATTGGATATTATTTCAAAGATCATTGGGCAATTTCATTCGGTTACGACCACATGAAATATGTGATGGATAATGAGAATAAAGTTTTTTTAAGCGGAAACTTAGGCCCAAATGCAGATCCAGTGACTGGATGGTCTGGAGATTACGAAGCTGAACCTGTTGTTACCAATAGAAATTTTTTCCATTACGAAAACTCAGATGGGATGAACTATCTGCGTCTTGAATTAACGCGTACCGATCACTTAGCCGAATTTGGGAGTAACGATCAATTTGTTCTTTCCTCTAATTTGGGAATTGCAGCTGGTGGTATTTTATCGTTTAACGATTTTCGTTTTGGTGGAGATTATGACATGAGAACAATCAGCATGTCGGGTTATGGAGTTTCTTTGCACGCCAATTTAAGAGCTGAATTCCTCAGGCATTTCTTCGTTCAAACAGGTTTTTCAGGAGGCTTTATGCATCAATTAAGAGTGAAGACAAGACCGAACAACTCTCAAACCTATGCACGCCATGCCTTCGGTTACGGCGATTGGAATACTGTCATTGGATTCTTGTTTTATATCCGCCAAAAGAACGGTTGCGACAGCTGCCCAGTTTGGTAATATCTACTACTGATTAGGTCATTAATTAGTTCACTTCTGCCATTAAGCCTGTCGAAATGCCCCTAGATGATCACTCTACCAAAAAGAGACTATGAATGTCAAATTCACAATCCCCAATTCAACTAGTTTTTACCGTCGAATCTAAAGTCGATCTTGTAATAGAAAAGCGGTAAGAAACCCAATTGATATCTTTCTGCTACCGGTTCTGCAACTGAATCAAACAAATTAGGAGCATAAGACAATCCAAGTAAATTTTGGCGAGCAGTAACGTTTACCAAATCCAATCCAATTTCGTGGGTTACTTTCTTCGCGTTGAACTTCCAGTTGATTTTAGCATCAATTCTATAATACACTGGGAACTGTCTTGAATTGAAATCTTCGTCCAAATAAATCAATTCTTGAAATGTATTAGTTGCTGCGGTATCAACAGTTCCGTATAATTTTCCTCCAGCGACAGTTGCTTTAAATCCTAATGAGATCGATTGCTTTTCTCCAACTTTCCATTCTTTACCGGCCAACAAGTTGAATATATAGTTTCCGTTGTAAGAAGTGCTGCGCTCAATGTTGTCACTAGCAACATACGTTGAGTTAAAAACAGTTCCTGAGAACATAAAGAAGAATGATTTATCAAAGTACTTCTGAAGTGTAATCTCAGCACCGTAATTTGTACCTGTTCCTGAATTCTGCAAATCCTGCGGGAAAAATCTTTGGAACCCACTACCCATATTAATTAATGAAAACGCAGATGGAGCGACAGTCACGGGGATGTTATATAAGTGCTGGTAATATGCTTCCATTTTAAGATTTAAACTCTTTTTGAATGCTTTTTCATAACCAACTCCTGTATGTAAGCTTCTAGAAAAGTCCATGTCCATGTTCTCATACACTTTCTCCCCATCCGTATCTTCTTGATGGTATAAGTAGGTATACATTGGCTGTGTCATACTATGCATTCCTGCACCGGCGGAAATAGCTTGTCCGTTTTTCATTTTTAATTTCCAACCGATTCTAGGCTCTGCAATACTCATGTTGATTTTGTCATTCCCCATAAACGAGAAGAATTGATTGTGTATTCCTCCAGTGAATGCCATTTTCTCAGTCATTCTCCATTTCCATTGCACAAAAGGTTGAACAAGCATAGATGCTCCTTCGTAATCCCATCTTTCATCCCAAACGTGCGTGGAAGGGTCCATTGTATGACCAGCCTCCAAAACAGAATCATGCATGTTGTAGAAATAGGCATCTAAATTAATTCCTACCTTGATCAAGTGTTTTTTATTGATTTTATGGTTAATACTAAAGAACCCAGATCCTTTTGATATTTTAAAAGCGTATGCCATCAAGTCGTAACGACCATTGTGCACCACAATTGAATCATCTCCGATGATATTGCCTGTTCGATCAATAAAATCATGATTCGATTTTTGTTGTTCATATGAATAAGCAAGGGTTGCAGCTAAGAATGTTTTTTCATTCAACGGTTTCTTATATGTCAATCCTGCAACTGCCATAGCCGTTCCAAAGAATTGGTCTCTATCGCCTTCACCATATAATTCAGATGTTTCTTCAGTAGTTACTCCTGCAGCCAATTGTTCAGCCAATGTCCCCGGATTTTCAATTTCAATTGCGATATCGCTTGCGCCACCAATAGCGAACAAAGAAAGAGCGCCACCATTTTTCAGCTTCCAATTGAATTTAAAGGCACCATCGCCATAAGTAGGAATAGCATCCGTTCCTATTTTAATTCCTAACGAACTGAATAGACTCAATGTAGAATAACGTCCCATCACTAAATAACTTGACTTTCCGTCCTTGCCCATTGGTCCTTCTGCCATCAATTCAGTTCCCAAGAAACCAAACTGTCCTGTAAATTCATGTTTGGAGTCATTTCCTTTTCTCAACTTTAAATCGAAAACACCTGAAGTAGAATTCCCATACTCAGCGGGGAAAGCACTCATGAAGAAGTCAGAGTTTGCAAGAATCTTGTTGTTCAAAATAGAAACGGGTCCACCTGTACTTCCAGAAATTGAGAAGTGAGATGGATTAGGAATATCAACTCCTTCAACTCTCCACACAACGCCAAGGGGTGAATTTCCTCTAATTACAATATCGTTTCTTGAATCATCAGCACCACCTACTCCAGCGAAGTTAGACGCCATTCTTGCAGGATCTGAACGTGAACCAGGATAGCGATCCGTTTCAGAAACACTGAATTGCTGAGATGAAATTAATGCGAGTTCATTGATAACTTGACCTTTCTTTCGCCCAGTTACAACTACCGCTTCCTGTTCAATAAAGCTTTCCGTCATTGGAATTTGTACAATCGTTTCTTTTCCCGAGTTGACTTCTATTGTAATCGTTTTAACATCATACATTAGTATGGTCGTCGTCAATTCGTGTTTACCAACAGGGATGTTTGGAATTTTGAATTCACCATCAAAATCTGTCACAGCACGGCATTTACTTGTGGAATCCGAAGTGAAAATTTGCACTTTTACCCCAACTAGTGGGAATTGGCTCTCAGAGTCAAATACTTTCCCTCTCACTGTTTGTGTCGGTTGCTGAGCGAATGCGCTGCTAATTCCAAGGCAAAGCAGTATTAAAATCGTTTTCATTTGTAGAAGTTTAATTATTAATAGTAATGTAAACCTAGAGCTAATTGTTTCGGTGGGAATACCAATTTGCGCAATTCAAAAGTTGTTAGTTGCTTAATTCACCAGAGTAATATTTTGGAAAATCATTTTTTAGAACTCATTTTTTTTTGGTATTCAGTTTCTGTCCATTCTTTAATGTAGACATAGGTAAAGTCCATGTAGTTCAAGGCGTTGAAGTGAAAGTTTCGAATGTAAGAATTCGTAATCCCTATGTCGCCTGTATACCAAAGAGGAATGAAAGGTGGGTCTTGAAGTAGCGCTAATTCTGCTTTCGCGAAGTATTTCAATTGATCCGACTTTTTCTTAGTTCCTGTTGCACGTTCAAAAAACTCATCAAAAACAGGGTTCTTGTAACGGCTCTTGTTAACTCTAGAAGGTTCGTTTGGATCATCTGGAACATTTTTGCCGTAATAATTGACTAAGAACGATTCCGGACTTGGATAATCGGCATTCCATCCCAATCTGAAGATGTCGCCGTTTCCAGATTCGCCATCCTTAATTAATTGTTCGAAAGTAGAGCCATCAATATTGACGTTAATTTTAAGAACCTTAGCAATTTGCTTTGAGAATTCATCAGCAACAGCTGAATGTGTATCGTTGATGCTGTATCTCAATTCAACAGATCCAAACCCTTCTCCATCTGGATAACCTGCTTCTGTGAGTAATTTTCTTGCCTTGACTGGGTCGAAAGAATAACCTGCTTTTTTAATGCTTTTAAAATCGTATCCTTTAATTGCTTTTGAAATTGGTGGTGTAATTCCATAATCTCCAATGTCATAATATTGATTTCTAAGAATTTCACGTCCAATTAATTGCTTGTCAACGGCATAGTTAAACGCCTTACGAACTTTAGGATCTTTAAACCTTTCATCTTGTAGATTGAAAAAGTAGTAGTTCGTTTCGAGTAACGGGTTATTCGCTAGAATTAACTTAGGCGGTTTTGAATTAAAGTCTTCAATTCGACCTTCAAGCATTCTAGTAATTCGACTTGTTGGAAGCCCTAGGATCAGATCAATTTGTCCAGTTTCGAACATTTCCAATTGTTCCATCTTCCGGCTTTGGAAAATAAATTCCAATCTGTCCAAATACGGAAGTGCGTTTCCTTTTGTGTCTTTTAGATAATAATCTTGATTCTTAATTAATACCAATGATGCCTGATCTCCTCCTCTATATTTGCCGTACAAAAAAGGTCCAGTTCCAACAACGTCAGATTCATTTCCAGATTCCACTATTCTTTTCGAAATAATAGCTGAATTTACATTGGCCAATTTGTAAAGGAAATTGTGGTCACTTCGCGTCAGCTTGAACGTAATTTTATTCCCTTTAGCCGTGATTCCACTAATTTTACTTGATTTCTTCTGAAAGTAATTATCTGCTCCGACAACAATTGATTTACAGACCATTGAGTAAGTAGCACATTCTCTTCCTTTTTTATCTGCTGAACAGCCAAGTTCAAAGCTTTTTAAAACATCTTTTACTGTTAAGATTCGATCTTCATCGGACTTGAATGCTTTGTGGGGATGAAATTTTACGTTTTCTCGTAAAGTGAACGTATAAACCTTTCCATCTTCGCTTTCTGTCCATGACTTGGCCAAACGAGGTACAATTTTCGTTGTTTTGCTATCCATACCAACAAGTCCTTCCGTAATCTGGCTTAGAACAGCAGCTGAATAGTAATCCATTACTTTCCTCGGAATGTAAGTGGTTGGCTCGTTATCAAGAGCCATGGTAATTTTTCCGCCTGCATATTTGAACTGTTTCTTTTCAGGCTCAGAACACGAGCTAATAATTACCAGAAGCAAATAAAAAAGTAAAATACATTTCATCCAGTTCAGTTCAATTGGTTTTTAGTTTTACAAGGATAATAAAAATCTGCTAAATGGGTCGTTCCAAATATTATGAAGAAAGCCCATGAACAAAATGGTGTTTCTTCTGAACAGAGTGGATTTCTAGACAAGCGTTTGCTCAATCTTTTTTGTTTGAAAACGTGCTTATAAATTAAAAAGGTATTATATTTAACGTTGAATTAAAGCTAAGTATGTCAGATTAAGTTGTATTTAGCCAGATTGGAAAACTGTTCATACGGAAAGTATAATATGAAGAATTTTTTATTTGTGCTGGTAATTTGTCTATTAAGCGTTTCATCCATGGCCGCGCTTTCTGTAGAAGGAACCTATCAAGGGAAGAACCTGTACGTTCAAAACCCAATGGATGATGAAGGGTTTGGTTATTGTGCCACGAAAGTTACTATTAATGGTGACATTATGCCAGGTGGAACAAGTATGGGAGCGTTTGAAATCGACTTCTCTATGTTTAACATCGAAATAGGGGAACCTGTTTTTATTGTTATTGAGCACAATGACGGTTGTAAGCCAAAAATTTTAAATCCCGAGGTTCTTTTGCCTAGATCTACTTACAATGGTGTTGACATGAAAGTTTCGGATGACGGAAAATTTACTTGGAAGACAACAGATGAGCAAGGTAAGTTACCATTTGTTATTGAGCAATACAGATGGAACAAATGGGTTGCTGTTGGTGAAGTTGCAGGAAAAGGTTCAGGAGGAGAAAACTCATATGAGTTTCAGGTATCACCTCACTCTGGAGAAAACACAGTAAGAATTGTACAAACGGATCATTCTGGAACAAAACGTCCTTCTGAAGAAAAGAAATTTACGTCGAGTTCTCTCACTGTAATAAAGACTCCAGCTAAAGTAAAGAATGAAATCAAGTTTTTAGCGAACTCTGCCCTTATCGAAACGAGATACGAAATTTACGATGCTTATGGTAATATCGTTAAGAAGGGTGTAGGTTCTTCGGTGAACTGTTCAAATCTTCTTAGAGGTGTTTATTATATCAACTTTGATAATGTAAACGAGAAGTTCATTAAGAACTAATCCAGATATAAAAAAATTGAACCCTCTCTCATATCGGTTAATCGAAACGAGAGAGGGTTTTTTATGCTATGATAAAAAGAATCGAACATCTCGGAATCGCCGTAGACAACTTGGAAAGTGCGTTGCCAATATTTGAAGCTTTACTTGGTTCAAAGGTTTATAAGGAGGAAATTGTTGTGTCTGAAGGCGTAAGAACTGCTTTTTTGAAAGTCGGTGAATCGAAGATTGAATTGCTCGAAGCAACAAATAAAGATTCGGCTATTGCTAAGTTCCTAGCCAAAAACAAAGGTGGCTTTCATCATATTGCTTTTGAAGTGGATAATATAAATGAGGAATTAATACGACTTGAATCTGAAGGGTTTCAACTGATTCACGCGACTCCAAAATCTGGAGCGGACAACAAAAGGATTGCTTTTTTACATCCTAAATCAACCAAAGGTTTGTTGGTAGAGTTGTGTCAGGAAAAAACGTCTTGAATATCTAATCCGCCGGTTAAGTGAAGTGTATGCAATCCTGACTTTTTAGCACCTTCAATGTGTTGAATGGAATCATCTAAAAATAAGGTTTCTCGCTTATTCAATTTATGCTGTTCACAGACATAATCAAAGATTTCTATATTTGGTTTACGCATTCCGACCATGTGCGAGAAGTAGATTTTCTCAAAAATCGATTCTATTGGTGTTTCAGAGACTTTCTTCCACGTCCTTAAGGCTGCGTCGATATGAATGGAGTTCGTGTTGCTAAGAAGGAATATGCGGTATTTTGCTGAAAGTTTCTGCAAAAGCTCAATTCGATCCTTTGGAATATCTAACAACATTGCGTTCCAGGCATGAACTACCTTATTCGGACTAATTCCACTTGGTAAAAGCTCTAACAGTCCATTGATGAAGTGTTGAGGTGATATTTTACCCGTTTCAATGTCATCGAATAAGTTGGATTGACTCGCTTGGGAGTATAAAACCTCAAAATTATCAATACCCAATTTTTTGAATGCTTCAATCGTTATCTCATAATCGATGTTAATGATTACTCCTCCAAAGTCGAAAATGATATTGTGTATTTTTTCATCTATCACAGATCAAAGAAACAAATCATTTCGATTGGAAGAAACTTATGGACATAAAAAAGCCTTCGCACCATGAAAATGGAGCGAAGGCTTTAATATTTTTTTGTTAGTTCCTTATTTAGTTAAAGCAGCGTGTAATTCAAATCTAACCATTGGACTGATTCCTTCTCCAGTTTCTGGATCTGGCATCAATAGCATAATTCCTAATGAAGTTAAATCAAGTTCGAATGAACTTTTAATTGAAGCTCCATTTTCGTCAGCAGAAATTTTCGCAGTAACAGTTTTCTTTAACTCCTGTCCTAAAATATCCAATGTCAAATCTAGGTTGCCATCAGAATAATCTCCTAAAGTTACGCCAACATTTGGAAATGCAGGTGTATTGAAGGCCAAGTTTACTGGGTGTTCTTCATCTGGCATTGTTCCTGTTAAGTGACCTGCAAGGTACGTCGCTTTTGGCTCTGCTAAATCAGTGCTTGCAATTGAATTCATGTCAATTTTGAAAGAACCAGAAGATAACTTTTCACCCTCCATTGTCATTGAGCCTTCGCTAATTGAAACAGTTCCCTGATGCTCAGCATGAGCCCAAGTTAATGTCGATTTTGAAGCGTCAAGTGTATATGTTATAGCTTCAACTTTTTCTTTCTCTTCTTCATTTTTGTCAGCGTCTATTGAACACGAAACAGCTGTTAATGTAACTGCAGCCATCATTAAAAATACTATCTTTTTCATAACTTATTGTTTTTTATTTCGGCAAATGTACGTAATATTTACCATGGTAAATAAATAAGTAAAGTTTATTTTTTATTATTGCTTTGAAAGATGAAATAAGTACCTTCGATTAATATGAAATTATACCTAAGTAACAATCAATTTATAGATACCAATTCTCCATTGGATTTATCTATACCGCTCACTAATGACGCTAGAAACCCAAGGGCTTGGTATGTTGATGTACCGAGATTTGAACCGGTTAGAACAGAAAATTATATTGGTTCTGTAAAAGAAGGTGGTGCTGTAAATTTCAGGGATATTTATTTTAATCCGCATGGACATGGGACGCACACGGAGTGTTTGGGACACATAACAGAAGAGGTTCATTCGATAAATGATGTATTGAAAAATTACTTTTTCGAGGCTACATTGGTTTCAATTTTACCAAAACGTGTTGAGCAAGCAAATGGAGATATTGATTTTATCATTACTCCGGATCAAATGAGGAAGATCAATTTTCAAGGGGAAGCCCTGGTAATTAGAACAATGCCAAACGATAGAGTAAAGACAACTAAGAACTATTCTGAATCGAATCCACCTTACTTAGATGTGGAATGCGTTAATGTGTTGTTAGAAAACGGGATTGAACATTTATTGATCGATTTGCCTTCTGTTGACCGCGAGAGCGATGGTGGGGCTTTGGCATTTCATCATGCATTTTGGGAAGTACCACAAGCACCGAACTTTAAAAGAACGATTACTGAACTTATTTATGTCGATAATGTGATTAAGGATGGAAAGTACATTTTAAGCTTTCAAGTAGCACCTTTCAATAATGATGCGGCACCTAGTCGCCCGGTTCTATACGCTATAAAATAAAAAAAGCGCTAATCTCCATTAACACTTTTCCTATTTAAAAGTAGTAAGTCATCTTACCGAAGTAGTGTAACAACAATTTCTTCTGTAGTAAAGAAGAATTAAACCTTAACGTAAAACTAGAAACAAAAAAAATCAGGAATTTTCTTTAAGCCTTGCACCGAAGCACTGCTTTAAAATCAGAAGTTTTAAGAACTGTTATACTCTTTAATCAAACTAGAAAATGAAACTGCCTCTCCAAGCAGCATAACTTCTAATATTTCAAAGCGGAACTAAAAGAAACTTCCTGACATTTCTCCTTATTTCTTATTAGTAAGTATACCAAATTTATTCTGATCGAAAGGTGGTCAATGAATATCGACTAGGTATAATTGAACATATAACCATTTTCAGCGATTTTTTGTTTTATAAGTTCTCTAATTTCTTGAAAAACAGCTCTCTCTTGGCTGGGGACAATGGAACTTCATCTCCGTTTTTCATAACAACTGCTCCGCCATTCTTCTTATCATACCTGTCGACATAACTAACATTAATAAGGTGAGATTGCTGAACACGAAGGAAATTGTATCCTGATAATAGGATTTCATACTCCTTTAATGTTTTTGAAACAAGGATCTTTTTATCGTCCAATAGGAAGAAAGAGGTATAGTTTCTATCTGCCTCACATCTGATAATTTGATCAAGCTCCACAACATGTACGCTTTGTTGAGTTTTCAAAACCAACCTTCGTTTCTCATTGGGAATAATGTTTTTTTGTAAAGCATCAAATTGTGAATACCCATTATTATTTTCTTCAATAACAGCCAGTGCTTTCTCCAATGCCGCTTTTAATTCACTTGTATCAACAGGTTTTAATAAGTAATCCAAAGCACTGAACTTGATTGCTTTAATGGCAAACTCCTCGTGAGCAGTAATGAATATAACTTCGAATTTTTTGTTTTCAATGGAACGGATCACATCAAACCCAGTTCCATCTGGCATTTGAATATCTATAAATACGATATCCGGATTGTGTGTTTCGATCGCCTTAATTCCCGACTGAACGCTTTCACCTTCAGGAATCGTTTCGACATCAAATCCAAAGGAGTCAATCATTTTAGCAATTAAATCTCTTGTACGATTTTCATCATCAATAATTAGAATCTTCTTCATAGTTATTCATTTTTAATATTAACGATTTGATTCAGTGGTGTATGGCAGTGAAATTAACACTTTTGTGCCAATTTCCAATTCTTTATTATAGTCTTCTACGACTAAGGATCCGTCTGTCTTGTACTTCTTATTTAGGTTTTCAATTCGATCTCGTGTGATCTCCATTGCCATGCTTTTATGAGCAGAGCTTTTCTTATTGATGCTGGATCCCTTCCTACCGACGCCATTGTCAACGATAGAAATAATTAACATGCCTTCACTTTTTGTAAAAGTCACAGATATAAATCCACCTTCAACAGTATGCAATTGTCCGTGTTCAATGGCGTTTTCAATAAACGGTTGCGTAATCATTGGTGGAATGTTCGCGCTTTCATCATACAAATCGAAATTCGCATCAATTGAGTATTCGAAACGCTCTTGGAATCTCAATTTCTGCATTGATAAATACTTTTCTAAAATCTCAACTTCAGTGGGAATCGGAATGTGCTCCTTCGGTGAGTTCTCCAGAATAAGTCGCATGAGTCTGGAAAAATTGACCAAGAATTTGGAAGAGTTTTCCGTGTCATGATCGAAGATATAACTTTGTATAACCGACATTGCGTTGAAGACAAAGTGAGGATTCATCTGAGTCCTCAAAAGTGTTTGGGACATTTCTGCCTCCTTTCGTTGCTGCTTAATTTTTGTCTGATTCCAGCCGTAAAATATAATGAGGCCAGCCATCACGATAATGATAATGAAAGCGATAATAATGTACATCTGAAAATTATTTCTCAGTTGACTGTTTTCAAGTCGGGTAGCGGTAACTTCTTTTTGGCTCCCTTGTCTGATGAGGGAATCTTTTAACGACGAATTTATTTTTTCGCGCTGTGCTGAATTATATGATTCACTTAACTCTGCAATTTTGTTAGCCGCTTGCAATATGGTATTGCTATCTATATAATTGAGATACAGCTCCATATACTTAAGTGACTCAGCCGTATTATCGATGTCCTTATAAACATCAGCAATCACCCTGTAAGTATTGTAAATTTGGTTTTTTGCTCCGTATTGTTCTCTAATTTCTACAGATCTGTTCAAGTAATTTAAGGCAGTCGTATACTTTCCGCGTTCCTTAAAAACGGTACCAACATTATGGTAAACCCCTGCCATTTTCTCCCTGTTACTCGTGGATTCGTAATAGATTAGGGCTTGATTGAAATTGTTTGAGGCTTTTGTATAATCGTTCTGCTTTTGGTAGACCATACCAAGAATGTTGTGTGTTTCCCCCAAACCATTTAAATCGTTCAAATCCGTTAAGTACAAGATGGAGCGCTGTGAATTTGCTATCGCTTTTTTAAATTGTTTTTTATCCAACTGAACGGATGCCAAGTTGGTTAGAGCCAGTGCCATTTGCCGTTTGTCGTATATTAGCCTTGAATGTTCTAAAGATTTTCTGAAATTTTTCTCGGCATCTTTAAGGTTATAAATCTGCTTTTGAGAATAACCAATTTCGCGATAATATTTCGCTAAAAGAAGGTGGTTGTTAATTTCCTCAGCAAGTTGGCGGCTGATAAAATTTTTGGCAACACTTAATTCAATTTGGCCGAAAAATTCATAAACTTCTGCCTTAACGTTAAAGGCCTGAGAAAGTACTGCTTTATTCCCACTTCTTCTTCCAGTACTAATTGCTTTGTCCGAATAATAGAGAGCCGAATCTTTTTGATTGGAATTCATATAATTCAATCCTAAATATCGATACGCTTCAGATTGCTTGGAGACATCGCGCAAACGTAAAGCCTTCTTCAATGAAAGTTTCAGGTAAAATTTGGCCGTTTCATACTCTTGTTGGTTGCTATGGTAATAGCCTAGATGTCGGTAAACCTTGAATTGAATTCCGGGACTTTTCAATTTATTTAAAAAGGGTTGACACGCCAGAATTGTATTGTGGTATTCATCTAAATCACCCAATATGAGCGCAACTTCGGCATTGTAGAATAGCGCTCCAAAGCGAATCGAATCCTCAAAGTTTCGACTTTCCCTAACAATCACGGAACGAATTGAATCCGCACGATCAATATTATTTTCCTTGTAGTATTGCCCTAAAGTCATGATGTGACTAAAGCGCTTTTTTTTGTTTTTTTCCGTAGCTATGGATCGAATAATCTGCTGTTCGTGAGAGTCTTGCCCAAACAAATCTGATCCAGTCAAAAGAAGGATGGAGAGAATAATAAAGAGAGGCTTGCGCAACATAGTAAGTAAAAATAACATTTTAGACGGGATTAATTAGAACGGTTGCGTCTTTTGAATCGTTCATTCCTCACTTTTGGATGTTAGACGGCTTTCCTTTGAGAATCTGAATTAAAATTGATGAAACATCATTAATTTTTTCTCAAAAAATTCTAGTGCCAAAACCAATACACTTAAAATAGTGCCATCGTGACTTTGTGGTTAAAATGTCCACACAGCAACATCTATTCAAAAGAGACAATGATTTCTCAACAGTTGAAAAAATGTAACTAGCACAACAAGTCTCCGTCAAACCATGGTGATTGACATTTGTGTGAATCTTGTGTCAAAACAGTGTTGAAAACAGTGCCTCTGTGGTAAAAATCTAAACACTGCCTGCCTATACTACCGCTTGGCTATCAAAAGCTATCGCTTTTTCTTTTACCTTTGCGGCTTCAAAGTCAAGGTGCAATTATGGAATACAATTTTAGAGAGATAGAATCAAAATGGAGATCATTTTGGGCAGAGAATAAAACCTTCAGGGCTGAGGATCACTCAGAAAAACCTAAGTTTTATGTGTTGGATATGTTTCCATACCCTTCTGGAGCTGGACTTCACGTAGGTCACCCACTTGGTTATATCGCATCTGATATTTATTCTAGATACAAGCGTTTGCAAGGATTCAATGTTCTGCATCCGATGGGTTACGATTCATTTGGATTGCCTGCGGAACAATATGCTATTCAAACAGGACAACATCCCGCGATAACGACGATAACGAACATTGACGGGGGAACAGACAAAGAAGGAAACGTAATTTCTGGATACAGAAAGCAGCTAGACATCATGGGATTCTCATTCGACTGGGACCGCGAAGTCAGAACGTCTTCTCCAGAATATTACAAATGGACACAATGGATTTTTAAGCAATTATTCGACTGCTGGTACAACAATACAAGCGACAAAGCAGTACGAATTGGAGATTTGATTTCAACGTTTGAAGCAGAGGGGAATGCAAATGTAAACGCAACACACGATTACGAAGGAACTTTCTCGGCTGAGGAATGGAAAGCAATGAGCGAAGCGGATAAGAGCAAAACACTTATGAGTTATCGTTTGACTTATTTGGCCGATTCATGGGTGAACTGGTGTCCTGCTTTGGGAACTGTTTTGGCCAACGATGAAGTTGTAAACGGAGTTTCTGAGAGGGGAGGGCATCCTGTTGTTCAGAAATTGATGCGCCAATGGTCGATGCGAATTAAAGCTTATGCAGAGCGTTTATTGACAGGTTTGGATACAGTAGACTGGACAGATTCAATCAAAGATCAGCAACGCAACTGGATCGGAAAATCGCAAGGCGCTTCGGTTCATTTCAAAATTGACGGTTCCGACCACGATGTTGAAGTGTTTACAACACGAGCGGATACAATTTACGGCGTTTCGTTCATGGTTTTAGCACCAGAACATCCATTTGTAGATGAAATTACAACTCTTGAATTCGCGGACGGCGTAGCAGAATATAAGAAACAAGCATCGTTGAAGTCGGAGAGAGATCGTCAAGCAGATGTGAAAAATATTTCGGGTCAAAATACGGGGGCGTTTGCTATTCATCCATTCACAGGTGATAAAGTTCAGATTTGGATTGGTGATTACGTCCTGGCATCCTACGGAACAGGCGCTGTAATGGCAGTTCCTTGCGGAGATCAAAGAGATTATGATTTCGCAAAGCATTTCGGAATTGACATTATTAACATATTTGAAGACAAAGACATAAGCGAAGAGGCCTATTCTGAAAAGGATGCCATAATTACCAAATCTGATTTTTTAAATGGATTGAACGTAAAAAAAGCAGGCAAACTTGCGATTTACGAGATAGAGAAAAGAGGATTCGGAAAAGGAAAAACGCAATACCGTTTAAGAGATGCAGTTTTCTCAAGACAACGCTATTGGGGCGAGCCGTTTCCTGTTTATTACAAAGACGAAATTCCACATTTGGTTTCAGATGAAAGCTTGCCAATTACACTTCCGGAAGTGGATAAATATTTACCGACTGAAGATGGTGAGCCACCATTAGCACGTGCTGAGAAAGGAGCTTGGAATCACTCTGAAGGTGATCGTATGGAATTCAACACAATGCCCGGTTGGGCAGGAAGTTCATGGTACTTTTTAAGATATATGGATCCAACGAACGACAATGAGTTCGTGGCAAAAGATAAAGTGGATTATTGGAAAAACGTTGACTTATACATCGGTGGCTCAGAACACGCTACGGGTCACTTATTGTATTCTCGTTTCTGGACAAAATTCCTTTATGATTTGGACTTGATTCCTTTTGAAGAGCCATTCCAGAAAATGATAAATCAAGGGATGATTTTGGGAAGAAGTAGCTTTGTTTATCGTGTTTCGGATACTAATAAGATTGTCACAAATTCTAAAAAGAATTATTACGATGTAACACCTATTCATGCAGATATTTCAATGGTTGAAAATGATGTTCTGGATGTTGCAGCATTTAAAGCTTGGAGACCAGAGTTTGCTAACGCTGAATTTATCCTTGAAGAAGATGGGACTTACATTTGTGGTCACGAAGTTGAAAAGATGTCAAAATCTAAATTCAACGTGCAAACGCCAGATGAACTCGTTGAGCGATATGGAGCAGATACACTTCGAATGTACGAAATGTTCTTAGGGCCCCTTGAACAAAGTAAACCATGGGACACACAAGGTATAAGTGGAGTGCATAATTTTTTAAAAAAATTATGGCGTTTATTCCATGATCAAGATGGGAATGTAAGTATCAGTGAAGGAGGTGCAGATCCAAAAGCATTGAAGACACTGCACAAAACGATTAAGAAAATTGGTGATGATTTAGAACGTTTCTCATTCAATACAGGAGTTTCAAACTTTATGATTTGTGTGAATGAATTAACGGAGCAAAAATGCAACAACAAAGACGTCCTGCAAGAACTGGTTGTTCTGATTTCACCTTACGCACCTCATATCGCCGAAGAACTTTGGATTAAACTTGGAAACGACGCTGGAGCTTTAAGCTATACAAATTTCCCTGAATTCAATGAAGCGAACTTGATTGAAGCCAATCATTCATACCCTGTTTCATTCAACGGTAAAATGCGATTCAAAATTGAACTTCCAACAGAAATGGGGAAAGAAGATATTGAGAAGGAAGTGCTTGCCCATGAAGTAGCAAAGAAATGGTTAGAGGGGAATGCACCTAAAAAGGTAATTGTTATTCCTGGGAAGATCGTTAATGTTGTTATTTAGAAAGCTTTGCCGAGAATAAACAGTTACTTTTTTGAATAAATGATATTCTAATAGTGAACTTAAACTTTACTATTATGAAAATCTATACAACACTTATTCTTTGTCTATTGAGCTTGATTCTCAATGCACAATCACCCGATGCGCCAGTAACTGTATCGGTAACAGATCCTGATGGAGTGGTTATCCCGAATGACAAAATTGTTTTTATCGGACAGAAAACGAAAAAGAAGATCGTTGGGATCACAAATGCGAATGGAAAGTTCTTAGTCCAATTGCCAGCAGGGGACACATATGACATCAAGATTAGCGCGATTGGTGACGATATGGACTACAATTCAATCGAGATTCCTAATATCCCTGCGAATGCTAAATTTCAGAATATGGTTATCTCTATTTCTTATTGGATGGGTGATTCATTTATTCTATCCAACCTCAATTTTGAAACAGGGAAGTCTACTATTAAGTCAGGAAGTTATTCTTCGTTAAACGAACTTGTAGATTATATGAACCGTAAAAAGACTCTTAAAATACTAGTTGCCGGTCACACGGACAACATTGGTGCTGCAGATGGCAACTTAGTTCTATCGAAGGATAGAGCCCTTGCGGTGAAAGCATATTTAGTGAAAAAAGGTGTTTTAGCTGGACGTGTAAGAACGGAAGGATATGGAATGAATCAGCCAATTGCCGATAACTCAACACTTACTGGGAGAGCCGAAAATCGTAGAACTGAGGTACAGATTATTGAGTAATTCTCATACAATTAAATTGTTTGGCATATCATTTGTATTTAACGTTGCACATTGATACAATTTGCTATGAGAAAGTTATTTTATTTTATCGGATTATTCATTGTGTTTATTGCGATGACAAGCTCGAGTTTAGTGAAATACCCTTCGGTTTTGAACACTGCGTTTGAGGAGGGTGAAAGATTGAGGTATCGAGTTACCTTCGGATTTGTTGATGCGGGTGAAGCTATTATCGAAGTTAAATCAACGAAGCATAAAAGAGATGGGCGTGCATTGTACCACGTAAGGGGAACAGGAAGAACATTAGGTGGTTTCAATTCGTTTTACAAAGTATATGATACTTACGAGAGCTATATTGATAAGAAATCAATGATGCCTTGGATCTTTAAGAGACATGTCAACGAAGGTGGTTATAAAATTGACCAACGATACGACTTCTCTCAAAACCAGAATAAAGTTTACAATGGTAAAGAGGACTATACTGTATCAATGGGAATTCAGGACATGATTTCTTCTTTTTATAGAGCTAGAACTTTGAATTTTGACGCAATGAAAAAAGGCAAAATATTCTCTTTTAAATGCTTTATGGATAATGAGGTATTTACTCTGAAAATCAAGTGCATGGGGAAAGAAGAAGTTAGAATTAGAAAAGGAAAATTTGAATGTTATAGGTTTGTGCCAGTAGTGCAAACAGGAAGATACTTCGAACATGAAGATGATGTACAGTTCTGGGTAACAGCAGATAAAAATAGAATACCAGTTTTGGTAAAAGCAAAGATACCTGTTGGTACGGTTAAAATGCACCTCGTTGAATGGAATGGCTTGAAGAACGAGTTGAGTAGCAAGGTGACAAAGTAAACTGCACGAATTGTGAGAAGTGGAGATGATTTATCATCTCTATTTTTTTGTACGATACTTTTTATTGAAGAAGTTTAATCATTTAGCTTAAGAACGGCCATGAATGCCTCTTGTGGAATTTGAACACTACCAACTTGACGCATACGTTTCTTACCTGCTTTTTGCTTTTCAAGAAGTTTACGTTTACGTGATATATCACCACCATAACACTTTGCAGTAACATCTTTTCTAAGGGCTTTAATCGTCTCTCTCGAGATAATCTTCGCACCAATGGCAGCTTGAATTGGAATCTCGAACTGTTGTCGAGGAATTAACTCCTTTAACTTGATACAAATTCTTTTTCCTAAATCGAAGGCATTGCTTCTGTGAACTAAAGCCGATAATGCATCAATTTGATCTCCATTGAGAAGGATCTCCATTTTAATCAAGTCTGATGCTCTGTATCCAATTGGATGGTAGTCAAAAGAAGCATAACCTCTAGAAACCGTTTTTAAACGATCGTAGAAATCAAATACAATCTCACCCATTGGCATTTCGAAAGAAAGTTCGACACGATCCTGTGTCAAGTATACTTGGTTCGTCAATTCACCTCTTTTTTCAATACAAAGAGTCATGATTTGTCCGACGTACTCCGATTTGGTAATAACCTGAGCTCTTATATAAGGTTCCTCAATCAATTCCATTCCAGAAGGATCGGGAAGTTCAGAAGGATTATTTACAATAATTGCAGTTTCAGGATCTCTACGCATAAAAGCTTTATACGACACGTTGGGCACAGTTGTAATAACTGTCATGTTGAACTCACGCTCCAAACGTTCCTGTATAATTTCCATGTGAAGCATTCCTAAGAACCCACAACGGAAACCAAAACCTAAGGCTGCAGATGATTCCGGTTCAAAAACCAAAGAAGAATCATTCAGTTGCAATTTTTCCATCGAGTAACGCAACTCCTCGTAATCTTCAGTATCAACTGGATAAACACCCGAAAATACCATTGGTTTTACATCCTCAAAACCTTGAATCGCTTTTTCACAAGGGTTATCTAGTGCTGTAATCGTATCACCTACTTTAACTTCAGCGGCTTTTTTAATTCCAGAAATGATGTATCCAACATCTCCAGCTCGAACTTCTTTTTTGGCAACAAGATCCATTTTCAGGATCCCAATTTCTTCGGCTCCGTAGCTTTTTCCAGTGTTGAAGAATTTAATTTTATCCCCTTTTCTAATAACCCCGTTACGAACACGGTAATAGGCGATAATTCCTCTAAAGGGGTTGAATACAGAATCGAAGATCATTGCTTCCAATGGTGCGTTTTCATCTCCACTTGGAGCAGGAACGCGATCAATAACGGCATCTAAAATGTCTTGAACACCAAGTCCAGTTTTACCTGAGGCTTGAATAACTTCGCTAGGATCACAGCCAATCAATTCAACGATTTGATCTGTAACTTCTTCAGGGTTCGCACCAGGAAGATCCATTTTGTTAAGAATTGGAATGATTTCAAGATCATGTTCCAAAGCCAAATATAAATTTGAGATGGTTTGAGCTTCAATTCCTTGAGCAGCATCTACAATTAATAGCGCACCTTCACAAGCCGCAATAGATCTAGAAACTTCGTACGAAAAATCAACGTGACCAGGCGTGTCAATTAAGTTCAAAATGAAATCTTCACCGCTGTGGTTGTAGTTCATTTGAATCGCGTGACTTTTAATTGTAATGCCACGTTCGCGCTCGATGTCCATGTCATCAAGAGCCTGATTTTGCATCTCACGGTCTGATATTGTACCAGTTGTTTGCAATAGACGATCTGCAAGGGTACTCTTCCCGTGGTCAATGTGTGCAATGATGCAAAAATTTCGAATGTTTTTCATACCTGATTATAAGCTCTGTAATTGACTTTTAGCCTACAAAAATACGTCAAATTAATGGATTAAATATACAATGTGTGAAGATTGAAGGCTTGTCATAAAACAAAAGGTCTATAAAACATGAACGGGAATGACTGGCGTCATTCCCGAACAAAACCTAAACTACTACTACTTATGAAAACTAACTTCTACTTAGTTGATTATATACAGTCAAATTGTATGCCAACTTTTTTGTGTTTCATCAACTCGTAACGTTATCTATTAAACGCTGTTGCCTCCAAAAAATTACACTTAAATTCGTTTTTTAACATTTGTTGTCAAATGGAAACCAGGTATTTATGGGTTTTTAGGCGCTAAGTCAGATAGCTAACATATTGATATTCAACTCTGTTAAATAGATATTTATGCACAGCAAAAGTAAGGTGTTATTTTTATGAAATAAAATGATTTTAACATTTGAAAACTTGGAATTAGAGCGATTATCTTAATCCTTATTTTTTAACAATAAATGGAAAGGAAACGATATGACATCGCTGTCAGTTAATTATTCTGAACAACGCCACAATGGCTAGTTTAATGACACAAAAAAAGCCCGTATCAGTTAAACCGATACGGACTTTTATATTTTGAAGTAAAATTTACTTAATTACGACTCTTTCAACTAAAGAGCCAATTCCGTTAGATACCTTAACAAGGTAAACTCCAGATCCAAAAGATCCTAAATCAACAGTTGTCGCAGCAGAAACAGATACAGTGTAAACCACTTGTCCAGCTAGGTTAGTGATCTCAATTGCGTTAGCATCGCCGTTGTTGTTTGTAATAGTGATTTCACCTTGAGATGGGTTAGGGAATACCGCAACACCTTCAAGAGTATTAACAGTAACATCTAAAGAAGCATCAAAATTAGCTCTTATGTATGGAGCAAAGTCCCAACCAGAGAAATAGTTAATAGCATTTGCAGCTCCAAAAGGTCCGTATCCAACAGTAGAGAAATCATCATCTTCTTGAGATGCATCCGTTCCTCCAAAGTACATAGCTTCTGGTCCAGTTGTACCATCAACTTTAAGTACATCAATCATATATCCTTTTCCAGCTTCTAATAAAGACGGTGATGGGAATGTAATTGTTGTAATAGATGATCCAATTTCACTTGATACAACAGTGTGATCTGTTTCATTGTTATATGTTAAAGGATCTTGAATAGAACCACTTGCATCCATTTCCTGAACTCTAGCAAGAACGTATAAATCAGCAGTAGTTCCAGTTGCGAAGTTAATATCAATACCATAGATCATTTGATCTACCTCTGGATAATAAATGTTACCCCATGAGTGAGATGAATTAGCATTCGTTGGATCAGTAGCAGCTGGATTGAAACCGAAAGTACCTGTTGTTCCATAGTCGTGTGCCATTAGGTTATTGTTAACTTCGAGACCAGAAGCAGTGAAGATATCATTTGTAGTCACCATATCAGCAGGAATACTGAAAGTAGGAGTATACGTTCCGATCGCAGAAGGAGTGAATCCTGTGTTGAACCATAATGTGTCAATTACACCAGGAACACTAGTAACAGATTGCATCAATGTAGCAACAGTAGTAGCCCCGTCAGAAACATCACACGTTACATCAACAGTTTGAGTTAATCCACCTTGGTTTTCAACAATAACACCAGCGCGCATTTCACGAACTTGTGTCAATGGAGTCATTGAATATTCGTAATCAGTAACGATATCAGCATGCCATCCAGTTGTAAGAGCAACGTCGTTATCTGGAAGAGTAACGATAGAAACATCATCAACCATCCACGCGTAATCACATCCACCTATGTATCTGAATCCGAAATATGCAGTAGAAGATCCACCTACGATACTAGAAACGTTTGCTGTAGTAATTTCAGAGTTAGTTGTAGAAGCATTTACAGCAAGACCAGAGTGAACTTGAACTTCTGTCCAGGTAACTCCATCAGTACTTGCGATAACGTAACAGTTACCAACGTAAGCTCTGTAAAAAGATTCGAATTCTACCGCAACTGCCAATTGTCCGGTTAAATCAATAGGTGTATTGAAATAAACATCAGCGTTTTGGTTTCCAGAACATAATAGATCCGAATCAAACAATGCAAATCCGTCAGCTGCAGTTGTAGAAGTAATAGCAGCAATTGCGAATGATCCAGAAGGAGCACCAGTTCCAATTACCCAGTTGTCACCAGAAGTAGCATTATCAGTAAAAGACCATTCACTTGGAGTTCCAAATGTGTTTGGTCCCCAAAGAATTGCCTTATCTGAAGCAATGTTAGTAGGTTTTTTGCTTGATTTAATTACAGGTGATTGAATTTTTCCGACTGCTTCCGCAGGTGTTGTAGTTTGTGCAGTAGCAACACTAACAAGCGACAACGATAAAATTGATAAGTAAATTTTTTTCATAGCTGAATTTAAGATGTAGATATAGTTATTTGTTCATAAAAGTAACAAAGACTTTTTAATTGGGGAAATTTCCACCTTTTTGAATAACGTATGTGAATAGGTAAAGGTTGAAAAACAGAGAGAGTTTATCATATGAGACTATCAATCCTAGCGAATTAATTGAATCAAAAAGAGGGGTATGACTAAACGATTTCCATTTTCTTCAGTAGGAAAGAGGCGTTCATGTTTTGGCAGATTCCTTTTTTGAAGGTGTAATCAAAGAACATTTCATCATCTACAATTTCTGCATCGAAATAGTAATTTTGAATTTGAGGAAGTTTGTCTGCTAGTTTACAAAGACTTAAATCATGCGTTGCAATAAGCCCAGTAGATTTCGACCCAACTAATTTCTCGACGAACCTCTGCGACCCTTCAGCCTTGTCTTTACTATTTGTCCCTTTCAGAATTTCATCGAGGATTATAAAATAGGTGTCCGTTTTGATTGCATCAACAATAAACTTCAGCCGTTTCAATTCAGAGAAGAAGTAAGATTCATCATTCATTAAAGAATCCGATGTTCTCATACTTGATATAAGCTTAACTGGACGGTAAATAAAAGATTTGGCGCAGACCGGAAGTCCATTGTTCGCCATAACGATGTTCACAGCAACCGTTCTTAGGAACGTGCTTTTTCCCGCCATGTTAGCTCCTGTGATAATAAAGAAGTCCTCTGTACTGACTTTGATTGAATTAGTAACGATTGAATTCGGACTTAAAAGTGGGTGGCCAATGTCCTTAGCATTCAATTGCTGTTTGTTGTCAGAAATAATTTGTGGATAAATGTAATTGGGATGGTTGAAACGGTAATTTCCAAGAGAATTAATGGCGTCAAAACGTTCAATTGCCTCAAACCAATCGCCCATGGCTCCGTCGAATTCTTTTAGCCATTTTTCGATTTTAAAGGAATAGCGTAAATCCAAGAGCAGGAATGCACTGGAAACGAAACCATAAAGAAGGTTGTTTCGATTCGCTAAATGAGTTATTTCTTGGGCTAAAATTTCTAGATGCTCAGAAGCTTTAATATCCTTTGATTGAATTTCATTTTTCCATTTGATCAGCAATTCACTTTCGAAATCTTCATTCTCAATCAACTTTAGAAGTTTCGAGTATTGCGCAAGGGTATCATTGATTTTACTTGAGATATTGTAGAGCGCGGTTACTTTTTTGAAGTAGACTCCTGAAATTGTGAATCCAAGAAACATCCAGCTAATAAGTGCGCCAATTGGAACTAGATCCAGGACATAAGTTGTGAATAAAGCTAAAGATAAGGTGGAGAATAGAATTGGGAACCAATTGAAAAAAGGAGGAACAAAAGTGTTGTAATTCTTCACCCATTTCAAAATGTCTTGGGATTGAATATCAGATTCAATTAAGGAGGCGACCACAGTGTATTTTTGTCTCCATTCGATTTTTAAACCGAGTTCTTCCGTTGCTTTTTGTTTTTCCGCTATCTGATCAATCGTGTTTGAATTCAACCAATCCGCAAGGTGCTTCTCTCCATTAGGTGTTGCCGTTCTATTGATAATCTGAAACAACGAGCCTTGTCCGAAAAGGTCTATGTCTTGATTGAAATCGTGTTCTTCGAAAATATATTGATCGCCCGTTTTCAGTTCTGAAATGTTACCATCGAAAACTGCAAGTTCAAGTTGGTTAATTTTCAGCATATTATTTAAATAGCGCTGTTTGTTTTTAAGGTCTGAAAAGCGAGTTACTAAAAAGAAGAATATAAAAAGTCCGACCACCAAAGAAATAGAAATTATCATGAAATTTCCGTAGAAGAAATATACAGCGGCAATGATTGCGAAAAACACTCCTAAGCGAAGCATTGAAAAAGCAATTAACCTTTTTCTTAAGGCGGCAATTGAGGCTCGAAGTTCGTTGGATTTGTTGCGGTAATATTCTTTTGGCAAGGCGGTTCTATTTTAAGAACTCTAAAAATAGTCAAAACCTAGCTTGTCTTGGTGATCTATACTTCTAACGTTCGTTAATAATAGCCAATTCCCGATTACGGAGCAGTTGAACTGCCGTGAAATTGTATTTTCTGTTTCTGCACGATTAATTCATCGAAAAAAAAGGACCATCGTACAAAATACGATAGCCCAATTGCTATTTCTACTTCAGAAGATTTAAGCCTACTGAATAATTAATTTTTTCGTTGCAACAATTGATTCATTTGTAAACGAAACGAAATACGTTCCAGCTTCCAAGTTTAAATCAGACTTTTGAAAAGTAAGAACAGCACCTGCTTCTACGTTTAAATCATTTGTATAAACAACCTGTCCGGCAAGGTTTAAAATAGAAACTAATCCAGATGCTGTGTTTTCACTCAACGCAATGTTGATTTCGCCGTTTGTTGGGTTAGGGAATACTTTAATTTGGTTGTTCGCTGATAACTGAGTGATTCCAGCAGTGCTACCTCCGTTTGCACCGGCAGCGCTTCCTGTAAGGATTTCACTGTTGTCGTCAGTTCCGGTTGAAACGAACGCAGTAATGTCACAATTGTCAATAACATAATTCGTTGATGAATTGTCAAATGAGAAAGTCATTGTTACTAAACTACCTTGCGTTGTAGTTCCAGTTAAAGCTTCACCCCATTGTCCGTTTTGAAGGTTAGCTCTCATTACATGCTTGTGATTATAATCTGCTGCAGTTCCAGCTCCAGACTGAGTTGTAATAATATCATCTTCAGTCAAGATAACAGTTACAAATGCCGCATCCATAACGTCAGCAGTAAAATACATTTCAACAGTTACATCAACCATATCAGTTACTGCATCGTAAGTTGAAGACAACCCAACATTTACTGGAGAAGAAATCATATTTATATCAGCAGCACGAGCAGCCCAATCACCTGTTGATGATTTTCTACTTCCGCCATACTTTGTTCTGTTAACATGTCCAGTTGGCATTGACCGGCCGTCTCCGTTTCCGTAATATGGATTTGTATAGAACGAATTAGAGAAAGGGTTAGTTAAATCCAACCCACCGTTATATGGTCCTGTTAAACTTGAATTTGTAGGAGAGTAACCAATTCCAAATACTTTACCTGGATTTGAAGTTAAAATGCCAGACAAGACAGAGTGACCAGATGGGCAAGCTGGGCAGTTTGTGCCGGTAAATTCTTCAATTATCACATTTCGATTTGAAGGTGCTGTTGAAACAAGAGTTTGTGCATAAGAACCTATAGATAAGACTCCCATAGCAAAAAGAGTAATTGTTTTTTTCATAGTATGGATTTTTAAAATTTCATAAATATTTAACTAAATAATTAATTATAAAGATAAGTGATTTTACCATTCAAAACATGGGATTTCAAGGGTTGCGAAATTAGATTTAAAATAATGAATAACAGATGATTAAATTTTATAAGTGTTTGATTAAAGGCTTGACGGTCCGCATTTTGTTGAAATTTTAAAATTGGACCAATTGATGAGGTGTTTAATTGTGACAGGGATGCTAGAGAGGTCACCATGGTTAGAAGGATATCCATCGATAATGGAAGAATAGTAGACAAAAAAAAAGCCGTTACTTTTCAGTGACGACTTTTATATTTTTAAGGAAACTCTATAGTCCTAACAAAACTTCCACAGGATCTTTCGCTCCGAATAACATTCTTTCAGGGTTCTCTAGCATCTCTTTCACTTTTACCAAGAAGCTAACAGATTCCTTACCGTCAATGATTCTGTGATCATACGATAAGGCAACATACATGATTGGACGAATAACAACTTCACCATCAATAGCTACTGGTCGTTGCACGATATTATGCATTCCCAAAATAGCAGCTTGTGGAGGGTTGATAATCGGAGTTGAAAGCATAGAGCCGAAAACACCACCATTTGTGATTGTAAAGGTTCCACCTGTCATTTCATCTGGAGTAATTTTTCCGTCTCTCGCTTTAATCGCCAAACGTTTAATTTCTCTTTCGATTTCTGCCAAAGACATGCGTTCAGCATTGCGAACAACAGGAACCATTAATCCTTTTGGAGATGAAACTGCAATTCCAATATCCGCATAATCGTGAAGGATCATTTCTTTTCCGTCCACTTGTGCATTTACAGAGGGGTACAAGTGCAATGCCTCAGTCACCGCTTTTGTGAAGAAGGACATAAATCCTAGGTTCACCTCGTGGTGATCAGCAAATGCTTTTTTGTATTTCGTACGAAGATCCATTATTGGTTTCATGTCCACCTCGTTGAATGTCGTAAGCATGGCCGTTTCGTTTTTCACTGCAACCAAACGCTCAGCGATTTTACGACGCATCATCGACATTTTTTCAGGATGTTGATCTCTCGTTCCACCCCAACCTTGTGTTGCAGTAGAATCAAATCCAGCAGACAATCCAGCAAGAACATCTTGCTTTGTAATTCTTCCGCCTTTTCCTGTACCATTCACTTGATTCGAAGAAATTCCATTTTCCGCCATGATTTTCGCGGCAGCAATTGAAGGTGTTCCAGCAGCATAGGATGATTTATTAACCGGGTCTGGACTTGGCGCAGCGGCTTTCGCTGGCTCCGCTTTCTTTTCTTGAACAGGTGCAGCCACAGCCGCAGCAGGTGCGCTATCCGTTGATGATTCAAACCCAGCAGGTTTTTCAGCCGACGTGTCAATTAAGCAAACAACGGCACCTACAGCTACGGCGTCACCTTCCTCTGCTTTAAGAGTAATGGTTCCGCTTTCTTCAGCAGGAAGTTCGAGCGTTGCCTTATCAGAATCTACTTCTGCGATCGCCTGATCTTTTTCAACGTAATCTCCATCAGATACCAACCATGCAGCAATCTCAACTTCTGAGATCGATTCTCCTGGACTTGGCACTTTCATTTCTAACACTGACATATCTTTCTAATTATGAATTATAAATTCCTTATTTATGAATTTATAATTCCTCATTCATAATTTCTCTTAAGCTTCAACTTTCGTTTTCGCGTATGCAAACAATTCGCCGTACAAACGCTCCAACCTTCTTTTGTGCAAATCATGTGATCCTTCAGCGGCTGCAGCGGATGGTCTTCTGTAAATGCCTGTAAGGTTCAATTTTCTTAATTCCATTGCCATGTATGTCCATGCTCCCATATTTGACGGCTCTTCTTGCGCCCACAAAATGTTCTTCGCATTTTTATACTTCTTTAAAATCGCATCGATCTGTGTTTTTGGTAATGGGTATAATTGTTCAACACGAATAAAGGCCATGTTTTCAGCGTCAAATTCTTTTGCTTTTTCCGTTGCTTCGTAGTAGAATTTACCTGAACAGAGAACAACCGTATCAACGTTTGCCACTTTTGCTTTTGGATCATCCAATACTTCTTGGAAGCTACCTTTCGACATTTCATCTAAAGATGAAGTTGCTCTTGGGTGGCGTAAAAGCATTTTTGGAGAGAAGACAACCAATGGTTTTCTGAACTCTCTTTTCATTTGTCTTCTCAAAACGTGGAAGTGATTCGCTGGCGTTGAAGTATTCACAACTTGGATATTCAAATCCGCACATTGTTGCAAGAATCGCTCCATTCTGCCACTTGAGTGCTCAGCTCCTTGTCCTTCGTAACCATGAGGAAGTAGCATTACCAATCCACTTTGAGTTGACCATTTGTCTTCTCCTGCGGTGATAAATTGATCGACCATAATTTGGGCTCCGTTGTAAAAATCTCCAAATTGTGCTTCCCAAATTGTTAAACCATTTGGTGTCGCCAATGAGTATCCGTATTCAAATCCAAGTACGCCGTATTCTGACAAGAATGAATTGTATATTGTAAATGGTGCTTGTGTCTCCGAAAGTAAATTCAAGGTGATGATTTCCTCCTCTGTGTCTTCTGTTTTTACAACAGCGTGACGGTGAGAGAATGTTCCGCGCTCAACATCTTGTCCTGAAACACGAACGGGATGCCCTTCGTCTAACAAAGAAGCGTAAGCCAACATCTCTGCTGCTCCCCAATCCATTTTTCCTTCTTGAATTCCTTCCAAACGCTCTTTAAAAATCTTTGAAATTTTTCTGAAGTATTTTTTCCCTTCTGGAAGCGTAGAGAGCTTTTTACCAAGATCTGCTAACTTTTTCTTAGACACTCCAGTTTCTGGAGAAGTAATGAAATCTTCTTCAGTTCCAGATCTAAATCCTTCCCAAGAATCACTTAAGAAGTCATAGACAA
The DNA here is from genome assembly GCA_913009205.1 of uncultured Fluviicola sp. Taxonomy (GTDB): domain Bacteria; phylum Bacteroidota; class Bacteroidia; order Flavobacteriales_D; family Crocinitomicaceae; genus UBA4466. Next base: position 13,035 of record CAJVYC010000013.1, on the reverse strand, counting down.
GTGCTTTTTCACGCTTTCTAGACTCTGTGAATTCTTTTTCTAAGAATTCATTGTAATCATCAGAAACTTTCTTCGCTTCGTCATTTGTCATGACACCTTCCGCTAACAATTGACTTAAATATATGTCTCTTGGATTCGGGTGTTTTGCAATTAAATTGTACAAATTCGGTTGCGTAAACTTAGGCTCATCGCCTTCGTTGTGTCCGTATTTTCTATATCCTAATAAATCGATAAAAATGTCGTCACCAAAGTGCTGACGGTATTCCATCGCCATTTCCATAACCTGAACAACAGCTTCTACGTCGTCTGCATTCACATGGAAAACTGGACATCGTGTTGTTTTTGCAACATCTGTACAGTATGTTGACGAACGTCCGTCTTTATAATTTGTTGTAAATCCAACTTGGTTGTTCGTAACGATATGAATTGTTCCTCCCGTTTTGTATCCGTCCAATTGGGCCATTTGTATCACCTCATAAACAACACCTTGACCTGCAATTGCAGCATCTCCATGAATCAATACGGGACAAATTTTCTTGAAGTCGTTGCCTAACGCATCTTCTACTTTTGCTCTTGTAATTCCTTCAACAACAGGATCTACAGCTTCTAAGTGAGAGGGGTTAGGAGATAGAGTTAGTGTTAAGTCTTTCCCGTTTTCAGATTTCACAAAAGAAGTGAAGCCTTGGTGGTACTTAACATCTCCGTCAAAACGCTCGTCAATTTCAAATTCTTTTCCTTCAAATTCAGAAAAGATATCGCGCGGTCTTTTTTCGAAAACATTCGTCAAGGTATTCAATCGACCACGGTGTGCCATTCCAACAACGAATTGTTCAACGCCATTGTCTGCTCCTTTTTGAACCAAGGCGTCAAGTGCTGGAACCAAAACCTCAAGTCCTTCGACCGAGAATCTTTTTTGTCCAACAAACTTCTTCCCAAGGAATGATTCGAAACCAGCTGTGATTGCCAGTTTTCTATAAATTTCTTTTTTCTTGGATGCGTCATACTGAGGTCTGTTCTTCAGCTCAATATGATTTTTGAACCAAGCAATAGAATCGGGCTCTCTCATGTAAGTGAACTCAATTCCGATTGATTGGCAGTAGTTATTTTCTAAATCGGCGATAATTGCACGAAGTGTTGTCGGCCCGGCACCAATTTCTTCTCCGGCTTGGAAAACAGTATCTAAGTCTGATTGTTCAAGGCCGAAGTTTTCGATTGCCAAAGTTGGCGTATATGTTCTTCGATCTCTAACAGGATTCGTTTTCGTGAACAAATGTCCACGCTCACGGTATCCGTTGATCAGGTTTATTACTTTAAATTCTTTTTGGAAATTCTGAGGGACTTCTCCTCCGTCTTCAAAACTCGTTTGTGCGAAATTGAATCCTTCAAAAAATTTTTGCCAGCCGATATCTACACTCTGCGGGTCTTGCATGTACTGTTTGTGTAGATGATCAATTGCATTTACATCTGCATTGCCAACGTATGATATTTTATCCATTTTTCTTGCGCAAGTTTATGGAATACCAAATTTAGACAATTTGAAGACTTAGGACTAATCAATTCGAGAAAAATGGATGGAAAAGTGTGATTATTTTAAAATGTCTTTGAACGATTTCAAAATTGTATTGAATTTGAGGGGAAGAATACTACTATTTGTAAACCGATCTCAAATAGATCTTATAGGCCTCTCTTCTGATGATCAAAATACTCATTTTCTGAATAAATTCAGTATCCGTTGCGAGGGCTAAAAAATCCTGTTGTGGAATATCTATTCGATAAAGAAGTTGCAAAGTTTGCGTTTCTCCGAGTGTCATTATCTGTCCCAATTTTTCTCCAACGGAATTAATTAGTTCCAAATAGGAGAGCGGGGCTGTAAAGAAAGCCGTGGTAAATTCAATTCCGCTTGTTCCAAAATCCTTTGCAATTTGATGTTGCGTTTTTAGAACAAAATCAGAGGATTTAAATTCAGTTTCTAATTGAGATATGGAAAGTGCTGTTTTCATTTGAGGTATTCATTTCGAACAATCGAGAAATCGAACAGTCGAAAGATCGACTCTAACATTCCGGTTCAACTTGTCGATACCATTGCGTTTCACCTTCTTCATCCGTAAGCATAAAACCACAATCGTCTAGATCTAGGACATACAGCACTTGCGGTTTGCTCATAAAACAAACAGCGTGTTTTCCGTTTTTTGAAGTAACACCCAATTTTACATCTTTCGGATTTGCCGCAGATGAATAAAACCACTCTTTTACCCCTTCGGCATTTTGGCGCATCGTCATGTATTCCTCAACTCCAGTTTCCGTTGAACGAAAACGATGTATAGGAAGTTTGTCAACTGCTTCGATATTGTTTTTCTTAATAGCCGTTGCTTTTGCCCCTTTTTCCTTGGCTTTATCTTTTGAGTCGTTTTGAACGGGCTCAGAACAATTCACTAATAAAAATCCTGCGACTATAAATAGGTATATTGCTTTCATAATTGTCTTTTCAGTTATTGAATCAAACTATAAACTACACAATTAATTGATACCACTCCCAGCGCCGAATTCTTTTTCAGAAGCAACGAAACTCAATTCACCATTTTCGTTTTCAGCCATTAAAATCATTCCTTGAGATTCAACCCCACGAATAGTTCTTGGAGGCAAATTCATTAAAACGGTTACTTGTTTTCCAATCAATTCTTCAGGTGAATAGTGTTTAGCAATTCCAGAAATAATCGTTCTTTTATCCAAGCCTGTATCAACAAGCAGTTTTAAAAGCTTGTCTGCTTTCTTCACTTTTTCGGCTTCCAAAATAGTCCCCAAACGGATGTCCATTTTAGTGAATTCATCAAATGACGTTTCGTCTTTTTGAGGCTCGAATGTTGTTTCCATGGTTTTAGTCGCTTCTAATTTTTCAATTTCTAATTCTACCATTTCATCTTCAATTTTCGGGAATAAAATAGACGGCTTATTCGTCATGTGTCCCTCAGAAATTAAACTAGAATTACCGGCTTGGCTCCAATCCGATGTTTGGAAATCAAGGAACTCAGAAAGTTTTGTAGCTGTAGCTGGCAAGAAAGGTTGCAGAACAATACTTAAGTTTGCTGTAATTTGCAGTGCAATGTTCATTATTGTTGCAACACGTTCAGTATTTGCTGGATCTTTCACCATTTTCCATGGCTCCGTTTCCGCTAAATATTCGTTTCCAAGTCGGGCCAGTTTCATGGCCTCAGCTTGAGCTTCTCTTAATTTATAATCGTAAACTAGCTTTGAAATATTGACAGGAATTGCTTCCATTTGTGCAATAACATCTTTATCAGAATCGGTTAATTCACCGAGTGCAGGAACACTTCCATCGTAATACTTCTGCGTAAGAACCAAAGCTCTATTTACAAAGTTTCCAAGGATATTTGCCAATTCGCTATTGATACGCGTTTGGTATTCTTTCCAAGTAAACTCGCTGTCTTTTGTTTCCGGTGCAATTGATGTCAAAACGTATTTCAATTCATCAATTTTATCTGGGTACGCCTCAATGTATTCGTGCAACCAAACCGCCCAATTTCTTGATGTAGAAAATTTGTCTCCTTCTAAATTCAAGAATTCGTAGGCAGGAACGTTGTCCGGAAGAATAAGTCCTTCATGTGCTTTCAGTAAAATCGGAAAAATAATTGCGTGAAATACAATGTTATCTTTTCCAATAAAGTGGATTAGTTTACGATCTCCTGTCCAGTAATCTTTCCAATCTTTGTTGTTGTCAAGCGCCCATTGTTTTGTTGCAGAAATGTATCCAATTGGAGCATCTAGCCAAACGTAAAGTACTTTGCCATCGCCTCCTTCAATAGGAACTTTCACTCCCCAATCTAAATCACGCGTCATTGCTCTAGGTCGAAGTCCGTTGTCGATCCAAGACATGCATTGTCCAGTAACCTGATTTCTCCATTTCGAAGCATCGTGATGTGGAACACCATCTAATGTTCCCTTTTTGATCCATTCTTTCAACCAATTCTCGTGTCGCTCCATTGGCAAATACCAGTGAGAAGTCGTTCTCATCACGGGCATTTTCCCACTTAAGGTTGATTTTGGATTAATCAATTCCGTTGGACTCAGCGCAGAACCGCAGTTCTCACATTGATCTCCATATGCATTGGCGTGTTTACAATTTGGACAATCTCCCGTAATGTATCTATCGGCAAGGAATTGATCGTATTCTTCGTCATAATATTGTTCACTCGTATCTTTCGTAAAGTGGGCTTTTTCATTCAGTACTTTAAAGAAGTCTTGCGCAGTTTCCTGATGAATTTTAGAAGACGTTCTATGAAAAATATCGAATGAGATATCGAAATCTTTGAAAGCATCACCAATAATTTTGTTGTACTTATCGACAATAGCCCTGGGCGTCGTTCCCTCCGATTTAGCGCGCAATGTGATTGCTGCACCGTGTTCATCACTACCGCAAATGAATGCGACATCGTGGTCGTTCATGCGTAGAAATCTTGTGAAAATATCTGAGGGAAGGTAGACTCCTGCTACGTGTCCTAAATGAAGGGGTCCATTTGCATATGGCAAGGCCGCACAAACGGTGTATTTATCTTTTGACATTCTGAAATGATAGAATTTATGGGGCAAAGATAGTTATTTCGATTCACTTCATGAATACCTCCGATAACGCTTTATTTTCGATAGGGAAATACACTTTTGGAATTTAGACTCCCTCTAATTCAATGAGATTTCCTTTTCAACAAAACGAATATTTAACTTTTCAAGTTCTTCAAGAATTGGAGTATACACTTCTTTTTGAACTGGAAGCCTCACACCGCTAGATTTAAGTGACCCGTTTAGAATCATCTTAGCGCAAATCGCAACAGGCAACCCAACGGTATTTGACATTGAGGTGTACACTTGATCTTCACCAATATTAACCATGTGAGAGGTAATTTGACTCTTTTTTCCATTTAGTTCATATTGGAATTCATGAACCATTACAAGCATGTCTTTGTCTCCATCCTCTAATGATAATTTGTCTACCAATATCTTTTGAAGCACTTGCGCTGGAGTAGCATTCTCTATTCCAACGATTGGTTCGTCCTCGAAAAGGCCCAACCATTTGAATCGCTCAAAAGATTCCATTCTTTCTTCTCTGATGAATTCTTTAAACTTGTCTTCAACCGGTTTACTTTGGTCGTAAGGAAGAAATGAGTTAACAAATGTACGTGGGGTTAAATTTTCAGTGTTCACCATCGCATAAGTATCGTCCGTCATTCCCAATTCAATGAAAATATCCCACGCTTTGCAATATCCTGGACGGCGAAGTGTCCCCCTGAATATTGTTGGAATATCTTCTATTCCGTATGTCTCTCTATATGAAAGTGAATCACGGTTTGCGTACCCAACAAAGTCTCCATAGTTTTCAATCGAAATATTATCCAATCGACCAAAAAGACGGTTGTAAGGAATGTATTTGTATTGTCCGTTGCGAATAAAACTTGCAGCTCCACCTTGGCCCGCTAAAATCACATTTCTTGGATTCCAAGTGAATTTATAATTCCAAGGATTGTTGTCGCTTACTGGAGCAATTAACCCGCCAGTAAATGATTTGAAACTTATCAATTTCCCACCTCGCGCTTTGATTTCGTGGATAATTTTCATAGCACTCATGTGATCAATTCCAGGATCGACACCGATTTCATTCATGATTACAATTCCAGCTTCTTTTGCTTTCGTATCCAAATTGCGCATTTCTTCCGAGATGTAAGAAGGCGTAATAAGATTCGTTTTAAGTTCGATACAGTCTTCTGCAATCGGAACATGGAATCGAGCTGGAAGCATTGAAATCACCAAATCAGCTTTCTCCATTTCTGGAAGTCGTTGAGAACGATCTGTTGCGTTAAATGACAGGGCTTCACCATTAACATGGCCATCAATCTTTGAACGAACCATTTCAATGTCTTGATCAACAATGCTTACTCTCCAGTGGTTTTCAACCGAATTTTCTAGTAGATATCTAATAAGTGAAGATGACGAAAGTCCAGCACCTAGAACAAGTATGTTTTTCATATAATTGATTGTCGTTGATCAAATATATAGAATGAATCACCCGATTCATAGTGTTAAATAAAATACTTATTAATAAAAGTAGTGTTAAACTTTAGTGCTCTTTGATTCCTATTTATTTAGTTGATTTAACAAAGCGAATATTTCCTGAAACTGACGCGTTTTGAATTAAAACATGATAAATCCCATTCTCTAACTCTGAAACATTGATCGTTAGTAAGTTGCCATTATTAAATTCAACTTCTTTAACCAGTCGGCCCGCTTGATCTCTAATTTCAATGTATGTTAACTCGTTCAATTCTTGAGTTAATTGAATATTAATTAAATCATTCGTTGGATTCGGGAAAACATTTACATTTTCAAATGTTAAGTTTTCAATCGATACCATACTGAAGAAATAAACATCCGAAATTCCAGTACAACCATTCGCAAATGTAACTTCAACTGAGTAATCACCCGTTTGCGAAGCTATCATTGTTTGGTTAGTCTCTCCAGGAATTGGATTCCCGTTGAAATACCATTGGTACGACGTTCCGCTTATTGCACTCAACAAGTCATTAACCGCCGTAATTGTTATTAGCGGAGTTGTAAGCATGTTAACAAGAACGTCTTGCGATGAGCACAATTTAGTTGTCGAATAGATCACGTGAGAAGAAGATTTACTAGCCTCAATAAATGATACCCCATCCAGATCAATAATATGCTCTGGAGTGTTAACTGATAGTCCTGTTAATGATAATTGATCTTCAGTATTATTACCAAATCCAAATACAGACATGTCTGCTCTTTTAACGAGAGTGGTATATTGTCCAGTTGAAATCATATCAGCTCCAGAAACTCCAACTTGAATTACAACTGTAGAATTTGTAAAGTTTCCTGTACCAAGTTGTCCGAATGAATTATCACCTGCGGTAAAGACTTTTTCATCTGATGTTAAGAACGCACTGTGCGCAGCACCACCTTGTGCATTGATTACATTTTCAAGAGGAGATAAAGTAGGGTCAAGGCGATTTGTTAAATCATCTAACCCCAACTGACCAGATCCATTGTTCCCCCAAACATAAAGATTACCATTATTGTCAATTGCGAAACTTTGATATTCACCTGCTCCGACGGAAATAATATTAGTTAAGCCAGGAACTTGAATCGCATTCATTGAATTTGTTAAGTTTCCTTGACCAAGTTGTCCGTTGTTATTTTCACCTACTGTCCAAACGGTGCCATCATTCCTTAGAATAACGAAGTGGCTTTTTCCTCCAGCGATAGAATCAACATTTGTTAATGCAGGGTTCGCAAATGGGAAGTTAACAACATTGGTATTACCAGTTGCAAGTTGTCCTATATTGTTATTCCCCCAAACAAAAGTATTTCCAGTAACATCAACTGCCATAGAACTTGACTCTGAGGTTGCAACGGTTTTAATATTAGCTAAAGTCGGAACTAACTGAGGTAAGTTGCTACTTGTGAATGTACCGTCGCCTAATTGTCCTGAACTATTTTCTCCCCAAGCATAAACTTCATTTGTACTCGTTACTCCAAGCACGAAGTCATAGCCTGATGATAGTTGCTCAAACAGTTCCGTTGTAACAGCTGTCGTAGGTTCAGCTGAATTTAAATTGCTGCCATTTCCGAAAGTACCAGTTGCATTTTGTCCAAAAGACCATACATCTGCAGAACCACCAGAAGTAACATCTAAAGAATAAGACCCAGATGAATATGCAACATATGAAGTGTCAGTTTCTCCAGTAATTGGATTTCCGTCTACGTACCATTGGTTTCCGTATTCTAGATTGCTCACAAGAATAACAGAATCACCTTCACAAAAACTGAGATTCGACATTGCTGTGATCGTTGGCTCGTCAATAACATTCATTAAAATGTAATCGCTAAATGGTTGCGTACATAAAGTTGATGTTGAATAACCAGTAAATGTGATTTCATCTAAATCATTTAATGTAGATGAACTATAAGTATCATTAGTACTCAAAGGACCTTGAGAAACACCATTCAAGAAGAATTCGTATTCGTCAGCTCCAATTGCAGTAAACGTTGCGTTTTCGCCTGCACAAATCATATTTGAAGCCGTAACTGTCATGTCCAAGTTCATTGAATTCACAATGAAATTGTATACGTCTGGAGTCGAAGCACAATCACCGTTATATCCAGTTACGGTTACTACATCACTATTAGAAAGAGTACTTACATCAAATGTAGTTGATGGTCCAGATTGAACAACCGTCCCGTTGATATCGAAGTCATAAGTCATTGCCCCAGAAGCAGTAAATGTTACTAAGTCATTTAAACAAATTGTAGTAGCGGTATTAATGCTTGATGCTATCGTCGGATATGTGAATACAGTATAACTTACACCAGACATTGAAGTACTAACACATCCATTTGTTTCACCATTTATAGTTACAACATCACCATTATTCAAGGCGGTATTGAAGTTAGGACCAGGACTGAATCCACCAATTGGAGTTCCATTAATTACTAGTTGGTAATTTGTCGCTCCTCCTGCGACAAGATCAGATAATTCTCCCGTACAAATTGTTGTGTCAGAGTTATTCGTTAGAGTAACAATAGGATTTCCATAAACGGTAAATACGAAATCGTTGGAAGTTGATATACATCCATTAGTAGAACCAAATACTTCAACTGTAACTCCATTTAATAATCCTGTTGTGGAGATTGCAGATACTGGACTTGGAGGCCCCTGTGATATTCCTGCAATAAAGAATTCATAATCTGTTGCACCGGCTGCGTTGAAGTCGACATTATCGCCTATACAAATAGTAGTATCTGCTTCAGAGTTAGTTAAAGAAACCGTCGGTGTTAGATTCACTGTGATTGCCGGAAACACTTCCGAACTTATGCATCCTTCAGGCGAACTAACATTCACTGACACGTTATCGTTATCCGCTAAAGTCGATGATGTAAAAGTATTAACCGGACTAGAGATTCCTTGAGATGCTAAATTCACGAAGAACTCGTAAAAAGTTCCTCCTGAGCCAGTGTAGGTGACAGATTCATTCGAACAAATTATGTTATCTATATCTGAACTCAATAAACCTGCAATAGGAAGAGGGTTAATGGTAATCATGTTTACCGCTGTATTTGAGCAGTTATTTGACTCTCCTATAACTTGAACAGAATAGCTGCCAATTGGAAATGCTGAAGAGTTAATTGTATTTAATGGTGAAGAAGGCCCTTGAGACACTCCATCAACAATGAACTCGTAGTTGGTTGCTCCACCAGAAGTATAGTCAACGATCTCGTCCTCACAATAGACATTGTCTACATCCGTACTAGAAAGTGTTACAGACGGAATGGCGTTCACTGTAATTGAAATAGAGTTCGAAGAACTCGTACATCCTATTGAAGAACCAAGAATATTAATGACTTGTCCGTCTAATAAACTAGTGGTTGTTATATTATTGACCGCAGACATGCTTCCTAGAGGATTACCGTCAATAAAGAATTGATAGTTATTACTTCCAGCTCCTGAGAAGGTAACCGACTCTCCTGAACAAATTATATCATCCGCATCAGAGCTAGAAAGAGTTACTGTTGGAATCGGATTTACCGTAATAGATAATATTGTTTGACTTGTATCTGAACAGCCATTTGCAGCGGTTCCAATTAAATAAACACTATTCGGTCCTACTGTAAGGGCTGGATTAATAAAAGTCGGGGAAGGTTGACTTACTGAAAGTACTGAATTAATATAAAGGTCATAAGAATCAGCATTTGCTCCAGTTAAGGTAATGTTCTCTCCATCACATAAAATATTGTTTGGATCATCCGAAAACAAACTAACAGATGGAATGTTAAGTACTGTAAATGTGATACTTTGCGGAATGATGCATGTATTAGATTCACCAATTACAGTAACTATTTGTCCGTTACTTAATGAGGCAGTAGAGAAAGTCGCTGTTGGAGATGAAACTCCTTGAGATATTCCATCAATCAAAAACTCATAGTTTGTTGCTCCTGAAGCGGTAAATGCAACGAGTTCTTGCTGACAGATGCTATTTCCTTGGCTTGAAATCAATCCAGTTGTGGGAGCGTTTAATACGGTGAAAATTGCACTATCACTTCTTGCACTACAACCACTAAACCCGCCTTCAACGTATATTGTATCATTATTTGTAAGTAAAGCTGAGTTAAGAGTACTGGTTGCAGATGCAGGGCCTTGAGACACCCCGTTTATAAAGAATTCATAAAGCGAAGCTCCGGACCCATTAAATGTTACTAAATCTCCCGAACAAATAGAAGTGTCTGCATCAGAAACAGACATACTTGTGTTCGGCAAAGGATTAACTATGTAGGTGTAAAATTCTGGAGCTTCTTTAGCGCAGTTAAATGGAGTGTATCCAATAACACTGACTGTGTCGCCGGATGCTAACGTAGAAGAAGACCAGACGTTTACTCCCGGCGGTCCTTGAGATGTACCATCAACAAAGAATTCATAGGTAGTTGCGCCGCTTCCTGTAAATGTCACTAAATCTCCAGCACAAATGACATTGCCCACTATTGATTGAGCCAAAGTTGTTGTCGCTGCTGGGTTTACGGAAAACACATATTCAGATGAAGCCTGACAACTCAAAGAATCAGTAACAATAACACCTACAGTATCATTATTATTCAATGTGTCAGATGCATAGAATCCAACAGATGTGAATGCTACACTGCTAGAGTTTATCGTGAATTGGTAGGTGAATGTGTCTAGAGGGTTGGTAGGTGAAACAATAAACGCAACACTATCCCCATCACAAATTGCAGGCCCTGATGAATAGTTCCAGGAATAAGATGGAAGAGGAGTTACTGAATATTCAAAAATTGTTGTGTCATCTGTCACACATCCATTTAGATAGCCTAAGGCCCCAACGGCATCGCCAGTGATTAACGTTGTAGAGGTGTATAAAGTATCATTAATGGAGGGGGAATTTTGTGATACTCCGTTTAAGAAAAACTCATACTCCATTCCAGGGCTTAGACCAATTGCCGAAAATGCAATTGAATCGCCTGCGCAAAGTGTTGTATCAGATTCAGAAGGAATTAGTGCAAGAATTGGATCATTGATTTGAACCAACAGAGAGGCGGTGTCTGTACAGAAATTCTCTCCAATTGCTACCAGCTCTACGTTGAGTGATCCTGCAAGCCCGAATAAATGCTGCAAGGTATCTTCTTCATAATTGATAAAAATTGAATCAGTTGTATTTGGAGGATATTCAAAGAATCCGGTTGTATTGTCATTGTAATACCATTCCGTAGAATATGCTGTTGGAATTGGGAATGTAGATGTCGTGTCGGTAAAGAGTGTGGTGTCCCCAAAACAAAAAGGACCATTAGTAAAGAAGCCTGCTGTAATAGGCGGCGTTGCGTCAAATGTCCAGTTTGTATTGTTTGTATTGTCTTTGGAGAATAATGCGGTTATATTTCCAGTAGAATTTGACATTCCTGAAATATCCACACATTGTACAGAGATATCTGTTGTGATTGCTTTGTTTAAGTTGGCTGCTACAAATGAAGCTGTATCTGTAGTAGAAATGAAAATTGAATCTCTACAATTTCCTACAATGACAAGACTGTCATTAATAGTTTGAGTCGAAGCCGATGCAAAATAAACTGAAGAGCCTTTTAATATTCTAAGTTCATTGAAGGTGTTGTTTCCAGTAACTTTTTGAAGAAGTGGAGTTCCTGGAGTAGGATTATTTGTTGTTAGCGTTTGGAAATCTAGAGTGACATTGTAGAACGTCAATCCACCCGTTTCTAGATTGTTTATAAAATTAGATGTATCTGCAATTGTTAAATTAGAAGTTCCACCATTAAAAGTAAATGCTGAATCCAGTTTAGAATTGAAATTCCGAATAATAGCAACTGTTGAACTACCAAAATCCAATAGACGGGCATCAAGCGAGTCAAGTGGATTATCGATAGATAGAATTGACCCTGTTCTAATATAGTTTCCTTGTGAATATGTGCGACCCCCGAATAGAATTATTGCCGTTGAATCGGTCATGATTAAATCACTTATTAACAATAAAGAGTCAGTTAAAGGCATGAATACGCCAATGTTACAGTCTACCAATGCAGAATCAGGACTAAAGTTTGATTGTTGCATGAACTTAAGCGAATGCTGCGTACTATCGCGGGTAACGAATAAGTCATTGTAGAAAGTGATGTCTCCGAAAGTCTCGATGTTTGTGTCAAGGTCTAGTGTTGCAGGAAATGCTGTTGTTGACCAATCCATTGAAGTAAATCTTGCCAAACTATCCACTAAAACAACTTCACCAGCTGCAGTAAAAGATAAATCATCAAAAATCACAAAATCAGGTTGTCCCGGAGAACAGCCAGCAATTGGGCCGCCTGTGCTAAATGACCAATGCGAAGTGTCAGACCATGAACCTCCATCACTTATCCAGAAGTAACTTGTTCCAATATGGTTCCAACCATCAGCGCCATTGATTGTGTCAGAAAGTTGAATGTTATAAATCGCCGGTAGTGAAGCATCAACATTGTTGACGTCAATATTAGATAAATAAAGAATCGGATTTCCAGTTTTATTCAATTGAGCCGAAGCTAGGCCATCATCCAAACTATGAATTCGAGTATAAGAACCACAGGCCCCTTGAGTTTCTAAGGAATCAATGTTTTGAATTGATCCATTGTCAAGCGTTAGGTTAGAATTTGATGCTAGGGACAATAAGGTTATCGAATTGTCATTGTAAACTTCAAGTTCGTTTGTGTAAACCCGAATAGTGTCATAAGTTAAACTACCTCCAATGAAGCTTACTGTATCCAATTTGTTCAAGTTAATCGTAGATGTTAGTGAACTCCATGTTAAAGAATTAGGATTCGCTTCCCAAACAGAATCTTGAAGATTAAAGTATACACCATCAAAGTCAATACTTCTAGAGTTTGTTGTCGTGGTAAAGAAGTTGGCACAAGTAATGGTGTCATTAGAACTTAAACTTCCGTTATCTGCATACAAATCTTGTG
>CAJVYC010000012.1 GCA_913009205.1 uncultured Fluviicola sp. | reverse complement strand
GCGCCGGATTCATAACCCGGAGGTCGGGAGTTCAAATCTCCCTCTCGCTACAAAAGGATATCAGAAATGGTATCCTTTTTTGCGTTCAGGATATTTGAACCGTTCTTAGTCTGATATTCTGTTGATTTCATTAAACACATTTCCCATTTTCTCTTGAAATGAAATCAGTGTATTTTCCTTAAGAACGAGACATATCTGTTAGGAGTTAATCGCTTCTTCTGATGCGCGTTTAAACATTTTGACGGACATAAAAATACAACCCTCGTAGAGTTCTATTTTTGATCGTTGACCAATGGAGAGAATGTCTTCCAATAAAAGGTGATGGAGATTAAATGTTTCACCATTTTTTTATTTATAATATTGATCTGTGAAATTCATTTGGAGTTTAAATTGGAGTGACGTTTGGGTTGGATAAATTGTTCTCATTTGGGTTAATTTATTATTAACAGCATATCAACCATCATTAATCGCTAATAAACAACCACTTAAGCCTCAATCAATAAATTGAAAGCAGAGTTTCAGGAAACAGCATTATCACTTAATTCTAGGATACCGAACATTCTTTTCTTTCTAGTTTGAAAAGGCAACTTAAGCCTTGTTTTTTTTGTATTTCTGAGATTTAAAAAGGTTTAGCAAAACGTCAGACCTCATAATTCCCGGTTGCACCTAATAAGCCTTAAAGAACAAGTTATTAACATTGTAGCGGAGATTGTTAAAGACAAGTGGTTTAGAGAGAAAAGAATGTGTATATTGCGCGCTTTAACTAACTAGCGAGTATTTCAGAATATATAATGGAAAAAGAAAGATTTGAACTTGAATATTTATTAAAAACTTCTATTAAAGTTTTGGATAATATGTTAAGCACTCCTAGCGGATTAAGCGAATGGTTTGCTGACGACGTAAATATTAATGACGACGTATATACTTTCCTTTGGGATGGTGGTGAGGAAGAAGCAAGACTTCTTGCGAAAAAGGCAAACACAAAGGTGAAATTCAGATGGATCGAAGATGAAGAGGATGACTCAGAGGCATACTTCGAATTAAGATATGAGGTTGATCCAATGACTAAAGCCGTGATTTTATCGATTACTGATTTTGCTGAACCAGATGAGCTTGATGAATCTAGTCGTTTCTGGGATCAACAAATTGGCGAACTTAAAAGAATTCTTGGAGCTTAATTTCAATATTCTTAATTTCCAATCGTTTACATTTCACAATCTAATTTTAGATAATCTTTTTTTGAATTGAAACGACTTTACTATTTCAGTGTACGTTCATTCGCAGGTCCTTTCCTAGCTACTTTTGCGATTTCCATGTTTTTATTGGTGATGCAATTCTTTTGGAAATACATCGACGATTTAATGGGCAAAGGACTGGAGGTTTCAATAATCGTTGAACTTCTCTTCTACGTTTCAGCAAGTTTAATTCCCCTGGCTTTACCCCTAGCGATTCTTCTGTCCTCAATTATGACCTTTGGAAACCTGGCAGAGAATAATGAATTAACAGCGCTCAAAGCTTCTGGAATGTCTCTTTACAAGATTGTACGCCCTTTATTCGCTGTCGTCATAATCATTGCTATGGGGACCTTCTACTTCGCCAATTACGTCATACCCGTCGCGAATCTTAAATGGCATTCATTAATTTTCGATATTCAAAACACTAAAATATCTACAGTCCTAACACCAGGTGTTTATAGCAATGAGCTTGATGGCTATGTGATTAAGGTCGACAAAGGAGAAGGTAATCAATTTGAAGGAATTCTAATTCACGATCATACAACACCCAACGAAATTAAAACGGTTCGTGCAGAATCGGGAAAAATCTACAAATCAAAAAATGGAGCTTATTTATTCTTTGAAATGACCAATGGAACGGTACACAGGGAATTAGAGCCGCAAACGCCAAATTTCAGTGCAGATGGAATCAATCATAGCACGCATAGCAATCATCCTGTATGGAAATCGAAATTCGAAAAGATGACTTACAAAATTAACATCAATGGTTTTGATTTAGAACGGTCAAGAGAAGAGCTAATGAAGGACAAGCATGAAATGCTAAACGTCTTTCAAATCAATGATGCCATGGATTCAATAAAGGCGAACGGAAAGGATATTCTGAAAAATTTCTTGATGAATATCAAAAGTGGACACATCTATTTTTCTTCCATTTCATATAAAGACCATTCAATAAAAGAAGTAGAAGATCAGAATGACTTTGAAGTTCCAGACAACGCTGTAAATTTCAAGGACGTTGTATACGACAAAAAAATCAAGGCTATAAAAAAAGCCCAAACAACCGTTCGAAGATTGAACAAAAACGTTGAGGGGCAGCTCAACTTCATGGACGCATTGGAAAGGGACATGGATGATTACATGATTGAATTCAATCGAAAATTTGCATTGACAGCTGCGATTGTCATTCTTTTCTTTATTGGTGCGCCTCTGGGGGCAATCGTTAGTAAAGGTGGGTTTGGAGCACCTGTTGTCATTGCTGCACTCCTATTTATGGTTTATTTCGTACTGCTTACCGTTGGTGATAACATGGCCGAGTCAGGAACTCTTACTCCAATCGTGGGAATGTGGTTCTCCTCATTCATACTTGCACCAATCGCCGTATGGATGATGTACTCTGCCGCCAATGATCTACCGATTAATTCAAGTGAATATTGGGCAAAGCTAATGGCGAAGATCGTGAAACTATTTAGATTTAAGAGGTCTTGAAAACGCTCTACATAACCAGTAAACCAGCTTATCCAAAAGTAGATGGAGGCTGTGTGGCTTCTGCAAATTTTCTTGAGAACCTTCTGAAGGTTACCTCAGAGGTTAAATACTTATCTATTGCCACAACGAAACATCCATTCAATTTAGATTCATTTCCCATTCATTGGATCGATTCTTTAAAACCCGAAGCGGTTTTGATTGAAACAGCTGTTCGTCCAAAAGAAGCCATTAAATACCTTTTCAATAAAAAATCGTACAACATTGATCGTTTTTACAATCGTAAAATGTCCGATAAAATCATTCGTACTATTGATTCACAGCGCTTTGAAACAATTATTCTAGATGGACTTTACACAACTCCGTACATTTATGAAATAAAAAAGTCATTCAAAGGAAAAATACTTGTCCGAACGCACAACGTTGAATTTAAGATCTGGGAAGGACTCGCTAAGAATGAAAGCAATCCGATCAAAAAAAAGTATTTAAGTGGACTGGCTAAAGATTTAAAGAAATACGAAATTGGAACATTGAATAAAGTGGATGGATTGATGACCATTTCACAAGAAGATTTGAATGATTTCAACGCTCTTGGTATTTCCACTCCTAAGTCTAACATCACTTTAACTACTGACATTGTAGAGCAGGGTCACGATTACAAGAGATCATCTATTTTTCACCTCGGAGCAATGAATTGGTCTCCAAATATCGAAGCTGTAGATGAAGTCATTCAATTGATGTCTGAATTGAGAAAAGCAAATACGGACCTAGAATTTCATATTGCTGGTGTTGATTCAGAGTCGCTATACACAACGAATAAGGACCAAGGAATTGTCGTTGAAGGCTTCGTTCAAGATTTAGAAGAATTCGTTTCAGAAATGGGAATTCTTGTCTCTCCTATCCAATCAGGATCTGGAATTCGAGTTAAAATTCTTGAAATGATGGCTTTAGGGATCCCGATCATCACCACGGATCTTGGCGCACAAGGATTGCTAAATTTCGATGGCGTTCGAATTGCCAACACAAAGCAAGAGATACTATCCGCGGTTTATGAACTTGTGAATAGTGAAAACAAAAGGCAAAAATTGGGATTGGAAGCGAAGAGATATGTTAATTTGCATCATAATCCAGAAAAAGTCAGCGCACAACTAATTGAGTTCATCAAGTCCATATAAGCCGAAAATCCTGATTATCGTATCCCGATTTCCTTATCCTCTTGAAAAAGGAGATAAGCTTCGTGCATACCACCAAATTAAGGAATTGGCGAAAGAATTCAACGTAACACTATTTTCTCTTTCTGACAAACCGGTTAAAGCTGTGCACCGCGAAATTGTTGAGGAAATTTGTTCTGAATTGTACATTCATCAACTCAAACCACTGACTCGATTCTTTAATTTGGTGAAAGCATTATTTTCAATTCTGCCTATTCAAACAGGATATTTCTTTTCTCAAAAAGCGGAAACTAAGATTAAATCTTTAATTAAAGAGAGTAACTATAAACATATTTATTGTCAGCTTATTAGGACTTCTGAATACGTAAAAAACATTCATGACACGCCTAAAACTTTGGACTATATGGATGCATTGAGCGCAGGCATCCTTAGACGTGTAGATCGACAACCTTTTTATAAAAAATGGCTCTTTAAAATAGAGGCCAATCGCTTATTGAAATACGAGCAAAGCATTTTTGATTTCTTTGAGCACAGAACAATAATCAGCGACCAAGATCGGCAGTTAATTGCCCATCCGGACAAAGATAAAATTCTTTGTGTTCCAAATGGAATTGATAAATCCTTCTTCGAAAATGTTGAACGCCCTGAGAAATTTGACTTCGTCTTTGTCGGAAACATGAGCTACCCACCAAACGTCGATGCCGTGGCTTACATTGTAAATGAAATTTTACCTGAATTCAAAAATTCAACATTACTGATTTCTGGCGCTAAGCCTAACTCTTATGTTGTAAAAATGGCAAACGCGAATTCCAAAGTCGAACTAACAGGCTGGGTTGATGACATTCGAAAATCGTATGCAAACGGAAAGATATTCCTCGCTCCGATGATGATAGGTACTGGGATGCAGAACAAGCTTCTCGAAGCAATGGCATTGAAAACGCCTTGTATTACTACCGATCTTGCCAATAACGCAATTGAAGCCAATCCTAACTCTCAAATTTTAGTAGGGAACTCCAAAGAGGAGATTCTTTATAAAATTGAATTGTTATTGAACAATCCTGAGCTGCGAGAAAAAATCGCAATTGGTGGACACAACTATGTACGAGACAATTTTTCATGGTCAAAATCAACTGAAGAATTGATCGACTTAATAAATTGTTGAAATTTTAATTAGCGCTAAAAACACAACTAGATATTAAACTTGACTAGGTTACTTTCCGTTAAAAGTAAGAGACTCTTTGGTCAGAAGTAAGCTACTTTTGGTTAGAAGCAGGTCACTTCCCGTTCCCCCCATCAAAAACTACGTTTTTCTTATTCTATTTAAGCTTCTAAGTGAGATATTTCCTGTAATTTTGCTAAAAAAAACGAGAATGCAATTCGATCTAAATACGATAGAGGAAGCCATAGAAGATATCAAAAACGGTAAAGTACTTATCGTCGTTGACGACGAGGACAGAGAGAACGAAGGAGATTTCGTTACTGCTGCCCGAAATATCACACCTGAGATCATCAATTTCATGGTAACCCACGGCAGAGGACTTGTTTGTGCTCCGCTTGTTGAAGACCGTTGCGATGAACTTGGATTGGACTTAATGGTTCATACGAATTCTGCGGCTTACGAGACTCCATTTACAGTTTCAGTTGATTTGAACGGACACGGCTGCACGACTGGGATTAGCGCAAGTGACAGAGCAAAAACAGTTCAAGCATTAATTGATCCAAATATTAATCCTGAAGAACTTGGTAAACCAGGTCACATCTTCCCTTTACGTGCTAAAAAAGGCGGTGTTTTAAGAAGAGCCGGGCATACTGAAGCTGCTATTGATCTTTCTAGAATGGCAGGATTTGAGCCTGCTGGCGTGATTGTAGAAATATTGAACGAAGACGGTACTATGGCTCGGCTTCCTCAATTGATAGAAATCGCAAAGCGATTTGACATGAAAATTATTTCAATCGAAGATCTTATCAAGTACAGACTCAAAAATGAGTCATTGGTTGAGAAGATCATCGACGTTAAAATGCCAACGGAAGAAGGCGATTTCGAAATGCACCTTTTCAAAGAGACAAATTCCGGTAAAGAACATTTGGCTATCGTTAAAGGAACTTGGGAGAAAGAGGAACCTGTCTTAATTAGAGTTCACTCTTCTTGCATGACGGGCGATATATTTGGATCATGTCGTTGTGATTGCGGACCGCAATTAAAGAAGGCGATGCAATTAATTGAAGAAGAAGGTAAAGGAGCGATAATCTACATGAACCAAGAAGGTCGTGGGATTGGATTAACAAATAAGCTAAAAGCCTACAAACTTCAAGAAGAAGGATACGACACTTTAGAAGCCAATTTAAAGCTTGGTTTCAAAGGAGACGAGCGCGATTACGGAATTGGAGCTCAAATCCTTCGTAAACTCGGTGTTTCTAAAATGAAATTGATGTCTAACAATCCTACAAAACGCACAGGTTTGATTGGATACGGTCTTGAGATCACAGAAAATGTAGAATTAGAAATTGAAAGCAACAAACACAACGAATTGTATTTAAAAACAAAACGTGACAAAATGGGTCACACTTTGAAAGCTGATAAATAATATGCTAATAGCCAACGGAATAACGAAATCATACGACGACCTTCAAATACTTAAGGGGATTAACCTTGAAATCAAGGAGGGCGAAGTGGTTTCTATTGTTGGTTCATCAGGGGCAGGAAAAACAACATTGCTTCAAATCCTCGGAACCCTAGACCGCCCTGATAGAGGTGAAGTCTTAATGAACGGAGTCAATCCATTTAATCTTTCTGTAAACAAACTGTCAGCATTTAGAAATACGCAAATTGGATTCATTTTCCAGTTTCATCAATTGCTCCCTGAATTCACAGCAGTTGAAAACATAGCTCTACCTGCTTTAATTAAAGGTGTCAACCTCAAAGACGCGAAAACAGAGGCAATGAAACTTCTCGGACTCCTCGGACTTGAAAACCGTGCGGAACACAAGCCGAGCCAACTGTCTGGTGGCGAGCAACAACGAATTGCCGTAGCGCGGTCTTTAATCAACCGTCCAGGTGTAATTTTTGCAGATGAGCCGTCGGGAAACTTGGACAGTCAAAATTCATCTGAATTGCATCAGTTGTTCTTTAATCTAAGAGATGAGCTGAACCAAACCTTCGTAATCGTTACGCACAACACTGAATTGGCTGACATGACTGATCGAAAATTAGTGATGCGAGATGGATTGATTATTGAATAACGCAATTGCCATGTCAGAAATTATCCTATGACAACATCGGAATTAAAAGAATACCTTGATTTCAAAACGGAGCAGTACAACACTCCTCTTTTTATTGAATCCGATCCGATCCAATTGCCGCATCGTTTTTCAAAGAAAGAAGATATTGAAATTGTCGCCTTCTTGGTTTCTACAATCGCTTGGGGTAAACGCGAAATGATCATTAAAAATGGCGAGCGCCTTATTGAGATTATGGGAGGAACACCGCACGACTTTATTCTAAATTACACCGCCAACGAACCTATCAATTTCGTACATAGAACCTTCAACGCCTTTGACTTGGACTTCTTTTTTAGCAGTCTACAAAACATCTACATGAATCATGGCGGAATGGAAAATGCATTTCAGCCGCACGCTGAGTATCCCGGAGCAAAAGGAAGGATCATCAGTTTCAGAAATCTTTTCCTAACAACAGAACACGAACAACGTTCAGAGAAACACATTTCCAATCCAGCAAAGAACTCAGCGGCTAAGCGGATAAACATGTTTTTGCGTTGGATGGTTAGAAATGACAATTGTGGTGTTGACTTTGGCATTTGGAATTCAATTCCCGAATCTGAACTCTGCATCCCACTAGACGTCCATACCGCTAGAATGTCAACGGAATTAGGTATTTTGAAACGGAAACAGAACGATTGGAAAGCGCTTGAGGAAATCATGAGCGTATTAAGAAAACTTGATCCTAAAGACCCTTCTAAGTATGATTTCGCCTTGTTTGGGATTGGCGTATTTGAGAAGCGCTAATAATTCATAATTATGAATTGATAAATATAGATTCATAATTATATAATTCTATCTTTGAATCTATGAAGTTTTTGTACCCTGAATTTCTTTGGGCTCTAGCGGTTCTCGCCATTCCGATTATCATCCATCTATTCAATTTTAAAAGGTACAAAACGCTTTATTTCTCAAGTTTAAATTTCATTAAACACGTCGATCAAAAGACGAAGTCAACACAACGATTAAAGCACATACTTGTTCTGTTAACGAGATTGTTAGCATTTCTGTTTTTAGTTCTTGCTTTTGCTCAGCCTTACTTTCCGGACAGTAAAGAGGAACTGAATTCAAAGAAATCGATTACGTGTTTCTATTTGGACAACTCCTTTTCAATGCAAGCGAGAGGTCCGGAAGGTGAGTTACTTTCTGAAGCCCGAGAAAAAGCTAAAGAGGTTATAAAGGACGCTCCACGTGATGCTCGGTTCATCATTGGAACAAACGAAATATCCGGAAGAGAGGAAAGAATCTTAAACAGACGTGAAGCTTTCGAAAAAATAGATGCGATTGAATTGTGTCCGCTGACAAGGAATCTTTCTGAAGTTTTGAAATGGCAAAAGGAAACTTTAGAAAAAGCCCAAGAAGATCAAAAAACGAAGATCAATTATTTCATTTTTAGTGACTTTCAAAAAGATGACAAGAAAACATTCGATGCGAAAAAAGACAACATCACCTATTATCCAACTCGAATGGTGCCTGAACAAAATTCGAACGTTTACATCGACTCTGTGTGGTTCACCTCTCCTATTCATAAAGTCGGTCAGAATAAAGAGCTGAACATTCGTGTTGTCAATATGAATGATGAGGACATCGAAAATCTTGAATTATCAATCAACATTGATTCATACACTAAGACTATTTTCATTAACGCCCCCAAAAAGCAAAAAATATCGACTTCCGTTTCCTACTCGGACAGAACGGTAGGATTCAAGTCAGGAAAAATAAACGTAGCAGACGAACATGTTTTCTTTGATGATACGTATTTCATCTCGTATGAAGTTCAAGAGTTTAGCAACGTTTTGATTATTGATGGAAAAGATGCAATTTCAGGAACATCACTTATCTACGAATTGAATGATTTCTACAAATCGAGATCGAAGGACATCACCGCCATCACCAAAGAAGATTTTGAAGCACAAGATTTAATTGTCATCAATGGCGCGAATGAAATCTCGTCTGGACTTAACAATTACTTAAGCGAGTTCATTAAAGCAGGAGGTTCTGTTGCATTGTTCCCCGGTAAATCACCAAACAAAAGTGACTGGAATCGATTTCTTGGCGAGTCAAAGCTTCCTTTTATGGAAAACTCCGTTTCTACTGGAAATAAAATAAAAAACTTGAACTACGCCGATCCTTTTTATGCAGGAGTATTCGAAGAAGAACCTAAAAATCTTAACCTACCAAGCGTTTCTAAAACATTCAGAGCTGTTAAGTCAAACGTTAGGTCGACTGACTTGATTACACTTCAAAATAGCCTCCCGTTGCTATCTTACGCGCAATCAACAGGAAATGTATTCATGTTTTACAGTTCAGTTCACGAGGACTTTGGGAATTTCTCAAGAGATGCGCTCTTCACGACTGTTCTGCTTCGATTTGCCGAATTAGCAAAGAGAAAACAACCTATCTCTTTAACCATTGGAAGCGATTCTCAATATCCAGTCTACAAGAAAATAACGGGAGACAACGTCATCCATATTACAGGTAATGACGTCGACTTCATTCCACAACGTTCTGAAATATCTGGTGTAAATTACCTAACCCTAAACAAGCTCGACAATTACTCACAATTGTTTGCGGGTAATTACGAGATTGAATCTGAAGGTACGATTGGCTCATTGAGCCTGAACTATAACAGATCTGAATCGAAATTGAATTATTATTCAACAGAAGACATCGACAAGATTTTTGAAGGAAGTAATTACCAATACAATGAAATAAGTAGCGACAGTGAACTTGCAACATCGAACATTAACAAGCCGTTCAGCTATTGGAAACTTTGTATTGTTTTAACCCTTATTTTTGTGCTCGGTGAAATGTTACTGGTACGATTACTTAAATAGATAAGATGAAGATTCTAATCAAGCAAGCGAAAATTATCAATAAAGACTCAGAGTTCCACGGTAAAACAATGGACCTCTTGATTGAAGACGGAAACATTGTTAACATCAAAACCGACATTACTGACAAGGACGCAACGCTAATTGAACATGACAATCTTCATGTTTCAATGGGATGGGCAGATTTAAAAGTAGACTTTTGCGATCCCGGAATGGAACACAAAGAAACGATCGAAACTGGTCTTGATGCCGCTGCCTTTGGAGGATACACACATGTTGCGATCTTGCCTGGAACAACACCTGTAATTGATGGTAAAAGCCAAATTCAATACATTCAACGGAAATCGGAGCACCATGTTTGTGAAGCACACCCAATTGGAGCAATGACCCTTGGAATGAAAGGTGAAAATATTTCTGAGATGTACGACATGAACCAACACGGAGTTCAACTGTTCTCTGATGATCTCGTTCCTTGTAACTCAGGAATTATGTATAGGGCCCTTCTCTACTCTAGAAATTTCGGAGGAACAGTCGTGGCTTTCTCAAGAAACCATTCCGTAGCTGGAATAGGAATGGTCAATGAAGGAATGGCTTCTACGAAAACGGGATTGAAATCTGACCCATCAATAGCGGAGATTATAGAAATTGAAAGGAACATTCGCCTCGCAGAATACACCGAAGGAAAAATACACTTCACTGGTGTATCAACTGCTGAAGGTGTTCGGATAATAAAAGAAGGAAAAGCAAAAGGCTTAAACATCACTGCTGACGTTCATGCGATTAACTTAATCTACAACGAAGAAGCGGTTCTCTGTTTTGACACGCACTTTAAAGTAATGCCGCCTCTTCGTTTCGAAGAAGACAGAAAAGCACTTTGGGCAGGATTAAAAGACGGAAGTATTGACTGTATTGTGTCGGACCACAGACCCCACGATAAAGAAGAAAAAGACATTGAATTCGACATGGCAGAATTCGGAAACATAGGACTGCAATCATTATTTGCGAGTTTGAGTATGGCTTCTGAATTCGATCTAGATGTTGTAATTAACGCTTTATCAATAAATGCCAGAAGAACACTTGGGCTTGATAAACAGGCAATTGAAACAGGAACTAATGCAGATATCACATTGTTTCAGCCCAATAAGGAATGGACATTAGAAAAAAAAGACATTTTCTCGAACACTTTGAATACCCCCTATGTAGACAAACAACTCAAAGGATTCGTGGTTGGAGTAATTAATAAAAGTAAATTAATGATCAAATAATCAATTTATGGCCGCGAAAGGAAGTTTTATCAAGCAGTTTTTTAAAGATCATCAAATGGTTGGCTCTGTTACACCAAGCACTCGCTTTTTGGCTGAAAAAATGATTAAAAATATAGACTTCAACAAGGACAAATTGATCATTGAATTGGGACCTGGAAATGGTGTTTTCACCGATCTCATTTTAAAGCAAATGGAACCAGATGCAAAATTGATTATCCTTGAATTAAACAATGAATTTTATAAATTGCTTTCGGGCAGAATAACAGATCCGAGAGTGAAAGTTGTGCACGATTCAGCAGAAAATATAGAAAAGTACATTCCCGGAGGAGTCAAAGTAGATTGTGTAATCTCTTCTCTTCCCTTAATGGTTTTACCTCAAGCCGTTCGCGTGAATATTGTTAACATATCTAACTCGGTCTTAAAACCGAAAGGTCTTTACATGCAATTCCAATACTCTTTGCAATCTAAAAAGTTATTGGAATCTATTTTCAGCACCGTATCCGTGAAATTTACGATCAAGAACTTTCCACCGGCATTTGTTTACACATGTCGCAAAGCCTAAATTCCAAAAGCTATTTCGCGCTTTACAAACCCTACGGTTATTTAAGCCAATTTTCTGGTGAATCGAATGATAAATTATTGGGCGAGCTCTACGATTTCCCAAAAGACGTCTACTCCATCGGTCGATTAGATAAAGACAGTGAGGGTTTACTTTTACTTACGAATGACAACCGTTACAAAACACGTTTACTAGATCCTGAAAGCGAAAAAGAAAAAACATATTGGGTTCAGATTGAAGGAGAAATAAGTGATAGGGCTTTATTCGAATTGCAGGAAGGAACGATTACAATTGCGCACAAAGGAAGGAACCACAGAGTAAAAAAAGCTATCTGTAAAAAGATTGAGACTCCTAGTCTACCCGAAAGAAATCCACCAATCAGAGTCAGAGTGAACATTCCAACAAGCTGGATTCAACTATCAATTACCGAGGGAAAAAACAGACAAGTTCGAAAAATGACAGCTGCTGTAGGCTTCCCTACCCTTCGATTAATTCGGGTTTCATTCGAGAATCAAGAGTTAGACAATCTTGAACCCGGTCAAGTTAGAGAATTTCAACCGTAGAATAGACAAGACAAACCTTTCAGGAGCTCACCAAATAATTGATACATAATTTGCCTATATTCAAGTAACTCAAATTAACTGTTATGATTACTTCAATAGAAATAGCTAAAATCCTTAGGGCGCAGAAGTCAATAAAAGGTAAACGATTTTCAGGATTCGATTCAGCATTGATTGGATTGGGAATACACTTAAAGAATAAAAACAAGATCTTGGTAAATAAATAAAATTCAACAACTAATCACCACCACCAGAAATTATCTTAGGCATTTTCTTAATATCGTATTTTCCGAATTTGTAAGACAACGTTATATAAACACGTCGGCTTAACCACTTGAATTCCATATCTTGCGCTACACCATCTCGATCCAATTGAATCGTCGTATTCATTGTATTGAACAAATCGGTTACTCGAGTACCAATTGAGAGCTTGTTCTTAAACAGTCTCTTTTCGAAAGCCAAGCCAACAACATTTCCTCTTTGAAAAATCCCCTGTGGTGTCACTCTTGGAGCATTATATTTTGCTGTCACACCGAAACTTGCCGTCTTTTTCCAGAAATCAACATTTCCTGCATATTTCACCCCCCAATTCAAACCGTCATTGTTCCAATCTGCATTGGGATCTGAATTCGTGTAATCAATATAGTTACCATTGAATGAAATAGTGTTTTTCATCCATTTAAAAGGCGTATAGATCCAGATCACTTCCAAACCTGTACTAACACTTTTATCAATATTTGCATACGTTACAAATCCTGTGTTGTCATCTCGATAATACTTCACACGATTAATCACATCCTTTGTTCTTCTGTGAAACAAACTAGTTGAAACAATTACTTTTTTTCCAGTATAAGAATAGCTGAAATCATACGAATTAATATACTCAGGTTGTAATTCGGGATTCCCACCTCTCAAGTTAAACGGATCTGAATAACTCACAAACGGATTCAATTGTCTTGATCTTGGTCGATTAATACGCCTGCTATAACTCAATCCAAATTCAGATTTCTTATTTACTTCGTATTTTAAATGCGCTGAAGGAAAAAGGTTGATGTATTTGCTTCTATAATTCGTATCCGATGAAATTAATTGAGGATTTTGTATTGCATATTCGCCTCTTAGCCCACCTTGGTATTTAAACTTGCCCAATTCTTGACCAAAAATGAAATACGTGCTGTATTCCCCTCCTGAGTACAAATATTGAAAATTGGCCAAGGTATCTTCATTGAACAATCCCGTCAATGTGTCCATAGTTTCGGAATACGTATCAATGTCCTCGTTTCTAATAATCATTTTGGCTCCAGCTTCCATTCGTGCATTGATCTTTTTCAAGATATAGCTATAATCCGTTTGGGCCGTTGTTATTGAGTTCAATTGAACATTATCCAATCGCTGACTTAAAGGACTCGACTCACTTAAAATGTTCGAGTCATCGTAATAAAGTTCTTCATAAATACCAAGGACCGTTCTGTCTCCAATCGACTGATAAGCAGACAGTGACCATTCACCCACCTGTTCTTTAAACTTCAAGGTGTAACTCAAATTAAGATCAATATTTCTATTGCTTCGTGGTTCAATAGATTCTCGATCCCATTTATCGTAAAGGAGTCCGCCTCCGTCAAACAATTCATTTCTCAAGTAACCATAACGATCTCGCTTTCCAATCGAAGCCATTGCTGAAATACCAATCACATTTCGTTCATTAATTTGGAAATCAGTCCCAATAACCAATGAATTCCCTTGTCTCAAATCTGTACCGGCCCTTCGTTGAGAAAGATAAATGGAACTATCGGTTTTAATTTCTCGATTCAAATCACTTGAAAAATCTCTAAATCCTTCGTAATAATTGAACGAGTAATTTATATAACTATTGAATTTCTCATTTCTATAACTCAACGAGAAATTACCTTCGAATTGATTTCCAGTTGCCGAAGTTGCCGAAACAATTCCATTGAATCCTTTTAACTTGTTCTTCTTCATCACAATGTTGATAATTCCAGACGTTCCATCAGGGTCGTACTTTGCAGAAGGATTTGTAACTACTTCAACACGCTCAATTGCATTTGCAGGCAATGAATTCAACAAATTCTGTCCGTCTCCTAGAACCAATCCGCTCGGCCGGCCGTCGATTAAAATGGTGACATTTCCATCGCCTCTCAAACTGATATTTCCGTCCTGATCTACTTCTATCGAAGGAATATTGTTTAAAACATCGTTTACCGTTCCACCTTTAACAGTGATATCGTCTTGAACTTTATAAATCTTTTTGTCAATTCCTGCTTTTAGCACATCCAATGAGCCAAGTGCCAGGACGCCATCGAGCTCTAAAGTTTTATCTATCTCTAGTTGAATCGAACCTAAATCCCTTAATGTAGACTTGTCAACAGTACAAGGATCAATGATATATGTTACGAAATTGGAGAATGAAATTTTGACATAATAGTTTCCTGGATTAACATCTTCCAAGCGAAATGTACCGTCCATAGCAGTGTAAATTCCATGTGCGACTGTTGAATCTTTGGCTTTAAAAATTCGAATCGACGCAAATTCAAGCGGTCCTTCAGCATCTACAACCTTACCTTTAACTACTTGACAACTAACTATAAATGAAGAAATAACAAATAGAGAAATTAAAAACCCTCTCATTTTATATAAATTTGAATTCTATGGAATCACGCAGCATTTTGGCGACAGGACATTTTTCTGAAATAATATTTAAGCGTTCAATTTGATCTTCATCGAGGTCTCCTTTAAAAATAATTGATTTTTCGATTATCGTTTTTTCTGCATGCTCTAAGATTGATAGGAAAATTGTGGCTCCCTGAAAATCCCATTCTTTGTGGTTGGCATACATTCTCATGGTTATCAACTTACAACTTGCCAATGAAGACAAAAGTAATTCGCTTGGAGTTGGACCTTCGTCATCTCCTCCTATTGACTCAGGCTCATCGCTCTTCCAAACATGACCTCTACTTTCGTTCTCAACGAAATACCCCTCTTTTAAAGAAGCAGTTATGCTAACCTCTAACACTGTTTCTCATTTTGTCAAGTAAATCACTTAAGGTATTGGCTTCATCATCCGTCAATTGAGTTCCAATTAGATTTGCATCGAGTTCGTCATGCTTAACATCTATCTCGGCGAGTAACTTCAGACCATTCTTAGTGATCTTTACATAAACAACCCTTCTGTCTTCACCACAACGCTCTCTTGATATTAATTCTTTAACAATTAGCTTGTCCATCAATCGCGTTGTATTGGGAGACTTCTCAATCATCCGCTCTTTTACTGTATTGACAGCAATTGAATCACCAGCACCTCTCAAGATTCTTAAAATATTAAATTGCGCCATCGATAATCCAAATTCAGACATATAAGCGTTCTGAATTGTAGCAAAAAAATTAGACGTATATCTTACGTTGATAGACGCCTTTAATTGTGGGGATTTAAACTTTGCTTTTATTTCATCATCAATCTTCATGGCATAAAAATACATACCACGGTATTATATTCAAAATTTAATCTCAATATTAGTTAAAAGAGCGAGTTTAGAGCCTGAAATAGGTGTTAAATTCATTATTTGGAATTCTGAAGACATAAAAAAGAAGATTTTGTTATATTAGTTATCTAATTTAATTACAAAATGAAAAATATTTTTTACTTTATTACCGCAGTTTCAATAGCAATAGCACTGAGCGCATGCGGAGGAGTTGAAGCAGACGCTGCTGACCACGCTAAAGAGATGTGTGAATGTCTGCAAGATGCTGGGCTAGATAACTCAATCAGTATTTCTAAACTACAAGACAGAGGCTTCCAAAGAGATCTTGAGAGAAAAATGGAAAAAACAGTTCCAAAATGCCTACTTCCTATTGTTAAAGAAATGGAAGAAGAAATTAGCGATTTAAGTAAAAACGATAAAAAAGAATATACGAAAGCATTCTTAAAAGCTTGTATTGACACGGAATGTACTGATATAGGTTTAGATTTAATTCCTTACGATCTACTTGGACTTGGGCTTGGAGAAGCGGAAAGCGTAATAAATGATCAACGTCGTTACAGAAACGAATACGATGAATACGATGAATACGATGAATACGATGAATACGATGAATACGAAAGAGATGATTTAGAAGATCTATTCCGTTAATCTACAACCATTTAATTTCAATAGTATTAAGTGGGGTTCCTTTTTGGAATTCCACTTTTATTTTGTGCGTACCTGGAAGATAACTCACAAAATTCTCACTAAACTTCACTCCTGCTTGATCTACAATTAGCCATGCATCCTGAATAAATTTCTTATTCGTAACAATTGCAATCGCTGTACCAGATTCAGTATTCACTCTTTTAAACTCCACCGTTACATCATCATCAGTAGCCCTTTTATACTCTTTCGGAAGGTGATCAAATGATCTTTTGTGCTCAACGCCTAAATTATCTTTCCAAGTAAAAATAAGATGCGCGTTCTTCTGTCGGCATTTCTCTTTCAGCTCCTTAATGTCCAGTTGAAATGAGTTCTGTCCTTTTACTTCGATGTCAAATACTTCTTGCGACACCTCTTCCCCTTTTAAGCTGACAACCTTGCAAACCACGCCACAATGAAAATTAGCCTCAACTCCTGAAACCAAGTAATAATTAATGTTTTCAAGGTCGTTGTACTTCGCAACAACCGCAACTTCTTCGTAATCATCTTTGATTCTATATTGAAGCGCTTTCCAATTCCCGAAATAATCCAAACTCGACCAAGATGGAGCCGGCCAACAATCGTTGATTTGCCAGTATAAAGTTCCCCCACAACGAGGAGCGTCAATTCTATGTCCTGCAACAGCCATACTTACTGCCATTGCCTGTGTTAACTGAGAATAGTAAACGAAATCCTCAAATGTCTCTGGCGCTCCATAAAGCTTTTTAGCATGCTTGAGAATCATATTGTTTCCAACATAACTCTTCTGATGGTGCTTCATCACTTCAGACGACAAATCCCAATCCTTTTTTTCTGCAAAGGAAGATATGGTCGAATATTCAGGAAAACTCTGAAAACCATATTCTGCGTTAAACCTTCCAATTTTCTTTCCGAAATCTTGAATGGGATCTTTTCCATGCCAGACCCCCCAATAATGCTGAGAGCCATGGTTATAGAGATCTGCCTTCCCCCAATTACTCAAAGGTGATGTGTGGATGTATGGAACATTCGTGTGCTTTGCAATGATTTGAGGCGCTACCTCCTTGAACAAGCGATCATAAGACCGTTCAATTTCTTTTGCACTTTTACCAAAAAGACCATATTTTATTTGAAACCCCCAATTTCCCCAAGCCACTTCAACTTCATTGTTCCCATTGAATTGCACTACACAAGGATGTCCTGAAATTCGCGGCACTTGGTATTCAAATTCTTCAGAAACATTCGCAATAAATGCATCATCTCCGGGATACATTGCGCAGGCAAACATTAAATCTTGCCAGACCATAATTCCAAGCCGATCGCACGTTTCAAAAAAGATCTCATCTGGATAATATCCTCCACCCCAAACGCGTATCATATTGAAGTTTGAAAGGGCCATATCTTCAACCAATTTTTCAATGTCTTCATCCTTAACTTTGGCTGGAAAAATGTCTTGTGGAATGTAGTCTCCACCTTTACAAAAAACGCGTTGCCCGTTGATCTTAAAATAATAGCTGGTGCCCCATTCATCTTTCTCTTGAATCAACTCCGAAGTCTTAACTCCATAATGAAAGTCAACTAGTGTAACTAGATGATTGTATGTAGAATACAATCTAACTGATTCAGTGTACATGTTTTGTTCACCATGACCCTTTGGCCACCAAAGCTTAGGGTTCTTTATTCGTTCTTTACGCTTTCCAATACCTGCTACAAATTTAACTGAATCGATTCCGAACTCAGCGCTTTCCCACTCGTAAATAGCATCTTTTTTTACCGCTAATTCGAGCATGAATTCAACCTCTGCTTCGTCTTCATTTACGGACAAAACCTTCAAACTTTTATTGACCAATCGATTGTGATTGTAGCTATACAATTTAGCCGGTTTATTGAATCCAATTGTGTTCATTCGAAGTGCCCAATCCCAACCAAATTGATACTGCGGTTTGCGCGTATAAGGAGCAATTGCAACTTCATGAACATCATTCGGAGCTGGAAGTCGATACTCCTTGATCTTCCACATTTTAGCATGGTGCATAACTGGAGGCGTAATAACCACAGTTATTTCATTTACTCCGAGCTTTAAATAGTCCTTAACCTGCACCGAATGTGGAATAAAGGCATTTGCTGTTTCTATAACGAGTGAGTCGTTTACATAAACCTTACCATACGTATCAATCGACCCAAACCAAAGTTCATTGTAATCGCTATTTAGTTCTTGTTGTTTAACGACTACAATTGACTTAAACTCCCACTGATGCTCCTCGAACCAGTCGAATTTATTCTCGTTTGTACCGTAAAATGGATCGGGCATTTCACCTGTTACAATCAACGCCTCTTGAACAGAACCTTTCTTTCCCAATTCCATCCATACGGACTTCTTAGGATGAAAAAACGTCCATTCCAATTCAACAGATTCCTGCGCTACTATGTTAATCCCCATTACTGTGGCAATTATGAAAAGTATATATCTCATGAATTAATCCCAATTTCTATCAAAACTAGCGTCTACTAGATTGTTTCCTTCTTCCGTATGTGCGGCGTAATTGAACCCGTAATAAACCGAGTGCGCACCAACGTTTCCAAATTTATCAAGTGCTAAGAATCCCACTTGTAACCCCGTTAAATCATCGTGTTTTTTGATTATTCGCTCAACAGCTATTTCACATGCTTTTTGCGGTGAATTCCCTTGTCGCATTAATTCAACTACCGTGTGACTTCCAGCAATTCGAATAACCGCTTCGCCCATTCCAGTGGCACAAGCAGCACCAATTTCATTATCAACGAAAAGTCCAGCTCCAATTATTGGCGAATCACCAACTCTACCGGGTAATTTATAGCCCCAACCGCTCGTTGTGCAAGATCCGCTTAAGTTGCCATTTATATCAAGTGCCAACATTCCGATTGTATCGTGGTTTTCATGGTTGATTACAGGATTTTTGAGCTTGTCTTTCTCTTCCTTCTTCCAATCTTTCCAGTCTTTTTTAACCTCCTTCAATGGAGTCTTTGTTTTATTAAATCCTTTTTCCAGAGCGAATTCTCTTGCTCCATCTCCAACAAGCATAACATGCGGTGTCTCTTCCATCACCTTACGCGCAACGGAAATTGGATGGTCAATCCCTTCCAAGCATGCCACGGCTCCACATTTCGAATTGTGATCCATTATGCACGCGTCAAGCGTCACATGTCCATCGCTATCTGGTCTTCCGCCAATTCCAACACTTCGATTGGTAATATCAGCTTCAGTTACTTTAACGCCATTTTCAACAGCATCTAACGCTGCTCCACCTGATGAAATAACTTTCCAGGCTTCATCATTGGCTTCCAATCCGTGTTTCCATGTCGAAATCACAATGGGCTCAGATTTCTGCACTCTCATGGTCGATTCTTCCAACAACTCACCTGCTCGCGAAGGCTTAAAAATACTAAGTGTAACTCCTGCCAACCCTAGCTTGAAAAATGTTCTACGTTTTAAATCGCTCATAAATTAATTTTTCTTTTTTAACTCAGCAGACAACCACTTTTGATACGTATTTGCATTGTTAATATGCTGTCTATCAGAAGCTGTAAAATTATGCTCTCCTGAATAATCTGGTTTTGCACACATATAAACATAGTCCACATCAGCTGCATTTAAAACGGCATCAACCACAGAAGCTGGTGTAATACAGATTGGGCCTGGAGGCAATCCAACGATATTATATGTATTGTAATCACAAATAATTTCACGGTGCTTTTTCATCAAGCGTTGAACGCCATCCAATTCATGTCCCCAACAGAATTTAAACGTAGGATCAGATTGCAACTTCTGTCCGCGGCTCAAACGATTTAGATACAAAGCTGCAATAATCGGCCATTCTTTTTTTACACGGCCTTGTTCAGAATAAACAATGCTTGCCAGAGTCGTTACTTTAGATTGAGAACTCAGCCCTAAAGCCTTCATTTTAGCTCTTCGTTCTTCGTTCCAGAACTCCTTAAATTTCCCAGCCATAAAAGCTACAAAACCTTCAGCATCTGTATCGTATGGCATCTGATATTTCTTTGGAAGAAACAACGCTGAAATTTGTTCGAATGTAAAGCCGTATTTAGCGAGTGTTTTAGGATCAAGTATATAATTGACAATAGAGGTACTATCTGCGACAATGCACTTGCTCACATTACCACCTAAATCATACACATCTCTGCAAGTATTAAAAATAACATTAACATTCAACTCACTTTTCCCTTGACCATTCTCTCCTTTTTGAAATCCTTCAATAAGATCAGTCAACTTTGTCCCTGAAAAAATCAAATACTTCCCTCCTGCTAAATCTGAGATGTCAATATCTTCTTCTTCAACGATTGACTTAATAGCCTCAACATCATCAATGACACCTTCTTGTTCAAGTTTGTCCAAGAGCACTTCAAAAGTTGGATCTTCATCTAGTAATATCCTTGTTTGGCTTGTATTTACCGTACGACTTACATCACTACCGAACAATGAAATCAACTGTTCTCTTTTTAGAAAAGCAACGAATATTAAGCCGACAAGACCAATGAGAACTATTTTTTTAAGCATTTTTCAAATAATAAAGTTTCAATATAATCAGCATTATTCAATTTACAGTCTTGCGTTAACGTCTTTTTGGAAAACCCGATCTTTTCAAAGAGCCTTATACTCGACGCATTGTTTTCATGCACATTTGCTTCGAGGTTATAAATCCCCAACTCATCGACGCAAATTTCTTCTAGAATTTCAATTGATCTAACAGCCAAACCTATATTTCGATCCTTTGGATCTGCAATCAAAATACCAACAGATGCTTTTTCCTCTTCAAATGAAATTGAAAATAGATCAACGGCTCCAATTGCTAGATTTTTCTTTCTGTTCACAATGATAAACCGCGCTTGTTTTAATGTTTCGATGTCCGCTAATGACTCAATCAAGGTTATTATTTCTCCGAGTTTGTATTTGGAAGTTGTAGAACTTACTGACCAATTGTTCTGGTCGTTTTCCCACTGCAACAAAAGACTTGCATCTGATCCTTGAACTCTACGTAGAAAAATACTTTCTGCGCTAATCATTTTCCAGCTTTCTCAGTCGAGAATAAATATCCTCCACTTTATAATCTTGAATTCCTTGGAAAGAGGCATCGATGTTAAACCCAAAAACGCTTGAAATTCTATCAATAGCTTTTAATTCTGACAACAGATCCTTTAATATTGTGGCATCTGGGATGTTTAAAATTGACTTCAGTGGGTTTAAACAAGTGATCCCATTCATTAAGGTTGTTGAGTAATTCTCAAATACCGAAGCTATTTCCTCTACTGCAAGCTGGTCATTTAATTCGAAAAGAAGGGTTTTAATTTTTTTTCTTTCAACCAGTTCAGCTACTTTGAAAATGTCTAAACCTTCATCTTTTCCATTTGACTTAAGGCTAAAGTATTTACCACTTGTAGAAATCCCAATATGCGGTGGAATTTTATCGGCATGCCATACCCAGATATACGCAGCGTCACTTCTAAATTCAATAGAATTAAAAGGAACGATTTCAGATAATTTAAGATCAAATGATAATACTTCCATCGTATACTTTTAATGCCGGACCTGATAACCAAATATTTTCGAAACCGTTTTTCGTTTGAGTCGCTTCAACCTTAAGAATTCCGCCTTTGGTAGATACATCAACAAATCTAGTTTCAGTATAAATCATCATGTAAACTAAAGCCGAAGCAGTCACACCAGTGCCACAGGAAAGTGTTTCATCCTCAACTCCGCGTTCGTATGTCTCTACTTTAACTTCATTTTTGCCAGTAATCTTCAATAAATTCACATTGATTCCCATTTCCTTAAAGCGCTCAGAGTATCGAATTGACTTTCCAAATTCAACAATTTCCGTTTCATCCGAATTTCCTACGGCACGAACAAAATGTGGAGACCCCGTATCCATTATATAATCATTTCTATCTGAAGTGATACCGTCAACAGGTAACATTTCGAGTCGAACGATTCCTTCTTTATTTATTGAAGCAACATGAGGTCCATCAATTGCCATGAATGACGTTTTGTCATCCAATAACCAAAGTGATTTAGCAAATGAAACACTGCAACGCGCGCCGTTACCGCAAAAACTTTGAGTTCCATCGGAGTTGAAATATTCGACTTCAAAATCTAAATCCAAGTGAGACGAAATCTTGATTAAACCATCCGCACCTATACCCATTTTTCGATTGCACAAAAATTGAATCTGGCTGATAGTTAACGTGTCATAATCTCCATTGACATTATCTATCATAATGAAGTCATTTCCTGTTCCCTGATATTTTGAAAAATTCAATTTCATAATTACATCGACAAAGTTAAATTTAATCAATGGATTTATTGCTCTAAGCTTAACAATCTTTAACAACAGCGACTGATACTAAATTAATTGATTGGTGTTATCATTGTTAAATGCAAACACGTACAGAAAATAATAGAATTATGAAAAATAATATGAAAATATTTGGACTTGGCCTATTCGGAGGAATAATCCCTTTGGTGGTATTTATAATTTTAAGCGGAAGCAGTCCGAGTCAACCCATTAATGGACCGCATATGGACGTAGCTTTAAAAACCGATAAAAATGGCTTTATACACAAGACAGGATTCAATAAAATAAGTCCAGTTGGTGCACAAGATTTTGTTGACGCCTCTAAAAGTTCGGTAAATTCAGTTGTACACATTACGACCACGGTTGTTAAAACTTCATTCCAACGAGATCCTTTTTATGAGTTCTTTTATGGTCCAGGCTTTGGCGGAAGAGAATTCGAACAAAGAGGTCAAGCTTCTGGTTCTGGAGTTATAATAACTGGAGACGGTTACATTGTAACGAACAACCATGTGATCGAAAGCGCAAGTGAAATTGAAGTTGTACTCAATGACAATAGAAAATACAAAGCGACAGTTGTTGGAGCAGATCCCTCGACGGATATAGCGGTTTTAAAAATTGAAGAAAAAAACTTACAAGCCCTACCACTTGGAAATAGCGATAATTTAAAAATTGGCGAGTGGGTATTGGCAGTAGGAAATCCATTCAACTTAACATCAACTGTAACGGCAGGAATTGTTTCCGCAAAGGCAAGAAACATTGACCTGTTGGCCGCAAAACAAGGAGCAGATGTTCCAATTGAATCTTTCATCCAGACTGACGCTGCAGTGAATCCTGGTAACAGCGGAGGTGCCTTGGTTAACACAAGAGGTGAACTGGTAGGAATAAACACAGCTATTGCATCACAAACAGGAAGTTATGCAGGATATTCATTTGCAGTTCCAGTGAACTTGGTTCAAAAAGTAATGCGTGATTTGATTGACTATGGGGTCGTTCAACGCGGGTACCTTGGTGTTCAAATTTCGGATATCACACAGGAAATTAAAGAGCAAATGAAACTTACAAACTTGAACGGTGTTTACGTTGCCGGACTTATAGAAAATGGAAGTGCAGCTAAAGGAGGAATTAAAGAAGGTGATGTGATTTTAAAAATTGGAACGAAACCAGTAAACTCCATGGCATCGCTTCAAGAGGAAGTTGGAAAAAGACGTCCTGGTGATGTTTTATCTGTAACGATTCGAAATTCTTATGGTTATGAATCTGTCAAAGAAATCGTTTTAAGAAACAAAGACGGAGAAACGAAACTCGTTACAAAGGCTGAAGTGAAAAAAAATATAGCGCTTGGCGCAACTTTTGCTATGTTATCAAGTAAAGAAAAGAAGGAGCTTAATATTACGAGTGGTGTAAAAATCACTTCACTAAATGCAGGAAAGCTCAAATCACTTGGAATCCAGCAAGGAATGATCATTACAAAGATCAATAATGAGTCAGTAGAAACAGTAGAACAATTAACGAATAAATTAAATAGTGCTAATAAAGGCATACTGTTAGAAGTCATGACGGAAAGTGGCAAAAAAGATTACATAGGATTCGGCTTGTAAAACAAATATTTAAGGCATGATTTTTGAGTTACGAAAAAGTTAATAAATTGTAATCTTTTTTTTGGATACCACTGTCTTTTCGTTGTATCTTTGCAGTCGCATTTAGCGTAAACTAAATTGAGCAAGGAAGAGTATGAGACAACTTAAAATTACGAAGTCAATTACCAATCGTGAGAGCCAGTCATTAGACAAGTACTTACAAGACATTGGTAAAGAAGAGTTGATTACCGCGGAACAAGAAGTAGAATTAGCCAGAAAAATCAAGAAGGGCGACCAATTAGCCCTTGAAAAACTCACAAGAGCTAATCTTCGATTCGTCGTATCTGTTGCAAAACAATACCAAAATCAAGGCTTAACGTTACCCGATTTAATTAACGAAGGGAATTTAGGTCTCATTAAGGCAGCACAAAAATTTGATGAAACTCGTGGATTCAAATTCATTTCGTATGCTGTATGGTGGATTCGTCAATCAATCTTGCAAGCTTTGGCTGAGCAAGCACGTATTGTGCGTCTTCCATTGAACCAAGTAGGATCACTAAACAAAATCAATAAGGCATTTTCTCGACTTGAGCAGGAATTTGAAAGACCACCATCAGCTGAAGAGCTGGCAGAGGCACTTGAAGTACCTGAAGATAAAATTAAAGAAAGCTTAAATGTTTCTGGACGTCACGTATCTATGGACGCTCCCCTATCAACTTCGGAAGATGGAGGTACATTAATGGATGTAATGGCGAACAATGATTCACCAAAGGCAGATCACGCATTAATGGCTGAGTCGCTTCAAAAAGAGATTGAGCGTTCACTTAGCACATTAACTGACAAAGAACGTGAGATCATTCGTTTGTTCTTCGGAATTGGAATGAACCACGGTTTGACTCTAGAAGAAATTGGTGCCAAGTTTAATTTAACACGTGAGCGTGTGAGGCAAATTAAAGAGAAAGCAATTCGCCGCTTAAGACACACTTCGAGAAACAAATTGCTAAAAGCCTATTTAGGATAACATGAAAGCTCCTCGGTTTAACCGAGGGGCTTTTTTTTATTATATATATTTTATAATCAACAATTTAAATTAAACATGGAAACTGCATTAGATTACGAACAAGAGTTAAAGTCGCACATTGAAAGAGAAAGAGCGGCGGTTAAACTTTCTAGTGTTATAGGAGAATTATTATACGACAAAGGCATCGAATTGGTATTCTTCAGAAACCACTTAAATGACGTTACTGTTGCAGAAGTGTTGAAACTGCACACCTACTCTAAAAAGGTAGTGAACAAACCAGTAGATATTTTCACTAGTGTTGCACTTGCTCAAGACATCTTAAAAATGGATCTTGCTCCTGCTAAATTGGATATTGGGAAATTAGCCTCTGAATGGCTGAGTGAACAAGCGAATTTTGATTCGAAATCAGACTTCCTTAAAAACAAGTTGGCTGGATTTGAATCTTCAAACGCAGTTGAATTCGAACCTAGAGACGTTGTTTTGTATGGTTTTGGTAGAATTGGTCGTTTGGCGGCTAGAGAACTAATTAAACAAGCCGGTAAAGGACAACAATTGAGATTAAGAGGGATTGTCACACGTAGTAATGCAGAAGCTGATTTAATAAAGCGTGCTGCCCTTCTTAAAAATGATTCCGTGCACGGAGCATTTGATGGAACTGTTACTGTTGACGCAGAAAAAGAAGCTTTAATCATCAATGGACAAATCGTTCGAATGATTTGCGCTAAGAATCCTGAAGACATAGATTATACTCAATTCGGAATACACAATGCATTGATCATTGATAATACTGGAGTTTTCACAAACCGTGAAGAATTATCAAGACACCTGCAAGCCAAAGGATCATCTAGAGTTCTTTTGACTGCGCCGGGAAAAGAAATTCCTAATATCGTTTACGGAATCAATCAAGGCGATTTGGAGCTTGACACTGAAAAGATTTACTCAGCGGCATCCTGCACTACAAATGCAATATCTCCGGTGTTAAAAGTAATTAATGACAAATACGGAGTGGTCAAAGGACACATTGAAACTGTTCACGCATACACCAATGATCAAAACTTATTGGACAACATGCACAAGAAACCAAGAAGAGGTCGTTCAGCGGCAATCAACATGGTTATTACTTCAACTGGTGCAGGAAATGCAGTAACGAAAGTCATTCCAGACTTGAAAGATAAATTAACGGCAAACGCGGTTCGTGTTCCTACTCCAAACGGATCTTTAGCAATTCTTAATATTGAATTGGGAAAAGAAACCACAGTGGAAGAATTAAATGCAGCAATGAAAGACGCAGCGCTTAATGGAGAATTGATCAATCAAATTTATTATGCAACCGATCCAGAATTAGTTTCAAATGATATTATCGGAAACACGTGCTGTTCAGTATTTGATTCAAATGCAACGATTGTTTCTAAAGACGGTAAAAGCTGTGTAATCTATGCTTGGTACGACAACGAGTTTGGATACACAAAACAAGTGATCCGAATGGCGAAGTACATTACTAAAGTAAGAAGAGCCATCTATTATTAATCGAACGCCTGTCCCATAGCATTAGCTGAGGAACATTATTAAATACCAAAAGAGTCTCGGTCGTGTACCGAGACTCTTTTTTTTAAACTAAGTTTGTACTTCCTGTACACTCAAGTTAATGCCACTGCATAAATAAGTAACAGTTTCACCAATTATTTCTTGATATTTTTTTTATTAACTCAACGCTAAATTTCAAAAAAAAGTGCAATACCGAAGCGTTACACCCCGGATTAAATGATTTTAATTTTGTACTGACAATCTTTTACTGATTAGACCAGTAGTTGAACTAATACGAATTGTATACAATCCGTCAGCGAAATTATCAATTGGAAGATCATGTGTCGTTCTCCCTGCTTCAACGCTTAACAAGGTACAAGTGTAAACAGCTTCTCCCATTGTATTCATTACTTCAATCTTGTAATCTTCAGTAACTGTCGCTTGAAATGCAACAGTTGCTTTCCCATACGCTGGATTCGGGTAAATTTTAGCAGATTCAATTGTTGATTCATTTTCGTTCAATCCAATCAATCCAACCTCAGCATATCCTGCTTGCATAACTTCAGAGTTAAGAAGTGTCTGAACCCAAACAGCAACACCAAGGTCAGAAAACTCCTCCACAGAATGCTCTATAGCGTGATCTATAGGGCTTATTCCATTTGCCGGAAGATTGTAGTTTCCATTAAATGTATAAACCTCTGTCCAATTGAAAGTTTCACCTGCTTGCATAGGTGACATTACCTTTCCTGATTCATTAGGAAGCATTTTTTTCATAACGTGCTCAAAAGAAGTTTCTCCGTTTGTACCAGTATTTCCAGTTGTTCCATACTCAAAAACAGCCATGTACAATCTCCATCCCGGAGGTGTAGCCTCTAAAACAGTTACGCTAGCTTGAACAGTGATTATTTTAGCTGCTTCGTCAACTTCGTAATGCGCGTCGATTGTAACTCTAGGTACCACAGCATACGCAGAATTCAATATGTTTTGAGACAAATTTCCTGTTGAGACTTCAGTAGTTCCATCTACTTCTGTTGTAGGAACACCACTAATACCATATACATTTCTTCTCTCACCGCCTTCTAATGTGTAGTAAGGATCACCGTTTCCTGGCCAATACATTTGATACTTTAAAGACACTGCTTGATCATCATTCTGTGAATCATCTAGAATTCCTTCGAGATTAATATTTCCTCCTACACATGGTGGACATGTTGACGAAGTAAAAGTTTCGATAAGTGTTACACGTCCAGTTTGAGCGTATACTGAAGCCGATAATAACAAGACTAATACTACTAAGTAATTGTTTTTCATAATCTTATAATAT
Organism: uncultured Fluviicola sp.; assembly: GCA_913009205.1. Taxonomy (GTDB): domain Bacteria; phylum Bacteroidota; class Bacteroidia; order Flavobacteriales_D; family Crocinitomicaceae; genus UBA4466. The sequence goes on along the minus strand of CAJVYC010000012.1, from coordinate 56,473 downwards.
ATGTTGTTAATGAATTTACAATTTATTCTAATTAAAACATAAGCAATCTCTTACTTTATTCTCGTGTTTCGCACGATCACCAGGAGTTTGATTTGGATTCTGGGCTATAAAGGCTTTGCACTTAGCATCGATGGCATCAAACCTTAAAGACAACTCATCGAAAGCCTCATCAGAAAGTTTTTTCATAAATGCTTTATTAATAGAGTCATTCTTTAAAACACAAGTACAGAAATCCCATTGCTGACCATGCTTCTTTTCTATTTCAGCTAAATTTTTCAAAAATTCTCCACGGTCCTCAGGGCTAATTAAAGACATGTCCATCTCAGATGTGATATGCAAAGAATCTATTGTTGCTGTGATACTATCTTCTTCTGTCATTGCAACCACTAAATTCTTCTTGGGCTTGAAACCATTCGACTCGTCACCACAACTAGACAGGATAAAAAAGAATGATAGGAAAGCGAGTATAATTTTCAAAGTAATTTTTTAATTATCGATATAAGTAGTTATAAAAATGGTGCCCTGTAATGCATAAAAATAATCTTTTAACTTAAAAAATTGATGTTTAGTCGAAGCAATTTTTTCAACGGAATATGTAGAGAAAATGCAACCATATTAGTATGGACTCAAAAAAAATCCCTCAAGAGAATACTCAAGAGGGATTTGTCTATTTAAAATAAGTTTTTATTTCTTATCCAAAGAATCTTCGGGAGAACTTGAAACTGCTGTTTTGTCCATTCTTAATTTTCCACCTTCAGTAGAAATTAAAATTGTTGATTCATCAACTGAAAGGATTTTCCCATGAATTCCTCCGATAGTAACTACTTTGTTACCTGCTGCTAAATTTTCGCGAAACGCTTTAAGCTCCTTTTGCTTTTTCATTTGTGGTCTCATCATGAAGAAGTAGAATACTACGACCATGAGAAGAATCATTATTATGTTTATCATTATCTTTCTCTTTTAATTTAATTTAATTTACTATTTATTCATAACCAATCCCCTGATTTTTAATTGGGTAACTGAGGGGGTTGTGTTTGCCGTGACATTCACGTGTTTTGTTAAAGTACCTGTACCTAATCTATCTGTATTAACAGTTGCAGTAATTACATCTGATTCTCCCGGTGTAATTGGTTCCTTAGGATAAGAAGAAACAGTGCATGAGCACGACGGTTTAACACTCGCCAAAGTCAATGGATACTTTCCTGTATTGGTCACTCTAAACTTCGCTGTAATAACTTCTCCTTTCATTACCTCTCCAGCATCGTACAAGCGATCAATTTTCATTGTTGTCTTGTTCCCTACTATCACATCTGTTTCTGGATCTGACTCACAAGAAGCGAACATTGCAATCAATAATGATAGTGTCAAAAATTTTATCATAATCTTATTCTTTTAATCCCCGTCCAACTTTTGTAATTAATCCTTCTTTATCCAGACGGCCAATTGCTTTATCGAGAACTCCATTAATAAATCCATTACTCTTTGGTGTACTATAGAATTTTGAAATTTCAATATATTCATTTAGTGTCACCTTGGTTGGAATATTGTTGAAAATTTGCAATTCAGTAATTGCCATTTTCATTAGAATCACGTCCATTTTCGCAATTCTGTCTAACTCCCAGTTACTTGTCAATTCATCAATTAATTTTTCGTTCTCAACGTCCATCGAAATGGTTTTTCGAAGTAATTGTCTGATAAAATCAACTTCATCTTCTTTATCCTTATACAAAGGTAAAATTTGATTGGGACCATCTTCGTTAAAGTTCTTTAAAGTTTTGATAACCATTGTGCAAGCCAAATCGATATCATCCATCCAGTGAATACTCTTTTCTTCAAAGAAATCATAAAGCAAAGGGAAGTTTGCAATCTCTGATTTAAAGACGGCAATAGCAAAAACCATATCTTCAGCAAACCCTTTCGCATCATTGTTCATGAACTCAAAGTAAGTCTCACTTTCTCTTAAATTCAAATACATCTTACGGAACAACTCCTGGTGCTCATCTCCTACCCAATTCACTTTTCGATCTTCAGAACAAGCTCTTAATTCAGGATGATTCCCTAAAATAGAAATGAGTTGATTATCAATGAATTTTGTATTCGGATCAAGCTCTTCATCCGTTGGCCGAATCTTCAGCTTAGAATCTTCAATCCTACGTGTCCCTTGAACTTTAAGTTCATCAAAGGACAATAACAGGTACAAATAAAGATCGTAAATTCGTTCTACTGCTGTCAATAATTCCTTTTCAGAAATAGCTGTATGCCCATCTTTCGATTGGAAATACGCATATAAAGATTGAAGAACTTTTACTCTTAAGTGTCGTCTATTCAGCATTCGCTTACATTGGAAGTTTAACTTTCCCAATAGAGTCAATACGTTCTTCTGCCATTTTATTGGCAATCTGATATGTCGGAACATTTTCAGATGACGAACGCTTAACGATATTATGAATCGTTGTGTAAATTTCTTCGGCTTTATTCATTGCCCATTCTGGAGATAAACCTTTCACTTCAGAATAACAATTAATAACGCCACCAGCATTTAGCGCATAGTCAGGAGCATAAATGATTCCTTTCCTCATTACCTCTGTACCGTGCAATCCTTCTTGTTGAAGTTGATTGTTTGCAGCACCAGCGATAATTGAACACTTCAATTTTGATAACGTGGTATCATTTATGGTTGCTCCTAGCGCACAAGGAGCATAAATATCCATATCGATTTCATATATTTCATCCAAACCAACAACTTTAGCCCCATACGTTTGAGATACTCTTTTTAAAGTTGGTTCGTGTATATCTGTGATATAAACCTCTGCACCTTCTTTCGTAAGTGCTTCAACCAAATATTCACCTACATGTCCAACTCCTTGAACGGCAACTTTCTTACCACTTAAAGAATCAGTACCAAATTGCTCTTTCGCACAAGCTTTCATCCCTACATAAGTTCCATGAGCTGTAACCGGCGAAGGATCTCCACTTTTCCCAGGAAGACCAACAACGTGATCCGTCTCCATACTCACCCATGACATGTCCATTGGATTAATTCCAACATCTTCTGCTGTAATGTACTTTCCGGCCAAGCTATTCACAAACTTTCCAAATCTTCTAAACAAAGCTTCAGATTTCATGGCTCGAGCATCACCAATAATGACCGCTTTACCGCCACCTAAATTCAGCCCAGAGATTGAATTTTTGTAAGTCATACCGCGAGAGAGACGAAGAACATCATTCAATGCCTCCATTTCGTTTTTGTAAGACCACATTCTCGTTCCTCCGAGTGCTGGACCTAAAACCGTATTATGTACTGCGATTATTGCTTTTAAACCTGTTTCGTTATCATTACAGAACAAAAGCTGTTCATGCTTGTAATTGCTCATTTGAGCAATTACAGGATTTCCAGCGAGGTTCGTATCCTCAATATTTTTTACTTCAATCATATCAAAGCGCTAAATTATCTCAATCTATTATTTACTTTTACAAAACCATGTAAATAGTGGGGCAAAAATAGGAAATTATCGCATGAAGTCACTTAGCTATCTCAATAAATATTTCATTAAATACAAATGGAGAATGCTTTTGGGAATATTGTTCATTATTGGAACAAACCTCGCCAAAGTTTTAATGCCACAATACTTTGGTGATGTAACCGATGATCTAAAAGAATGGAACAGCACATACAACCCTGACGACCTTTTCTATTACGCTTTTAAAGTCGGCGGATACTATATACTACTTTCCCTAATAGCTGGAATATTTTTATTTCTAACTAGACAGACAATCATAATCATGTCGAGGTATATAGAGTATGATCTAAAAAATGAAATCTACCAACAATATCAAAAATTAAGTTACACATTTTTCAAGAAAAACAATACTGGAGACTTAATGACCCGGATATCGGAAGATGTAACTAAAGTCCGAATGTATCTTGGACCAGGTATTATGTACACCATTAATCTCGTTGTTCTTTCAATTCTTGTTATTAGTGTGATGATCTCTATTAATGGCTTGTTAACCCTCGTTGTTTTGGCCCCCCTTCCACTTATGTCCTTCATAATATACAAAGTAGCTTCTCGAATCAATAAAATAAGTACAACGGTTCAGAAAGAACAATCCTTTATGTCAACATTGGTTCAAGAAACCTTTTCAGGAATCCGGGTGGTAAAGGCGTATGATAGAACTAAGGAGGTTGAAGATAAATTCAATTTGTCTGCGAATGCCTACAAGAATAAAAACATGAAACTTGTATTTGTCAATGCTTTGTTCATGCCAACAATATTTATCCTAGTTGGACTAAGTAGCGTACTTTGCATCTATTTGGGAGGAATTTTTCATATCAACGGTAATATGACAATTGGTGATATAACCAAATTCATCTTCTTTGTTAATATGTTGACTTGGCCATTTGCCTCTGTTGGATGGGTGACATCATTAATTCAAAGGGCGGCTGCTTCTCAAGAACGTATCAATGAGTTTTTAAAAGAAGAACCCGAAATTGTTAACCGATCTCAAGAGCCACTTGTATTTAAAAAGGAAATTGAATTTAGAAACGTCTCTTACACCTTCCCGAACTCTGGTGTTCAGGCAATCAATAATTTGAGTTTCATCATTAAAAAAGGCGAATCACTCGGCATCATTGGAAGAACAGGATGCGGAAAATCAACTATTATTCAGTTGCTGACACGCCAAGTCGAACCACAAAGTGGAGTCATTTTAATTGACGGAAAGAATATTAACGATTGCAATTTAGATGAACTAAGGAGTCGGACTAGTGTTGTTCCTCAAGACGTATTTTTATTCTCGGACACGATCAAGAACAACATTGCGTTTGGATTAAATAAAGGAGATGCTTCAGAGGAAATGTTGATTGAGGTAACGAAGCAGGCACATGTCTACCACAATATTATTGAGTTTAAATCGGGATTTGATACCTTATTAGGAGAACGAGGAGTTAACTTAAGTGGTGGACAAAAACAGCGAATTAGTATCGCTCGAGCTTTGATTCGCACGCCTGAAATTTTAATTCTAGATGATTGTTTATCCGCCGTGGACACGGAAACAGAAGAAATCATCCTTCGCAATTTCAAAAACATGAATGATATCACTTCCATGATTGTCAGCCATCGTGTTTCATCCATTCGAAATGCATCGAGAATTATCAATATAGCAGAAGGTCGCCTTACTGAAAAAGGAACACACGAAGAGTTGATTCTGGCAAATGGCGCCTATGCCGAGCTTTATCAGAAGCAATTAGCGGAGGAAGAGACGAGTTAAATTGCTGATTTTTTGGAAACATACGTATTTTTCATTAAACAGAAAAGATTAGGGAATCTGTTGTTTCATGATAAAAAAAGTACAACGTTTGTCTAGTCATTTGACAATTAAATACCACGATTATGGAGTACGATAAGAATAATCAAATTTATTCAAAGATAGTTAGAGCGGGCAAAAGAACTTATTTCTTTGATGTGAAGTCAACAAAAGGGAATGACCTTAATTTAACCTTAACGGAAAGTAAAAAAACGTTCGTTGATGGCAGAGAATCATATCAAAAGCACAAAATATTCTTGTACAAGGAGGATTTTAAAAAGTTCGAAGACGGCTTAAAAGATGCCTTGAACAAAATTCAAGAGTTAACATCTTCTAGCGAGTATGAAGTCGCAGAAAAAACTGAATTAGAAGTTGTTTCACGAGTTTCGTTTTAAGATCTATAACTAATTCTATTTCCTTCCATTTTATTAATATTGTATCAACACGATTTTCGTTGATAACTAGTGATTACTTTCCGACCATTCAATGCGCATTTAACTTATCTTTATAATTCAATTTTTTCATTAAATGGGTAAAATAATTGCAATTGCGAACCAAAAAGGTGGTGTTGGAAAAACAACTACTGCAATCAACTTAAGCGGATGTTTAGGCGTATTAGAATACAAAACATTGATAGTTGATGCAGATCCTCAGGCGAATGCGACTTCTGGTGTCGGACTAGACCCGAATAAGAACAAGACTATTTATGATTGCTTAATCAACGATGTCGATCCTTCTGATTTAATTGTAAAAACGGATAATCCAAATTTGGATATTCTTCCATCTCATATTGATTTGGTAGGTGCGGAGTTGGAAATGATCAATCTTCCGAACCGCGAGTACATGCTTAAGTTCGCCCTTGAAAAGATTAAAGATCAATATGATTTTATTATTATTGACTGCTCCCCTTCTCTAGGTTTGATTACTGTGAATTCTTTAACTGCTGCGGATTCCGTTATGATTCCAGTTCAATGTGAATACTTTGCATTGGAAGGACTTGGGAAACTTTTGAACACTATTAAGATTGTGCAAGGAAGACTTAATCCTGATCTGGAAATCGAAGGGATTCTTTTGACAATGTATGATACGCGCCTGCGTTTAGCAAATCAAGTTGTTGAAGAAGTGAAAATGCATTTCCAGGAAATTGTATTTGATACGGTAATTCATAGAAATACAAAATTGGGAGAAGCACCTAGTTATGGTGAAACGATAATAATGCATGATGCAGCAAGCAAAGGCTCTGTAAACTATTTGAATTTTGCGAGAGAGATTCTACAGAGAAATGATTTGACAAAAATTTCGAACGAAGACAAAAAAATAAAGATTAGCGATGAGCTCTAATACGAAGAAAAGATCTGCTTTAGGAAAAGGACTAAGTGCACTTCTAGAAAACTCAGAAACTGACATCACAAGCACTTCATCTGGAGACGGAATTGTAGGATCGATTTCCACGATTTCCATTTCAAGTATTGAAGCCAACCCATTTAACCCGAGGTCAAATTTTGAAAAAGAGGCACTTCAAGAATTAAGTACATCAATTAAAATTCACGGAATTATTCAGCCGATAACCGTTCGTAAACTGGGACGTGACAAGTACCAATTAATTTCTGGTGAACGTCGTTTCCGTGCAGCGCAATTGGCGAAGTTAACTGAAGTTCCTGCTTACATAAGAATTGCCAACGATCAAGCTATGCTTGAAATGGCTTTGGTAGAGAATATTCAACGTGAAGATTTAAACCCGATCGAAGTTGCACTTTCTTACCAACGTCTTATTGAAGAAGTTGAATTAACACAAGATCAATTAAGTCAGAAAATATCTAAAAGTCGTTCGAGTATCACGAATCATTTAAGATTACTCAAATTACCCCCCGATATTCAAGCAGGAGTTAGAGAAAGAAAGATAACAATGGGCCATGCTAGAGCTCTCGTTTCCGCTGGGGATGGAGAAACGCAAGTTGAATTGTTCAATAGGGTTGTAAATGAAAAACTTTCTGTTCGTGATATTGAAGCAATCTTAAGAGGAGAAAAAATTTCAGGAACTCCGGAAGAGCAAGAACAATTGCCAAAAAAAGCAAAACTTGAAATAACGAAAACTGAATTTACGTTCAAGGAACATCTTGGTGATCGTCTTTCAACAAAAGTGGAAATTAAAAAGTCACCAAATGGTAATGGTAAGATTGTTGTGAATTTTAATTCCGATGTCGACTTAAGCCGCATTATTGACTTATTAAACAAGTAATGAAAGGGTTAGTCCTTCTTCTATTTATCCTATTCACTTCTACAAGTTTTGCCTCTAAGGACGATACTACGGCAGTTGTACAAGACACTTTACACTCCGTAAAAAAGGCTGTAATTCTTTCTGTAGTTGCTCCTGGAGCAGGTCAAATCTACAATCACATAGCAATGCCAAAAGGGAAAAAGAAAGCCTTTTGGAAAGTTCCATTAATTTATGGAGCTTTAGGCGCATCGACTTACTTCTTGATTTACAATCAGATCGAACAAAAAAACTATAAGGAAGAATACACACTTCGACAAGATAATATTACCAGTCCAAATTACGCCCAATTTACAGATGCTGGAATCCTAAGTTTGTACAAACAGCACTTGGATTGGAGGGACCTTTCTATACTAGGAGTTGCAGTTGTATACTTCATTCAAATTATCGATGCCGGGGTTGAAGCTCATTTCGTCTCTTTCGATATATCTGAAGATCTATCCATGAAATTGGAGCCAACATTTTTAAATTATAGAACTGCTGGGCTTAAAATGAGTTTTAATTTTCGTTAAATCAATTGCACGGTATGGCTAAAAGCTTATTTTTGCCTCAATAGTTAAAGAATGAACATAGCATTAATTGGATATGGTAAGATGGGAAAAGTGATTGAAGAAATCGCTATTTCTCGCGGACATAAAATTGTCGCTACGAGTACAAGCCTTACTCCAGTTGAAGATCTGGACTTTGAGAAGATTGATATTGCTATTGAATTTACAGCTCCAAACATGGCCGTAAAGCATATTGAACATTGCGTAACCAACAATACTCCTGTTGTCGTAGGAACGACAGCATGGAACGAACAACTTCCCAAAGTAAAAGAATTTGTAACAAAAAGAAACGGTGCACTACTCTACGCTTCAAACTTTAGTGTCGGTGTGAACATCTTTTTTGATATCAACCGAAGACTGGCAAAATTGATGGCGCCTCACGATGAATATATAGCTTCTATAGACGAGTTTCACCATTTACAAAAATTTGACGCACCAAGTGGTACAGCAATCACTTTGGCAAATGACATGATGCTTTCAAATGACAATTTAAAAGCTTGGATCCATCAAGAGAATGAAACTCCTACGACTTCAGTAGGCCAGATCGCTGTTACTTCGCATAGAAAAGATGGTGTTCCTGGTACACATATAATTGGATACAATTCAGATATCGATAGTATAGAGATTAAGCATACAGCGCATAATAGATCAGGTTTTGCACTTGGATCTGTGATCGCAGCAGAATGGTTAATGGGGAAACAGGGCGTTTTCACCATGCAAGATGTTATTAAATAAGAAAGATGAACATATTTTATTTTTACCTGTTGTTATTACTTCACCCGTATTTAGCAATGTGGTGGAAGAGTTTTGAACAAGCAGACAGAAAAGCTTGGGAGGCCTTAGTTCCAGGTTATAATTATTTCATAGCCTTTAAATTAGGATCTCAAAAACCTTGGTGGTCATTGCTCTTGATTTTTCCTGGTGTCCATATTGCAATGTGGTCAGTCGCGAATGTTTCATACATCCGTAGGTTCGGTTATTTCTCTCTGTTAGATACGCTTCAAGGTATTTTCTTTCCGTATGTAATAATGTATAAAATTGCAACGTCTGGAGACAAAATGCTACCTGAAACAAATTGGGCAAACAGCAAAGAAGTTAGTGATAGAGAATGGGGAGATCATTTAGCTCTTTTTCTTTCATTGCCAATACTTGGACACGCAATTGCCTTGGGATTTGCTGCTGTAACAAGAGCAAAGCCTGGTAAAAAGACAAAAGTCAAGGAATGGGGAGATTCAATTTGGTTTGCCCTTATAGCTGCATTGATTATCAGAACTTATGTTTTCGAACCATTTAAAATTCCAACTGGTTCGATGGAGAAAACGCTTTTAGTTGGTGATTTCCTATTCGTGAACAAATTGGCGTATGGACCTAAAGTTCCAGTTACACCATTCTCTTATCCTTTGGTACACAATACGGTTCCATTTGTTGATGTCAAATCATACCTCGGAATTGAAACTTCGAATTATGTCCGACTGCCAGGTTTTGGTAAGGTTGAACAATATGATGTTGTTGTTTTTAACTATCCAGCCGGAGATACGGCAGTCTATGATCCAAGGATGCCTGACGGTTTAATGGGACATAACTACTATCAACTTCTAAATGATGAAGCTCAGTTTTTATGGGAACATTCTAACCCGCAAACTCAATTAAGCCCTGCAGAAATGGAGTATATTGAAAACGGTATTAAAGCTGAATTCAAAGATATTTCAGATGATGATTTAGAGAAGCTCATCTCTTTACGAGTGAACGAAAAAATATATGCTGCATATATTAATAATATTAATAAGTGGAAAGAATCAGCCAGAACTTTACTTAGATCAGGACTTATTCATAAACAAACTTCAGTTGATGAGCCATACACCAAGCATTATGGACTGATTTATCGTCCAGTTGATAAAAGAGAGAATTACATTAAACGATGCATGGGCATTCCAGGACAGAAATTGCGATTGGAAAATTCACAATTATTTGTTAATGGGAAAAAAGCGAAAATCGCGGATCAGCAAAATTTGCTTTACCTAGCCGATTCAATGTATAAATTTAATATAAAGTCAGACGAAGAAATGCTCTCCAAATTTGATTTTGATGTTTTTACACAATACAGCGTAATACAATCTGGCCCTCGTAGAGGCGAGAAAATTGGTGTTCATGTAAATAAAGCTACGTTGGCTAAGCTTAAAAAAGAAAATCCTGATATTAAATTTACGCTTCAACGTAAATTACCTTCGGAAAATATTTCAATAGACAATTTGGGAGCCTTCCCAAATGATCCGAATATCCGAAATACAGTAACCGATTTCCAAGAATTTCAAATTCCGTACAAAGGACAAACCGTTAAATTATCCAAAGACAATATTCCTTACTTCAGAAGAATTATTACTTCTTACGAAGGACATACTTTGGTTGAAAAACCAGATGGATCGTTTATTATTGATGGAAAAAAAGCAACGACTTATACGTTCGGAATGAACTATTACTGGATGATGGGAGACAATCGATTTAACTCGGCTGATTCTAGAATGTGGGGATTTGTTCCTGAAGATCATATCGTTGGTAAAGCATCAATGGTTTGGCTTTCAAGTGATCCAAATGGCGGATTCCGTTGGGACAGAATGTTTACCGTGATAAAATGATACCGGTTCTTCCTACCACTTATTTCGGAAGCATTGCTTATTTCAAAGAAGTAGCGAAGCACGAAAAAGTATACATAGAAGCGAAGGAACATTTCCCGAAACAATCGTATCGAAACCGTTGTGACATTCTAGGTGCAGATGGAATTTTAACCTTATCCATTCCGACGAAAAAGCACTCTGGCTCTAAAACACCGACGGATGAAGTTCTTCTATCTGTGGATGAAAATTGGCAGAAACGACATTGGAGATCGATAATGAGCGCTTATCAAAGTGCAGCATTTTTTGATTATTACAGCATTGAAGTTCATGAAATATTATTTTCAGAAGAAACGAATTTCCTGAAATTCAATATGAATATTTCACAGCGCATCTTAGACTGGTTGGACATCTCAACAGAATTAATTCTAACCAATTCGTTTCAACCTGTGATCGAGAACGACCCACGATCACTATTAACCGATAAAAATTTAAACCAAGACCTCCTTCCTGGGCCTTACATCCAAGTATTTCCATCGGATGAAAGTTTCACGATGAATCTTTCTATTTTAGATGCAGTAATGTGTGAGGGACCTCTTGCACGAAATTTGATTAAAGACTCAATTAAAGCCTAATTAAAATGCTAAAACAGCTTACCTTACTCGCCTTTCTAACCGTAACATTTTCAACATTTTCGCAATCGGAGGAGCATACAATTGCTTTTTACAATGTCGATAATTTGTTCGATACGCTTGATACTAAGGATAAAAATGATGCGGAATTTCTTCCCGATGGAAAGAACAATTGGAACTCTGAAAAATACAATACTAAAATTCAACACATCAATAAAGTTTTTGGAGAATTCACCTCTCCTTTGATCATAGGAGTTTGCGAAATTGAAAACAAGCAAGTCGTTGTGGATATTGTAAACGGTGGAGCGCTAAAAGGAACACATGGCGTTGTTCACACGGAAAGCCTTGACAAGCGTGGGATTGACAACGCAATTATTTATGATAGTACAGAACTTACTTTATTGGAAGATGGTGTCGTTCGCTTTCAAATGCCAGAAGGCTCCTCGCCAAGTAGAGATATCGTTTGGGCTAAATTTTCAAGAAAGAAAGAAGTCATTTACGCAATGGTAAACCACTGGCCCAGCCGTCGAGGAGGGCAAGATGCAAGTGACTCAAAAAGACTTATAGCGGCAACTGCTGGAAAAAAATTCATTGATTCTTTATTGGCCGCCGATAAAAACGTCCAAATTGTATTTATGGGCGACTTAAATGATTATCCAGAGAATAACGCTCCAAAATTAATTACAAAAACACTTTGTCCTATGATCACAGCAGAATCAGGGCAATTTGGCGGATCTTATAACTACAGAGGCGATTGGGGAATTTTAGATCACATCATGGTTTCAAAAAACTTCCACAAAAAGAAAGGTGTAAACGTTATTTCAAAATCAGGAAAAATTCACAGTCCTAAGTTTTTATTGTCTGAATACAAAGGTAATACTGTTCCTTTCAGAACATTTGGAGGAGGAAATTATTTGGAAGGTTATTCAGACCATTTCCCTGTTTCTATTTCAGTAGAGTTCTAGAAAATCGCTATTTCATTAAAGATGAAACAAATTCTAATCTTTAGCTTCTTAATTCTTCATTTGACTACTTTTGCTCAAACCAAGGAAGTTGCGTTAAACGGAACACTCAAAAACGATAAAAATGAACTCCTGAAAGGACTTTCCGTGACATTATGGGAGAATACAGATTCAACCTTGTCTGTTATTAGTGATTCGCAAGGGCAGTTCATAATAAATACCACTTTCAATTACGACAGCGCGTACATCCTCACTTTTGATTATAAATATCAATCAGAAACGGACATCATAATTTATCAACCCACGGATAGTGTCGTTGGTTCGAATTACACATTTGATGTTCAATTGGTAAAGAACATTACAGCAAGTGCCGAGGAAAATGCAGCCATCTACTTCGGGAAAAATAAAACTTCAGAAATTGAGGGGTTCAATATCAATTACTTGAAGCTTCTTTTCGAGCAATACCCTACTCTATGTTTGGATCTTTATTACATGGGAAGTTCAATTGAAAAAAAAGACCACACAAAGGCTCGCGTGAAATTTTTAAAGAAGTATTTGGAACAAAATAACATTCCGATGCACTTGATTCAAGTGACGGATGAGAGGGTAAAAGTTCGTGCGTATGAAAAAGATCAACGATCTGCATTTTTGATCTCGGTTATTTCCCAAGACGGCTGCAACTAAGCGCGAAAGAATCCTATCTTTGATGCAATGAAAAAATCAATCTCAATTGTTGGCGGTGGCCCATCAGCATTAATGACAGCGGCCTTTTTGGATTCTAGTAAATTCGATGTTACTCTCTATGAAAAGAACAAATCCGTTGGCCGGAAATTTCTTGTCGCTGGAGACGGAGGTTTTAATATAACCCACTCTGAATCAATTGAGGAAATGATTGAGCGCTTCACTCCTATTGAATTTCTGAAAGAAGCATTGACTGAATTTTCAAATGAAGATTTGAGAACTTGGTTGGAAGAATTGGGAATTCCAACATTTGAAGGAAGCAGCCACAGAGTTTATCCAGAAGAAGGAATCAAACCAATCGAGGTCTTGAATGCTATCCTTAAAAAGTTAGATGCAAATGGTACTAAGATCAAAACAGAACATACATGGACGGGCTGGAATAAAGATGCATTGGTCTTCAATGATTCTACAAATGTAAAATCTGATTACACGATCTTCGCATTGGGAGGAGGAAGTTGGAAAGTGACTGGTTCAGATGGTTCTTGGAGCAATCTGTTCGAAGAGAAAAATATTGAAATGCTTCCATTCACCCCTGCCAATTGTGCATACAAAGTGGATTGGACAAAAGGGTTCCTTGGACGTAACGCTGGAAAACCATTGAAGAATATCTCAATGTCGTGTTTTGGCAATGAACAAAAAGGTGAAGCCGTAATCACTGAATTTGGCCTCGAAGGAAATGCTATTTATGCCTTAAGTCCTCAAATTCAAGAACTTCTTGAAAAAAAAGGTGAAGCAACGGTTCTGATTGACTTAAAGCCAACATTGACAATGGAAGTCTTATTGGAAAAAATGTACAAAGCTAGAGTTCCAAAAACAACTGATATTCTTAGAAAATATGTAAAGCTCGGCCCTTCAAAGCTTGATCTATTAAAACTAAACACAACTCGTGAAGAATTTATGGACATCAATTCAGTAGCGAAAAAAGTGAAAGCATTGCCAGTAACATTAACTGCTGCCGCATCTTTGGATGAAGCTATTTCAACTACAGGAGGAATTGTATTGACGGAATTAAACGAAAATTACGAATTGAGTAAGCTTCCTAATAATTTCTGTATCGGTGAGATGAGCGATTGGAATGCTCCAACTGGAGGCTATTTACTTCAAGCGTGTTTCAGTATGGGCTCTAAGATAGGGCATCATTTGAATTCAAAATAGTCAAAGAACAAACATTAGATTTGGATTGACTAACGGAAAATTAAAGTTCAGGGCATAAAAAAAGCTTGGACTCCCACCCAAGCTCTTCTTATAACATTTACTAGTTTCTTGTCGGATAGTGTATTGCGAAGTCCGTACCAATAAGGTTTAATTTTTTATTAACGCTTCGGATACGTCTTATCTATAACAGATTCAGAATTAATCTACCTCTCTTTCTTCGCCATCATCTCCATCCGGAACGGTTCCATTTCCAAAAGAATACGGCAGCCGATCTCTCCAAAGGTGTTTCTTATCAGCAGACTCGAATTCGCGGTAAATGTAGTAGATGAAATTGCCGTTTATAATGATTTTTTCAACGTATCGATGCGCCAATTTAACTTGCTCTTTGATCTCGCCTGTTTTCGTATCTACCCAACCGAGGTATGAATAACCTGCTCTATCAAACAATGCGTAGACTTCTCCAGTAACTCGATCTTGCATTAAGTTCTTTTTCCATCCAATCGACTTTGGGTTATAATGATGGTAAATCCCAACACTATCAAGAGCATCGCCTCTCTCGTCAAAAGTGTATAATTTGTCTTTGTAATAATCAAATACGAATAGGCTGTCGTTGCGATGGAACATCGGAGCATACAATTCTTTATAGTAAAGAGATTGCGTAAAGTAATTTGCACCCACCCAGATTTCGGCGTCAATACCTGTAGCCAGTTCTTTCTTCTTAGCCCACAGTTTCGTTCTCACATCTACCCATTTGTATTCTGAGCGGTACAGTTCCATCATCAATGCATCTTCAATTTTCATGATTTTCTTGTAAGCAGAATCGCGTTGATCGAATGCGAAATACTCAAAAGCTGGATAATCTGGATTGAAATTGGAGAAGTACATTATCGTTTTATTCGTATCAACGATGGGCGCCAAATACGTTAAATAGTACTGCTTATCTGTTGTAGATATTCCTATTTTCTTATCTTTTGTATGAATACCATAAATGGCATCTTTACACACTAAATGTGGGTTTCCTCTATAATCTCGAATGATTTCTTCCGCTAATCCTGGAACTTGAAACTTGCTTCTAACCTTTAGTCCATCGTACAAAAGAAGTTCGCTCCCTTTTTTTAATTGTCTGGAATACGCCAACAAAAGAATGTCTCCGTTGTTTTGAATTTCGAAATCTTGAACGTGTAATCGAGGTGACTGATAAACAACCTTAGGAATTCCTGGCGCAGGGATAACGATATCGCTCAATTGCTGCGTTTTGATGGTCTTCATCTTAAAAACATAATTAATTGTATCCTTTATGCACTTAGGAGAGATTCTTTCGAATATTTTTGATGATTCGAATTGCGTGTGGTTTAATTTAAATGTAATACCATTTCCAACATGTACCTTAAACGAAAACACACCTTTTTGGCTTGATGTTCTATAAATGGACTTACTTCCAATTTCAATTCTGGCAACTACATTCTGAACAGTTTCATCCTCGGTCACACTTCTAATTTCAACAATAACAACAACAGAATCTTTTCCATAACTCATGAATGAACAAACAATCGCAAAAAACACAAGTAAGACTCTAATCATATTATTAAGATGCAATGATACTTGAAAATTCACAATTTATATTTCGTTAATCTATAGTTATCAGTTATATATCCGAAATTATAAAACCAAAAAAGCCCTCCAAGGAAATTCCAAGAAGGGCTTTTGATATTCTATTTTGAGACTTAAGCGTCTACATTCATGTTGTCAAGAACAGACATTACGTTTTTAACCGCTTCAGCACTTTCTTTTAACATTGCCATTTCTTCTTCGTTCAAATCAAGTTCGATAATTCTTTCGATTCCGTCTTTCCCTAAAACAACAGGAACTCCTAAAAAGATATCCTTCATGCCGTACTCACCGTCTAACCATGTACATACCGGGAAAACTCTTTTCTGATCTCTAACGATAGCTTCTACCATTTGAGCAGCAGCAGCTCCAGGAGCGTACCATGCGGATGTTCCAAGTAATTTAACGATTTCTCCACCTCCGAACTTTGTTCTTTCGATGATTTCGTCTAATTTTTCTTTCGAAATTAATTCAGTAACAGGAATACCAGCAACAGTTGTATAACGAGGAAGAGGTACCATAGTGTCTCCATGCCCTCCCATCAATACCGCTTGGATATCTTTTGGAGAAACATTCAATTCCAACGCTAAGAAAGAACGGTAACGAGCAGTATCTAAAACACCAGCCATTCCGAAAACTTTACTACGATCAACTTTAGCCGTTAAATAAGTACAGTAAGTCATTACATCCAATGGATTCGAAACACAGATAATTTTTGCGTTTGGTGAATGCTTAATAACATTGTCTGTTACCATTTTCACAATTCCAGCGTTCGTCGCGATTAAATCGTCACGAGACATACCCGGTTTTCTTGGTAACCCAGATGTAATAACAACTACATCAGAATCTGCCGTCTTTGAGTAATCATTTGTAGATCCAATTGTTCTTGAATCATATTGATTGATTGGAGAAGTTTCCCAAATATCTAATGCTTTACCTTCTGCAAAACCTTCTTTGATATCAAGCAAAACGATTTCATTAGCGATCTCTTTGTGTGCTAATACGTCTGCACAAGTAGCACCAACGTTTCCAGCACCTACAACAGTTACTTTCATTTTTGTCTAGTATTGATTAATTATAATCGAGTGAGAAACAAAATTAATATAATTGTAAGAGAATAACGTCTAAATTTTGGTATTTTTTGGCCCTGAGAAAAGAATTCTTGACACTCTAAGGCAACCGTATTAAAAGAGTCTCGTTTAACGAATGAAATCAATGTGGAGAATAAAGAACATTTAAAGGAATTAATAAGCGGTTGTGTAAAAAACGACCGTCGATCTCAGGAAGAGTTGTTTAAACTTTTCTACGGAAAGATGTTAGGTATTTGTATGCGTTATGCTCGTGATAGAGATACCGCAGAAGAAATGCTCCAAGAAGGTTTCATTAAGATCTTTGACAAGTTGGAAGCGTTCGATTACAAAGGATCGTTCGAAGGTTGGATTAGAAGAATTGTCTCTAATACAGCAATTGATAACCTCAGAAAATCGAAGAAGAACCCTTTACTAACCGACAAAGATGAGGATTTCAAACTCGGCTGGTCAGACCCGATAGTTGAGAATGAAGAACTCCAATTCGTAGGACTAAAAGCTGAAATAGCTTTAGAAGCTGTTCAAAATTTATCACCTGCTTACCGCGCAGTATTTAACCTTCATGTAATGGAGGAATATACACACAAGGAAATAGCAGAGATACTTGGAATCAGCGAAGGAACTTCCAAATCAAACTTGTCTAAGGCGAAAATGAACCTTCAAAGAACTTTAAAAGAAAAGTTCGAGAAGATTGAAGATATAGAATTAGAATGAAAAAAAATATAGAAAACATTATAAAAGACAGTCTCAACGACTTAGAGTTACCTTACAACTCTAATGCTTGGGATTCATTGAGCGATAAGCTCGATGCTGGATCCGCACCTTCTGGTGATTCGGGTTCACCTGTTGATAATGCTATTAAATCTAGTCTTGAAAATTACGAATTGCCATATGCTGCAAGTGCTTGGACTGCAATGAACGCTAAGCTTGATGCAAAAGGTGCTCCTCGCTCATACATCAGATGGTATGTTGCGGCAAGTATCTTAGTTGCTACTTTGGCTGTTTCTTATTTAGCGATAACGAATTCCGATGAAGAACAAAAAAGTTCGACTCCGTCTTCAGAAATTACTCAAAACAAAACTCCAAAGACAACGAACAATAAGTCGAATACTTCTTCAATATCGGATGGACCTGAAGTAAATAGTAATGAAAACATTCCTTCTGATATAGTAACGTCTGCAAATGTTAGAACTGCTGCAAACGAAGGCCAACCATTAACTGGAAACGAACCTGTAATTCCTCTTGATATTAATACCTCTATTCATGGAGGGACTGATGCAGTAATTGTAAATCAAGGAGATAGATCGAATGTAGTTTATCCAATTGAACCTCAAGTTTCGACTCCAGCAGTACCCTTCATACTCCCTTTAGTTGACAATGTTTGTCAAGGAGAATCGATTAAAATTTCAAATCAGAATAAATATCCGATTTCAATCATTTTCCCTAACGGATCAGTTTGGTCTGCGAGAGGAAAATCTGAAACGAAATTAACAACAGCTGTTGCAGGAATATACGTAATTGGGCACATGGAAGATGGTCAATTGCAAGAAGAAGGTTCATTTAACGTAAATTCTTCTCCGACAAGTGATTTTGATTTTGTGAACTTGGATAAAATTCTTTTGGACGGGTTGCCTACTACAGAGGTTAGTTCTATTTCGTTTGGAATTAATCATGAATGGAAATTCGATGAACAAATAACTAACGGTTCTGAAGCTGCCGCTCATTTCTTCACAAAAGGAAATCACGATATTGAGTTGACTGTTACGGGTAGTAATGGATGTAAATCAAGTATTACGAAGCAGGTAAATATTAAAGACAATTACAACTTACTTGCTGTGAATGCATTTGACCCAAGAAGTTTAGATGCAAGAAACAACAGATTCATTCCTATAGCTTTGGTTAAAAGAACAGGTGTGAAATTCTCAATGATTATTGTGGACCATACAGATGGTCATATCATGTACGAAACTTCTGACGCAAGTCAAGGTTGGGATGGTATTGACAGAGCAACAGGTGAACAACTAGGATATCAAAGGACATTTATTTGGAAAGTATCAATTGAAAATCCAAAAGCGGGTGAGAACTCAGTTTATAGTAGCTCAGCGATTATCCTTCCAAGACAGAATTAAAAGCAATACTGCTTCTACCTTACAACTATTGCTAAAATATGTTTCAATTCTCCGAAACAGATTTTTTTATTCCCAATAAATAGAAGGGTATTTTGAACTCAATAGTAGCTGCTGCTCTTTTGCCTTTTGAATTCTTACTTGATCTGCTGCTGAATTTGGATGCAGACTCTTATGATTGATCAAAGACTTAACCTTTTCAATTTTAGCAATCAATTCTTGGGTTTCGTCATTAAAGAGATAGTCCTTAAACTTCTCCCAAATATATTCAACCGCCTCACCGCTCGGATGCAGAAAGTCCTTAGCATAAAAGCGGTAATCGCGTAATTCGTCAATTAGAATCTCATACGATGGAAAATACGATGCATTGTCTCCAATAATAGAATGACTCAATTCAATCAATCTCGCTTTGCTCCTGTTGTTTTCAACTAACCCGTCTTTTTTATGCCGAACTGGACTTACGGTAAATACAATTTTAATTAAGTAATTAACCGCTCGGATTTCTTTGACAACTTCGGTCCAAGTTTTGGCCATTTCATCAAAAGATGACAATTCCTTTTCAAATAATTCAGATGGCTGCTTGTGACAGTTACCCACAATTTGATTCAATTCTAAATTTCTATATCCCAAAGATGTTCCGAAGGTAATAACGAGTAGATTTGCCTTCTCCAAGTGATTTTTCAACTCAGTTCTTGCTGCTATAACCTTCAATTTCAAGTCTTCTTTCGAGTTAGCATGAATCTTGCTTCCGCTGTCCCATGAAAAGAAAATACCATCACGTTCTAATACAATTACTTCTGTTGAATTTGTCAATGATGCTTTAATCGTATTGGCGATTGCAATTGGATGGAATAAGGTTCCGAACGGGTTGCTCAAGGCATTGAATCCCGAATATTGAAAATGGGAAGTCATGCTGTCGGAGAAACAACTTCCGAGTAAAACAACACTATCATCGTATTTGATATTGCCTGAAAGGGAAGGGAAATTGAAATCAAGTTTGAGCTTCATGACTAATTAATTATGAATTTTTAATTCTGAATTATTCAAACAACAATCCTCTTAAGACATCAACGCCTTAGCATTTGCCAAAGCAGCTTCATTGATCTCGTCACCGCTCATTAATCGAGCCGTTTCTTCTATTCGTGCTGCCATATCCAGCTCAATTACTGAGGATTGTGTTCTTCCGTCAATAATTGCTTTAGAAACAGAAAGATGTTGTTCTCCTTTCGCAGCGACTTGAGGCAAATGTGTAATCGCAATGACTTGCATTCCAGCACCCATCGATTTTAAAGTCTGACCAATTTTTTGAGCAACATCTCCAGACACTCCAGTATCAATTTCATCAAATAAAATCGTTTGCAATTGAATTTTCTGAGACATTAAACTCTGAAGTGCCAGCATAACTCTAGAGAGCTCGCCCCCACTCGCAGCATGATGAATAGGCACAGGAGGCAATCCAACATTTGGACTGAAATAGATTTCTAGATTAGAAATCCCAAACTTCGTGAGTTTAAGTTCCTTGGACAATCTGAACTCCAGAATTGTATTCACTAACTTAAGTTCATTCAACGATTTTGTAATTCTAGTCTCGATCTCCGGAATCGATTTTTTTCGCGCATTGTGAAGAACTTCTCCCAATTCAATCAACTTAGCTTCTTCGAGTTGAATTTCATACGTCAATCGCGCGATATCCCCTTCTAACTGTGCAAGATCATCAGAAGAACCATTCAAGTCCTCCATCAGATGTAAAAGCTCCTCTTGATTTTGAACTCTATGTTTAAAAGTAGCTTTGTTGAAAGAGTCCAGTTTAGATGACAATTCAACTAGTTGTCTGGGATCAATACTAATGGAACCCGATTGCTCTTCTGCCTCGCTTGAAATGTCTTTCAATTCGATTAAAACACTTGCTATGCGCTTCTGCAGATCGTTCAAAACAGGATCAATACTAGCGTTTTTCTCTAGTGTTGTATTTACTTGACCGAGTTGTTGAAGAACGCCTCCGTCCATTTCCAAAAGGTTTAGCAGAGCTCCGAAGGAAGCCAATAGTTCATCGGCATTCTCGAATTTACTCAACTCTTGCTTCATTGCTTGGTAATCTATATTATCAAGATCTAATGCCTGAAGTTCAGTCAATTGAAAAGAGTCATAATCAATCTTAGACGAAGATTCAGCTAACAATAATGATTTCTCTGTCAGCTCTTTCTTCTTTAATTGGTATCCAGCAAAGACATTTTGAAATTGAGTTCGCTTTTTAAGGGTTCCAGCCAAAACATCCAACAATCTAAGCTGAAAATCTTTGTCTTTAAGTTCAAGCGTATTGTACTGCGAATGAATATGAATTAAACCTCCTGTAAGTTCTTTCAAAATATTAAGCTGAACTGGAATATCGTTAATAAATGCTCTTGATCGACCTTGTTTGTAGATCTCTCTTCTCACAATTGTCAAATCAAAATAATCAAGCTGATTGGCTTCGAAAAAATTTTTCATATTAAAACCAGAAATATCGATTTCGGCTTCAACAACAGATTTGTCCTTTAGTTCTCCGATTACTGAAAAATTGGCTCTTTCTCCGAGAATTAAATTTAATGCATTCAGTAAAATAGATTTACCGGAACCTGTTTCACCAGTTATCACAGTGAATCCACCGTCAAATTGAATGTTTACAGAATCAATTAATGCAAAATTTTCTATTCTTAAGGATTTAATCATTATTCCAGAATCTCCTGATATTTGGAAGAATTCGTGGGGTCAAGCCTCTTTAAGAGATTGACGACCTGGTTCTTTTCCTTGGCGTCTGCATCTTCATACAGGTTAACCAGTTCAATAGTTTTAGCTCGAATAAAGTTCGTTACGTTTAAAGAATTTGGTCGCGTTGAAACAACCTTAAGTAATTTATTTAAAGCAGTAAATACAGCTTTACGTCCAGCTACTTTGTCATCATAAATCACGTCCAATCCTTTTCTATGGTATTCGTAACTACATTCTCTGAGTGGAGAAAATAATTGATGTAAAGCATTGTCTACTAGCCAATAACGATTATTTTTCCCTCTCTCGTTCGACTTCCAACCAGGCGCACCTGATGATTGTGCATTCGTTACAATTTGTTGTGCTTCATTGAAATATTTCGTTCCTCCTTTATTGGAAAATGAATCGTAGTCCATTGCAATAATATAGTACGCATAGAATGCTAAAATAGAAGTTATGTTGTCTCTATATTGGTTAGGAGCATAGGCTAAAACTGCATTTCTAGAAAATCCAAAAACCAAATCTTCATCTTGAAAATTGAAAACTGTTGTGTTGTAACTTGAATTAAATGCCGGTCGAGATGACTGAACTTGAACCGCACCTGAATACGTTCCAGGTTGAGGAATTTCCGAAATTTGAATTTGAAGGTTGCAATTGATTCTTTCTTCAACAGTGAACTTGTCCTTTGTCCATTGCGTGTTATTCATAAATTCATAAATAACTCCTTTCAATTGCTCAATAATTTCTAGCTCTACACTAGTAACCTCAAGAGATGCATCGGTTACGATGTTTACTTGGCAATTTAACTCCTGAGACCTCCCAACCATTGAGAACCCGGCCAAACATGCTATAAGTACAACTATTTTCATTTCGATATATACATTTTCAAATGTGATACAATATCACTTGCAACTTCTTTCTTAGACTTTAACTCGAATTCCACAAGATTATTGTGGTTATCTAAAATACTAATTTTGTTCGTGTCAACACCAAATCCAGCGCCTTTATCTTCAAGTGTATTTAGAACAATTAGGTTTAAATTTTTCTTGGCTAATTTCTTTTTACCATTTTCAAGTAAATGATTGGTTTCCAAAGCAAATCCAACCAATAATTGATCACTCGATTTCGTATCGCCCGCCCACTTTAAAATATCCGGATTTTTGATCAATTCAATGGACAATTCGTCGTCGTTTTTCTTGATCTTTTGATCTGCTATAGACTTTGGACGGTAATCGGCAACTGCAGCGGAAAAAATACCATAAGAGCAGTTATTCCAATGCAATTGAACTGCTTTTAACATTTCAATAGCCGTTTTTATTGGGATCAAAGTCAAATTATCGTGTTCCAATTCTTCTTTCGTTGGACCTGAAACAAGAATTACGTGAGCTCCTCTTGACAGCAACTCCTCGGCGATTCTGTATCCCATTTTCCCACTTGAATGGTTTCCTATGAAACGAACAGGGTCAATAGACTCAAAGGTTGGCCCCGCTGTAACGAGAACTTTCTTTCCTTTAAATTCCGCTTCTAGTTGTGCGTCAAAGTAATTTTGAATTACTTGATGAATCGTTTCAGGCTCGGCCATTCTGCCCTCTCCGCTTAATCCTGATGCAAGTTCTCCCGATTCCACAGGGATTATTCCAACTCCATCTTCAATTAGTACATCCAAGTTTCTTTTGGTAGTTGGATGTGCATACATATCTAGGTCCATTGCCGGAGCAACTAAGGTTTTCGTTTTCATTGACAAATAGGTTGCAAGTAGCAAGTTATCACTACTTCCGTTTGCCATTTTACTTAATGAATTGGCTGTTAAAGGGGCCACCACAAATATATCTGCCCACAATCCGTACTCAACGTGATTGTTCCATGTACCATCTTCTTTGTTCCAGAATTGGATTCCAACAGGATTTTCAGATAATGTTGATAACACAAGGGGACTTATAAAATCAGAAGAGGCTGGAGTCAATATACATTTGACTTCAGCCCCTGATTTTTTTAAAATACGAATAAGGAAAGCAATTTTATATGCTGCAATTCCTCCGGTAATTCCAAGAAGGACGCGTTTTCCTCGCATGTTTTTTTATTTAGTCTTCCTCTACAATAGGATTTCTAACGTAGATTTTTTCTTCCATTAACTCTTGAATTGCCATAGCAACTGGTTTCGGAAGTCTTTCGTAAAATCTAGAAATTTCAATTTGCTCTCTATTTTCAAAAATTTCTTCAAGGTTATCAGTCGTTGAAGCAAACTCTGAAAGTTTCTGAGTAAGTTCTTCTTTCAATTCTGTACTTAATTGATTTGATCTTTTAGACATCAAAACGATCGACTCGTAAATGTTACCAGTCGTTTCTTCTATTTCGTCTGTGTTTCTTGTTATTGTTGTCTTTTCAGCCGTACTATTCTTAAAATTCATAAGTCTAATTAATTGCTTGAACTCTTTATTTTACTTAACTCACTTTTCATTGTTCGCTCATAGTTGACAAGAGCGTTAACTCTGTTTGACGACGGAAACAAGGTTACAAAGGTATTATATCTTTCAATAGTATCCTCGATTCTTCCCACTTTTTTGTCCTCAATGCTATTTTTTGCTAGAAAGTAAGAGTTTTTGACAAGGACAAAATACACCTCTTCTTTATATTCTGACATTGGATAATCATCAATAAATGTATTTGCTGAGCTAACAGCAGCTGCAAAACGTTCCGTCTTAGCGTAAAGTTTTACGGTGTTGTATTCTTTAAACTCAACCTTAAATCGAAGTTTATCCATAATTCCGTTGCATGAATCAACAAAATTAGATGTTGGATATCTATCTACAAATTGCTGCAATCCATTTATTGCCAACTCCGTTTCTGTTTGATCCAAAGAAGCTTCAGGTGAATTGTTTACCGAGCACATTGCACTCAAAAACAAAGACTCTTCTGCCTTAATACTGTATGGAAAACGTTGAGGGAATTGACCTAAATAATATCCGGCCATGTAATAATCTTCTGCAATATAATAGGCTTTACCCAATCTGAAATAGGCAACTTCACCTTCATCAGTCTTGGGCATTCGCTGATAAATTTGCTCGTAAAGGTTAATTGATCTCAAAATAATAGAACTATTAATCTTCTGCTTTTCTTTCTTCGTTCCTGGATTTTTCACTTTAGGCACACTGCCTCTTTCGAAATAATCGTTGGCTGCCGCTATTTTCTTATCGTAATCATCTGACTTTACGATTTCATTGTAATCAGAACATGAAGTCGCAGTAAGTACAATAAATCCAAGGGCTAAAAGAAAAGTATTTTTCATTGTTATCAAAAGTACTACTATTAAATTTTATTCAATACTAATTACGTCTTAGTTTGACGCTTATTGTGTATTTAACGAATTCTAAGGTTTTTACCAATTTGTAATACCGTCGTTGGACGGATACCATTCAACTGGCAAATTCTTGAAACAGTTGTTCTATTCCTTGATGCAATAGCCCCCAAAGTATCTCCTGATCGCACTCTATAATATTTTTTATCACCACTTGCAACAGCTTTTCCAGAAGAGCTAGGTGCATATCCACCAGGTCTGAACAACCCTCGATGAACCATTAAGTTTTCATCACGTACGATGCCCTCTTTAAAATCAATAACTTTTTCAGGATTCATTGGAATATCATAGAAACGTACTTCGAAGTGAAGATGTGAACCGTAAGAATGTCCTGTATTCCCTCCTAAGCCAATTGGATCACCTGGATTCACCATTTGATCCGGTACAACTATATGCTTGCTTAAGTGCGCGTAAAAGGTTTCTAATCCATTATGATGACGAATAATAACCAAGTTTCCGAATCCACTTGTATTGAATTTCGCATACCTAACCTTTCCTCCCCAAGCTGCACGAACAGTATCACCTGTATTTAAATCAAGGTCAGTTCCATTGTGATTTCTACCTCTTCTCCATCCAAAATGCGAAGTGATTATTCCATCCGTCGGCATGTGAAACAAGCCATCCAAGCTGTCGCTTTCCGAGTCCTCAAGACACAACCAAATTGTATCTTTCATCGCATTCACATTATTTGCTAAGTTAGAAGTATAGCAGACATCGTGGTCCCAAGACTGAATATAGTTAAGGTTCGAGTCCGTATCAACCTGACTAGCAACATGATGATTCATAATCCCATCGAAATTTAAATCTTCTAAATACACCCAAGTGCGGTTTGCAAAAACAATCATCGTTCCTTCCTCAGATTGGATGGTATCGATAATTTGCTGAGAATTTCCAGCAAAAGAGATAAAAGTTAGAAAGGAAATTAATAGAATGCGCATATTTTAAATTTTCTTGCTGTGGCTAACAATCAGCCGACGCAAAGATAAAAAATTGAATTACTTATTTCGTTACGTCCATCACAAACACGCGATAAAGTAGGTCTTCATTTGGTTTAACTAGGTCTTGGTATCCCTTTGCTCCAAAGGCTTCTTTAGCAGGTACATGGACGAACATAAGGTCTGCCTTTTTAGAATTAATTAACGCTTTACGTAATCCGGGAACAAGTCCTCCATCTCCCAAACCGAAGCTATAAGGGTTGTTTTTCCACTCTGTATTAAAGTACCGTGGATTGGATGGAGATGAGGCCCAGCAATGGAAGGAAATTCGATTCGATTCATTGAAGTAGTTGATATTCGCTTCATTTTCATTCATAAGCCAAATACGGGTACCATCGATGATTTTTGTTGGCTCGTTAAAACTTAAAATTCGAATTTTAAGGATGTTATTAGAGTTTTTAGGCACCACTCCTTCAATCTCTTTGTCTCCCCTCATTTCGCTTGCTGGAATAAGAACTTCAGCAAAATCACCTGCCCTAAGTTCTTTCAATGCGTTGTCCCAACTTTCTGTTTGCATTTGAAATCCAACCATAAACGGAAGACTCTCTGCCTTTATAAGGTGATTTCCATCAATAACCTCACCATTCTCTAGGTAAACTTTGTAATCAATGTTAACCATATCACCGGATTTGATTTTTTCGCCTTCACCATGCTCATACCATTTTATCTTGACTCCTCTTTCGATAGTCTTTTCGTCTATAATTTCACGATCAGCCTCAAAGTCTACACCCGCAGAATCTACAACAACTTTTGGAGCGTTATTCTCAACAATCTCTACTTCACTTGTGCCCGGCTTATTATCTTCTGTATCACAAGACACAAGAGTTGCCGCCACCCCTATAATTAACCAATACTTCATTTTGTTATTCCTAATAATGTTAAATCTATCACCAATGTTCTTTGAGGTGGAATCTGATCCAAATCTCCCAGTAAACCATGCCCAAGATGACTCGGAACAATAATTTTGGCCTTATCGCCTACTTTTAAAAGCTTCAACGCTTCTTGCATACCCGTTTCAACTTCACTGTAATCTATCATTACTTCTACATATTCATCTGAAGCTGTTGCGTAGCATTCCGTTCCATCCAATAAACCAACGGAATATTCAACTTCAGCCAAATCTCCTGATGACAAATCTTCTCCATCTCCGGCTTCATATACCCAATAACGCAATCCTGAACCCGTTGTGCTCATTTCCCATTCGGGGCGCATGTTTAGATACAAATTGATATCAATCTCTTCTTGCTTCGCAAATTTGCTATTCAATTCCGAAGATTGCTTTTTACTCCATTCAAAATCGGGCTTCACAGGCTCATTATCTTCAGCGCATGAAACGAGAAGGATTGAAAATGCTATGTAAATGAATTTATTCACCGAAATACTTAGGTATTAATAATTTAAATTTTTCAAGCGTATCATTCATGCTCAAATCGCTTATTCCTCCTGCGGCGAATTTATGTCCACCACCATCAAAATTTTCGTTTGCTAAAACATTAACAGGCACTCCTTTTGATCGGAATGATATTTTAATTCTCCCTTTACTTTCATTGAAGAACACTGCAGTTTGAACACCTTCAACCGATAAAGCAATATTCACCAATCCTTCAGTATCGCCTTTGATATAGTTGAATCGAGCTAATTCTTCTTCTGTCAATGATAGTATTGCAACGCCGTACTTTTCTACAATTTCTAATTTTTCAGCGATTGCATAACCTCTTAGCTTTAACTTATCAATGCGGTTTCCATCATAAGTGGACTCATGAACATTTGTATGGTCCAATCCTGACTTGAGCAAAAGACTTAAAATGTCATGTGTTCTTGGCGTCACTGTGTTGTATCTAAATGATCCTGTATCCGTCATTATACCAAGATAAATGGGTTCCGCCATTTCAGAATTAAGCAAACCGCTATTTCCAGAAGCATCAATTAGTTCATAGATCAATTGTGCCGTTGAACAAACATCTGGTTCGGAAACCGTAATATCAGCGTATTCGTCTGGATCCAAGTGGTGATCTATCATTATTTTTTTAGCCGAAGTTGCTTTTAGCGCATCTCCCATATCATTTCCAAGACGGTATGCTGCATTATAATCCAATGAGAATATCAAGTCAGCATCATTCAGTTTTTGAATCACTAACTCCTCAGAGGATTCAAAATCAATGATTGTATCGTTCTTAATTGTCCATTTTATAAATTCAGGACAAGGATCTGGGTGACAGATATCTACTTTTTTGCCAAACGCTTGAATAAATCGGGCAAGGCCAAGTGAACTACCAATTGAATCTCCATCGGGAGATCGATGGCTGGTAATTACAATTTTGTCGGCCTTCTTAATTGCTTCGACGATGTTATTTGCTTCAATCATTATCCTATTATTCTTTCAGTTTCATTTTCGATACGCGTTCTCAAGTCTTGAGATATTGGATATAACGGCATTCTCATAAGAGGTTTCATTATTCCTTGTTTTTCTAGTGCAACCTTTACTCCACCTGGATTTCCTTCTTCGAACAACATGTGTGTTACGGGAAGTAAATCGTAATGAGCAGCTCTTGCTATATCCATATCATCAATCGCAGCCGCGTGAACCATTTCTGCAAATCGTTTTGGGTATGCATTGGCTACGACTGAAATAACACCCGCTACTCCAACTGCCATCATCGGCATTGTAATTGCATCATCGCCAGATAGGACATCGAATCCTTCGGGTTTATTCTGAACAATCTCCATGATTTGTGAAAAGTCACCTGATGCTTCTTTCATTGCTACGATATTATCGATTTTGGCCAACTCTAAAGTTGTCGCTACTGATACATTCGAAGCAGTTCTCCCTGGGACATTGTATAAAATGATAGGAAGCGGTGTGCAAGACGCAAGGTATTTGTAATGCTCTACAATCCCCTTTTGCGTTGGCTTGCTGTAATATGGAGAAACAGAAAGTATTCCATCAAGTCCCTCATTTGAAATACTTTTCAAAAACGCACCGACTTCAACGGTGTTGTTTCCTCCGATTCCAAAGACAATTTTCAAACGCCCCTTGTTTTCATCCTGAACACATTTAAGAGCCTCAAGCTTTTCCTCTTTGGAAAGCGTTGGCGATTCACCTGTAGTCCCTTGAACCACTAAAAAGTCCGTTCCGTTGTCAATTTGATAATTAACCAATTTTCTCAAAGCATCGAAGTCAATTGATAGATCATCATTAAACGGTGTTACGAGGGCTACTCCTGAGCCTTTAAATGGATTGTTCATTTTCTAATTTATTTTCTCTAAAGTTTGTTTGACGAAATTAAGGATTTGCTCAGGAGAAGTCGATTTAGTAGTCAAATTAATCGTTAAATAATCAACATTTGAATTCACCCCAACTACTATGTTATGAGACACTCGATTTACCACCTTAGCGATTTTCTTATTCAAATCTCCAACAATAGTAATCATATCGAAATGATCCGCTAAAAGTTTTGTTGCGTTCTGGTTCTTTAATTTCCCAAACAGATTAATTTCTTGAACACTGCAATAAACGACAGAGGTCACCTCACGGAGTAAAACCATCTCCTTTTTTAAGGGCACGACAGCAAGTATTTGACAAACATGAATATTCAGCCCCAGCGCTTTCAGTGCTTCGCGAAATTGACGCAACTCTTCTTCTGAAGTAAAATTTACAACAAGAAGCATATTCCTTGTTGACTTCCATACACTTTGAGAATTACTCATTCAATATTTTTATAAAATCGTCTTCTGACAAAATTGTTATTTCTAAATCTGTTGCTTTCTTCAATTTAGCCGGTCCCATTTTATCGCCTGCTATTACAAAATCTGTTTTGGCAGATATAGAACTTACATTCTTCCCACCATTTATTTCAATCGCTTCTTTTAATTCAGTTCTTGAAAAAACATCAAAAACTCCTGAAACAACGAATGATTTCCCTTCAAACTTGTTTGTAGCTCCTTCTTTTTCAATAATTTCAAAATTAAGTCCTGCATCTTTCAGACGCTGAATCAATTGTTTGTTCTCTTCATCTCTGAAGAACATCAAAATGGATTCGGCAATTCGATCTCCTATTTCATCAATTGCAATCAATTCTTCAAATGTCGCAGAAGCCAAGGCATCAATATTTTTTAAACTCTTCGCTAATTTCTTAGCAAGCGTTTCTCCTACAAATCGAATACCTAAGCCGAAAAGAACGCGTTCAAATGGAATTTCTTTGGAGCCTCGAACACCAAAAATCAAGTTGTTTGCTGACTTGTCTGCCATTCGTTCTAACTCAACCACTTGATGAAATTTCAAATCGTAAAGATCCGCGTAGTTTGAAATCAGCCTCGCATCGAATAAAGCATCTACGGTTTCAGCACCAAGACCATCAATATTCAAGGCTTTGCGGCCTATAAAGTGTTCAATCTTCCCTTTTTTTTGCGGTGGGCAAGTTGATTCATTTAAACAATAATGGTGCACTTCTCCCTCCTTACGTTCTAGTCTGGTATTGCATTCCGGACAGTTCTCAATGAAAAAAATATGTTCGGCTTCAACTGGTCTAAGATCCAAATTAACCCCAATAATTTTCGGAATGATTTCCCCTCCCTTTTCTACGTAAACGCTGTCATTTAGGTGAAGATTCAATCGTTCAATTTGATCTGCGTTGTAAAGTGAAGCACGTTTTACCTTCGTCCCTCCTAGCTGGACAGGCTTAAGATTGGCCACTGGCGTCACTGCTCCTGTTCGCCCAACTTGATAAACAACAGACTCAAGGATTGTCTCAACCCGTTCTGCTTTAAACTTATATGAAATCGCCCAACGCGGAGACTTGGCTGTAAAACCGAGCTCTTCCTGCTGGCGGTAACTATTTACCTTGATTACAACCCCATCGATTTCGAAGGGTAATTCTCCACGGCTTTTATCCCAGTATGCGATAAACTCCATAACACCTCCGACCGTTTTCGTTTTTTCAATGAATCTTTTTTCTGGTTTGGGAGTTTTGAATCCCCAATCTGCTGCTCGATTAACCATTTCGTAATGACCTGCTTCAATGTTTGTTCCGTAAACGCCATAAAGAAAGCAATCTAGACCACGCGAAGCAACAACCTTCGAGTTTTGCATTTTGAGCGTTCCAGAAGCCGTATTCCTTGGATTGGCAAATTCAGGCTCGCTATGCTCTCTGCGTTGTTCATTCAAACGATTGAAATTCTTCAAAGGGAAAAAGATTTCTCCTCGAATTTCAAAATCTTTTGGAAAATCCCCTTTCAGGCGAAGCGGAATGGTTTTAATGGTTTTGACGTTGCTAGTCACATTCTCACCTTGAGAGCCATCACCTCTTGTAACAGCCCTAGTTAAGGCGCCGTTCACATATTGAATACCGATAGCAACACCGTCGTATTTTAATTCGCAAACAAACTCCAATTCACCATCTTCCAGCTTTGTGATTCGCATCACCCAGTCACTAATTTCGTCCTCAGAATATGTGTTTGACAGCGAAAGCATTGGAAATTTATGAACGACAGAATCAAATTTCTTTGTGATATCGCCACCTACTCTTTTCGTTGGGGAGTTTTCATTTACAAATTCAGGAAACTTCTCTTCCAGCTCCTGAAGCTGTTTTAGAAGCACGTCAAAGTCATAATCCGCAATACTTGGATTTGATTCAACATAGTACAAATAATTGTGATGATCGAGCTCTTTGCTCAATCGTCCAATTTCAATTTTTACCTCATTCGGATTCATGATGTGAAGATACCGTCTGTGCCTTCATCATTCTATCCTTGCCTTGCAAATCTTTCCTCAATTCAATGTTAACAAATCCAAGACCTTCCAGAAGAGCAAGCATTGAAACTGTTAAATTCTCGTTGATTTCAAAATACAAAACGCCTCCTTTCTTCAAGTAAACTATAGCTTTCTCTGCAATTACACGGTAAAAAATAAGTGGATCTTCATCCGTGACAAACAAAGCTATAAGCGGTTCATGCTTCAAGACATTTGGTGCCATTAACGACTTCTCTCTAGTTGGAATGTATGGTGGATTTGACACCCAGCAGTCAAAACTATTTGGTGCGAGGTAAGAATAATCATCCTCGTTAAGCACGTCCATTTTGGATATATCAAGCGAAAGATTTGTACGTTTTGTATTTTCACGAAGCAGAGACAAGGCGTCTTCCGAATACTCTGCTGCACTGCAGTTGGATTCCAGCATCAATGATTTTAAGGCTAAGGCAATACATCCCGAACCGGAGCACAAATCCATAATTGTTGGCTGAGAATGATTCTTCAAATCCGTTTTGATCCAATCCACTAATTCTTCGGTTTCTGGACGAGGAATAAGCGCTCTTGAATCGATCTTTAAATTCAAATCATAAAACCAGACTTCTCCTAAAATGTATTGAAATGGCTCTTGATTTCTCAATCTCTTTAATGCATCGTAATAAAAGAGTAAATCGGATTCTGAAAGCCTTTCCCTTGAAACTAAAATAAATTCTAATGGACTAATATTAAGCCTTTTAATAGTAAGTTCTTTAATTATTAATTTAATCTCACTCTCTGTATATAGATTGGATAATTCTGAATTAAAGTAACGTTTAATCTCCTCAAGGGAATTCGCTTGAACAAACATTTAATCGCTTCTTCCTTTAACACCGAAGTAGAATGTATATCCAAATCCAATGTAAAAATACTGCGTTAAATTATTAAGTTTTTCGATCTCATAATTCTCATTCGAACCAAGACCTAACATCTGCGGACTGAAACTATAGCCCTGAATTGAATAACCAATGTTGAAGCGGTAAGAGTTCCGCTCGTCGGCAGTTAGAATAAAACCAACTGTTGGTTCGATTAATGATCCACCAACGTGCACTGGATAATCGCCACTGCTTTTGTTTTTGTCTGTCAACATATAGTGTTCCATATACCCTACTTTAACTCCAAAATCCATTGCGAATCGATCATTGTAAAACTTATCATATCCAATCTTAAGGAAAGCACCTCCAGAGTGAATCCCTCCAAAAACGGCCTCAGAAACAGAAAATTGATTTACTGCGAAATAAGAATATTTGATTCCAACTCCTAAATTTAAATGAAAAGGAAAAGTGTATTGACCAAAAGTATTGACCGAGGCCAATCCCTGCATAATGTCTCGGAAAGGCAAATTACTGGCGGAAACAGGAAGCCC
Source organism: uncultured Fluviicola sp. (assembly GCA_913009205.1). GTDB lineage: Bacteria > Bacteroidota > Bacteroidia > Flavobacteriales_D > Crocinitomicaceae > UBA4466. The sequence continues at coordinate 23,179 of CAJVYC010000012.1, read as the reverse complement.
AAGCTCAACATTGTAGGTGAACTTAGGGACAAGCTTTTGAGCGCTTAAACTCAAAGGCAAACCCAGGCACATTGATATTGCTAGAAGTTTTATCACTTTTTTCTTGTTTAACGCGAATCTACCAATTAAATTTTATTCTGCGTAAGATTCATTAACATCGCTATTTTTGCGCTTGTGAAAAAAGGAATGATATTTATGATTCTCTCGGGAATCTGTTTTGCGATCGTAAACTTCTTTGTGAAGCTTCTCGGTCCTATTCATACGGATGGTTTTGGTGAACTGCAATCCTACCCAGCGCATGAACTCGTTCTTGCTCGATCGATCGTTTCCTTTGCGATTAGCTTGTTCATTATTAAAAGGTTGAAAATCCCAGTATTTGGGAACAACAAAAAATGGTTGATCATCAGGAGTCTGGCAGGAATGATTGCGCTCACTGTATTTTTCAATACTGTTCACCATCTTCCGTTAGCCATTGCAGTGACAGTTCAGTACCTCGCTCCTATTTTTACAATTATTTTCGCAATGGTTTTACTCAAGGAGAAAGTTCGTTTGCTTCAATGGCTTTTTATTGGAGCAACCTTCTCAGGGGTTCTTTTGATTTCTTTCAGCAGCGGAGACCAAAGTGCTGCACACGAGGAAGTATCGATGTTCTGGATTGGTCTTGGCTTGATCTCTGCTGTTCTTTCAGGAGTTGCCTATGCAGCAATAATGAAGTTGAGAATAACTGATGCTCCAATCACCATCGTATTTTACTTTCCAATGGTTTCCATACCATTCATGGTTGTTCTTTGCTTTTTTGACTTCACAATGCCTCAAGGCATTGAATGGTTGTATCTTTTAATAATCGGAATTTTTACTCAATTGGCTCAAATCACAATGACGAAAGCACTTCATCAAGGCGCTGCATCTTCAATTATCCCATTTCAATACATTGGGGCAGTCTACGCCTTCCTTGTTGGTTATTACATCTTTGCAGAAACCTTAAGCAATACAATTCTACTTGGAATCGTTCTCGTTCTATCTGGTGTGATAATAAATGCCTTTTTAAGAAAAGCTAAGTAGACTTTAATTCGTATTTTTAGTTCATGGAGTCCAAAATTCAAAGAGAAAAAATTGCAAATTTCGGCAACATTGATTTGTTGGCCAAACAGGTTGTTGAAGGTTTTATTACAGGACTTCATAAAAGCCCGTATCATGGATTTTCAGTCGAGTTTGCAGAACATAAACTTTATAACAAAGGAGAGTCAACCAGGCACATCGATTGGAAGCTATTCGGTAAAACGGATAAACTTTTTACGAAGAAATATGAAGAGGAAACGAATTTGCGTTGTCAAATTGTTATTGATTGCTCAAGTTCTATGCTCTTCCCAGTTGGAGCAGAGCAAACGAAACTCAGTTTCTCAGTATATGCCGCTGCGTCGATCATTGAATTATTAAAACGGCAAAGAGATGCTGTCGGACTTTCTCTTTTTACAGATAAAATAAACCTTCACACTCCGTCAAAATCATCTGTTCGACACCATCGGTACCTGTTCAATGAATTGGAGAAAAACTTAAAGGATTATACCAAAAGTGATCAAAGCTCTACTTCTACCATTCAGACCTTACACGATATTGCTGAACTTAGTCACAAACGAAGTCTCATTGTTATCTTCTCTGATTTACTTGATGATCCTGAGAAAACGGAAGAATTCTACCAAGCGCTTCAACATTTGAAACACAACAAGCACGAGGTGATTGTATTTCACACGATTGACAAGAAGCGCGAGATTGATTTTGAATTGGAAAACCGTCCTTACAATTTTGTGGATATGGAAACCGGAGAAAGCATTAAACTTCAACCGAATCAGTTCAAAGAATCCTACGTTGACGCAATTGGCAAATACTTTGATTCTATAGCCTTAAAATGCGCAGATTATTCAATCGAGTTTATGCCAGCAGATATTAATGAAGGATACAATGAAGTACTTTTGAAATATTTATTGAAGCGACAAAAACTGCATTAAGCCCTATGTGCCTCTGTAAGAAGATCATTCGCTGTTTTAACGGGAGAGAAAACTTCAACAGGAATCTCTAAAAAGATTGTATTCCAATCACTCATTGCTCCATTCCAAAGCCCTGGTAACTCCCGATACATTATCTCGTTTCCTTTGTGTGACCTATTCACTACAAGGTTTTTTGACGGATCAATAAAAGACATTAGATCCAAGGGTTTATCGTTTACATCGGTTTTTGAAAGCGCTATAAAAACAGGGTTAAAATGACTACTTAATTTCAATATTACTTGTTGATCTTCCTCTTCCGAAATTTGAACGCCTTCAATAATTTGCTTCGTCACAACACCATTATCATTGATCCAAAATGGACCTCCTCCTGGCGCACCTTCATTCTTAACCATTCCACAAACCCTAGAAGGTCTTGATGCCAGTTCACTTAACCTTGCTTCATCAAAAGCATCCATTTCCATTTCTGAAAGAAAATCATATTTACTATTAAGCGCTACAATTGCTTCTTTGCTGTAATTCCCTACGATTGCTCTAAGGTCTTGTTTGAATTTTATTAATGTCCCTAAAGCCAATTCCCATGTATCGTTTGAAGCTTCCTTCTTAGAAAAATGTTGAACATTGTCTATATTTTTAACAAGAATAAAATCTGCTTCTATTGCATTTAGATTATGAATCAAAGCACCGTGTCCAGCAGGGCGTCTTAACTGAGTATTATTCTCAATAAAGGCGCTCCCGTCAGAATTAAAACAGTAAGCATCCGTATTTTTTTCTTGACTGGAAAACGAAAATTGAATATCACCATGCAAATACTCGCCAAGACTTTCTATTGAATCTCTAACCATTTCTTCAAAACCTTCTTGTACAGTAAAATGCATCTCTCCTCCCCTTGACATTAAATACTTTGATTGAAGCACTTGCTCTTGAAATGGATTGTAGATTTCCCCTTTCACTTCATGAAAAGGAATTAGTCCTTTCGGCAATAGCGTGAAGTTCATTCCTTCTTCATTCAATAAATATTCAGCCAAATAAATGGATTGAAGCGTGGATATTTTCTGCCTAACATTAATCGGAATCGTTTGGAAAAAGGGAAAAGTGTCTAAATGATCGAAGAATTTTTTTACCACGTTTGTTTCAATTTCATCTTTCGTATAATCAAAAAGAAATTTGAACATTCGAGATCCAGAACCGGAAGCCGGGATGAAAAATGTAATTCTCGGGGCAACTTCTCTAAACAAATCTAGAGCTTCATTCCGCGCTTGTCCCTCTATCTTAATAATTCCATCACCAATTGAACATGCAGTCGTAAGACTAACGTAATGTTCTCTTTCAAAAATGTCTCTTTTTTGATTAATTATGGATGACTTTTCGTCTATGCTCATATCTTCGCAGAAGATTATTACTTTGTAAAATGAATCTAGGGGTCGAATATATAAAATATCAATGGAAAGCGAAGCGTCGACATGGCGTTCACTCTCCGTTTATATATGATTTAACCGATAAATGTTTTCGAATCCGGATTTCACTCGAGCTAAAATCGAATTTAAGCAAGCTTCATGCGAAATTAAGTAAGGACATTCGTTCCATAGAAATTAGCGATTTTGGAGCTGGTTCTAAGAAACTAAATGACACGCGCACGATTAGGTCCATTTACAACACCAGCTCAAGCCGGGGAAAATTTGGAATTCTATTGTACCAGTTGGTCAATCACTTAAGCCCTAAAAGGGTATTGGAATTCGGAACATCTATGGGCATTGGTGCTATCTGCATGGCTTCCGGGAATTCCAATTCAAAGATCACAACGGTTGAAGGATGCTCAAACACTTTTGCAGTTGCCAACGAGAATATAGCCGAAACACAATTGGACAATATTGAATCCGTTAATTCAACTTTCAATTTCTACTTAGACGGATTAACAAATGAAGTCTTTGATTTAATATTTATCGATGGACACCATGATGGCGTTGCTTTAACCAACTATCTAAAACGATTAGAGGCATATTCGCACAATGAAACAATCTTTATTCTGGACGATATCCGTTGGAGCGAATCAATGTTTCAAGCTTGGGAAACGATCAAATCAGACGCGCGCTACCATGTAACTATTGACCTCTTTAGAATGGGTATTGTTGTTCCTCGAAAAGAACAAGAAAAAGAACACTTCGTTATTCGATAAGCGAACTTAGAAAGTCGCTGTTAACAAATCAAGTATTTCTGGAGACTCACTAGCAGGCTGTGAAAACGCCATCTCTGTTGAAGGATCCCAAATTCCATCTGAATGTCCTATACTTAAGGCATCCTGAAGGGCTGGCTTTGGGTCAACAGCAGCAACCAAAATTGGTTCCGATTGCACAATCTCTTTTACCTCTTTAGGTTGAACAGGCTCTGGAACAAAATTATTCTTAACCTTTGGAGTCGATGGTTGTGGGGATTGAACTTTAGCAAATTGAGGAACCTCACCTGCTACATCCGAATTGAAAAATGGATAAGTAAGAAAAATCATTAGTCCTATTACCGCGACTTGAAGTACTGTACAGCGCAGAAAAAATATGTTCAATAAATGGGCGAAAAAAATTGATGAGCTTCAAGCTTGGACTCGAACAAGAAAACGAGAATTCAATTTTACCCTTCGTTATCAGCGGTAAACAAGAACTTGTTTGGGGAAATTAGATTGGTTTTAACGGCATACATTACAATCCCAGCGGTGTTCTTAACTCCTAGTTTCGACATAATATTCTTTCTGTGCGTGTTGATTGTATGTGCGCTTAGAAATAACTTTTCGGCAATTTGAGCATTAGTAAAACCTTCAGCAATATGTGTGATAATTTCACTTTCTCGATTAGAAATAATCACTGCCTCGCATGAAAACGCATCAATGTCGATATCATCCACATTCAAATTCGCTTCTTGTATTGTTTCTAAAATCGTTCCGCAAAAGAATTTATTTCCATTATTCGTTTCTCTGACAGCTTCTAAAATTTCTGGAAAGGAACAATCCTTCTTTACATAACTGGTAATACCAGAACGCAATGCATCAACTAAAACTGTTGCGGACTGTTCAGGCGTTATTGCAAGCATTCGAACATTAGGAAACCGTCGTTTTATTTCAGAAAGAACGTCTATATTAAAACCTTTTGCCGTGAAATCAACCACAACAACATCTACATCAAATGATCTAAGTAACTCGACTAATACTTCATTGCTGTTAGCTTCACCAACAATAGTAGCCTCCAATTCAGTGTTTACTAAAACACGAATTCCGAGTCTAATTAACTCATTGCTATCTGCTAATACTAAGTTCACTATTTAGAATAATTATAGATAAGACAAATATACTTAATCAATTTAAACTAGTCACAAAAAAAGCTCCTCAGTTTCCTTGAGAAGCTTTTAATAAATTCATACAAGTTTAAAATTCAACCAACCAGTTCAATTCATCTTCAATCTTTCCAGACTTCAAATCCGTTAGATATGTTTTAATTTTATTTGATGTTGTTCTTGATTCTATGCTTGGTAATTCGAATAATTCATCACGGAAACCGATTTTGGCAATCTGAGCAATCGTCGCAGCAGTTCCTGCTCCGAATGCATCTGTCACTCTTCCTTCGCGCAATGCATTAACGACTTCTTCGACAGTAACTTTTCGCTCTTCTACTGTAATTCCCCAATGTTTTGCAATTTCTACAACAGATCGCTTTGTAACACCTCTTAGAATTGTATCCATATCTTCTGAAGGGGTGACCATTTTACCATCAATTTCAAAAACAATATTCATTGTTCCCGACTCTTCAATGTATTTGTGCTCAGCAGCATCCGTCCAAATCAATTGGTGAAAACCTTGTTCTTGTGCCAATTTTGCTGGATACAATGACGCTGCATAATTACCAGCAGTCTTTGCTCTCCCAACTCCACCTTGAGCTGCACGTGTATAGTATTCTTCAATTTTCACATTAACTGGCGCCGTATAGTAAGCTCCAACTGGACATGTAAAAATTATAAATTTATACGTGTCAGAAGGTTTGATGCCAATAAAGTCATCAGTAGCAAACATAAATGGACGAATATAAAGCGAGTACCCTGGTTTGTTTGGAATCCAATCGCGGTCCAAATCAACTACTTTTTTAATCAAGTCAACAAATACCTCTTCAGCTATCGCAGGCATACACATTCGCTCACACGATTCAGTAAATCGTTTTGCATTCAAATGCGGTCTAAAAATCAAAACATTTCCGTCCTCATCCTTATTCGCCTTCATACCTTCAAAAATAGATTGACCATAGTGAATGGCAGATGTTGCAGGATGCATTTGAAGATCTTCAAATGGCATAATCTCAGCATCTTCCCATTGACCATCTTTGTAATCCATGACAAGCATGTGGTCTGAAAAAACTTTACCAAATGGCAAGTTATCCCAATCGACATCAGTAATTCTAGAACGCAGGCTTTTCTTGATTTTTATCTCTCTGGAGTCTTTTATCATTTCTAGGGGTTTCAGAATGCAAAGGTACTGAGATTCTCCAACTTTATCAAATACGCGCTATATATTTAACGGAATAAATATTTGAGTATTTTTGATTCATATAGCGGACATGAACAACAGTAGAGAAATATTAAAAAAATATTGGGGTTTCGATTCGTTTCGAGCACTTCAAGAGGATATTGTCGATAGCGCAATCTATGGTCATGACACTTTTGCTATACTCCCAACTGGCGGAGGAAAATCGATTTGTTTTCAAGTTCCAGGAATAGCTTTAGAAGGAGTAACTCTGGTCATTTCGCCATTGATCGCTTTGATGCAAGACCAGGTTAATAATCTGGAGAAAAGAGGCATAAACGCCTCGTTGATTACCAGCGCCTTATCATATCGAGAAATTGATATTTCATTGGACAATGCTCGATTTGGCAACACCAAGTTTCTATACACTTCACCTGAAAGACTAAAATCGGATCTTTTCATTGAGCGTTTTAAACGAATGAAAATTGGGCTAATCGTAATCGATGAAGCACATTGTATTTCGGAATGGGGACATGATTTCCGTCCTGCTTACAGAGAGATTGCAGCAATTCGAGAATACCATTCGGAAGCACCGATCATTGCTGTTACAGCTTCGGCTACCCTAAAAGTTCAAGAAGACATTGTAGAGCAATTAAAACTAAAAAAACCAAAAAAATTCATTGGCTCTCTTCAACGTGAAAACATTAAATACTCAGTTCGTCAATCAGAGAATAAGATTGGCGCGATTGTAGATTATTGCAAAGTAAATCGAGATCAAACCGGAATAGTATATTGCCAAACGCGAAGAAGTGTTAAGCAGATTGTAACGCAATTGCGCGCTCACAAGATCTCTGCGGGGATTTACCATGGAGGATTGAATTCTGAGGATCGGAAATACATGCTCGATCAATGGATGGAAAGCAATATCAAGGTAATGGTGGCTACGAATGCATTTGGTATGGGGATTGACAAACCAGATGTTAGATATGTTCTTCATTATGAAATTCCAGGAAACCTTGAGGCATATTATCAGGAAGCAGGCAGAGCGGGGCGTGACCAACAGGACGCTCAAGCAATAGCATTTTGGGAAAAACAAGATTTGAACATCTTAAAAAGTAAATTGGTCGCCAAATATCCAGAGAAGGATCGAATTAAGCTCATTTACAATTCAATTTCAAACTTCCTTAAAGTTGCAATAGGTTCTGGAGCTGACGAAACATACCCCTTCAATATTCAATCCTTTGCGAATACTTTTGAAGTAGGAATTGGCGAAACGTATTACGCACTAAAAATCCTTCAGCTCAACGGCACAATTAACTTTACGGAAAGTAGTTTCCATCCTACCCGCCTTAAAATTGCCGTAAGAAACGAGACTTTATACAAGTTTCAAGTAAGCCATGAAAAAGTCTCAAGTTTGATTTCGCTGATCACTCGAAGTTACTCAGGCGTCTTTGATAGATTCGCTACTATTCACGAAGGAGAACTATGCAAACGACTCAAAATCAATCAAAAACAATTGAAAGAACGGCTCGAATTTCTGGAGCAGTATGGAGTAATCGATATTACCTTTCAATCTCAATTGCCTTTGGTTACATATCTGCACGAACGCCTGCCTGACTCGCATTTATCGCTTTCGAATGACATCTACGAAAGCAGAAAAATAGTGGAACATGAAAAATTGAATTCGATTTTGAATTACATATCAGGAAAGAAATGTAGACCGAAAATGATTTCTGAATACTTCGGCGACAAAACAGAAGACTGCGGAAAATGTGACAATTGTTTATCAAGAATAGGTCGAGGAAACGACAAACTTGCAGATGAAATCATGACATTGCTTCCTTCAAATTTGAATGATTTAATATCAGCCTTAGAATGCTCTGCGGAAGATCTTAATAAAGTGATCCGAGAATTAATTTTGGAGGAGGTGATTGAGTATAGAGATCAAGTTTATAAAATAATCTAGATGCTTACATATTTCTATACAAGTCCCGACAGTTATTTAACCTTCTTAAAATTGAAGACAAATGATCTTCAAAAGTGTCAATTAATTTTTAACCATACTCTTCAACTCATGCACCTCTTTTTGAAGACTTTTAAGCGACTTTGAAAGATCATTATCATCCAAGCGAACGTCTGGCAACTCTGGAGAAATATAATTTACAAACTTCCAGATTTCAAGAATATTATTGGCGTGAACTGTAAATGGTTGATAGAAAGAATTTGTAGAGCACAACTGGAATCCTTGCTCAGAACTCAATAAATTATGAACGACTTTAAAAACAATTCCATCATCTTTGGTAACAACGATACAAGGTGTTCCATTGCGAATTGACATCCAGTTTTGAACGAATTCAGCAACGACATAAGAACCTTCTACAACAGGAGGCATTGAGTCTCCTGTAATTGGAAACGAACGGTATTTTCTATCTTTCGAAAGGAACGGTAAATGAAACGTTGGAAGGACTTTTAAGTAGTCGGGGTCAGCATAACCAGCTGCATAACCTGCACTTGCCTTTAATGGAATCAATTCAATTAAATCCTCGTTGTTCGAATCGACCATGGATGTAAGAACACGTAATTTCTGTCCTTTGACGTCTGTGTGTAATCCCTGGTCCACTTTCTTCCAATCGTTATCATTGAAATTACTCAGGTCTTTCTTTACCAAGTCATCAATTGACATTTTGTAATAATCACTGAATAGAATCAAGCTTTCAAGATTGGGTTGAGCGACATTGTTTTCATATCCAGAATACGAACTCCTCGTCAACTTTAAATCTGTAGCTACTTCTTCTTGTGACTTCTTTAAGCGGTTTCGTAGTAACTTAAGGTTTTTTCCTATCTCCATAATTGAACTCTATTAAATCTGACGGAAAACTAATCAATTCTTAGAATATTATCAAGTTTTGATGAGTATTTAATCATTTATTTTCAATCGGAGTTCCTTTGTATCGAGAATAAACTGCTGTAAACTTCGCTCCGATAAAAAGAATTTGGGAAGAATAATAAACCCAAACGAGGATGATTAACAATGTTCCGGCGACACCTTCGTCCGATCCGAAAAAATAATTAGTTAAATAAAACTTAATGATCAATTGCCCCAAATAAAGCAACAGGCCCGTAACGGCTGCTCCAATAATGGCATTTTTCCATTTTACGTTGCCATCATTAAGGTATTTGAACAGAAAGCTAAACAAGATCACATTCATCAGGATTGGCATTCCATGCATAGCAACGGCTCCAAAAAACCACGTTATTAATTCTCGACCTTCGAAATACTTGTCTCCGATTGATAGAAAAATCGTTTCTCCAAAATAAATGGCAATTACAAGAACTGTGGATCCCACGATAAAAATCATCTGTATCAATCTAGACATCAAACCTTTAAGAATTATTTTTCTGCGATTTAGTTTCCGTTTTTCTAAATTATAAAATTCATTGATACTTTTCTTAAGGGAATTTAAAATCGCGGTACATGAAAACATCAATGCAATAATACCACCTACCTCCATAAGGCCACCTCCCCATGAAAATTCAATTTGGTCTAGAAATGTTGTAATTCCACTTACATCTTTTAATCCAATTTGATCTTTTAAAAGAGTCTCGATTATTGTGTGCATTGTTTCGTATCCAACCACAATCCCAAAAAACATAATACTCAAATAGAATAAAGGAATCAGAGCCAATATTGCGTAATAGGATAAGGCCGCTCCATGAAGAAAAGGACGCTCTTGAGCAAACTCCTTAAATGTCATTTTCACTATTTTTTTGAGATCATAAAGTTTCATTTTCTTTTAATATTAATTGATTTTACCTGATTCAATGGCGTCATAGAAATTAAAACAATATCTTCTCCCTTTGCGGTTTTAAAATAGTTGAAAACGCTGATTCCGGTATCTAAGAAATTGGTGAATGACAATTCAATACCACTTTCTACAATTGCATATTCATTTGGCCGAAAAAGAACCTTTTCTCCTTCCAGTTCAATCTGATTGATCCATCCCATTAATTGACCTTGTTCAAACGTTGCAGGATGGTAAAACATATTTTCAATCGAATCAATTCTTTCGATACCTTCTGCTGCTATGTGTACAATCTTTTTAACAAACCCCATAACCTCAGCTCCATCATGCGAAACAAGAACGATTGTGGTATTTCTTACTTTGTTGAGTGTTAGTAAATAGTTTACAATTTTCAACCTTAACCGCTGATCTATATGAACAAAGGGCTCGTCTAACAAAAGTACTTTCGGCTCACATGCCAAGGCTCTAGCGATTGCCAAACGTTGCTGTTCACCACCAGAAAGAACAATTGCTTTTCTATTTTTAAGATGTTTCAATTCGACCAATTCTAAAAATTCAGTTACCACCAAATCCTGGTCTTCTTGATTCAAATTCAGAACTTTTTCCTTTACATTCTGCCAAACGGTGTGGTACGGTTCGAGACCGAAATCTTGATTGACCAGTTGAATTTCTTCATAGCCGGGAATTAGTTTCTCAGCAGGCCCTATCAATTTAACGCCTTGAAATCGTACCTCCCCTTCTGAAACATCAACAAGACCCGATATCAATTTCAGTAGCGTCGTTTTACCGATTCCGCTCTCCCCTATAATTCCAATTAATTCGCCTTGGGCAATTGAAAGGTTGACATTATGCAAAACCCAATCTTCTCTTTTGAAACCAATGTTGTGGAGTTCGATCATTAAAAAATGAGCTCTTTTGGAAATTCTTGCGCAGCGATATAAACTCCAGGAATAGGATTCGCTAAAGGTTCATCGTCCTTAATGTAAATTTTCACGACAAAAACTTCATCACTCTTTTCAATATCAAAAGAAGAAAGTATGCTTTCCGAACATGCCAATTGAGCTACAACTTGCTCTCCATTTGCAATGTTGAACAACCGCATTTTTGAAATACTGTTGCTAAAGGAATCTCCACCTGGAAGTTCGCCTTGTAAAATATACGTTCCATTTTCTTCAACGTGAACATCTGAAACTTCCGTTTTAATTTCCAATTCATCTTCCCATTCGTGCCTTCGGTTCAATTCAGATTCTTCTCCATTAAAATTTTCATTCGCATGTTCAATCGAGAAATGATCGTTCAATAAATAAAAATGTGCTTTACAAATCATGCTGTCAATTTGGAACAAAAATATCAACTTTCTATTGATTTATTCGTTTTAATCCACGTAGCAGTGTAAATTTACTCGACTTTTAAATCAACACCTTGAAAAAATCCCTTCAAATACACAAGAAAAAAACGCACTCAATTGAGCGAAAACACCCGTGGATTTTTTCCGGTGCAATTTCCTCTAACGTTGAAGATTTTGAAGATGGCGACTTAGTCACAGTATACGATCACAAAGAGAAAGTAATTGCGAAAGGACATTTTCAACATGCGACAATTTCGATTCGCGTATTGACTTTTGAAGACGAAGAAATTGACCAACCCTTTTTTGATAGAAAAATTGGCAATGCAATTAAAGTTCGCCGCAATCAGCAATTGTTTAGAGAAGACAATAACATTTGTCGACTTGTACATGGCGAAGGCGATGGTTTGCCAGGATTGGTTGTTGATTATTACAATGGTGTTGCAGTCGTTCAATGCCACAGTATAGGTATGTATAAGTCCGTTGATATGATTGCTAATGCATTAAAGGCATGGCTTAAAAGCGATTTAATTGCTGTTTACTCGAAATCATCTGATACACTTCCCGAGCGGATTGCTACTGAAGACAAGTACCTTATTGGTAGTTGCGAGACGCCACATATTGCTTTGGAGAACGGAGTAAAACTCAACATTGACTGGATTACTGGACAAAAAACAGGATTCTTCATTGACCAGCGTGAAAACCGATTCTTGCTAGCTAAATACTCAAAAGGAAAAAAGATTTTAAATACGTTTTGTTATTCTGGCGGATTCAGTTTGCTTGGGTTGAAACACGGCGCCGATCTTGTTCATTCATTGGACAGTTCGAAAAAAGCAATTTCTTTAACGGAAGACAATATCAAATTGAACAACTTTGGATCAAAGCACAAATCGATTGTGGCAGATGCAATGACATACATGAAAGATCTTCCTGAAGATTACGATGTAATTATTCTAGATCCACCGGCATTTGCAAAACACCGCGACAAAAGACACAAAGCAATTCAAGGATACAAAAGATTGAATGCACATACGATTCGACAAATAAAACCGGGTGGAATTATATTCACTTTTTCATGTTCTCAAGTCGTGGACAAGACTTTATTTAATCACACGATAACGGCAGCTGCAATTGAGTCAGGCCGAAATGTTCGAATTTTAGAACAACTTCACCAACCAATGGACCATCCGATTAGTGCATTTCATCCAGAAGGTGAATACCTAAAAGGACTGGTAATTCAAGTGGACTGATGCTCGACCTTCGCTATAAAACAATTTTATCCGTCGCCATTCCGCTCATGGCCTCATCATTTATTCAGTCAATTGTGATGATTACCGATTCGGCTTTTCTTAGCAGATACAGCACCATTGCTTTCGATGCTTCTGGAAACGGGGGTTTAATCTATATCACAATGTTCGTTACATTAATGGGGATTGCGGATGGCGCTCAAATCATGATGGCCCGTCGAATTGGAGAAAAGAAAGAAAATCTATTGGCTCAAATATTTGGAACTACGATTTTCACGAATGTAATAATTGCGATTATTCTTTGTCTTTTCATTCAGCTTTTAATTCCTAACATCATTGAAACAATAACTAGAAACAAGGCAATCGCTGCGGGAGAAACAACATTTGTTCAAATCAGAAGCTATGGATTGTTTTTCTCGGCAATTACTCTTACAATCAACGCTTATTTCTTAGCAATGGGGAGAACCTATGTTGTCTTACTAAGTGCAATTGTGATTGCCTTTTCAAACATCGGATTGGATTATGCTTTAATTTTCGGAAATTGGGGACTGCCTCGGATGGGGCTTGAAGGTGCTGCTTTTGCGTCTATGATTGCGGATGGAACGGGAATGCTCTTTTTAATTGCCGCCTTATATCTTAGCGCGAATCGAAAACGACACGAACTTTTCACAAAGCTCAAATACAATTATGAATCTTTCAAAAAGCTTATTAAAATTGGCGCGCCAATTGCATCTCAAGGTTTAATAGCTCTGGTTACATGGACCGCATTTTTTGTTTGGATTGAAAACAAAGGAATGTATGAATTAACGCTTTCTCAAAACATTCGTGCCTTGTACTTCTTGGCCTTTATTCCTATTTGGGGCTTTGCTGGAACAACAAAAACATATATCAGTCAGTACATTGGGAGTCAATCATTCAAAGAGATAAAAATCGTTCAGGGGAGAATTCAATTACTTACAGTATTGTTCTTAGTTGCCATCTTTCATGGAGCGGTTTTGTATCCTGAAGCGTTGGTAAAGATGATCAACCCAGAAGTCGCTTACGTTAAAGAAAGCGCGGAAATTCTTCAGTTCGTTTCAGGCTCAGTATTGATTTATGGCCTGTCAAGCGTTTACTTTCAAACCATTAATGGAAGTGGCAATACAAAGTTCACCTTGTATATAGAAACGATAGCTGTCGGGTTCTACCTTGGCTTTGCTTATCTATTCATTAAAGTGTTTAATTGGGACATTTATTGGGTCTGGTCGGTTGAGTATATTTATTTTTCAATCATGGGGATCCTATCAATTGGGTACCTTCGTTTTTTCAACTGGCAAAAGAAGACAATATAATATGGATAAAGATTTCAGCATAGTTTTTATGGGAACACCTGAGTTTGCGGTAACAATCTTAGACAAACTGTATAAAGAGGGTATTGCAATTAAAGGCGTTGTGACAGCTTCTGATAAAAAAGCGGGTCGCGGTCGAAAAATTAATCAAAGCGCTGTTAAGGAATATGCTGTTGAAAATGATCTTAACGTTTTACAGCCTGCAAACTTAAAAGACGCGGACTTTCTTTCTGAATTGAAAAACCTCGATGCCGACTTATTCGTTGTGGTCGCTTTTAGAATGTTACCCGAAATAGTTTGGAGCATGCCTTCGAAAGGAACAATTAACTTGCACGCTTCCCTACTGCCTAACTATAGAGGTGCTGCACCAATCAACTGGGCAATTATTAACGGAGAAAAGGAATCTGGCGTTTCAACCTTCTTTATCGAAAAGGAAATTGACACCGGTGAAATTATCGAACAGGAAAAAGCAAGCATTGGAGAAAACGAAACTGTTGGTGAACTCTACAAACGATTAATGAACATTGGAGCGGACACGGTGCTCTCTACCGTCCATAAAATTCAATCAGGTCAAGTGATGTCAATCAACCAAGACAAGTTCTTAGATGCTGCGTATAAACCGGCACCCAAAATATTCAAAGAAGATTGTAAAATCAACTTTACTAATACGATTCAAGAAGTTCATAACTTCTGTCGTGGATTAGCACCTTACCCTGGAGCTTGGTGTACATTATATAACGGGGAGAAAAGCGAATTCAAAACTTTTAAGATCTTTAGAACTTTAAAAACGAGTATTTCTAGTGATGAATCAAAGGTTCTTAAATCAGATAGCGAAGGCATCTTAATTCCCTGTTCAGATTATTTCATTCGCGTACTTGAAATTCAATCTGAAGGGAAACGAAAAATGAATTATAAGGATTTTTTGGCAGGGAACTCTGTGGACAACCTTACTGTAATTGATGCTTAGAAGAAACACCCATTCAACGACGATTATACCTTAGAAATCGAAAAAACTACTAAAACAGCCGATTTCAAAGGGGGTTATCAACAAAATGACATATTTATCCACAAAATATGCGTTTTTTTTGCTCAAATCCTTGTGTGGCACGGATATTCCAATATATTTGTTAGAGTAATTTTTTTTAATTAACTAAAAAAACCAAACCTATGAACAAAGCAGAATTGATTGACGCGATTGCTTCAAACGCAGATTTGTCAAAAGCAGATGCAAAAAGAGCACTTGATGGATTCGTTACAGCTACATCTGATGCATTAAAAAAAGGAGATAGAATTTCACTTGTTGGATTCGGATCTTTTTCTATTTCAAATAGAGCAGCTAGAACTGGACGTAACCCACAAACAGGAAAAGAAATCCAAATCGCAGCTAAGAACGTTGTACGTTTCAAAGCAGGATCTGAACTTTCTGGAAAAGTAAACTAGTTTACTTTCTTTCAAGAAATTAAGGGTCTCTCTCTCTTCTCGGTTTAACCTAGAAGAGAAGAGACCTTTTTTTATACCCTAAACTCTCGTTATGACTGTTGACCAAAAAGTACTCGATGTTTTCTTCAATATGATTACAGAAAGTAAACAAGAGAAATACGACACTATTGCCGCAGATCGAACGCGTTATATAACTGTTGTAATGGAAAACCTAATTAAAGATCATAATGCATCTGCTGTTTTAAGGTCGTGCGATTGTTTCGGGATTCAAGATCTCCATGCCATTGAAAAAGATGTTCAATATGAAATTCAAAGAGATATCGCAATGGGATCTGGAAATTGGGTCGACCTTCACTCCCATTCCGAAGGAGAATCGCCTTCCATTAAATGCCTTCAAGAGTTAAAAGATCAAGGATATCAAATTATTAGTACTTCGCCTCATACAGAAATGACGGTTCGTGAAGTTCCTTTAGACAAACCAATTGCACTTGTTTTTGGAACAGAAGTTAGCGGAATATCAAAGGAAGTAGCAGAATTCTCCGATCATTTGGTTCGATTACCTATGTATGGATTCACAGAAAGTTTTAACGTTTCCGTGTCCGCAGCATTGGCCCTAAGTAGACTACGTGAACGACTAGAAGGGTCTGAACTTGACTGGAGACTTTCAGAAGCTGAGCAAGTCAAATTGAAAATAAAGTGGAGTACTAGAATTATTCGTGACGGAGAAGACGTTGAGCGAGAGATTAGAAGGCGAATTTTAGAAAAAGAATAATATATTTGTACTCTGCAAACTGAAATAAATTATTAAATATTGTATTACTATGGGTAAAGGGGATAGAAAAACGACGAAAGGTAAAAGAACAATTGGATCTTTTGGGAATACTAGAAAACGTAAGAAAACTACTCCAGTGGTTGCTCCAAAGAAAAAAGCAGCTCCTAAAAAGAAAGCCCCTGCAGCTGAGGCAGCTGAAAAAAAGAAAGCAGCGGTTAAAAAGCCGGCAGCGAAAAAAGCACCAGCGAAAAAAGCTGCAGCAAAGAAAACAGACTCCGATAAAAAGAACTAACATATTTGCCTCGGTTTTACCGAGGCTTTTTTTATTATTTTTTTTCAAATTTTACTATGAAACATAATTTTGGTGCTGGACCTTGCATATTACCTCAAGTCGTCTTCAAGGAAGCAGCAGAGGCAATCGTTGATTTTAATGGGTTATCAATTCTTGAAATCTCTCATAGAAGTCCGGACTTTGTTGCCGTTATGGAAGAAGCGCAAGACCTCGTAAAAAAAGCACTTAATGTACCAAAAGGATATTCAGTTCTTTTCCTACAAGGAGGAGCTTCACTAGGATTTACTATTGCAGCATTGAATATGATGCGTGAAACTAAGAAAGCCGGTTATATGAATACTGGAACTTGGGCGAAAGGTGCAATCGGTGAAGCAAAAGCCGTTGGAATTGATGTTAATGTATTTGCTTCTTCGGAAGACAACAACTTCGGCTATATTCCTAAAAGCGATGCAATCCCAACGGATGTAGATTACATTCACTGCACTTCAAACAATACAATTTTCGGAACTCAATTTCACGCAATTCCAGAAACATCTCTTCCATTGGTTTGTGATATGTCCTCAGATATTTTTTCAAAACCCGTTGATGTTTCAAAATATGATCTAATCTACGCTGGAGCTCAAAAGAACTTGGGACCTGCAGGAACAACTTTATACATTGTTAAAGATTCAGCTCTTGGTAAATCAACTTCTGAATTCATGCCGAAATACTTGAACCTTAAAAGTCATGCTGATAAGGGGTCAATGTTGAATACGCCTCCTGTTTTTTCTATTTACGCCGCAATGTTGAACCTTCGCGATTTAATCGCTAACGGTGGCGTTGAAGCTGCAGCCTTTAGAAACAAGGCAAAAGCAGATGCTCTTTACGCTGAAATTGACAGCAATCCTTCATTCAAAGGAACTGTTCCAGTTGAAGATCGTTCAATCATGAATATTACCTTCTTATTGAGTGACGAGACAGACAAAGACGCTTTCGATAAATTGTGGAATGATGCTGAAATCATAGGATTAAAAGGACACAGATCAGTTGGCGGCTATAGAGCATCCATGTACAATGCATTAACGCTTGAAAGCGTTCATGCTTTGACATCTGTAATGAGTGAATTGACACGTTCTAAAGCATAAAAAAATGAAAGTATTAGCAAACGACGGAATTTCTCAAGCTGGAATTGACGCCTTAGAAGCAGCTGGTTATACAGTGCTTACAGATAAAGTTGAACAAGAAGACTTGATCGACACAATTAACAAAGATAATATTGAAGTACTTCTAGTTAGAAGCGCAACAACAGCTCGCAAAGACATGATCAACGCTTGTCCAAATCTAAAATTGATTGGTCGTGGAGGTGTTGGAATGGATAACATTGATGTTCAATACGGAAGAGACAACGGGAAATTGGTCGTGAATACGCCAGCTGCCTCAAGTCAATCTGTTGCTGAATTGGTAATGGGACACATGTTCGCAATCTCACGTTCATTGAATCATTCTTACAAGAACATGGAAGGTGGTGATTTCAAAACCTTGAAAAAGAAATACGGAAAAGGTGTCGAATTAAGAGGTAAGAAATTACTTATCGTTGGATTTGGAAGAATCGGACAAAACCTTGCTGCTTATGCATTGGGTTGTGGAATGGATGTAATTGCCATAGATACGTATACGGATGCTAGAGAAATTTCTCTTCAACTTGGAAACGGTTTATCGGTGTCAACTTCTATTGCTCCTACCTCTTCATTGATGGATGTAATTGGTCATGCTGATTACATTTCTCTGCATGTTCCTAAACAATCAGACGGATCTGCGGTTATTGGTGCAACTGAATTTGCAGCAATGAAAGATGGAGTTAGAATTATTAATGCTGCTCGTGGCGGTGTTATTGACGAAGACGCATTAATGACTGCCTTGGATTCAGGTAAAGTTGCGTCAATTGCACTTGATGTATTTGAGAACGAACCCAACCCAAGAACTGATTTATTGAGCCATGAAAAAATTGCTTGTACTCCACACGTTGGTGCTGCAACCGTTGAGGCTCAAGCTCGAATTGGTACTGAATTGGCTGAAATTATTATTTCTCATTTCGGTCAGAAGTAAAATTGAAGCTCAAAAAAGCTAAGAACACTTCAAAATATTAAAATAAAAGGCTGACATCATCTTCCTTTTGTGCTATACAAGAAAAAATAATTACGATCTTCGCACCTCTCCGACTAAAAACAAATAGAACAATGGCGAAAATCAGTCCATTCAAGGCAATAAGACCAACGCGTGACAAGATTCACCTCGTTGCTACACGTCCTTATTACACATACAAAGACAATGTTCTCAAGGCCAAGTTGGAAGACAATCCTTTCACTTTTCTTCATATTATTAATCCTGAATTTGGAGAGAAGCAAAAAACAGAGCTGAATTCAAAAGAGCGTTTTGCACTTGTAAGTGATGCATACCATGACTTTATGGACCGTGCGATTTTAAAACAAGACGAGCTTCCGCATATTTATATGTACCGTCAAACCAAAGATGGAAATGAATATATAGGAGTTATTGCTGGAGCGAGCGTTAACGAATACAAATCGGATAAAATAAAGAAGCACGAAGCCACCATAACCAGTCGAGAAGAGATGTTTACCAATTACTTGAATATAGTTGGTTATAATGCCGAACCGGTGCTTCTCTCCTACTCTGATATTGAAAATCAAATTGAGCCTATCCTTTACAATAAAACGAAGGAACGGCCTGAGAATGAATATATGACCACAGACATGATTAAGCATGAGATGTGGATTTTTACAGAAAATGAAGCGAATGCCGTGATTCATGCGTTTGAGCAATTGGACGCGACATATATTTGCGACGGACACCATAGATGCGCATCATCAGCTGGATTAAAGGACTGGCGAGAAGGAAAAGGTTTTAATCATTTCCCAAACGAAGATAATTTTCTCGCTTTCTTTTTAAATGAAAGACGTTTGACGATTCTTGAGTTCAATCGACTGGTTAAAACAATGAACGGCCTTACCAAAGAACAACTAATCGACAAACTTGAAACTAGCTTTACAATTGAAACACTATTCATTGGTGAGAAACCATCGAAAGAACATGAAATAACGATGTTTGTTGAAGAGTCTTGGTACAAACTGACATGCAAAGACTCAATTATAGACCACAATCATCCAGTTAAGTGCCTAGATGCGGAAATACTAACGAATTTTGTGCTCGAACCAATTCTTGGTATCTCTGATTTGAAAACAAATAAGAAAATTGATTTCATAAGTGGGAATCAAGAGTTAAATTCATTGAGCTCAACAATGGAAAAAGGTGGATTCAAAATTGGCTTCTTTCTTTATCCGGTCGAAATATCGGACATTAAGCGTGTTGCAGACAATCAAATGACGATGCCTCCAAAATCGACTTGGGTAGAGCCGAAACTAAGAAGTGGATCTACAATTTATAACATTAATGAATGATTAAGGAAAATTTAAATGAAATATTGGCTGATATTCCTGAAAATGTCACGCTAGTTGCGGTTTCAAAAACAAAACCTGCATCAGAAATTGAAGAAGCATATGCTGCTGGTCAGCGCGTTTTTGGTGAGAACAAGGTTCAAGAAATGGTTGAAAAGGAAGCTGTTCTTCCGAGAGACATTCAATGGCATTTAATTGGCCATGTTCAAACAAACAAAGTGAAATATATCGCTCCGTTTGTAAGCGTAATTCATGCTGTTGATAGCCTAAAATTGTTATCGGAAATAAACAAACAGGCAAAAAAGAACAACCGAACGATAAAATGTATGCTTCAAATGCACATTGCAGATGAGGAATCTAAATTCGGCATGAAATTCGACGAACTCATGGAAGTTTTGAACTCAAACGAATTAGTTGAAATGCAAAACGTTTCTATCATTGGTTTAATGGGAATGGCAACATTTACAGATAATGAGGAACAGGTCAGAGAAGAATTCTGTAATTTAGAAGGAGACTTTAATGTTATCAAGAGCCACTTTTTTAAATTCAATGACAACTTCAAACACCTCTCCATGGGAATGAGTGGAGACTATAAATTGGCAATTGAAGAGGGAAGCACAATGGTGCGAATTGGAAGCTCAATATTTGGAGGTAGAAATTAAAAAATCAAGCACACGTGCTTAAATTTATTTCCTTTCATTTATGAAAATGGATTTCCTACCTTTGAATTCTATGAAAAGAATACCATTGATCTTCCTTCTAATTCCATTTTTGGCTGTTTCACAACAATCTGAAACGGAAATTTTAGAGCATAGAGAAGAACATAAAACCGAGCTTCTTGACACATCCAATCACATGCTAAGCATTGAAGAGATTAATGAATTTCAAGGATTAAATTATTTCAACTTTGACTCTACTTTTCAATTAAAGGCAACCTTCACGAAAGACAAAGGGAAAAAATTCGAAATGCCTACATCCACTAATAGATTGCCAATTTACAGAAGATATGGCTACGTTGATTTCATTATTGACTCTGTTCCCTGCCGACTGACAGCCTATCAAAATATTGACTTACTAAAAAGAGATCGGAAGGGATTCAAAAACTATTTATTCATTCCGTACAAAGACAAAACGACGCGAAATGAAACATACGGCGGCGGTCGGTTCTTGGATTTTAAAATTCCAGAAAGCGCAATTGCCTTAATTGATTTTAATTTAGCATACAATCCTTATTGCGCCTATTCATACAGATATTCATGCCCGATTCCTCCAGACGAAAACATATTAAAAGTGGAAATTAAAGCGGGAGAAAAAATACCGCATGGACATTAAGCACAAAAAAAGTGAAACAATTTAAACTATTTTTGTTACACTAAGGATATATATGTTGAAGTACCTATTTATTGCTACTCTAATATTCATCTCGTTTGGTGCTTATGCGCAGCCATACAAGACAATCAAGCCTTACAAACCATACAAATGGATGGTCGGATTGCATTTGATAGCTGTTGATGACGATGGGAATAAATTCGGTAATCTTTTTGATGTCAATAGCTCTTGGAATATCAAACCGTTTCCAACACGCTTCACATTAGATCGTTATTTCGTTTATGGATGGAGTATTGAAATAGCAGCATCATACGCGGCCTACACTCCTGACAAACTCGTCAATGATTCCACAGGACGAGAAGGAATTAACCTTTCCATTGATTTTAATGCCAAATACAGCTTTTACAACCTCTATGCACCTCGTGCAAGATGGATTGAGCCTTATTTAATTGCTGGCGTTGGATTCACATACAGAACTGGAACTGCTGATCCTTATGTTCCAACTGTCAATCTTGGTGGAGGAATAAATTTATGGATAGTTAACTGGTTTGGTGTACAATTATCTTCGACAGCCAAATTCGCTGTTTACACTAAAGTCTGGGACACCAAAAGTAACTATTTGCAACATAATGCTGGATTGGTTTTTAGAACTCTCGACAACGCGAAACAGAAAAACAAGAACAGCAGAAAGCAGCACAAGTGGACAAACAAACAACCCAAAAAAATCAAACGACGAAAAGGAGGACACTAGGCGCCTTTTATTCCTACTGTCATTTCTCGTTTACCAGGAGGCCCTGGTTTTCCTTCCACTATAAATCCAATCGCTTTCAAATCACGTTTAAATTGCCCCATTGCGCAATACGTAACGAAAATACCGTTTGGCTTTAGCATTCTGTGCATTTTCTCTAAAATACATTTTTGCCACATTTCACCTTGCGCCCTGGGTCCAAATGCATCGTAGTATACGATATCAATTGAATTCGGAATTGGCACGAAATCTTCAATTTTCTCGTGGATTTTGGTCAACGAGAAAAACGTGTTAATCTGCTGTTCGATGTTCCAATCAATACTATGGATTAATTCAAAATTCTTCCGAGAATCCCCTCCAATCTCTTTTGCGTAATTCAAAGATTTAATTAATTCCTCCTCTATGGGAAAGGCTTCTACTCCTTTATACACAACCTCAACTTGATTGCTATTCGCGAATTCACTTGTCAAAAGAGCGTTCAATCCTGTTCCAAATCCCATTTCAAATACAGCGATCGAGCTTTGATTCAAGGTTTCAATTCCATGCTTTAAAAAAACATGATTTGCCTCTTGAATTGCGCCATGTGTTGAATGATACGTCTCATCCATCTCTGAAATATAAATGGTCGAAGAACCGTCTTCTGTAAGTTGTACTTTACGTTCCATACTGCAAAGTTAGACATAATTTAAGTTTGGAATTCATTTTTAATTTCAAATCAAAACTTCGTTTTTGTCACTTCCAATTCGCCATCGAAAGCGCTGTTTTTTATTGTTAACAACATGTTCATATCCTGTTAACTCACGTTCATAAATATTGATTCAAATTTCAGTGAATTAATGACGATCGTTTGCGTATCTTTGATACTATGGAAAATCAGCCGGATAAAAGTCGAAAAACGACTACAAAATTCTCGAAACCTGGATTA
>CAJVYC010000011.1 GCA_913009205.1 uncultured Fluviicola sp. | reverse complement strand
ATAATGATGCTAACCATTGTGATTCAGTACCAACAAATCCATTAATTTCTGCAATCTGATATGCAGTAAGACCGCCAGTTCCATCAAGACCGTCAAGACCATCTGATCCTGATAATGATGCTAACCATTGTGATTCAGTACCAACAAATCCATTAATTTCTGCAATTTGATATGCAGTAAGACCGTCAACTCCGTTTGTACCATTTGTTCCTGGTAAACCCTCAATTCCGTCTGTTCCATTTACTCCGTCCAATCCTGGTATACCTTGTGGTCCTGTTGCTCCATCTAATCCGTCAATTCCATTCACACCATCAAGACCGCTTGGTCCAGCTGGGCCTCCAGCTGGACCAGTTAATGATGCCATAAAATCATTTGTATTTCCTGAATTCCCAAGACTTAACCAAATGTCATATGCGCTTTCACCCTCAAGACCTTGAATCCCTTGTGGCCCAGGTAATGAACTTCCTGAATTTTCTGCATAAAGTGCATAAGGCACGCTCATTAATTGACTCGTCCCAGAAATGCTATATGACGATCCGCCAGTTGGATCTGTCTCAGTTAAAATATAATAAGGCCCATTCGACCAGTCAATTGAAGTGAAACTTCCCAATACAACAAGTCCAGTTCCAATCTCAGTACTAACCAACCCATTAATGTTGGCAGTAGGTGTTTGTATTTCTGAATAAATAGGTGTCCCGTTAATCGAGTCGCCAATTATAGTTATCTGCATTCCAACGGATTGGTTGGTGATCAAAGACTGATTTACGTCTCTAATTACAGCTTGATAGCTCATTTTTTTTGGTGCTTGAGCATAAGCACTTGCAGTAAGTAATACCGCTCCAATTAATGTTGTTATTTTTTTCATTATTCTTGATTTATTAATTCTTGATTATTTTAAAAGTCTTCATTATCGATGTGCCATCACTTACTTTCAAAAAATATGTTGATGGAGGAAAATTGATCATTTCAACAATTGTTTTGTTTTGATGTAACGCATCAGTAAGAAGAACTCTTCCGCTCAAATCATGTAAGACATAGTCTAATTTTTCGAGAGGAAAGTCATTTACATCCAGGGTTAAATAATCGATTGTTGGATTCGGATAAATGTTAAATCCCAAAGTGATTGCGTCGTACTCCTTGACTCCAACAATAGATGATATTTCGTAAGCTTGTTGAACGCCCGGCGCTAATGTTCCATCAACTCCTGAGTCCGTTGCATAAAATACTTGGCCGATTGAGTAACTTAATGAGCCATTGCCTGAGGCATCACCTCCAGAGGATAGAGTTGCTTCTTGAGCATGCACACTTGGCAAGCCAAAGCCAAGAATAATGACGCTCAAAAGTTTTGTTTTTTTTAGTTTCATATTAAATTGTTTAAATGTTGTTATGATGCAAATCTAAGTCGTCTTGATACGATCACATTACATAAAATTCCCCAAGGGAGGAATTGAACTTCCCAACGTACAATAATGTTACTTTCGAAGTGATTTTCATTCGTCGATAAGATTTTGAGACGGCTATTACACCAAGAACTCGAAGAGGGTTTAACCACTTACTACCTATACGTTGGCAGGTGATTAAAAGAGCATAAAAGTCTTGGTCTCTTTAATACAGGGTGGAATGGCGCATCACGGGCGTATTAAATACGACCAATAATGAGTCCGGATTTCAATTAATACCCCCTTAGGAAATCATTTACTGTCTTTGAGAAGGTTGCTCATAATTCCTTATAAAATCTACTACATAGTTGAATCATAACAACTAATACTTTAGAAATTATGAAAGGGATAGTTGCACTTATATGCAGTGCATTATTTATGACGGTAAGTTTTAATAGCAATACACAAAAGATATGGTAAATTATACACTTGACGCCAACGAACAAATTACTGGGTGCAAGGTCGTAGTGCTTAAAAAGAACGGCGAGGTAGGCAGGATTGAAAGTGTTATTGGATCTAAATTGAACTTGCAAATACGTCGAGACAATGCGTATAGAGTAACGATCAATGAAAGAAAGGTTTACTATCTGCAATATAAAGACCAAACTGGATTTTCCGAGGTTGATGGGATTAAGATAACTACGCGCAATCAACTTATCTCTAGCCAATTAGTTCATCGGAAGCGGCGCGATTAGATGCAGGGATAAAATACCGCGTTCAAATTGGAGCATTTACCAATGAGATTTCGATTCCACCTCTAAAACAACTTGGACAATTGTATACTGAAGAAATCAATGGAGGAATCACTAGGTACATGATTGGTTCTTTTATGTCACAAGAAGATGCCACTAAAGCCGAGGCTGAGATTAAAGGAATGGGGGTATCAAAATGCTTTTACTGTAATTTGTAATAATGGCAACAGGATCTCGATCCAAGAAGCCAGTAAAATTATCGAACAGCCATCAAGTTTGAAATCTAACTAGATTCTATAAAACTGAGAAAGCTTATGTTTTGCGGTTGCAACTGAGCTTCGAATTTCGAATAGATAAGTTGCAATCAAATGCATTATTTATGAAGTGCCAGATGGAGTTCAGGAATCACGCAACGTGCACTTGATTCAACAAAATGGACATGTTTTATTGAATTAATGTGAACCTCGTTCGATGAATTCACATGGAAGAATAAAATGTTTTCCAGGTGTTTTTGATTCTTTCAATCTTGAATACAAACGATCTACAGATTGCAGAGCAATATCTAAAATTGGTTGACGGAAAGCACTAATCGGGGGGGTCATGTACTCGAATGCTTCGTTGTCATCAAATGAAATCAATCGTACTTCATTCGGGATCTTCACTCCAGCTTTAGTCAAAGCTGACAATGTAGGAAGCGTACATTTGTTGTTTAGTGCAACAAAAGAATCTGTTCCATTCTTTAATTCGATTGCAATTTGTTGGTCAATTTTATTCTGATCATCGGACAAGTCCAAATAGCCAAAATCAATTCTCGCTTTTTCACATGCTTCTTTAGTTCCTTCTATTCTATCTTGAATCGTTGAAACATTTGATGGCGATGGAACCAATGCAACAACCCGATTTGGTTTTACAGAGAAGAAATCAATCAATTTTCCTCCTTCGCCTTTGTTGTCCAATCCAACATAATCGGCATTTTCATCACCCGGTCTGTCAGTAAAAACAACGGGGATATGCGTCTCAAGTAGAATTGGAATTAGATCCTTAATGTTATTGCTCGGCGCGATAATCATTCCATCGATACTTCTTTGAATCAATTCTCGCATGAGTACCTTTTCAAGTTCCATATCATCGTTAGTATTCACGATAAATGTATTGTATCCTGATTCGTATAATTTCTCTTGCACTGTTTTACTGATCTCAGCATAAAATGCGTTAGAAATGTCTGGAAGCACCAATCCTATCGTTTTCGTTTCTCCTTGACGAAGACTTTTTGCAAAGAAGTTTGGAACGTAAGAAAGCTCTTTGGCCTTTTCTTTAATGAGCCTTTGCTTTTCCTTACTGATATTGAATTGATCCCCCTTATCATTGAGAACGAAAGAAACAGTTGCTTTCGAAACATTTAGGGCTTTCGCGATGTCATTTAACGACGTTCTTTTCGTTTTCATAAATGATGAATAGCAGTCTTGCGCATCAATGTACGAAAAAAATATACTTCATTGAGTTATAAGAGAATGAACAATTAAGGAAGCTTCGCAACCATGGCCTCCAACTCTGTTTGATAATTCCTTTCTCCAACACAACCATAAGTAATCGCAAGATTTTGGAAATTTTCAATTCTATCGTCAGGATTGGGATGAGTACTCAAAAACTCAGGTGGAGTGTCGCCTCCCAACTCTGAAATTTTCTGAAAGAATCCTGCTCCGCCTCCTGCGTTATAATCCGTCGGGCAAAGGTATTTCACTGAACGTTCGTCTGCTTCAGTTTCGTGTTTACGCGAAAATTTTAATCCAACAAGAGTGCTTGTGACTTGTCCAATTGATGATTGATCGCCCAGAACGGCCGAAAGTAACACTTGAACACCAAGCATTTTACTAATTTGTCGCGTTGAGTGACGCATATCTGCATGTCCGATTTCGTGTCCTAGAACACCCGCAAACTCATCTTCTGACTCTAAAAACTTCAGGATTCCAGTGTAAATGTATATATAACCCCCTGGGGTACAGAAGGCATTCATTGTACTGTCATTCTCGATGATTCGTAACCTCCAATCGAAATCATCTTTAAAATCTACTTCTCCTGAATTTAAAATTTTATCTCTGACTTTGTAAATGTATTTGTAAACATCAGCATACTGAACGGTATCCAAAAGGGGAAACTGAACGGTATCTGCATCAATTTGAGCTGCAACTTGAGCGCCCAACTCTTTGTCTTGTTCAATTGTAAAAAAGTTCATCCCTTTTCCTTTATTTTTTTTGTTCACGACTCCACATGCGGCAATTAGAAATGCGCAGGCAAGTGCAAGGGAGATTTTTAGATTTTTCATATTATTGGATTGACACACTTATGTAGCAAGATTCTTGCCAACATAGTTCGCGTTAATTAGTACAGATAAGTAATTGTAAAAGTAAGAAAAGCGCCTAAAAACCATCCGACGGCAACCTCTGTTAGGTCATGCTTTCTAAGATATAACCGGGCTGACATTACTATTCCAGATGCTAAAAGAGGAATAATAACAATACCCAAGTGGTATTCGGCATGACCAAGTGCGTAGGCGAAAAGAAATCCAAAAGCAATTCCAGCGCCTGCAGCGTGAATACTCACTTTTGTCCAAATATTAAGAAAGAAATGAACCATAGTAACTGCAATACCGGACAATGCTAAACTGAAGATATACTTTGGTGCATGAAACTCGCTGAATTTCATTACTAGAATAACATAGAGCGCTGTGCAATAGGCAAGAGTGATTAGAATGGGCAAATTCCGCTCCGACTTGTCGTCCATTTCAATTGTTGAAATCATTCCTGATGCTCTCATAATGAAGTAAGAGATTCCTGGGAAAACTATTCCGAATAACGCAAAGTAAATTAACACGACAAATTTATTCTGATCGTACATTAAGAACATACAATCGTCATTGAAAATATAATCTTGGTCTGAAGGAGTGTACATGACGGCTAACAATGCATACATTGGCATGAACAGAGGCAGAAAAACCCAAGAGCTTATTTGCGAAACTATTTTCATTAAAGTTCTTTTCGAAGCCTCGCCACTGGTATATTCAATTGTTCTCTGTATTTAGCAACTGTTCTACGAGCGATATTGTACCCTTTATCTTTTAGAAGAATGGCTAGTTTTTCATCCGTTAATGGCTTGCGTTTTTCTTCACCGTCTACAGCTTCGCTTAAGATCTTTTTCACTTCTCTTGTCGAAACTTCTTCACCGGAATCCGTTGATAACGACTCTGAAAAGAAATATTTTAAAGATTGAATTCCATGATCTGTTTGAACATACTTACTGTTTGCAACACGAGAAATCGTTGAGATATCTAGATTAACGATTTCCGCGATATCCTTCAATATCATTGGTCTCATGTTCGTTTCATCGCCCGTAAGAAAGTACTGCTTCTGGTAATTCATGATCGCATCCATTGTCAAAAGCAAGGTGTTTTGACGTTGTTTAATTGCATCGATAAACCATTTTGCTCCGTCCAATTTTTGCTTCACAAAAGTCAACGCTTCTTTATCTGCTTTCGTTGGTTTGGCGCTTTCAGCATATTTCTGCAGCATCGATTTATAATCTCTACTTACCTTTAACTCCGGTGCATTTCGACCATTTAGCGTTAGATGCAATCGTCCTTCGTTTTCAACAATCATAAAATCTGGAATGATTTGTTGGAAATTAGGCGCCGCTTCTTTACTGGATCCCCCTGGTTTTGGATTTAATTTAACGATTTCAGCAATCGCATCCTTTAAATCTTCATCAGTGATTTCTAATTTCTTTAATATTTTCGTGTAGTGTTTCTTTGTAAACTCCTCAAAGAAATCCTCCAATATCTTCTTTGCTGTATATTTCGTGATGTCACCATCTTGCTTACGATCGATTTGAATCAACAAACATTCTTGTAAATTTCTCGCGCCAACGCCAGCCGGATCTAAATCTTGAATGACCATCAAAACCTCTTCAACTTCTTCTTCAGAGGTCATTACATTTGCCGAAAAAGCAAGATCATCAACAAGTGCCTCCACCTCTCGATTCAAGTATCCAGATTCATCAAGGTTTCCAATAATCGTAGTGGCGATTACGAACTTGTTATCGTCGAAATTTAAAAGATGTAAATGCTCCGTTAAGCGCTCTTGAAACGTTAAATCTCCAGAAAGAGGAATGACTTTTTCATCGTCATCTTTTCCTTTGTTACTAATTTGAGTTTTATAATCAGCATCATCGCTTAAGTAGTCTCCAATATCAAAATCTTCATCCTCCTTAACACTTTCTTCTTGCTCTTCTTCTTCTTCGCTAAAATCGTCTTCGTCCACTTCAGCTCCTTCTTCGAGTGCAGGATTCTCTTCAATTTCTTGCTTTATTCGTTGATCAAGTTCCATCGTAGGAACCTGTAACAACTTCATTAACTGAATTTGTTGAGGCGAGAGTCGTTGCTCTAATTTATGAGATAAATATTGTTTTAATGCCATCTTTGGTTTGTTGGAGTAATGTACGTTTTATTTTACTAAAACCGTGCCGCACCTTTAGAATTCAGCATTTTGAGGGGTTCTAGGGAATGGAATTACATCGCGGATATTCGTCATTCCAGTCACAAACATTACCATTCTTTCAAACCCTAATCCAAATCCAGCATGTGGAACTGTACCAAATTTACGTGTATCCAAGTACCACCAAAGATCTTCTTCCGGAATGTTAAAGTCAGCACATTTCGATTTCAAAACATCCAAACGTTCCTCTCTTTGCGAACCACCAACAATCTCACCAATCCCAGGGAAAAGGACGTCCATTGCAGCAACTGTTTTATCATCATCATTTTGACGCATGTAAAAGGCTTTAATCTCTGATGGGTAATCCGACAAGATCACTGGACATTTGAATTCTTTCTCCACCAAATATCGTTCGTGCTCACTTGACAAATCAACTCCCCACTTGACATCGTATTTGAATTTTCCTTTTTTATATGGTTTTGATCTTTGGAGCACCTCAATTGCCTCTGTATATGTCAATCGTTTGAAATCATTTTCAACAACAAAGTTCAATCTGTCCTTCAAACTCATTTCATTTCGCTCCGCAGTAGGTTTTTGAGAATCCTCTTTGGCTTCGCGATCGTTCAAGAACTGCAAATCATCTAAACAATTATCGAGGACATACTTTGCAATGTATTTCAAGAACTCTTCTGTCAAATCCATGTTGTCATTCAAATCATTGAACGCAACCTCAGGCTCGATCATCCAAAATTCGGCCAAATGACGCGATGTGTTTGAATTCTCTGCTCTAAACGTAGGGCCAAATGTGTAAACTTGACCTAAAGCCAAAGCTCCCAATTCTGCTTCCAATTGTCCAGAAACCGTAAGATTTACAGCTTTCCCGAAAAAGTCTTTTGAGTAATCAATATTTCCTTCTTCATCCAATGGCGGGTCAAGAGGGTCAAAGTTTGTCACTTTAAATGTCTCACCTGCACCTTCAGCATCTGAAGCCGTAACGATTGGTGTATGTAAATAAAAAAATCCTTCATCATTAAAGAACTTATGAATCGCATAAGCTACCGCATGACGAATTCTGAAAACAGCACCAAAAGTATTCGTTCTAAAACGAAGGTGCGCTTGTTCTCTCAAAAACTCAAGGCTGTGCTTTTTAGGTTGCATTACCGTTTTTTGAACTTCTTCTGGATTCGCTTCTCCAATAACTTCAACGTTCTTCACCTCAATTTCGATCGCTTGACCAGCCCCTTGAGATGCCACCAATTTACCCGAAACAGCAACAGAAGCTGCCGTGGTAATCTTTTTCAATAAAGCTTCGTCCAAATTTTCAAAGTCAACAACCGCTTGAATGTTATTAATTGTCGAACCGTCGTTTATAGATATAAACCGATTGCTTCTAAATGCTCTTACCCATCCTTTAACCAATACATCGTTTCCTACTTGTCCGTTTTTCAGAACTTCAGCGATTTTTTCTCTTTTCATTTTTTGCTTTATTGAACATGTAAAGATAGTTAATTCGTCAAACATGAGATCGATATACAATTCATATTATTCTCAAATTGAACCTTACGTAACGGGTGAATTTGGCGAACAATCAAGGTATACATTTCTAAATTCAGACAATGGATTTTCGAGTGTTTTGAATAGATTTATTAGTCATACTTCATCGCGCTGCTCTGTTGTCGATGCTTATGCACCTTAATGAAATCGATTCCGATCGTTCAATTATTCGATTCTTCGAAAGTAGATTTAGATTTTTGACTCGGGACTGAAATCTCTAACACACGCTTAAATCGAACAATCGAATTCACTATTTGTTGTTCCAATTCGACATCGCTCTATTCAATCCAATCGTTGTGAAATCTTTGATGAATGATTTCGAGACCATGATTCTTTCGCCCATAGCGGCGTCTTCATCTTTGTGCCATTCTCCCAAAACGTAATTCACCTGCCTTCCCGGATTGAATTCGCTTCCAACTCCAAATCGTAAACGGGCGTAATTTGGTGAGTTCAATGTTGCTTGGATATCTTTCAATCCATTGTGTCCGCCGTCAGATCCTTTTCCTTTCATTCTTAACTTTCCAAATGGAAGCGCGATATCATCCGTAACCACAAGAATGTTTTCCAATGGAATTTTTTCCTGTTGCATCCAATAGTTCACCGCCTTTCCAGAAAGATTCATGAACGTTGTAGGTTTGATTAAAATAATGGTTCTTCCTTTGAATTTCACCTTAGAAACCTCCGCATGTTTGTCCTCAGAAAATTCACCTTCGTGTTCTTTCGCAAATGATTCGACTAATTTAAACCCGATGTTATGTCGCGTGTTTTCGTATTTCGTTCCTGGATTTCCTAAACCTACAATTAGATACTTCATGACGTAAATTGAGTTACAAATTTAGGAGAATCAATTTAAGCCATGAAAATTGAGCCAAATTATTTAGTGAAACTCAAAACATCCACTTTTCCATTCTTACTGATGCATTTAATCCAATACCTCCCGAGACGCAATGCTTCGGTATTTAACTCAAAGTAAATTTGACTTCAAATGCTTACTAAGGCGGGTTCTCTTATTTAGAAAACGGAAGACGTGACTTAAATAAAATCGAATCCTGAGGTATAGAATGGGTGATTTGAGTTTGAAGTACAATTAGACCTTTGAACAACATTTGCGTTGTTCACGCCCACTAATTTGTGAAGAAGACCCCACTTCATTCGAGGCTTAACATCTATGTACAGCTTTTCATTTTCATCCACCCACCAAAGAATCAAGCTTTTTTCTTCTTGGTGCAATATTCCTTGAAAAAAATCATCCAACAACTCAGGATTATTGTCCTTAATCATTACTGCTTCAGGAACTACAGAGGTGTGTGTTTTAAGACGAACCAATTTATTCAATCTTGGGATATATGGAATCACTCGTGTTAAAACGCCTCCCAATCTCCCCGGAAGACGTTCTATCTCCCATGTGGATATTGAAATCTTGGCGAAAGCTATAATATCACCATTTTCATCTTTAATGACATAAAATGGTGGCTTTTCCGTTTGCGCTGAATGAAAGTAATTGTAGTTTTCAAAATTGGTGTTTACCAATTCTTTGACCTCGTGCCAATCTTCTATTTTTTGAACTCTATTCGACTTTTTAGGCTTTACTCTACTAAAAGTCTGTGTTGCAATTTTGCCGATCGTATTGAAGCCGAAATTCTCACTCATCCAAAGGCTTTTTTCATTGTTAGGATCAATGTATGCATAAAATGAACTTACTTTTCCAAGGTCATTTTGTCCGTCTAAGGTGCATTGAAAAAAATCATTCAATTCCCGTTTAAGCAAGTTGGACTTCTTAGACTTGGATTTTTTTACTGCAGCAGATTGAAGCCTTGGTGACATAGCAAAGTATCTTATGTACCAATCATCTCCTCTTCTGCAAAAAGTGACGTTTCCAATTGTCACTTTGTTTCGTTCCATTGATAAAAATAGAGGATTGTCACACTCTTTGATTCGTTGACTGTTATCCAAATGACGGTACTGTGCGCCATTTGTTCCAAGCGTAACAGAATTCAACAACCCCAATATTTGAGGCGTATGCTCTTCTCTTATTTTAAATATTGAATGCACTAATACGCTGCTTTAACAATTTGTTTAACATCATTGGGTTGGGTTGACTACTTCAAAATTTTCCATACTCTATTATACAAAAAACCCCGATTCATCAGAGACAAATCGGGGAATATTTAAACTTAACTTTTATTAAAATACACCATTATCTTCAACCGCGTAAGCAACTGTTAGTGCATCAATCTTTTCTAATTGATCTCGTATATCGAATATTAAAATCGTTGGCGCCGATTTATCTGCTTTGACACAGGTAATAACATTTTCGATTTTCTCCTTCATTCGAGGTGGCTTGGATTCAAATTTATCCTTCTTCCATCTTGAAATAGCATTCGTATTATACAATTCACCTGCAGCAGGCTGAAGAACATTATCTAAGAACAAAGCATATCCTAGCTTGAACTCTGCAGCTCTTGCCGGATTTCTAGGCTCTCCTAAATAAAGAAAGTCAATTTCTGAACGCTGTTTGTAAGGTGTCATGTCAGTCGCCTTCAATCCAACGGGACGCTCAACTTTTACGGTCGGATCTGACTCCTTAGTAGTCGTTGCAACCATAAAGAAGAATAGCAGCATAAATACAATATCAGGTAATGATGAAGTATTTACTCCTGGTACTTCTCTACCTCCACCTTTTCTAAATTTTGACATACTCTTTGTTTATTTAGAATTAATTAATTCGGCTTAACTTCGATAATACGAGCAGGATAAAGAACCTCAAGTAGCTTAAGCTTACGCTTATCACCTGCCTTATCTGTTTTATCCATTGCTTCTCTCTTTTTAATGATTCCATAGGACTCACCAAAAATATCTTTTGCGGCAAAATCTCTCAGTTCATAGATAGCCTCTTCAACTTCAGATTGGATCTTAGTAAACAACTCATACTCAGTTTCCGCCATAACCTCAACACGGATATGTGCTTGAAAGTGAATCTCTGGAAGAATATTTTTCCCATACGATTCAGCTGCCTTTTGCTTCGCTAACCATTCGTCAAGTTGTTTCAACTTAAACTCAATCACATCCTCTTCAACTCCTGGTGTGTTTTCTACTTCTGCCAATTGAGTCTCGGACGTTAAAACATTTTCCTCAATTTCTTCTTTCGAAGTAAACGAATAGAAAGGAAAGTTTGATCCTTTGTATCCTGGGTTTTTCAACGCAGCGATTGTTTGAGCCTTAGTAAGGTTCTCATTCATTTGATAAAATTCAAGAACTTTATCCGAAATCAAGTCTGGATCTTCCATTGGAATCCCCCTGAACAACAATTGATTCTCGTTATTTGCAGCTATATCGCAAATGTTTCTTTTCTCAATTGGATCTGTTTGAGGAAGTTCCAACTTTTTAGGAATCTTACGTACATACGCTGTATCCTTTTCCATCGTAGTTGTAACCAAGAAGAAAATCAACAGTAGGAAGGCGATGTCAGCCATCGACCCAGCATTTATTTCAGGAATTTCTCTCTTCGCCATATTCTTATTTTCTTAGTCGCCCCATTAGTGGGCCTAAAATCCATACCAACCCACCAATTGCAAGTAAAAACAATCCAGTATAAATACCCGCTGTAGTGGTACTAATAACGTCTGCATCTTGTTG
The DNA here is from genome assembly GCA_913009205.1 of uncultured Fluviicola sp. Classification (GTDB taxonomy): domain Bacteria; phylum Bacteroidota; class Bacteroidia; order Flavobacteriales_D; family Crocinitomicaceae; genus UBA4466. Next base: position 74,827 of record CAJVYC010000011.1, on the reverse strand, counting down.
TACTTTTTCAGCAAGGTCAAGTGATTCGTTTGTATCAGTTGTACCGATCAGCTTAAAGATTAGGTATAAAACACCCGCAGCCAATATTCCAGCAATTGATAATGCCGTTTTCTTCGTGTTTGTAATTAGTTGAATTAGGAAGAATGCCAAGATAACCGCTATTCCACCTAGAATAATGTAAAGCGTGTAGTTAATTGCTAATCCAAGGCTAAAACTATTCTCGAATTCTTCACGAACATCTACTTCAGCATTACCGTTTGGCCCTAATATTACCATAAAACAAGCTACAACACCAATGACAACTAGTACGACCTTCAAGATCGTCATTATCATTCTTAGTTTTTTGTCGTCCATCGTTTAATTTTTAATGGTTAATAAATCTTTTTCTTCTAATTCTTACGCTTTAGCTACTTTAAGCTTAAGCATCATGTCAATCAAAGAAATAGATGCATCCTCCATTTCATTAACAATTCCGTCAACTTTAGAAACGATGTAGTTGTAAAATATTTGTAGGAAAATCGCTGAAATAAGACCAAATACAGTTGTTAAAAGTGCAACTTGAATTCCGCCGGCTACTGTAATCGGAGATACTTGTCCATCTTTTACAATTTGTTCAAAGGCTTGTATCATTCCAATTACCGTTCCCATAAAACCTAGCATTGGCGCAAGAGCGATAAATAATGATAACCATGAAAGTCCTTTTTCTAAAAGTCCCATCTGAACTCCACCGTAAGCAACTACTGATTTTTCAACCATGTCAATTCCTTCTTCGGAGCGGTCCAATCCTTGATAGAATATGGAGGCAATTGGTCCTCTAGTATTACGACAAACATCTTTAGCTGCGTCAACACCACCATTTTTCAGTGCAGTTTCAACTTCATCTAAAAATCTCTTCGTGTTAATTGTAGAAAGGTTTAAGTAAACAATACGCTCAATAGAAAGCGCCAATCCAATGATCAAACAGATCAAAACAGGAGTCATCCAGAATGGATCCCCTTGAATGAAACTTTGCTTTAATTTCTGTACAAAGCTCAAATCAGCCTCCTTTTCAGGTTCAGGCGTTGCATTCTTGGAAGTGCCATTATTCGCTGCATCTGATACCGCTGCTGCTTGTGCTTGTGCTTTTTCTATTGAATCAGCTGTTACCGCTGCTGCTGTATCTGATACTGGGTCTGATACTGGGTCTGATACTGGGTCTGCATAACTCGCGTTTGCAAATCCAAATGTGATTACCGCTACAAGAGTTAAAGAACTTATTAGTTTTTTCATGTTCTCAAAGATTAATTTAATCGTATTCTAAGTTTAATATTAGGCCAAATTTAATAAAATTATTTTCACAATGCAGATGTGGTGATGTTATGATATTATCAAGCGGCAATTCGTGCTTAATAAAAGCATTCTTCTCACTGCTAATCAACCCATTAAAAACAGTTTTTTCTCCATTCAATAATCGCTATTGATCTGATCAAATTGTCTTTCAAGGCCAGAACAGCGAAAAACGGCTCCATTATTTTGAGAAATCTTGAAATGTCACCGACTAGATGTGTTCATCCATTCTCTTATTTGTAAAATATTTTTCAAAGACCTAAGCAAAGCTTCTACACCCAATGTCATGAAGCAGGATTCGCTGCTAGAATTTTGTTAGAAAAATACTATTCAATTCCAATTAATTTACGAACATCACCTCTATCCATTTGTCGTGCTCTAGGTTGTGCTCATATCAATACTACTCAACTATTTTAACAAAACAAACACACTGGGCGAATACTTTCGTCAGTTGTTGCAATTGTTGAGTTAAGTGTTAACCTAACAGTATGACCAAATTATTTATTGATTAGATACATCAATTCAAATTTTCTTATTGTTATTTTGTTTAACGTTTGTATATTTACATTGAACAAAATAGGCTCGTTTATGAATTTACATGAGAAGAAAGCTCAGTTCTGCACTAAACAAAAGCCTATTTGACTTAACATTTTATGAAAAAATACTTAATCATTGGTGCATCCTCCGGTATTGGAAAAGCACTTGCTGGAGAATTGTTAAACCAAGGTCATCAAGTAATCGGAACACACAATAGTAATAGGATTGAATACACAAATTCTAATCTAGAATCTGTTCATTTTGATGTTATGGCAGAAGAGTTGAATTTCGACTTCATTCCTGATGAACTTGACGGTTTAATTTACTGTCCTGGCGCAATCAAATTACTTCCTTTTAAGCGGTTAAAATCAGAAGATATCCTTTCAGACTTTCAATTGCAGGTCGCAGGAGCGGTTTCTGTAATTCAAAATTGTTTGCCCGCTCTAAGAAATGGAGTCGACCCCTCTATAGTTCTTTTCTCAACAGTAGCTGTGCAGTCTGGATTTAACTTTCACACACAAGTATCAATGTCAAAGGGTGCAATTGAAGGATTAACAAAAGCACTTGCAGCTGAACTTGCTCCAACAATTAGAGTCAATGCCATTGCTCCAGGCTTAACAGATACTCCTCTTGCATCAAAGCTTTTAAATACGTCCGAAAAGAAAGAAGCCAATGCCCAAAAACATCCAATGAAGCGCATTGGAGAACCCGAGGATTTAGCAAACATGGCAGCGTTTCTTCTATCGGAGAAATCTTCTTGGATCACAGGTCAAATAATTCATATAGACGGTGGTATGTCTACTTTAAACACTTAACTATGGCATACTATCAATTCATACAGACGCAAAAAGTGAACGCTTCTTTGGAAGATGTTTGGGGCTTTATTTCGTCTCCGAAAAACCTAAAGGAAATTACACCAGATTATATGGGATTTGACATAACTTCTGAAGGTCTCACTGAAAAAATGTATCCCGGAATGATCATCGGGTATCGGGTAAGTCCATTGCTTGGAATTAAAACTACATGGGTGACAGAAATAACTCAGGTACGAGACTTGTCTTACTTTGTAGACGAACAGCGAATCGGTCCGTATTCTATTTGGCACCATCAGCATTTCATTGAGCCAATTGAAGGTGGTGCTCTCATGCGCGACATCGTAACGTATCGGCCTCCTTTCGGCTTTTTAGGAGCAATTATGAATCGATTGGTGATCCAAAAGAAATTAAAGGAAATATTTTCTTACCGAACAGAAGCAATAGAAAAAAGATATGGGAAATTCAAAGATTAAACTGGATGATCGTGATTTAAACCGAATCATTGAAATGGCCTGGGAAGACCGAACACCTTTCGAAGCTATAAACTATCAGTTTGGGGTTGCGGAAAAAACGGTAATTCAAATAATGCGCTCCAATCTAAAACGCAGCAGTTTCAATTTGTGGCGTAAGCGCGTGAATAGTGGTCCAAGTCAAAAACACATGCAAAAGCGAAGCCCGGAAATTGATCGGTTTAAATGCTCTCGACAACGAACAGTAACGAATAATAAAATTTCAAAGCGCTAAACAGCCGTTTAAACAAAGCTGAAGACAATAATAAATCAGCCAATTCACTGCACATTTAATGATTTAAAAAAACAATCATGCACTTAACACGTGAAGACTTAAAAAAAATGCACCGAGTTCGAAGACTTAATCTTATCAACGGAATTAGTGGAATTAAACCGGCAAATCTTATAGGAACGAAATCAAAATCTGGCATACCCAATGTAAGTATTTTTAGTTCGATTGTTCATATTGGAAGCGATCCTGGACTTATTGGATTTATTACTAGACAAAGTGGAGATGTTGTCAGAAATACGTACAATAACATTTGCCAAACGGGACATTACACAATTAATCATATCCACGAATCTTTTATTGAAAATGCGCATTATACCTCTGCAAAATTCGACGCTGAGGTTTCAGAGTTTGAGCAATGCTATCTCACCGAAGAATACCTTTATAAATTTCCCGCTCCTTTTGTTGGAGAAAGCAAGCTCAAATTTGGACTAAAATTAGTGGAGGAAGTAAATATAAAATCGAATGGAACAAAGATGATTATTGGTCAGGTACAGGAGATCATCCTTCCTGAAAACTGTCTTGATGACAAAGGCTACCTTCGATTGGATAAGCTTTCTGATGTTGGAATAGGTGGTTTAAGCAGCTATTACAATTTACGCAGGATTAAGTCTTTTCCCGTTGCTAAAGTTGGTGAACTTCCAGAGTTTGGAGGTGAGAGGTGAGTTTATAGTTGTCTTAATTGCTACTTATCTCAAACCACAATTGCTGTAACTTTCAGTCTAGTCTTTTATAAGGTATAAGCAACGCTTTTGAAGAGAAACAATGAAACTATAGAATGATCACCTTAAGCTCCCCTCATCGAAAGTGGATATTCTGCATCGCTGTAACTTAGGGTAAATATCAGTTTAAGATAAACAGCATGAAGAATTACAACTCTGGGATACCGATGACGCTTGAACATAGTGCTGGGTTTTGGCTAAATCTACGTATTTTGTATATTAACTGAAGTCAGAGCGACAGAACCAAATTGAATCCTGTCCTGAGTCTGTTCGTTAGTATTGACAGGGGTTTTTGGAAAAATAAAAAGGGGTAACCGATGTCAGATTTTCGGTCATCCCCCTTCAGCGGAGAGAGGGGGATTCGAACCCCCGTTACGTTTCCGTAAACACGCTTTCCAAGCGTGCGCGTTCAGCCACTCTGCCACCTCTCCTTTTTTTATTGGTTTGTGAAATTAGCAATAACTCAACACTAATCGAGTTCACCTCTTAAATTTTCAGAAATTTTTCTTTTTGATTGTTCCAAATTATTCGGATCAACACAAGCCATTAGTTTTGTTATCGCAGCTTCCGTAGTCAAATTTGTTCCACTTATAACACCAATTTCAGCAAACATTGAACTTGATTTATACAATCCTTGTTCTACTGACCCTGAGTTGCATTGCGTAATGTTTAACACCAATCCACCACTAGAAATAAAATCCCCAACGACTCTTCTTAACGATTCACTATCGGGAGCGTTGCCTGCTCCAAATGTTTCAATCACAACCGCATCAACGTCTTTTTTATTAAAGACAGCAGCGTAAAGATCAATATTTATACCAGGAAATAATTTTACTAGGGCTACCCGATCGTTTAAATTCGAATTGATTGCAATTTGATCGTTATCGCTTCTGTAAAGTTTCTCTGTATTGTAGTGAAGATGCACTCCTGCAGCTGCCAATTCAGGGTAATTAGGCGATCTAAAGGCTTCAAAATTTTCTGCTGAATCCTTTGTGCATCGGTTACCTCTAAACAATTTATAATCAAAATAGACGGCAACTTCAGTGATTAAGGCCTTTCCATTTTCGTCTTTTGCAGCAGCAATTTCCAAAGCCGTTATTAAATTTTCCTTGCCATCCGTGCGAATAACACCAATTGGCAATTGCGATCCTGTGAGAATCACCGGCTTTTGTAACCCATCAAACATAAAGCTCAATGCTGACGCTGTAAATGCCATTGTATCAGAACCGTGCAAGACTACGAATCCGTCGTAATCCAAATAATTTTCGAAGATGGTTTCCGCGATTTCCCTCCAGTGCGTCACATTAATCTCTGACGAATCCACGGGCTGATCAAAGCTAACACTGTGCACATCAATATTTAAACGATTGATCTCAGGTACACGGTCGGATATGAGGTTAAAATCGACATTCGACAATTCGTCGGTCACTGGATCTTTAATCATACCAATGGTGCCTCCGGTATAAACTATAAGTACTTTAGATTTTGCTTGCATCAATTTACGTGTCTAATTCAATAACCATTTCTCATTAAGCGAATTCGCTAGTAGGCTCTTACTTCTGTTAATCTAAGTGCTCAAATTAAACAATTCAATTGCATTCATTGAGGTTCTTTCTTCGATATCCTTAAGTGTTACTCCATGAACATCGGCCAATTTCTCTGCAATATGCAAAAGATAAGCACTTTCATTTCGCTTTCCACGGTAAGGTACTGGAGGCAAATAAGGCGAATCTGTCTCCAAAATTAAATGGTCCAAGGAAATTTCTCGAATTACCTCATCTATCTTGGCGTTTTTATAGGTCAAGACGCCACCTATTCCCAATTTAAATCCACCATAACCCAAAATATGATTGGCTTGATCTAACGTTCCGGTAAAGCAATGGAACACACCTCTAAGAATCTCATCGTTCATTTCGTCTACAATTTCAAAGATTTCATCAAATGCATCTCTTGCGTGAATTACAATAGGAAGATTCAATTCCTTCGCCCATTCGACTTGCATTCTAAATGCTTTCTTTTGTGCTTCAATAAATGTTTTGTCCCAATAAAGGTCCATTCCAATTTCTCCCACAGCGCAATACGATCTATTGAACAAGTTCGATTTTACGATTTCCAAATCGGATTCCCAATTTTCACCAATAGAGCCGGGGTGCAATCCCATCATACTGACGCAATTGTTCGGGTATTTTTTTTCGAGATTGTGCATTCGATCAATTGACTCAATATCAATATTGGGAAGCAGAAATTTTTCAACTCCTGCATCGATTGATCGTTGAATCACAAGGTCGATATCTTCATCAAACGCGTCGACGAAAAGGTGCGTGTGTGTATCTATAAACATTATTAGAAAAGGGAAATACTGATTCCAGTTTGAACTTGATTCAGCTGAACACTGGATTCATCCTTAAATACTTTATTGAAATTATAACTGACGAAAAGCGCCCAGTTTCTAAATCCAACTCTGATATGTGCTGAATAAATAAGTCTGTTATTATCTGGGAAACCAAATGATTTGCTGAGTGAACGTTTGCCATTAAAGGTTCCCACTTGTTTTGAGAACGCATCGGCTTGGTATCCGATCTTTCCTCCAATATGGAATTTGAAATGTTTCCAGCCTTCATTTCGAAACCTCAATTCAATAGGAATCGAAAAGCTATTCCCTCCAAAAATACTCTTTTGGTACTTATCTGTTGGCGTTTTAGGAGCGTATGTAGTTGTTCCGGCAGTATAGTCTTTAATCAAATTGTTGTTGTGGCGGATATTCGTAAATTGATGAGAAACTCCAATTCCTAAAGCCACCTTATTCCCCTTTAATAAAGGAATATCAAACATAAAGCTCGTATTCAATCCAATTGAAGCCCAATGATTTTGAAAAAGCTTCTGATCTCCGTTCCAATCGTTGTAGGTCACATCAAAAATCAGACGGTCGTATTTGCGAATTTTATCTTCTTTAGCGGGGCGAAGTCCAGTATAAAACCACATTATACCCGCTCTGAATCGAGTTGCTCGATACTTTCCTTTACTGTCGTATTGAGAATGTCCAATAGTGGCTAATAAAGCAAATCCAAGAAGCAACACTAATTTATTCATCTCTTCGTTTTTTCTCCCAGTTCCACGCATCAGCGATTGCATCTTCAATCGTACGATCCGCATTCCAACCTATCAGTTCTTGAGCTTTTGAAGTATCGGCAAATATCTCTTCGACATCACCATCTCTACGGGGCCCAAACTTCCAATTAAGGGATTGATTGGAAACTTTCTCGAAAGTATGAATAATTTCTAAGACACTTGTCCCATTTCCAGTACCAACGTTGATTGTTTCTGTTCTTGGTTCACTTAAATTATTCAGCCATTCATATCCTTTAATGTGTGCTTCGGCCAAATCAACAACGTGGATATAATCTCGCACGCATGTTCCGTCGTTCGTGTTGTAATCGTTTCCGTAAACAGTAAGCTCATTCAAAAGCCCTGCAGCTGTTTGAGTTATATATGGAATCAAATTATTAGGTCTTCCGATTGGCAGTTCACCAATGTTTCCAGTGGGATGCGCTCCGACCGGATTAAAATACCTCAAATTCAACATCCTCATCTTACTTCCCGACTTGTGTACATCAGAAATGATTCTTTCACACATTTGTTTCGTAGCACCATATGGAGAGTTGGCTTCTTGCATTTCGGATAATTCAGTTACTATCTTAGTGCCTTTCGGCTCACCATAAACCGTACAAGAAGAAGAAAAAACGAAGTTTAATACTTTGAATTCTTCGGCCAGTTCTAGGCAGTTCAGAAGTCCGTCTATATTGTTTCTATAATATACTAGTGGTTTTGCAACCGATTCACCAACGGCCTTGTAAGCAGCAAAATGTATAATTCCTGAAAATGAGAACTCTTCAAAAACAGCCTTCAATTGCTCCTTATTTGTCACATCAACGAAGCGCATTATTGGATCTTGGCCCACAATTGCCTTGATACCCTTTAGCACTTTTGCTTCTGAGTTTCTGAAGTCATCTACGATTACAGGATTGAACCCTTTATTTATTAATTCAACAACCGTATGCGAACCAATAAATCCAGCGCCTCCAGTAACAAGAATGTTTCTATTGTCTTTCATTGTTTCAAAGGTAAAAGAAATGATTTAAATTCGCTCTATGGAAGACAAGCCAAAAATTGACCTTAAACAACATACCGTCAAACGCGTTTCGCGCCTTTACATGCTTAAGATTTTTTTTTACATCCTCCTATTAGCGGGTATTCTTATCTACTATTTTAGCCAAAGTGGAAAGAAAGATGAAAAGAAAGAAGTCGAGGACGTTAAGGAAATAACGAACATAACTATTGGCAAATAAAAAAGCGTCTCGGTTGAACCGAAACGCTTTTTAATAATGAGAAAGTAAATACTATACTTTCAACCCTTTAACAATACGATCTTTCTTTTTCGTTTTGTGTAATTTTTTCTTCAAAACCATAAGGTAAGCTGAACCACCTTCTTTGGCAACATAATATGTTTGATTTCCGTATTCAATTTTCCCTCCTTTTTTAGTGTCTGCTCTCCAGTCTGCTTGAATATAGAATTTTCCGTTTGGCTGTCCTGCTCTTGTTACGAAATGCAATACCTTCTGTGGACCGATTTCAAATCGAACAACAATTTCGCCATTTTCTCCGAATTCTTCAAAAACACCATATGTTCCGATTGGAATAGTCACTATTTCTTCTTGACTGTTTGAATTACTCACTAAAACTCCTGAATCATCCGTCCCTTGATTTGCTGAAGAGCTACTTCTAATAAGCTTTACAGTAGTTGAAACCATAAATTGAACTTTTTTCACTTTAGCTTCAGATTCTAAACCGAACTCTTCTTTCACCGAGTTGGTGTATGCTATTTGTGTACCACAGCTAGCTAATAACACGCCAATAAATAAGACTAATAGGTATTTCATAATTGTAATTTTTGTCAAATATAATAAAGCTTCAAATCAAAAACGATGCCTTAGTGGGTTGATTTACAAAATCATCCTATTTTTACACAAAAAAAACTAAGCATGGGCATTTCTGTTGTCAAATTTACATTCGGTCCTTTTCAAGAAAACACATATATAGTGCATGACGGCACTGCGTGTGTCATTATTGATCCTGGTTGTTCTAATAGACAAGAAGAACAAGAACTTGTTTCTGTAATTTCTGATGCTAATTTTACGCCAAAAGCGATTTTGTTGACGCATGGACATATTGATCATGTTTTCGGTTGTAATTTCGTTCATAAACATTATGGTATTGATTGCTATATGAATGAAACAGACATTCCAACATTTGAAATGGCAGAGCGGTCTGCGCAGATGTATGGAATTCCTGGATTTACACAACCGCCTATTCCTAATGTTCTATTAAAAGGAGATGAAACCTTGACCTTTGGAGAAATGACATTTGAAGTACTCTTTACTCCCGGCCATTGTGTCGGACATGTTGTTTTTTACAACCGTGAGAATTCATTCGTTATCAATGGTGATGTTGTCATGAAAGGAAGTTTTGGTCGGTTTGATTTGCCTGGAGGCGATTTGAATACCTTAAAAGATTCGATTCTCAATACAATGTTCAGCTTACCAGAAGATACTTTAGTATACAGCGGACATGGACCCGAGACAACAATCGGTAACGAAAAGCGTTCGAACCCTATACTTCAATACTAGATAGAATGCGCATTGCAATCAATACACGTTTTTTACTTTCTCATAAGATGGAAGGCTTTGGCTGGTACACTTTTGAAATCGTAAAACGTTTGGTTGAAAACCATCCAGAACATGAGTTTATTTTATTCTTTGATAGAAGATACGATCCCAAATTCGTTCTTGGAAAGAACGCGACTCCAGTTGTGATTTCACCGCAAGCGCGGCATCCAATATTGTTTAAGATTTGGTTTGACTTTTCCATTAAACGCGCTCTTAAAAAATACAAGGCGGATCTCTTCTTTTCTCCAGACGGTTATCTTTCTTTGACTTCTGACATTAAACAAATCGGCGTTATTCACGATTTAAATTTTGAGCATTACCCTGAGGATATGAAACCAGTGATGCGAAAATATTATTTGAAGAACTTTCCCAAATTTGCAAAACTGGCTGATCATGTAATCACTGTTTCAGAGTATTCAAAACAAGATATATGTTCAAAATATTCTATTTCAGACAAAAAGGTAACTGCCATTTGGAACGGAGCTTCTGAAGTGTTCAAACCCGTGGACTCAACTATTCGAAGCGAAATTCAAGTAAAGTATTCAGATGGAAAACCTTATTTTCTTTTTGTAGGAGCGATTCATCCCCGTAAAAATTTGCAGCGCTTAATTCCGGCTTTTGAAAAATATAAATTGAATAATCCTGATTCCGATTATCAATTGGTGATCGTTGGAACGGAGCTCTGGAGCAATTCAGGAGCAAATCTTGAAATTGACCCTTCAGTCAAAGCGCAAATTCATTTTACTGGACATTTACCGTTGGATAAATTGGCGCGCGTTGTTGCTAGTGCTACAATATTTACATACGTCCCTTATTTTGAAGGATTTGGAATTCCTCTTATAGAAGCAATGAAATCTGGAACGCCGATTCTTTCGGGCGACAAAACCTCTTTACCTGAGGTGGCCGGAGATGCTGCCTTGTATTGCGATCCTTTTAGCATTGACGACATTTGCGAGAAGTTAACCACCATCGCGCATGACGAAAAATTGCGTTCGGAGTTATCTGTAAAAGGATTAAAGCGTGCGAAACTGTTTTCTTGGGATAAGTCTGCTGAGCAAGTTTGGGAAGTACTGGAAAAACAGTTAAAGTAAGCGCTATAAAATCTAACAATGGTCACTTCCCGTTCCCAATCAAAAGCTAACGCTTTTTCTTCTTGATCACACACATAATTAAATGGTGGCGTGTAACTCGATATGAAATATCCAAAAATTCAATGTTCTCTTCACTGTAAGCCATTTATTCTAAAGTCATGTACTGAAAAAATAAATAGGTTGCTTCGGGCTTGCAACAACTGTTTTTATCATAATATTGGCTTAAAGAGTTGAGTTTGTTTTTTATCTTTCCACTATATAATAGACAATTAATGCTCTTTAAATATTCTTTTCTCACGGTAATAACAGCCCTTCTTTTATTGGGGTGTGCTGACTATGCGAAAGTTGAATTAGCAAACGTTGACTATTTAAGAGTGCAAGAGCCTTCTAATGAGAAAATCAATCATGGCAGTTCCTTCAGCTTTAAAGTTCTAGCAGTAATGAAAAAAGGCAACGACGAAAATATTACTCGGCACCCAAATCTCAAAATTGAATCTGAATTCATTACTCCAAATGATGAGATGGCGTTCTCAATAAATGCTCGTCCTAATTCATTTAAAGCTACAAATTATCCTGTGACTCTTTCTCTATCCGATGAATCGAATACCGCTAAATCTGATGATCAGCTTCAACTCAATTATAATGGTGGTCTTTCGATACAGTCGGAAAGCTTAACCGGGATAAATGCAGAACCACAAAGAAAAAGTGGAGTTACCTTATTTAACCCAAATGGCGTAGATGGCAAACCAGGCATTGATGGTGGAAATGGACAAGATGGTGGTAATTATACTGGTTATTTATGGTTGACAGAAGATGAGCTGCGATTCCGAATGGAAAATGATAGTACTGGCGTGGTTTGGAAATACAAGAGCTTGAATTGCGACACTCTTCTTATTGATTTATCTGGAGGTGATGGTGGAAACGGAGGGACCGGTGGCGAAGGTGGAGATGGGAAAAATGGGAAAGGAACTAAGCTTCCAGGGAATGCAGGAAATGGAGCAAACGGTGGTAAGGCTGGATCTGGTGGAAGTGGTGGCTCCATTCTAATTTTTGTACATCAAAATGCTGAATCTTATACTCCAAAAATAAACGTTCTCCAATTTGGTGGACAACCTGGCATTAATGGTCGTGGAGGCTTAGCAGGGAATCCTGGCAAAGCAATTAAAGGACAAAGAAAAGGATTGTTAGGCGAACACGGGAGAAATGGTCTACAAGGAAATCAAGGCAAACCCGGGCCAAAACCCGTAATATCAATAATCAATTTTGATTTTCAGAAATTTGATTAGTTTCCGTAGAAAGGTGAAATCATTGCATATACAACTACTCCACTAACTGCAACATAAAACCAGATTGGCCAAGTGAATCTTGTCCACTTTTTATGTTTTACGAAGTTTCCTTCCCAAGCAAATAGGTAGGTGAATAATACAAGCGGAATCACAACAACACTCAAGATTATATGACTGATTAGAATGATAAGATAAATTGTATTGTAATCACCTCCATACGAAGTTGAATCAGAAGTCATGTGGTAGGCAACATAACAAGCCAGAAACAATAACGAAAGTAGCAGGCTGAAACGCATTAAACCTCTATGCAAGCTCATGTTCTTCTTTTTAATGGCTATCAAAGCAGCCACTAAAATTACAGCTGTCACTCCATTGATTGACGCATATACGGTAGGAAGAAAGCTTAGGTCAACTCCATCTATTTTGACGCCAAACAAAACTGCAACGACTACAGGGATCGCAAAAGAAGCGACATAAATGGCGATTCTCGCCTTTCTCAATTTACTTGGTTCCAATGATTTCATACTCATATTTTAATAATTTTCTAAGGTCCTTAGCCAAACGATCAACATCATCCAAGTCAGTGCCTATATAAACACCTCTAACAAGGCCTTCTGTATCAACGAGAGCGAAGTAAGGCGTGTGACCAAAACCACCTTCAATCTCATCATTTCGCTCTGCTCCATTAAAGAATTCCTTTGCCAACAAATGCGTTGCATCTTCACCGCCTGTCATGAACGTCCAGTTTGTTGCTTCAATACTGTAAGACTCAATATATTCTCTAAGTCGAGAAGGTGTATCCTTTTTAGGATCAATTGAAAAACTTAAGAATTGAACGTGATCACTTAAGTCGGAAGTTAGTTTCGTAAGACGGTGCATCTGCGATGTCATCGGAGGACAAATTGTAGGGCAATGCGTAAAGAAGAAGTCGGCGACCCAAATTTTACCTTTGAAATCCTCAGACGAAACCATTGTGGAATCTTGGTTCAAATATTCAAAAGAAGGAACATGGTGATAGATTGTGTCGACGACTTCCACTCCATCAACCATTCTATATTCAACATCGCGTTCTCCAGCAATAGGCAATACTCTTTCGTTTCCTTCGATCAGTTGAACATCTTCAGCCTCAGAGCAAGAAGTGAAAACGAATAATCCCACCGTAAAAGCTATTGTGCTATTTTTTAGGATTTTTACCACTTGCTTGAATATCATATTGTTTTTGCAAAAGTGCAATATGTTGTTTCATTTTTCGAATCATCCCTTCACTATTTCCAGAAAGAATCATTCTTAAATGGTTTGTTTTATCTACTAAAAGCATCATTTCAAGATAGGCTTTTCCCGCAAAAAAATCATCTCCTGTTTCGTCCAATAATTTTCGGCCTTCATGTTCAAGATTATAAACATCCCTAGAATCTCCTGATGCTAGAATCCAAAGTTTTGGATCATAATCTTCGACTCGATCGTTAAGTATTTTCTGAACATATTTCAAATCATCAATTGGATCTCCATTCTCATCAGTGACATAGGAAATGATCTTTATGCCATCATCGTCAAAGTTTTTCGCAAGCTGAAATACTTGAAGATTCAAGTTGATTAGAGAAATCGCACAATTGTTTGGGCAGCTGACTTGCAGCGTTGTAATCAGTACAATTTTGTCTTTGAAATCTTTGGATGATTTCTTTTCACCATTAATGTCGGTAAATGAGTATTCTGCAACTTCTCCTAGGTCGGGCAGTTGTTTGAACTTATGGGTACAACTTCTTGTTGATATTAGTATCAAGAAAACAGCCGGTCCGAATAAAAGAACAAATGCTAATGCTACTTTTAATCGTCCGGCAGATTTTTTTTTCACCATTTTCTTCTAGTACTAGAGGCCTTGTGTTAATGGAAATGCTTCTCCCACTGCGAGTCCTTCCCAGATTAAAACGAAAATCAAATATGATAAAAACACAAAGTAGGGAATCAGAATTACATACCTCATTCCTTTACGTTCGTCACCAAGGTGCATAAATGATAATACAATATATCCAGCTTTCAATAATGTTAAAGCAATAAAGGTCCACTTAACGAATGGCCAACCTGAATCACTTTGTTTGATTGCAATTCCCAATCCAACCTCAACCATCGTTATAACAGTAAGTAGAATTGTAACAAAGTAAATTTTCTTACGAAGCTTCTTGCCTTTCTCCTCATCGTGATGAGCATCTAAAGAATATTCATATATATCGTCTCTGATCATAATCTCTAAGTTTTCTTAATTATACTAAATAGAAGAATGTAAATACAAATACCCAAACTAAATCGACAAAGTGCCAATAAAGTCCAGTCTTTTCAATCATTTCGTAATGTCCACGTTTGTGGTAAACCCCTCTTATTGCTCCAAAAAGAATTAAGATATTTATCATTACTCCTGAGAATACGTGGAATCCGTGGAAACCAGTAATAAAGAAGAAGAACTGTCCGTATTGTTGAGGTCCGTACTCGTTTTGTTGAAGGTTCGCTCCATAAATAACACGATTCTTTTCACCTGCAGTTGCTACTTTTTCATAGATTTCAGCAGCCTTAGAATGGTTATTGATTCTGTCTCCAATTTTATACTCTCCACCGTTGCCCTTAATAATTAGCTCCAAATGTTCATTCTTTGCTTTGAGATAAGTAGCAACAGAGCCATCATGCAACATAATTGTATCTCCATGCACATCACCTTCTGCTACTGCATGTCTGTAATCATGGTTCATTTCAACTTGTGTCATGCTGTGCTTTCCAGCAGCTATAACATCTCCTTTTTTATGATGGTGGCCTGAAGTTACAATGGTGAAATTCTTCACATCACCAAAATGACCTTTAACGACGGCTTGCGAACCGTCTGCCAATTCGATTTTCCCGAATTCAGATCCGTGAATAAAGTGAGACCATTCCCATGCTTGAGAACCAACGAAGAAAGCTCCACCTATAATTGTTGCAATCATCCATTTCACAACTCCCTTTTTGTCCATTCTGTGTCCTGCTTCAACGGCTAGAACCATCGTTACAGAAGAAATAATCAGAATGAATGTCATTAAGGCTACATAGATCAAAGGGTATCCGTGACCAAGAATTGGAAGTGAATTAAACGTCTCTTCCCCAATAGGCCAGGCCGTATCAACTGCGTGTCTTGTAAAAGCATATGCGATTAAAAGTCCTCCAAAAGTCAAGGCATCTGATACAAGAAAGAACCACATCATTAGTTTCCCGTAGCTCGTGCTAAATGGAGACATTTTACCTCCCCACAGAGTCTTAGAATCAATTTGTTTACTAGCGTGTCCAGCCATTATTAAAATATTTTAATCTGCAAGTTTAATGAATAAATAGTAAAAAAAGTAGTAAAAAGATCCATAATAATCCCAAAAAATGCCAGAATACTGCTCCCATTCTAAGCCTTACATTATTCTCTTGATTTATTTTGCCTGAAAATGAGAATCTTACAATTCTAACCATGTAAAGCAATGTTGCGATAATATGGAGTAAATGTGCAATTGTAATTGCCCATAAAAATGATGATGCGGTATCGGCCGATTCGACGGCTTTCACTTGTAAGTATACATCGAGTTGCTTTCCTTTGTATGTTAAACCACCATTTTTATAACCCATTTCCACACCTTTATAAAACACATGAAAGTCTTTTCCAAATTTACCTTTCATGAAAAAGTCACCTCGACCGTCTTGTATATTTCTCGCTAAATAAGACAAGCGAACCCTGTCAACAGATTCCATTTTCAAAGTATCATTAGTGATCAATTCACCGTCAACGACATTCATTTCTTGATTTTCCCAATACAAAGTGTGAATTCCATCATTCTTCACTTTAAAGTTCTTTTTTATATCAGGCTTCAGGAATTGCTTCATGTATTTTTTGAGCGACTCCATTTCAGACTTCGTAAGAACCTTACCTAATTTTATGTAATCATTTCCATCTACGACGATAAATTCTTTTCCTTGCTTTACAGCGAAGTAAGCATCGTATTTACCATCCGAAACGATAATTCCACTTCCGGTCATGTGTGATCCTTTCTTAGCCAATTGAGAATATCCTTGGAATTGAGTGTAAACAAATCCGATTCCCAATAATAAAGTGGTCACAACTCCGATCTTTAATCCTTTAATGTTTCCTTTTCGCACGGCTGCAATCGTTAGTTGAAGAACGACGCTACTAATTGCAATAATTGCAGTACTCACCCAAAACGCAGTTGGCAATGGAAATTTGATCCAGAATGCGTCACCCATTGAAACAATATATGCAGATGTCATTCCTCCAAAGAACATCACTACGGAGGCAATTCCGACGTAAATGATATTCATCTTGGCTCTTTCAACTTGGATTTTATCATCTCCGTTTGTCTCGTTTTCTACGTGCACCTCTTTAATTTTTTCACTCATCTTTTAATAATTTATTGGAATCGCGCCTTCAACTCTATCTAGAACATATAAGAATTGAACAAGTGGTAGATATAAGAATGATGCGAACATCAATTTTCTAGCGTCTTTGTCATCACACGTCAGTAGTAGTCGGTATGAATATAAGAAAAAGCCTATTCCCAGAAAAAGAACAAGAATCAAGGACACAATTCCAGTCCAACCCATAACCCATGGAAGAAGACTAAATGGAATTAAGGCTAATGCGTAAGCAACAATTTGAAATGCTGAACTTTTGGATTTACCTTCTCTTGATGGTAACAGCGAAAAGCCACCTGCTTTGTAGTCATCGAAAGAAACCCACGCAATGGCCCAAAAGTGAGGGAACTGCCAAACGAACTGAACAAAGAATAAAACACCTGGAACCAATCCAAACACTTCAGGAGTTCCGAAGTTATTTGTAGATGAAGCAACAGCTCCAAGCATTGGAGGAATTGCACCTGGGAAGGCTCCAATAAATACTGCCCATGGTGAGACACGTTTCATCGGAGTATAAATAAAAACATAAGAAATGAAGGCTGCCAAACCAAGTAATGCTGAATAAAGATTTAGCAGAAATAGCATGTAAGTTCCGGCAATGAGGCAAACTGAAACAACGATAACTCCTTCGGTTACGCTCATTTTACCCATTGGGATCGGTCTTCTTTCCGTTCTTTTCATCAATTTATCGAGATCTCTCTCCCAAATTTGATTGGAACCGTTTGAAGCTGCGGTCACTAAAAGCCCGCCAACAAGAAGCAAAGTAATTTCGAAGCCGTCACTGCCTCCAACAAAAAGGTATCCTGTAATTGCCGAGACGACAACCAAAGCCGACAATCGAAACTTTGTAAAAACCATATATGCTTTTACTTTACCCATTCACTAATTTTAGTTAGCGCTTAAATTCAACGCTCTAATTTTGCACCCAAAAATAGTCATTATTTGTCGCTAGAATGCTTCAATTTAAAGGTATTTGCTAAAAAATAATTGTTCTAAACAAAGCCCCCTAAAATTAACGAATGCTTTTAACTCAGTTAAAATTAGATTGACCAAGAATCGAAAATTATTAGTTAATAGAAATTACTACTGTTTTTTTCTTCTGGAATAAAAAAAGGATGCCTTTAGAGACATCCTTTTTTTTTACGTTGTGTTTTTTAGTCCCAATCTTAGATAATCATCATTGCGTCACCGTAAGAATAGAATCTGTATTTTTCTTTAATCGCCTCTTGGTAAGCTTTCATCATCAGATCATGACCACAGAATGCAGAAATCATCATTAATAGCGTAGAAAGCGGCGTGTGGAAATTTGTAATTAAAATATCTGCGATACTGAAATCATAAGGAGGGAAGATAAACTTGTTCGTCCATCCGTCATATGGTTTCAACATACCATCTGTAGAAACAGAACTTTCAATTGTTCTCATTGAAGTTGTTCCAACAGCGATAATTTTTTGCTTGGTGACCTTTGCTTTATTAACAATATCAGCGCATTCTTGCGTAACGTATGCTTGCTCAGAATCCATTTTATGTTTCGTTAAATCCTCAACTTCAACTGGTCTAAAAGTTCCTAGACCGATGTGCAAAGTAACTTCTGCAAATTCAACACCTTTCAATTCCAATCGTTTAAGCAATTGACGTGAGAAGTGCAATCCAGCGGTCGGAGCTGCAACAGCACCTTCTTCTTTGGCATATATTGTTTGGTACCTGTCTTCATCCGTTTTCTCAACTTCACGTTTGATGTACTTTGGAAGTGGCGTTTCACCTAATTTAGTGATCGCTTTTTTGAACTCTTCGTAAGGTCCATCAAAAAGGAATCGTAAAGTACGTCCTCTTGAGGTCGTGTTATCAATAACTTCTGCAACCAGTGAATCATCTTCACCGAAATACAATTTGTTTCCGATACGGATTTTTCGAGCTGGGTCAACCAGTACATCCCAAAGTAGACTTTCACGATTCAATTCTCTCAACAAGAAAACTTCGATCTTAGCTCCAGTCTTTTCCTTGTTACCATACATTCTGGCAGGAAACACTTTCGTGTTGTTCATAATCATTACATCACCTTCGTCGATATAGTTGATCACGTCTTTAAATAACTTATGCTCGAATTTACCCGTATCACGATGTATAACCATCATACGCGAATCATCGCGGTTTTCACTCGGATATTCTGCAATTAACTCTTCTGGGAGGTCGAAGTTGAATTGAGACAACTTCATTTTATTCATTACAACTGTCAAATCATTTAATTTTTAGAGGGGCCGCAAAGGTAAAAAAATTAAGTTGTTCTATAGTTCAGTAGCTCGAATAATCTCAATCCACTCATCAACTGTATTACTTTCATCAATACTTTGTTCCCCCGACCTCATACGTCTCAATTCGATTAATGTTCCACCTGAGTTGAGTTTCACACCAAAATCATGTGCGATTGATCGAATATAAGTACCTTTACTGCATGTAATTTCAAACGAAATTTTAGGCATTTTACTGGTATCAATCGAAAAAGAGGTAACGTTAATTCGATTTGGCTGAAGAACAACCTCCTTCCCTGCTCTTGCTAGGTCGTATGCTCTTCTTCCGTCAACTTGTTTCGCTGAAAAAATTGGAGGGACTTGGTCCTGATCACCAATAAAACTCAACCTTACTTCTTCAAAAAGTGCTTCTGTTATATGTTCGGTTGGGAAATTTTCATTGAATTCACTTTCCAAATCATAAGAAGGCGTTGTTTTTCCCAATAGAATTTTACCGGTGTACGTTTTATCACCAGCCATTAATTCGACGATTCGCTTTGTATGCTTACCTGAACAAAGAACTAAAACACCTGTTGCCAATGGGTCAAGCGTTCCTGCGTGTCCTACTTTAATTTTTTTTACCCCTAAATGATTCTTAATTGTCCATCGTAATTTATTGACAACATCGAATGAAGTCCAATTTAATGGTTTATCGACGACGATTGTTTTTCCTTCTTGAAATTCTGAGGCTTTCATTTATTGAAAAATTGACCAACCGATTGCGCCAATACCGACAGCGAAACAGTAATAAGAAAAATAAGATAGTTTACTGCGCTTTACTAAAGCGATCATCCATGTACAGGCGATGATTCCAACAACGAATGCGGTTACGAAACCTACACCAATAACGCCCAATGAAATTCCATCCGTTGTAAATTCTGGACTCATTAAGTCTTTGGCCATTTTACCAAAAATGAGGGGAACGACCATTAAAAATGAAAAACGAGCTGCTCTAGTTCTGTCGATGCCTAATAATACGGAAGTTCCGATAGTTGCTCCAGATCTTGATATTCCTGGGAGAATTGCAATTGCTTGAGCAATTCCGATAATTACGGCTGCTCCAAAACCTACCTTCTTATCTGTCTTCTTAGCTCTATCAGCTACGAACAATATAAGTCCGGTTACGATCAACATGCATCCAACGAGCAGAATTTGTCCGCTGAAGAAGTTTTCAATAATATCATCAAAAAAGACGCCAACAATAGCTGCTGGAATCATTGAAATGACAATTTTTAGAGAAAATTTGAACTCTTCATTGTTTTTGAACTTGAATAGACCTTTGAATATTCCAACGAGATCTTTCCGGAAAACAAAGGCTGTACTAAGGGCAGTAGCAAAATGTAGAACAACCGTCATCATCATACTTGCCTTTTCAGACATGTCTTGGCCTTGGATTGCTTTTGCCATTTCCAAATGTCCACTGCTACTTACAGGCAAAAATTCAGTTAGTCCCTGAATGATTCCAAGAATAAGGGCATCAAGAAAACTCATTCGATATTATTTATCTACAGGTTTAGGCTTCTTCATGATCGCATACATGATCACAGCATATCCTAAAACAATAAACATTGGAGAGATTGTAATTCTTACAGTACTAAAAAGAGTCTCGGCGTGAAACTCGTTTGGATCCTCTGCACCACCACCAATCATTAATATAAATCCGAATACATTAATTGCCAAACCAATTAATAAAAGTTTGTAGTTTTTATTATTGAAAGCATAAGGAGCCGATTTGCTATACTCTTTAAGTGAAACTTCTGCACCAGTCGCAATTGGCGCCGACTTTGGCTCTACTTTACTGACGAGATTATCATCAAGCATATCAGCCTTGTTTTTGTTGGATTTTTTATTGCTCATGTGCCAAATTTAATACAAATCGTCCAATTTCATTCTCAAATATTTGTTAAGAGCAAACCAAGTCGAGATCAAAGTAATGAGAACCCCCGAAACTAATAGCGTTCCGAGCAATTCAAAGAAGCTAATTATATCAAAAGGAATTTCGATTGCATCCATTACATTGTTCAAAGCATAGAACAATCCGAGAAGAATTGCCATTCCTATTATGGCGCTTATAATTCCTATTCCGATCGCTTGCCATAAAAACGGAAGTCGGATATAGCGCGATGTTGCTCCAACAAGTTGCATTGTTTTAATTGAGAAACGTTTAGAATACAAAGCCAATCGGATGGTACTGTTTATCATGGCTACGGCGATTACAATTAACAAGGCGGCTACAATTGCGAAAAGCAAAACGATTTGCTTGAACCCCAAATTCACATCCTCTACGCTTGCTTCCTCATAGTTCACGTCAATTACTCGATCTCCATATTCTTTTATAATCTTGGCTTCCAAAGCGTTCATTCCTTCGACTGTGGCGTATTTTTCTTTGGGTTGAAAACTAATATTGGTTGGAATAGGTCGGTCTCCATCTAAGATTTCTAACATTTCTTCACTTCCTTCAGCTCCTGCAAAATCTTCCAATGCTCTATCTTGCGATACATACGTTACTTCACTGAATTCTTCCCACGTTTTTAACTCAAGCTCAACTTGTTTAATATCTGCATCGTTTAAATCCGGCTTAAAAAAAATATCAGCTGTTAAGTTTTCTTTTGCTTGGCGTTGAATATTATCTAGACCCAAATAACCTCCCAAAACGAGACCAATCATAAACAAAACCAACGACACTCCAATTGTTGTAGAGATATAGCTCGTTTTAACGCCTCGTTTGCTGCTTTTATCAATAGATCTGCTCATTACGACCAAAAGTAGAACAAATAGACAATTGATAATCGTATTTAGTTCAGAGTTATTCAGACCGAAATGTTCATTCGATAGGATACCGAATCAAGGATTGAAATCACAAAAAATGAGAAAATAGATTCGCAAAGTAAATATTAAGATTATACTTGTAAGTGATTACTCACTTTTCATATGACAGACAAACAAATAAAAATTCTAATAACGGCCATGAAGCTCTTTGCATCTCTCGGTTTTGACGGAACATCGACCAAAGCGATTGCCAAAGAAGCGGGTGTTTCTGAAGGGTTAATTTTCAAACATTTCAAAAATAAAGAAGGCCTTCTTGAGGCAATCATCAATTATGGAATGGAAAAGGCTTCCGTCTATTTCTCAGAAGTTATTTTAATTTCCGAACCGAAAAAAAGAATCAAAAAAGCAATTTCACTTCCGTTTACTATTGATCCGAACGACAATCAATTTTGGAAGTTAATGTATGCGCTAAAATGGCAACGCGCTGAATATCAACCGTCTCCATTTGTTCTTTTCCGTGCCTCCCTCGTTGACGCCTTTGAACAATTGGGTTATGATAACCCTGAGGTGGAAGCAACTTTAATCGAAGTGATTATCGACGGTGTGGCGACTCAAATTCTGCTCAAAAACATTGATGCAGGTACTTTATTAGAAACAATACTTAACAAGCACTCTTTAAATTAAACAACTATGAATTTCATTGACACAAACAAACCAGTATTGGTTACAGGAGCTACAGGATACGTAGCGGGAAGATTGGTCGAAAAACTTTTGACCGAAGGATTTATAGTTCACGCTGCGGTTCGAACTCCTAATGACAAAGACAAAACGCAATACTTAGATGCTCTTGCAGCAAAACTTCCGGGTGAGATAAAATATTTTAAATCTGATTTACTTGAAGAAGGATCTTATGATGAAGCCATGAAAGGCTGTGAATTGGTTTTTCATACGGCATCCCCTTTTATTAGAGTAATTAAGGATCCACAAAAGGATTTGGTTGATCCAGCAAAGAAAGGAACGAAAAACGTACTCGGATCTGCTAATAAAACAGAAAGCGTAAAACGTGTTGTTGTCACAAGTAGTTGTGCCGCAATCTATGGCGATGGTGTGGATGTTTTGGAGATGCCAAATCAAGAATTGACAGAAGATCTTTGGAATACCTCTTCAAGCCTTGACCACCAACCGTATTCGTTTTCTAAAACAGTCGCTGAAAAAGAAGCATGGGAAGTTAACAAAGCACAAGATCGTTGGGATTTGGTTACCATCAATCCTTCATTTGTTTTAGGCCCTGGAATTAACCCACATGCGAGTTCGGAGTCGTATTCAATTATGAAACAAATTGGAAAAGGAGATTTTAAAATGGGCGCTCCAGAATTTAACATTGGGTGCATCGATGTGCGCGATTTGGCAGAAGCTCATTTTCAAGCTGGAACAAAAGCTGAAGCAAAAGGTAGGTACATTATTTCAGGGACGAATTCTGGATTCTTGGAAATTGCTGGATTTATCAAAAACAAATTTCCGAATTATAAGATTGGGACTAAAAAACTACCAAAATGGATGCTTTGGTTGATGGCACCAAGTGTTGGTATGACGCGAAAAGAAGTTTCAAAAAATGTTGGTTTCCCATGGAAAGCGAACAATTCGAAAAGCATTAAAGATTTGGAAATGAAATACCGTCCATTGGAAGGAACAGTTACTGAGTTTTTTGGGCAGCTGGTTGAAGCTGGGGAAATCCCCAAAATCTAAACCCAATTTATTAAACCCAAAAAGGGAACTCTAACGAGTTCCCTTTTTTATGTTATACTGTATATAGCATCGTTTTTTAATCCATTAAAGTAACGGTTCACATGAAGTTACTTTAACAAAAAAAAGGAGCCTCTTACGAGACCCCTTTTCAATTGTTATATAATAATATTACTAATTCTGAAGAACAAACTCTTCTAAAAGAACTTGATCGTTTTCAGTTGTAATTCTAATCATGTATTTACCTGGAGTCAATTCTGTTGCATCCACTGATTTGTTTTCAATAGAAACAATTGTTTTAACTCTTCTTCCAAGCATATCTACAACCTCGATGTTTTTGATCTCACCTTCGAAGTCAATAGTCAACATTCCGTTTGTTGGATTTGGATAAAGAACTAGAGTTTTAATTCCGATTTCTCCAATTCCAACTGTTGAGTTAACACAAGCAGAAGTATCTGAACATCCATTCTCCGTAATAATCACAGCGAACTCGCTTCCGTATGTCGGAGTGAAGTTATAACTAGTTTCTCCCGGAATAGCTTGTCCTGTAATACAATCGATCCACTGGTAAGTTTGACCATTGTTATTTACAACTATTGTGATTCCATCACTTGCCATGCTCGTTGTTACATCTACTGGTGTAATTACCACATCTTGTGTTTGCGCTGTTGTATTTCCACAAGCATCTGTAAACGTCCAAGTTACTGTTGTTGTTCCTGCCGCAGTAATTGGGAAAGCCATATCTGGTGTTCCGTTCATTGCTCCATCACAGTTATCAGTTGCTGTTGCTGTTGATGGCGTAATATCACAGTTTCCAGTTAATGCTGGCAATGAAGCTATATCACCAATTGGCGCGGTCATATCCATAATAATAATCAATTGATCTACAGTTGTTTGGTTACCGCAGTTATCAGTTACACTGAATGTTCTTGTGATTGTCTCTGGACATGATAAACTATCTGATACATCAGATACAAATGCTACAACAGGTGCTGCTGCACAGTTATCTGCTTCGTCAGTTACCCAACCTGCAGAAGGTGCTGGTACATCACCAATACATTGAACATTCAATGACGTTGGATTTGATGCTGTTGGATTAGTTACATCTTCAATGTAGATCATTTGAACTACGTCAACGAAGTTACCTGATCCATCCGTCACTTTGTATGTTCTTGTTATTGTGTCTTGACATCCATTTCCAGAAACAACGTCACCCACGTGTGTTACTATTGTTGCTGAACAGTTGTCAGCTGCATCAGTTACAACTGCACCATCAATTACTGCATCTGCTACACACTCGTAAGATGAATCAGCTGGATTAGACGCTGTTGGTAAAATTAAATCATTGAATACAACATTTTGTGTTTGCGTTGAGAAGTTTCCAACTGCATCCGTATACGTCCATGTAATTGTTGAAGCCACTTGAATTGGTAATGTCACATCATTTGATACGGTAACCGCGGAGCAGTTATCAGTAGCTGTTGGATCTGTTAAGGATACAACCTCACAAGAAGCGGTAATATCTGGTAATGATACAAGATCAGCAACTGGTGCAACCTCTTCAATAGCACAAAATTCGACCACACTGAAATCGTCGATACAAATATCACCTTCGAAACCACCCGCACTTGTTGCAATAAAACGAACTTGAAGTCCGGAGTTCTGGAATCCAGCTAAGTCAATAGTTTCTTTAATGAAGCCATCTCCTTGAGCGACTTGTTGCTCACCAGAAATCAATAAAACTTGATTCCAAGATGTACCATCCCAAGCTTCAACAGCTAAATCTCCCATTTGGTTACCGTGCATATGGTGCCAAAATTGAAGAGTAGGAGCTGTCATTGCCGACGCGTCTAGAAGAGGAGATGTTAATGTACAAATTGCACCAACAGGAGCTCCAGAAGCTTCAGTATAGAAATATTTAGTTCCACTATTTGCTGAAAGAGCACCTGTCCCACTTGAGCCCGTCGTACCCGTGCCAGTAATATTCCAGTCATAACCTGAACTTGCAGACGAGGTCCAACAGTTCGATTCCGTAAATCCAAAAGAATTAGCGTGTGTCTCGACATCTTCAGTATAAGGAGCTATAAATGCTGAACAAGGAGTAGTGAAAGAGAATGGGCCTGCCCAAGTAGAGAAGTCACCCAAACCACAATCAGATTGAACGTAGAAGTCGTAACCTGTTTCAGAAGTAAGTCCAGTTACCGTTTCAGGATTGTTGGTTGTTCCTGTTATCAAAGTTCCAGTTCCAAGAATGAATCCGGCTGCACCGTATTCAACATTTGCTATTCCAGAAAGTGCATTATCAGTCCATCCAAAGTCAGCTGAAGTTGCAGTGATCGCAGAAGCTATTAATGCTGTTGGGGCAGGACAAGTAATTAAGGACATGCCCGAAACGTTCACTGAAAAGTCAACAACTGAGCCCCAATTAAATGAAGCACAAGGGTCAAGAGGTAAAGAACCACCTTCCTGTTGCATAACTCTCATAGTTGTGATACCATTCACACCTAGGGTAGGGACTGTAAATACAAATGAGGAAGGCGCAGGAGGAGTTCCGGACCATGTTCCTATTGATTCAGAAGGGTCAAAAACACCGTTTTTATCCCAGTCAATCCATGCTTCCCCAGCATTTCCGTAGTTACCACCACAAGTACCAAACACAATATCAGCTGTGTATAGGGTGCCAGCAGAAACATCAACACTTTGACTAGCAGTAAGATCTTCAACACCTGAAACACCAGGACAACCCGTGTATGAAATTGCACTTGCTGCGTCTCCTAATAGGTTAACACTTTCAATATTTGAATCAAAAGTAGATGAAGGCCCTCCAAGAACACAATATTGGGCAAATGAATATTGCGGTGAAAAGAGTATTATGCCGAAAATTGCAAGCATATAAATGTAAAGTCGTTTCATAAAATAAAAAATTGAGTTAATTTAAAGTTCCTAAATGTAAACATCTATCACCGTATTCCAAAACAAATAACAAATAAAAATAATGTGATTATATATTTGCCATCGAGAAACGAACAAAACCTACTTAGACTCTAATTTATTAAAAGGACTTTTTAAATTGATAGGCGGACTTTCGCTGAAATCGAAGTTGTCAATATAATTAGGAAGGATCAAATAGCTGATTCGAGAAAACAACGTTCAAAATATTTTATTCTTTAGCTGCCTAATTCATTCCTTAATCAGTAAATGTCAGATTGAGATTTGGTTAACGCGACAGAACCAGATCTTCTAATATTCGAATGTATCCATGAAACTAGTAGTAAACTCCCCTTTAACGAAATTCTCGTCTTCCATTAATTTCTGGTGGAAAGGGATTGTTGTTTTAATTCCTTCGATAATATATTCTCCCAATGCTCTTTTCATCTTCTTAATCGCTTCCTCTCTAGTTTGAGCAACAACGATAAGCTTAGAAATCATTGAATCGTAATAAGGCGAGATTTCATATCCTGCGTAAACATGTGTATCAATTCTGATACCGTGTCCACCAGGAGCATGATAACTTGTAATTTTCCCTGGAGACGGTCTAAAGTTCGCACTCGGGTCCTCAGCGTTGATTCGACATTGAATCGCATGCATAGTAGGAAAATGATTTTCTCCTGACATTTTCTCTCCGGCAGCCAATTTGATTTGTTCTTTAATCAAATCGTAATTAATAACTTCTTCGGTAATTGTATGCTCAACCTGAATTCTAGTATTCATTTCCATGAAGTAGAAGTCGCGGTGTTTATCGACCAAAAACTCAACTGTTCCTACACCTTCGTAGTTCACAGCTTTTGTTGCTTGAATCGCAGCATCTCCCATTCTTTTTCTCAAGTCATCTGTCATGAACGGAGAAGGAGTTTCTTCAACTAGCTTTTGGTGACGTCGTTGTATAGAACAATCTCTTTCAGAAAGATGACACGCATTTCCATATTGATCTCCAGCAATTTGAATCTCAATGTGTCTTGGATCTTCGATGAATTTCTCCATGTACAAAGCATTGTTTCCAAATGCAGCAGCAGATTCAGCTCTTGTAGCGTCCCATGCAGCCTCCATGTCCTCTTCTTTCCATACCACACGCATTCCTTTTCCACCACCACCGGCAGTTGCTTTAAGAATAATTGGGTATCTCACAACTTTAGCTGTTTTGATAGCATCCTTTAAATCTTTCAACAATCCTTTCGATCCTGGAATACAAGGCACTCCTGCAGCGATCATTGTAGATTTAGCGTTTGCCTTATCTCCCATTCCATCAATTTGTTCTGGAGTTGCTCCAATAAACTTGATGTTGTGCTCTTGACAAACACGAGAAAATTTCGCGTTTTCAGACAAGAACCCATACCCTGGGTGAATGGCGTCCGCATTTGTAATTTCTGCAGCTGCGATAATACTTGGGATTGATAAGTAAGACTCTGCGCTCGTTGGTGGTCCTATACAAACCGCCTCATCAGCAAATCTCACGGGCAAACTGTCTTTATCAGCAGTTGAATAAACCGCGACCGTTTTTATACCCATTTCCTTACACGTACGAATAACACGTAACGCTATCTCTCCTCTGTTCGCAATTAAAATCTTTTTGAACATGCTCATAGCAATTTATTTATGTGAATGGCGCATTAAAAACGCTTGCAAAGAAGCTATTAATTTCTGCCAACAAAAATCTAATTATGACGGATCAACTACGAATAGTGGCTGATCGTACTCAACTGGTGTGGAATCATCAACTAAAACTTTAATGATCTTACCTGAAACTTCCGCTTCAATTTCATTAAACAATTTCATTGCTTCAATAATACATACGGTATCTCCAACTCCAATTGTATCTCCAACATTCACAAAAGAATCCTTGTCTGGCCCTGCTGATCTGTAGAACGTACCAATCATTGGAGATTTAACAGTAATGTAGTTTGAATTTTCCTCTTCAGCTGGAGCAGCAGCAGCAGCAGCAGCAGGTGCAGCAGGTGCCGGAGGTAGCGCCGCTACAGGAGCAGCAACCACGGGAGCAGCTTGAACAATTATTTGTTCTTTCGCCTCAGCTTGTGACTTAATTATGATTTTAAAGTCTTTTTGTTCGATCTCAACTTCGTTGACTCCTGATTTGGCAACAAATTTGATTAAATCTTGTATCTCTTTAATATTCATTTTATTCAAGTATTAATGCGATAAAAATAGTATAATTTAGGAATTATACGCCCATTTTAAATAAACAGCTCCCCAAGTAAACCCACCACCAAAGGCAGATAAAATTAGGTTGTCCCCTTTTTTCAATTGTTTTTCATAATCCCACAAACACAATGGCAATGTCCCAGCTGTTGTATTTCCGTACTTCTCAATATTGATCATTACCTTTTCTTTGGAAAGACCCATTCGATTTGCCGTTGCGTCGATTATTCTAAGATTCGCTTGATGCGGCACTAACCAATCAACGTCGTCGCTAGTCAAATTATTTTTCTCCATGATTTCAGCGGAAACATCTGCCATATTCGTTACAGCAAATTTAAAGACTTGTTTTCCTTCTTGTTTCACGAAGTGCATTCTATTGTCTACTGTTTCGTGAGACGCTGGTGCAAATGAACCTCCACCCGGTTGGAACAAGTAATTCCTGCCTGCTCCATCACTTTTTAATATAAAGTCTTGTACACCTAATCCCTCATTGTTTGGCTCAAGCATAACTGCTCCACAACCATCACCAAAGATTATACATGTCGTTCTGTCTTGATAATCTACGATAGAAGACATTTTATCAACGCCAACTACAACAACTTTTTTATATTTTCCAGTTTCAATAAATTGTGCTCCTGTAGATAATCCATAAATGAAACCTGAGCAGGCCGCAATTAAATCAAAGCCCCAGGCATTTTTCATTCCTGTTTTATCGCAAAGTACATTTGCAGTGCTAGGGAAAGGATAGTCTGGAGTTACAGTAGCCAAAATCACCAAATCAACCTCATCCGGTGATGTGTTGGTTTTTTTCAAAAGCCCATTAACTGCTTCTACTGCCATATCAGAAGAAGCACCATCTTTCATGATCCTTCTTTCCTTAATTCCTGTTCGTGAAGTGATCCACTCATCGCTAGTGTCAACGATTTTCGCTAAATCTTCGTTGGAAAGGATATGATCCGGCAAATATCCTTGAACTCCTGTTATCGCTGCTGTCGTTTTCATATTCTAATTAAAAGCTTCATTAATTTTTGCAGCTAAACCTGAGTTTGCAACTTCGTACGAGTGCAATATCATGTTTTTCACTGCAATATCGTTAGAGATTCCGTGACCAATTATCACATTTCCTTTAACACCAAGAATAGGGGTACCGCCGTAGTTCTCGTAATTAAAGCGATCTAGAAATTCATCATTTACATTTCTTTTCTTTAGCATGGCGTACATTCCTTCTGCCTGTTTAAGCACAATATTCCCTGTAAATCCGTCACAAACAACAACGTCTGCAACCCCAGTAAATAAGTCACGCCCTTCAATATTTCCAATAAAGTTAATATTATCAGAACTTGCCAATAATTTATGAGCGGTTTGGGTCAAAAGATTCCCTTTTGACTCCTCTTCACCAATGTTAAGAAGGGCCACTCTAGGTTTTTCGACACCGTAAACGTTATTCGAGTACAATGAACCAAGAACTGCGAACTGCTGCAGAACATCTGGTTTACAATCTGCATTCGAACCTACATCCAAAAGAATGGATTTCGTTCCGTCAATTGCAGGTAACGTTGATGTAATACAAGGACGGATAACACCTGGAACTGTATTGATTTTAAACATTGCTCCAACGAGCATAGCTCCCGTATTTCCAGTACTTGCGAAAGCCTGAATTTCTCCACTCGCTAATAAATCAAGTCCGATCGCTATCGAACTGTTCGGTTTTTGACGAATAGCGCGCGTGGGATGGTCGTGCATTGTGATTAGATCCGGTGCATGGACTATCTCAAAATTCAAGGGGTCTTCATTAAAGGATGAAAGGCCACTCAGAATAGAATCCTGGTCGCCTATCAAAACAATTTTCGTGTCCACTGAAAGTTCTTTACATGCTAAAATTGCGCCCGCAATATTTGCTTCGGGCGCGAAATCACCACCTAGGACATCTATACCTATCTTCATAAAGAAGAACTAATGTACAGAATTAAATTGCAACTTCTTTCTCAGCTACTACTTTTCCTTTGTAGTACAATTTCCCTTCATGCCAATGAGCATGGTGGAATAAATGTGGTTGTCCTGT
Source organism: uncultured Fluviicola sp. (assembly GCA_913009205.1). GTDB lineage: Bacteria > Bacteroidota > Bacteroidia > Flavobacteriales_D > Crocinitomicaceae > UBA4466. The sequence goes on along the minus strand of CAJVYC010000011.1, from coordinate 44,082 downwards.
TGTTGGACAAGTTGCAATGTTTTTCGCCTCCGCCTTAACGTGAGTTCTTCTCTTATCACGTCTCGTTCTGGAGATCTTTCGTTTTGGGTGTGCCATTTTACTTTATTTAATGTCTTACTATTATTTCTTTAATCCTTTCAATGCGTTCCAGCGTGGATCGATGTAATCATCATCACCATTTTGGACTTCATCTTCTTTTTGATCGGTATCTTCATCAGGTTCATTTTCCGATTCCCAATTATCCGTAGTGTCATCTTCTTCTTCATCCGAATCCCAATCATCATATTCTTCATCTGGCTTAACTGAGCCGTCTTCATTCAGTGTAAATACCTGATACTCACTTAAGATTTTCATTACGTCTTCGTTGCATTCACCTTCTTTATGTACTGTTCTGGATGGGATGGAAACTGAGATAAACTCATGGATACTTTCCTTAACATCAATTTCGTACTCTTCGGGGTAAACGATTACTAAAGACTCATCTTCTGAGGGTTTATCATCAAATTTATAAACCAGTTGAAATTCTCCTTCAACATCAACATCAACGGGGTCATTACATCTTCCACAGGATGCCTTTACGGTTCCGCGGATGGTATAGTCACCAATCAACATTGTCTCTTTTTTGTCTAGAAGAAAAGTAACATATACATTTCCTTCAAGAACAATTGAGTATTCGATACTTTCAAAGAACGCTTTTCCAATCTCAAAATTGAATTCGTGAACTCCTTGTTTTAAACCTACGAAGGGGATTACAAACTCTTTATCTGACATAAAAACCACCTAAAATTGGAGGGCAAAGTTAACTATTATAAATGAAAGTTGCATGCTCGATGCAATTAATTTTGAATTAACTCTTCTAATTGGTGCAAATCTAATGAAATTAGAGAGGAAATAGGGAGTTTAGGGCTATTGATTGCGATTCTTGTTGTGTTTGGTTTTCTTAGTTAAAAACGAAATAAGTAAACTCAAATATTACGGTTTCAGGACATGTTTATTGAAAAGATACTGTGAATCACTCGGGAGCCTACTTAAGTTTTTAGCACTTAGATTCGGTACACTTCAATAAGCCCAGTATTCACGGTCTGCTCAATAGTTAAACTGTTGCGAAAAACAAAAAAGTCCGTATCGGCTTAACCAGTACGGACTTTAAATAAGCATATTACAGACGAGACTAACTTTCTTTTGTCTCCTTTTTTGGTCCACCTTGAGGTTTTCTTTGACCGCCTCTATCGTCATTTCTAAATTCTCTATCTTTTTTATCGCGTTTTGAAATCTCAAGCGGATTGGCATTTATTTCCTTTTCAAAAGCATGTGTTTTATAAACATCCATAGCAAGGTAAATCGCATTTCTCATTGAATCTCCAGACGCTTTGTTTTGACCTGCGATATCGAATGCCGTTCCATGATCTGGTGACGTTCTAATCACTGGTAATCCAGCGGTGAAGTTGACACCTTCATCAAAAGACAAGGCCTTAAATGCCGCCAAGCCTTGATCGTGGTACATTGCTAAAACGCCGTCAAATTCTGATTTTGAGCTTGAACCGAAAAATCCATCGGCTGGATACGGGCCAAAAGCTAAAATGTCTAAGCCTTTTGCTTTTGCAATGGCAGGATTGATTGCTTCGCTTTCTTCGCTCCCCATTTTACCGTTTTCACCTGCATGTGGATTGACTCCAAATACTGCGATACGTGGTCTACGAATACCAAAATCCTTTTTCAAACTTTCATTAAAAGCCTTGATTTTAGCGAAAACTTTTTCTGTTGTTACTGCTGTAGGAACATCTTTCAGTGCAATATGACTAGTTACCAATCCAACTCTTAACGTCGGAGAAACCATTAACATAAGTGCTTCTTCTTGTCCTGCCATGTCCGCCAAGTATTCTGTATGACCTGGAAATTTGAATCCCATTTTCCCCATTGCATCTTTCGATATCGGCGCTGTAACAAGAACATCAACTTTACCTGATGCCAAATCCTTTGTTGCGGATTCCAAAGATTCAAAAGCGTATTTCCCTCCTGATTCCGTTGCTTTTCCTAATTCAAAAGTGATTTCTTCATCCCAAATGTTAATCACATTGATTTTTCGGCTTTTGACCTCATCTGCTGATTTGATCGAAACGTAATTGAAATCTTGAAGTCCAAGTGGCTTTTTATGGAAGTTAAACACTTTAGATGAACCGTAAATAACAATCGTGCAATTGTCCAGCATTCGACTGTCATTCAACGCTTTCATAATCACTTCAGGGCCAATTCCATTAATATCACCCATTGAAATCCCAACGCGAATTGGGCCTTTCTTAACTTTTTTTGGATTTTCCATTATGAGAAGTTTTTGAAGAAGTGATACATCAATCGAACTCCAGCTCCAGTGCCTCCTTTTGTTCGGTAAGCATCTGTTCTATCCAACCATGCTGGACCAGCCAAGTCAATGTGGATATAAGGTGCTTCTACGAAATGCTCTAGGAATTTCCCAGCTGTAATCATTCCAGCATAAGGCCCGCCAAGATTTTTCAGATCTGCAATTGGCGATTTCATTTCTTCTGCATACTCATCCCAAAAAGGAAAACGAACTGTTCTTTCGAATGCACCGTTTCCTGCCGCTTCAAGTTGCGTGAAATACCTGTCGTCAGCATTTCCCATGACACAACTTCCCATATTTCCAATCGCTCGAACTGCTGCTCCTGTTAAAGTTGCCGCATCGATAACTATTTCTGGATCAAATTTCTTAGAATACGCTAAGGCATCCGCAAGAATCATTCTTCCTTCTGCATCCGTATTCAACACTTCAACAGTTGTTCCGTCGTACATTGTAACAACATCTCCAGGTGCATAAGCATTCAACCCTGGTCTATTATCCGTTGCAGGGATAAGCGCAATAATGTGCAATGGAAGTTTTTGCATTGCCGCTAAATAAATTGCACCAGCCATACAAGCTGCTCCACCCATATCACTCTTCATGATATCCATAGAGTTTGCAGTTGGCTTTAAACTCAGGCCTCCAGTATCGTAAACAACACCTTTCCCAACAAGAACAATTGGTTTTTTATTCGTCGCATTCTCAGGTTTGTACTCAGCGATTGTAAATGTCGGTTGGTCAATTGATCCTTGATTTACAGCAAGCAATCCACCCATTTTTAAGGATTCGATCTGTGTCTTTTCAAGGACAGTAACTTTTAAATCTGTTGAATCAGCCAAAACTGAAATCTCAGCAGCCAATTGATCTGCGTTTAAAAACGATACAGGCTCATTAACCATGGTTCTAGCCCATGAAACGGCTTTGTAAATGCTTTCAAGTTCGTTGCAATCTCCAGCGCTGAAAGAAGCATCAACGAGAACTTTTGCAAGCTTGTTGTCTTTCTTCTCTTTGTCTTTGAAATACTTATTGAATTGATAATTTGAAAGAAGCAATCCTTCAATCAAATCAAAGCAATTTTCTTTTGAACCTAAAACTGCTATTTGAGCTGTTTGAGCCTTGAAAGCTACTCTGGCTTTCGCTCCACGCACCCTCATTTTCTCAGCGTTTACGTCGTGCTTAACAAATACGGTTGTGTTTACGAAATCAGAATTAGTCGCTACATCTTCGTCTCCTTTAATGAACTTTTCAAACAATGAATTGTCTGCTTCATCCAGTCCTGTTGGCTTTTCAGCTTTGCTGCCTACGATTATACGATTCGAGCATCCACCGAAATTGCCGTTATTAATGATCTTCATTATATATGTGCAATTGTGAGTCGTAAAGTTAATCAACTCAATTAATATTTCAGCAGTTTCTAAAAGATAGAAAGAAGATGTCTTCAAACGAAAAATTTACTGAATAAGACCCTCTCCAGTTTATACGATCAAAACATTCGCCATTCTTCAATAGCTCTAATCTCGGTATTAATATCCCTCAATTTCATAATATTCATACTCAAAGATCTCATAGCTTCCTCCTCCTGGTTTTTTCTGAACGAGCTTTTCAGGAAGCTGCTTTTTATTCATTTGAAAAGAACTTTCTATTCGGTTCAGGTATTGATTTGCTGAAAACGTTGAGTCAATGAATCCAATGCAAAAACCCTTATCGCTATAATTTATAAAACGCCTGTAGTAAAAAGGATACTTTTCGAAGGAAATTGAATTAATCATTTCTCCACTGTTATTGTAAACAAAATCGACCACATTCGTCTCTGAAACGGTGTTGTATACTTGGTATTTTTTTTGAGGTTTTCGCGCAGAGCCCAATACAATTACATCGTCCGATGTTGGATTCAAAATTGAATCTACTGTTAATGCGCCCCAGTTTTTCTTATCCAACATATAGAACAAATAATTGCCCGTGTTTAAATTCGAATACACCAAAGCCTTTTTGAGGTATTTTTCTTTAACATGGATGGTATAATCACCCTCGCCTTCTATTTGTTGTTCGCCATTTAAAATTTCCACTTCAGAATATCCCATGTCATCTTTAATATTGGAATATTTAAAAGTAATGTCCTGCACAATCATGTTCTCGTAGAACTTTTTAATTCGTACACTTAAAAGCCCCCCTTCTTCATCGAAATCATACAAACGACTTTCTTTCGGCATTGGAGTTTCATCTTCGCTGACAAGAGGGTAAATATTTCTGGCGATTGTTTTTATCCCGCTTTTCTTAACGATTGTATCATTGAACCAGACAGGGAATGAGGCATTTTGTTCACTGTCCGAAAACATCAATTCCATATTGAAAATGAAGTCTTGAGAGGGCTTAATTGTTTGATGGGCTTCCCTTTTTTTCTCTGCATTACAGGCAGTCAGAATTAAAACAGAAAGGAGCAGGATGGAGTGGCGAAAATTCATTGTGATCTCAATATAGGAACAATCTTTCAGTAAAAGTAGTTCGCATGATTGTCTTAGAATTTCAGTAACACGGTAATTAAGCGTAATTTTGTATTGTGATAGATGAAAGACCGATAACAGACTGGATGCCTTTAACGAAAAAGGAACTTACAAACCGTGGGCTTGAAGAAGTAGACGTAGTATTGATTTCAGGAGATGCCTATGTAGATCATCCTGCCTTTGGGACGGCGGTTATTGGACGGATTATTGAAGACGAAGGCTTCACTATTGCGATTATCGCTCAGCCCAATTGGCAAGATGATTTAAGAGATTTTAAGAAATTTGGTCGTCCGAAGCACTTTTTTGGTGTTACTGCAGGCTGCATGGACTCGATGGTAAATCATTACACGGCGAACAAAAGACTTCGTTCAACGGATGCTTACACGCCTGGCGGTGAAGCTGGATTTAGACCTGATTATGCAACAACGGTATATTGCAACATTCTTAAGGACATCTATCCTGATGTTCCCGTTTTAATTGGTGGGATTGAAGCATCATTGAGGCGTGTTACACATTATGATTATTGGTCAGATGCTCTGAAACCCTCAATTCTGGAAGAATCTAGAGCCGATTTATTGGTGTATGGAATGGGAGATCAGCCTTTGCGAGATATTTTAAGATTGCTTAAAAAAGGAGTTCCCTTTTCAAATTTAAATACGGTTAAACAAGTTGCTTTTTTACAAGACAACACTGTTGAATTGCCAAAAAATAAAAATTGGGAAACGATAGCCTTATCAAGTCATGATGTTTGTCTTGAAGATAAAATTAAGTTCGCCGCCAATTTCAAAGTTGTTGAGGTAGAATCAAACAAATGGCAAGCGAATCGAATTACACAAGAAATTGGCAATAAGACCTTGGTGATTAATCCGCCTTACAAGACAATGAACGAAAAAGAAATTGACCGTTCATTCGATTTACCTTATACGCGATTGCCGCATCCGAAATACAAAAAGCGTGGGGCGATTCCGGCATACGACATGATCAAGTTTTCTGTCAATATGCACAGAGGTTGTTTCGGTGGTTGTAGTTTCTGCACGATCTCGGCGCATCAGGGAAAATTCATTGCATCGAGAAGTGAGAAATCAATCCTTGCTGAAGTAAGTCTTGTAGCCGAGCATCCAGAATTTAAAGGGTATTTATCCGATATCGGAGGGCCTTCTGCGAACATGTACAAGATGCAAGGTAAAGACGAGTCTATTTGCGCGAAATGCTCAAGCCCGAGTTGTATTCACCCGGTAATCTGCAGCAATCTGGACACGTCGCACAAATCAATGACGCAATTGTACCGTAAGATTGACGCGATGCCCGAGGTTAAGAAAGCATTTGTTGGTTCGGGAATTAGATACGATCTTCTTGCAGATGATTTCAATAAGAACAACGAAGATGGAAATCACGATGAATATATTGAACAATTAATCACCCGGCACGTTAGTGGGCGTTTGAAAGTGGCTCCTGAGCATACTTCTGATGCAACGTTAAAAGTGATGCGTAAACCATCATTTAAATACTTCCATAAGTTCAAGGAGAAGTACGACAAGATTTCGGCGAAACACAACTTAAATCAACCACTTATCCCCTACTTTATTTCTTCTCACCCTGGTTGTGAGGATGAAGATATGGCGAATTTAGCCGTGGAGACAAAGGACATGGGATTCCAATTGGAGCAGGTGCAAGATTTTACGCCAACGCCAATGACAGTTGCTACCGTTATTTATTATAGCGGTGTCCATCCTTACACTCTTCGTCCACACAAAACAGTGAAGGACAAGGAAAAGAAATTGAATCAACGTCGCTTCTTCTTTTGGTACAAAAAGGAAAACCATGCTTTTATCAGAAAATCGATGGAGCAAGCAGGCCGTGCTGAATTGGCGGATGAATTGATTGGAAAGGAGAAAGCCGGAGGTCGGGTTCCAAAATGGCTGGAAGAGAAACGGAAAAATCAACTAACTCGATCTGGAAAAAGTAGAAAGTAGAACAATTGCACATGAGGAAAGATGTTCTTTCTTTCGGGCTACTAATCGCAACGCTCTTACTATTGTTTAAGTTAAATCAATTTCAACGCATTCAAGTCAATTTGGATATTGAACTAATTGTAGCAGTTGCTTCCATTGTTTATTTCTTAGGCTCTATTTCCGTAAAAAATTGTAGACGAATTCTGAAGATGAATTATTGAGCGGTACTGAAATATATTACAAAGAACTTAGGATTTCGAGAAGGAAACAGGAAGTGTTGCAACTTTTATAGAGTGGACTGTGAAATAAGGAAATTCGTCAATTAGATAAACAAAGCTGAAGAATTGGGGTTTGGCAGTCTTACAATCTTCAAGGGAAATTGTACAAGACTAAAAAGTATCTAATTCCTTGGAAAGAAGAACGAGCTGAGCTGATAGGGGCTCAATAATTAATAGAAAAGAAATAGAGCTGGCGGGATTGGCTCAATTTCTTTGTCTTTTGACGGTTAATCTTTTTTTAAAGTGTTAAAATTCGTATTTTTATCTAAATCGACTGGATGCGAACTACACTACTCTTTTTCTTCAGCCTTTTTGGGTTTTTAAGTTCTGCCCAAACAGCATTTCAAACCGCGTATGCAGAGAACCCGAATGTTCCTTACGGTTTATTAGAAGCGGTTGCTTGGACGAATACCCACATGGTTCATCTCAATCCTACACAAGAAGGTTGTTCTGGAATTCCTCAAGCGTATGGAATTATGGGATTGCATGATAACGGAAAAGAGTATTTCAATGAAAATGGAATCCTTGTCGCCAATCTCTCTGGAATCAGTGTAAAAGAGCAAAAAAGTGCAGCAGCAAGGCAAATTGAAGCGTATGCTAAGGCGTTCAATCAATTAATGATTGACAACGGAGTTACGAACCCAAACGATCCAATTCTCATTAGTAAAACATTGGGTCATCTTTCAGAAATACCAGCTACGGGAATGGTTAATCTTTTAGCCCGAGACTTACAGGCGTATTCCATTTTGAACTTCATGAGGTCGACTAAAAAGGCAACTAGATATGGTTTTTCTCCCCAACACTTCAATTTAGAATCTATTTTTGGAACTTCCAATTACCACGTTCTTTCTTCACCGAAAATCATATTCACCGAAACTGGAATCCAAAGTGAAAACGGTATTTCGTATGCCCCAAATGAGTCCAAATCGTTAGAATATGGACCTGCAATTTGGAATCCCGCAGCAACGTGTAATTTCAGCTCTAGAAGTGGAACGGCTATTTCAGCGATAACAATTCATACCATTCAAGGATCTTACGCGGGTGCTATTTCATGGGCCCAAAATTGCGCTTCGAGTGTTTCTTATCATTACGTGATTCGATCCTCTGATGGTCAAGTGACCCAAATGGTTCTTGAAGCAGACAAAGCATGGCACGTTGGAAGTGAAAACCCGTATACAATTGGCTACGAACATGAAGGATACGTAGATAATCCAAGTTGGTACACCGAAGAAATGTACAACAGCTCAGCTGATTTAAGCCGAGACATCGTAAACAGTGGTTATGGTTTGCCACCACTTCGAACATATTATGGAGCTGCATCGGCTTCCTCTCATCTGCTAGGTGGATGTACGAAAATAAAGGGGCATCAACACTATCCAAATGCGACGCACACAGACCCAGGGATCAATTGGGATTGGGAAAAGTACTACCGTCTCATTAACAACATGCCCGTGTATTCTGTACTTACCAACCCGAACGTTTCGCTTTATGACACAGGTGGAATTGCTGGTGATTATCAAGATGATGAACGTGAATTTTGGCTGATACAGCCTAACGGAGCGACAGACATAACAATCAATTTCACAGCCTTCGATCTGGAACTGGGATACGACAACCTTTTCATTTACGACGGTGATTCGTTAAACGATCCATTAATTGGTTCTTTTTCGGGAACAAATTCACCCGGACAAATTACATCTACTGGAGGATCAATTTTAATTGAATTTAGAAGTGACTGCGGAACGGTTTCGAGCGGTTGGGAGGCAAATTATATATCAACTATTGATGATACGGATCTTGCCGAAAACCATTTGTATAACATCTCGATTTTCCCGAATCCTGCCACTTCAATTTTATCCATTTCCCATGCATCTCTCGGAGGTGAAATCATTATTTATGATCGCAACGGGAGAGTTTGTATCAGCGAAATCATCAAAGGAAATTCTTTTGACATATCTTCATTGGCAACTGGATTCTATCACGTTGCAATTCGGATGAATGAATCAATCGTCATTAAGAAACTAGTTGTTCTTTAAATCCTCAGATTATTAGATACGAAAAGCCCGTCTCGATTGAATCGAAACGGGCTTACTATTTTTTAAAAGATGACTATCCTTCTTTAGAATCGCCTTCATCTTCTTCACCACCATCTGCAGCGGCAGCGGCAGCGGCAGCTTCAGCTGCAGCTTCTTCTTCTTCCTCCTCTTCACTTGCACCTCTAGCCATTTTGACTGAAACTACAACTGCACTAGCAGGCTCTAATACTTCAACACCTGCAATGTTTAGATCAGAAATACGAATTGAAGTTCCAATTTTCAAATGAGAAACATCAAGAGTAACTGCTTCAGGAAGAGCACCTGGTAAACCAAGCATTCTTAATTTTCTGTATGGTTGTCTCAATTTACCGCCGTTCATTACTCCGATTGGAGCACCTTCAGTTCTTAAAGGAAGGCTTACTTTAACTGGTTTGGTATCATCCAATTCTAAGAAATCAACGTGCATCGGTGTATCTCTAACCGGGTGCATTTGAAGATCTTGAATGATCGCCATTTTCTTTGTACCGTCAATATCAATTTCTACCTGAAAAACATCGGGTGAGAAAATGATTTTTTGTACATCTACTGATCTTACAGAAAAGTGAGTTTGTTCACCTGATCCGTAAATCACACAAGGTACCATACCAGCAACTCTTTGTGCTGCAGCATCCTTTTTTCCTACGTTCGCTCTTAACGAACCGCTCAATTGTGCTTTTTTCATTATTTATTATTTGTTATTTACTACTTAGATTATAAAATGTGAACTAATTGATTCGTTTTTCACCACGCCATGAATAACGTCAGCAAATAAATCTGTAACGGTAAGAACTCTGATCTTGTCATGCGGTTGTTTCAACGGAATAGAATCCGTAACGACTAATTCAGTTATTGCAGAGTTTGTGATGCGTTCATACGCTGGTCCCGAAAGAACCGCATGCGTGCAAAATGCTCGAACACTAAGTGCTCCTTTTTCCATGAACAAATCTGCTGCTTTCGTAAGCGTTCCTGCCGTATCAACCATATCATCGACAAGGATTACATCCTTCCCAGAGACATCTCCGATAACAGTCATTTCTGCTATTTCATTTGCTTTTTTGCGTTGTTTATGACAGATTGCAAGACCAATATCGAAACGCTTAGCGTATGAATTTGCTCTTTTTGCTCCTCCTGCATCAGGCGCTGCCATAATTAAGTTTCCTGCATTTAATTTCTCGATCTCTGGTGAGAAAATTGTCGAGCCGTATAAGTGATCGACAGGAACTTCAAAAAATCCTTGAATTTGATCTGCGTGCAAATCCATTGTCATGATCCGATCAATTCCAGCGGCCATGAGCATGTTGGCTATCAGTTTAGCTCCGATCGCAACTCTTGGTTTATCCTTACGGTCTTGACGTGCAAACCCGAAATAAGGAATAACAACAATGATCTTTCTTGCTGAAGCGCGTTTTGCTGCATCAACCATTAATAACATCTCAAAAAGATTGTCAGAAGGGGGCATTGTAGATTGTACAATAAAGACATCTTGACCTCTTACAGTTTCTTCAAAAGAAACCTGAAACTCACCGTCACTAAAGACAGTTTTCTTAACATCACCCAATCCCACACCGTAAGAAGCAGCTATTTTTTCAGCTAACACTTTAGAGGCCTGACCCGTAAATATTTTAATTCCTTTGGACATAATCAATCTTTGAGAGGGCAAAGATAGGGATTTCAAGCTAAATTAGTTACTTAAAGACAGATAAATAGCTATCCTTTTTTCTTCCGTTTGAAATCAATGTCTCTATCATTGATAATTCCGATTCGTAGGGAGATAAAAAACGTATTCGTTTCGAAATCCTTTGGACGCATCATAAAATGGTAACCTGTCTGTAAATGAAGCAACCAAAACTTAAATCCCACCACTGGAGCAAGACCTATTTTACCTCTGTCAAAGTTCGTTCTAAAGAACAAGTTTGCGCCATACGTTAAACCAATCCGGTGGGGTTTAACCCAATATCCAGCATCGTAACCCAAGACTTTGTATTTGAAGTTGTAGTTGAATCCCATGTGAGCAGCGTGCGTCACGGAATTTAAAAGTCGAACCCTCTTCCATTTTCGCTCAACCCCAACTTCAGGAACAAGGTATTTGCCCTGTTGCAAACCAAAGTAAGGTCCCATTTTTTTTACATTGATTTTTAGCAGTGGCTTTCTACTTCGCTCAGCAAAATTACCCTGCAAGTCTTGAGAAAAACCAAAACTGGTTACAAAAACAATAAGAACAACTAGCATTTTACTCATCTTTCTTTGATGACTTGGTACTTTGTTCAAACGAATTTTTTAAGACAATCGTACTTTCCTCAAATGCCGGGATGGTTGCAGTTGTTACAGTTTTTATTGGGTAATACATTATTGATCCTGACTTCGTGCTTTCATCAATAATATCATTTCGTTCATCGTATGCATCTGTGATGATGATAAAACCACTTATATACAAAGACATTTTAAGCAGCCCCAGAAATAAACCAGCAAACTTATTGAGTGGAGACAGTCGCACAAATTTCACTACTTTTTCAATTGCCTTTCCTGCAAAATAAACCATTGCTCCAACGGCCAAAAAGGTAATTGCAAATGCGATTACAGGAACATATTCTGATTTAGAACCGAAATCTACCGTAATAATTTTGGAGGCATAACTAGAAAAATGTATCCCTGCATAAAGCCCTAAGAAAAGTGCAAGGGTTGTAAACAATTGAATTACAAATCCACTTTTAAAACCATTGTATCCTCCCCATACCAAAAGGATCACAAAAACTATATCTAAATAATTCACTGTTAGATCTAAGGCTTAAATTAATCGCAATCCGAAACTAAAGTTGTACTGAAGCTCAATGCGATTTCAGACCACAATTTCGATACTCCATCATCACCGCTGTGTAATTCCTTACAGATTGTATTCAAAGCAATAATTCCTGCCATTCCGTTCCAGCTGTCAACATCAATTGATGAAGTCCAAGAGAACATTCCGTCTTCCATCGTATAATCTCCTTCAACATCGGCAGTCATTCCATGCATTGTTACTGTCATAGACGCTTTACCAGTCTCCTGATTTACACTAGCTACTTTTCCTGTAATTTCCGGTGTATTCAAAACCCCAAAGAATTGAGCAGCGATTTTACCGTTACGTTCTTCATTCTGCGTTTCAACTGACGCCGTATTCATTTTGAACTGAAGTGATTCTATTACTTCAAAAGGATTTTCAGAAGACTCACTTGTAACAATTATTTCATTGAATGTTCCGGCTACTGCCACTTTTGCTGTTGTCTTATATGCAACCCATTCAAAATCTGTTGATCCTTCATTGTATGAATAAATACAAATGTCTTTATCCGTTCCTTCATCTTCAATCTCTTTTGGATCATCGCCACATGAGGATAGTCCAAGAGTAAAAGCCAATGCTGCAAATACGAGTATTTTCGTTTTCATAATAATCAATTAAAAGTAAGGTTCGAAGTTAAGCAAAATTCGAATGTATTATTCATTTAATTTTGAATCAAATCTACTTTTTAGGAGTCATTCTCGGGATTCAAACAAACGTGAAATAAGAGGCATAAATCATCAAATTTATACCTAATTTTGCCAAATGGATTTTGATATAGAATTGCGCTTTCAAAAAGTATTAAAGGGACTAGAACCCAATTTTGGCGGAGGACTGGATGTTCAGGCCGTACTCTTTCTTATTGGCGTAAATGAACTTGGTATTGGTTATAAGGATTTCTCAAAAGCTGAGAAACAGGACCTTCTTCATGTTGCGATTTGCACATTATTGGAGCCTTTTGGTTATTATGAATACGAGAAGAGGGACGAAGAAAACTGGCCTCATTTCAAATTCTTAAAATCGCTTCCGAATCTTACCGATCGCGAGCAGCAACACCTGATGAAAGAAGCAATTATAGATTACTTTCAGCAAAATGAATACGCTGACTTAATCGAGTCTTAAATCGACTTATAACATTAACATAAGGTGGCTATCAAAGCATTATCTAATTTCACTATCTTCGCATTTAAATAAAAATATTCTATGGATTTTTGGATTAAAGCATCGCAGTTATTATTGTCGCTGTCCCTATTGATCGTTTTACACGAGTTTGGTCATTATATTCCTGCACGTATATTCAAAACACGCGTTGAAAAATTCTATTTATTCTTCGACTGGAAGTTCTCTTTATTCAAGAAAAAAATTGGAGATACTGAGTGGGGGATTGGATGGATCCCGTTAGGTGGATACGTAAAGATTGCAGGAATGATCGACGAATCGATGGACAAGGAGCAAATGGAAAAGCCTGCTGAGCCTTGGGAATTCAGATCAAAACCAGCATGGCAACGATTGATCATTATGCTTGGTGGTGTAACAGTGAATCTTATTCTGGGAATGGTTATATATATATTTATCGTTTTTACCTGGGGAGAAAGACAAATACCTGCGCAAGACCTGAAACTTGGAATGGCAATTCATCCTTACATGGAGCAATTCGGTGTTAAGTCTGGCGATAACATTTTAGAAGTTGACGGAAAACCTATCATGCATTTCAGTGACATAACAAAAGAATTATTGCTTCGCGGAGGACGTAAATTAACTGTGCTTCGTGCAAATGGTGAAACAAAGAAAATCACGCTTCCAGACGATATTGATTACAAGCTCTTTATTTCTGGATCAACAGATATTGCCGGTTATAGAAGGAAAACACGAAAAGTTGCCGGAGTTGTGACATCAATGGATTCAAAGGATAAACTGTTCAAATCGGGCGACGGTATCCACAAAATAGATGGAAAGACAATTGACAAAATTGATCTGACAGATAAGGCGTATCTATCAAAAAAACACAAAGTAATCATCGTTAGAGATGGTGACACTTCTGAAGTAATAACGAATAAAAGAGAGTTTAAGTCCTTACTTAGAGCTGCACCTGCTATGGCTGGAGGATTGAAACCAAATGACAGTATTGTTGCGGTAAACGATCAGCCGATAATTTACCATGATGAAATCGTTTCTCAATTGTACGAGAAACGAAATAAAAATACCAAGTTGACTGTAATTCGAAACAATTTGGATACAATTAATATAAACGCGTACGTTTCAAAATCGGGATCGGTTGGATTCAATGCTGGTGAATTAACATCTTCGGATACGACAGCGGCAAAAACTATTTATTACGGATTTGGAGAGTCGATTGGCAAAGGAATTGGGCGAGGAACTGAAACTCTAGGAGACTACGTTGGTCAACTGAAATTTATTTTCACTAAAAAAGGTGCTTCTAGTTTGGGTGGATTTGGCGCAATTGGTGGTTTGTTCCCTTCAACATGGCAATGGCAACCTTTCTGGGAAATCACAGCATTCATCTCAATTATATTGGCATTTATGAATATTCTTCCTATTCCAGCGTTAGATGGCGGACATGTTGTTTTCTTACTGTATGAAATAATCACAGGTAAAGAAGCACCAGAAAAGGTACTGGAATATGCACAATACGTTGGAATTATCATCCTTCTAGGGCTGTTGATCTATGCCAATGGAAATGACATCTTTAAAGCCGTAACGGGCTAATTGATCGCTGTTTATTGTTGAACACTAATAATCTATTTTCTTACGTTTCGTATTCAGGTATTGACATGTGCAATAATTGTGTTTTACGCATTGCCTTTGAAGTATTCTTTAACACTAAGACCACAATCTCGCATTTCCCACCGTTTTTAAATCGATTGAATTGGAAGGAAATATAGCGGTGACCCAAGTATTCCCGTGAGGAACAATAGACTCATCGGACGAAATGTTAACTGATCACCCAATATAGGGATTTGTAATAATGGAATCGCCGCAGCGGCCGTTCCATTTGCTACTGCATTTAAATTTCTGGATTTTGAGGTCCAAATATAGTTCTTCGAAGTAGATAACCTGCTTCAGCTTTCGTCCAATATCCTGTATAGGAGTCATGCTATATGAGACTCCACTTACCGGTTGATTTTCGGGAATAAGTGATTAAGTGCTGGTTTTCATCCCCAATTTATAAAAATGAAACCAATTAAGAAAAATTCATGACTGCTCTAGTTTACATTCATTTAAAAAAGTCAAAGAGATTTTTTTTCTACTCCTTCAAGGATGAGATATTTCGAATTAAGCCTGGAAATTTTGTTCTTTTCACGGCGCTTTTCCTAAACAATTCTTGGAATACTTCTTCCGTTAAATCATCCCAATCGTGCTTGGACATTTTCAATAAATCTTCGTGTGGATTAAACCAAGGTTCAGAATGTGGTTTTGAAAATCGATTCCAAGGACAAACGGATTGACATATGTCGCAACCAAACATCCAATTGTCCATCTTACCCTTAAACTCGCTGGGCATAATTTCATCCTTAAGTTCAATGGTTAAGTATGAGATACATTTCGATCCATCAATAACGTACGGCTCGACAATCGCATCTGTTGGGCACTCATCAATACATTGTGTGCATGTCCCACAATAATCTTTGATAGGGCCATCGGGTTCAAGTTCGAGGTCGAGGATCATTTCAGCAATAAAGAAAAAAGATCCGTGTTTGGGGTTGATGATGTTTGCATTCTTTCCCATCCAACCTAAACCACTTTTCTTTGCCCAAGCCTTGTCCATAACTGGAGCTGAATCGACGAAGACCCTTCCTCCTACTTCGCCAATTTCATCTTGAATGAATTGATAGAATTCCTTCAGTTTATCTTTAATGATAAAATGATAATCCTTTCCGTAGGCGTATTTAGAGATTTTCGGTGCTTTTGGATCTGTTTGTTCATCTTCCGTATAGTAATTCAATAAAAGAGAGACTACAGATTTTGCGTCGTCAACAAGCAATCGAGGGTCCAATCGTTTGTCGTAATGGTTTTCCATGTAATTCATTTTCCCATGGTAACCAAGCTTCAGCCAATTGTCTAGTTGTTTTGCTTCTTCCGCTAAAAAATCGGCATTTGAAATCCCACAAAAAAAGAAGCCAAGCTCTTTCGCCTTTTGCTTTATTTTTTGAGTGTGAATTTCTTTTAAGTTCATCGGAAATAAAATTGTTCCATGTTAACGGAATTAGGAATCAGAATAATCCACCTTGAGTCGGTCCTGGAACAATTCCCAAATGCATAAATGCCTTTTCCGTCGCTTTTCTTCCTCGAGGAGTTCTCATTAAGAACCCTTCCTGAATTAAGAATGGCTCGTAGACTTCTTCAATTGTTCCTGCGTTTTCACCAATTGCGGTAGCAATGGTTGACATTCCGACTGGTCCACCGCGGAATTTCTCAATAATTGTAGAAAGAATCTTATTGTCCATTTCGTCAAGCCCATTTTGATCCACATTCAATGCTTCTAAGGCATGATTGGTGATTTCAAGAGTAATTGTTCCATCCCCTTTAATTTGAGCGAAATCACGCACACGTCGCAATAATGAATTTGCAATTCTAGGCGTACCTCTGCTTCTACTCGCTATTTGGTATGCTGCCTCTTCAGTTGTTGGAATACCTAACAATCCTGCTGAACGTTCAACGATCAATGTTAAGGTCTTTGCGTTATAATAAGACAACCTTGAATTAATTCCAAAACGAGCTCTGAGCGGCGAAGTCAAAAGACCTGATCTCGTTGTAGCGCCAATTAACGTAAATGGATTCAATTCAATTTGTACCGTTCTAGCATTTGGTCCAGAATCGATAAGAATGTCAATTTTATAATCTTCCATTGCCGAATACAAGTACTCTTCAATGATCGGACTTAATCTATGAATTTCATCAATGAACAAAACGTCACCTCTTTCAAGGTTCGTTAAAAGGCCTGCTAAATCCCCCGGTTTATCCAAGACAGGTCCACTCGTGATTTTGCAATTCACTCCTAATTCATTCGCAATAATATTAGCTAACGTTGTTTTACCTAAACCTGGTGGTCCATGAAGTAGAACATGATCCAACGGTTCATCGCGAAATGCCGCTGCTTGAACAAAGACTTCAAGATTTGCCACTACCTTTTCCTGACCTGTAAAATCTTCAAGCCTTTTCGGCCTTAAAACTTTATCATAGTCCTGATCATTGTGGCTTTCTGATTCTTCTTTATAATCGAATGATTCTTCCATTCTAATTGTTCTCTGTCAATTTAATTATTATCGAGACTTTAGCGTTTGCTCTTCAACTCCTAGCGGAGTTTCTTTTAAAACATCTACTCAAATCAAATGTACAAAAAAAGCCCCTTCCGATAACTCGGAAAGGGCTTACAATATTAAAGTATGTTTCTAATGACCTTCTTCTTCACCTTCCCTTAATGGAACAATTTGTGGAACGAAATCAACATCGTATCCTGGCTTAGAATAATCATAAGGCCATCTGTGAACAGTAGGTAACTCACCGTGCCAGTTTCCGTGAATATGTTCTACCGGAGTAGTCCATTCCAATGTTGTTCCTGACCATGGATTTTGAACTGTTTTAGGTCCTCTTGCAACACTGTAAAAGAAATTGAATAAGAATAACAATTGTCCTACGGCCGCAAAGATCGCAAACATTGTAATAATTACATTCAAGTCCATCATCATATCACCCGTAGCCGGATCGAAATCGTTGTAGACTGTATAATCATAATAACGTCTCGGTGCTCCAGCGATTCCTACGAAGTGCATTGGGAAGAATACCCCATAAGCACCGACAATAGTAACCCAGAAGTGAGCGTAACCCAATCGAGTATTCATCATTTTCCCGAACATTTTTGGGAACCAGTGGTAAACACCTGCGAACATTCCAAAGACAGCTGACAGCCCCATTACTACGTGGAAGTGGGCAACTACGAAGTATGTATCATGAATTGCAATATCCAATGCAGCATCGGCCAAGATAATTCCTGTTACGCCACCTGTAATGAACGTTGATACAAGTCCAATTGCAAATAACATTGCTGGAGTGTAGACAATTGATCCTTTCCAAAGCGTCGTAATGTAATTAAACACTTTAACGGCTGATGGAATCGCAATTAGTAAGGTTGTAAATACAAAAACACTACCTAAGAATGGATTCATACCTGTTATAAACATGTGATGTGCCCAAACAATAAACGATAAGAAACCAATTGCTAGAATTGATCCAATCATCGCTCTATATCCAAAGATCGGTTTTCTTGAATTCGTTGCGATAACTTCAGAAGATAACCCAAGGGCAGGAAGAAGTACAATGTATACCTCAGGATGGCCTAAGAACCAGAAAAGGTGTTGGAACAATAGCGGTGAACCACCATGCTGCGTTAACATCTCTCCATTTACAATAATGTCAGAAAGGTAGAAACTCGTTCCTGCCAATCTATCCATGATTAATAAAACTACCGCTGATAATAATACTGGGAAAGAAAGAACACCTAAAATCGCCGTTACGAAGAACGCCCAGATTGTAAGAGGCATTCTTGTCATTGTCATTCCCTTAGTACGTAAGTTCAATACAGTAACGATGTAGTTCAAAGATCCAATCAAAGATGAAGCAATGAAAATCGCCATTGAAAACAACCATAAAGTCATACCCAATCCTGATCCACTAATTGCCTGTGGTAAGGCAGATAGAGGAGGATAAATCGTCCAACCTGCCATTGCTGGTCCTGTCTCAATGAATAGTGATCCAAACATTATCAATGATGAAACAAAGAAGAACCAAAAAGACAACATGTTCAAGAACCCTGATGCCATATCACGTGCACCAAGCTGTAATGGAATTAAAAGGTTCGAAAATGTACCAGATAAACCACCTGTTAACAGGAAGAATACCATAATAGTACCGTGAATTGTCACCAATCCTAAATACATATCCTCTTTCATAACTCCACCTGGAGCCCATGTATCGCCAAGGAAGAACGATACAAAATCTGAACTTTCCCCTGGCCATGCCAATTGAATTCTAAATAATATAGATAACAACATTGCCACAACCCCCATGAATATAGCAGTCATTAAGAACTGCTTCGCTATCATTTTATGGTCCTGACTAAAGATGTACTTTGATACGAAACTTTCCTCGTGGTGTCCGTGATCATCGTGATGCCCACTTGCATCATGCGCTACTGCCGCCATTTATCCTAGTTTAAATTTATTCTTAATCCGTTATTTTCTTAATTACCATCTGTTGATGGAATATCAAGATTTGCTTTCTTTTCAAGTTCAACTTTTAAAGCTTCTAACTCGCTTTGTGTTGTTGTTGGTAAAAGTGTATTCTCACCCTTCTTATATGTATGGGCAAATGTCGCTTCATGAACCTTACCTCTTTTAAGAAGAATTTTCTTGCCTTTATTATCAAGAACATATTTTCCTTTTCCATCCTTTCTGTAGACACCATTCATCCACTCATCGTAAGTTTTAGCATCAAGTACTTCAACCAACATTTTCATTTTGTAATGCGCTCCACCACAAATCTTGTTACACATAAGGATGTAATTGAAATTTTCATCTCCCTTAATCTTCTTCATCTCTTCGGTAGAAACGTCCGGTGTGAATTTAAATCGCGTAGTCATACCTGGAACATTGTTCATTTGAACTCTGAAGTGTGGGAAGTATGCTGAGTGAATTACATCTTTAGATCTGAAATTCATTTCATACTCTTGATCAACACATAAATACAATGTATCTGTTTGGATGATATCATCATATGCATTCGTATCGATCTTGTCATCATGACGTTTTTTCATCTGATACAGCATTCGAATCAATCTTTCTCTTCTTGATAATTCAACCATCATCAAATCACGATCATCAGAATTCATTACTATATTAGGATCATTCAGTGTTGTTTCAAGATAATGAATGCTTTTAGTATTCAAATATCCGTCTTCCATATAAAGAATTGCTGAATCGATAGTTTCAGTTGTCATTAAAGCCAATGGATTATTCTCCTCATGCGTCAATTTATAATCAAACCGACCTAACTTGTTATCCATTCCACTATAGCGCGCAGTCCAATCGAATTGCTTCGAAAATAACTCAACTCGAATTGCTTCCTTACCAGCAGGATCAGTTGTTGTATTCCACACTCTTAATCCAAGAATAATAATAACTGCAAGAACAACAGCAGGAACAACTGTCCAGATCATCTCAAGCTTATTGTTATGAGGGTAATACAACGCTGGAACTCCTGGCTTTTTCACATACTTGTATGCGAAACCAAACAACAATGCATTTGTCAAGAAGAAAACCGCAATAATGATAATTAGGTTCAAATCCATCAACCAATCCGTTTCCCTACCGTGAACTGAAGCTGCTATACCTCTTCCTGTCCATCCGTATTTCAACATCAACCAGATGAAACCTCCGAACAACAACACCATGAATGCCATCATCATTTTCGCGTTAAATCTATTGTCGCGATTGCTGATGTCGGATTCAACCTTTTTCGTAAGTTTTGAGGACAATTCGTAAACGCGCATCAACTGAGCCAACGCTACAACTCCTAAAACTATTACTAATAATATGACCAATTTAGTTACCATCTATGTATGTATGTATTATCTGTACTAAAGTTTATTAAATCTCGTGGTGTATACTTTCGTCCAAGAAAGGGTGATTAACCGGTGTTAATGGTGCCTTGGTTAGATTTACAAGAACTATCCTTATAAATGCTCCAGCCAGCAACAATACCATTCCAATTTCGATCAATCCAATTGTTCCATTTACTCCAAGTGTTCCTGGTGCTACCATCATGTAAACATCTAGCCAGTGACCAGACAAAATAATCAATCCAACGAAAGTTAGTATTCCGGAATGTCTCTTTGCGTCTCTCGACATCAAAAGTAACATTGGAAATGCAAAGTTAATGATGAACATCGTGAAATAAAGTACTTGGTAATTTTCAATTCTTGCAAGGTGGTATACTGTTTCCTCTGGTATGTTTGCATACCAAATCAACATATACTGAGAGAACCAAAGGTAAGACCACAAAAAAGAAGTTGCGAATGTCCATTTACCAATATCGTGAATATGACTTTCGTTTACCTTAGGTAAATAACCTTGTTTTTTCAAGTAAAGTGTTAATAAGACCAATACCGTCATAGCTGAACACCACATTCCTGCAAATACGTACCAACCGAATAATGTAGAGAACCAGTGAACATCAATTGACATAATCCAATCCCAAGAAGAAGTTGAACTAAACACAGCAAAGAACACCAAGAACAACGCACCTTTTTTGTAATTCTTAAAGTGAATTTCCGTTCCGCCAACCCTATCTTCTTCTAGTGATCTTTTTCTAAATCCTGTCCAGAAGATGTAATAAGTTCCCAAATAAATAATAGTTCTAACCCACCAGAAAATCATGTTTAAGTAACCCGTTTTACCTTCAATGATTGGATCGTAATGTTCCTCCCCTGGTGTTGTATACTCCGGATTCATCCAAGAATAAATATGTCCTCCATCAGTAACAGAAATTACTATGAAAACCAAAATCATTAATCCAATTCCATAAGGTAAGAACCCTGCAATACCTTCAATTAGTCTTTTAACAGTAGCGTACCAACCTGTTTCAGTTGCATAGGCAAGAGCTAAGAAGAAAAGTGCTCCTAATCCAATAGAGAAAAAGAAGAAACTACTTACTAAGCTACTTCCTAAAACGCGCGGTAAAATCTGGTGATTATCAAAGTTGATGATAATACCAATTGCAGTAAACACGACACCAATCGCCATAAGCACAAGTGTAAGTGTTTTTGCTTTATTTGTTATTTTAAATTCCATCCTAATTTGTTCGTCAGTTTTTATTTCTTACTATTCCTATTCAGGGGCAACTGCATCTGAAGGGTCACTTTCATTCATCGGATCTTGACCATCCATAGGGTCAGTATCCAATGCAGCTTTTCCTTTATCTCCATATGCTTTGTCTTGGAACTTTCTGATATAGTGAACTAAAGTCCAAATCTCCTTCTTATTAATAAGAGATCTGTGTGATCCCATAGATCCTTTTCCGTAATAGATAGAATAGAACATTTGACCGTCACTTAATTCCGTTAGGTTTCCATAATCAGGGACACCGGCAAACGTTTCATTGACCATCATTTCACCGTTACCGTCTCCTTTTTCACCGTGACAGTGAGAACAGTTGTTGTTGAACAATGTTTTACCTGAGGCTAATGTCTCATTTGTCCAAGTTGTATCAGTCGTACCCTTCTTAACTTCAAAACTATAAAGCATCTTCATCGGATTCTTATCAGCTGCGGCTAATTCGTACGTATTAATACTCGCTGGAGACAGTTCTTCACCAAACATTCCATGCGATTGTCTAAAATCGTTGTTCGCTTTTCTATGATAAGGGAGCATAAGACTTACCTCTGTTGAATCTGTCCCAAAATAAGGAACCGTTCCGTTAGGCGGCGTCATTGCTGACAACCTCATTTTGGCGTCTACGTTTTCGTTTTCTCTAATGTGACCATAATCAACATATGGTTCTACAGCTGGGGATCTGTACATGTCTGGCATATATTCCAATCCTGCGCTATCTGGATCCGCTGAACACGAACCCAATAACACAGCTGAAACTGCTATTACCAAACCTCCTAATATTTTAAAATTCATTTTCATCAGTCTTGTATGAAAAATTAAGCTATGTCTTTTTGATCTAACTCTACGATACCTGTTTCCTTCACCATCGCTTCCAACTCTTCAGCTGAAAACTGTGAATTATCAGATGTTCTCAATTCAATTACGAATCTATCATCTGTTGTTCTTGGGTCAGGATTTTGAGCTGGCATTCCAGGCAATGTTTTATTTCTAAGGAAATAAGTAATCGCCATTCCGTGCGCTGCACAAAGGACAGTAAACTCAAATGTGATTGGGATAAACGCTAAGATGTTTTCCATATAGGTGAAGTTTGGTTTACCACCAATGTTCATTGGCCAATCGACAACCATGAAATATCTCAATCCAAGAGTTGCGAGTGTCAACCCAAACAATCCATAAATGAATGCCATAATTCCTAAACGTGTGTTCTTAAGTCCAATAATTGGATCTATACCGTGAATAGGGAATGGTGAGAATACCTCAGAGACCTTTACACCTTTTGACACCAACTTCTTCGCGCCGTCTTTAAGCACATCGTCGTCATCATACATTGCATATATTACTTTATCTGCCATGTCTTTAATTATTAGCGTTCATTAATTCCTTTGCCTGAGAAGCCCAATCTTCTTTTTCAGCTTTACCTGGGAATTTACCCGTTACAGCATCCATCATGTCGTACTCTGATTTTGTCATCTTGCTAATTTGCTCAAAGGTCCAAATACCTGCATCATTCAATGCCGTTTCAAACGCTGGACCTACACCAGACAATTTCTTTAAATCATCTTTCTTAGATTCATCTGCCGTTCCGATTGTTCCAAGTAAGTCTGAAAGAGCATCATTTACTGGTGCTTCGACCTTAACCTCCTCAACAACTGGCGCAGCAACTGGTACTTCAACAATAGGAGTTGGATTTGGTTCTGGACTGTGATCGTCTGGAGCATTCTTGTAAGATTCTCCTGAAGATTTAAGAATAGTTTTTAACTCGTTCAATGCCAATACTGGGAAGAAACGTGCAAACAATAAGAAGAACACAAAGAACAACCCAATCGTTCCAATATATACACCTAAATCAATGTGACTTGGATAGTGCATACTCCATGAAGACGGGAGGTAATCTCTGTGTATAGAAGTTACAATAATTACGTAACGTTCGAACCACATACCAATGTTTACTACGATTGAAATAATGAACGTAAAGATTAAACTTCTTCTTAGTTTTCTAAACCACATTAATTGCGGTGAAACAACGTTACACGTCATCATCGCGAAGTAAGCCCACCAATAAGGACCTGTTGCACGGTTAATGAATGCGTATGCTTCGTATTCAACACCAGAATACCAAGAAATGAACAGCTCAGTAATGTATGCAGTACCCACAATGGATCCCGTTACCATAATTACAATGTTCATGTACTCGACATGTTTGTGATGAATGTATGCCTCTAATCCCATTGCTTTGCGCATAACGAGCAGCAGTGTTTGTACCATTGCGAATCCTGAGAATACCGCCCCTGCCACAAAATAAGGAGGGAAAATAGTCGTGTGCCAACCAGGTATAACTGAAGTGGCGAAATCAAACGATACAATCGAGTGTACAGAGAATACTAGTGGAGTAGCTAAACCAGCTAATACAAGAGAAACAAGTTCAAATCTATTCCAGTTTTTTGCTCTACCTGACCAACCGAAAGAAAGAATAGAATACATCTTCTTTGGAATAGGTCTTTTTGCTCTATCTCTAATTGTTGCAAAATCAGGAATCAAACCAATGTACCAGAATACTAATGATACAGAAAGATAAGTTGAAATGGCAAAAACATCCCACAGTAGTGGTGAGTTAAAGTTTACCCAGAGTGAACCGAACTGGTTTGGCAACGGCAATACCCAATATCCTAACCAAAGACGTCCCATGTGAATCAATGGGAACAAACCTGCCATAAATACGGCGAAGATTGTCATTGCTTCAGCGGAACGGTTAATTGCCATCCTCCATTTCTGACGGAAGAGTAGAAGCACAGCCGAAATCAAGGTTCCTGCGTGTCCAATTCCTACCCACCAAACGAAATTGGTAATATCCCAAGCCCAACCAACGGTCTTGTTCAATCCCCATACACCGACACCCGTACCCAATAGATACAAGATACATCCGATTCCGTATAGACCAATTATCAAAGCAATCCCGAACAGGATATACCACATTCTAGGTGCCTTGTCCTCAATTGGTCGACATACATCTTCTGTAATGTCATGATAGGTCTTATGACCTAGTATGAGGGGTTCTCTAATTGCTGCTTCCTTATGCATTACAATAGGTTTTATTTCGGTTAATGATGACTATTTGCTTTCTTTCCGTGCCCTTCTTCCTTGTGCTCGATTACTTGATGCTCTGCTAACGCTTTATTATCCTCGTTACGCACCTTAACCTTGAACCAAACATTGGGTTTAACACCTACTTCTTCAAGTGCTTGATACGCTCTGTCATCGTCTGCACTCTTACGAAGCATTGATGTTAGATCATTCCAATCACCAACAGTTATTGCATTTGCCGGACAAACGTCAGAACATGCTGTAGAGTAATCTCCATCAACAACCGCTCTTCCTTCCGACTTAGCGTCTAGTTTTCCAGCTTGAATTCGTTGAACACACATAGAACACTTCTCCATCACACCACGCGTTCTAACTGTAACGTCTGGATTTAACACCATACGACCTAGATCATCTTGTGCTGGGTTAATTTCTACTTGTGCTTTGTAAGAAGGATAGTTGAACCAGTTGAAACGACGTACTTTATAAGGACAGTTGTTCGCACAATATCTTGTGCCGATACATCTGTTGTACGTCATTTGGTTCAATCCTTCATTACTATGTGTTGTTGCTGCTACAGGACAAACTGTTTCACAAGGTGCGTGATTACAGTGATGACACATCATTGGTTGGTGAACAACCATTGGGTTTTCAGCTGCAATTTCTGCCGCACCAAAACTAAATGTGTCTTTGTCTTTTCTTTGACCAGGAGCTGCTTCTTCATCTGATGCAAAATATCGGTCAATTCTTAACCAGTGCATTTCTCGACCTCTTCTAACCTCATCTTTACCTACAACGGGAACATTATTTTCCGCTTGACAAGCAATCAAACATGTACCACATCCAAAACATGATGAAAGATCGATAGTCATACCCCACCGGTGACCAATCTTTTCAACTGGATGAGCATCCCATAAATCGAAATCAGACATTGGCTTATCAACGTGATGTCCGTGCTCGTCTAATTTCTTTAATGTCCAAGTTGGGTTGTAAGCTTCTTTGCTATTTGGCTTGTCATAAGTAGATTTTGTAGTTTCTCTAATAATTGAGTGACGCGCCATTACAGTTGAGTGAATCTGCGTCGCTGCAATTGGGTGAACACCTTCAGCTTTCTTAAGTGAACCAGAAGCGTAAGTCGTATACGTACCATTTGATAGACTAGTGAACGCAAAAGCGTTTGCTCCAATTGAAGCAGGCTTTCCATTCTCACCTTCTACATGACCACCGTATTCCTTGGTTTGATAAGCTCCCTTGCCAATTTTTTCCCCGTTTCCTCCTCTACCATACCCAAGAGCAACCCCCACTGTGTCGATTGCTTGTCCTGGTAATGGGAAAACTGGAAGTTTAATACTTTTTCCGTTTACTTTGACAGTAGCCATGTTCAACCCGTTCTCTTGATCGAAAGTAGTTGCATAACCATCCTTTGACATTGTAACAGGGTTCATTGTGAAGTAGTTGTCCCAAGTCACTTTCGTCATTGGGTCTGGCATCTCTTGCAACCAAGGGTTGTTCGCATGCGCTCCAACCCCTATTCCTGCTTTTTGATACATTACAACTTCAGTTCCGCTTGCTTTCGCAAATTTCAATCCTGACATTGAATCAGCATCGAATTCTGGGTTGGAAGTTTCAACTTCCATCATGTTGTCACAACTGTTGTGAACCATCATGTTCCAATAGGTATGGAAGTCAGAATATTTTGTTTGCATTGGATCTTGGAAACCGTATAAATCCCAAATACTTTGAATGAAATCGTGTCCTACTTGAGAATCTTTACCGCTTCTCGTCTTTTCACCTGCCCATACTAAGAATGACTCTAGTGCGGACGCAGTATTATGAAGTGGACGAATCGTTGGTTGTGAAACACTATAGTGGTTCTTAACTGGCCAAGCATCAGCCCAAGACTCAAGAGCGTGAAGATCAGATGCAACATACTTACAGTTTATTGCAGTTTCGTCAGCGAAAAGCGACATTGAAACTGAGGTCTTCACTTTTTTCAATCCTTTCGCGAATGCTTTACCATTGGGAAGTGTGTATGTTGGATTTACTCCGTAAAGAATAACTCCATCAGGTCCCTTTCCGTCGGCAACGTCTTTCGCAAATTTGCTCATTTTGTCATCTTCTGACTTGAACAAATTAATTTCGTTGTTAATGTTTATAGTTGAGTTGTAAGCTCCTAAAACGTGATTCAATTTATTCGTAAGAACTTGAACCGAAGTTTCATTTGAACCACAAACTACCAATGAATCAGCTCCAGAGTGTTTAAGTGCTTCAATTGCTTTATCAGCAGCTTTCTTAGCTCCTGCTAATGCCTTGCCTTCCAAGCTAGATGAGACACCAGCGTCAACACCAAATCCTTTCAAGATATATGAAAGAACATTTACTTGCTCAGATGGTTTGATCATCGCTCTAACATCTGCGTTAGAACCAGTAATCGACATCATTGATTCGAACTGGAAGTGCTTCGACATCCATTCACCATCTGGGTTTCTAGTTTCTCCGTATTGAGAACTAAATACAGTTGGCATTAACCAAGAGTTCAAGAAATCAGCTCCAACAGAAACAATTGTTTTTGCTTTAGAGAAATCATAGTTTGGAATAATTCCTGCCTTGTCCTCAGCGTTTGGATTTACAACCTCATTTCCTTCCGCATCCATCATGGGCGAGCTAAGATCTCCAAAAGTCAATTTGTTTGCAGCTCTCATACCTGCGTAGGAAACAGCATCGTATTGAATGTGCTCAAACTTATCAGCGCCAATAGACTCACCCAACAATCGTATTGATTCTCCAAGTGATGGGCTAATAATCGTGTTTGATACAAGAACAACCTTATTGGCTGATTTCAATCCTGCTTTGACACCTTTATCAATATCTTTATATGACTTAGCATCACCATTAATTGTAGGTCGAGTCAATCTTTGGCTATCGTAAAGCCCTAGAACAGACGCTGCGATTTGCGGATTGATAGCACCACTAGTGATTCCGAAATCTTTATTTCCTTTCACAAAAATTGGTCGGCCCTCTCTTGTTTTAACAAGAATACTTGCATACGACATACCGTCGTAGTAAGTAGAGGCATACCAAGTCGGCATTCCAGGTGTAACATTCTCAGGTTTGTTTACATAAGGAATAGCCTTAGTAACAGGAGCCTCACATGCTGCAACCGTAGCTGCGGCAACACTAAATCCTAAAAACTTAAGGAAATCTCTACGTCCTGTAGATGACTCTTGTAGACTTTCATCGCCCAAAAATTCTTCAACTGAATTTTGTGCTGGAAACTCTTTATCGCCGGATTCTAGAAATTGTGAAGTCTCTTTCAACTCATCAATTCCTTTCCAATATTTTCTTTCCATTGCCATATTCTTATTTCGAATTCTTCTAGTACTTTATTAATAATGGCACTTCGCGCATTCCCATCCGCCAAGTTCTTTAACAGTTACTTTATTGTCTTCCAAGTACTCACTGTAAAGTGCTTTATCACCACTCAATAGTCTCTTGTGAATTTCATTATAGTAACCGTTCTTACCTTGATCTTTCGTATTGATAGGTCCGACAGAAATCTCTTTCTGATCGTGGCATTCAATACACCAACCCATCGTAAGCGTTGGTTTAGTGAAATTAATCTCACCCTCAATATTTTCTTTAACAGCATTCAACTCCTCTGAAGTTCTAACTTTCGCTGTTTCATTCATTTTAGTCATATCGCCATGACACTGCGCACAATCTACTCCACCTACACCAACGTGTTGTTTGTGATTGAAATAAACATGATCCGGTAAAACGTGAACCTTGTTCCAGATAATTGGCTTCGTAACATTTGTATATTTCATACCATCCCAACCAGCAGCATCGTAGATTTTTTGAATTTGAGCAACCTGCTCTCCTTCACCTTTGATTTGCTTGTGACAGTTCATACATACATTAACAGTGGGAAGACCGGCAGATTTAGATTCAGTAACTGAATTGTGACAATACTTACAATCAATACCATTCAACCCCGAATGAACATCATGCGGAAATGCAATTGGCTGAGACGGTTGATACCCTTCCACAACTCCAATAGAATAAAGCCCTAAGAATAATGTAACTATTACTCCCACTACAATTATCAGTCCACCAAATCCAACGTATTTTTTATTAATCCAGGCCCATTGTTTGAATTCGTCAGAATAGCTCATGCTTGCATTAAAAGTACCACCTGAAGCTTCAGCATCAGCACTTTTCAATTGGCGACGAACACCTCCTACTGATAGGATTATCACCACAAACAATCCCCCTACAACATACCAAATCCAATCAAGACCTGACTCTTCAGAGTCACCTTCACCACCAATGACTCCTTCAGGACCTACATTGTTGGCAGTAGCCACTACTTGTTCATCAACCCAGTTCAAGATTGAAATGATTTCTTCGTCAGAAAGTTGATTACCGAATTTTGTCATTGCAGAACCCGACCATGAAATACGCTCATTAGCGAACGCATTCATCGCTGCCGCAACATCTTGGTTACGTACCCATTGGATAATGACCTCTTCACCTGCACCCCCTTCTTCCCAACGATCTCTTACACCGTAGAGCTTAGGTCCAGTCATGTCATCAAATACTTTGTGACATGTTGCACATTTCGCCTTAAAAAGATCGCCACCCTGTGCTTGAGAGTTGAATGCCCCTGCTAATAACAATATTGTTAAAGCACTGAGGCGCCATTTGTTAAGATTTCTAAACATCTGACTACTAGATATTTTCATATAAAAAACTGTTAGTCTAACGCCAAAAAAACGCTTTTTGACGCTTGCAAATTTAGTAGAATTGTGTCATTTCGTGACAGTTTTATGACAATTTTGGCTCAGAAATATTTAATTTAAAATGATTCTAAATAAGCCTTATACTCCATATATATTGAACTAATGGATTTACAACTAATTCGCAAGGAAGATAAAAGCTTCGGCATGAAGATTGATTAAACAATTTTGTATTTTTACGTTATAGAAATGAACAACAATTATGATTAAGAACTTAATAATTGGATTAATTTGCATTAACAGTTCTGCACTATTTGCACAACAGGGAGATGTAAAAGTTGTTAAAGACGGTCGGATTAATGCTCTTGTAGCCAAGCAAAGTCAGATTACTCCTCCGGAAGTAAAGCCGCACATAGATGGCTATAGAGTACAATTGTACTTTGATTCAGACCGCGCGAACATCAATGATGCACGCTTTAGATTCATTTCTCGATTTCCTAAGATTGATACATATGTAGAATTTAAAACACCTAACTTCTTTTTAAAAGTGGGAGATTTCAGAACTAGATTGGAAGCTGAGAAAGTAAAAGCCGCAATTGAAACAGAGTTCCCTACGAGCTTTATTATTAAAGAGGACGTCTTTTTACCTCGCTTAGAGAAAGAGGATTCGTTCAATAAATGATTTTATCAAAATTTTAATGAACCATTCTTTTGGGAAGGCATACAAGTTATGCAGTAAGAAACTGATTGATGAGGTTTTTGAATCTGGCGTGACAGTAAAATCTTACCCGCTTATCGCAAAGTACAAAAAGGTTGAGCTTAACAATGATGCACCCTTTCAAATGGTGATTTCCGCTCCAAAGAGAACCTTTAAAAACGCGTTTCAACGAAATAGAATAAAGCGGTTGTGTAAAGAGGCTATTAGACTGAATAAACAGATTCTGGAAGAGCCATTAAATAATAAAAAATTAACCCTTGGCATTTGCCTAATATACAGTGCCAAAGAAGAGTTGGCCATTGAACTTTTGAATCGCAAAACTCAAAAACTGTTCAACAAAATAATAGATGATTTAGATGAAAATATTTAGATGTAACAAATTCATTTCAAGAACAATCACAATTGTTCTTATTTCAATATCGAGTGTTTCATACTCTCAATCCAATGGTTTTGAGGTTGTAAGAAGCTTAGAGTTAATGGATCAAATATACGAGTACTTGGAAAAGTACTATGTGGATGATTTAAATGCTGGAAGTCTTTCTAAAACTGCGATTGACGCAATGCTAAAAGAACTCGACCCTTACACTGTTTATTACCATGAAACAGATATTGAAGATTACCGCCTCATTACAACTGGGCAATACGGAGGCATTGGCGCTTTGATTAGAAAAATGGGTGATTACACGTATATCTCTGAACCCTCCGAAGGAAACCCAGCGCAGGATGCTGGTTTAATGGCCGGAGATAAAATTATTGAAATCAATGGCAATGATATGAAAGGAAAGCCTTCTAGTGAAGTTTCTGCTGCTTTGAAAGGCCCTAAAGCAACTAAGGTTAATATATTGGTTGAACGAAATGGTGGCGAAATGATGACTGTTTCCTTTGAGCGTGCTGAAATAAAAATTCCGGATGTTCCTTATTCAGGTATGATCAATGAAAACGTAGGATATATTAAATTGAGTAGTTTCACTAAAACGGCATCTCAAGAGGTAATCAAAGCATACAGTGAATTGAAGTCGGAAGGAATGCAAAAACTAGTATTTGACTTACGAGGGAATGGAGGTGGACTTTTGATCGAAGCGGTAAAAATCGTAAATATGTTTATTCCCAACAATCAAATTGTTGTCACAACCAAAGGTAGAGTAGCAGAAGAAAATAGATCTTATAAAACTATGAATAGTCCTATTGATCTTGATATTCCAGTTGTGATATTGGTCGATGAAGGTTCTGCTTCGGCAAGTGAAATCGTTTCAGGAAGTTTACAAGATTTGGATCGCGCTGTAATTGTAGGAACGCAGTCTTATGGAAAAGGTCTTGTTCAAAGAACGTACGATTTGGACTATGGATCAAAAATGAAATTGACAATAGCAAAGTACTATACACCCTCAGGCAGGTGCGTGCAACGATTGGAATATTACGATAAATTAGATGGCGATAACGTTGAAGAAATGCCCGATTCGCTGATTCAAATTTTCAAAACGAAAAACGGACGTGATGTTATAGACGGAAGAGGCGTTGAACCAGACGTTGAGGTTGACTTGAAAGAATTTAGCAGATTAACAGGGAATTTATTCCGTGAAAATTTGGTTTTCGACTATGCTACTCGCTATTTCTACACGCATCGTGAAGATGAAATACCGGTAGACTTCTCTTTGCCTAATGCAGACTATGAAGCATTTAAAAAATTCGTTCTTGAACATGACTTCAACTATTCAACGGCCTCTGAAGAGATGTTGAAGAAAATGAAGAAAACAGCAGAGGAAGAAGGATTCTATAATGACATGAAAACGGAGTATGAACTGCTTCTTGAAAAAGTAGTTCCGTCTAAAGAAAGAGATTTAGAAAAATTTAAGCCAGAGATTATCCGTTTGGTTGAAAACGAAATTGTTTCACGGTACCATTTCCAAAAAGGAAGAGCGCAACATGCATTTAAAGATGATGAGTACATCACAGCTGCAATCGAAATTTTCAACAAACAAGATGAGTACTATACTATCTTAGGAAATTAATCGTTTGTCATAATATACGTAATCACTACTTTATGTTGAGCCGAATTTTCGATGCGAAAACGCACACTTATCTTCATGTTTTGGGTTTGTCTGGAGTTGCTTTTGGCCTTCCCTTCAGCAAGGTAGTTATGTCTATCTCGATGATGTTCTTGGTCCTCAACCTTCTTCTCGAAGGTGAGTTTAAAACCTACTGGACCAACCTTAAGTCCAACCGTGGATTTATCCTTATACTTTCCTTGATCCTTCTAACGGCACTGAGTATTTTCTGGTCTACAGATACGGCTTATGGCCTGCATGATCTAAAAGCTAAATTACCCTTACTTGTGATTCCTGTTGTTTTGGCCGCCAAACCAATTTATAACTCTAAATTCATTAATATCATTTTAATATCATTCGTTGGTTCTGTTATGATGACCTCAACGATCAACTATGGAGCTTACAGCCAATGCTTTGGCTCTATAGAATACGACGATATTCGTGGAATGTCTCTTTTCAGTTCACACGTTCGTTACGCACTTTTAGTTGTGATGTCGGTTGCTATTCTTATCCACTTCTTGGTTAAAAAACAAGGGCCAATCCTACTCTGGATCGTCCTTCTCATTTGGCTAAATTATTACACGTATTTCAGTCAAATCCTTTCGGGAGCGATCACACTTCTTGGAATTTACTCCGTAATATTATTCTATTGGATTTGGAACAAGCAGAAATTAGTAGCGTTAATCGGACTGTTTTCTGTCTTAATAACGACCACTGTAATGATCGTAATTGTTTTCAAGCCTATCACCTACAATCCTGCTGATTACACATACAAAACCCTTGGTCGAAGAACTGCCGAAGGAAATATATACTATCATAAACCTGGTATTGTTTCACCAGAAACCGGAAAACCAATTCATATTTTCATCTCTGAAATAGAATTGAGAAGAGAATGGGAAAAAGTATCAGATATTCCATTTGAAGGATTGGATGTAAAAGGGCAACAAATTAAATCTACAATGATTCGATACATGGCATCGAAGGATTTAAAAAAGGATGCTGTTGGCTTTTCAAAGTTAACTAAAAAGGATATCGAATCCATCGAAAACGGTTGCACCACAGTTCATCACAAAGGAATGATAGCTCGAATTTATGGGTTGAAATATCAATTAAGTAATGTCTCTGATCCAAATGGTCATTCCTTTTTACAACGATTAGAATATTGGAAAACGGGCGCCGAAATCGCTAAGAAAAATTGGATCATTGGGGTTGGAACGGGTGATGCACAATTGGTGTTTAATCATCAATATTATATCAACAAATCCATATTAAGAGAAGAAAATCGTGACCGATCTCATAACATGTACTTAACTGTGCTTTTGACAATTGGAATCGTTGGCCTGGTTCTTCTACTGTGGAGTCATATTCGTTTCTTTGTCTTAAACTTCAAATCTGGCCAAATCGTTGCGGTACTATTCATGTCAATTGTCCTTCTCTCCTACTTCATGGAAGACACCCTTGAAACTCAAACTGGAGTTACTTTCTTCGCTTTGTTCTATGGGCTATTCTTCAACTTTTCAAAAAAAGAACAAATTTCTTAACCTATCTAAGTTATCCCTGCACTTGGAAGGAGTATATAAAACAGTACATTTGCAAAACCTTTTCATCGGTTAAATCGTCGAAATTAAAGTCATCGTCATGAGTTTCAAATTGACAAAAGATTTTCTTGAGAGTGTTAACGAAGCAATTGAGCAACGCAACTTTGCGTGGTTCAAACAAAATGTTTTTGATTTGCACGACGCTGATGTAGCAGCGATAATTGATGAGTTGGACGAAGACGAAGCAGCCTATCTTTATGGCCTTCTTAATGAAAACATGCAAGCGGATGTTCTTATTGAGTTAGATGAAGATACGCGAGATGCAATCCTAGGCACTTTCTCAACTAAGGAATTCGCAGAGCAACTCGAAAACTTGGATTCTGATGATGCAGCAGATATTTTAAGTGAACTGCCCAAAGAACAGATTGAAGAAATCATTTCTCACATCCAAGATAATGATGCTGCCGAAGATATTGTTGATCTTTTAAATTACGACGAAGACACCGCCGGCGGGTTGATGCAAAAGGAGTTTATTCAAGCCAAAATTGATTGGCCTGTGAACCGATGTGTTATTGAATTGCGTCGGCAAGCGGAAGAAGTAGAAAAAGTGTATACCATATATGTTGTTGACGATGCAAATAAATTAGTTGGATTTCTATCGTTGAAACGACTGCTATTTGCTAGCCCCCTGACAAAAATCAGAGATTTATTCCAAGACAAAAATGTGATCTCTGTAAAAACGAGTGACGACAACGAATACGTTGCGAAAATCATGGAGAAATACGATTTGGTTTCTGTTCCTGTAATTGATCTTCAGGGGAAACTGGTTGGGCGAATTACAATTGATGATGTTGTCGATGTAATTATAGAGGAGGCTGAAAAAGATTTACAAATGGCCTCGGGGATCTCCGAAAAAATTGAATCCAGCTCAAGTATTTGGAAAATGTCAAGAGCAAGAATGCCTTGGCTTTTAATTGGTTTGCTCGGTGGAATACTTGGCGCTCAGGTGATTTCTGGATTCGAGGCAGACATTATGATTGTGCCCCAATTGGCATTTTTCATTCCACTAATTACAGCAATGGGAGGAAATGTTGGCGTTCAATCTTCAGCGATCGTAGTACAGTCATTGGCAAGAGGAGATGATCAATTTGGCTCTATTTTCAAAAAACTTGCAAAAGAATCGCTTGTGGCCTTGGTCAACGGAATTGTTCTTTCTCTCATTGTTTATGGTTTTGCTTATATTTTTGACAATGCGATTTTAGGGCTTGTTGTAAGTATATCCTTATTCACGGTAATTATGTTTGCTGCGGTATTCGGAACTTTAATTCCACTAATATTAGACCGATATAAAATCGACCCTGCTCTAGCAACCGGTCCATTCATTACAACCTTAAATGATGTCCTAGGTCTGTTCATCTATTTTACTATCGGAATTTTAATGTACGGTCTGTAATGAAAGTTCTCTTTCTCGATAAGGCCCACTCTATTCTAGAACAACGACTCACAGATGCGGGTTATACCTGCATTGATGGTTCAGAGTTTAGCGATTCAGAATGTATTTCACTTGCTTTAGATGTTGTTGGAATTGTTATTAGGTCTCGCTTCCGAATGGATTCTGAATTCCTAGAGCATGCTCCTAACCTAAAGTTTATTGCACGTTCTGGCGCTGGAATGGAGAACATTGATGAAGACTATTGCGAAAAACGAGCTATTGAGTTGCACAATGCTCCAGAAGGGAATCGGAATGCAGTGGGCGAACATGCCTTAGGAATGCTCCTCGCATTATTCAATAAACTACACACTGGTGATGCTGAAGTTCGCAATGGCAAATGGGACAGAGAAGGAAACCGTGGTGTTGAATTGGACGGTAAAACAATCGGGCTAATCGGTTATGGAAATAATGGAACTGCATTCGCGAAAAAATTGCGCGGCTTTGATGTTACTGTTTTGGCTTACGACAAATACAAAAATGGATTCGGAACAGAGTTCGTTCAAGAAGTTAAATTGGAAACTCTTTTTGAAAAAGCCGATGTTGTTAGCTTTCATATTCCTCAGAATGAAGAAACGATATTCTTTGCAAATGAGCTGTTTTTCAACTCATTCGAAAAATCAATCTACTTAATCAATCTTGCGCGAGGTAAAGTCGTTTTGACATCCGCTTTAGTGAATGTAATGAAATCAGGCAAGGTTCTTGGCGCTTGCCTTGATGTTTTAGAATATGAAAAGACGAGTTTTGAATCCTTTTTTGAGCAAGATGTCGATCCAAATTTTAGCTATTTATTGAAGTCCCCCAATATTATTCTTTCCCCACACGTTGGCGGCTGGACGCACGAAAGCTATTTCAAATTAAGTAATGTTCTGGCGGATAAGATTTTGAGAACAGTCTGATTTCCTTTCTCGTTGATCCCTTACCTTTTTTCGGAAATTGAAGCAGGCCATATTTTTTTTAACTATCGCATTAACATACAACTAATAAATCCTTAATAAGTTACCGTAATATAACTCTTTTCCAGTTGTTGTTTTCATCCAAAGTTCATTGACTTCAAATTCTCGTTTGCCAAAATAACGGTTTGCAAGTTGTTCAACAGTCTTCATTTCTACTTTTGGTGAATAGGTGTTTAGGATAAGGAATCCTTCGTGACCGATTAACTTTTTAGCATTCGCCATCAACTCATCCAACTTGTCTTCGAGTTTCCACTTTTCTTTTTTTGCTCCAATTCCCCAAGCTGGAGGATCCATAACGATTCCCGAATAGTGGTTACCTCTTTTAACTTCTCTTGCGGCAAATTTCAATGCGTCTTCATGCACCCATTTGATGTTTTCGAGTTGAGACCCCTCCATGTTCTCCCGTGCCCAAGAAATGAGCTGCTTGACCGAATCAATGTGAAAGGATTCTGAACCAGTGCTTTTAGCAACAACCGAAGCAGCACCTGTATAAGCGAATAAGTTTAAAAATTTCGATGATTCATCGAGGTGGTCGGCTATAAAGTCCCAATTCAGACGTTGTTCTGGAAAAAGCCCAACATGTTTGAATTTAGTTAGCTTTAATTGAAACTTAAATTCCCGGTATTGAATCGACCATTCTTTGGGAGCATCTTCTTTTAATTGCTTCCAAATTCCTGATTGCGCACCTTTTGGAATAAACTCCCAATGCGCCATTTGATTCCATTGATCAAAAGGTTTTTCTGAACGAAAATAAGCTTGTAGTTCTGGACGAATCGTAATGATTTTCCCCCAGCGCTCGAGTTTCTTACCACCTCCGGCGTCTATTAATTCATAATCGGACCATCCGGTTGTGTAAATTTTTTTCATCGATTGTTCGATTGTCCGAAAGCTCGATTCTTCGAAACCCGATTGTTGTCGAATCGAATAATCCAAAGATCGAAATCTCGTTCTTATCTCCGTGGAGTCTTACGCCGTCCTCCTTGCATTTGTGCCATTCTCATTTGATTCTTGGAAGGCGCCGTGCGCAATTGATCTTGCATTTGGTTTATTTGATCTTTCATCATTCCTGATGAATCCAATTTCTTAGCTTCAGCCAAAAGAGTAACGGCTTCTTTCTTTCTGCCCGTTTGAGCACAGATTCCAGCAAGATGCATTCTAGCAACTGCGTTATCTTGACCTGTTCTCAATCCCATTGAAATTGCCTTGCGAAGTAGGCCTTCACTTTGTGCAAATCCCAATTCTTGCGTGTTCAAAACAGCTTTCAAAAACAAAACATATGCGTGTTGTTTCTTTGGTAAAAATTGCGGCGCTGAGATTCTATTTACATAGTTTTTTGCTTTGTCTGTATCGCCAGTTCTCATAGCGTTCAATGCAAGAATCATTTTTTCATTTCTGAAGAAAGAAAATCCTACAACAAGGGTAGGAAAAATCAATGTGATTCCCCATCCCCAATATCCTGTATAAAAAAGGGCTACAGTACTACCCAACATTCCTACTGCTAAAAGGCAGCGAATAATAAATCCAATCATAATTACTTAATAGTTGCGATACATTTTAATTCAATGGCGATAGGAGTTGGTAAGCAGTTAATCTCCACAGTTGTTCTGCAAGGCAAGTTCTCTCCGAAATATTCAGCATAAATCTTATTGTATTCATGAAAATCTCTTTTCATGTTCACCAAGAATACTGTTACGTCTACCAATTGATCCCAGCTTGAGCCAGATTCTTCTAAAATAATTTTGACATTATCAAAAACGCTTCTGCATTGCGCAGCGAAATCAAATTCAATGAAGTTTCCGTTTTTATCAAGTTTTAAGCCTGGAACAGCAGAGTCAATTTCATCAGATCCTGCAACGCGCGGCCCAACACCTGATAAAAACAATAAATCACCTACTTTACGAGCGTGAGGATAAAGCCCTACTGGTTTTGGTGCTCTTTCTGTTGAAATTCTACTCTCGTTTGGCATATCAAAATATTTCATGCAAATATAGGCTTTTTCGACTGAATAGTAAATAGCAAGCGCTTCAAACGAGGCGAAAAAACCAAAGTATTAATTAAAAACCTGGTACAGTTTTGGGTATTGGAGAAATGCATAAATTTGTATCATGAAATATCTACGCGTTTTAATTCTTGCTTTGAGCGCTCTTTCGGCAACAGGCTGTATTGAAATAATCGACGATTTGACATTAAATATGGATGGAACCGGGACATTCAAATACAACATCAATTTAAGTTCTAGCAAAGTTAAAATCAACTCGATTCTTGCACTGGACAGTTTGGATGGTAAAAGAGTTCCATCAATTGGTGAAATCAAGCAGAAGATTAATCGCCTAAACGAACAGCTCAAGTCTGAATCGGGAATTTCAAATGTGAGTCTTACGGCAGATTATACGAATTATGTTTTTAAATTTTCGTGTGACTTCGCTTCTTTGGCAGAATTGCAATCTGCGATTAAAACAATTGCATTATCTGAGAATAGCGGCAAAGCCATTCCAGAATTGGATCACAAATGGCTTATTTTTAGCGGCACACAATTGAACCGATCCGTTCCTGAAATAACGATTAAGAAGTCAAAGGAAATAAAAAGTGCTGACCGGCTTTTGCTGAAAGAAGGCAGTTACACCTCAATTACCCGATTTGAATTAGAAATCGTGAAATTTGACAATGATCAAGCCAAAGTATCTGCAAACAAAAAAGCCATTATGTTGCGCACTGACCCTTATTCACTCACACAAAATCCCAGCCAACTAGATAACACGATTTATCTAAAGAAATCCGAATAATTAACCTTCATATTTTCGTACTTTTGAAATCGAAATTTATAGTTCTTAAAAAGGGCGCAACCGATTCAAATGAAAATAGTTCTAACCATAATTTCACTCCTTGCCTTTATAGGGGTAAATGCCCAACAATCAGAAGATTTGGTTCCTCAGGAAGCTGCTTCAGTATTTAGTATCAACAACATTAATTTGCTACAAAAGGTTTCTTTGGATCAACTTGTACAATACGAGTTTATGGAAGAGGTTCAACAAGAACTTTTCGACGGGTCGACATCTGGAAAAACCATTAAGGATTCTGGGATTGATTTCGATCAAAAGCTCAATATTTTTATGGGCCAAGCGGATGACTATCTCGTTTCAGGAATGACCTTCGGAATTGTAAATAAAGATCAACTTTTTGAAGTCTTTGATGATTTCGAGCCTATTGAAAGCAATTATGAAGGTGTTGAATTCTATTCCTCTTATTTCAATCGAATTGCGATTAAAGGAAATCTTGGAATTTTATACCGCGTACTTCCAACAGGAAACAGAGTAGATGATTTAACAGATTCGATTTGGTATGCTCAAGGAAATGGCTACCAATGGGATGATCGTTACTATGAAGACGAATATTACTACGATGAGGAGTATGAGGGCTGGACCCGAGAAGAGTCGCTAATCGAATTTACTGAAGAAATGGAAACGGAGGAAAACACTACAACTCCCATTGATGAAGAGGACAATCTTCCTGAAGCTGCAGACGATCCAACAATAAAAACGTACTACGAGCTTCGCGATTCAGTTGAAATGACACTTCAAAATGAGTTCATGAATGCATTCTGTGAAAATATATTTGTGAAAGGAAATGTGCTCACAAAGTCATCTCCGGAATTTAAAAATCAACTGAACAGTCAGTCCGAAGGCACATTCTTTATCGACAATTCGAAAAACCTAAAAACCAATCATGATTTTGCATTCATGATTAGAAAGTATCCATCACTTTACGATCGAATTAATGAATTGTACACTGGGAACACAATGTCTGGGGAGATTCATATCAATGATAATTCGATTGACATGAACCTTGAAACGAAATATAGCGAGAAACTTGGTTCTGTGTATAAGGAAATGACCAACTCAAAGTTTGACAAGAGCGTTTTAAAATACATTCCTGAAGACAACCAGTCTTTCTTTACATACAATGTTGATTTAAGAAAAGCCTACCAGGAAGCATTTAATGTGATTCTGCCGATCTTTACTGAATCTGAGAGCAGAGAATTTTCAACGCTTGGTTTAACTATTGAATTGTTGGATGAATTCATGAATAAAGATGCACTTTTCGATTCGTATAAAGGAAGCATGTTCGGATCTTTCAATGGAATTAAGAAAGTACAAACAACAAAAATCATTTGGGATTACGATGACGAGACTTTCGACTACATCGAAAAAGAAGTTGGAGCAGAAGAAGACATGCCTATATTCGTTTTTGGTTTCTCAACAGATCGTCATGACATTCCTGAAAAAATAATGAAGCACTTGTGTAAACATATGAATACATTTCACAACATGGGTGATTATTACATGGTTGATAATGCGATATTGAATGCATCACCATTGTATATAATCAATAAAAATGGGCTGTTCATATACACGAACGATGAAAGTCTTGCCAAGAATAACTCAGATGGATATGGAAAAAATGCCATTTCTAAGAAACAAGTGAAGAAAGGAATGAAAGGTGGAGCAGTTTA
The DNA here is from genome assembly GCA_913009205.1 of uncultured Fluviicola sp. Classification (GTDB taxonomy): domain Bacteria; phylum Bacteroidota; class Bacteroidia; order Flavobacteriales_D; family Crocinitomicaceae; genus UBA4466. The sequence goes on along the minus strand of CAJVYC010000011.1, from coordinate 3,124 downwards.
CCTTCATGCAGATTTATCGAAAGCTATTGCAGAACTTCCAAAAGAAATCTTCAATGGCCGTGAAAAGGAAATGATCGATGTATTCAGAGGGAAATCAGGATCGTTAGAGCTTTCTTCTTCAAAGTCGACGAAATCAGGAACATCATTTAACCTTTCTTATCAATTTGAAGGCGAATATGACAATTCTGGCACGTATATTTTAGATCTAATAAATAGTATGTACGTAATTTCTAAATAGGACAATGCGAAAGAAAATCGCTATACTACTTGCCTTTGTAGGAATATTTGTAGCCTTATTATTTATTCGGCCGTGGGAACCCGAACCCCAAAAGGGACCTCGTTTTGTTGATCGGTTGCCGGATGCTGATGTAATTGGGAGATCAAATGTTCTTGACTTGACACGGGCGCTATCGAGTTCGTTGTATCATTATCGAATCCCTTTTCGTGAGTTCCTTTCACCTGAATTTATTCTAAGCCAAGGAAAGGCTTTTGGTATTGATTTTCAGGAATCGGCCTTCTTTTTCGCGGATGAAAAGGATTGGGAAATTCAATCTTTCGGAATCCTATTTAAGATCACAGACAGTAGTTCCGTGCACATTGGAATCAATCGTTTGGACAATCTGCTTGACTTAAAAGATACTGTTGTATACAACCGAAGGGTTTACAAATACAATAAGCTTGGCATTTATTTCGCATATGGAAAAGATTGGCTATTGGTGTATCAGGGGAAGAATTTCAAAAGAACTTATCATGATGTTTTATTTGCCAAGCTCAACGAAATTCCGCCAAAATGGAGAGTGTTCTTAAACCAACAATCGAATACTGGCCATGGAATCATTGCGCAAGCCACAACGGAAAATCTTGCAGAAAATGGGATTAAATCGATTCTGATTTCCGTCGCAAATGATTCATCTAGCTTGACCCTAAATGCACAGGTCAATCAATTTGACACACTTGCTTTTCAAATCAAAAAATCGGGTTGGAACTATTTACCTCAAGAATTCACACGGACGAATGCTAGTATCCATTGCGACATTGGGCGCTTGAGGAACAATCCTAACAATCCTATAATTCGATTGTTGACCAAACTAGGAGAAAAAATAAAATTCCCCGTCAATGATTTGATGAATGCATGGGAAGGCAATGTTGCGTTTAGACAAGGTGGAATTGAACGTGTTCAGGAGAGGTACATAGAATCTGAATTGGATGAGAATTTCAATGTCTCGGAAGTTGTGAAGTACAAAACGATAAAGGTCCCCGGTTATTCGGTTTACCTTTCCACAAATGCTTCAAATAGACCAATGATCGATAAATTATTGAATAAGGGAATCATGACGAAACAAGAGGGTAAATACAGAATGTTGTTTTCTCCCCCGCTTCAAATGCACCAGACGGATACGTCATTAATGTTCCATACGAGCAAATTCCTTCCGGTATTGCACCCGAGTTCTCAAAACGAAATCCTTTTTACGCACAAGAAAACACCTTATTTGATTTATCTGGACTCTACCAGGGTGAAAACGCTCTACGGAAGGCTTCAGATTCCTCTCGATAAAATCATTAGCGACAACATTAACTTATGACAATCCATTCGTAATTCACAAGATAATGTCGATAAATACGTTCTAGAAAATAGGGCCTAATATTTGGATACTACTAACTTAAAGGAAAAACACTCTCACTATGGCAAAAAAGAAAAAAATCTTCGTACTTGACACTTCAGTATTGCTGCATGACCATCAATCGATTACTCATTTTGGGAAACAAGATGTAGCCATTCCTATCACTGTTTTAGAGGAACTGGACAATTTCAAGATTGGGAACGATACGAAGAATTTTTCCGCTAGAGAAGTCATACGATTTATTGATAAATTGTCGGTGAACCATAGTTTGCAAGAATGGATTCCATTGGCTAAAAACTTGGGTAAATTTAAAGTTATTTTGGTTGCTGAACCTGAAGGCTTGAATGCCGAAGACATATATGCTCGTGGTAAAAATGATCATAAAATTATTAACGCCGCACTGTTTTTAAAGCAAAACAATCCAAAGATTGAAGTGATCTTGGTCACAAAAGATATCAACCTTAGAATTAAGGCGAAAGCGCTAGGGATTAACGCAGAAGATTACGAAACAGGAAAAGTGAGCGCCGACAATGAACCGGCAAGTGTTTGCAACATTGAGAATGTAGATTCGGATCAAATTCGTCAGATTTTCACGAAGGGAAATATTGAAGAAAATGGACTTCTTGGGAAGAATAAAATTGCCAATGGCTATTACATTTTGAAAAATGGAAAATCTTCTTCGCTTGCTGTTTACAATCCGCATTTGGATCGCATCGAACGAATCGAGAAGGAATTCGTTTATGGAATAAAGCCTAAGAATGCGGAACAGGCTTTTGCATTTAATGCTTTAACGAATGAAAACATCAAGCTTGTGGCTTTGCAAGGTGTTGCAGGAACAGGTAAAACACTTTTAGCTTTGGCCGCTGCATTGGAACAACATAATAGGTACGATCAAATCATTTTAGCCCGCCCAATTGTGCCATTATCCAATAAAGAGATAGGATTCTTGCCTGGTGACGCCAGTGACAAGATTGGTCCTTATATGGAACCGTTGTGGGATAATTTGAAATTTATCAAATCTCAATTTGGGGAAAATGAAAAGAAACGGAAGACCATTACAGCACTAGAGGAAAGCGGAAAGTTCGTTATTACACCTTTGGCCTTCATTCGAGGGAGAAGTTTATCCAACATCATGTTCATCGTTGATGAGGCGCAAAACTTAACGCCACACGAGATAAAAACGATTATCACCAGAGCTGGAGATGGAACAAAAATTGTCTTTACGGGAGATGTGAACCAAATTGATACTCCCTATTTAGATGAACACAGTAACGGCTTGGCCTATTTAATGGACCGCCTGAAAGGTCAACCCCTTTTTGCGTATGTTAAACTTGAGAAAGGAGAACGTTCTGAATTGGCAAATTTGGCCAACGATTTATTGTAATCTAACGCAACGAGTTTATCGCTTCTTGGATGTCTGTATATTCAATTTTGAAGTTTGTCCTTTTTAATTTTTCAATTGAAACTTCAACACCATTTATTAAGATGTCAGCCATTTCACC
>CAJVYC010000010.1 GCA_913009205.1 uncultured Fluviicola sp. | reverse complement strand
AAAAAAGCTGCTGCCGTTTATGCAGAGGTAACTACAGATTGGCAATTTTTAAACGGTGAAGCTTGGGCTGTTTATGAAAAATCAGATAGTAAAGAAGAATTGGAAAAAGCATTGATCTGGATACGTAAATCCGTTGAATTCAATTCAAACTACATGAATTTGGATACGAAAGGATCCATTTTATACAAACTAAAGCACTACGAAAAAGCGATCGACGCGTTGGAAGAAGCAATTGAAAAAGCAGATGAAACAGTTCCAGCAGCAAGCCTAAACATAACGGAAACGCTATTGAGAGAAATCATTATGGAAATGCAGGAAACTGACGATTAAGTTCGATATTGATAATATTAAATGATTCAATCAAAACAAGATTATAAGCATTATCTAAGTGAAGATCTTCGCCACTATCAATTGAAAGGCTATACGTTTGGTGTGCATTTAAAAAACCCAATTGTTAGGTTTCAAAGGCGTTTAAGAAGAATCGAATATTTAACAAATTGCAAAGGATCGAGTTGGATCCACAAGCCGTATCGAAAGTATTTAGAAGTTCTTAATATTCGACTTGGAATCCGACTTGGATTCAGCATTTCTATTAATTCTTTTGGCCCAGGATTGTGCCTTCCGCACTATGGAACTATCGTTGTTGCAGGCAAAGCTAAAATTGGTAAAAACTGCCGAGTTCATCCAGGCGTTGGAATTGGAGCCTACCACGGATCACCAGTCATTGGCGATAATGTTTACCTCGGACCTGGCTCAAAGTTGTTTGGTGCAATCGAAATTGGAAACAATGTCTCAGTTGGCGCGAACAGTGTTGTGACGAAAAGTTTCGAAAGTAATGTGTCCATTGCAGGTGCTCCTGCTCGAGTTATTTCAAATCAAACAACGTTGGAACTGGGAATGTTTCCCGAAAGCTTTTTGAAAGAAGCGGACATAATTTCAGCGGTGAAAAAAGATGATTAATCCAAGCCTGTGTCATTAACAAAAATAATTCGTGTGAAAATTCAATTCATCCTTTCACTTTCTCTAGTTGCATTTTTATTGGCCTCGTGCGAATCAAATTCATCGAAGAAATCAGATGTTAACGAAACTAACGTGGAACCAAAAAAAAATTTGGTCGATGATTATCCGCCAATGACGGACGATGGGTTTGTGAATGCCGTGATTGAAATTCCAGCAGGAACTGTTGAAAAGTGGGAAGTAGACAAAGCATCAGGTGATCTAGAGTTAGAACATATGGACGGCAAACCTAGAATCATAAATTATCTTGGATATCCTGCGAATTACGGAATGATTCCAAGAACGTACTTGCCAAAAGAATTGGGTGGAGATGGTGATCCATTGGATGTTCTCATACTTGGAAGACCACTAGAACGTGGAAGTGCCGTCGCATGTAAAATCATCGGCGTTTTAGTCCTTCTCGACCGCGGCGAACAAGACGATAAATTAATTGCCGTTCAAAAAGGATCGAAGCTTTCTCATATCAATGATATTGAAACTTTAAAATCAGAATACAAAGGTATAACTGAAATCATTGAGATGTGGTTTAGCAATTACAAAGGGCCAAACAAGATGGTATCTAAAGGTTTCGCAAACCGCGAGCAAGCAATGGAAATATTAAACACATCCATTTCTGCTTACAATAAAAAGTAGTTTAATCCTTCTTAATTTTCTTGCGCACTCGTTCCCGAAAACAACAGAGCAATCAGTGAGTCAAATTAACTCTCCGCAATCTAAAATTGTAGAGGACATTCGTCAAAAATCTGCCAACATTGAGCCTGCAAAAATTGAAACTGGCACAACATCTGAACAGTAAAATTTATTGGAAAGAAATTGATTTTGGGCAGTGGAGTTTAGACAAACGAATGTATAAACTCCAATGTATAACAACTAAATTGTAATCGGTACCCAAAGAAAGATTACTTTTATTCCAAAGCTCGTTTATTGCAAACCGAAACTACTTCTGGTGAATTAAAACGTCCCTATTTCCATAACATCAATGGACTTAGATTTATAGGAGCGATTTCAATATTAACTTTTCATTCGTTCTCTCTTTCTGAAAATATTTGGGGCGAATTCTTTGACGATTACTGGTTTTTAAAAGTTCGATTTCTTGTAGGACGCGGCCACTTAGGTATAATACTCTTCTTTGTTTTGAGTGGATTTCTAATCACTAATATTCTACTTTGGGAATACAAAACGAAAGGCAGAATCCAATTGTTTAAATTCCTGATTAGAAGATTTCTGCGTGTTTGGCCCCTGTACTTTTTGATCGTCTTGTTCGGGTTCTTCATATTCCCAATTCTGCCGTACGGAATTGAAACGGTTCATGAGCTCTGGCGCTTCCTTCTTTTCATGCCCAATATTGATGAAATAATTAATGGACCAAATGATTCCATCAACTTTTTGAGCGTCACTTGGACGATTGGTGTAGAAGAGCAATTCTATTTATTGTGGGGCGTAATTGTGACGCTTTTCACGCTGAATGGTCCGCTTAAAAAGAATTTCGTTTTCATCCTTGGGTTTGCTGTTATCCTCTTTGCTCTTTGCTTCCGATATTACCATCTGGGCGATAATAGAACCCTATATTACCACAGTTTATCGGTTATGTCCGATCTAGCTTTCGGTTGTATCATTGGTGCAATGGCAGTAAATGGAACGGCCGAAAAACTCGTGAAGTATTTAGCAAAATGGAAAATCGTTTTGATCTATATATTATCCTTGATCTATTGCCTTTATGAAGGACACATTTTCAAAAACGACCTTTTTGTCTTCGAAAGAATTGTTCCGGCCATCATTTTCTGTTTTGTCATCCTAGATCAGGTTTATGCAGAGAACTCATTCTTCAAACTCGATAAAATTCGTGGCTTTTTCTTCTCCGGCGAAATCACATACAGCATCTATGTTTTGCATTCAATCTACATTTTTTACTGGGCCAAATACTTTGAAGTGAATGGTTATACAACAGAAATTTGGCAATTTATTCTTTTCTATGCTTTGGTGTTGGGCTCTACTTACCTAACCGCTCTCGTAACGTATTATACAGTTGAGAAACCCATTTTTAAACTTCGGAAACATTTCAGGTAAGCCAATTGCCTAATCTTCAATTCAAATAGGCTTCAGAAGCTTTAGAGCCAATAAATTATTTAACTTTATTCTTTAACTATGGATGAAGAAAAGAAATTACTGATAACGCGCAGACCTGAGTATGCCGCAGGTATGAAAGCTGTTGTCATCTCGATGAAGAATATTTTTGCTCGAATGCCAAAGAGCAAGAGTTTTAAAGTATTGAATAAACTGAACAAAAAAGAAGGTTTGGACTGCCCAGGTTGCGCATGGCCAGATCCTGAACATCGTTCTAAATTAGGTGAGTACTGTGAAAATGGCGTCAAAGCAATTGCTGAAGAAGCGATGGACGCGCGAGCTACACCAGATTTTTTCGCGAAATATTCAGTTGAAGAATTAAAAACCAAAAGCGATTATTGGTTAGGGCAACAGGGGAGATTGACGCATCCGATGATCCTTTATCCAAATACTACTCATTATGAGGAAATCACCTGGGCCATGGCCAACAAACTTATTGGAGCAAACTTAAAAGCATTAGATAGCCCAAACAACGCGGCCTTCTATACATCGGGAAGAACGAGTAACGAAGCTGCATTTTTATACCAACTTTTTGTTCGAATGTACGGAACCAATAACCTGCCGGATTGTTCAAACATGTGCCATGAATCCACTGGTGTTGCCTTGTCAAAAACAGTTGGAATTGGAAAAGGATCTGTCACTCTCGATGATCTTTACAAGTCGGATTTAATATTAATTTTCGGACAAAACCCTGCGACAAACCACCCAAGAATGCTGTCTTCATTAGAAAAGGCAAAAGCAAACGGAGCAAAAGTTGTATCGATCAATCCAATGAAAGAGATTGGTTTGGTGAAATTCAAAAACCCACAAACTATTAAAGGAATTATCGGTGGAGGAACCTCTATTTCTGATCTCTATTTACAAGTTCATATCAACGAAGATGTTGCCCTATTGAAAGCGGTGATGATCAAATTGTACGAACGCGCGAAAACAAATCCATTGATTTTAGACGAAGACTTTATTGCCAATAAAACGGCAGGTTACGAAGAATTTAAAGCCGATTTAGACAAACAAGATTTAACTACTTTGGTCAAACGAACAGGACTTCTAGAAAGTGAAATTGATACATTTGCCGATTTATTAGCTGAGCATAAAAACGTAATTACATGTTGGGGAATGGGGTTGACGCAACACGTAAATGGGGTTGACAATATCCAAGAGGTAGTGAACCTTTTACTCATGAAAGGAAGTATTGGGAAGCCTGGTGCTGGAACGTGTCCTGTCCGCGGTCACAGTAATGTTCAAGGCGATCGTACCATGGGAATTGCCGAACGCCCATCGAAAGAATTACTGAATAAAATTAGTGAGAATTTCGGATTCACTCCGCCGCAAGAAGACGGATACAGTGTTGTTCATGCCATCAAAGCAATGCACGAAGAGAAAGTAAAAGTATTCCTTGGAATGGGGGGGAACTTTTTGTCTGCTGCACCTGATACAAATTATACGGCAGAAGCGCTCAGCAAATGCAATCTAACGGCACACATTTCTACAAAACTAAACCGATCACATTTAACGCACGGAAAAACAGCATTGATTTTACCATCCATGGGTCGCACAGACCGATACATGAAAAACGGGAAATCTCAGTTTGTTTCTGTTGAAAACTCAATGGGTGTTGTACATACCACACAAGGATTGTTACAACCGCCTTCTGAATTTGTGGAAAGCGAACCTGTAATTGTTGCCAACATTGCGAAAGCTACATTGGATCAAGACAAAGTCGATTGGGATTTCTTGATCGAAGATTATGCAAACATCAGAGACCTCATCGAAAAAACGATTGCTGGATTCGAGAATTACAACGAACGTTTGAAAAAACCACTCGGATTCGAATTGCCAAATGGTGCACGAACAGGAAACTTTACAACGCCAAATAAGAAAGCCAATTTCACTGTAAATAAGGTTTCAGAAAACAATTGTGAAGAGGGAGAATATCTAATGATGACGACCCGAAGTCACGATCAGTTCAATACCACAATTTATGGGTTGGACGATCGGTACAGAGGTGTTTTCAATGGAAGAATGGTTGTTTTCATGAACGAAGATGATGTGAAGTCTATGGGATTACAAAAAGAAGACTTGATAACCTTGTACAATAATTACGACAACATTGAACGAGTTGTAGAAGACTTCGCTGTCGTGCCATACGATATTCCAAAAGGATGCTTAGCTACTTATTTCCCCGAGGCAAACCCGTTGGTTCCCCTTGGTTTGCAGGCACACTCAAGTCATACACCGTCTTCTAAATCGGTGAAAGTTAAAATAAGAAAAAGCAAAGCAATTAGCTGAAGCACAATTAGTATAGAATGGATGGAAAAAGAATACTAGCAGTAATTGCTGGTTTGGTTGTGTCAATGTTGGCACTTTATACGGTGGTGATAATTGCAGGTAAGATCTACCCCGTTGACATGTTAGAAATTAAAGCCGCAATGCAAAATCGCGATTTATTTGAAGCCTACTTGGCCAGACAACCAATTGGAAGCTTACTTTTTGATGCAATTGCGCACGCTGTTGGAATGTTTGTCGGATTGTATTTGGCGTTTTTCATAGACCCAAGAGGTCGAGGCTCAATTATTATTCTTGCCGCTATTATTATAATGACAAACATAATCAACCTCATTTCAATTCCATATCCGCTGTGGTTTCCTATGGTGGATATCGCAACTTCGATATTTGTGGCTTCAATGTTTATCATGAGTAAAAAGAAAGCCTAATTTTACAATATGTTTACAGGAATTATTGAAGGCCTCGGAATAGTAAAAACGATTGCGAAAGAAGGTGAAAATATTCACTTCACAATCGATGCTGATTTTACGGACGAATTAAAAATTGACCAAAGCGTTGCGCACAATGGCTGCTGCTTAACGGTAGTTGAAATCAACAACAGAGAATACGTTGTTACAGCAATTTTAGAAACACTAGAAAAGACAAACCTTGGACAGTGGGGTGTTGGAACGAAAGTGAATCTTGAACGTTGCATGATCATGAATGGTCGCCTTGATGGGCATATCGTTCAGGGGCATGTTGATACGACGGCTACTTGCACCAATATCGAAGATCAAGACGGTAGTTATAAATTCTCATTTGAGTACGATTCATCAGATGTTACGGTTGAAAAAGGATCTGTGACTGTAAACGGAACAAGCCTTACAGTCGTTGATTCTAAGGACAAAGGATTTTCTGTTTGTATCATTCCATTTACATTCGAACACACGAACTTTCATCAATTAAAAATTGGCGATCAAATCAATTTAGAATTTGATATTATTGGTAAATACGTTGCGAAGCTGTTTAATAAGTAAATGAACATTGAAGGACTTATTGTTGTAATCCTTTGCCTAATTGGCTATTGGTCGCGTGGATGATCGAATGGATTCAACGAAATATAAATTTATTTCTATGCCTTCAAGGGACTAAACTCAATTATGAAAGCAGGACAAATAGATAATTTAAATATTGGACTCATCATCGTTTATGCTATTTTGACATTTCATTTTCCTCTTGAAATATTTATTTTTTCATTCGCGATTTTAGGGCCACTTCATTACTTAACTGAAATCAACTGGCTCGATAAAAAGAATTAAAGCTTATTATGTCCAGCTCTTCTCGAATTTCTTTCCGACTTTCTTTCTCAATTTCTTAAGAACTTTGTCTCGAGTACCCGCATTTCCACATTTGATTGTTTCGTTGTGAACAAGCTTACCCGCGCGGTAAAACTTAAACTCAAAGGTTACAGACACGATGTCCGGTTGATGCAATTGAAACAAATTTGCTCGACCCAAAGCCGTTAAAAAATCTTCATTTGAAGTGTTTGATTTAAAACGTTTATCGTAACCTCGAACTGAAATCAATACGAACGTATCAAATCCTTTTGCCTTTGTTTGCGCCGCAACAGAATCGGATGCCAATTGCTGAGAATCAGAACCCAATTTCATCATGTTCAAAGATGCTTTGGACTTTACACCATTTTGAGTAAAAAGATCCGTCATGTTAATTTCAACAGAATACCGATCGGCTGAATTGTCCATTTGACCTATGATAATGGCATTGGTTAATTCCAGTTTTACGTCCTTTTTCTTTTGTGCCACAGAAAGGTTGGCAACGAATAAAAGGAGGATAATTAATGTAGCTTTCATCTTAAAAAATTTCTTTAGCAATGGATTTAACCATCTTTGAATTCGACATTGTATAATAGTGGATGCAAGGAACATTTGCCGCTTTCAATTCCTGTGATTGGGCAATTCCCCATTCCGATCCAACCTGCTCAACTTGATCATTTGTTGTGCATTTCAATAACTCTTTTGACAATGCTTCAGGATAATCAATATGGAAGAATTTAGGCAAAAACGAAATGTGACGCATTGTTTTTATCGGCTTCAATCCTGGAATGATCGGAACCATAATTCCTGCTGCTCTGCAAGCATCAACAAAGGCAAAGTATTTTTTATTATCAAAGAACATTTGAGTTACGATATACTCTGCTCCAGCGTCAACTTTCGCTTTTAAGTAATGCAAGTCCGTTGAAAGATTCATCGCTTCAAAGTGCTTTTCAGGATATCCCGCAGCTCCAACGCAGAAGTTAGTTGGCTCTAGTTTAATATCATCCATCAAGTAATTTCCGCTGTTCATTTCTCCAATTTGACCAATTAAATCAACCGCGAATTCATGACCATCTTTGTGTGCCCTAAAGTTCGATTCTGTTTTAATTGAATCTCCTCGCAACGCAAGAACGTTGTCAATTCCTAAGAATTGCAAATCGATCAAAGCATTTTCAGTTTCCTCTTTACCAAACCCCCCACAAATCAAATGTGGAACAGCATCTACTTGGTATTTGTTCATAATTGCAGCACAAATTCCAACTGTGCCAGGACGTTTACGAATCGCTATTTTTTCCAGTAACCCGTTCTCGCGTTCCTTATAAATGTACTCCTCACGATGGTAGGTTACGTTGATAAATTTAGGTTTGAATTCCATTAAAGGATCGATCCCATCAAAAATTGATTGAATACTTTTCCCCTTCAATGGAGGTAAAATCTCAAAAGAGAACAATGTCTCGTCTGATACCTTAAGATGATCCGTTACTTTCATATACTCAATAGAATAGAGGGCAAAGATACACTTATTGAATTTCTCGTGAAGAAAATTTATATTTATTTAAGCAATTGCTCTGCAAACAACAAATCCGTCTTTGTTGTGATTTTTATATTTTCAAAATTTCCTTGAACCGTATAAATCTTAACTCCTGATTCCTCAACCAGCCCTGCGTCGTCGGATATTCCTGTGTGAAACTCTTGCTCATAAGCCTTTACCAAAATTTCACGCTCAAAACACTGAGGAGTTTGTACCGTTCTATACTCCGATCGGTTTACCGCCTTTGAAGATTCGCCCGTTATTTTTCGCATGGATTCATTTACTGGTATTACCGGCACAACTGCTTTCTTCGACTTCACTGCAATCGCACATGTTTTAATCGTTTGCGAGTCAACCAAGGGTCGAACTCCATCATGAACCATAATGTAGTCGCCGCGGCACAGTTCGAGCGCGTTTTTCACTGAATGATAACGTTCAGTTCCTCCTTCAATAATTCGATGTGGAATTTTAAAGTCATTTTCATAAATCAACTTTTCCCAATACGCTTTCCATTCAGAGGGCAAGGTTAGAATGATTTGAGCTTTTAAATCGAAGTTGTAAAACTGCTCAATCGTATACATCAAAAGCGGACGTTCTTTGATAAGCATGAATTGTTTAGGAAGCTTTGCTCCCATCCTTTTTCCTGTCCCGCCTGCCGTAATGATTATTGAAAATGTACTCATTGGATATAAAGATAGCCAAATGAATTCGAGTGATGAAAAACAAAGTGTTAGTTTTACATTATCAACTACAATTAAAATGTTTAAATACTCTCTTTTTCTCATTGCTTTTTTAGCAACTTCAGCTTCTTATTCTCAGGACTTAAAATCTCCAAGTGATTACTTGGGATATGAATTGGGTTCTTACTTTTCGCGTCACCACCAGGTGGTTGATTACTTCGAAAATTTAGAAGAAAATTCCAATGGAATGCTTCAATACTCCAAGTATGGTGAAACAAATGAGCACCGTGAATTGACGTTTGCCTTCATTTCAACTAAAGAGAATTTAGCCAATTTGGAAGCGATTAAAACAGCGCATGAAAACGGCGAAGATGAAAAAGTAGCAATCATTTGGTTAAGCTACAACGTCCATGGAAATGAAGCTTCAGGAACCGAGGCGTCTATGCAAACAGCGTATGAATTGTTGACAGCTCGTCAAGAGTGGTTGAAAGACGCTATCGTAATTATTGATCCGTGTCTAAACCCTGATGGAAGAGACCGCTACGTGAATTGGTACAACCAAAAGAAAAATGCCAATTACGATTCAAATATAAACAGCGCAGAACACGATGAAGTATGGCCTTCTGGGAGATTCAACCATTACTTGTTTGATTTGAACCGAGATTGGGCTTGGATGACGCAAGTTGAAACGCAACAACGGTTAAGTGTATATAATGATTGGATGCCGCACGTTCACGTTGATTTCCACGAACAAGGTCATAACAACCCGTATTATTTTGCTCCAGCGGCAGAACCAATGCACGAAGTGATTACTGATTGGCAAAGAGAATTTCAAAATAATTTGGGAAGAAACCACGCGAAGTATTTTGATGCAAACGGATGGCTTTATTTCACCAATGAAATTTTCGACTTGCTTTACCCAAGTTATGGCGATACATACCCAACATTTAACGGTGCCATCGGAATGACTTACGAACAAGGAGGCCATGGCCAAGCAGGATTAGGCGTTACGACAACTGAAGGGCCTGAATTAAGCCTAAAAGACAGAATTGCACACCATCACACAACTGGATTATCAACGGTTGAATTCTCTGCATTGAATAAGCAGAAACTGATAACGGAATTCAACGCATATACTTCAAGAGATGACTACAAATACAAGACGTATGCATTAGATGGTGACGAGGACAAAATGAGAGCATTAATAGATTTATTGGATGCGCAACAGATCAAATACACGTTTGGAAACGGTAAAACGGTAAAAGGATTCGATTATCAAACGCAAGAAAAAGGATCAGTGAAAACTACTGAAGACCATTTACTCGTGAGTTCACTTCAGAGAAAAGCAGGTTTGGTTACGGCCTTATTTGAACCGAAAACAATGCTATCAGATTCACTGACGTATGATATCACCGCTTGGGCATTGCCTTATGTTTATGGTTTGAACTGTGTTGCTTCTGAGTCCGAAATTGAGGGAGCTGCTACCAAAAAAGAATTTGAAGCAAGCAAAATAAACGATAAGGTTTACGCTTATTTAATCCCTTGGAGCAGTTTTACAGACGCAAAGGCATTGTCTGATTTATTGGATGCAAACATCAAAGTACGCTTCGCCAAAGAACCTTTTTCATTTGGAGATAATGGCTATAAAGAAGGAACGCTTATCATTATCACAAAGGAAAACGAAGACAAGGAAGTTGATCGCGTTATTGCTGAAACATGTTTGAAACACAAAATTCATTTTGAAACGACAACAACTGGAATGGTTGATTCCGGTTACGATTTTGGATCGAGCCACGTCAGCTATATTAAGACTCCAAGGGTTGGAATGATTTCAGGAGAAAAAGTTAGTCCTACAGGGGCTGGTGAGGTTTGGCATTTCTTCGAACAAGATCTTGATTTCCCAGTTACCGTATTGAATATTGATGCAATCTCGATGGAGACATTGAATGAATTAGATGTTTTAATTCTCCCGGACGGATGGTACGAACTTCCGGATTCATTGATTGCTAATTGGGTGATGAATGGTGGAAAATTGATCTCGATTTCTGGTTCTGTCTCTTATTTAGGCGGAATGGATGAATTGAGTATTGAAGAAAAAGAAGATCCTTATCCCACAGAAAAGGAGGAATATGAAAATGCACATGCCATTTATTCTGAAAACGACCGGACAGATCTTACGAATATGATTCAAGGCGCAATTTATAAATGCAAAGTTGATCCTACCCATCCATTGGCCTTCGGATACAGCGATTCTTACTTTTCACTTAAATACGATGCGGGTACTTTTGAGCTTCTTCCGGATGGAGCCAATGTTGTTTATCTTGAAGAGAATCCAGTTCCAATTGCAGGGTTTGCAGGAGCGAAAGCACAAAAACTGCAAGACACTAGTTTGATTTTCGGCGTTGAAAAATCAGGAGCAGGAAGCGTTGTTTATATGGTGGACAACCCTTTGTTTAGAGGCTTTTGGGAAAATGGGAAACTGTTTTTTGCCAATGCTGTGTTCTTCGTGAATAATTAAGAATTTATCGGTCCTTTAGTCGCAAGATACATCTATGAAAGTTTGGGGGTTCAAAAAGGTAAAAGAACTCGATTCAATATTTGGAAAGCGGTATTGGCTGTATCAGTTGAAATTAGATTAACCATCCTACTTTATCTTTGATCTTGAAAAGACTTTTAATCACATGCGATTCTATCGTTTGACTTCTTAATATAAGGCCACAAAAAAACCCTCACCGAGATTTCGATAAGGGCTTCAAAAATTTATATAAATGGTTTAAACGAGTTTTCCTTCTTCTTTTGCTTTAGCAGTCATTTTTCTTTGGAAATTTAACCAATACCCAAGTCCAACGAAACCAAGTATGATTACAGCAGTATTCATAAACCAAGTTAATGGAAAATCGTTTTGCAAAATGTTGAACGTCCATTGCATAAAATCACCGATTCCTCTAAAAATTCCGTTAAGTGTCATATCGTTGTTTGTTTAACTAATACAAATAAAATCATTTTTTTAGAGACATCCGCTATCATGAATCAGTTTTTTCCACTTGAATTCTTCAATAAACAAGAGAATTTAGTTCACCGAAGCCACAAGATTCGTCAATTCAACAAATTGATCAACGCTCAATGTCTCAGGTCGAAGTGCCAACAATTCACTTTCCAATCCTTTATCTTTTATCAATGATTTGATCGAGTTTCGAATTGTTTTTCTTCGTTGGCCGAAACTCATTTTAATAACGGTCTTGAATAACTTTTCATCGCAAGGCAAGGATTGGCGTTTGTTTCGGATGCAACGAATCACTCCTGACTTTACTTTTGGTGGTGGATTGAAGGCGTTTTCATCTACTGTGAAACAATATTCAATATCGTAATAAGCTTGCAGCAATACACTCAAAATCCCGTAGCGTTTGCTTCCTGGAGGCTCTGCAATTCGCTCCGCAACTTCCTTCTGAAACATTCCCATTATTTCAGGAACTTGATTTCGATGTTCCAAGCATTTAAAAAGAATCTGAGATGAAATATTGTACGGGAAATTCCCGACAACTGCGAAAGGCTCAGTACCCATTAAATCAACCAAATCAGCTTTTAGAAAATCCGCTTCAATGACCTTTCCTTTCATTTTTGCGAAGTGTTCTTGTATATAAGGAACGCTATCGTAATCGATTTCCATGGCCCAAAGATCAAGGTCCATCTCCAACAAATATTCGGTCAAAGCACCCATTCCTGGTCCGATTTCAAGCACTTTAGTGCAACCATTGCTTTTCGTATACTGGTTTGCAATTCTCTCACAAATTGACTTGTCTGTCAAAAAATGCTGACCCAGGTGTTTTTTTGCTCTTACGCTCATACTTTGAATTCTTCTAGAATGGTCAACATCGTTCTAAACGCGGCAACATTACCTGCATATTTCGCATTGTGCTCTGACTGAAGCGCCGGTGCATGACTGCTCTGATATTCATCAATTTTATCTTGACTTGCAGCTACATAAGACATTGCGAATGTAAATCCACCTGCTTCCTCACCGTGAACGCGAGAAATTCTGGCCTCAATGAAACATCCCGTTGCCATAACATCTGGCACGTGTTTCGTTCGCATCCATGTTAACCAATCCTCATGAATTGATTCATCAATACTGACAGTAACGTTGTATAAAATCATGCGACAAAGGTAACGTAATTCGATTATTCAATCTCTTGATTATTCGATTATTCGATAGATATCGTTTCAATAAATCCGAATTGCATCGAAAAGCGAAGCGCTGAGAAAATCGAAAGATCAAATAATAAACCTAATAATATTCCAAAACATAGTAAACATCACTCACGCTATATTCTCCGTTAATCGTCCCTTCGATCAGGAGTTTCACTTTCCCGCCTGAGGCGCGCAGCAATTGAATGGGATGGAACAAATCAAATCAATGCTCCAGCGGCTAATGGATTGTACTTCATTTCAGTAAATATCAATGGAGTTATGACGCAGCATAGGGTTATAAAACAATAAAACTTTAAGCTAGGCGAACTAATTTCTGGTTCACCTATTTTAAATAATTGAGGGCTTCCTGAACTTCATTGTCATTTTTGTTATGTACTTCGTAATAACCTTGCTCTACCCATATCTGTCTAGCAATTTCACCTTTGATCATTTTTTTGATCACATCCTTGCTGTGATTAATATCATCTCGTGCGATTTTAATCTCGTGCTCTGTCTTCGCAAATTGAACAAAACGTTCTAGAATCGCATCCGTAACGTTAAACGTTCTATCGAACTGAGATGGTGAATCCCATTTCGTACGCTTGTCTTGAACGTAATCAAACGCAAACGTTGTAAATACAGGAGACATTCGAAGCGATGTTAAATACCAGCTTGTTCCCGTAGAATCAATTGGAACGAAAACGTCAGGCATAATTCCACCTCCACCATAAACAACCTTACCCTTAGGCGTTGTGAATTTCAATGATTCGACAAAAAAGGAAGAATCCACTTCATACATTTCCCCGTTGTCGTAGCGGTCCATTTGATCTTCATAATAATCATCAATATTACCGTTGTATGGTTTCTGAATACATCTGCCTGAAGGCGTATAATATCTCGCAATGGTTACCCGAAGGTTGCTTCCATCTCTCAAATTCACATCTTTCTGAACCAGTCCTTTTCCGAATGATCTTCTTCCAAAAATAGTCCCACGGTCGTTGTCTTGAATTGCTCCTGCCAGAATCTCTGAAGCAGAGGCACTGTTTGAATTAATCAACAACGCCAATTTCACGTCTTTCAATGAACCTTGAGAGGTTGAGGTATAGGTTTCTTCACCTACATTCTTTCCTTTTGTTTTAAGAAGTGGAATATTGGCGCCGAAAAATTCATCGGCAATATCGGTTGCACAAGAAAGTACGCCGCCACCATTGTTTCTCAAGTCGAGAATAAGTGACTTCATTCCTTGCGTTCGAAGGTCAAAAGCCGCCGCTCGAAATTCCTGAGATGTTGTCACAGAAAAACGGTCTATTTTAATGTACCCCGTTCTTTTATTAATCATATAGGAAGCGATTACAGATTCTACAGGAATTGATCCTCTAATTACTGTTTTTTTCAACTTTTTACCCTGACGAGAAATAAGCAAATTGACTGGCTTTCCTGCATTTCCCTTTAGCATGCCCATTACTTCATCGTTCGTAATGTTCGCACTAGCGATGAGTTCATCATCAACCTTAACAATTTTGTCTCCCGCCTTTAAACCGGCCAGCTCCGACGGTGAGTTTGGCAATACGTTTGTAATACAAACCGTATCTCTTATCACAAAGAACCGTACTCCTACTCCTCCAAATTTCCCTTGAATACCCTCGTTTACACGCTCTAAATCCTTTGCAGAAATATAATTACTGTGCGGATCCAATTGATGCAACATATCGGCGATAGTCTTCTCGAAAAGCGCATCACTATCAACATCATCAACGTATTCTTTGTCAAGAATTCGAATAACATCCTCCATCTTTTGATAGCGCGCTTGCTCCTTTTCCGTTAATGCCAATTCATGTTTAGGAGTCAACAAACTCCCTACCAACAATCCAACGGCGATTGAAAAAGCAACTACAATGGGAATTAAATATGAGCGTTTACTATTCTCCATCTGTCAAATTTTCTATTTGTACTACATCAACACCAGCATCTTCTAAAAATTGAATTCCACTCTCGTCTTTATATTTTTTTACAAAAACAACTTTGCTAATTCCCGATTGAACAACCAATTTGCTGCAATCCTTACAAGGTGATAAGGTCAAATACAAGGTTGCTCCTTGGCAGTTGTGCGTTGACTTAGCCACTTTCAAAATAGCATTCGCTTCGGCGTGTAAAACATACCAATGCGTTTCTCCCTGCTCGTTCTCACAAGAGTTATCAAATCCACTTGGCGTTCCATTGAACCCGTCGGAAATGATCATTCCTTCACGCACAATAATTGCCCCAACCTGTTTTCTTGAACAATGTGACAGTTCTGACCATGTTGCAGCCATTCTTAAATAGGCTCTATCGTATCTTAATTGTTTTGCTACTTCTTCTTTCATAACTATAATTGCACTCAAAGATAGAAAGAAAAACCGCAGCTTTTGATAGGAATAGTTAAGTGATCAAGAGAATTATGATTCTTTAGCATCACCCTAATTTTAATATTTAAATCAACTTTAGAAGATTAATTTAATACGCAGCTAAGCAGGAAAGAATTTGCCGGGCCTTCAACTGATTTATCGAGTAGATCATAGAGTTTATTAAGTGGACATGCTGTGGTCAGTTTTTAACCGCTGAGGCTTAAAGACACAACTTGATAATGCACAGGGTAACGCTAGCAGACCTAAGGGTGTTCGACACTTTGCGGCTAAAACAAGGAACTTCATAGCGCCCAGCCTTAAAGGCGACTTGCGTCTTTGCGGTTAAACCAACTATCTCAAAAACTTATAACCAACTCCCCTCACCGAATGAAAGTGATTTGGTTCTTTCGGATTCGTTTCAAAAATCTTTCTGAAATGCAAAATGAAATTATCGATTGTTCGCGTCGTTGGAAATTGATCCTTTCCCCAAACTTTATCCAAAATCTCAGGTCTTGAAATTACTTCCCCAGCTTTAGAATAAAACAGCTGCAACAGCGCAACTTCCTTTTTTGATAAGGTGATTTCATCTTCTGTTTCTTCATTGACAACAAGAAAAGTTTTAAAGTTCACTTCACAACGCCCAATGGTCACAATTTCTTCTGTTGATTTCGGAATCGTATTTAATAAGATCGCTATTCTCAACAAGAGCTCTTCAAGATCGAATGGTTTTGGTAAGTAATCGTTACCACCAGCCTTAAGCCCTTCAATTCTATCCGCTGTCGTTCCTTTTGCTGAAAGAAATAAAATCGGGACTTGTGAAGTCTGCCGAATCAAACGGCATAAATCTACACCACTGACATTCGGCAACATCACGTCTAAAATGATCAAGTCGAACTCGGAATTGCGCTTGAACAGCTCCAGAGCCTCAGCTCCATCTTGAATCAACTCGACTTCATAAGATTCCATTTCAAGGTTGAATCGAACCATTTCGGCGATACTATTCTCATCTTCTACAACACAAATCTTCGGCATATTTCAATCTTTTCTATAAAAGTAAAATAAGCAATAAACAAGTCGTTGAAAACTTCTCTTATTTTTTGTCATTTAAATACAATTTAAGCTATTAATTTGAAGTAATTTTATGCTTTCATTTTAACTCCAAAACAGCAAGGGAAATGAGTGCAAGAAAACAGATCAAATCAGCCTTGATTTCGGTATTCGACAAAGGTGGTTTAGAGCCAATCGTCAAACAACTTCATAAAAACGGTGTTGCCATTTACTCAACAGGTGGCACTCAGACTTTCATAGAAGGGCTTGACATTCCAGTAATCCGTGTGGAAGACCTAACATCTTACCCATCAATCTTGGGGGGAAGAGTGAAAACGTTGCACCCAAAAGTATTTGGTGGAATTTTGGCGCGTAGAGAGAACGAAGGTGACCAAGCTCAAATCAAAGAATTCGACATTCCTGAATTGGATTTAGTTATTGTTGATTTGTACCCATTTGAAGACACCGTTTCTTCTGGTGCTGGTCATGCAGATATCATTGAAAAAATTGACATTGGTGGAATCTCTTTAATTCGTGCTGCAGCCAAAAATTATAAAGATGTTGTCATCATTCCATCTAAGAATCAATATGCTACTTTCTTGGATATTATTACGGAACATAAGTGCACAACTGAGCTGGGAGAACGTAAAGATTTTGCTAGAGATGCGTTTGATACCTCTTCTCATTACGACAGTCACATTTTTAAATATTTCAACAACAATAAAAAAGAATTCTTTAAAGAAAGTATTTCTGAGAATCAAACATTGCGTTACGGAGAAAACCCACACCAAAAAGGTATTTTCCATGGCAATATGAATGCTCTTTTCAATAAATTACACGGTAAAGAGTTGTCGTACAACAACTTGCTAGATGTTGATGCTGCGGTGAACTTGATGGCTGAATTTAAAGGTGAAGGTCCAACGTTCGCGATTCTAAAGCACAATAATGCCTGTGGTTTAGCTACGAGAGATTCAATCCATAAGGCCTATGTTGATGCTCTTGCAGGAGATCCTGTTAGTGCATTCGGTGGAATTTTAATCAGTAACACCAAAATTGATGTTGCAACAGCGAATGAAATTCACGAATTGTTTTGTGAAGTTGTAATTGCTCCTTCGTACGAAGCAGAAGCACTTGATACTTTAAAAGGGAAGAAAAATAGAATCATCTTGACGCAGAAAGAAGTTGAACTTCCTAAAAGACAATTCAGAACTTTGTTGAATGGTGTCTTGGAACAAGATAAAGATTTCAAGTCTGAAAAGAGAGAAGATTTAACGCCAACGACGAAAGTGACTCCAAAGGAGTATGAAATTGAAGATTTGTTATTTGCTAACAAACTTGTTAAACACACAAAATCGAATACAATTGTAATTGCTAAAAACAAGCAACTATTAGCGAGTGGGACAGGTCAAACATCTCGTGTTGATGCATTGAACCAAGCAATTCATAAAGCACAAACATTCAAGTTCTCATTGGACGGAGCTGTGATGGCATCGGATGCATTTTTCCCATTCCCTGATTGTGTAGAAATTGCTGATAAAGCAGGAATTAAAGCTGTGATTCAACCTGGCGGTTCAATTAAAGACCAGCATTCGATAGATTATTGCGATGCACACGGAATATCTATGGTTACAACTGGAAATAGACACTTTAAACACTAAAGCGAATCTTTTCTGTAAAATTGAGTAGATAGTATATTAAGAATTGGTAATTTTAAGCAAACAAGCAAGCAGGAGGACTTAAAAAATGGGATTATTTAGCTTTTTAACACAGGAAATTGCGATTGATTTAGGAACGGCAAATACACTTATCATAATGAATGATAAAGTTGTAGTTGATGAACCTTCGATTGTTGCAAGAGATATTCAATCTGGAAAAATTGTTGCTATCGGAAAGAAAGCACAACAAATGCATGGTAAAACCCATAAGCTGATTGAAACTGTGCGTCCATTGAGAGATGGTGTAATTGCTGATTTCCAAGCTGCTGAACAGATGATTCGTGGAATGATCAAGATGATCGGAACTGGTCGTAGCTTATTTAATCCTTCTTTGAAAATGGTTATTTGTATTCCTTCTGGAATTACAGAGGTTGAAAAACGTGCCGTTCGAGATTCCGCAGAACACGCTGGAGCAAAAGAAGTTTATCTTATTCACGAGCCGATGGCAGCTGCTATTGGTATTGGTATTGACGTTGAAGAGCCAATGGGGAATATGATTATTGATATTGGCGGTGGAACTTCTGAAATTGCAGTAATCGCATTGGGAGGAATTGTTTGTGACAAGTCTATTCGTGTTGCGGGTGATGATTTTACGAAAGATATTGAAGAGTATATGCGTCGTCAGCACAACATTTTAGTTGGTGAAAGAACGGCCGAAGAAATAAAAATTAACGTTGGAGCTGCATTGCCAGAATTAGAGAATCCCCCTGCGGATTGGGCTGTTCAAGGCCGTGATTTAATGACGGGTATTCCTAAGGAAATTATCATCTCATACTCTGAAGTTGCACATGCTCTTGACAAAACGATTTCTAAAATCGAAGAGGCTGTTTTAAGTGCTCTTGAGATGACACCTCCTGAGCTTTCAGCAGACATTTACAAAACTGGAATCTATTTAGCTGGCGGGGGCTCAATGCTTCGTGGACTTGATATACGAATATCACAGAAAACAAAACTTCCTGTACACATTGCTGAAGATCCGTTAAGAGCAGTTGCAAGAGGAACAAGTATCGCATTGAAAAACATCGATCGTTTCCAATTCTTGATCAGAGATTAAACGCTGTTTTCAAAACAATATTACTGGGTAATTTAAAAGACTAGCAAGGTCTTTCGAAACTTGCCTTATCAAATTACTGATCCGCAAAAACATAGATAGATTTCACTTACAGTAAGCTTTTTCGTTTCAAGCAAGCGCTCGAACTTCAAAAACGGTTTATCGTAAAAACCGATAGCATCCAATTCGCCAATGCTCAACCCTGGTTGTTTCAAACAAATTTAATGGCTTCAATCTGAAATTTTTCGATGTGCTTTTCTCTTGTGAACAGCTCTTCTTGGGCGGCCGCAACAATCTAATTTCCAATAGTTATACCCGCTACTGAATCATTATAAAAAGCCGATATTCCCAATGTTTTTTACATTGTGCAATTTTTCTTTTTCTCCTTCCAAAGGATAGGAGTAAGTACCCAAATGTATAATATTACTAATGATTTGACTTCAAGTTTCGAAGAAATTGATAACGTAAAAGATGTTGAAAAAAACAGAATCTCTAATAAAAGTTGAGCTCTTAGCTGCATCCCTTTGTAGGCTGAGAATTCTCAACAATTCATTTTTAACAAAGTATGTATTATTTCGAGTTTATAACGGGGTCTAATTACTACATTTGTGTATGCGTAATTTTCTCGCTTTTATTCGGCGATTTCGTGTGTTTTTGCTCTTTGCACTCCTCCAAGGAATTGCACTAACATTCTATTTCACGTTTTTATCCTTTCCGAGATCACAATATTTGACCAGTACATCTGCCATTTCGGGAACTATTTTCGAAATGAAACATGACCTTACTAAATTTCTAGACCTTGAAGAAAACAATACTTCTCTTCAAAAAGAAAATTTGGACTTGAGAAGCCGAACAATAGAAAATTTATTTCGTTTGGACAATGGACTCGTAAAAGTTGACGACACTCTGCATAAAGTTCAATATAAGTATGTTCCAGGAGAAATAATCAACTCCACTCACACCAAACGAAACAATTTCTTTACAATTAGCGTCGGTTCCAATCAAGGAGTCAAACGCAACATGGGCGTATTTTCGAGTAATGGAGTTGTTGGCGTTATTCATTTTGCAGGTCCTAAATATTCAATTGTGAAATCTTGCTTGACAGAAAAATTAAACATCGCAGTGATGATCGAAGTCTCTGGAGAACACGGATTCTTGCAATGGGATGGAAAGGATTCGAGAAGAGGAACACTTACCGGAATTTCGAATGATAGTGACATCGTCAAATGGTCAAAGGTGGTTACGAGAGGAAGTGCGGGAATATTTCCAGAAGGAATTGCCGTTGGAAAAGTTGAAAAAGCAAGCGTAGTTGAAGGAATGCCACTTTGGAATGTCACGATATTATTTTCGGAAAACTACAGAACAGTGCAACGTGTATACGTGGTTAAAAACTTATTGAAGGAAGAACAAGACAACGCTGAGTCGCACATTCCAGTGGACCCGCAATTATGAGCCAAATAGCAAAACATACCTTGAGATTTTTCTTGTTCTTTTTAGTTCAGGTTCTTGTCTTGAATCAAATTGAATTAGGGATGGGGATTCAGATAATGATCTACCCTCTTTTCATCTTGTTCTTACCTGTTGAAATGGGTGTTTTTTCACTGATGCTAATTGCATTCGCTCTAGGTCTTTCCATTGATGCATTGTCTAACACTTTTGGATTACACACCTCGTCTCTACTTGCCGTTGGTTATTTTCGACCGTTGATCTACAAGCTCTTTGCACCTCGAGATGGCTACGACGCATTATTGGAAACAAATATATTTACCCTAGGTACAGGTTGGTTTTTAAAGACATTTGGACTGCTAATAATCATTCACCATTTCTGGTTCTTCATGCTCGAAATGTTCAAATTGAATGAAATCGTTTTTGTTCTACAAAAAACGGGATTAAGCCTTGTAGTCTCCATTTTGATTTGTATTTTATTGCAATACTTATTTTTAAGGAAAAGTAATGAAATATGATTCGCGTAAATATGTGATTGTCACGTTTTTCTGCCTCATTGGTGTCATTTACACAATGAAGCTGTTTTACATGCAGGTGGTTGACGATCAGTGGAAACTACGCGCGCAACAAATTGCTGAAAAAAAGAGAGAGATTACGCCGCCTCGCGCTGTGGTTTTTGATCGAAATGGAAAAAAAGTCGTCTCGAACCAAACGTACTACAATTTGATGGTTTGCGAAGATGACATCAGGCATTTTAATCCTTCCAAACTCGGAGAACTCATCAACATGACGCCTGAGGAAATCCGAAGCCGTTTAAAGGAGATTAAAGTCGAACAAAAGGACTATTACAGCAAGAATCTAAAAAGAAGGGACTCAAACTATAGATCGTATAGATCCTATCCTTTCATTAAAGAACTTACCTCAGATGAAATGTCGCGGATTGTGCCGCATCTTGAAGAACACCCGGGCTTTTTTGAAGAAATTACAAGCATGAGACACTATCCTTATGCGAACGGTGCAAATATTCTTGGATATCTAACTGAAGTGAATGCAGGCGAATTGGAAAGGCTTCCTTTTTACAAATCTGGCGATTACATTGGGCGTTCAGGGATTGAACGTTACTACGACAAATATTTTAGAGGTGAAAAAGGAGTCAAGTATATTGTTCAATCAGCAAAGAATAATCAAATTGGGTCCTTCGAAAATGGCAGGTACGACACTACTGCGGTTCAAGCTCCCGCAATTCATTTGGGATTGGATGCAGAGCTCCAAGCTTACGGAGAAAAATTAATGCAAAACAAAAAAGGCTGTATCGTAGCCATTGAGCCTTCAACCGGAGAGATTTTGGCATTGGTCTCCGCTCCGACTTACGACCCTAATTTACTTGTGGGGAGGCGAAAAATTAAAGCAAACATGCCGGCATTGGAAGAAGATTTAAATGTGCCGCTTTTCCCACGACCATTGGCAGCACAATACATGCCCGGTTCAACTTTCAAGTTGCTTCAATCATTGATTGGCATGCAAGAAGGCGTTATTACTGAAAGTTCTGGCTTTGCATGCAACAAAAGTGTTGTTGGATGCCACAACCACCCTTCCGCTAGAAGTGTAGCCGAAGCTGTTAAAATGTCGTGTAATCCTTACTTCTATGCGGTAACTCGAAGAATTATTGAACAAAAAAAGAAAAAAAGTCAGTTCGAAGACGCTCCAATTGGTCTTGAAAAGTGGGTTCAATACATGCACAGTTTTGGATTGGGTAAAAAACTTAATACGGATATCACTGGCTTAACTTCAGGGAGAATACCAGATATCGCTTTTTACGACAGATGGCATGGACACCGTCAATGGAAATTCTCAACCATTCGATCCATATCAATTGGTCAAGGAGAAGTTGAATTAACTCCTCTTCAGCTTGCAAACGTTGCAGCCACAATTGCAAATAGGGGTTGGTTCTATACACCTCACTTCGTAAAATCAATAGGAGACAAAGGACCATTGGAACAATACAAGAAGAAAAACTACACAATGGTTGACCGAAAGTACTTTGATCCAGTGATTGAAGGAATGCGCGGATGTGTTCATGATGCTGGCGGAACAGCCCGACGTGCGCGGATAGACAGTGTCATCATTTGTGGTAAAACCGGCACAATAGAGAATTACATCCACGGGGTGAAGCAAAAGAACCATTCAGCCTTTATTTGTTTTGCACCTATGAACAATCCAAAAATTGCCGTTTCGGTCTTTGTCGAAAATGCAGGAGACGGAGGCGGAACATGGGCTGCACCTATTGCAAGTTTAATTATGGAGAAGTATTTAAATGGTGAAGTAAAGGACAAGGCGAAAGAAAAGCGTATTCTCGAAGCCAAACTTTCCATCTTCGAATGAGACAAGGCAAATCTTTAACTGGAGGTGTAGATTGGATATTACTCGCCGTGATTCTAGTTCTCATGGCTATGGGAATTGCAACCGTTTATTCAACCGCATACCTTCCCGACCACTCAAATATTTTTGATTTCTCACAAGTGTATGGTAAGCAGATCATGTGGGCAGGAATCTCTTTGTTCTTAGGATTATTGGTCTTTTTGATTGACTCTGATATTTATCGAAAATTCGCGCTTCCCATCTTCCTGTTTAGCATGGCACTACTCGTTATTGTTCTGTTTATGCCCGCACGGAATGGAGCCCACTCTTGGCTTGGAATTGGCTCGCTTGGAATTCAACCGGGTGAGTTTGCCAAAATCGCAACCGCCATTCTCCTTGCCCGATACCTTGGGGAATTGAATCAAAAACAACAAACGATTAAAACGGTAGTAATCGCCAATGGAATTATTCTTATTCCAATGGTTATGATCCTTCTCCAGCCTGACGCAGGTACGTTTGTAGTATTTACTTCGTTTTTATTTGTGATGTACCGCGAAGGTGTAACGTATGACCCAATAATTCTGAAAGTCGTTAACCTCATTCCCGGTATTAAGTTCCGTCAAACATGGGTCGGAAGTCACTTTATTCCAATTCTATTTGTTGTTGTCTTTTTAAGCGTTACAACGCTTCTGTTCAGTAATGAGATTATAGAACTTAGTATGTTTCCAGGAACTGAAATCCCAGGTTACTATGGCGTCCTGTTCTTCATCTTTCTGCTTTGTATCTTAGTATATGTAGCCCTTCGATTGGCAATTTCAAAAAGGGATGCGAAAAGAGCGGCTATAATTGCCATTATTGGGTTCGTTTTGGCTGGAACCATAACTAAAGCCGTCGATTCTGGTTTTCAAAAACTTGCTGGTCATCAAAAAGAACGTATTGAGCTCTTTCTAGGATTAACGGATAACGAACAAGCAAAGAACGGAGCCGATTACAACAGAAATAGAGCCATTGCATCGGTTGGTTCCGGTGGTTTGTTTGGAAAGGGATATAAAAATGGAACTTTGGCAAATGTTCGAAGTGCCCACGTTCCAGAAAGCGAAACGGATTTTATCTTTTGCCCCTTCGCGGAAGAATGGGGTTTCGCTGGAACTCTCGTTTTAGTGTTTCTGTACCTGTTTATGATGTTAAGAATTGTTATAATCGCTGAGCGGCAAAGGTCCAAGTTTAATAGGGTCTACGCCTATTCCGTAGCAATGATTCTATTTTACCATTTTGCCATTAATATTGGAATGAGCATTGAATTCGCCCCTGTAATAGGGATTCCTCTGCCTTTCTTTAGTTATGGAGGGTCTTCAATGATGTCATTCTCAATGATGATGTTTATTTTACTTAAACTTGACAGTCAGCGCAAAGACGTCTTAAATTGATTTTTTAGATCAACTATTTATCGGTGAGAATTCCTATTTTTATCACTCTATCAATCCGCCATGAAAAAATTACTCGAAAAGCTCAAGTTTAGAAAGGGCGCAAAAGGAAAAACTAAAAAGGGAAAGACACGTTTCGAAAAAAAAACGTCAATCATCCTATTTGTTGTTTGCTGGTTATTGGCCTTAACACCCGTAATGGTGATTACCTACCTTTTCTCCTCTCAATCTGAAAGTGACCTTCCTTCGGTTGAAATGTTAGAGAACCCACCAGAACTTTTAGCTTCTGTTATCTTCGCTGACGACGGCCAGACAGAATTAGGGCGTTACTGGAGCGTAAACAGGACCAGTGTTGCCTATAAAGACATTTCACCCTTCGTTTTTGATGCTTTAATTGCTACAGAAGATGAACGCTTTATGGAGCACTCTGGAATTGATTTTAGAGGACTTGCTAGGGCCATTACAAACATGGGAAGTGCTGGTGGAGCATCTACGATTTCTCAACAATTGGCCAAACTACTCTTTACACTTCAAGAAAGAGAACGAATTGCAGCACTAAGAGCAGAAGGTAAACCAGTGCCTACTGGACCTACTGGGTTCAGAAAACGTTTGAATGAAAAAATCAAGGAAAATATTATTGCCATTCGACTGGAAGAACGCTATACAAAGGAGGAGATCATTACAATGTATCTCAATCAGTTTGACTTCCTTCACAATGCCGTAGGAATTGAAAATGCCGCCAAAGTATATTTCAATAAAAAACCGATTGACCTTTCTAAAACTGAAGCTGCAATGCTTGTTGGGATGTGTAAAAACCCTTCATTGTACAATCCGCAGACCTATCAAATAAAAGATTACCGATCCAAAGCGGCCAAAGCGAATAACGTTTCTGTTGAAAATGTTTCCGAATCTCAAATGCGTGTATTAAGATCCGAAGACAGTGTGAGAGCGCATGAGCGTAGAAATCAAGTTCTTTTCCAATGGAAGAGAAGCACAATTGCCGAAAACCAGGCACTTAAAAACTTAATGACTCAAGAGGAGTATGACACACTGACAAAACAACACCAAGCGACGAACTATCAGATTGTCGATCACAAACAGGGAATTGCGCCTTACTTCAGAGAATCACTTAGAAGCCAATTAACGGATTTGTTCAAAAAGTGCAATCCAGATGGAAAACTTGTCTATGCTAAAAAAGATGGCAGTGCTTACAATGTTTACAGAGATGGATTAAAAGTGTTTACTACGATCAACGTTTCGCTACAGACGTATGCTGAAGGCGCAATGAAAAGGCACTTATCGGAGACTTTGCAACCGGAATTTGATAAAAACAATCGAACCCTAAAACGACCGCCATTTACCAACAGAATTAATGAGGAAGTTGCTGAAACATTGATGAATTCAGGTCGAAAAAAGTCTGAGCGATTTAGGACAATGAAAGCAGCAGGAGTATCAACTGCCGAAATTGAAAAATCATTTGAACTGCCAACTCAAATGCGTATTTTTTCTTGGGGCGGCGATATTGATACTATTCTTACGCCGAATGATTCGATTCGGTATTACAAGGGAATTCTACAATCTGGAATGATGTCTCTTGAGCCATCAACTGGATTTGTTAAGGCTTGGGTCGGAGGAGTTGATTTCCATCATTTTGCCTACGATCACGTAAAACAAGGAACAAGACAGGTAGGGTCAACTATTAAACCCTTTGTTTATTCTACAGCATTGGCAATGGGCGTGGCTAAGCCATGTACGATGCTAAAAGGAGAAGTCAATACTTGTGTGGATGTGTTTGGATCCATGGGAAACATAGAGTCCAGATGGTGCCCTTCCGGTGCTTTAGATCAAGACAGATCGGTAGAATATTGCTTAGCAACTTCAAACAACCCCGGGACTGTCCAGGTTATGAAAAAGATGGGTGGATATGCAGGCCCGAAAAATATTTCCAAGCTATTGAAAGATTTAGAGATCGTTTTGCGACCTGAAGATGAAGTTCCATCTATGTGTCTTGGCGTGATGGATTTATCTGTATATAAAATGGTTGCCGCACAAGCAATGCTTGTTAATAATGGGATTTACAACCGCCCTACGACCGTTTTAAGAATTGAAGACAGACGCGGAAATGTTATATACAGCGCAGAGCCTTATTCCAAAGAAGTTCTAAATGCAAACCTTGCACACAGAGTTTTATTAATGATGAAAGGAGTGGTTCAATATGGAACAGGGACATCGTTAAGAGGAACATACCATCCTTGGGGTGGACTAAACTACCCAATGGCGGGTAAAACGGGAACTACTCAAAGTAATTCTGACGGATGGTACATGGGGCTAACACCTGACTTAGTTACTGGGGTTTGGGTGGGTGCAGAGGACAGGGCCGTTCGATTCAAAAGTATGACTTGGGGTCAAGGTGCACGAATGGCACTTCCCATTTTTGGATACTATATGCAAAAGGCCTACAAGGATACGGACTTAAATATATCAAGAGAAGATTTTGAAGAACCCATAGGTTATGACCCGCTAGAATTTGGCTGCGACGATGAAAATAATGGAGGTGACCCATTCGATTTCTTTAACGGTGGATAATATAAACGATTATGAATAAAGTTGTAAAGAACCCTGTTGAGGCTCTGGAAGGATTACAAGATGATATGACCCTAATGATGGGTGGATTTGGGCTTTGTGGGATACCAGAAAATTCAATTGCCGAAATGGTGAGAATGGGCGTGTCTGGATTAACATGTATCTCCAATAATGCGGGTGTCGATGATTTTGGATTGGGTCTGCTCCTTCAAGGGAAACAAATCAAGAAAATGATTTCGTCTTACGTTGGTGAAAATGATGAATTCGAACGCCAAATGCTTTCTGGTGAGTTGGAAGTGGATTTAATACCTCAAGGATCATTGGCAGAAAGATGCAGAGCAGGTGGCGCAGGAATCCCTGCATTCTATACCCCCGCAGGGTATGGAACTGAAGTTGCAGAAGGAAAGGAAGTTCGAGAATTTAATGGAAAACCTCACATTTTAGAATCGGCATTGACAGCTGACTTCGCAATTGTGAAAGCTTGGAGAGGCGATACCGAAGGGAATTTGATCTTTAAAGCAACAGCTCGAAACTTCAACCCAATGATGGCTATGGCAGGAAAGATTACTGTTGCGGAAGTAGAAGAATTATTACCTGCTGGATCTCTTAATCCAAATGAAATTCACACACCAGGTATTTTCATTCAACGTATTTTCCAAGGGGAGACTTTTGAGAAGAGAATTGAACAACGCACGGTTAGACAGAAATAATTATTAAATGATGAATTCATAATTATGAATTTATAATTCCTCATTAAAGATGGCATTAGATAAAAACGGTATTGCGCAACGAATAGCGCAGGAGTTGAGAGATGGATGGTACGTGAATTTGGGAATCGGTATTCCAACTCTCGTGGCGAATTATATCCCGGAAGGAATAGAAGTAGAGTTTCAATCTGAAAATGGAATTTTAGGAATGGGACCATTTCCCATTGATGGTGAAGAAGATGCTGATTTAATCAACGCGGGAAAGCAAACGATTACCGCAATGAATGGCGCAGCATACTTCGATTCAGCGATGTCATTTGCAATGATCCGCGGACAACACGTTCAATTGACTGTTCTTGGAGCTATGGAAGTTTCTCAAAATGGAGATATTGCCAATTGGAAAATTCCAGGGAAAATGGTTAAAGGAATGGGAGGTGCAATGGACTTAGTGGCATCTGCTGAGAACATTATTGTAGCTATGATGCATGCAAACAAGGCTGGCGTTTCTAAGCTTTTGAAAAAATGTTCACTTCCATTAACGGGGGTTGGCTGCGTTAAAAAAGTGATCACCAACCTAGCAGTTATGGAAATAAAAAATAACGCGTTTCACCTCGTTGAAAGAGCTCCCGGTGTTACCGTTGAAGAAATTATGGCGGCAACAGAAGGTGATTTGGTTATTCCCGATAATATTCCTGAAATGCAGCTTTAATTCTATTTAAGACTTATAGAAATTCATCTCAACAAGATACTGATGTACAGGTTCCGTTAAAAGATACCGTACGTCTTTGCCCTCTTTAATATGGTTTCTAATAAAGCTTGATGAAATATTCATAATAGGAACGTCATTACAAATATGCACGTTTCTATGATCGTCAAAACTGTTTTTTTCTTGCCCTTTTTCAATTGACAAGTCTTCTAACTCCTGAATTGTATGGACTCTAGGGTAAACATATACTTCATGGTTCTCAAGAATCGTATCGTGGTTTTGCCATTTATGGAAAGTCCTCAAATTATCCTCGCCCATAATAAGAGCAAACTCATTTTCCGGATGTTTTTCCTTTAGATAAGCTAGTGTTGTTGCTGTATAACTTGGTTTAGGTAATCTGAATTCGATATCGCTCGCTCTAAGATTAGAATTGTCCTTAATCCCCTCTTTAACTAGAGCTAATCGATGATAATCCTCTAGCAAATTGCTTTTCTTTTTTAAAGGGTTTTGTGGTGAAACAACGAGCCAAACTTGATCCATGTCAGAATTGGCAGCCATATAATTGGCAATAACCAAGTGTCCGACATGAACGGGATTGAATGTTCCGAAATAGAGTCCTATTTTCATTCTGCTTTTAAGAAATCTGAGACCAACTGTTTTGCTTTTTCACAAGCTTCTTCCAAATTATCGTTAATCAATACGACATCAAACTCTTCTGCAAATGCCAACTCCTTCCTTGCTTTAGCCATTCGTTGATTGATCTTATCTTCCGATTCTGTGCTGCGTCCACGTAGTCGCTTTTCCAGTTCTTCGTAACTCGGAGGCTTCACAAATACGGCAAAAGCGTTATCACCAAATTGCTTTTTAATATTTAAGCCACCGATAACATCAACGTCGAAGATTACGGCATTGCCTTGACTCCAAATGCGTTCCATTTCGGATTTTAGCGTTCCGTAAAAATTATTCGTGTACACTTCTTCCCATTCAACGAATGCATCATCCTTTATCTTTTCACGAAAGCCATCAACTCCCAAGAAGTGATAGTCCTTTTTATCTTCTTCATTTGGACGTGGATCTCTGCTGCATGCTGAAACTGAGAATTCCATCCCCAAATTCTTAGTTAACAAATCATGTACAATTGTCGTTTTACCCGCACCTGAAGGAGCCGAGAAAATAACGCATTTACCATTGCCATTTAAGTCCATAATTAATAGAAAATCTTAAAGTGTATTTAAAATCTGCTCTTTTATTTTTTCGAGATTGTCTTTCATTCCGATAACAAGCTTCTGCATTTCTGCATGATTACTCTTGCTTCCTAAAGTGTTAATCTCTCTTCCTATCTCTTGCCCTATGAACCCTAGCTTCTTGCCTGATTCATTTAACTGCATTGTTTCTTTGAAGTACGTAAGATGATTTGAAAGGCGCATTTTCTCCTCCGCGACATCCAATTTTTCGATATAA
This sequence comes from uncultured Fluviicola sp., assembly GCA_913009205.1. Taxonomy (GTDB): domain Bacteria; phylum Bacteroidota; class Bacteroidia; order Flavobacteriales_D; family Crocinitomicaceae; genus UBA4466. The sequence continues at coordinate 58,243 of CAJVYC010000010.1, read as the reverse complement.
AAGATCATTTCCTGTTCAAAGCGATTTTCATCATGGCCTTTATCCAATTCTTCCAATCCCTTTTTCATTCTATCTCTAATTGCGTGAATTCGCTCCTCTTCATACTTGGGAACTTCATTCAATAAATCTCTAATCTCATTAATTCTCAAAGCAAATTCGCGTTCTAAATCTTCACCTTCTTTTCTTCTGAATTCATTCAGTTTTATTGTTGCTTCTTTAACAAGTTCAACCATCCATGATTTCTCATCATCAGTTAAATCCTCTTTCGAATTCTCAATAATATCAGGTATTCGCATGATCATCGCTAAGTAATCTGGATCATCTTGACCCATTACATCATTCAATGCCTTTAGTTCGTCGTAGTATTTCTTAGCAAGCGTCTTATTGATTGAAACGGAGCTTTCCTCACCGATACTGTCAACGTTAATGAAAACATCAGCCTTACCTCTTCCTAATTCAGTAGAAATTATCTTTCGAATCGTACCGTCCAGCTCTTTGTACTGTGAAGGCATTCTTACATTCAAATCCATAGATTTACTGTTCAAAGAACGAATCTCGACAGAAACCTTTTTAGAATTAAACGTTCCAGTAGCCTTTCCAAAGCCAGTCATTGATTTAAGCATACACTAATTTTTTTGGTAAAGTTAAGAAAAAGCCACTGTTTAGTAATACAATCTAATTCACTGAGACAAAGACTCCTTTTTGAAAGATTTGGACGAGGTTATGTACACGCCGATGAATATCAAAATCATGTACATTATTTTTTCGCCGGTAATTGTTCCTGTATAATCCTCTGCCATTCCAAGAGCGCTTAAGCCAACCGCGAAAAGCATAACCAAAACAGGTTGTAAATATATATAGGCACTTGTTGCAGACGGACTAACATGTTTTAACCCGAAAACAGTTAATAGGTAAGCCAAGAAGGTAACTCCAACCACAACATAAATTATCACGAAGACCATACTCATCGGTATTCTAGAGAAATTGGTTATGGAAAGTTCCATAAATGTTGGTGGGTAAAGCATCACGAAAATGAAGCCGAAAGAGAAAACATAGGTGATAACTGTGAGAGGTTTGTATTTACCCATTAGAGGCTTAACCAACACCAAATAAAGAGCATAACTCGCGGCGTTTATAAAAATGAATAAATCCCCGAGTGAAGAGTCTCCGATTCCTGTCCCTGCGGTTAATGTCAATAAAACAGCTCCTGTTGCTCCAATCAGAATTCCTACGGAACGTCTTAATGTTATTGCTTCTTTGAGAATGAAAAAGGAAAGAACAACTACTAGAATAGGATTGATTGTCATTATAATTCCTGTATTAACAGGAGATGTAAGACTTAAACCATGAAAGAAGAATAGTTGATTCATTGCAACTCCAAACAAACCACATAGAGCCATTAAAAACAAGTCCTTTCGTTGTACCTTTTCCCGAACAAAGATGATTTTAAAAATCCAAAACAGAAGTGTTGCACCTGAAGCTCGAAGAAAAATGAAAACACTAGGTGTTAAATAATCCGGCATAACACCTTTCGCTATTACATGATTTGCCCCATATAGAGCATTTACAGAAAACAAGGCGATATGTGCTTTTAAAACTTTGGACATAAAAAAAGGGCCTTAGCTGAACCAAGACCCTCAAAAGTATGCTTTTAGAATGACTATTTCGTTACAACAATTCGTTGTACTGACTTAGAGTCATTCGCTGTAATAGTTACAAAATAAACTCCAACTTCCATACTGTTCAAATGAACAGGAAGTTCCATTGATTCAGAAACATTTGTAAAGTCTTGAGTCATGATTACTTTACCCTTTGCTTCAGTAATGATCACTGTTACTTTATCTGTTATAATTCCAGAAATTGCAATTGTGAAAGCTCCTTTAGTTGGATTAGGGAAAATCTCAAATCCTTTAGAAAGAGTATTTTCATTCAATCCAACTGTACTTGTAACACAATCTGACGTATCTGAACATGTTCCATCTGAAACGATAACAGCGTAATCACCGGGAGTTGTTGGTGTAAATGACTGATTAGTTTCAGTAGCAATTGTGTTGTTTGTAACACAGTCAATCCACAAATAAGTCCCTCCAGCAAAGTTCGCAGTAAAAGTATTTCCAGCAACTGAAGTTGTATTGTCAACAGTGTTAATTGTAAGGTCCAACGTTACTGTACTGTCACATCCTGCTGCGTTAGCAAGAACCGCAGTGTATTGACCTGTTGTAGTGTACGTATTTCCGTCCAAAGCCCATACATAAGAAAAACATGCTGCTTCAGTTGCATTCGATGCTGTTCCAACACATACTGGCTCACATACCGATGCTGCGTTACACGTCCCATCAACGATGACTACCGCGTAATTTCCACTTACTGTAGCAGTGTATGATTGGTTCGTTGCTCCTGCTATTGGTGCATTACCGTTGTCACAATCCACCCATTGATAGGTAGCAGAACCACCAGCATTTGATGTTATTGTTGAACCATTCACTGTTGTAGAAATGTCAAGCATACCAATTGTAAGATCTAGAGTAATCGTACTATCACAACCTGCAGCATTTGGTATAACGGCTGTGTACATTCCAGTCATTATGTACGTTTGTCCATCAACGATCCAAACGTAATCAGAACAACTAGCTTCTGTTTGCGTCGAAGTTGTTGGTCCATTGATCGTAAGATCAAGAGTTACAATACTATCACATCCCTCTGCATTTACTAAAGTATCGTTATACATACCTGATGCAGTATAAGTCGATCCGTTTTGTGCCCAAGTATATGTATTACAAGCAGCATCCAATACAGTAGAACCTGTTGGAGAACAAACATAAGGTCCGAAGTTAGGACGAATTACATATGCTCCAGGGAAACCAACAGACTCACTTGTAATAAATGCACCTCCATCAATAGAAATCCATGCTGTGTTCGGAGTATATGAGTCATCTGTAAGTGCAATTGCAATATTATCAATAGTACTAAATTCATTTACTGCAGCATAATAAGTGCCCGCACCAAGTATTAATGAATTAGACGCAAGATTCGTTACAGGTAATGTTAAGAACGTTCCCCCAGCTACTGTATCTGCAGGTGTAAGAAAGTAAATATCAGAACCTCCAATTGGAGTTGTTGGCGTTCCTGCAACAACATCATAAATTGAAATACTAACGCTATCTCCTAATGCAGCTGTTCCGGGAGCAATGAAGAAAGAAACAGTTGTCATTGTATCCATAGCAACTACATCAAAGTTTTGACCAATTACTCCTGTATTTCCGAAGCCAGTAAGGCCTAAAAGGGCTGTAATTACGCCATTATCTCTGGCATATGTACTATCCGTTACTGCATACGTAGAATAAACAGTATCATTTGTAATGTCACCGTCTAACTCAGCAATGTTTGAAATCATCTCAACAGTGTATACATCAATTAAAGTTGGTGTATATCCTAATGCTGCAACTGGAGAAGAAGCTCCAACTAAAATAGATGGTACAGTATTGCTTGTTCCAGTATATACGTTAGCCATTAATCCATTGTATACATTAACAGTCATGTTTGCATCTGTAACTGCACTACTTCCAGTATTTGTGATCAATCCATTTGAACCCAATGTTGTAACTTGTGTTAAAGGCACCAATGTATATTCATCATCTGGATTTGAAATTGCAGCATCAAAAGCCGCAGGAGCCGTTACACAGAAATTAAATACGTTTCCTGTACCCGCTCCAGTAAAAAAGTCAGTTGCAACTCCATCAAGATAAACTTGGAATGTTGTACCACCATCACCATAATCATCAACGAAATGAATATCAAAACAGGATCCAATATCTAAACAGCCAACATTTTCAGTTATTGTAGTGTTATTGGCATAGGCTCCAGGATCAGTTCCTGCAGCTGTCTGTAAGCCGCCGCCTGAACATCCAACAACGCCAAAGTTCCCAAATGCACCGATAGTTCCTGTTCCACAGGCACTTCCCGTTGGGGTAACCTCCCAATATGCTTCATATCCCCAAGTATCGGTAACAACATCTACTGTAACTCCCATTTGTCCTACTGGACATTGAGCGTTTGCTGCGGAACCAAAGCCGATAATTGCGATTACCGCCACCATATAATTAGTAAAATTTTTCATATTGACATTACTTTAGTTAATCAAGTTAGACATTTCTGGGAAGAAGTCATAATCCCTCTACTAATTTAATGGACTAAATAGATTGATGAACTGCCAATTCAACTTGGAATCTTTGAACAATTATCAGACTCATTGGCTTACTTTTCGAATACTATTGGAATTGAATGGAACAAAGAAATTGCAATTAAACGAATGACACTTCGTCGGCCTAAAGTCTCAGAAGAACTAAAAAAACATCATTCTTTAAAGACTTAACCTTTTATTTAATTCATGATCAAAAATTGCTGGATGGCAGGGCTCTAACCTCGGCTTGGAATCCAACCTTTTTGGCAACTTTCGATGGGCCCCTTCCTAAGTCGGCGCTTGGGCAGGAATTACGGGCTCCGGAAGTGCCTATCGATGGTGTAGAACATGCACATAATATAGGATAAGTCATTGGTGCTTTCTTTAAACAGAATCCATGAGAAAAAGGACACTATCAAAACATGCAATTGGACAAAAGCTTAATACCTTCTCTTGAATTTCCCAAAAAGAAAGAGCTCTTTAAATCCTTGTTCGGCAAGTAAATTATACCTCTATATTGGCTATAGTTGTTTTTTAGAACCCTTTTTAGGCTTTACAACTGATTTAGGCTTCGTATTCGAAGGCATTTTGATTTGAGAAATAGAGTCTACTTTATTTTTTCGTGCCAATTCGAGAGAATCAACCACCACATTTGCACTTGAATTAATTTCAGGGTTTACTGTTTCTTTTGTTGTTTTACAATTTACCAAGGCAAATATTCCAACAATCAATACTACTCCAATTGACACTTTTTTCATAATCTGACAAACTATTAATTAGCAGTAACTGCCCATATTGAATGATGCAACGGCTTCTGCCACAGTATCTTTTGAATTCCCAATGAAAACAGCATCTCCATTAATCATAAACGGACGTTTCAAAAACGTATATTCCTCTAGCATATATTTGCGGTAATCAGGTTCGGTCAGGTCCATTTTATTAAGACCTAAAGATCGAAACTTCATTGCTTTTTTTGAAAATAACGATTCGTAAGATCCCATCTTTTCCTTTAAAAAATCGAGTGTTTTCGCATCGATGTTTTCTTCTTTGATGTTCTGTAGCTCTACCTCTGGTCCAGGTCCGATTTCCTTTAAAATTCGAACGTTGGTACTGCAGCTTTTAAGATGATATATCTTCTTCATATTCTATTGTCCTCGTTGAGTATTCTTGTCTTGATCGTTTGTTATTCCAGTTGCACATCCCTTTGGCTTCTTTGGCAGGGCAAACATAAACTTGATATTGAAAAGTATTGGCCAATGTCTTGAAGAGAACCAGTGCATCGAAGGTTTTCCAAAAGCAGTTTCCCCTTTTCCACTGCCATCTGATCCTGCAACAGTTGATTGGTATCCTAAGATTGGCAAACGAACTCCTGGAATTATGAACGTTCCACGTTTAGGGCTAAACCCAAATCCAAGTCCATAATGCATTTGGACATATAAGGGCTTGTAGTAACTCTGGTCAGACTGAGCTAGAGTTTCAGCATAAGGATCCGATGTCGTAATCAATCGGTAATCTAAGTTGAATCCAAGAGAGTGATCCAGAAAGAAGTTCAATTTTTTATCCCGTTTCTTTGGTTTGAAGTATTGGTTTTTATGAACTGAAAAACGGCCATAAACGTTTCCATTGGAGAAATTATAATCTCCTTCTTCGTTGTAAAGAAAATTGCCGCCTATATCCATGTAATTTTTTGAAATGTTCTCGGCCCCTCTAAAATACTTGAACCCAATTCCCCAATCGACATAGCTGACTAAGACAATAGACTTTTTATCCGAGATTTTTAATTTTGGAAACTTCTTCGGGAAATGAAACATTCCGATTTCCGCATACACTCCAATTTTACTTTTAGGGTCAATCGTGTAATTTCCTCTAAACCCATTAGCAGCAAGATCGGCATTATTCTCAGGGTTTTTCAAACGGTTCATCATCGTTGTCCCACCTAATTGAAATTGCAACCCATAAAGATTATAATCCTTGAAGCTCTGACCACCTCCGAACATTTTTTTGCTGTTACGAGGATTTAAGCTTTTTTGAGCTATAACAGTCAACCCAAAGCTCAAAACAATTAAAAGAACAGTCCATTTCATACCTTATATTTTTTCTAAAATTTTTGCCATAACTTCTTCAGAGTCCCAGTTTGACGCGATGTTTTCAGTTGAAGCCATCACATCTTTCATGATTTTATCTTGTCGTTTTCCGTTTGCATAAGCCTCACTGTATCGGATGTCACTGAACGTCACTTGAGAATATAATGGCATCCACTTATCTGGGTACAGGTTTGAAAATTTTGCTTCTATCTTTTTCTGCAACAAGAAATCTGGATCCGCCACGTAATCGCGCATTACATAATAATTATCTAACGAAAGATCCTGAAGCGCATCACCGTCTGGCTTGCGAACTTGACTGTATTCGGCGAAGACCTTTTCCCAATCTTCATTGTGTTTCTTCATTAACCCGTTAAGAACGGTACAATCTTCGAACGCTCCGTTCATGCCTTGTCCGTAGAAGGGGACTGTAGCGTGAGCAGAATCTCCAATTAAAGCGGTTTTACCATGGTGCCACGGATACGATCTCATAATACCCAAAGATGCAAGCGGATGGTCTCCCCATGCATCTGCAACGTTAGGCATCATTTCATGAAAATCAGGGAATGTTGTTTTAAAGAACTCATCTACACTTTCTTTCGAAATTAATTTATCGAAACCTGAATGCGGCATAAAAAGCGAGCAAGTAAATGACCCATCTTCATTCGCAAGCGCAATCAACATAAAACGACCTCTTGGCCATATATGCAAAGCATTTTTCTCTATTTGATAGGCTCCATTTTCTCCGGCTGGAAGTAAAATTTCACGGTAACCATCTTCAATAAAGCGTTGGCTGAAGTTAAACCGATCTAGTTTCTGGAAAGCATGATAACGCATTGCTGAAAAAGCACCATCAGCAGCAAAAACAACATCTGCTTGATCGTTAATTTCTTCTCCGGTATCTTTGTTCTTAAGATATACAATTCCATTTTTCGTGTCTGCTCCTACACATTCATGGTTGTAATGAATCGTTGCCCCTCCATGTAACTCGGCAATGTCAAGCATTCTAGCGTTTACCCCACCTCTAGAGACAGAGTAAATCGCTTCTCCTTCTTTTCCATAAGCCTGATACGTCAAGTTACCCTCTGTGTCATGCATCATTCTTCCAAACATCGGAATTGCAATCTTTCGGATTTCATCTCCAACTCCAACATTGTCTAAAGCCTTCCATCCTCTTGTCGACAATGACAGATTTATTGATTTTCCTGCTGAAATTTCAGCCAAACGGATATCAGAACGTCTTTCATAGATCGTTACTTTATAACCTGCTTTCGATAAATACACAGCCCAAAGCGATCCAACTAAACCGGCACCAACAATGATTGCACTTTTATTTTCTTCCATCTTCTATTTTTTTCACCAACTGAATACGGTGTATGGTTTTAACTATTACTTTCTTTTCCATCCTCTTGAATATGGAGTTTCGAAAAATGCGTTTCTCGACCGCTCTTTTTTCTTCTTTTTGTGGAACACAGCACTTGCTCTCCACAAAATGATTCCACCAATGATTACGCCAAGAGCTTGGGCAGCGATACCAGTATACGCTGACATTTGACTCACACTACCTGAGTAGTTTGTTCTTATTATTTCGTGCATTACTAATTCGTCCATGTCCTATAATTTACTGAATCGCATTCTGTAAATACTGCCCAAAACGGTAACAATCTTCATATGAATTATACAAAGGTGCGGGTGCAATTCGAATCACATTTGGCTCTCGCCAGTCGGCAATTACCCCTTGTAGCGTTAACTCATCGAACAATGCTTTTCCCTGTCCGTGTGCAACAATTGACAACTGTGCTCCACGTTTTGCAACTTGTTTTGGTGTAATTATTTCTAGGGTACAACGGTCTTTATTCTTTTCCGAAATATCTTCAATAACGAATTCAAGGTAAGCTGTCATCGAGTCTCTTTTTGCGCCAATTCGATCCATTCCTGCTTCGTCAAACAAATCAAGTGAAGCCAAATGGGCCGCCATTCCTAAAACTGGAGCGTTACTTAACTGCCACCCTTCAGCACCGTACATTGGTTTAAATCCAGGCTCCATTTGAAACCGAGTTTCTTTGTCGTAACCCCACCATCCTGCAAAACGAGGAAGTTGTGGGCTGTTCGCATGGCGTTCGTGAACAAACATTCCCGAAACCCCACCCGGTGATGAATTCAAATATTTATACCCACACCAAGCTGCGAAATCTACACCCCAATCGTTCAATTTCAGATTGATATTTCCTGCTGCATGTGCCAAATCAAATCCTACTGTTGCTCCAACAGCGTGACCTGCTTCAGTGATTTTATTCATGTCGAAGAGTTGACCTGTATAATAGTTAACTCCTCCAATCATTACCATAGCGAGTTCGTCGCCCACTTCAGCAATTTTATTTAAAATGTCTTCTTCGTTAATCAAATACTCGCCTTCTCTTGGTGCAATTTCAATTAAATCCGTTTCCGTATTCAATCCATGAAATTTAACCTGAGACTCAAGTGCATACGCGTCGCTTGGAAACGCTTTTGCTTCACAAATTATCTTAGTTCTTTTCCCTTCAGGACGGTAAAATGAAACCATCAGTAAATGCAAGTTTGTTGTCAAAGAATGGGTTACAACTACTTCTTCTGGTTTTGCTCCGACAATTTTAGCTGCTTTTTCAGTTAAGAACTCATGGTAAGAAAACCATGGTTTTTCTGCTAAAAAATGCCCTTCAACACCGTATTTTGCCCACGCATCCAATTCTTTTTGAATATATGCTCCTGTAGTTTTTGGTTGTAGACCCAACGAATTTCCTGTGAAGTAAACAACTTCGTTGTCATGAAATGAAGGGGAATGAAACTTGTCTCTAAAAGACTTTAATGGATCTTTTTCATCCATTCCCTTAGAGAAATCTAAGGTGTTCTGATATGGCATAACTTTCATTTAAAATGATTCTCAAAGATAGAAAAACGCTTTAGAACTATGGATATGGAATTATTAATTTATGATTGAAGGATTGTTAATTGATAATTCAAATAAAAACTTCGAACTGGATTATCGCAGCAAGGTCACATTTCCGTGTTTGATAATTGATGTTCCGTCGTACAATTCTCCTGAAGTCTTATGTCTACTCTTAATTTACGCAAATAAATGCGGATAAGTGCACCAGATCACTGAATAAATATACGCGTTTATGCGCTAAATGGTTGATTTAGCGGTAATCCATGTTTTCAAATTCTATGAAATGATTCCCTAATTCTAGAGCGCCACAAATCCATTAAATTTTGACAGTAGATTACAGTGGAACGAAGAATCAAATTTGCTAACTTTGCAGTACATTTTTATGTCAATGAACAAGCAATCAATGAACGGAATCAAAAAAACAAATTCAGAATCACTTTTTGAAACAGCAAAGACCTACTTCCCGGGTGGAGTAAACTCTCCAGTGCGAGCTTTTAAATCAGTTGGAGGGGGGCCATTATTTATTAAAAAGGGTGATGGTTGTACGATCTGGGATGAAGATGGAAATCAGTTCATTGATTTTTGTTGTAGTTGGGGCCCGCTAATCCTAGGACATAACCACAAAGGTATTTATGATGGTGTAGTTGCTGCTTTGCAAAATGGAACAGGTTTTGGAGCACCGACAGTTCTAGAAAATAATTTGGCAGAATTAATCTTGTCCAGAAACCCATACATCGACAAAATTAGATTTGTGAGTTCAGGAACGGAGGCTGTTATGTCAGCTTTGCGTTTGGCCAGAGGATATACTGGAAAGAAAAAGGTTTTAAAATTTGAAGGATGTTACCACGGACACGTTGATTCAATGTTGGTTAAAGCCGGAAGTGGTTTGGCAACGCTTGGGACGTCTTCTAGCGCAGGAGTTCCTGAGGAGTACGCGAATGAAACTTTGGTGCTTCCTTTGAACGATATTGACGCACTTCGAATTTGTTTTGAAGAAAGCAAAGAGGATTTGGCTTGTGCGATTATCGAACCAATTCCTGCAAACAACGGACTTTTACTCCAAGACAAATCATTCTTATTAGAGCTCAGAGAACTGTGTACTAAATACGGAGTACTCTTGTTTTTTGACGAAGTAATTTCAGGATTTAGAGTTGGATTTAACGGCGCTGCTGCTTATTTCGATATCACACCTGACATCGTTACATACGGTAAAATAATTGGAGGAGGGCTCACGGTGGGGGCGTATGGAGCCAACAATGAAATTATGGCTTGCGTTTCACCTGACGGACCCGTTTATCAAGCGGGGACACTTGCAGGGAATCCTGTTGCAATGGCTGCTGGAATAGCTCAGTTGACTGAATGTGCGAAACCAGGATTCTACGAAGACCAACAAAAAAGAACAGAACTCTTTGTGAATAACGTGAACGCTCATGCTTATGCCAAAGGGTATAATTTTGAAATAGTTACCGTTGGATCCATTTTCTGGCTGTCATTCGCTGGAAAGAAAAGCATTAAAAGTGCGGATCAAATTGATGGAAAAATGGATGGATTCAAAAACTTATTTCGCGAATTATTGAATCGAGGCGTTTACATTGGGCCAAGCGGTTACGAAGTTGGATTTATCTCTCAAGCGCATACCCCGGAGAAGCTAGAAGTTGCTGCGAAAGTATTTTGTGATTCTTTGGATGTAGTATTCGCTTAGACTAATCTTCATATTTGTTCACAACTCTATTGCAGTCAAAAGTCTCAAGTTTTTGGATGTGATGCACTAATTTGCAACCATAATAATATAAAGGCCAGAGAATTTCACGGAATGTTGGTAATAAACACGAATTTCTCGCGTGTCTTTCGGAACTTTAACAACGTAGTTAATTTCCGTCCAGAGGAATAGGTCTTTTAAAATCAGTCCCTGTTCGACTTCTGGTTTAACAATGAAGGTTGAACTATTGTAATAGAGATGCTTCTCGAGCATTAGTTTTCCATATTGTGTAAAAATTCACTTCTTCGGCTGTACATGCAAATTCCTTCACAAGTTTTACGAATTCCATGCCCTGAGTTTTCATTACTCCAAACAATTGCACTGTCAATTTGAGTTAGCCTATCGTATTCACTGTACGTTCATTTGCCATACCTTTCGAAATAAGTAATATCAACCGTGTCCGATGCATTTGTCTCAGGCAAGAGGACTATGCTATTTATAAAATTCTCGAATTTTATTTTTGTTGGATGCAGAAAAGTAGTGTCCTTCTCTCGAGTATAAGTTCCGATTTGAATACTTTGTCGAGTCTCGCATCCAGATGTGTGAAAAAAGGTTGAATCAGAATAGATCCTGAAAGAAGTCCCACAAAAGGTACTATACGATTCGTAGCTATCAATCAACTCAATTTGAGAAAAGGAATAAATACCAAGCAGGAGCAAAACAAACATGATAAGAACAGTTTTCAGAGCCTCATTTATTTACAAAGCGCTTGTCGTTTGGATAATTCTTTGCCTGACATTTCCTGGTAATCTTTACATTCCTTGGTTCGAGCACCTCTTAAAGACCTCATTTTCTGAGCGTCTTCAATCCTAGTTTCCTTATCGAACATCTTAGCTGAAAATTCGTTCAGTTCACCTGTAACTTCAAGGCATTTGCAAAACTGTTTGTCCTTTTCAACGGTATCCGCTTCGTTGGAGCAACTTAATAATGCAACAGGGAAAAACGCAATTGCGACAATTCTAATTAGCTGACTTTTCAATAGATCTCTTTTCAACTTTGATTATTTTTTTGTTTTCTGCTTTTTTCTCAAGGCTTTCTAATGGCTTAATTTCCTTTGCCTTTTTAGCCTCTAATTCGGCCATCTTTTTCTCAGCAGCTTCGCCCGTATAAATTTCTTCAACTGGACACCCGCGAGCATTTGATTTGATAGTAAGTATTTTAACGCCGATTTTAACTTCCCTCTTGATCAACCTTTTTTGTATCTTCCTTTTTCACAAGAGTGTTAATTGTTTCTTGAGCAATTACACCACTTGAAATTATTCCAGTGAAAGCGACTGCCATGAATACCCTCTTTTTCATTAATCAACGTTGAGGAAATCGCTCTAATTTAAGGAATCTGAAATTAACTATCGCTATTGGTAGCACTTCAATCCATCTAAATCAAGCAAATTTCTCTTAAATTTACTTTCAAATCAAAAAACAATGTCCAAATTACCAAACGCTGGAACTACGATTTTTTCTGTAATGTCCAAGCTGGCAATCGAGACTGGAGCCATTAATCTTTCACAAGGGTTTCCAAATTTCCCAGTCGACACAGTTCTTACAGACATTATAAAACGAAAAGCCGATCAAAACATTCATCAGTACACTCCGATGCAGGGCTCGGGCGAACTTTTAACTGCGGTAAGTGGACTTATTGAAAATTCGTACACAAGAAAAGTCAATACTGATTCAGAATTATTGGTCACTGCCGGAGCCACTCAGGGAATCTTCACGACAATTATGGCGCTCATTGAAACGGGAGATGAAGTCATTGTCCTTGATCCAAGTTATGATTGTTACGAACCTGCTGTAATCTTAGCTGGAGGAATACCCATTCGGATACCACTGGACCTGAATTTCATGCCCGACTGGGATTTGATTGAGAGCAAAACGAATTCGAAAACCAAGATGATAATTACGAATAACCCGCACAATCCATCGGGTAGGGTTTGGTCTGAATCTGATTTTGAGGCTTTGGAAACGCTTCTATTTAAAAACGATCAGATGCTTGTTTTATCGGATGAAGTTTATGAATTTATCACTTTCGATCAAAAACATCTTTCAGCAAATGAACGTGAAAAGCTTAAGAATCGATCGATAATAACCTCTTCTTTCGGAAAATCATTTCATATTACGGGTTGGAAAATGGGTTACGTTGTCGCTCCTGAATATTTGATGACTGAAATCAAAAAAGTTCATCAATTCAATGTTTTTTCTGTGAATAGCGTCGCTCAAGCATGTCTAGCAGAATATATTTCCAAAACCGACGTGTCGACTTTAGGCACGTTTTACAAAGAGAAACGAAATTTATTCCAACAACTTCTTTCTAATAGTAAGTTCAAGTTGGACCCTTGCGAAGGAACGTATTTCCAAATCGCTGATTATAGCGCCGTTTCGTCAGAATTAGATATCGATTTCTGTAAAACATTGACGATCAAGTATGGGGTTGCTTCGATTCCCGTCTCAGTCTTTAGTGCCAATAGTCAGGATAATAAAAAAATTAGGTTTTGTTTTGCAAAAGACAACGATACATTGATTAACGCAGCGGATAAATTATGCAAGATTTAAGAGTAACACTTGTTCAGGCAGATCAAAAGTGGGAAGATAAAACAGCCAACTTTGAAAATTACCGCCGCCTTCTTGTTGGCGTTAAAACCGATCTTATCGTTCTTCCCGAAATGTTTCAAACGGGCTTTAGTATGAACACTTCTGAAATGGCCGAAGATTTAGAATCAAGCAAAAGTATTAAATGGCTCAAGCAATTCGCAATAGAAAAAGAATGCGCTATTTACACCTCTTTGATTATAAACAGGGACGGAAAGGTATATAACGAAGGCGTTTTTGTACAACCCGATCAACGAACATCTTATTACAGCAAAAGAAAGACATTTGGATTGGCGGGAGAAAGTGATCATTTCGCCTCGGGAAACGATGAAACGATTGTTGACTATTTAGGTTGGAATATTCAATTGCAAATCTGTTATGACCTTCGTTTTCCTGAGATTGTAAGAAATAAAATACTCCCCAACCAATCGCCAGCATATGACGTTATCGTTTATGTTGCAAACTGGCCCGAAAAGAGATCTGCACATTGGAATACTCTTTTAAATGCACGAGCAATTGAAAACCAGAGCTTTGTAATTGGAGTCAACCGAGTTGGTAAAGACCAGAATGGACTTGCTTATTGTGGCGATTCGAAGTTGGTAAATGCCCTAGGTGAAGAAAAGAAACTGAAGCCGAGAGAGGAGAGTGTAAAATCATTCACATTAAAAATAGATGAACTAACAGCAATGAGAAAATCACTCCCCTTTTTGAAAGATGCATAATGCAGGTGCGGTTCTCAGCTTTGATATTATACTTTAAATAATGTATATTTGTTCCACTTTAACACAAAAAATTATGAAAAAAATTTACTTAAGCTTCCTTCTTTTAGGGATAACATCGACTGCTGCAAATGCACAGCAAACGACCAAACCTTATTCGTTCGGGAAAATTAACACTAGTGCTGTAAAACCAACACAGCAAAATCCTTCAGAGCCAAAAGCGTTAGGAGTTGAGATTTGGGCTGATGATTTTAATGATGGTACAAACTGGACAATCGACAATGATGGTCAAGCAGGTGGGGTTTTTGGATGGTCAATAGATGCGACTAGCGATGGTTGGTGGTCCGCAAACGGAATCACTTCTACTTCTGGCGGAGGGTATGCTGAATTAAGCAACGGAGATCCAACTGCGCCAACTCCAACGCAAGCGCTTGATGTTATTTATACAATGACTTCTGTAGCTCTAGATATTCCTAACTTACCTGGAAACACAGCTAATACTGACCAAGTAACTCTTCAATACCAAGAGTTCGGGGCACGTTTTAACGATTTACAAGAAGTACAAATCAGTGTTGATGGTTTAGCTTGGACGACTATTAGAGACAACAGCGATGAATACGGTGTTCTCTCTGCAAGTGGTGGTTCTGCATACCCGAACCCGGCGAACATTTCTATTAACCTTGCTCCTTACATTACAGGAAATGCATCTACAGTTCAAGTTCGTTTCTCATGGACAACTAACTTTCCTTCATTATCTACTAACCCTAACGTATGGGTTGCTTACGGATGGTACATTGATGATTTAAAGATTTTCACAAATCCTGATAATGATGTTGAGTCAACAGATCCTTATTGGGGAACTGCTTTCTTAAACTATTCCCAAATTCCTACAACTCAGGTTGCACCTATTGATTTTGTTACTGAGCCTTTCAATGGAGGTCTTAATCCTCAAACAAACGTTGAACTTAATGTTGATTTCAACAGTGGAGCTTGGACTGGTGTTTCTCAGTCAGTTACAATTCCTGTTGGAGCTTACGATAGCTTAATCCTTTCAACTCAATATACTCCAGCAGCTGTTGTTGGTTCGCATGTATTTACTTGGGAAATTACTCAAGATGAAATCGATGATGTCCCTTCTAACAATGTTATTCAAGGAGATAACTTTGATGTTACTGAGTATATCTATGCTCAAGATGACAACTTAATTGACGGCTCTGAGAACAACGGTGGTGAGGCTTACGAAGTAGGTAACTTCTTCGATATTTGGGCAGATCAAACTGTTTACTACGTTGATGTTAAATTGCATAACACAACAGAGATTGGGTCTACGGTTTATGCAAAGATTTACTCTTTCGATGGAACTCAAGCGACATTTGCTGATGCATTGACTTTCGAGCAGCAATCAGATTACCACACGGTAACTACTTCTGATGTAAGTGGAGTTTTATCTCTTCCATTATTATTCCCTACTCCATTAACGGTTGCTCAAACTACTTACTTCGTAGTGTTGGCAACAGATGGTGACGGTGGAGCTACTGATGATGTTGTTTGTGCAACGTCAGGAACTTCTCCAATTGGATTCTCTTATGTGTACATCCAAGCTGATGATACGTGGTACTTGCAACCAGCAACACCTATTGTTCGTTTGAACTTTGACGGATCTGCTTGGGGATTGAATGAAAACGGAGAGAACATTTCTGCTGTTAATATTTTCCCTAACCCAGCAAACGATATGGTTAATGTAAGCTACAATGTAGTGAACACCTCAGATGTTACTGTTGAGATTATGGATATGACTGGCGCTGTTGTTTCAACTGTATCTGATGAATCTAATGTTCAAGGTGTACAACACATATCTGTTAATACGTCTAGCTTCGCTGCTGGTGTTTACTATGTAAATATTTCAACTGCTGAAGGTGTTGTTAAAAATAAATTCGTTAAACAATAATTAGAACAAAGCTTTTGATAGGGAGCTTTTAAATGGCCTTATAAGCTTTTAAATATTTAAGGCCGTCTCGGATAAACCAAGACGGCCTTTTTTTGTGCTCTATTTTTGGAATAGAGCTAGGTATGATTTTTAACCATGGAGATTTAAGTTCACTGCTGTAAAGACCAATCCGAATTCGTCACATAAGGAATCATATTAGTGAGACTGAAAAACAAACTAAGTCTGAATAGAACAACAAGTGCGCCCCCTTGGTTAAAACATTTTACCGATATTTGCCAAAAACAAATTTACATGTCAAAGGTTACAACGTTACACGAGTTTATCATGGATCGCCAAGCTGAATTTCAGTTTTCTACTGGAGAACTTTCTAGATTGTTGAGCGATATTGCTGTTGCCTCTAAAATCGTAAGTAAGGATGTTCGCCGGGCTGGACTCCTTGAAAACTTTTTAGGTGCCGAAGGAACAACTAATATCCAGGGAGAAGAACAGCAAAAACTTGATGTAATTGCGGATAATCAATTCATAAACATGTTCCAATCAGGAGGTGAAGTTTGTGGAATCGCGTCTGAAGAAAATGACAATTTCATGCCCTTCAAATCAGAGTTTTCTAAAAAAGGAAAATATGTAGTTCTTTTTGATCCATTGGACGGTTCTTCAAATATTGATGTTAATGTTTCAATTGGAACAATTTTCTCAATTTATAGAAGAGTAAGTGAAGTTGGAACGGAAGCGACTTTGGAAGATATGCTTCAAGCAGGAACTGAACAAGTGGCAGCGGGGTATGTCCTTTATGGTTCATCTACAATGTTGGTTTACACAACAGGTAAAGGTGTAAATGGATTTACGCTAGACCCTTCAATCGGAGAGTTTTGTTTGTCTCATCCTCAAATGAAAACACCAGATACAGGTCGAATTTATGCGATGAATGAAGGAAACATAAACATTTGTGAAAGCGGAATCAAAGAATACATCGAAACATATTGCCAGCAAACACAACCCGGCCATGAAAGACCGTATTCAGGAAGGTACATTGGCTCTTTAGTTGCTGATTTTCATAGAAACTTAATCAAAGGTGGAATTTACATCTATCCTGATACGACTGT
This sequence comes from uncultured Fluviicola sp., assembly GCA_913009205.1. Taxonomy (GTDB): domain Bacteria; phylum Bacteroidota; class Bacteroidia; order Flavobacteriales_D; family Crocinitomicaceae; genus UBA4466. The sequence goes on along the minus strand of CAJVYC010000010.1, from coordinate 40,941 downwards.
CGATCCAGAAGGTAAGTTACGCTTGTTATACGAATGTAATCCTTTAGCCTTTATTGTAGAACAAGCTGGCGGATTGGCAACTACAGGAAGAAAACGAATTATGGAAATCAAACCAGAACGTCTTCACCAACGCGTGCCTTATTTCATTGGTTCTAAAACGATGGTTGAACATGCAATGGGCTTTCTTAAATAGAGAAATCATAGATTTCGCTTAGGAACGGGATTAACAAGTGATAATTCGAACCTGACAAAAAATGGACTTAAAAGAACTCAAATCCTTATTTTCGAACTTACCACAGGTTAATGCCACAGCCAATGAACTTCAAATTATTGGGTCTAAAATTGAATGGAAAGGACTAGTAGGGTCTTCACGTTCATTAAGTGCCTCTGCAGTTGCAATGCAAGCGCCCGGAAATCACTTGTTTATTCTTTCAGACAAAGAGCAAGCAGCTTATTTTTTGAACGACTTACAGGGTTTGTTTCCTATAAATTCAAACATCTTGTTTTATCCCGCTTCGTACCGTGTACCCTACGAACTTGAAAAAACAGACAATGCCAATGTTGTCGCAAGAGCGGAAGTTTTAGAAAAAATATCGACAGGCAAAAACACATGGATTGTTACATATCCTAAAGCGCTGTTCGAAAAAATTCCTTCCCAGAAAACATTGGTGAAGAATACATTGAAGCTTGAACATGGCAAAAATTATGGAATTGATTTTATTAATGAACAGCTTCTAGATTTAAATTTTGATCGGGTTGATTTTGTTTACGAACCGGGTCAGTTTTCCATCCGAGGAGGAATTGTCGATGTGTTCTCTTACTCAAATGATCAACCTTATAGAATTGAATTTTTTGGAGATGAAGTCGACAGTATTCGAACATTTGATGCGAGCACACAACTGTCGATTAATACGCATAAATTTTTCAATATCGTTCCGAATGTTCAAGGTGAAATGATCGGAGATGGAAATGTTTCTTTTTTCGACTTCCTTGGAGAACACGCTACGGTATGGCTTTCATCGTATGACATTACGAAAAATACGTTGGACAAAGAATACAAAAAAGCGGTTAAAGTATATAACTCCATTGAATCACATGTTGCGCCTACAATTCCAGACAATTTATTTCTCCATCCGAGTAATCTCGAACCTAAATTAAAAGAACTCAGCGTTGTTGAATTTGGCGCTGAACAGTTCTTTTCACCGACAAAAACCCTAGATTTTAACTTTAAACCACAACCAAGTTTCAATAAGAACTTCAACCTTCTAGCTGAAGATTTGTTGCAACGAAAAAAGAACAAGTATTCCATATCGATATTCTCAAATCAACCGAAGCAAATCAGTCGGCTTGAGCAAATATTTGCAGATATCAACACAGATATAACATACAATCCCATTCCGATTTCTCTCCATGAGGGGTTTATTAGTGACGAACTAAATATTGTTTGCTACACGGACCATCAAATTTTTGAACGGTTCCATCGATTTAGACTTAAGGAAGGATTTAGACAGGCGAAGCAAGCCCTAACACTTAAAGAGCTTCACAATTTACAACGAGGAGATTACGTCACGCACATTGATCATGGAGTAGGGAAATTCTCTGGACTTGAAACAATCGATGTCAATGGAAAACCGCAAGAAGCTATCCGCATTTTGTACAGAGACAATGATGTTTTGTATGTGGGTATTCACTCGCTTCATCGTATTTCGAAATTCACAGGGAAAGACGGCGGTTCTCCAAAAATGAATAAACTTGGGACGAACACTTGGGCGACGCTCAAACAAAAGACCAAGAAAAAAATCAAGGAGTTGGCGTTTGATTTAATTAAACTTTATGCCAAACGAAAAGCACAAGAAGGTTTTGCATTTAGCCCTGATTCTTACCTCCAAAATGAATTGGAAGCTTCATTCATGTATGAAGACACTCCCGATCAGTTAAAATCAACAATTGCAGTTAAGGAAGATATGGAATCCAGTACACCTATGGACCGTTTGATTTGTGGTGATGTAGGTTTTGGGAAAACAGAAATTGCCGTTCGAGCAGCATTTAAAGCCGTTGCCGATAGCAAACAAGTTGCGATTCTCGTTCCAACAACCATTTTGTCCTTGCAACACACAAGGAGTTTTAAGGAACGCTTAAAAGACTTCCCATGTAACATCGATTATATTAATCGCTTTAAATCCGCGAAGGAAGTAACAGCTACCTTGAAAAGACTTGCAGACGGAGAAATTGACATCTTGATCGGAACACACGCCATCGTTGGAAACCGCGTTAAATTCAAAGATCTTGGGCTAATGATTATCGATGAGGAACAGAAATTCGGCGTTTCCGTTAAAGACAAGCTTAAAACACTAAGAGCAACCGTTGACAGTCTTACCCTAACTGCTACTCCGATACCAAGAACTCTTCAGTTTTCATTGATGGGAGCACGTGATTTGAGTATTATAAATACGCCTCCACCAAACAGACAACCCGTTTTAACAGAAGTTATAGAATTTAGCGAAGAAGCCATTCGAGATGCTATTGCTTATGAAACGAGTCGAGGAGGTCAAGTATTTTTCGTTCACAACAGACTCCAGAACATCGCAGAGATTTCAGGAATGATTCAGCGTTTGTGTCCTGGAGTTCGGGTTGCAATTGGGCACGGACAAATGGAAGGTAAGGCGCTGGAAAAAATTATGATGGATTTCATAAACCATGAATACGACGTTCTTTTAGCGACGACCATTATTGAATCAGGAATTGATATCTCAAACGCAAACACCATAATTATTAACCAAGCCAACAACTTTGGGATTAGTGACTTACACCAATTGAGAGGTCGCGTTGGTCGTTCAAACAAAAAAGGTTTTTGTTATCTCATTGCCCCTCCTGCAAGTACGATGACAAGTGAAGCAAGAAAGCGTTTAGAAGCTTTGGTTCAATTTTCAGACTTAGGATCTGGTTTCAACATTGCGATGAAAGATTTGGACATTCGAGGCGCTGGAAATATGCTTGGAGGCGAACAAAGTGGATTCATTGCTGACATTGGATTTGATATGTATCAGAAAATTCTAAACGAAGCCATTGAAGAGTTACGTGAATCAGAATTTAAAGAGCTGTTCTCTGACCGAAATTCAGATAGTTTAACGCAATTCGTCAAAGATTGTGTTCTAGAAACTGATTTGGAGATTCGAATTCCGGATGATTACGTAAACAACGTTGCAGAGCGATTAAGCCTTTACCAAGACATGGATAACATCAAGGGACAGGGTGAACTGGATCAATTTGTAAAGGAACTTGAAGACCGATTTGGACCAATTCCAGAAAAGGTCAATGAATTAATCCGCTCGTTTAAACTACGTTGGCTGGCTGAAGAGTTGGGAATTGAAAAATTAGTTTTAAAGTCAAACAAAATGATCGGCTATTTCATTGCTAATCCGAAGTCGGAATATTACCAATCACCAATATTCACTAAGGTACTCGACTACATGCAGAAGAGTCCAAAGGTGGCCAAGCTGAGTGAGAAAAACGACCGCCTTCGAATAATTTATGATGATGTTAAAACACTCACCGTTGCTTACGACCACATCAATAGAATCCTGAAATTATAATAAAAGCGCCATTCTCAAACTAAAACGAAAATTCCTTCGTTAAAATAGCAAATACAACAAAAGTGAAATTATTTCAAGCTTTAGCTACACTAATCCTTATCAGTTCATGTGCCCACAATCAATTACAGTTTGTGAAGGTCAGTCAAAAAAAAATTGTCAACGTAGAAAACAACACGTTCGATGAGGAAGGAACTAATAATTACCGACAGTCTTCGTGTAAGAAAACTGTGACGAATTTAGATTCTGAATCCAATAAATTTACAGAAAATCAAGATATGGGTCCTGTTAAGAGGGCTTCCATGGCACAAACCCAGCCTTCCGATTCAACAACCACTGACGTGGATCCTGAAGTAAGCGAAGATGCTGTGAATGAAGCATTGGAAGCTGAAGAACATGCCAGAAGGGCCAAAATTTTATCTATTTCTGCCCTTGTAACACTTGTGGCTGGCAGCATATTTCTTGGAATAGGATTAATTGTTTCACTTGTCTTAGCATTTATAGCAAGAGCCCAATATGTTAGGTCAAAACGATCGAGATTCAATACGGCAACAGGTCAATTCGATGAGGATGTTGCGCGCAAATGGCTACTGGCCTATTGGATAGTATTGGGGTTCGCTGCTTTGCTTCTGTTCACTTTAATTCTTCTCTTCTTCTGGTGATAATCTTCTGAAATTCTTACCTTCGACACATGTCGAAAAGACTCAAGGCTATTGTCTCAGTTACTAACGATCTGTATACAGATCAGCGCGTTCATAAGGTATGTACTTTCCTTCATGAATCTGGCTATGACGTACTTTTGGTTGGGCGTAAACGGAAATCGAGTGTTGAACTGCCGGCAAGGGATTATACGACAAAGCAAATGCGCCTTCTCTTTGAAAAAGGAGCGTTATTCTATGCCTTTTTTAATTTTCGATTGTTCCTGTTTCTTCTTTTCAAAAAAGCAGACGTTATCGTTTCGAATGACTTGGATACGCTCTTGGCCAATTACATGGTTAAAAAGTTCAAACGAAAAACCGAATTGGTTTACGATTCACACGAGTATTTTACAGAAGTTCCTGAGCTAATCAATCGTCCTAGAGTTCAGAAGGTTTGGCTCAGAATTGAGCGAATGATTTTCCCAAAATTGACAAAAATTTATACTGTTAACAATTCTATTGCCAAAATCTACGGTGACCTCTACACTAAGGAGGTGAAGGTTGTCCGGAATATTTCACCACTGTGGAAACCAGAAGACTTAAAGAGTAAGTTAGAATTAGAAATACCAGAAAACAAACGCCTCATTATTTTGCAGGGTGCTGGAATCAATATAGATAGAGGAGCTGAAGAAGCTGTCGAGGCAATGCGCCAAATTGATGCCGTTTTGATGATTGTAGGCGACGGCGATGTCGTTGCTCAATTAAAGGACCGTGTTGTGCAATTGGCACTTGAAAGCAAGGTGATTTTTTACGGTAAAAAGCCGTACAACGTGATGATGAATTACACGTTCCATGCTGATATTGGCCTAACCCTCGATAAACCAACCAATATGAATTACCGCCTTTCGTTGCCCAATAAAGTCTTTGACTACATGCATACACAAACGGCCGTTGTTGCAACTGAAATCAAAGAAGTGGCGCATGTTATTCGGACCAACGAAATTGGTGAAATCCTTCAAGAATTTACAATTGATAAATTAGCTGAAACAATAAATGCACTATTTGCGGATTCAGAACAATTAGCCAAGTACAAAGCCAATTGCTTGAAAGCGGCGCAGGTTGAAAACTGGGAGAACGAAACCAAAATTTTAGATACAATTTACAAGGTAACTTCTGGTAAATAAAAAACTCCATATCATTTCATTTGATGTTCCATATCCAGCGGATTACGGCGGAGCAATTGACGTCTTTTATCGCTTGAAAGGATTGCATAAATTAGGTCTTAGCATTACGTTACATTGCTATGAATACGGAAGACCGAAACAAGATGAACTTTTAAAATACGCAGAAACGGTTTACTATTATCCTCGGAAAAAATCCGTTTTTGATAGCATTGGAAGAACGCCATTTATCGTCAAAACGAGAAATTCGGCAGAATTAATGGCGAACCTTTGCAAAGACGACTCTCCTATCCTTTTTGAGGGCTTACACACCTGTTATTCTTTGAATGACGAACGCTTTAAAAATAGAATAAAAATCGTTCGAACACACAATGTCGAACATGAATATTATGCAGAACTCGCAAAGAACAACCGAGGATTAACGAAGCGATTTTATTCTGGTGAAGCACGAAAATTAAGAAGGTTCGAATCCCAGTTAAACTATGCAAATCATATTCTTGCGATTAAAGAATCTGATGCGGTTCATTTCAAGCAATATTCCAATTCAGTCCAAGTACTTCCCGCAGCATCGAAGGCGATCTCTGAAAATCCTAAACAAGCGACCGAAGCTTTCTTTTTATTCCATGGAAATCTCTCCGTTGAAGAGAATGAAATTGGTGCAAAATGGCTCATCAATGAAGTTTTTTCACCTCTTAACCTAGAAAATAAGTTGAAAATTGCGGGAAAAGAGCCTTCGCCAAGTTTAATTGAAAATTGCGAAGAACACAATATTGAACTGATTCCCAACCCTTCAGAAGAGGCAATTCAAGCACTTATTCAAACGGCAAGAGTTCATGTCTTCTATTCCAGTCAGGCAACGGGTGTTAAGCTAAAATTGATAAATTCACTCTCTTCATCTGGCCATATCGTTGCTAATGAAAATATGATTCTTGGCACAAACTTAGAAGGTCTTTGTTCACTAGCAATAGATGCGAAAGAATTTCAACGTTTGATTCAGAATAAAATAAAAGCCGAATTGAAAGAAGAAGAATTTCAATCAAGGATTTCATTTTTGAATGAAAACTACAGCACCGAAAAAAATTGCCTCATAATACTTAAGCTACTATGAAAACAATCGTCCTAATTCTAGCCCTATTGCCACTTACGCCCGATGCACAAATTGACGGAGAATGGTACACTAGTTTCTTAATAATGGGAACTCCTGGAAATATCAAAATTAAAATAAAATCAACTTCCCCGTCATCAATCTTTCTTTCTGAAAGTGATGGAACTTACGGACCAATTTACTCGCGTCTTTCAATGCGATAGTCGATTTGCTAATCCTAATGTCTTTAATGAATTCATAGGTGTTCTTCAATTCCAATTTGGAAGTGTTTGTAATCAATGTAAACCCATTCAACCATCTGGAAACGTTCATTACCGTTCCTTCCATTTTCAAAAGGTCAATGTATGTTTGGTTTACTTACCTGTCTCTTTCGTCCCAAGCCACATTATGTTTTTTTCGTCTTTGAATTGAACGGTCTGACAATTGAACGAATTCAGAACTTCCTTTGTCTTTGAAATAAACAATAAGCGTGTCCTGCGCGTTCAGGTAATAAAACGCCAAAATCGAAATAAGGAGGAGAGTTATTTTCATGGTTCTAATTTACGCCAAAGGATTGAATTAATAAATTCGAAAATTTATATTTGATTATCAGTATATTAGACTAATTTATTAAAAATAATAATAGGGATCCCACATGGCAAAATTTAAATATTTTTCGGCTTTTATCATCCCTCTTTTTGGGTTATTTACATTTAATACAACAGGGCTTGCTGCCTATATTGGGGTTTTTAGTTTGTATGTTATTGTTCCTTTAGTAGAAAATTTCTTGCCATCAAATACCTATAATTTATCTACGGTTGAAAAAGAACTAGCAAATGAACATTTGCTTTATGATTTGGTACTTTATCTTTCTGTGCCCTTACATTTATTTGTTGTGTATGAATTTTTAATTACGGTTTCAGACACAAGTATTCCTTTATCTGATTTGATTGCCTGTATTTTATTTATGGGAACCATCTTAGGCGTGAATGGAATTAATATAGGCCATGAATTAGGTCACAAAACAGATCACAAATTTAAACAGTTCTTAGCCCATATACTCTTGCTGACAGCAATACAAAACCATTTTATGACTTATCACAATTCTGGTCATCACAGAGATGTGGCTACACCAAATGACCTTACATCTGCAAAAGAAGGAGATATTTTTTACTGGTTTGCATTGAGGTCTCAGATAGGGGGCTATTTTAAAACCTGGAGACTAGAAGCTCAAAGGTTACAATCTCAAGAAAAGTCATTACTATTAAATCCTATGATTTTATTTACATCATTAACAGTTTTTCTTTTTGTAGGAATCAACTTCTTTTTTGGTATAAATGTTGCGGTTATTTACTTTATAACTGCTGTCTACGGAATTTCAGTTTTAGAAGCACAAAATTACTTTTCTCATTACGGTCTTAGAAGAAAAATGAAAGCTAATGGAAGATATGAGCGTGTAAAACAAGAACATTCCTGGAATTCAGATCATATCATCGGAAGAGTATTATTGTTTGAGTTAACAAGGCATTCAGATCACCACCACAGTGGAGCAAAACCTTATCAAGTATTGGAATCCAAAGATGACAGCCCTACATTGCCTTATGGATATCCAGCCATGTTGATGCTTTCTTACTTTCCATTTTTATTTAAACCAATTATGAAAAAAAGATTGGATTATTACCGAAATAAAACCGCTGCCTAAGCCAAATTAATATGATACTAATTTTTGTAATACTTCTTTAATAGTTAAAGGAATTGCTTTAGCTTGATTAGTTTTTCTATTCACAAAAACATGAACAAACTCTCCAAAAGCGCAAGAGCTATTTTCTATTTTTTTAAAGATCCCTATGCATTAAGTTACAGCACTATTTCCTATTTTTTTACAAGTAAGCCAGCTTCAATTTTATCTGGAAGCGCAATGGGTTTAATGAAATCACAATGAGAGTCAACCACAAACCCAACAATTGGAGCATTTTGAACATCTAATTCTGCATGATCTATTAAATATTGATTGGCGGCAGTATCAAAATAAGAATAATACACGATATTATTTACATGACCATAAATGTCATTGTCTGACCGTTTTATTGACTCATTCTTTAATTCGTTCTCTTGAAGTGTCATTGACTTCAGCAATGAAGATCAAGTTAGAAATCTTCGGCACATTCCTTTGAATTAAGACATTGGTTTGCAACTTCTTTATCCGAGATAAATGAGCTGGAATGCGATAAGTTAATTGTTGGAAGGTAGCCTGAGATCAACCTTCAAAATACAGATGACTTCTTCCATCTGGTTTCATCTAATTCCATCAAAGCTCCTTCGGTTTTTCATTCGATTGATCCCCTATTTCGTTCTCTTTAAATGCGCTTGGAATCAGATCCGGAATTAATTTCAAGACCAAAGGAAGAAGAATCACCCCGCCAGGAAGCATAAATATTGCTAATGCTGGAATTGATTTTGCCAAATCTTTAAATTGCAGTTTTACAGCCGCTTTCTCTTCTTTCGAAAGCTCTTCACTCCTCGATTTCTTTATCAGCCGCACGAGTTCTTTACTTTCGCGCATTTCATTGGAAAGCTTGTCTCTATTCCTTAAAATTACTTTCGTCCAGCGCTTGGTGAGACTTGCATATACTTTATCGTATTTAGAAACTTCACTTAGGAACGTAACATTGTCTTTACTCTTCAGCATGAAGTTTTCAACGATTCGCAAGGATTCTTCAAGCTCAAAATGTTCAATTTCGAGGTGTTCACATAAATCTTCCAAAAACTCAGTCTCTTCCTCGAGCGTTTCTTGCGTTGAAAAAATTGTCAATACAGCAATGTCCAATAAGAATCTTTTGAGCAACCAATGGCTTTTAACGAAGTAGGAGAAATCATCCATTTTGGCTCCATTGCGAAACCGTTCTTTTGCCTTTTCACGATCTTCATCATCAAGATGGGCACTGGCCAAAAAAACGTTAAACAAATCCTTTTCCTTGTCCTCTATCAAACCATCTGAATAGGCAGAAAGGGTAACGGCGATAAGTGCATTTTCAGCAAATACATCGTAATTTTTCAAAGCTTCTTCTTTGCTTTTATGAACGAAATCATCAAACAAAATAACATCTAGATAGACGAATGCGTTGCTGAGTGAATTCACCCACCATTTGTTGTCAAGCAAGTTCGTTTTGATATCAATCCGTTTCACCAAGACGCTTTCAAGCATCGTATCAAGAGATTCTTTCTTGATTAAAGTAAAGATCCTTTTGATGGACGAAGAATTGTGAAACTTGTAGAACCCGACAAGGGACTGAATAAAACCAGCCCGATCGAAAACAACGTCATTGTGAATTTGTAAATACACAAAAAGGTGTGATTCGAAAAGTAACAATTTGAGTTTTTCCTCGCTTGTCCATTTGGAATCATCGAGTTCTATTGCAAAAATCAATTCCATTGGATAACCAAAAACGATTCCTGAATGGCCAAGCGTCAAATGCATAAAGTGCAGTTTTCTCAATCCTTCTGGACGATCAATTTCCAGATTGATCGCGCCGTTTTCGACCAAATCAAAGTATTTATTAATCCATCCTTTTGCTCCTGGAGACAACATACTTTCTTGCTTATGGAGCAAATTTAGGTAATTAGTTCAATATTGAGAATTGAATAGCAATTATTGTATTGCTGACTAAAAGAAAAATATGAGGCTATAGAAATGGCCATGGTTGCAATGAAAATTCCAAATGAAACTATTATGGAAATGATTCCAACGACATCAAATCTGGAATTCGATCGAGAAAATATCAATGCTGTAAAAAGATTGCTAAAGAGAAAACTAAATATGGAAAATACAATCGCTCTGGAATATACTTTTCTCGAATGTGCATTTAGAAACCGAAGGGATTTCATAAATGACATGAAAACAAACAGTAAGTTGATAACTAAGAAGAAATTAAAAATGGTCTCAAAAACATCAAGGTCAACGTCTAATTAGGGCGCAGCCGAAGCAGATTTGAATGATAAAAGACAAAAAAATCCAGATTGAGAATTTGATTTTTCAACACATTAAAACGGTAACCTCAATTTAAGACCCTAGAACTGACCAGCTACAACAAATGCTTTCCGCTTAACGAATGATGCTTCTCCATCTGCAGAAAAGGCTTCAAATACACCTACATAAGTTCCAATAGATGCTTTATTTCCAGCGTCTGTAATACCTTGCCACGTGAACGTTCCTTCTAGTGCGAGCAATTCAGATGATATCACTTGCGCAATCAGTCTTCCTCGATCATCATAAACGGTAAAGGTTCCGACCATTCCGGGCTCCATCATTTGATAATTGACCTGAAGTACATCTTCAAACCCATCATTATCCGGTGAAATTGACTCGCTTGAATAGCTGAATTCGCCATTGATTAATTCTGGACGGTATTGCGAATTAAGTCGTCCCGGTGTCCCAAAGCTGAGCGCTTCTGCCGCCGTGTGCCAGTTGCTAGAACTGTTCGCATCGGCCAATGGATCTAATCTTTCAAGTGTTTTCCCGTCGTCGTCGTCGAGCAAGGCAAAGTGCCAATCAGCATCGTATGAAACATAATCGATAAGAGTGTTGTTTGAAATCAAGTAAATTGTTCCTGAATCATTGCTGTATGTAGGTAAATCGGATTGAACAAACGTTCCAAGAACCGCTTGAGAAAATTGTTGGATGATCTGAGAGGAATCTTCGGAAATCACGGCATAACTATCTGGATACAATAGAAAATGTTCTCCAATAATCTTATTGTTTGAAATTGTATCGTCATCATAATTCGCCAATTCCCATTGATACAAATCAATCAATTTGTTGGAAGTATTGTACACCTCAACCCAATCCGTTCCTCCAGTAATAGGATTGAACATAATTTCATTAATTGCCACATCTCCTTCACTTGCATTTTCTGGAAGAGCAAATTGGCCAATCAAATCGGTAGCGTTTAACCAACAATCCGCGGCGTTTTGAATTATGATTGAATAGGTTTGAGAAGCTTGAAAATTCTCTGCAAATTCCAAAATTATCATCGTAGGATGAGCTTCTTGCACATACGTGTTTTGAATAGTTAATATTGGTGCGACTGAAACCTGAGAGTTTGCCAAAGATGCTGAATCCATTCCTTCGTTAAAGTAAACTTCTAGAAAATTCGGAGCAAGAGCTATCAATTGATCAAATCCTGGAGTATCAGTATCTGGTGTATTGTTGTAAATAGAATTCTGCAACCCTGGTGTTCCTCCTAATAGATCATTACTTGCGGACCAATCAGAAAAATCAGAACATGGATCATCTGGATTAATACGCTCAATAGTATACCCACCATCTTCTTTATTCTCATCTTCGTACCATTCGTCGGTGTATGTTATTGAATCCAAAACCAATCCTAAATCTGTTCTCAATACGATATTATCACCCGAATTATTCAAACTTGGGAAACTTGTTACTTGAGTGGCAACAACAAATGAATCTAAATTGGAAGTACTAGTAAGTACCATATGGTCACCTGGTAGCAACCAGTCTTGTTGAATTGTTCCGTCCGAGGAAGCATCACCTATCTTCCAGTCTTGTACATTAAATATTTTCGTGCTCTTGTTATAAATCTCAACGAACTCGGCGTCCCTTAATCCAACCGCTGGTGAGGGGTCACATAAGAATTCATTGATTACAACATCCCCGACAGATGGAACTTCGCCAATTAAAAATGAGAAATCTGCTGACTGAGAACCTGATATGTTTCCAACCAAATCTTCAATGTTTTCTGTGAAAATTGTATATCCCAATCCATTTGTTAAGGCAGAAGCTAGAACGATATGAACCAAAGCAGGGTTTACCCCATCAACAGTTGCCGACGTCGCGGATTGAAAAGGTTGAATGTCGTAATTGTTTAAATCTTCCGCTGTGACGGGATCAAGAGCTTCATCGAATTGGACATCAATTAAATTTGCATTAATTGCCGTTGCAGAAACCAAAACGGGCGGTGCAAGATCTACAATCTCATCACCAATGTAAATGTCGTCGTAAAAGAAGTTGTCAGCGTTACTTAGCGTATACGTTTCCATGAATCCACTGTGTGTGCCCAAAAGCGGCGTAGCATCGTTTACAGTTCCAGCCAAGGTATAATTTGTTCCACCGGTGTCATCAATGTACAACGACCAATTGCCTAAATTGTCTCTAACCACGCGAATGCCAATCGTAAAACTACTCGCGATTTGAGATGAAGGGCCTGCTAGTAGTTCAGTATTCGTTCCGCCAACGACTTTAAATAAACGAACAGCATCTAGCGAGCCCGCTTCGCCCAATTGCAAGTAAAACCCGTCAGGATCTGTCGTTAAATCTGCAGAAGCCGCCGTCAGATAAAAACGGCCGAAGTTACTTCCAGAAGGCGAAAATGTTTGTCGAATGATTCCGTTCCATTCCTTATTGTCCAAAGTGGCCAGGCCATGAGGAGTTGTCAAATAGGACGTTGCCGCAACCGAATTGCTTAATTGCAATTCAAAAGAACCGTTCACGATATAATCCGCGTCGGTTCCTGACCATGTAGGATTGGAAGTGAAATCTCCATCGGAAAAGTCGTCAATTACTTGTCCAAATCCAATGTAATGTGTTAGAATAAACACAAAGCAAAAAAAGTGCCTCATACTTTGTAAATCAATAAGTCTAAATATACTAAATTTGGAGTTTGAACTAGAATAATAGAACAAGAATGAAAGTAGCTGTAGTTGGTGCAACGGGAATGGTAGGACAAATGATGATGAAAGTTCTTCGCGAAAAATCATTTCCAATAACAGAATTAATTCCTGTAGCGTCTGAAAGATCAGTCGGTAAAACAATCGACTTCGGTGGAATGGAATGTACCGTTGTTGGTTTGCAAACGGCTATTGACATGAAACCAGACATTGCTATTTTCTCTGCTGGTGGCGGAACATCTTTGGAATGGGCGCCTAAATACGTCGATGCTGGAATAGTTGTAATCGACAATTCTTCTGCATGGAGAATGGACCCAACCAAAAAATTAATCGTTCCAGAAATCAATGGAGACCTTTTGACTTCAGAGGATAAAATAATTGCGAATCCAAATTGCAGCACCATTCAATTGGTTCTTACTATGAGGCCTCTGCATGCAAAGTATGGGATTAAGAGGGTTGTCGTTTCAACGTATCAATCTATTTCTGGTTCGGGAGTCGCAGCAATCAATCAAATGGAAAACGAGAGAAACGGTATCGATGGAGAGATGGCATATTCGTATCCAATCGATCGGAATTGTATTCCACAATGCGATGATTTTCTTCAAAATGGATACACAAAAGAGGAAATGAAGCTCACAAATGAGACGAAAAAAATCTTAGATTCAAAAATAAATGTAACCGCTACGGCGGTTCGGGTTCCAGTTGCAGGAGGACATTCTGAAGCGGTGAACATTGAGTTTGAAAACGATTTTGATTTAAGTGAAGTTCGTTTGTTGTTGCACAATCAAGATGGGATTACCTTGAAAGACGATCCAACGACAAATTCGTATCCAATGCCGTTATATGCTTCTGGAAAAGACGATGTTTTTGTTGGAAGAATCCGAAGAGATGAATCTCAAGCAAATACCTTGAACTTATGGATTGTATCCGACAACCTTAGAAAGGGTGCCGCGACAAATGCAGTGCAGATTGCAGAAATTTTATTGAAAAAGGGATTGGTGGGGGTTATCGCTTAACGAAAGATGATTTCTCAATCTAGAATTCCATATGTGTTTTCAAAGATTACTAGCGGCGCTTAACAAACGACCATTTCTTTTTCAAAGCATTGGTTCGGTAGTCGTCCAGCAACTCATTAAACCCTTTGTTGATAAACTTCACCATAAGCTTGTGTGTTCCCTTGCTGTATTTGTACTCCAATTCTTCTTCAAAAATTGGCATAATGAACAAGAAGTTGATTGTTTTCCCATCGACTTTAACAGGCGCGATTTCCGCTTCTAACATCATTGGGCGAACGAGCATAAAGTAATTTTGCTCCATGGTTCCAGAAATCGGGCTCTGCTCCTTACCTGTTGGGAAAGTGTGTCCATGACCAAACCACGATTCGTTTTCTTGAACGTACTTCGCTAATTTCTGAATCCATGTAAATACCCAGTTCATTTGAGGATTATCGGCATCTTCCCATTCCCAATAACTTGGTAAACAAAAACACAATTCGTTGTACTCGTTTCCAATTTCTTTCTCTGGAACGGGCATTTTGTAATTGCTCAAACCGTTTGTCATTAGTACATTGATAGGCGATCTCAACTCAAGATCAAGCATTAGCAGAGGCATTTCACCTTCCTTCACAGGAACCTCTGAAACGCGGTGCTCACCAAATCTTTTTACTAGTTCATTTTTCACCTTGTAAAGATAGTTTGAATTATGAATGAGAAATTATTTTAGAATTATAAATTTTAAAGACAGGCTTAACTTGGCTTCATTGCAGTTTCGCTTTGAACCACGTGGAAACAAAGAAACGAGGGTGAAAATTATAGTTATGTTGTAATTGGTAAGACACAAGTCAGCCTTTCGTCTGTCCCAAATTCTCAACAATAAATAAAACCCGTTACATCAAATAATCGTGAATACGTTTATGTGCATCTTGTGCCATAAGCAAAACTCTTAATAGTGACTTTCTGTCCTTGGGGTTGAACCTGAACACAGCATGATCTATCCATTCTCACACTTACTAAACCACTTTCTCCAACTGATACCAAAAAGCCTCACTGGAATTCACACATCCTTGCTCCAGCATTTCATGAATTTCGGCCGCTCTATCTTTTAAATATCTTTTCTCTGTTCTAAAAATAGACAATGACTTTGCATTTGTAGAGAGTGCTTCATGAATAGAATCGGGAGTTGTTAGGTCAACCGCATCAGAATTAGCGTTAATAGAAATCAATTCGATTTTGTCGTCCAATAGGTGAAAAACCATGCATGACTTTTGCGATCTATGTTCAATGAATCGAACTTGATCATACACTTTTTGAAGCACTGTGTCGGAGAACAATTCAACCAATTCAACAGCTTTTACAGGGTTTGATTTGTTCATTTCTGCCCATTCATCGCTATGTACACCGTTGACAATCAAGAATGCTTTTAAGTCATCTTCGAGCAATTCCAATTCTTCTTGCGATAGGATTCTGTAATTCATACAACAAAGATACTACTTGGTAGAATTAATCGTCTTCGAAAGACTTCATTTTTACTAAATTTGCGTCATGCAACAGAAAAAAGGAATCGCAATTTTAGGATCAACTGGTTCAATAGGAACTCAGGCACTTGAAGTCATTGAATCATATCCAGATGTTTTCGATCTACAAGTTATTACGGCATATAAAAATGCAGATTTGTTAATTGAACAGGCTTTAAAACACAAACCAAATACTGTTGTAATTGGCGATGAAAGTCAATACCAAAAGGTAAAAGACGTTCTTTCAGAGCATGACATCCATGTCTATTGCGGAAAAGATGCTTTGTGTCAGGTTGTGGATTCAAATGATGTCGATACGGTTCTAACGGCCATGGTTGGATATGCAGGTCTCAGGCCAACTTTAGCCGCAATTCGAGCAAAGAAAAACATCGCGTTGGCCAATAAAGAAACGCTCGTTGTAGCTGGTGAATTGGTAACAAAGGAGGCACAAAAAAACGGTGTAAATATTTACCCTGTTGATTCTGAACATTCGGCTATTTTTCAATGTTTGGTGGGCGAATTCCACAACAAAATTGAAAAAATCTACTTGACGGCATCCGGTGGACCATTTAGAGGCTACACTTCTGAACAACTACTTGAGGTAACAAAGGCGCAAGCTTTGAAACATCCGAATTGGGAGATGGGAGCAAAAATAACCATCGACTCGGCATCAATGATGAATAAAGGACTGGAAGTGATCGAAGCGAAATGGCTGTTTAACCTAAAGCCCGAGCAAATTGATGTTATCGTTCATCCTCAGTCGATTGTGCATTCGCTTGTTCAATTTGAAGATGGAAGTATGAAGGCGCAAATGGGTTTGCCCGATATGAAATTGCCGATTCAATATGCTTTTACTTATCCCGATCGCATGAAAACGAATTTCCCAAGATTCAATTTTATGGATTACCCTCAATTGACGTTTGAGCAACCGGACATGAAAACATTCAACAATCTTCAATTGGCATTTGATGCTCTTCACGCTGGCGGAACGAAAGCTTGCTCTTTGAACGCTGCTAATGAAGTTGCTGTTGCGGCTTTCCTTAATGATGAAATTTCGTTTGCCGATATTTCTAGAATTAACGGAGAAACAATGCATGCGATGGATTCCATTTTAAATCCTGAGTTGGAAGATTATATTGCTGCAGACGCTAAGGCAAGGGAGTTTGCAAGGGAGCTTTGTAAGTAACGTCTTTTCGTTCCTGCTGAAAGAAAAAGGCATCAGCGTTGACGAGTTGGAAAAGATTATGGAGGAACTTAAAAAAACATCTGGACATAATGCAATGAATGAGGAAGCAATTCGTATGATAGAGGCGATGCCGAAATGATAGCCAGCGCAGAAAGACAGCTTAGCAATCAAATCCAAAATGACATTACCAATTGTTATTAAAATAAATTCCTCATAGCCTAAGTGACTCAATTTTTAAAGGAAAGCACCTGTTCAATTGAGTTGGTGCTTTTTTGTTTAGACATATATACAATTTTCTTGAAAATTCTTCGTTTAACAATCGAAGTTATATGAAAACTACCTAAATCCTATGGCTATAAACCATAAATCGATCCCTAAAGACGATT
The DNA here is from genome assembly GCA_913009205.1 of uncultured Fluviicola sp. GTDB lineage: Bacteria > Bacteroidota > Bacteroidia > Flavobacteriales_D > Crocinitomicaceae > UBA4466. The sequence goes on along the minus strand of CAJVYC010000010.1, from coordinate 23,677 downwards.
CTGCGATTTTGCTAATCTGCGCATTAGCTATTACTTTTTTACTCTTTTTTGTGGATGAAGGAAGTATGACATTCAATTGGATGGCCAACGTCGGTAGCTGGATTCTATTTATCATTTATGCCGTTTTCATCTTTATGGGTGAAGTATTCGTTTCAATAATTCTTTTACGAAAATACCAAAGTGCGGTCTACACTCTTTTGAGCGTCGCGACAGGGTCCGGATTGGGAATTCTATTCGTTGCTAAAGTTGTGATGAGTGACTGGTAACCGATTCAACTATTTTTTCTTCTTCTTGTCTTTCGCAATCGAAAATTTATAACCGTTTTCATTCCCAACTATTTTCACATTAACATATTTCGTTTTTTTATTACCGTATTGAATCTCGTCTGTTTGATCATGTGAAACATCTTCTTTTTTCTTGCCAAATAACTTCGAAGCAGCAGATTTCGTTACCATCTTCCAAGGAATTCTTAAATAGTATTCCATGTTCCCTTGAAGGTCTTGTTTCCCTGAGATTTCAAGATGGCCTAACGAAGAGTTCACCGACATTTTTGGAATCGTCATAACTCCATCAACCAGATCGATATGGTTGTTCAATGTGTCGAATAAAACCTTGTTCAGGTTCTTATCACTAAAGTATTCAGACATGTATTCAAGCATCGCATAATTTTCCAATCGACCCCGCGTAACATCGACATCCATATGAATTTCAGAATCGTCAATTTTTGGAGTCAAGTCATTGTACATATGTATATTCCCACTAATTGTTCCGGTGAATTGTCCATGAAGGTTTTCTGCAACAATATAATCTTGCCCGAAATTCTCAAACTTGAATAAGAGTTTGTCTAAGTCAATGTTTTTTGCTTGAATGGTCGGACTGAAGTAAATCATCTTCGGGTCAGAACCATTGAAATAGCCATCAATATCGAAATGACCACCGGCGGCATCAATATTCAGATTTTCTACATATAAATAATGCTTCGTTGTTGTTCTTAGCGTTCCTTTGATATTGTGCATCAAATACCGATGGTAGTTCAAATGCTTAATGTCTATGTGATAAGTCATGTCGGTGAATGGCAAATCGTAAATATTGAACACTTCATCGTGCATAGATTTCGCTTCCCGCACCGCTGTGCTTTTATTCTTTTTCAATGCAGGTGCAGGATTGTATTTAATCAATTGATCCAAATCGAGTCGGGAAGCGACAATCGAGAAATGATTCTCTCGCTTTTTCTCAGCTTCATCTTCACCCAAGTAAAAATGAAGGGTTGTTTGAAACTGTGATTTCCCCAAAGTTCCATGGAAATCCTCAACCACAAAATGGTCTTCTTCGTAATGAATTCGCCCGTTGAAATTTTCAAAGCGCAAGGGATGCACTTTCATTTTAGCATCAAACCGATCAATCGTCAAATCCATTGATTTCAATTCATCTTCGTAATGCAAATAGGTAAACCCGTGTATCTTAAGGTTGTCAAGCTCTTCGTGCTGGTACTCTTCAGGAACATAATTCTCACCGTTGTATGAAAGAAAGGATTCCAATTGTAGTTTGTTCGAAACCAAATCAAACTCAATTTTAGAATCGCCTCCGGAATGTTCATCAAACCATTTTTCGTAATGCTCCAACTTACCAGTGAACAAGAAGTCACTTTTATCGATCAATCCTTTAAAATCTACAATTCTTAAATCTTGTTCCTCCACAAAAATGTCTGCATGGAAATCGTGCAAAACATGCGGATAATGGGTGAATTTCGCGTACAATTTTTCAATAAAGAACTCTCCCTGCGGCAAGTATTTGGATTCAGTAAAACTTCTCGCTGAAGCTTTGAAATCAAAGTCGAGGTTTAAATCATTAATCTGTTCGTCGATAGCCCCCTCTCCCTTTCCGGTAAGTTCGAATAAATCAAGATATTTACTTGTTATTTGCAACCGTGTATCGACTTCTTTGTCTGTATGATGAAGAATAGCGGATAAATCATCAATAGTTCCTGTCACTTCAAGATCGGATTTCCCAACCTTCAAATCCCGTATTTTAATCGTTGCTTTATGGCCCTGAATCTCTGTTAAGAAGTTGAAATTCTTAATAGGTAACTCATAATCATCCGACTTGAAATGGACATTGTTCAATGCCACTTTCATTTCGTATTCTTCGTTCAATTTGGAAACGGTGTGTTCAGGATTTTTCAGATCAATAATATCATCGAATTTGATGTTGACTTCGGCCTGCCCACCAACGTCATGCAAATGATCCAAATTCAAGAATTTTGAGACAAAGCTCAAATCGAACTTCGAACTAAAATTCATTTGAATATGAGGAGCTGTAAAATCATTGATCTCAATATCGCCATAGATTCGACCTGCATCTGGATTAGCAGAAAATTTATGCAATTCAAATTTCATTGAAGTGAGGTCTTGATCCACGCCGTTTGAGAATTTACCATCGAAATTCAATCCACCAATTTTTTTGTTCGTCTTGGGGTTTATAATATAACCGTTGTGGCAGCCAAATTTTGCATCAATGGAAGGCTTGTGTCCATTGATAGACTTCCCTTTTATTTTCGTTTTTATATAGATCTCGCCCTTGTTTTTATAATGCTTGAGCGAGGGAATGTATTCTTCAGGCGCCATCGCTACAAAGAGGTCAAAATTGGATTTGTTCCCAGTGAAATCGAGATCTACAAAAACATCATCCAAAAAATTAATCTTGCCTTTCATTGTAAATTCTGACCCTTCCAACTTAACTGTCGTCGGCTGAATCTTCATTATGTCCTTAACCTTCAGAAAGTCAATATGCGTTTCAAGTTCTATATGCTTGTGTTTTAAAAAGGTGGTGTCCCCATCCTTAATAACATTGATTATAAATCGCGTGTCCAGCTTCGCCAATACATGATTTGGGGACGTCTCAAATTTTGCGGTCGCATCTTGAACATAAGCCTCAACTTTAAGCCCATTTGACTCATTCAATTTTGTTATGTCAATGTTTTCTAATTCTACCTTGCTAAGATCGAGGTGGAACTCTTCTTCCGGACTTTCAATTTCCTCCGTCGGTGTCAGTGCTTTTAGAATATTGAAGGAACCGTCCACGTATTCAACCACGTCAATTTTCCCTCCTTTCAACTTGATCTTTTTAATTTGCATATCCCCAGAAAGTATCGTCCACAAATTAAAACCAACATAAACGTCGTGTATATATACCAATGGTGCACCCTTTTTTCCTTTGGCTTCATAAACTTTGAATTCTTCCAGGTCAATGGATATGTAAGGGAAGTTCTCAAACATAGAAATGTGAGACCCTTTAATCTCCGTTGCTCCCGCAAAATCCTTATTCATATCATCTACAAGGTCTTGAACAATAGCGTCTTGATTAATATAAACGATTAAAACTAAAGTGAAAAACAAGAAGATCGGTAGGCCAATAAAAGCGAGTACAAAGCGTTTCCAAAAGCGTTTGCTTCGGGCCCATTTCTTCGGTGTAATTCCAATTCTACTCATTGTATTCGCCTCAATTTAATTGATGGATGAAGATAGTTTATATTCGGTTAGATATCAACTGTTATGCTAAACGGTCTGAAATAATCAAACCATTGAATAGTATTCAACAAGGATAAATTTGCTCTTATCTCATTCGGAGGAGGTATCTTTAACGCATCTTTTGATGACGGAAACCGAATAGAATACGAAATGAAAAACATAAACGAACGAATCGAGACGGTTCGAAAGGGTCTAGAAAAACAAAAACTTCCCGGAATTATTATTCCATCGAACGATCCACATCAAAGTGAATCTGTTTCGGATTATTGGAAAATACACAAAGACTTCAAAACGATTAAAGTTCGGCTAGGCATTTTTTAACCACTTTAATAAGTTGAGGTTAATTGAGATTTTGTTTCCTGTTCTTATAATAGAGAATATGGAAAAGTTTTACCCAGAACCTACGTTAGAAGAACCTCCAGTTTAGCGCCTCCAGCTGCTAACGAACCTTAGAAATCATAATTTAAGTCATGAATCCTCGTTAAACGAAGTTTAACACTAGCGCCCAAATAGTTTCCTTTCTTAGCGTCTTTGGGACTCCGCGGTTAAAAAACACCGCAACAGACAAATCGTCCACCCAAAATAATCCTTTCCCAAACTTTCCCATTCCCAAATTGAAGCAATTCTATTACCTTAGTATTATGAAAATTTATACCTCCCTTTTTGCCCTATTGATACTCGTATTCAATTCCTGCACAGAGGAGCTCGTTCAAGAGACAAGAGATGCTGATCCGTTCCCTATCAATATGGACATTCCAGCCCTAGATGGATTAAACATCAATGCCAATATTTACGATATTGACAAGGATGCCCCTGTAATCGTTCTGTGTCATCAAGCGAGTTTTAATAAGCACGAATACGACGGAATTGGAGAACGTTTGAACGACCTTGGATTCAATTGCATTGCAATCGACCAACGTTCTGGAGGGCCAATTACCGACAAGCAAAACTGGACAAACATTAGGGCGCTACAACAGGGATTGGGCGTTGACTACTTAGATGCAGAACAAGATATTACTGCCGCTGTCGATTTCGCTGCTGAAGTTTATAAAGGCACCCTTATTTTATGGGGAAGCAGCTATTCTTCTACATTGGCGCTTTACATTGGAATGGCCAATGATAATGTTGATGCCGTTGTTTCATTCAGTCCAGGAGATTATTTTGCGCTCGAAAGACAATCATTAGCAGAAATGCTTCCAAACTTTAAAAAACCAATGTTCGTGACTTCGTCAAAGCGTGAAGTTGAAGACCTTACCGCACTTTTAGCCGGAATGACGCTTGGCAAAAATCAAGTTCATTTCGCTCCGGATTCCTCAGGATACCATGGATCAAAGGCACTTTGGAAGGGCCAACAGGATGGTGAAGAATACTGGGAGGCGGTTGAAGGTTTTTTAGAGAACGTTAAATGATTTCAGTCAACTTTTGTGTCGCAAGAACCTAAAATATTTACCCTTCAGCAAGTCGTTTCCTCGATTCGGAAAACGATAGAAGAACGCTACAATAGAGAGTATTGGGTGAAGGCAGAAATGCACAAATTGGGGCAAACCCGAGCGGGTCATTGCTATCCCGAACTCGTTCAAAAAGAAGACGGAAAGATCGTTGCAGAAATGCGTGGTACAATCTGGAAACACAGCTTCGATCGGATCAACGAACAGTTCATGGCCGTGGTGAAAGAGCCATTAAAAGAAGACACAACCTTACTGATGAAGGTCAAGGTGAATTTCCATGAAATCTACGGAATCAGCCTTCAAATCAATGATATTGACCCCAACTATGCTTTAGGCGAACTACAACGAGAACGTGCTGAGACCTTAAAGAAACTACAAAAGGAAAACCTGCTGAATGCGAACCAACAGGTTCCTTTTCCTTTGCTTCCAAAACGCATTGCTGTTATTTCTGCGGAGTCGAGCAAAGGGCTTTCGGACTTCATGCAAACGATTGAGCTGAACAACTGGAATTACAATTTCTTTACGATGCTTTTCCCTGCGACCTTGCAAGGTGAGAAAGCCGAAACCACAATCATTGCGCAATTGAAACGAATCAAACGTGTTCGAGAACACTTCGATATTGTTGTCATTGTTCGAGGTGGAGGTGGCGAAGTTGGAATGTCGTGTTACAATAATTTCAATCTTTGCAAGGCAATTGCGTCCTTTCCGATTCCAGTTTTAACAGGAATTGGGCACTCGACAAACTTGACCGTTGCAGAAATGATTTCCTATAGAAATGCAATTACACCAACAGAATTGGGGGACTTTTTAATTCAAGCGTTTCATGAGTTTTCAGTTCCAATAAAAGATGCGGTGAAGAGCATTAAAACGCAAACGCTTCAACTATTAGAGGTTTCAAAGTTGACACTTGCGAAAACCAGTACATCATTTAGTGCCGTTGCAACTGGAGCGTTAAGTAAAGAGAAATTTGTCTTGCAAGAATTCAGAAATGGACTGCATTCAAATACATTGAGAACACTGGAATTCAACAAAGAGCGCGTTCGACGTTTGGAACATTCAACGGTGAGTTCTGGTCGATTGATGATTCAAGACCAACGAAATGGATTGACGCGGATAGCAGAACAATTGCCCAATTACTCCGCAACCTATTTACTGAAAGAAGAAAATAACTTGGGCCGTTTGGTTCAATCGATTCGATTGATGGACCCGATCAACGTATTGAATAGAGGATTTTCAATTACAACACACGAAGGAAAAACGATAAACGCATCGAACAAGGTTCAACTTGGTGACAAAATCTCGACGAGAACTGCTAATTTTACGATTGAATCTGAAGTAACCGCTAACAAAGAAGAAAATGAGCAAAGAAATTAAATACACAGAAGCTTTTGAGGAATTACAGCAAATCGTTGCGGACATCGAAGACGGTGAAATTAGTGTTGATGAATTGAGTGTAAAAGTGAAGCGCGCTTCAGAATTAATAAAGGTGTGCAAAACAAAATTGTCATCTACAGAAGAGGACGTAAATCAAATTTTGAAGGAGTTAGAAGAATAGCTTTTAAACCAATCAACGGTCTTTTTTACAATACTTTACGTCTTAATTATAGAATATTCGTTAACTTGATATTCTACTTATCGAACTGTCACATCTACTACACCATGAATTATCGCTACATATTCATTTTCTCAGCCGCTATATGCTTAAATATTAGTGGTGCTTTTGCTCAAAACAACCCTACCTTATCATCGCTTGATGTTTGTCTAAACCCTGAAAAAGAAATTGATTCGGAAGAACCATCAAACTCCATATGGACTGAAGATGAAGACGCTAGAACATTAACAACATCAACGTACTATAGTGATGATGGTGAAATTAAAACGCATCAAAGTTCAATCCCTATTAATTATCATAATGCCAAAGGAAAACTGGTTCCTATTGTTTCAGAAATGGAACTATTAGGAGAGAATGAATTTGGAGCTCTGAATCAGCCCTACCCGACTTATTATGACCAAGACGGAAGCATGAGTTTGACCTTAGCGAATAAAAAAGACCTCATCAAATTTGGCAAGAACTGCAAAATAAATGGTCAAAAAATTGAGCAGGATTATACGTTCGATGCAAGCACTTCAAATGTTGTCGATGCAATTCCAGGAGTGAATAAAGAAATCATTTTTAGAGAAAACGGTGTGAAGTACAATTACATCTTGAATGAAATTATAGATGGTATTCAAAACCGCGTGATCTTCTCTGAAGAAATTGAATTGCCTAAAGGATATACAATTAGCAATGACCTTACTCGCGGTGAAAAGACAAAATATGGTTGGAGCGGACTTCTACTTGTTAAAGACAATGCGGGTAATGTAGTAACGACTTTCCATGAACCGCTTTGTTTTGATCAGAACAGAAAATACATGGTCGCTTCATATCAAGTTAGAGAAGAAGCTGGGAAACATATTCTTGAAATTATAGTCCCATGCGATTGGTTGAATGCACCTGAGCGACAATATCCGATTGTCATTGATCCAATTGTTACTGGGCCAACATCATCATGGACGGGTGGACAAATGCCTTCGTGTTGGATACCAGCTTACAATCAAGACAGTATTCTTGTCACAATCCCAGCTGACGTTATGGTAACAGAATTAAACGTTACAGCGAGTTTTTACGCAGATCCATTCACAGGAGCTTGGATGCAAGATGGAGCAATGTATTTCAGCACAGACTGCGACAACACCACAACATTTACAATTACAGGAGTTCCAGGTCAATCGGCTGGAACGGCGTACTTGGACAATTTTAATTTGTACAATCCATTAACTTGTTGTTTTCCTGAATCGTGTAATTCACAAACATTTTGGTTATCATTCCACCTAGGAAGAAATTTTCTGGGAGCTGGATGCAACACGACATACATTCGATATGATCCTGGAACAACATCATGGCCATTTCAAGCGGTAGTTGTAGGACGAACAGCTGAACACTCATCATCTGAGTGGAATGTTCCTGCAGTACCAACTTGTTCTAATGACTGCGATATTACTGGTGTTGCATACGTTTCTTATGGCGTACCTCCTTTTACATTTACGCATCCTTGGAGCAATGATACAATAGTTCAAGGATCAAGCGTTGGATGTAATAATGGATCAACGAGCTATCTTTTTAATCTAGCTCCACCGAACTGTCCAAACTATTGCGACACACTTACGACATCCCTTTCAGTTCCACCACCTGTGATTACTGATGCATGTGGAAATTTAGTTGCTGCAGCTCCGGCAGAAAGCATTCCAATTAAACCCGCTCCAAGCTTCAACCCAGTTTACGATACTTTGGTCTGTTCAGAAGAACAATTTATAATTGATCTTGGACTTTGTATTCCTGCGGCTACAATGCAATGGGATGGAAACGGAGTGCAAGGTTGGGACGATCAAATCCCTCAAACCTTGATCAATAACACGCAAAATGTTACAATGATAAATTACACGGCATTTACCTTCATGAATGGATGCTATTCCGATACAATCGATGTTCCAGTTTATGTACAGCCCTTACCAATTCCAGGATACACTGCAAATCCTGACCCCATGATTATCGGGATTCCTATAGACTTTACCGATGCTTCAGTGTTCAATGCTTCGCCAGGTATAAGCTGGACATATAGTTATGGCGATGGTGATTTTGACATGCTGCAAAACCCAACGCACATGTACCCTAATCCAGGTGAATACATGCTATGCATTTATGTTGAGAATGCTGCTGGATGTCAAGATTCGATTTGTGAATTAACTCCAGTTGCACCAGCAGAAGTTCATATTCCAAATATAATTACGCCGAATGGTGATCAAATTAATGATGTTCTGGAATTCTTGTATTTAGGTTTTTATCCTGAAAATCATCTTTCTATTGTTGATCGTTGGGGAATTACAGTTCTTGAAACAAACGACTATCAAAACGATTGGGACGCAAGCGGATATAGCGATGGAACCTACTTCTTCATTCTTACACTAACTGATGCAGATAAGACCTACAGCGGGTTTATTCAGGTTGTGAGGTAAGTTTAAACGCGAGATAGTTTCGGATTCATGGTTTAGGGTTTCGAGTTGATGCCCGAAGTAGGTTAGATTCGAGAATCATAAAACCAGAAACTCCGAACCCGAAACCCGAAACTCGAAACTCGAAACTCGAAACTCGAAACTTATTAAGAATAACCTGATCCTGAAAAAAATAAATGAACGAAAGGGCTAAAAAGCAAAAGAATAATCGGAATAGTGTTTAGTGGGGTGCTGAATACCTAGTCTTCTTCCTTCATTAGCAAATAAATGTCGTGAATAAGTTGGCTTACTTCTAACTCCAAAGTTCCATCGTAATACCCACGAATTCTAGATTGACGATCGACAAGAACAAAGTTGTTCGTGTGAATAAAATCACTTCCTGCATCGCCAAGGTTTTCTGCCTCTGCTGGTTTTAAAACAAAATAAGACCTTCTCGCAAGTTGGTATAATTCTTCCTTATCGCCCGTTAAAAAGTGCCATTGCTTTGCGTCAGCTTCATGAATGTCCGCATACCACTTCATTTGAGCCACAGTATCCACTTCTGGATCAACAGTGAAACTCAATAACTTTAATTCATCATTCTGTTTGAATTCATTATGAATGCGTTGCATTTGTTCCGTCATGATTGGACAAATCGATTTGCAAGTAGTGAAAAAATATTCCGCTACGTGAATTTTACCTTTCACCTCATCCGATGTGATTGTTTTTCCTTCTTGATTTAGAAATGAAAAGTCGCCTACTTTGTGTCCACGTCCCACTCGAATCAATTCAGGGTCAACCATTTCCTCTTCAATATCAACAGGATTAATAATGGGAAGGGGATCTTCTTTATTTGCGTCCAAAGACACAAAATAATAGGTAAAACCGATGCCAACAAAAATAAAAACGGCAAGAAATAGAACTCTACTCACGTTGCAAAGTTAATGTTCTGAAAATGATTATTACTTTTATTCAACAAAGAAAATTATATGTCAATAAACACCGATTTATTAAACACAATTTGCACAACTCCCGGTGCGCCAGGATTCGAACAAAAAGTGCGTGAACTTGTTTTGAAGGAGGTTAAAGAACTTGCCGATGAAGTTGAAATAGACAACATGGGTAATGTTTATGCGATCAAGCGAGGGAAAAGCGATAAGCGAGTTATGGTCGGAGCGCACATGGATGAAATCGGTTTTATTGTAACGCATATCGACGATAATGGATTTATTCGTTTCCATACACTTGGAGGGTTTGATCCTAAAACATTGACGGCACAACGTGTAATAGTTCATGGTAAAAAGGATGTAATTGGAGTGATGGCGTCAAAGCCGATTCACGTAATGACGACAGAAGAGCGCAATAAAATTGCGAAAATCAAGGATTACTTTATCGATACAGGATTGACTGGAGAAGAAGTTAAAGAACTTGTTTCCATCGGAGACCCAATTACTAGAGAACGTGAGTTTATCGAGATGGGGAACTGTGTTAATGGAAAATCATTGGACAACAGGTTGGCGGTCTTCATTTTAATTGAAACATTGAGAAACCTGAAAGGGAAGGAAATTCCGCACGATTTATACGGTGTTTTTACGGTTCAAGAGGAGGTTGGAATTCGCGGAGCAAATGTTTCTGCAATGCTCATTAATCCAGACTTTGGGTTTGGATTGGACACAACTATCGCATTTGATTTGCCTGGAGCAGCAGAGCACGAAAAAATCACGAAATTAGGAGAAGGAACGGCTATTAAAATTATGGACGCTTCTACCATTTGCGATTACAGAATGGTGGCTTACATGAAAAAGACAGCTGACAAGCACGAAATTAAATGGCAACCGGAAATCCTAACTGCAGGTGGAACGGACACGGCTGGAATTCAAAGAATGACAGAAGGCGGATCCATTGCAGGAGCAGTTTCTATTCCAACACGTCACTTGCATCAGGTGATTGAAATGGCAAACAAAGACGATATTCAGGGAAGTATTGATTTGCTAACAGCATGTGTTAGCGAGTTGGACCAACACGATTGGAGTTTTTAACAGAAACGTCTTACTTACTCAATACCTTCGGGATTCTAAAATAATCAGAATCCGTTTTAGGTCCATTTTTCAGCGCTTCAACCTGTGTTATAGTGTCTGCAGGAACGTCATCTCTCAATCGATTGATTTCATTCGTCATGAAAATAAGTGGCTCAACGTTTTCTGTGTCAACTTCTTGAAGTTTATCCATGAAGCTGATGATTCGTTCCAAGTCCGCTTTAATGGCAACTCTTTTTTCGCCTTCAAACTCTAAACGAGAAAGGTGCGCAATGTGATCTACTGTTTCGTCTGTAATTTTCATCTGGTACAAATGTAAGAAAAAGGCGTCTGAATATTTAATTCTTGGACACTTCTGGATTCGCAATCAAAATTGGCGCATTAACAATGTCAAAACATTTCTGACTCAATTCTGCATGTGATAACATTTCGATCTCTTCTGTAGAAATGAATTCATGTATATGTACATGGCTTATCCCAGGCCGAGCAGGGCCCAGAATATTCGTTGGATCAGAAAATAATTTGTGGTTGTTCGTAAACGAAATCGGGACAATTGGAATATTTAAGCTTTTCGCCAATCGGAACGCACCTTGCTTAAATTCAATCATTTTTGGGTTATCGTCATCGGGAATTCCTCCTTCTGGAAAGATCATGATTGACCAACCGCTTTTAACTTCTTTGGATGCTTGAATTAAAGATTTCGCAGCTTTTCGTTTGTTGTCACGAAATACAGGAATGTTCATTTTCTTAAAATAAGTCTTTATTAAAGGGTAGGCCAATATTTCACTTTTACCCAAAAATAAAAAGGGCTCATTTGAAAGGATGGAGTACATCAGGAAGATATCAAGATAAGAAGTGTGATTGCCAACAATCAAATAAGGGCCCTCCGGTAAATTGCTTTCCTTAACTTTTTTGACTCCGTAAAAACACAAGAATCGAAACATCCAACTCCAAAAAACGAACATTTTGAATGCCATTTTCTTGTTGTTCGGATTACTAAGCATTGTCGCTATAACAGGGTAAAGAAAAACTGCGCTAATAACAAATACAGCTGCTATGTAGAGCTTCCATATTAGACCGAAGATTCCTAAAATAGTTTTCACGATCTAAATTTAGCAAAATAGACGTTATTATTGGCAAACAGGATTATTCTCGTTCGGCATTTCCAAAGTTATATCGGTAACCAATTCGGAAAGACAAATAAATGCCCCTCCAGAAAACCCAAAAACCTTTTCAAAATATTCGTGCGATTCTCTTTCTGACGAACTAAGCGACAAGCCCGCGCTCAGTCCTGTTATGTATTTGGACCATACGAGGAGCTATACATCAGGATAAAAACAAGTAGTGTAATCATATTCATACGACTATAATAACGCTTGAATTTTCTTCTTATTTTGAATCGCTCAACCATTGAAGGTTGTATTTGGTTAACAGTGGAGACGCAAGCAGACGCATCCTAATTTTCAATTAATAAGTGAATTCGTTTTCATTGACGCACAAAGATTCAATACCATCTGCTAATTCTATAGCTCGCGTTTTTATGGTTTACTAGCAGTGAGCCTAGCGTCCCAAAAGATCCGTTTCAATTTTGCCTTTGGTCTCCGCGGTTAAAAGCAAAACACTGCCCTACCAATTCCCTTCCCCTTCTATGGTTAAACTTCCTGCAAATTGATTAATTTCGCTATGGACAATTACCTCAACAACCAGTAGCAATTATGGCACGTATTTTAACTGGCGTTCAGAGCACAGGAACACCACATTTAGGAAATCTATTAGGAGCGATCCTTCCTGCAATCGAGATGTCGAAAGACGCTTCAAACGAATCTTTTTTATTTATTGCTGATTTACATTCCCTAACTCAAATTAAGAATGGCGAAGAGTTGAGAAGCAATACCTTATCCACTGCCGCTACTTGGCTTGCCTGCGGACTTGATCCCGAAAAAGTAGTCTTTTACCGCCAAAGTGATGTTCCCGAAGTAACAGAATTGTCTTGGTATTTGATGTGCTTTTTCCCATACTCAAGACTGAAATTGGCAACTAGTTTCAAAGACAAAGCCGACCGTTTGGAAGATGTAAATTCGGGATTGTTTGTCTACCCAATGCTTATGGCTGCGGATATTTTATTGTACGATGCGGAAATTGTTCCCGTTGGAAAAGATCAAAAACAACATTTAGAATATACACAGGATGTTGCTCGAAGGTTCAACAGCGAAATGGGAGAAACGTTTGTTTTGCCTGAGGTTAGTTTTAAAGAAGACACCATGTTAATTCCTGGTACTGACGGAGAAAAAATGAGTAAATCACGCGACAATTTCATTAACATTTTCTTGCCAGACAAGAAGCTTCGAAAGAAGATAATGACAATTGAAACTGATTCGAAAGGACTTGAGGAACCAAAAGACCCGGAAACTTGCAATGCGTTCGCACTCTATAGTTTGGTCGCATCCGTAAGTCAAATTGAGGAAATGCGTACGAAATATTTAGCAGGAGGTTACGGATACGGTCATGCGAAGCAAGAAATTTTCGAAGTTGTTTGTGAACGATTTAAGACAGAACGCGAAAAGTATAATTACCTGATAGACAACCATCAAGAAATCGAAGATGCTTTAAAAATTGGTGCAGAACGTGCGCGCGCAGTGGCTTCCGATGTTCTTTTAAGGGTTCGGTCTAAAGTTGGATACTAAAATATTCTCGATTTTTTAGAACCTTTCGTCTCCACATTCCGTAACCAACTTGGAATCTCGGAGGAAAAGTGAAGTTACGAATGAAGCTCAAGCTCGCGCATTTTTTTTTAACTTAGTCTCCTAAAAAGTGTGTAAAATTATGCGGTTTAAAATCATTTCATTATTTCTTGTAACAGGTGTAATCTTCGGCTCGTGCTCTGAAAAAAGAGAAGAGACTGAGCTTTTGGAAGCAAAAGGTGGCAAAAAATACGGCGGTGAATTCAAGTTCATGTCTACCGAAAAAATCACTACTCTCTATCCAACATTTACTGTAACATCTAACTCAATGCGCTTATTAACTCAAATCTATGAGCCATTATTAGCTGTTGATCCGGAGTCTGGACAAGTAAGCCCTGCGGTAGCAGAAAGCTATACGGTGAGTGACGACGCAAAGGTTTATACGCTAAAAATTCGAAAGGGGATTAAATTCCACAAAGACGCTTGCTTTGGAGGAAAATCTCATGAACTGACCGCCGAAGATGTGAAGTTCACATTGGACATGGCTTGTTCTGGCCTAAAGAAAAATCAAATTCGCTACTTGCTTGTTGACAGAATTGAAGGAGGTAGAGACTTCTTTGAAAAGTCAAAAAGCAATCTTCCCAAAAGCGGTGTTACCGGTATTAAGGTCAAGGGAAAGTATACGGTTGAGATTACATTGACGCAATCCTTCGTAGGGTTTGAAAAAGTTCTTACGCACAAGTCTCTTGGCATCACGCCGAAAGAATCCTATTCTAAATATGGTGAAAATGCAGGCAAACATCCTGTTGGTTCTGGGCCATTCGCTTTGGAATCGTGGACAGAAAACAAAGTTGTTTTAAAAAGAAACCCTGAATACTGGAGAAAAGATGATTTCGGAAACCGCTTGCCCTTCTTAGCTAAGATCTCAATGACCTATGCGCAAGATCAAAGAGCTGCCTTGCTTGCCTTTGGCAAATCAAAAATTGATTTGGTAATGGAATTGCCTGTTGAAGAAATACAGCATGTTCTAGGAACTTTAATTGACGCACAAAACGGAAAAAACGTTAAACATAAAGTTGACTCTGAAAAGAGTATGGGTATGAGTTACATTGCAATGGCGAATGAAAGCGAAGAATTCAAAGATGTGCGCGTTCGTGAGGCATTCAACTTGGCGGTAAATAGAAATCAAATTATCGACTTGGATCTTGAAGGCGAAGGATGGGCTGCAACAAATGGCTTCGTTCCGGACATGAACGATTATCCAAGTGAAAACGTTAATGGACATAAATTTAATGTTGCCAAAGCGCAGTCATTAATGAGGGAAGCGGGTTACCCAAGGGGAAAGAACTTCCCAAAACTTGACTTCTATGTGAACAGTACGAAAGGATCTTCTATTCACAAAACATGTACAGCTGTCGCCGAACAATTGAAGGTAAATATTGGTGTAGAATTAAACATCGTTATTGTTTCAAGTGCTGAACGCGAAGCGGCGGTCAATTCAGGAAAAGCAAAAATTTGGACATCAGGATGGATTGCAGATTATCCAGACCCTGAAAACTTCCTTGGCATGTTCTACGGCCCAAACATCACTGATGGTTCTGCTGTAAATTCATACAAATTCCGAAATGCTGAATTTGACGCAACCTTTGAAAAAGCATTGTTAGAAAGTGACCTTGAAAAAAGAAACGCTCTTTACAACAAATGTGATCAAATGATTGTAGACAACGCGGCGGTTATGCCAATTCTAACCGATGATCATATTGTGATAGTTAACGCAAGAGTAAGAAACTTCAAGGCTTCTCCAATGAAAGAGATGAACCTTACAGATGTTTTTATTAAGGTCGCTAAAAAATAAATAGAAGCGCCACCGCTATTTGAGCCGTTTCTGTCGAACAGAGGCGGCTTTTTTGTTTGATTTTTTGTGATCTCGAGTGTGAATAAATCGCGCAGCAATCGCTTGTTTTCAGAAGGATGCTTCTTTTCAATAAGAGAGAGAATGTAAATCAATGAAGTGTTTCCCAATCCGTCAAGAGTAAACCATTAAATCACTTTCTTACGCGCTTAGAATTTCTCTAACAATTTCATACGTTTCAAATTTCTTCAATCTAGGGATGTGAATTTGATAGTACGCCATCAATGTTTCTAAGGCTTTTTCGCGAACTTCTCTATCAATGAATCCATTAACGGGTCGGCCAACAATAAGCGCTGTGATGAGTCGAATATGTTCGCCTGCTGCCGTTCTGTTTAAGCGACTATTCGAATGGTTAATAATTCCTTCATCCAAATCAAAAATGAGCCCATCATTTTCGACTAGAGGTTGAAACCCGAGCAGTTCTGCAAACGACACCATGAACTCAATTGGAAATAATGAGCAATCCTCCGAAGCATTCAATCGGTTTATTTCAGAAGACAAAAAAGTGTAGGTAACATTGTCCAAGTCGTTGTCGATTACACATTTCCGAATAGTCTCCGCAATGAAAAATGCGATTGTTGATTTAACAGGGTCGAATTGAAAGGTATGGTTCGATGTCGCCTGGGCACTCGT
This sequence comes from uncultured Fluviicola sp., assembly GCA_913009205.1. GTDB lineage: Bacteria > Bacteroidota > Bacteroidia > Flavobacteriales_D > Crocinitomicaceae > UBA4466. Next base: position 7,411 of record CAJVYC010000010.1, on the reverse strand, counting down.
TAAATTGAGAAGTTCACTTTCCGTTCTTCCGTAATAATTTAACTCCGAAACAGACAGCGGATACATTTGATGTCCTTTCTTCTTTCCCCCTCTAAACACAAATTTTTGAAGCCCCTTATCTCGGGTGTAGAATGTCGTAATTAAGCTAGAATCTGAGTAGGACGATCGATGTAAAAAAATCCCTTCGTCTGTAGCTTTCATAGCTTAATTCACAATTGCAATTTTGCCAACTTGACGTCCTTTACCCTCGTTTGCTGCAGTCCATATCAAATAAATTCCTGACTTCACTTTTTCTCCAGTTAAGGTTCTTCCGCTCCAGGACGCTGTGCCACCATTTGATGTTGTTTGATAAACGAGATTTCCTGCAACATCCGTTATTTTCACATCCGAATTGTATCGAATTCCTTGCATTGTGATCGGTCCATCAAAATCAGGGCGAACAGGATTTGGGAAAATTTCAACGTCTGCATAATTTGGATCTTCATAGGTTGCGTTCGTTCGATATGAAATCAATCCTTTGTCCGTAATAATGAACAACTCTCCCGTTTCTTGATTGAGCTCTAAATCTAGAATATTATCCGAAATTAAAGGTGAATCCTCCATCGTATGGTGTTCCAGAATTTCCAATCCATCTGCGGATAATAATAGAATTCCCGCGTTTGCTGTTCCAAACCACTTTCTGTTTGCACCATCCACTTCAATATCTGTAATCCCCGTTGAACCTAAAACATATTCTACGTTTCCCTCAAACTCGATTTTAATTCGTTGTGCATTATAATCTCCATCAGCAGCGTCAAAGGTACCATCTGAATTGTAAAGAACTGCGAACCCTGCCTCTGTACCAATCCAAATTTCATTATCAAAATCAACGGCCAGCGCCGAAATTTCATTCGATGGTAAAGCTCCAGTATTTGCTCCAGTTGTTAAATTTACCATTTGATCATCTGATGCTGTGGAAACCGTTCCTTGATCATTATATCCAAACAATCCAGACCCTCGAATTGCCATCCACTTGTTCCCGTTGTAGTCAATCACCATTTTATCGGTGAATTTACTCTTAGCGGAAGACCCCAATGAAAACGAATACCATTCATTGTCCGATGTTAACACTTTTAATGGTTCATTACTTAGTCCATTTAACACCCACAAATTTCCTCTATCATCATACTCAACTTCAGAGATGTATGACCAACCATTCCCAAACACGCTGGCTTCAAGCAATGAATTTGTAGGCGAAATTGTATCTATAGTTCCTGCGGTTGTATTTATAATTGACAAAGGGGTATTGCTATAACCTCCAACGGCCATTATTGAGTTGTCATCTGGATCAATTGAAACTGACAATGGATCAAAAACCAAGTCGTTCGCCCACTCTGGAATAGTTGCTCTACTGTGCAATTCCCACTCTTCATTTTCTAAGGTGTACATCCCCGATTTATTGAAAGTTGGCTGAGAAAGCGACAACCCTCCGCTAACAAATGCCATTTTTCCTCTTGAATAACCCATTCCATAAAAAGCACTTTTGGGCGGTCCTGAGAACGAAATAACTTCCGTTTGAAAGGGAGCTGTGAATTTAACCAAACCATTGTTTTGATCTGCAATCCAAATTGTTCCGTCATTAGAGGCAAGGTTTCTTGGGATCGGAAAGTTTCCTTCTGAATAGGAGTTCGTAGAAATCCAGCTTGTAAAGCTGGGATTATAAATTCGAGAGCCCCCGTAATAGTTCACGCTTAGGTCTCCATTAATCGAATTGAGCGAAAGGATTTCCATAGTTATCGAATCTCCTTCATCTATTGCAATTTCAAACCCTGAACCGGTAAGATGATATACTGAATCTGAACCAAACGAATTGTCATGATACAACACATAAATTTCGTCGTGAGCGAATTCAATATCTGTATACCTAGTAGATATCGTACTCGGGAGAATTGGAACCCGCGAGTCTACCTCCCATTGCGCTGGGTCTGCCAACGAAGCATTGCTAATGAGGCCTCGATACATTCTATCATCCGACAAAGCATAAATACTATCTTCTGTAAAAATGATGTCTTGAATGGGTGCATTTCCGTTCGTTGGATAATAGGTATCACGAACTTCATTTTTCTTCGGATCGATTTTTACAATCGCAAAACCGGTTGCAAGGTACATGTGCCCGTCGTACTCTACCATTTTAAACACTTCCTTAACCCCCTGAATTTGAGACAATTTAATCGCTGGAATATTTGTAACGGTGTTGTTTTTAATTTTATCGATATTTCCATTTTCATATCCAATAAAAATTGAATTATCGGAAGGGCAATTGCCCAAACATGAAATTGAGATGTCAGAAAGTGAATTCACTGCATCCCAGAAGCTCAATTCATTGGATGCCTTGTCGTACTCGCTAAGCCCCTGTTCATAGGCGGTAAAGACAGATTTGTCGGTTGCTACGACATCCACCGCTTTCGCAGGAATATGCAAGCGCCATTGCCCCGTTCCAACTTGAGACGAAGCCCCAAAGGACATGGCAAGAAATACAATAAGTAGTCGCATAAAAAAGTTTGTAAGCTAGTAACGCATTCTAAACAAAAATATTTGAATTTTGTTGAATAACAAAGGGAATTAGGGAATTGATGTTGTGAATCTTATCAGCAATATTAACTTTGCAATGCGGATCGGTATTTTGATTTGAAAATGGCCCTGTGGCGCAACTGAATAGCGCACTGGATTTCGGCTCCAGCGGTTACAAGTTTGAATCTTGTCAGGGTCACAAAGCACCATTCCATCTAGGTTTGGTGCTTTTTTCATTTTATCCATTTATGACTGTTTGGGTTGTCGAACCAAAACAACTTCAATAGTTGTAATAGTTTGGAATTAGAGAAAGCGGCAGCTAAAAAAGGTAGTAGAAGTAAAAAGTCTTATAGATTCTTTAAATTTGGATTAAACCTATAGCGTGGATAAAGTGCACTAGTGCACTTTATCGACTTGTTATAACCAATTAACCACTCCCGAAAATACAGCACAAAAAAGTCCCTCCAACTCAGAGGGACTTTAGAAGTTGTTTTATATGAGAAACTTAAGTTTGCTCTTGATAGAAATCATAAATTCTTATTGAATCTTTTGAAGGTAACCAAAAGATTTTACTGCACGTCCGCCTCCTATATTTGAAGCACATTTCAATTCAATTATATCGCCAGCTACCAAGGTCAGAGATTTTCCTATTTCGTGTTGATGTACATTTTGAGAGAATTGATCAATTAATACACCGTTCTTAAAAATAGCAGTCAAAGATGGAACTGGACTAGTCATATTAACGGCATTATAAGTTTCAGTATGCATAGAGAGCCAATACAATCCACTAGAAGGTACTGTCATCGATAGTATACCAGCGTATGTGAAACCATCGTACGCAGGTAGGGGTCCAATATCATAAGCTTCATCATACACGAATGCAGGTGTTCCTGCTGGACCTTGTGGCCCTGTTGGACCGGCTGGTCCTATTGCACCAACTGCACCGTCACTCCCATCTGCACCTGCTGGACCCGCTGGACCTGCTGCAAGTGTTTCCCATGATGCATTACCTGTAGCATCAGAAGTTAAAACTTTTCCAGCACCTTCAGTACCATCTGTTATTTTAACTGCTCCGGCAACATCCAATTTAGTAGCTGGTGTACTCGTACCAACACCTACATTTCCACCAACAACAACTAATGAAGACGCACTAGGGCTTTCTGGAGCGACGTAAGTCTTAAATAGGTAATCCCAACCTGCAACATTTGTCTCTCCTCCAGCGTACGGGTTATTGATATTTAAATCAACCCAACCAACATTAATTGTAGGAACCGAAAATTCAATTGTGTATTGCAGACCTGCTGTCAATAAAGGCTGCACAGTAAGAGGAAACTGTTGAAAAGTGAAAACATAGGCAAAAAACACGTTTTCAGTTGATAACAATGTACCCCCTATACCATTACCCTCATAAATTTTAATTACTCCATTTTGGCCAACACCACTTAGACCGCTATTTACGTCTAAATCGACTTGTGTTAAAGCTCCTGAAGCTCCTGCGGTAAATGATTGCCACTGAGTTGTAGATCCAGCTCCCCATCCTCCGACAGTTTGACTTTGATCCAATGCAGCAGCTCCATTTGCTGGTTGAGAATATACTTCAAGATCTCCTTGAGGTGTTGCAGTACCTATACCAACATTTCCTGAATTTGCATTGTGGATATCACTACCATTCAACGTCCAATCTGCATCAGCTGGAAGTGCAATTGTATTACCACCAGAAATTGTTAAATCTGATCCTGAAATTGAAATCGTTTGTGCGATTCCAATACCATCGTTTCCTGCCGGTCCAACAGGGCCACCTGGTCCTGCTGGTCCTGTTGTACCAACTGCTCCGTCAATTCCATCTGCACCTGCTGGTCCTGTTGCACCAACTGCTCCGTCAATTCCGTCTGCTCCTGCTGGTCCTGTTGGACCAACTGCTCCGTCAATTCCATCTGCTCCAGTTGGTCCCGCGACACCTTGTGGCCCAGTAACTCCTTGAAGTCCTTGATTTCCTTGAGGACCTGTTGCTCCTTGGATACCTTGTGGACCTGCGGATCCATCAACACCGTCAACTCCGTCAGCTCCTGCTGGTCCTTGAGGACCGGGAGTTGAACTTCCAGATGTTTTTGCGTACAATGCATAAGGAACACTCATCAATTGACTTGTTCCCATTACTGAGTATGCAGTACCGCCAGTAATATCGGCGGCCGTTTCTATATAAAAAGGTCCATTCGCCCAATCGATAGTTGAAAAATCATCGGACGTTGTTCCTGTTCCAATTTCTAAGTTTACCAATCCATATCCGTTGGTAGTTGGGGCGAAAGTCTCCGTATAAACGGTAGTTCCTCCAACGCTTCCTTGTTGAATCGTTAAGCGCATCCCAACAGCTTGGTTGGTGAGAATATTGCTTGAGGCATCGCGAACGACTGCCTGGTACTTAAATCCTTCTGGCGCTTGACCAAAGGATGTTAATGCGATAGTTGCAATTGCAACCAGTGAGAGTATTAATTTTTTCATAATGTAGCAGTTACTGTAGTTTAACTAGTTTAAATGTTTTGAGATTTTGTGTTTCGTTATTCAGAGTCAAGGAGTAGCTACCTGGCGCTAATTCACTTACTTCGATTGGTGTTTGCTTAGCAGAAAGCAAATCCTGTAAAACGAGTTTTCCTTGACCATCGTAGAGTGTATATGTCACACCTTCGAACGAACTCGTCTGAATGTTCAATACATCTACTGTTGGGTTGGGGAAAATAATTGCTGCGTAGCTTGGAAGATGATCTTCGAGTCCTACGAAATTCCAGTTGGTTTGATGAAAGCCCTGTGTTAGAGTGTTGGTTCCATCAGTACCCGTGTTGATTATCACTTCGCCGATTGTAAAGTCGATACTTCCAGTTCCGTTGGAGTAAGAATCTCCTTGGGTGGATACGACTTCCTGTGCTGTGACAGTTGTAGTAGTAAGTAGTGTTAAGAATAGTACAGTGTTTTTAATCATAAGTTAACATGTTTAGGCGCGCAAGGTAGTCTTAAATTTCCAGTATGTGTGTGTGTGTGTGTGAAAAGGAAGAAATGGTTATAACAAAGGCTAAAAAAGCATACGGGGCTTATGCTTCGAAAGATAATCCATGGTTGAAAAACAATTCCTAACTTTAAAACTAAAATCTTGGTAAAAAGTCCGTACGACTTTCTAGCCTAGGCCGTTGTAGAACATTATGAAAAATATAACTCTAATTCTAATCTTAATCACTCAATTGAATGCTTTTGGGCAGGGGCAAGTCAACTGTTCATTGCTGCAAGCTACTGATGTTATAATTAACAACTCCAATTTGTCCATTGATTTTGGCATTTACAATGGGGACACAATGGATAGTCACTATCCTTATATAGCCTTCACAATTGATAATAATGGTGACACTTTACAACATGGAGATATTAATTGGTTTGTCACACCCGCTTTAGATACATCTTGGTATAGCTATAATCTTCCAAATCCAATTTCCCCTTCTTATCCTTTGAATATTTACTTTGTATACTCGAACTTAACAGGCAGTAACCCGGGATCCGATACATGCATACTTAACTATACACAAACAATAACTTCTCACATCGAAATAGATGAACGAACAGTAAAGTTATTTCCCAATCCTTCTAATGATATTATTACTATTACCCTAGACCAACACTCTAATGGTCAGATTATATTAACTGATATTTTGGGTAAAGTAGTGTTGAGAAAAAGTTTTACTTCTAATGAAGTCCAACTCAATTTAAAAATCTTAGCATCTAAAGGAACCTATTTTGCAAAAGTTCTTGATTCTACTGGAAATGTTATTACTATTAAAAAATTGATATGTCGGTAACGGTTCTAAAACAAAACCTAAACTGCATTAAAACGCAGTTTAGCTAAAACATTAACACAAGAATTCATCGTGATCTAGCTTTTATGATTTCCAATGTCCTTTAAAAATCCTCAAAAAGTTTAAACTCTGTTCTGCTGGGGTCACAAAGCACGATTCCAACTTGGTTTGGTGCTTTTTTTATTTTATCCATTTATGACTATTTGAGTTGTCGAACCAAAACAACATGAGAAGTTATTATATTGTGGTATTAGAAATAAACTACAGCTAAAAAAATATCATAGCAATGCAAAGTTCTGTTGGTATTAATTACAACTTAAAAGTTTATGGCAATTAGAAAAAGCAAAGAGAATAGTCTACAATTTAATGGATCTCTTGAAGAAGCAAAAATAAAATGTAAGTCAGCTTTAGAAGCTGGAGGTTTTAAGAAAATAGAAAATAATGATTCCCTTAATCAATTGAATGCTAAATTCAATAACTTTTTTGTTGTTGGATCAATAGATCTTGGATTGGCTAATACAGAACATGGAGTTACTGTTTCTCTAAAATCCACAGCAAACGCGGATAACATATTTGCACTTTTCTCTTCACCTAATGATAAAATCATGAAATCTTTTACGGATAACTTTAAATAAACTAACTACTAACAAAACTTAAAATGCATTTTTAATGCAGGTTAAACAAAATAGATTAAACTCAATAGAATATGAATTTATTAAATAAAACTTATCAAATTTTTCTATCTGAGTTCGCCAAAAGACGGATTGAAAAAGCAATACTCTATGTTGCGTTATTTGGCTTTTTCATCCACTTAATTTTAATTTACTTATCAAAATTCGGTGTAGTAAATTTGTCTTTAGAATCGGAATTATTTAATAATCCGATATCGGCAATTTACACCCCATTCTCATTTATACTTGTTTATGAAGTTTACTTATTAATCTATTACTTATCAAAGTCATTTACCACCTATATAACTAAACAGTATGAAATTATAACACTTATAATTATCCGAAAATTATTTA
>CAJVYC010000009.1 GCA_913009205.1 uncultured Fluviicola sp. | reverse complement strand
TGAAACCTCCTGTCTTTTTAATGGTGTCTTGACAGCAGGACGCGTTCCAAAAGGCATATCTTAGGAACCAACCATAATACCTTTTCAAAATGAATTTAATCCTGCTTAATTCATTTTTCGAAACAGTTATGTAAACAAGATTAATTAACTTTAGATTAAAACAGAAACACTTGAGGGAGTCAATCTTAAATAGTCAACCGAATTTTCGTGATTTAGGCGGAATTAGAACGAAATCAGGTCAGAAAATAAAAGAGAATCGAATCTTCCGATCGGGATCATTCGGTAAACTAGATGAAAACGATTTATCAGTGTTGAAAGGATTGGGAATTGGAAATATCGTTGATTTGAGAACGTCGGAAGAAATCGAACTCCTTGATACCGAAAATCATCCAAAAACTATCGAGTATTATAACGTTGCCATCAATGCTGGGAACATTTCAAAATCGTTGATTCCAATTTTCGAAAAGGGTGAATTTGGTTTAATCGATTCAAATGTGATGAACAAGATCTATTTCGAAGTGATTACAACATTCAAATCTGAATTGGCTTTAGTTTATCGAGCGATACTTAATGCCGACACAGGAATTATTTATCATTGCAGTCAGGGAAAAGATCGAACCGGAATAATTAGCGCACTGCTACTCGATTTCTTTGATGTTGAGCGCGATTACATCTACATGGACTATTTGAAGTCTAACGAATTGCTGAAAAGACAGAACGAGTATTACATTCAACTGATCAAGGAAAATTTCAGCAAACAATTCAATCGAGAAGTTTCAGATGAAGAGTTTGCTCCTGTTAAATCGCTGTTTTATGTTCGAGAGGAAAATTTGAAAGGCGTTTTCGATTACATAGACAGTGAATCTCTCTCCGCTAATAATTACTTTCGGTTCGAATTAGGATTAACTGAAGCAGAACTAGAATTATTGAAATCAAAATACTTAGAATAAGATGCTTGAAGGTCTAAAATACAAAATGATCAAACGAAAATTACTTAAACGAGAAGTCGAAAATATTCCGTTGGAAGTAATCGAGCAAAAGCATTCTGACGCTTCGCAAGCTTTGTTCAACGATTCATCCTATTTTAATGGAATATCTGACGATGGGTCTTTTTTTCTCGCGAGACAAAGTTTTCGAACAACGCGAGGAAATGAATACTGGTTGGAAGTGTTTTTTCCGGATCTCGGACTCTTGCGATTGAAGAAACATCCCGGAGAAGAAGGAGAAGGGTTTCAACAAGGAAAATTGCGCTTTGATAATGTTCAATTAGGAAAAGAATGGTACGTTTCATTCCAAGGAGAAATGGATTTAGATGGCTCCTCAAAGAACGTCAAGATTGACTTAAAGTTCAATGCAGAAACAGCTATTGTGGATTTTCAAAATGCTTTGATTTTAGATGCAACGGCATTAGCAATTGCTCAAGCCAAATGGTCGAAATCATTTTTTGAAAAATTGAAAGACTCCAAGAAAAATCATTTTGAACAAGGTGGTCGACTGACCGGAATGATTGAAATTGACGGTGACTTAAGAAAGGTTGACTTCTCATCAATGCGCGATCATAGTTGGGGAATTCGAAAATGGGGCGGATGGAAGCGGCATGTTTGGATTGGCGGAATGTTGGAAAATAAAGAAGCATTCAACTTATCTATGGTTCAGTATGATTATATGGGGCAACTCAGTGCTGGATTTATAACAGAAGGAGATCAAATTCATTATTTGAGAGAGCTCCCAACGATTGAAGAGTTTGCTTCAAATCCTCTATTTCCAGGAAAACTAGATTTGAAACTGAAATATTCTGATGGAATAGAATATCATTTAAAAAGTGAGCGAAATACATTTGTTCCTTATAACATGGATGATGAATACCTTATCAATGAAGGAATATCGTTTGGAACTGTTAATGGAACTCCGATAAAATTGGTGACCGAATTTGGGTTTAACCCTTCTCATTATGATCTATAAATTTGATGAAATTATTGGTGATCTTCCAGTAGGAGGGAAAGCGAAAGGATTGGCACTCTTGCATCAACATGCATTTACTATTCCACCCTTTTTTGTGATAACTTTTGAAGGACGCGAATCGTTTTTTGAAAGCCCTGAATCACATTATTCATGGATGTCGGATGGAAATAAAGCTGTTCGGTCTAGTGGAATGCGAGAAGACGGAGGAAATCAATCCTTCGCGGGTCAATTTGAATCTTACTTGAATTTAAATGGTGCCGATAAAATTGCTCAGGCCGTGAAAGATTGTATTGCTTCTGGAGAAGCGGATCGGGTGAAATCATATGATTCAGATGCTCACAAGGAGAATTCCGTTGCCGTCATTATTCAAGAAATGATTGATGCAAAATATGCAGGTGTGGCATTTTCTGCTGACCCAGTTTCTGGAAGAAGAGATCTTTCTATTATCAACATTGTTGATGGTTTAAGCGATAAATTAGTTGATGGAAAAGCGGAACCGGAACAAATTGAGATCAATAATTACGCACCAAAAGGATCAAAAAGCGATCAACAGGAATCGAAGTTTGCCTCTGACTCAATTCTTCAAGAACTGAATGATGGTTTGATCAAACTTAAACACGAATTAGGGCATGAAATAGACGTTGAATGGGCAGTTGATCAAAATGACACCTTGTATTGGCTGCAAGTGCGACCGATCACCACTCTTTCCGATGTTCATCCTAATGAATTAGACTCATCACTGGCTAGTAGCAACGAGATTTTGACACGGGCAAATATTGGAGAGATGATGCCCGGACATTTGACACCTCTTTCCTTGTCAGCGTTTGGTCGAGCAATCGAATACGGAATTCAGGATTTTTACATGCAGTGTGGAGTTCAAAAGGAAATTTTTGAAGAGCACTTCAATATCAAATACTTTTATAATCACGGTTTTATAAGTCTAACAGGACTTTACGCCATTTCCGATTATATTCTCTTGCCGAAGAACGAATACATCGAATATAGTATTCTAGGGCGAGAATTGGATCATAAATCTCAGGGCAGTCCAAAAGGAAAACTTATTCAAATTCGAAATCAGATTAAACAATTTGGCTACTTCGGAAAGGCGAAAAAACGATTGGAAAAGCTCCAAAAAATGTGCGATGAAATTCATCAGCCTAAAAATCTAGCGATTGAGGAATTATATCAATGGATTGACGGTCAATTGCCCAATTTGAACATTGCATATAGCTATCATTATTGTACTTCGGGTAAATCTGGTAGTCAGTACTCGGCTTTGATTAGTGTGATCAGTGGTGGGCCAAAGCCGAGCCATGAAAGTAATATTTATGCTTCGAATTTTTTGATCAACATTGATGGGATAGTTGGATCAGATTCCATTCAGATGCTAAAAAATCTAGCGAAAGAAATCGTCTCAACAGTTCCCAATAGTGAATCGATGGAGGATACTGATTTGCTTAGAACTATTCTAGCTGATCAAGGTTCAATGGGTGAAGCATATGCTGAGTTTATTTTAGAGCATGGACATCGGTGTGTTCGCGAAGCTGAAATGGCTGAAAAAGATTGGTCACAAGATCCCATTAAGCTTATTCCGGTGTTGAGAAACATTGTGAAAGCTGGTCAATTTAACTCTGCGAAACAAGCCTTCGATATGAAGGCGGCGATGTCGAAATTACCTAAGATGAATGTACTTAAACGATCGATCATTAAAACGCTGGCAAAATCTACACGAGAAGCTGTTGCGATGCGTGAAGCCAGTAAATCGGCTGTAATAAAGTTCCAACAGAAATTGAAGTTCGCCTATATTGATTTAGCCGAGCAATTGAGGGGAAAAGGATGGATAGAGAATTCAGAAGATATATTTAATCTTACTCACAAAGAAATCGGAGCGCTGATCAAAAAGGAATTACCGAATAGTTCTCAACTAATCATTGAGCGAAATCGACTGAATAGTATCTATTCAAAAATGAGCTTCAACGAGGTTTATTTTGGTCATCCTTATCCGGTAGTCAATCAATCTTCGGAAGGAACGAGTAACGGTTCTGTTGTTAGTCAAGGCAAAGCAATCGGGAAAATTAAAATCGTGCGAAGTATAAAAGAAGCAGACAAACTGGAAAAAGGAGATATTATGGTTTGTCAATACACAGATATTGGTTGGTCTCCTTATTTTGCGATTATCGGTGGAATTATTACTGAAATTGGTTCACCGCTGAGTCATGGTGCCGTTGTAGCAAGGGAGTATGGAATTCCAGCGATTGTGAATATGCATGGAGCGATGAACAGGTTTAGCGATAATGAGGAAGTTGAGATCAATACTGATGTGAAGGAATTTATTAGAAGGATGGAGGTTGATTAGCTTTAACAACTCGAAAGTCGACCTTAACGCTCTGAAGCGTAATGATTGTAGACGGTTTCTTGATTTCACTGTTGGAGGAAGAGATCCTGGATACACTTATGATTGGATAACATTAGACGGCAGTAGTCTCAGAGCAGCCAAAGAAGATCAAAATACTATTCTTACCTTGGAAAAAACAATCTTTGCAGCACAACAAGGTGCATAGCTTCAAAACGTTGTAGCCAATTAAAACAAATTAAGTAAAAATCATGAAATCAACTTTAATCATATTTGCTTTTCTGTCATGGACAAGCTCTATTGCCCAATCCATTATTTTACCTACTTATCAACAAGGTCAAAATGAAAATGACACCGTTTATACCTACTATGGATCATTACCATTTACAGGGATAGGAAGTGTTGACCTAGGAGGCTCACTAGCATCAGGGTTCATAACTGGTGTTGATTTCAAAATAGTTGTCGATAGTACAAATCAAGGAGCATCTCAAACACATGCTGCATATAGAGACTCTCTAGGGACATTGGTTCCTGTATATCAAGGCGATACTTTAGTCATACCTGCATCATTCCAATTATATGCGGGAGATATTGGTTTTCGTATCATTATTGAGGGCAAACCACAAATAGCTGGTGAATCATATTTATGTGATTTAGGCTACACATTTACAACGGGGTCTGATTGGAGTATGCTCATCACAGAAAACACACAAGATTCTTGTCTGGTAGATCAATTTAATGGCTTAAATGAGAACACTGAAAATCAAAACATTCAAGTGTTTCCAAACCCATTCAACCAAAATACTACAATTGAATTTGAAAATTATACAAAAGAACCGTATACCTGTATCCTATATAACTTACTAGGAAAAGAAGTCAAGACAATTAAAAATATTAGTTCAAATAAATTCATGATTGAAAAAGAAGGATTGCCAAAAGGCACCTACATTTTTCAATTGTATGATAAATATGGAATAATAGCCACTGGTAAATTAATGACAGAACAATAATGGGCTATAACATGGTGTATAGCGCATTAAAACAAGCCATATTCAACGTTATAGGTAATAGAAGGTTTCGGCGCGCCATGTGCGAGAGATGCCCAGAATAGTTGCTGCCCAAACAAGGAGTAAAGAGCAGGAACATTTGAAAAATTTGTGGTAACAATCTTTTCTTTGCCAACGCTGGTAAAGGTAATAAAATAAGGTTCTCTCCATTGTTCAATCACTGGTAAGTACTTTTGAATGTATTCGGCCTTTCGGTTAGCCATGCATAGATTGCATAGCCTAGTGTTACAGTAATTCCCGTAAGTGAAACCTCCTGTCTTTTTAATGGTGTCTTGACAGCAGGACGCGTTCCAAAAGGCGTACTTTAGGAACCAGAACCTCATCTTCAACAGAAGAATGAATGAACAAGTCGCGTTGCAATAACTCTAGTTTAGATAGGATCATTTTAAATGGCAACACCTCGCATTCGCTTACATTACTTTTTAAAAAGTGAAGTAATTCTCCCAATTGCTCCTCTTTGTGCTCATGCTCAATTTCAAAATGAGCAATTTTATAATTCAAGGAAGAAACACCATTTATCAATAGTTGTTTTGCATGAGTAAAACCGAATAACTCTTCGTCCTGAATATGAGCTACCAAATCTTGTTTATATAAATCGAAATGAATTATTAGATGTTTAATTATTGGATGTTCAATTCCCAATAGTTGTGCAAAACGAAATATGTTCAACTCAATTTCTGGAATCAACTTATCAAGATAATATGCATGCGTTTTTTCCAAATACTCTATAATCATAGCAGTATCAAACTGCATTAATAATTGTGTGTCAGGGATTGAATTTGTTTGGAATGCCTCCCATAGAATATGAATAAACTCCAGATTAATCCCATTATCCTCGCAGAATTCCATTATTGGTTGTTCAGACAAGCCTCCAAAATAATGGTAGCGATTCAAAACTATTCTACCATTTCCGCAGTTAGATAATTCATTCAAGTTATTCATAATTCTTGATTTTAATGTGACTACAAGTACTTAAATAAATGTTGAATTGTAAATACCTTAATTATGGTATTCTTCTCTAAAATATTAACATCACTCTTATTGGTAAGCCTTTCGTTAGTGATTAAACAGTTAAAATACCGCAATTATGGTATTGTTTTAACTCCTGTAAATATCGAATTTCACAAAAAAAATAATGCGAAAGTTCGTCATCCTTCTAGCTATTCTTCCTCTTTGTAATTTCATTTTAGGTCAAAGCAAAAATGTTTTTTTAGATCGTATATATTGGAAGAACAATCCATCCATTGAACAAATTAAAAAAGATATAAACTCGGGAAATGATATTGCCGCTTTAAACGCTCATAAATTTGACGGTGTAGTTTGGGCTATTCTTGAAAAAGTTGACAACTCGGTAATTCAATACATTCTAGAAAAAGAGGGGAACGATGCAAATAAAATCACCCATGATGGAAGAACTTATATTTTTTGGGCGGCTTACAAAAATAACCTAACATTAATGGAGCACCTCCTAAAAAAAGGTGCAAAAACAGATATCATTGATGCGCATGGCTACAGTATAATGAATTTTGCCGCAGTAACAGGACAAATAAATCCTGCTCTTTACGATTTCTGCATTCGCAATGGCGCAGATGTTTTGAAAGAAAAAAGCAAAGATGGAGCAAGCCCATTAATTTTATTGATGCCTCACCTAGATTCTACTGAGTTCATAACTTATTTTACAGACAAAGGGTTGTTTATTCGTGATGTTGACAACAACGGAAATAATGCTTTCGTTTACGCATCTCAATTAGGTAACTTAACAGTTCTAAAGTACCTAATAAAAGAAGGAATAAATCCAAATGCCAACAATGACTATGCTATGATTCGTGCAAGTCAAGGTGGAAGGAACAAAGTGAATGATCTGGAAGTATTTCAATTCCTCAAAAATGCAGGTGTTTCTCCATTGGCAATTTCTAAAGAAGGACAAAATGCGCTCCATTCAATTGCTAAAACATCAGATTTAACAGAAGTAGTAGACTTTTTCATTGCGCAAAACATTGACTTAAACAAAGCTGATGAAAAGGGAAAAACGCCATTGGTGAACGCCATTGAATATAATAATTTAGAGATGATAATGTACTTTATAAGTAAAGGTGCTGATCCAGAAATTGTTTTGAAAAATGGCAATACTATTTTACATGTTGCAATTCAACTGGGCGATAAAAAGATACTTGAATATGTCTCTTCCCTTGTAAATGATTTAAATATTAAAAACAACGATGGCTTATCACCTCTTCATTTTGCAGCAATGAATAGCTCCAATGACATTCTACTTAAGTTATTAATTTCGATCGGGGCAGACAAAACTTTAAAGACTGAATTTGGTGAAACTGCATTTGATTTGGCTTCAGAGAATGAATTATTAGCGTCTGCCAATGTAAACTTGACTTTCTTAAAATAAAACTATGAAACGAACGATCTTATTAATTACAACTACTGTTTTTCTTTGGCTAGGATTATCTTTGTCGACGCCAGCAATGAAAAATTACAAATGCCTAATTCAACTTACGAGTTATGAAGGTGAAGGAGCATACGTCGTTGTTTCATTGATAAATCCTGAAGGTAAGTATGAGAAAACCTTACGTGTTTGGGGAGATGACAGTGAATGGTATTATGAAATGACTTCATGGTGGAAATTTTATGGAAAAAAACGAGCGAATATCGACGGTGTTACTGGGGCATCGATCAGTGGTGGTGGGCGCACTGTAAGTGTCATTAAAATTGATCCAACCAAAATAGATAAAGGATATAAAATTAGATTTGAAACAGCTGTTGAAGACAAGGGCTACCATACAAAAGACGTCGAGTTTGATCTTACCACTCAAAATCTACAGCGGAAATTCAGTGGAAAAGGTTTCGTCCGCTATGTTCGTTTTTTACCTCAATAAAAGTTAATGACTTTATCTATTTGGCGGTTTAGTCATTTATGCCTGGCACTTGTTGCATCTGTTTTTTTACTAATTGCATCTGTAACTGGTGCAATGCTTGCTTTTGAGCCTATTCAAAATGAAACAAGTTCATTTAATTCAGGAGATCTTTCTTCCATTCAAGTTTCTGAATTTATTGTTGCGCTTCAAAAAGAATACCTTGAAGTAATTGATATAAAAATTGATGACAATGAATTTGTTCTAGTCGCTGTAATTACATTTGAAGGCGATTTCTCTGAGTTTTACATCAACCCGAAATCAATGAGGAAAATTGGGCCGCCTCAAAATAAATCTGATTTTTTCGAATTCAATCGTACACTTCACCGTTCACTTTTCATGGGGAAAACTGGACGAATTATTATTGGAATCAGCTCTTTCCTTCTCATCCTTATTTCAATTTCAGGCATCGTTTTAATTCTCCAACAACTTAAATTTAAACGCTTCTTCTCTCGAATAGAAATATCGAGTTTTGCACAGCGTTGGCATATTAAAACGGGACGTCTTTCACTTGTCGTTATTTTCATAATTGCTACTACAGGTTCAATTATGATGTTGAATCGGTTTGATTTCACACCAAAAAAAGCCCAAGCCAAACACACCATCAAACCTGAAAGCTTAGTCGAAGAACCATTGCGAACTGTAGGTGAATTTCCTGCACTAAAAAATATTATGCTTGATGAAGTTGAATGCATTTTGTTTCCATTCAGTCCAGATAAAGAGGAGTATTTTGAAGTTACACTGCACAATCGCGATATTTTAGTGAACCAATTTACGGGTGAGTTTATTAGTGAATTTTCTTTTGGTAATTGGGATTCTATTTCCAGATTGAGTTACAACTTACATACCGGTAAAGGAAGTATTCTTTGGTCTATCGTTTTATTTATCGCGTGCCTTAACATTTTGTTTTTCATCTATTCAGGATTTCGAATCTCCGTGGACCGTAGAAAGGGAATTGTTAAAAATAAAGTGAAATCAGAACATGCAGAAACGGTGATTCTATTTGGATCGGAAAACGGAACTTCAAAATATGTTGCAGCACAATTGTACAAAGCATTCGTGAACAATAACAAAGCAATCTACATCGATGACTTAGATAATTATATAGAATACAAAAGCCTTAAGCGACTTATAATTATCACATCTACATATGGTGAAGGTGAAGCGCCTTCAAATGCCAAAAAATTCATTTCAAAGTGGAAAGAAACTCAACCAAAATATGACTTTGAGTTTGCAGTAGTCGGGTTTGGTTCGCGGTATTATCCAGATTTTTGTCAATTCGCAAAAGACATCCAAACTGAAATAGCATCTTGTTCCAAGGCAAAGGTACTTTTACCTCTTGAAACAATTCACGATCAATCGTATTCCCAATTCAATAATTGGTTTGACAGACTTCAGGAAGACACAAAGGTAAAATCAACACTGATATTGGCTCCTAAAAAAGTTAAAACAAATTCAACTCAAGTAATTGAAACTACAATTAATCGCCAAGGAACCTTTCTTTTAAGGTTAAAGCCAAATCGGTTTTCAAAATTTCAATCAGGTGATTTACTCGCTGTAACACCGAATAAAAATTCGTCTGAACGGTTTTATTCGATTGCAAAATTGAATGGAGAAATTCTCTTAAGCATTCGAAAACATGAACTTGGAACTTGTTCAAATTATTTAAGTAATCAAATAAAAGGAAATACTATTCAAACACGAGTGATCCGCAATACAAAATTCCATTTGCCGAAGAAAAGAAATGTGATCTGTATAGCAAATGGTTCAGGAATCGCTCCTTTTCTAGGAATGGCCCAAGAAAAGGATAGTTCTCAATCATTGGATTTATTTTTTGGAATAAAATCTAAAGAATCATTGCAACCTTATAATCAATACCTATCTGAGCTTACAAGTTCAAATGCAATAAATAAAGTTCGTTATGCTTTTTCACAAGACCCAATTGAAAAGAAGCAATACGTGCAAGATGTTTTAGCTGAAGAGCACAAATATCTCTGTAAAGCTCTAGAAAATGATTTTGTTGTTCTAATTTGTGGTTCTATTGCAATGCAAAAGAACGTTCTTCGAATGATTGAACGACTACTGAATGACAGCACTACATCTTTAGAGAAATGCCAACAAAATGGACAAATACTGTTTGATTGTTATTGAGTCAAATTATAGTACTTCGATTTACTGAAAACTCCAATCTGTTTAAGAAACCTAACAGCGTAAAAAAAGCCCCCAGAATTAATATCTGGAGACTTTTGTCTGCAACTATGAAAAAGGGAAATTACTTAATGAACTTTTTAAGTTCTTTTTTGATTTCATTTGGCTTAGTAGCTAAGTCCATTCCGAATAGAACATCATATATGTGCTTTCCTTCTACCTTATCTTCTAACTCAATATCTTTTCCTTTACCGTAAATGTCTCCCCAAACATCTCTTGCATTAGACCAAAAAGCTTCGTTTGTTTTCCACCAATCGATTCCAGCTTGGCATTTTGAATTTTCAACGCGATCATAGGTATTGTAACCTTTTTCTTTTGCAAGTAATATATCGTCAGCTCCATCCTCACGAACTATTTTTTTATTGTCCTGATCGTGAATCCATCCTTCAGCCGCAATCTCATGACGATTTGATCGAATAGTTACATTGTAATCACTTCTTTGAGTATACTCTCTACGTGGTAATGGTGCATCAGTTGTATTTTCCCAATAACTCTTACCATCGACATGCACCCAAGATGAACTTCCTTCGTATCTCGGACTATCATCTACTTGATAGACTTTTTGAGTCCATTGACCATACACATCCTCTTCACTTTTTTCTTGATACGACCATTTGTTATCGTGGTCATACATATAAAAATCAGTGTTTTCATACATCCAATCTTGGCGCCAGTGCTTTATGATCATTGTTTCACCTTCATGATCAACAATCAACAAATGTTGAATCGACACTTTTCCTTCAGAGTCTTCAACCAATCCTGCCCATTCGAGAGCTCCTGCGTGTTTCTCTCTTGATTTCATATACGTTGAATCATCTGAGTAATTAAACGTTTCAATAAAGTTGAATCCAACTTCATAACAACCACACATACTTTTGATTGCTTCTTTATCTTGATCCATTTTTGATTGACCAAAAGAGTAACTACTTGCTAAAATTGTTACTAAAAAAATACTTGATAACTGTTTCATTGTGCTGTTTTTGTGCTATTTATACGGCAAATACTGTTCGTTTAATTTTGTGTCGCCGTAGTTTGATTTATATATATTTCAGGTTAAAATTTTGAGTAAAAAGGAATAGCCTTAATCGTTACAACTCTATTTATAATAATTGCACTTCCATTTTGGGGTAACCTTTCTCTCCCTGATCATTATAGAAGTCTACAAAGTGAAATTTATAATACCCACCTTGATTTGTTCGAACAATGTACGTGACTTCAGAATGAACGATATAGATAGAATTTGTAAAGTCGAACGTTTTCCAATCGTAACCGATATAATCCATGTTACTAGAGAAAGTAAGCGAAGCGATATCATCGAATACAACGTCGTTAAATGGCTTGTTCTCAATTCTAGCCGCTGTTGTATTAAAACGATTCAATAGAGCACCAGTTACAACATACGGTTGTGAAGGAGAATGAAAAACATGAGTGTATTGTGTGAATTTCAAATCCCAGTACTCATTCGGAGGGGCAATTGTAACTTCACCTTCTCCCAACTTGTAGTACGTAAATAGATTAATATCATTTTTTGTGATTGTCAATGTTTGAGAAACAACATCTACGAGGTCTCCGAATTCAATTGTATACTCTGTTTGCGTTACACTAGAAAGAATGAATTTCTTGTAGCCCAATTGGGCTCCTGAAGCATCATACCCCATGTCTAGAACGTAAAGATGATTATCTGTCAACCAATCTCCAATAGCAGTAGAATCAAGATCGCCGTTTGGCTTGTCCCAATTCCAATCCAATCCAGATGCATCAGTAACATCACTAAAATTGAGAGTGCTATGATGTATAGCCATTCCTCGGGAAGTGTTTAATCGTATATGAAATCCGACTGTAGATGACTCAAATGCCAAGTCCCAATCCGTTTTTTGATTCGTAGAAATAACTTCGTTATTGGTCAAGCTATAGAATACTTGATCGTTGTAATCTTGGCCAACACTTATTTGAACCTCAACAGCATCTCCTGATTCGTGCTTCTGAACTGGAAGTTCATCTTTAAAACATCCTGTTAAAAGCAACCCTGTTAACAAAAATAATAATGCATATTTCATATATCTACTTCTTATTAAAATTGAATTTATAGCGCATGGATATAAAGATTGATGCTCCCCGTCCAGCATTAAAATTAGATGAACTTGAATGCACACTGCCTTGAGATTGACCGATAACATTAACCTGCGTTACATTCAATATGTTCTTTCCTCCTACTGTAAAAGAGAGTTGTTTTTTCTTGAATAAATCCAAAGTAACTGACGCATCTAAAATATGATACCCAGCTTGTAACCTCGACTGTACATCTCCGTCAGAATCAACAGCAAAGCTTTGAAGTTGTCCGTTGTACTTATAGAATATATTGGCTTGTAGTTTATTCTTGATGAAAATATAATTCAATTGTGTTCCCACCTCTGGAGAGAATGAATAGCGTTGCACATTTGACGTTTTAGAGTCGGGGTTGAACCTTCCGATATATGTGGCATTCACATTTACATTAAAACGATTAGTGCGATAATTAAACGACAATTGTTGTCCAATTGCACTGAATTCACCAATATTGATATACGTGAAAACGTTATTATCAATTGTTCCAAGCGTGATTAAGTTATCGATATCGTTGTAATAAGCGCCGCACTCAATTTTAACCCGCGCTTTATTCTTTGTGCGTTTTATCCAATTAACAAAAACTGAATAATTTACACTGTTTTCTGCTTGTAGGTCCTGATTCCCTATAATGTTGTGATTGATATCTACAAAATCCAAGTACAATTCCTTTAAATCTGGAGATCTGAATCCACGAGCCGCTGATGCTCTAATCGATATATTCTTAATTCTATAGAGCACATTTAAAGAAGGAATTATTGGTGATTGATAGGTCGTATTATATGCATATCGCACTCCAGGCTTAATGGTCAATGAATCCATTAATTTCCAGTCTAGTGTTAAAAAACTTGCGTAATCCCCAATTTCACGAGACAAACTATCAATACGTCTTCCCCAGCCCTTAGAATGATTAATATCAGCACCAATTTGATAGCTCACTTTAGATCCTATCTGGCCACTGTAAATGACACGAGCAGTAAGTTGACTAAAGCGTGATGTATCTTGTGCACCAGAAGTTTCAGACAAAACCTGACTCAAGTTCGTTAGGTCTTTATAGTAGGTGTTTTTTCTACGAATGAAGTTATTGAATGCAAGCAATGTATTCAACTTACTTTTCTTGAATTTTAGATTATTTGATACCCCTGCATCTTGTCGAATAGTCTTATAATAGTCATCAAATGCTGTTTCAAAATAAGGAGAAGAGGGCATACCTCGATTAACAATTAACTCATCAAAATACTTTCCGTAAACTGAAAATTCATTCTTATTAGATGTATTAGAATATCTTATACCTCCAAAATATTGCTCTTTTGGCTTCCACGTTTGAACTCGATTTGAATCTGCTAATTGTTCCATAGTAAACTCTACGAATGAATCTTCCTCCATCCAACCATCAAAAAAATTCCGTCCACCATCCAATGTGAAATTATGTTGCTTTTTACGCATGGAGATCGATCCAGATAAATTATAGTTCCCTATAGTTTCATAGAATGGGTTTACATTAACACTGTATCCTCTTTTGCCCTTCTTTTTTGTAATAATATTTACTGTTCCTGCCAATGCATTTGTACCATAATTAACTGACAATGGTCCTTCTACCACTTCAATACGTTCAATATTGTTTAAGTTTATTTGACTTAAATCAACATTCCCATTTTGTCTACCAATAACCGGGACACCATCGATTAATATTTTTACATTTTGACCAGAAATCCCACCTAGGTCCATTGAACTCCCAAGAACATTGTCCTGTGCAAGGCGGATTCCAGTTTGGTAAGTAAGAATATCGGTAAGATTATTGGCTCCTGATTTTTCAATTTGATCTGAGTTAATTACAGTGATTTTCTGAACTGCATTCTCAACAGAGACAGCCGTACTTTGAGCTGTAATAACAATGTCATCTATCAATTGAACCTTACTCAAGGTTATTGTTTCTAAAGTGGAAATATTGACGGTATCCTTATACGTTTCAAAACCAAAATAACCAACAGAAACAGAGAATTTACCAGTCACTTCGTCAAGGTAAATGGCACCTTCAGAATCTGATATTTTTTGAATAACGAAGATCGAATCGGGGTATGAAATGGCTACAAACTTAGCTCCAGGAATTACTTCCTCGAGATTGGATTGAATTGTAATTTTATTTTGGGCCCACGTGAGTTGAGCACAAAACAACAGAACTAAAAAGAATACCTTGCCGATCATAAAACAAGGTCATTAATCTTTTTCATATAATTCGCCATCTCAATAAGCTCCAAGGCTTCTATTACCTCATCATAAGAAAGGCATAGAAATGTGTTTTCTGTAATTTTAATTTGAACACCAACGCTTGGATCATTTATTTGTTGAGTCTCTAAATCACCCTGCATTTGAACTAAATTCTCTTCAATAACTCCAAGCTGAACCTCACTAACGACAGACAACAATCCCTTCATTTTCAAATGAAAACTTTCGCAACCATAACAGTAACCAGCAACGCCTAAAGTGTTTTCGTGCAAACTGATGAATTCGGTACAACTTCTCATACTGTTTCTGTTTTTCAAATTAATGACAATACCATTGTTTTCAATTTCAATGGAAATGATGGCCTTAACTTAAGACCACCATTTCCATTAATTGTATTCCTCAATTAGGTGAAGTATAGGTGATTTTCAATTGTTTAAAGTGTTCTAATGTTGAATCACAACTCTCTTAACTGAACTTTGACCTGATTGACTTTGAACTCTAAGTAAATAGATCCCTTCTTCCAAGGTTGATACGTCAATTGAAGAAATATTCACCGTCTTTTCCAACACCAATTGTCCATTCATGTCTGTTATAGTGACACTTTTAACATCATGTGCATAGTTGATATACAACACAGCATTTGTAGGATTTGGATAGACTTCTAAATTCGCTCCTTCATAAACAGGGATGCCTGCATACTCTATTTGTTCTTTCGTAAAGTGAATGTTTCCGTTTGCACTTCCTTCAAAATCTGTAAAAATTAATTTCCAAATATCTCCATCTTCTGTTTGAATAAAGTAGCTTAGTGAATCAACAATATTGTAAGAGAAGGTTGCAAAATCGAACAC
Organism: uncultured Fluviicola sp.; assembly: GCA_913009205.1. Lineage (GTDB taxonomy): Bacteria > Bacteroidota > Bacteroidia > Flavobacteriales_D > Crocinitomicaceae > UBA4466. The sequence continues at coordinate 78,424 of CAJVYC010000009.1, read as the reverse complement.
TTTCCAATCGTATCCAATTGTATTAATAGTTGTGTCCCAGGTATTGTATGTTGAAGTCGCAACAGGAACTCCTGAAACTTTAGAAACCGTAACACCGCTATTGTGCGATGCTCCAGTTACGCCAGAATAGTAATTAGGAGCTAATTCTAACACATAATTGGTAAATACAATTTCCCAAGAATCATTCGATGGCTCGCGATCTTCAACTGTATTGTTCAGTACATGATAATAAGCAAAGTGGCGGTCAGAGTAATCTGATTTTGTTACTGTTTGGATTACTTCATTTGAACCATCTAGATCGGCATGTTTTATAGAATAAACACCTCCAATCAATGATTCAATTACAATTTTTTTGCAATCTCCATTCGTAAATTTCAGAACAAATATACGTGACCCTAATATTTGATGCGTTACAGTGTTGTAATCTCCCCATCCTAAATCTAATTGGTTAGAGCCATCAGCAGCAGCATCCATAGCACCCTCGCTCCACCAGTCGTATCCATTGATGTGTTGGTTCCAAACAGTGAATTGTCCAGTAGTGTCAATAGTTGTTCCCCAATCGGCAACCATCTGATCTGAATCATACAATTCCGCTTGTTTTCTATTGAGTCGAATCGTTGAACCAAAAGGACTCAAATCAAAAGCCAAATGCCAGTTTTGATTGTCTACATTAATAACTTCTCCGTTTTCAAAACTGTAGTAGGATTCATTTGAATATCCAGCTCCTAAACTAACCATATCGCTTGTTTGTCCAAAAGTAAGTGCCGAAGCAAGCAAGCCAAATGAACATAGTAAAACTCTTTTCATATCATTTCTTTATTTAGATTGTTTATAAATAACGATACAAATGTAAGCCGAGATCAAAGTAAGTTCCAATACCACGTATAGGGTATTTCGGTGAAAATCGATACCATGAAAAAGGTATTTTGTTTTTTTTTGAATAAAAATGGCAGGAAATCAGTTCAAAAATTGACCGACTAATTAGTTTCGTTTCAATGAAAATTGAAATGAACAAGTAAATAAAAAAAACGAACTGGTTAAAACGAATGGGATGGTTATCTTTTATCCTCTTCCTTATAAAAGGGTTGTTTTGGCTTGCACTAGTATTTGAACTATTCAGAACAATTGATTAGAGAATACCATCAGGCTTAAACAGTTTCACGTTATTATTTTGGTTAATAAACTTATTTAGTCTCAGGATTCGAACAAAGGTTCCTTCAATCACCTAATCGCACTAACGAGAGGCGTGATGTCTTGAATTAGCAAAACTAAACTATGCAATTAACTAGAACTGAAAGAAATTAAAAAATATACATGCCAATATTTCCTATTTTACCAATCACCCAAAACCTTAACAGCTTCTAAAAGATATGGATCCTTTTTCAAGATCTTATGCCATGTTTCCATACTTTTAGTACGAACAGTATCCGATTTCAATCCTTCTAAATCGGCGCTCACAACATCAATTTTCAATTTATCATTCTCGATAATTACAGCTTCAAATTCATCTGATTTTGTTCGATACAACTCTTGTTGCTTTCTAAATTCTACCAAATTCAAAGAAACCTCAGTTTGTACTCGTTGCTCTTTGATCCATTTTGCGCGTTCGTCAATCATTCTTAAAGCCTCGTTATTCTGTGTGCGAAGTGCGCTTTTCTTCTGAATAGAACTCATTTTTTTAACCGATGAAGCTTTATAATTACTTGCTTTGATTTCCGTCCATGGCATTGCATAATTTTCATCTTTTTCTCCGGAACTAATGTATGAATACAATCCTGGAAGAACGATGTCTGGAGTAACGCCCTTCAATTGTGTAGATCCTCCATTGATTCTGAAAAATTTCTGTGTTGTTATTTTTATTGATCCCATTTCACCCAACTCTTTATAATCTGGAGGAACCATTTCGTCCAATCCGTAAAACCTTTGTACCGTTCCTTTCCCAAAAGTTGATGGAGCAGTTCCTATGATTATCGCTTTCCCATAATCTTGAAGTGCAGCCGCTAAAATTTCTGATGCAGAAGCCGAGAATGAATTTACCAGAATCACCAAAGGCCCGTCATAAGCAATAATCGGATTCTTATCTTCCAAAACCTGCGGTATTGATTGTCTTGCAGCAACTTGAACAACAGGCCCTGTTTCGATAAACAACCCAGCTATATCAACAGCGTCATACAGCGATCCCCCACCGTTAAATCGCAAATCAATTATAATTCCTTCCACCTTATCTGCAACTAGTTTTTCAACCTCCTTGCGCATATCAACTGAGCTTCTTCGTCCATCGCGATCGTTAAAATCTGCATAGAAGCTTCTTAAATCAATAATTCCAACCCGCTCCTTGTCTTCCGTATTTTCAATCAATGCTGATTTCGCATAACTTTCTTCCAACACAACAACATCGCGAACAATTGGAATTGTTATGATTTCACCGCCTTCTTTCTTAACTGTCAACCGAACTTCCGTTCCCTTTTTCCCACGAATCATTGGAAGAACGTCATCCATGTCCATGTCAATAATATCGATTGGCTCCTCATTGCCTTGCCCCACTTTCATTATCAAATCATTCACTTCCAGCTCTCCTTGTTTCCAAGAGGCCGACCCGGGAACAACTCGGGTTACTTTAATATACCCGTCCTTTGGCAACAATTGCGCTCCAATCCCCTCTAATTTCCCCGACATTCGAATGTCAAAATTCGCCTTATCCAAAGGTGGGAAATAAGATGTATGTGGCTCAACGACATTCGCAAAGGTATTCACGTAAACCGCTATTTTATCATCCCGATCTTCATGACCAATATTCACAAACCAACGGTCAAAATCTTTCAAAACTTTAGCGCGAGCATCAATTTCTATATCTTTAAATGATTTAATTGTCAAGCTTGTATCGTTATCCTTTTCTGCTTTTTCCTGTCGCGACAGTTTCGTGTCTACTTCGAGCAATACTCGGTACTTCAACAATTTTGTCCACCTTGATTTCAATTCAGCATTGTCCTCAGCGAAGTCCATTTTCTCTGCATCGGTTTCGATACTTTCTTCTTTACTAAAATCGAAGGGTTCGGATAAAATTTCTTTGTAAAAATCGCCCGCTTCCTTCGTTCTTTCGTCAAAGGTTTGACTGAATATGTCAAAAAACTCAAAGTTCTTGCTTAAAGCATAATCATCTAGCAGTAATCGGTGTGTTGTAAATGCTTCAACATCGGACTTCAAAAAGAAACGTTTTCCATTATCTACTCGTTCTAAATAACTGTCAAAAACCCTTTTAGAAAGTTCATCATCAATTTGAATGGATTGATAATGTCCTTGTTTTAGACTTGCCAGCACAAGCTCCATCAAAAGCTCTTCACGCTTAGGATTTTCCTCCGGTAGCGTAGGTCCTGAAAAGGCTAATAAGACAAAGCTAATTGCAACAAAGTAGAGAATATATTTTTTCTTTAACTGCATTTGATATTTTTAAATTAAAATTGGGAAACGAATGAGCAAAATACTCTTTTTTAGACGAAGTCTGTGCAGATTTATTAAATCCAATTCGACAATTTTCGTTAAAGCACTTCAATTTTAATGCCATGGATCAGATTAACCTTCAAGTTGGAGAAGAATTACAAGGAATCCACAAATGTTGGAAGTCAATCCATTTGTTGGAACGGAAAAATAAGAATTGAATAAGCAGGTAGAAATCTAGAATAAATAGCATCGTTTAAATATGAATACATCGCGAAATTAAAAGTGAATTGTTTAAATTATGCTGTTCTATTCCCGAATTCAAGTTTACGATTTTACTTCCAGTCACAAAAAAATCCCATCTCGATTAAACCGAGACGGGATTCAATATAAATAGATTTTCTTTTACTCTTTAACGAATTTTTGAGCGCTTGATGTTTCTCCTACTGAAACGAAATAGATTCCAGAAGATAACTTATTTAACTCAATCGTTGTTAATTCTTGAGCGATCATACCAGTGTAAATAACTTTACCTGAAATGTCTTTCACTTTGTAGTTCTCTCCAATCATGTCTTGACTTACAAGAACATTCAACAAACTCTCAGCTGGATTAGGGTAAACAGAAATCAAGTTCAAGTTGTGCTCATCCAAACCAATTCCTGTAATTGTAATCTCCTCTGTGTATGTATCCGTTCCACAGCCATTGTCTACAATCAATGTCACAGTAAATGTTCCATTAGTAGTATATGTGTATGTTGGGTTTTCTAGGTTTGAAGTCCCGATTCCATCACCGAAGTCCCAAGACCACGTTCCAGCATTTGTTGAAGAACTTGTGAATGTGTAATCGTAAACAACATTCGACGAAGTAAATGATGCTACTGCAGCACCCGCTCCGATTAAAACAGCTACCGTACTATTCGCAGTTGATCCACAAATATTCTCAGCGTTCACTTCGATGTTACCTCCAGTTGCACCAGCAGTAACTGTGATAGAGTTTGTAGTACTTACTCCAGTCCAACTTGCAGGGATTGTCCAGTTGTAAACTACGTTAGGATCATTTGCAACACTGTATGTTTCAACATCCAATTCACAAAGCGCTAATGCCCCAGTAATTGAACTAGGAACTGCAGCAGGAGCAATCGCTGTAATGAATGCTGTTTGCGTCGCTGTTGTTTGTGAATTCCCATCACTTACCGTCAAGGTAACATCATATGTTCCTGCAGTTGGGAATGTTATGGAAGGGTTTTGCGATATTGATGTTGCTGGAGTTCCGCCTGGGAAAGACCATGTCCAAGACGTCGGTGTCCCTCCTGTTGTTTGATCCGTAAATGTAACTGGACTTGCAGTACACGTAGTAATCGCAGACGCACTGAAGCCACCAACTAACGAAGTCGATAAATCATTCCACTTCCACATTCCATCAAGTAAAGCAGTTTGGTTAAACCATCCTGACCATCCTACCGATGGGTTCGTGAATTCAACATATAAATGCGCTTCTGTATCGATGCTGTTCCATGTCACACCTCCATCTTCGCTATATGAAGATCCTGAAGTTCCAGCTCCTGCACCTGTTGTAAATGCTGTGTTCGTTCCTTCGATGTAACACAATCCGTTCGTTAAAACAGTTCCTGTTGTTGTCAGAAGTGTCCAGCTGGCTCCACTATTGGTTGTTTTGTATACTACTCCTGCGTTCGTAACGATCAAACCATCTGTTGATGATGAGAACGAGAAGTTAGCAGATGTACCAGCAGTCACTGCACCACCAAAATCGGCCACAGGTGTATTGTATACATTCCAATTCAATCCTTTATCTGTTGAGTGGTACAAACGTCCTAAACTCGTAGTGAACCAAACGTTATTTCCAACAACTTCAATTTGACGTGTGTATCCAAATTCATTTCCATTGGTTGGATTTGGAATATTTCCACCCGGTACCAAACTCCACGTTGTTCCGCCATTTGAAGTGGTATACAATTCAAATTCACCGTTAATAGGATCACCTTGACAGAATCCAAAATTGGCATCCCAGAAGTGAACAACATTTGTAAATGAAGCAGCGTTGTTATACGTTGCCGTGTTTTGGCGCGTCCATGACGTTCCACCGTTTGTTGTTCTCCAAATACCACCTGTTTGACCACCAGCAGTTGGATAAGCCGCAAGCCATGCTGTAGTAGCATTAACCGCAGTGATCATTGAAATTCCTAATCCAGCATCCTGAACGTTAATCGTTCCTGCCGTCCAACTTGATCCACCATCGATCGTTTTTGTAAACTCTTGAATATTCGCAGCTCCACCAGAACCATCATATCCCGTCGCCCACACCGTATTGGCATCTGCAATAGAAATATGATTTACACCTGTACTTGCCGCTGGGAATCCAGAGTTTTGCTCTAACCATTCTCCATATGGAGGAATACTAACGTTAATATAAGCTGTTTGCGTTTCTGTCTGCGTACTTTGACTGTTCGTTACTTGTAACGTCACGTCATACACACCAGCAGTGTTGTATTGAATCGCAGGAGGTGTTTGTCCAACAAATGTAGCTGGTGTTCCTCCAGGGAATGTCCATGTCCAGTTAGTGATTGCATTTCCACCATCTACTGATAAATCAGTAAAATTCACAACATCTCCTTCGACAATTGCCAATGGTGTTCCTGAGAAATCTGGAATAGGATCTCCATTTAATGTTGATTGAACACATTGAATCGCTGCAAAAGCGTCAATTCTAGGTCCTATATTCTGGTTGATATTCGCTCCCGTTGAAATCAAACAAGCTTCAATAGCCGCTGGTGTCATTGTTGGATTCAGACTTAGCATTAGCCCAACCAATCCTGCTGCAAATGGAGTTGCCATTGACGTTCCTCCCATTTTAGCGTATGAATTTCCTCCGCTAGAATAGACCGTACTGTACAATCCTCCATATGAATAACCACCTGGAGCACCTATATCAACGAATGGAGTTGCACCATTGTAATTAGAGAAATTAGATTTATTATCGTTTGCATCTGTCGAACCAACACAAATAACATTGTTATAAGCTCCTGGATATTGAAGAGTAGTATTTCCATCATTCCCAGCTGCTGCCATAAATACAACATTTGGATAAGAATTGATTAGTGTTTGCATAGCAGCACTTGAAGAAGTACTTCCGTATGACATACTCACTACGTTGGCTCCATTTTGACATGCCCACTGAACACCAGCGTAACCGTACCAAATACTTCCTGAAGAAGTAGCACTGTTCGGAGTTGTTTTAATCCCAATCAATTCAACATTTCCCCCAATTGAAGCAATTCCTGTAGAATTATTAATGTCAGCAGTTGCCAATCCAGCACAGTGAGTACCATGTGACCAACCGAAATCGACACTTACTACATCTGGAGGTGTTGCGATATTATCATTATCAGCAACGTCACGTTGCAGGTAAGTCGTTAGATCTGAGTGACCACAGTAGACTGCATTATCTACAATAGCAACTTTAACAGCGTTTGATCCTTGTGTGATGTTCCAAGCTGCTTCTGATCCTACTGCAGTATGATACCATTTATTATTACCCGCATGATATGTGTCATTTGGAACAAAATCAAACGTATAGATTGGCTCTTTTTCAGCGTAATCTAAAATTGCTATTTTTTCTAGTTGACTAACAATCTCATCAATTTTATCGAATTCTGAAAATTCAATTCTGAAAATTTGCATCAAGGCTGGCTTCCGCGTGAAGTAACTTGGCTTTTCAAAATCAGTAATCGTGATTCCATTAAAAACAGCAGCCAATTCAGGATAATTAGCGATGTTCACTTTTAATCCAAATTCATCTGGATCCAATTGACGTGCAGAGTTATCAAATGTTGTTGGCGCATTCTTTAGTCGAAACATAATTGTTCCGTCTAGAAATTGAGAGTCATAGGTCTGTGCGAAGGAACCAAGTCCAAAACACAGCAATCCAATGACAAGGAGAGCTTGTTTCATAAGTACAGTTGTTAAATAAGTAATTGTTTTAGCGGTAACAAAATAACACTATTTTCTTAATTAATGGAATTTCAATTACATAAAGCCACAACTTAGTGGATCAATAACAGATTTGAATTCGTGTGTTGAATCCTGATGATACTTCAAGAATGCGAAGAATTATAAATCGGATTTATGTATTGAATTTGGCATTTAATTTTACTTTTAAGGCATGATTTCTAAACGTACTAAATATGGTTTAAAAGCTTTGAGTTATTTATCAAAGCAGACAGCGGGAAAACCTGTACTTATTTCTGAAATTGCTACAACACAAAATATTTCTCAAAAATTCTTGGAATCAATTCTACTTGATTTAAAGAAAAAAGGATTTTTAGGTTCTAAGAAAGGCAAAGGTGGAGGATATTACTTGATTAAACCTGGAGATCAAATTACAATGGCTTCGATTTTCAGGTCGTTAGAAGGTCCTATTGCCTGGCTTCCTTGTGTGAGTCTAAACTATTATGAAAAGTGTGATGATTGCTTAAGCGAGGATACGTGTGAGCTAAATCATGCAATGATTGAAGTACGAGATAGTATTCTAAAGGTGGTAGAGAAGAAAACGATTGCCGATTTATAGAATCGGCAAGGTTGATTAGTTCTTGTAATTACATTTCAATTAATTTGTGTTTGGCAGCATAAATTACAATTCCAACAACATTTTTAGCACCTATCTTTTTCATAATTCCAGATCGATAACCATCGATGGTTCTTTTGCTTCTGTAAAGTAAAACTCCTATTTCAGCAGCTGATTTTTCTTCACAAATGAATTTTATAATCTGCATCTCGACTCTTGAGAATTCAACAACGCCCTCAAAACTGGGAACACCCTTTCCTTGCCGAACCAGTTCTCCGATTAAATACTTAGATGTTCTGACATTCAAATAATAGCCATTTGATAAGACACTATCAACGGCTTTAATAATTTCATCTGGAGAGTCATCTTTAGATAAATACCCATTCACTCCATATTCAAAGGCTTGAGCCACGAACTCTTGCTTATCAAGCATGGACAACAATAGAATTTTTACGGCCTCATATTTCTCACGAATTTTCTTAGCCACTTCGATTCCCTTCAATTCTGGCATTCGACAATCCAATAAAACAACATCTGGAACATTGTCTTTCATCTTCCTTAGCATTTCCATTCCGTTCTCTGCTTCGATAGTCACCTTGTAATCATCACTATCATTTAGCATAGTAATCAATCCATTACGATAGACTATTTGATCCTCAGCAACTCCTATTGTGATTTTCTTTTTCATTCAGTGCTTTTCTTATTAGTGCCGTAGTTCCTAGTTGACGTCACGTCGTTCTCAACATTTCGGCATCAATATACTGCAATCTACTTACAATATTTCGATGACCAAAGGAATTTGTGTGACTGTTTAAACTCGGAATAAGCACAGTACTGTCGTCGACGATCTCTAATTTAAATTCATCCGTATTCCAAAAAAGAAAAAGATCAATATAAGTGGATTCTGCATATTTTATTTTAATGTTAAGAAGCTCCTAAACTATTCGATACATAGCCAATTTTCCGTTGGGAGTTAGCTTTATGGTTTCATCAATTTCAACTTGGACAAACTTGACCTTGACCCAAGTCATTTCGTTTAATCGATCAGTCATTTCACTAATCGATCTCCTATTAACCCTACTTCACTCAAGGTATAGGGAAGCATTTCATTGCAGACATTTTTTTTTACAAAATCAGCATTTTCAATAATCATCTGGTTCATTTTATCTTTGTGTTTGACATCATCTCCCATTTGGGCAATATAAAACTTTAGAGACGTTAAGGAAGCGCCAGTTTGGTCGTGCAATTCCTAAGCTATTCGCTTCCGAGTTCTTTCGGTTGCGTTAATCCCAGTCTGTAAAAGCTCGCGTTGATTCACAGCCTCCAATTCTGAACTAAACCGGTCGCAACGCCTTGGATAAGTTTTGAGGCATATTGGACAATGAACAAGGACAGAATCAAAAAGTCAGTCCCTAATAAGTAGGACTATTAACCTTCCTTTTATAGCTTTGTACAAAAAAACTGTAATGAGTGAGAAACGCACAGATGTAAATCAGCTAGGTGAATTCGGATTGATAGATCACTTGACAAAAGATGTTGATAAAAAAGTCGAATCAACTGAATTTGGAATTGGTGATGACGCTGCTGTTATTTCAATATCGGATGACACTTCTATGCTTATCTCAACAGACATGCTCATTGAAGGTGTTCATTTCAATTTGATGTACATGCCTTTAAAGCACCTTGGCTATAAGGCAGTTGCCGTTAATGTCTCTGACATTTGTGCTATGAACGGAGTCGCGGAACAAATTACAGTTTCTATAGCTGTTTCTAGCCGTTTCCCAATTGAGGCGCTTGAAGAGTTGTACGATGGAATCAACACTGCTTGTAAAGCATATAATGTCGATTTAGTTGGTGGAGACACCACTTCGTCTCTCACTGGACTTACCATTAGTATTACAGCGATTGGTCGTGCTGCTAAAAAAGACATTTCTTATAGATCTGGCGCGAGCGAATTTGATTTGCTTGTAGTAACTGGTGACTTAGGTGCTGCCTATATGGGACTGCAACTTCTCGAAAGGGAAAAAGAAGTGTACAAAGCAAATCCAAACATTCAACCGGATCTGGACGGTCACGACTATATCATGCAACGTCAATTAAAGCCCGAGGCTCGGATTGACATCATAAAATTCTTGAGAGAATTAAATGTTGTACCTAGTTCAATGATTGATATCTCGGATGGATTAGCTTCTGAGATAATGCACTTATGTAAATCGAGTGAAGTTGGGTGCCATATTTACGGTGAAAAAATTCCAATCGACACGACAACTTCGACTTCTGCGCTAGAGTTTAATTTAGATCCTGTAACGTGTGCACTGAATGGCGGAGAAGATTTTGAGCTTTTATTCACTGTAAAACAAGAAGATTTCGATAAGATAAAAGGCAATCCACACATGACGTTCATTGGGCACATGACGGATAAATCGGAAGGCATTTACCATGTCGACAAGGCCGGTTCTCTTGTGGAACTTCAAGCTCAAGGTTGGGATCATTTCGATAAGAAAAACTAAGAAGCCGCTCTAATTGTTCTGTTGTACTTTTCACGAACAACTGAGTCGAATGATTTTCCTTTAAGTTTGGATTCTGCCCAAGATTGAAAATCGAAATAATCCAGTGCAACGCTTTCGAATATATCATCATTCGTTATTGCAACCAAATCGTTATATAAATCTTCCCATTCTTTTTCCATTTCGACATGGTCTTTGCATTTTACTAGTCGACCAATAAACCTCAAGCGCACTTTAGGTTATTTTTTCCTGTTAACCGCTAAATGGATCTATATTAGTATTGTCCTTTAACCTCAATAATACATTTAATATGAAAACAATTTTACTTTCGAAACCTCAGTTAATCTAGATTTTTAAGGACAACGGAAACTAAAAGTTTCCGTTTTTTTTTGCTATAAATTCTTCGATTGTTTCTTTAACAGAACTTCCAAGTTCAATATGGGCCATGTGGCCACAATCTAATTTACTCAATGTAAGGTTTAAACCCTTCGTTCGGTCTTCCATAGTGCTGCAAAGAACAATTGAATCATGCTTTCCTTGCATAATTAATACAACACCGTCATTTTCTTTCACCAATTCGGTATTGTCAAGTCTTTCACTAATGGCTATTGAAGATTGAGCAATTGTTTCTGAACTTATAGAACTGGCTTCAGCGATCAAGGCCTCAACCTCCGAAGCTTTTTTCTCAGGATTCATAAACAATTTTGGAATCGCGGTTTGAACAAACACATTCTTTTTGGCTTGAACCAATTCAGCGACTCTTCTGCGATCCATTTTCTTTGATATGCTGTCTTCCCAGAAATTTGAATTCAAAAGAACCACTTTATCACATGCGGCATCTGCCTTTTTCAATTCAAGTGCTACGTAACCTCCCATTGAATGTCCTAACACGTCGTAAGAAGCAATTCCCATTTCTTGAATCAATATTTGAACAGAATTGGCAATCGAAGCCATTGTTAGCGGCAAAGAATTATCGAACGGACTGGCACCATGACCGGGCAAGTCAATGAAAATGCACTGGAAGTCTTTGAATTCGCCGAGGTAGTTCCACATGGAAATTGACTCCAGAAACCCGTGAAAAAAAACAACAGGGCGTCCATTTCCAGACACCCTATAGTTCAATTTATCTATATTTTGAATCGCCACTTAACGGTTCATGATGTCTTCAATCTCGTCTGCTTCAATTGGAATAGACCCCATTAAGTTGAATGGATCTCCAGACTCTTGAACGATTAAATCATCTTCAAGTCGAATTCCCAATCCTTCTGCTGGAATATAAATTCCGGGCTCACAAGTAAATGCCATTCCTGCCTTAATTGGCTCATTCCATGGCCCCACATCGTGCGTATCTAGACCAATATAATGAGACGTTCCGTGCATAAAGTACTTTTTGTATGCGGGCCAATTTGGGTCTTGATTTTTAACATCTGCTGCGTCAATTAATTTCAACTTAAGCAATTCTGCTTCCATCAATAATCCAACTTGTTTGTGATAATCTACCAATGTGATTCCTGGACGAAGTAGTTTTTGCGCTTCATTTTTCACCTCAAGAACAGAATTATAAACGGCTTTTTGGCGATCTGTAAATCTTCCACTGACTGGGATACAACGTGTAAGATCGGAAGCATAGTTTGCGTATTCAGCCCCAACATCCAAAAGAATCACATCCCCAGCATTGCATTGTTTATTGTTTTCAATATAATGCAACACACAGGCGCTAGCACCAGATGCGACAATCGGAGTATAAGCAAATCCTTGAGATCTCATTCTCATGAATTCGTGAATCAATTCAGCTTCAATTTCATATTCCCAAATGCCTGGCTTAATAAAACCGAGCAGTCTATTAATTCCAGACTTCGTTATATCACAAGCCTGTTGCATTAAATCAACTTCGATAGCATGTTTGATAGCGCGAATTTGATGCATAATCGGTGCACCTCTTCTAACTTGATGCGCTGGAAAATCGAATTTAACTTGCTTAATGAATCGGTCTTCTCGTGTTTCAACTGTTGTATCAGCGCGTAAATGTTCATTTGTGTTCAAATAAATAGACGTTACTTCAGTCATTAATTGCTTGAAGATTCTATCGAAATCTTTTAACCAAAAAACTGTTTTGATTCCAGAAACTTCAAAGGCTTCATTTTTATCCAATTTCGCTCCTTCCCAAACAGCAATGTGTTCGTTTGTTTCTTTTAGAAAAAGAATTTCTCTGTTATCTGGATTGCTAGCGTTCGGACTAATCAACAAGATACTTTCCTCTTGGTCTACACCTGAAAGATGCAAGATATCTCGATGCTGCTGAAACGGCATTGAGCTGTCTGCACTAATCGGATAAGTGTCGTTCGAATTGAAAACCGCCAATGACGATTCTTCCATATTCATAACGAAGCGTTTTCTATTATGGATGTATAGCTCTTTATTGATTCTATCGTATTTCATACTGTACAATTTTGTCCGAAGACTCTTGGAGTGGCAAAATACTGTTTCTAAACAAAACAGTGAATAATTAGAATCAATTTTTTACAACGTAAATAGTTTACGTTCTAACCTGTAATATTTGTATCGAACATAAATCAAGAAAGATGATGAAACAAGGAACAGCAATCGCAATTACAAGTATACTATTTGAATCAAATGATACTGAAGTTTTGATCAAAGGAAACATATCTCAAGGAGTTATGAATTATGACACAGATCTTGTTGTAACACACTCACAGCTAAATATTATTTTCAACTCTCTTCAAAAGCAAAATCAAGAAATTTCGGTAAATGACTTTTTAATATCGGAGAAGATGTATGATGGAGAAGTTTTGTACAGCGCAAATTTTTCAGAACTAACAAATAATCAAATTTCAATGTTTGATATTGAAGGGAACCAACCCTTGAGACAAATCCGAGCATAATTGTACGTCCGCCCAACCTTCTAAAGCAACCTTTCGTAATTTTTTTCGTAATTTCGAAGTAACATTTTACCTGTTGAAATTGTTTACCTATATACAGGAAACAAAGACGAGTCAATTTAACTATTTATATTATGAAGAAGAAAGGCGCTATTATACTAGGATTAACCGCATTGATATTCAGTTCGTGTATTGATCATGAAGTAATTCCAGCTCCAATTCCAACAGTTGATTTATCATCTAATTTTATTGGTGAAATCAACGGTGCAGAAATTGTATTAACAGAAAATGTGTTAGGTTTTAGTAATGTTTCTACGAAGGATCAAATTATTTTAGCCGCACCGGATTTTTCTTCTGCAGTTTATTATTCTGCAATGATTTCTTCTTCTATTGCAACTTCTATTAAAGTTGGATTGGGAAGTATAAGCTGGAATGCAAACATTACTACGGATCCTTCAATCACGGCTTTTAATGCTTTTATGCTTGCAAATTCTGACCCTACTTACTCGAATAATGGAACATCAGGATTTGAAGTGACCTATACCGATGCTAGTAGCCGCGAATGGAAATCTAACGAAATTGATCCAAACAGCCCAGATGTTGAATTTGCTAATATCGCACAGGATTCCGATGATTCAGGAGATTATTCTTCGTTCACGTGTAATTTTAACTGCTACGCTTACAGTTTAAACCCTGATAGTTTAGCAATACTTCCAGTGCCAGTTGTTCACGTTGATTCTATATCAATTCAAAACGCTATTTACCAAGGTTGGTTCAAAAGATAACTAAATAGAGATTCCAGCTACTTAATGGGTCAAAATTTAAAAATAGCCATAGTAGGTGACTATAATTTCACCTACAATTCGCATCACGCGACAAATCTAGCTATTGATCATTCTGCCCAGTTTTTAGACCTCGATGTCAATTACTATTGGGTAAAATTGAATGAAGTTGTAAAATTCAGGCCGCAACAGTTTGACCAATTTGATGCTATATTAATAGCACCTGGTCCAATTAAGAACCCTTTCTTTCTTCACGGAATAATAAAGCAAATTATAGGAAAAAACATCCCTGTTCTGATTACAGGTGAAGGGTATCGAATTTTCATAGAAGTGCTCATCAACATGTATCAATTGAACAGAAAGAATGAGAAATTAATTTCTGACAATTTGGTAGAAGGAGAACAATTCGAAAAGCTTCAAATATTACCTCATTCGAAGGCCTTTATTCAATTGTACCAGAATTACTCTGATACGGAACTCACTTCGTCTCGTTTTAGCCTATATCCTCAATTGATAAGCTCTTTGGAAAATGATATCGCAGACATTGAAGCTTACAATCATTTTGAAGATCCAGAAATAATCAGCTTGAAAAACCATGATTTCTTTGTTGGTTGTGGATTCTGTCCGCAAATCAGTTCGACAAGAGAAATCCCTCATCCAATGATTTATACTTTTATAAAAGCAGCTGAAGTTTCGGCCCAAGAAAGAGTAGATTAAAAACCAACCAATACCTTTACTTCTCAGATCTCTCTTTTTCAAACACTTCGTCTATGAGATGATTTGAGAAGTCATCAGCAACATTAAAGGCAAGAACATCACAGCGTTCATTTTCTGGATGCCCAGCATGTCCTTTTACCCATTCAAACTCAATATTAAATTTACCTTGAACGACCAAATAGCGTTTCCAAAGGTCCGCATTCTTTTTTCCTTTGAAATTTTTCTTTTCCCATCCAAAAACCCATTTCTTTGTAATTGAATCAATAACGTATTTTGAGTCAGAATAAATTTTCACAGGAAACTTATTTGTAGTTAATGTTTCCAAAGCAACGATGACAGCCAAAAGCTCCATGCGATTATTAGTGGTCATTCTAAAGCCTTGAGCCATTTCCTTTTCCTTCCCTTTAAAGCGCATTACGATACCATAACCACCATTTCCAGGGTTCCCTTTTGCCGATCCGTCTGTATAAATATTTACCATTCAATAGCCAAATTAGCAATCTTGCTTCGACTGGGATTCGTTCTTTCCAAATTATTTACACAATACTTTGGAAACTTTTTTATTATAAATAGTTTCCAAAGTAGATTATTGTTATACATTTGTCCCCATGGATGAAAAAAGATTAGAAATTATTGAGCGTGCGAGCGCTGTCTATATGAAGTTCGGCATTAAGAGTGTAACAATGGACGATCTTTCTCGCGAACTTGGTGTGTCAAAAAAAACAATCTATAAATACTTCTCAGATAAAAATGATTTGGTAAAATCTATTATCGAGATGAAAGTTGAAATGGATACAGCAATATGCATTAATTGCAGTCAGCAATCTGAAAACGCAATTGAAGAATTAATAAGTGTAAGTAAGTTTGTTCTAGAACATTTTGGAAATATAAACCCTACTGTTTTTTACGATTTGCAAAAACACTACAAAGACGCCTGGAAAATATTGGAAGATCACAAATGGCACTTCGTGTTGAATATGATCAAAACGAATATTGAACGCGGCATTAAAGAAGGTGTTTATCGCGATGACTTACACGTGAGTGTTATAGCCCGTTTGTACGTGGCTTCAATAGAAAATATAATGAATTCTGAAATTTTTCCATGGCCAGAATTTAAATTTCAGGAAGTTTTTTCAGAAATGATTCGTCTCCATCTAAATGGTATAGCGAATGAAGCAGGAATTAAATATCTCAAACAAACAAAGAACAATGAACAAATCTAAATTAATCGTCAGTGGATTTCTGATGATTGCGCAATTTTCATCTGCCCAAGATGCGAGCTTCACCTTAGAAGCGGCGAAATCGTATGCCCAGGTGCATAATATTTCGGTAGTAAATGCGGATCACGACATCACTGACGCCAAGGAGCGCGCTAACGAAGTGAGAGCAGTCGGTCTTCCTCAGATTAGTATAGCGGGGAACTTCGGTCAAAACATCACCCTACCTGTACAAGTATTGGATGCATCATTCTTTAACCCAAATGCGCCTGAAGGAGAACTTGTCTCTTTTAGAGCGGGAACAAATTTCAGTTCTTCAGCTGGATTAACGGCAAATCAATTGCTTTTCAACGGGTCTTATTTTATTGGTCTAAAGGCAGCCGCTTACTTTGCTAAGTTTCAAGAAACAGCTTCAGACTTAACAAAAGAAGATGTTAGCTATAATGTTATCCAAGCATATCAACTTGCTTCTGTTGCGAAAGAGAACATTTCATTTGTTGACTCTATGTTTGTCACTGCAGAGTCAATGGTTGAAATGCAAGCGATTTATTTCGACTTGGGATTGTTGCTAAAGGAAGACATGGATCAATTGAAATATTCTTTACTGACAGCAAAGCAAGCGCAACTTTCGTCAACTATTCAATACGAAAATGCACTTAATCTGTTGAAATATTCGATGGGGTACCCGATGAACGACCCAATTGCAATTACACAAACTCCGGATGAATTACTTACAATAAGTTCATTGGCAGGAGGCGATATTCATTCGAACCTTTCGTTTGAATTAATACAAAAACAAATTGTTCTTTCCGAATTGAACCTTAAGAACAATAAGATGGCTATTGTCCCAACATTGGGCGCTTACTATCAACAGTCATACACGGCTTTAAGAAATGAGTTTAACTTTTTTGATTCAGACAAGAAATGGTTCTTGCAAAACGGATGGGGACTTCAATTGAATGTTCCAGTATTCGCAGGCGGTAAAAAAAATGCACTGGTTCAGCAAGCGCGAATTCGATTATTGAAAGATGAGAATTCATTGATTCAAATGGAGTCTGCTCTCACGATGCAAGAAATACAGGCAAAGAATAACTTGAGGGGAGCACAATCCAAAATGGATTTACAAAAAGAAAACATTGATTTTGCCAAATCAATTTATGAAAACAGTGTCGTTAAAGATCAAATTGGTGAGGGATCTAGCATGGCAGTCACACAGAAATACAACCAACTAATCATTGCTCAATCTCAATATTTGGCAGCTAAGATTGATCTGTTTCAAGCGCAATTGGAGCTTGACAAAATTTACAACAACATTTTAGATAAATAAGAATTATGAAAACAACTAAAGCAAAAATATTCGGGTTTGCATTCTTAGTAGGATCACTTTTGGTTTTACAATCATGTGGCGAGGAAGTAAAAGAAGAGAAAGAAGTTGACCAAGCTCCATTGGTACATGTCAGTGAAATTAAAATGAAGCCATTCACCCACGAAATTCGTGTTCAAGGAACAGTAGAAACAGATCAAGACATTATTTTAAACTCTGAAATGGGCGGTCTTATCATGAAAATCAATGTGAAAGCTGGCCAAACAATTTCGAAAGGTACAGTGATTGCTTCTATTGACGCATCAATTCTTGCCTCTAACTTGGTTGAATTGCAAACTCAATTGGAACATGCCAAGTACATGTTAGACAAACAAGTACAATTAAACAAGAAAGGTGTTGGTTCTGAGATGAATTTGGAAACAGCTAAAAATCAGGTAAGGACTCTAGAAACTAAAATCAACTCGCTTGGGACTCAAAGTGGAAAAGCCATAATTAGAGCACCATTTACTGGAGTTATTGATCAAGTATTTGCAAAAGAGGGACAAATGGCTGGACCTGCTTCTCCTATTGTTCGTTTGGTAAACAACAGCAAAGTGGACATTATTGCAATGGTTTCTGAAAAGCACTTATCAAAGATCAAAGTCGGAACAGAGATAAACGTTACATTTCCAAATTACAGTGATACAAGCATCGACTTAACTATTACGAACGTTGGAAATTACATCGAGCCAACGAATAGAACGTTTAGAATTATGGCTGCAGTTGATAAAAACGAAGTGCTTCTTCCTAATATGTTGGCTGAAGTTCGAGTGACTGATTTGTACGTTCCAATGGGTGTTGTCATTCCGTCAACCAGTGTTCAAAGGGATCAAGAAGGTGAAGATTTCATTTACATCATTGTCAATGGAAAATCTCAGAAGGTTATTATTAATGTAATCGAAAAATTCAACGGCGAAACACTTATCAAGGATTCAAAAGAAATTGGTAAGGATGCACAAATTGTGATCAAAGGAGCCAAAGGAATTGTAGATGGAACCGCAATTCGTCTTAAATAAAATCACGATCTAATTTTAAGATTATGTCAAAAGAAAATAAAGGGTTTGGCTTGTCCACTCTAGCAGTGAACAACCGAAAAACAGTGTTTCTTATCGCGATCATTATTTTAATTGGAGGTTATGCTTCATTTAACTCGATGCCGAAAGAAAATTTCCCTGAGATTCAGATTCCTGAAATCTATGTTGGGATTGCAAAACCAGGATCTTCACCGCAATATATGTCGGAAAAGATCTCTAAAACAATAGAAAAAGAATTGGGTGGAATCAAGTTAGTTGATGAGATCAATTCAAACGCCGTTAACGGATACGCAACCATTAGAGTCAAATTTGATTTTAAAATGCCCGTTGATGAGGCCTTACAAAAAGTAAAGGATGCCGTTGATAGAGCCCGAGCCGAATCAAGTTTCCCTGCGCTTCCAGTAGAACCTAATATTTTCGAAATGGATCCTTCGAAGATGCCAATTATGAACATCAACCTGCGTGGAGAAAATCCTGCATTGTTGAAGGAAATTGCGGAAGAACTTGAGGACAGAATTGAAGATTTACCCGAGATAAGTGATGTTGATATTCGAGGTGTTCAAGAACAACAGATGAGTATTGATGTTGATCCAATAAAAGCGCAAGCAGTAAATGTAAGCTTGGACGACATTCAAAATGCGGTTAATTCTGAACATCAAAACATTCCTGGTGGAGAAATCCTTGAGGACGGCGTTAGAAAAACAATTAAAATCGATGGTGAATTTCGATCAGCATCAGAATTGAATCAGCTTATTGTAAAAAGAGACGACTTTATGCCAGTTAAGCTGGAAGACATCGCGCACGTGTACTTCGGTAACGGAGATACAACATCTTACGCTCGTGAATTCGGTTCGCCAGTTGTAATGCTTGATGTTAAAAAGCAAAGCGGTCAAAACCTTTTGGATGCATCAGATAAAATCGCACTAATTCTGGACGAGGCACAAAAAGACGGAACTATTCCTGCAAGTGTAACGGTATCAAAAACAAGTGACCAATCGAACAACACTCGTGAAATGGTTTCTGGATTGGTTAATTCGATCTTCTTAGGAATCATTCTTGTTGTAGGAGTTTTACTTTTCTTCCTTGGCTTGAGAAACGCAATGTTCGTTGGGATTGCTATTCCACTTTCAATGCTAATGTCATTCTCGATATTAGATGCAATGGGAGTTACGTTAAATGTAATGGTCCTCTTCTCAATGGTACTCGCACTAGGAATGCTTGTGGATAATGGAATTGTAATTGTCGAGAATATCTACCGGCACATGTCTGAAGGCAAGAAAGCGACCCAAGCCGTAATTCAAGGTGTTGGTGAAGTTGCTATGCCGATTATTGCTTCAACTGCAACCACACTTGCAGCATTCTTACCACTTGCATTGTGGCCAGGAATAATGGGTGAATTCATGAAATATCTTCCAATTACATTAATGATTGTTTTGGGATCTTCATTGTTTGTGGCATTGGTCATCAACCCTGTAATTGCTGTTGTTTATATGAAAGTAACTGTTGATAAGCCGAATCTAAAAAGAGTCTTAATGATTGCTGGAATTTCTGGAGGCCTTGGAGTAATCGCAGTTATCGCTGGAGGAATTGGATTCGGAAATATCTTGATCTTAATTGGATTATTGGCACTATTGAACTTCTTCGTTCTTACGCCAGGAACTAGACGGTTCCAAAATGGTTTCTTACCGAAATTAGAAAAAGGATATGAGAGATTCTTAACTTATGCCCTGCAGGGAAAACGTCCGCGGAACTTATTCTTAGGAACAGTTGGATTGTTCTTCCTTTCCATAGCATTAATGGTGGTCGTGCCGCCAAAAGTCGATTTTTTCCCTGAAAATGAGCCGAACTATGTAAACGTTTTCATCTCTCACCCAATTGGAACAGACATCAATGTTACGAATAAAACGACTCTTGAATTGGAAGAGAAGTTGAATACAATTCTTGCTGAATATAGAGATGCTGATGACACAACTGGAATTCCGCAAGACAGACAAATTATTAAGTCTATTATTTCTCAAGTTGGAGAAGGAGCCAGTGATCCTGCGCAAGGAGTTGCTATGGGTAACACTCCTCACAAAGCTCGTATTACAATCAATTTTGTTGAATCACAATACAGGCAAAACGGGATAACAACTTCTGACATCTTGAAAAAGATTCAAAAAGAAATCAAGAGTGATGTCACTGCGGAGATTGAGATATCAGCAGCGAAAGATGCGGCAGGTCCACCTCAAGGTGCAGCAATTAATATCGAAGTAACGGGTCGTGGAGAATACAAGGACTTAATTAAGGAAGCGCAGAATATCAAAGCATTCTTGGACAAGAAGAAAATAAAAGGTGTTGATGGGCTTAAACTTAATGTTGACGCCAACCGTCCTGAATATGCTATTAAAGTAGATAAACAACAGGTTGGTGCTTTGAATACTTCAACATTTGCTGTCGGTCAAGCCATTAGGAAAGCATTGCTAGGACAAGATATTACGACGTATACCGTTGATGATGAGTCTTACGATATCACTGTTCGATTTAACAAACAGAATAGGGAGGATTTGAATTCTTTGTTGGATCAAGAGTTGATCTTTAGAAATCAAAAAGGAAAGATGTTGAACATTCCAATTCGTTCGGTAATTGAAGAACCAAAAGAAGCAGGTTCTTATTCTGCTGTTGTTCGTAAAGATCAAGTTCCGTTGGTGACAATTTACTCTAACGTTACGGAAGGTGTAAATGCTACGGAAATTGTTGACAAACTGAAAAAGGAAATGGAAGGGTATAAAGATCTACCTGAAGGGTATGAATTTACTTTCACAGGTCAAATGGAAGAACAAGCAAAAGAAATGGCCTTCTTATCGAAAGCACTTTTAATTGCGGTATTCCTGATTCTTTTGATCATTGTGGCCCAGTTCAACTCTTACTCAATGCCAACTGTGATAATACTTACAGTGCTATTATCATTGATTGGAGTACTTTTGGGATTATTGATTACCAGACAAAACTTCGTAATTATGATGACAATGATTGGAATTATATCATTGGCTGGAGTTGTCGTAAACAATGCCATTGTACTGATTGATTACACGAATTTGATTCGCAAGAAAAAACGTGAGGAAAGAGGGTTGGATGAATACGAACAACTTCCTTATGAAGATATCGTTGCCTCGGCAATTGAAGGAGGTCGAACGCGTTTACGTCCTGTATTATTAACTGCAATCACCACAATATTAGGACTGGTTCCACTGGCGATAGGTTTCAACATTGATTTCATGAGTTTCTTCACAACTTATGATCCTAAAATATATATGGGAGGCGACAATAATATGTTCTTCGCACCGATGTCTTGGGCCATTATTTATGGTCTTACATTCGCAACGTTCTTAACTCTCGTAATTATCCCTTCACTGTATCTTTTGATGTACCGATTGAAGCTTTGGATCTACAAGATATTCAAGTGGCAAATGAGAAGTAGCCTATAGAATTAAGGGAGTTTAAAAACTCCCTTTTTTTTGTTCAAAACTCCTTCATAATACAGCAAAAGAATCATGTAGAGGAAGTGCCTGTTTATGAATACTCATTGCCATTCATCGATTAAAACAAACCAATTGTCGAATAAATGAAATTGAAAAAACTATTAGGACTCCAACAATATAATGGCACTTTTTCTATGAACGCACATATTTTACCCACGAATTGAATAATTTAATCAATAGAGTGTTAATTCTAGATGAAGCAAATAATAGAATCAAGGTTTTAGTGCTTAAAAATATTTTTTTTCAGAGAGTATTCCGTTTAAATTTGTTGTGTAAAGATTCATTTTAGTATTTGGTTTTAATCGGTACTAAAAGTCTTTTTCAGTGAATAGTGGTTAGGTTATAGTAAAAGCAGCTCTCTCGAGTTGCTTTTGCTGTTTATAGAGATTTTTTCGGAGATGCGAACAAAACGAATTCACCAGATTTAAATTTATCATCGATTCAGATGTCACTAAAAGTTGCCCTTAACAGAACAATGAATTCGAGAAAATTATTCGCCACCGTTTTTCAAACAAAGAATAGAGGTATATTTCAGATCAAATCATGGATACTAATGCAGGGTACAGATTATATCGTTTTAAAAGCTGGGAAAAGTATTCCAGTAAAAGTATTATTAAAGTAATCCCATAAATGGAATTCAATCACATCGAATACAAGAAGCCTGTTTACAAAATTAAGGCGAACCTTAAAGATCACTTGCGCCAATATTCGCGACTTGACAATCTCCCAATTACTTATGAAGATCTTGTTCATTTCACAGACTTAATCCCTTTAGAGGATGATGAGGGTAAAAAAACACTCTGGCATCTTGCTATCTACAAACAAGACGAATTACAGGCCCTCTCAAAAGCACTGGTTGAAGTCTATCAAAAATTAGTTTCTGACGGTGATACAATTCCTTACTTGAGAATCGACAGAATTGACTTTTGCTCTTTTGGAAATTCACAACCTTTTAGAATTCGTGTAGTCAATGAAATTAATGACAATTACGACCATTTCTATGTGAAACGTGCAGACTCTTCTAGGATTTACGGATTGGAATTAGAAGAAATATTTT
This sequence comes from uncultured Fluviicola sp., assembly GCA_913009205.1. GTDB lineage: Bacteria > Bacteroidota > Bacteroidia > Flavobacteriales_D > Crocinitomicaceae > UBA4466. The sequence goes on along the minus strand of CAJVYC010000009.1, from coordinate 55,309 downwards.
CTCCAAATCGTGTAAATTATCTTGTCGACAACCAAACTTTGGTAGAAGATCATGTTGTAGGAATTCCTGTGGACGATTTTATTCTGAAAAACAAAACGATTAAAATTGAGAATCGTTTGCGCCTCGCTAAGGAATTCGTAAAATTCAATGAACGTTGTTTTGTGCGACTTTTGGGAGATATGCGAGCATACAATTTTGTTGTGGAAATCACCCAAGATTTTGACAATATTCAATACCGCCTAATCGCAATGGATTTTGACCAACAGAGTTTTGAAGGTAGAATGAACATTTACAGACCTCAGTTTTATAAAGACAACATTGAATTGGTCAAACTGGTGCAAGAAGTAATGAGCATTGAAATGGCTACGCAATACCAACGAATCGAAAGGGTTGCAATGAAGAAGCGGTTCTTTGCTTCTAAGCGCCGGACAAGAAGTTTATTGCGAATAATGAAAAAAGACATTGTTTCAACAAAGAAAAATGTTGAAATTTTGAAAAGTGAATTGGCCGTGTTTCATAAAAACAATAGCTTTCTAGAATTAAAAACTATGGGCGATTTACTAAACAAACACTTGGAAATCAGTTTGAAAATTGAGATATTATCAAAAGCTACGTAGTTCTTTTTTTTATCGCAGCACCTTTTCTTAGAAGAGCGAACTGTGTTTCATATCATCCGTAAAAACCTTCAATAATTCATCTTTTCTCACTACATTTAACCGTTGTATCCTATAAAACATAACGGTGTCGGAAAACAAACCCAAATTTCAAGTAAAAAGCAGAATCTGGATCACAGCAGAAAACGGAACATATTTGGGTGAAGGGCGCATTGCTTTGCTCAAAGAAATCGAACTTCAAGGATCAATATCAAAAGCCGCTAAGGAGATGGGAATGTCTTACAAGAAAGCTTGGAGATTGGTTGATTCAATGAACGGAATCGGCTCTGATGTACTTGTCAAACGAACGATTGGTGGCAAAGGCGGCGGTGGCACTCAACTTAGCGATGCAGGTCGGAAAGCGATAGAGCTTTTCACAAAACTGCGCGATGACAACCACAAGTTCCTTGACAAGAAAATGGCTCAAATTGATTTCCCAGGATGAAGTTGAACGCATTCATATTAGCTGGAGGTAAAAGCTCTCGAATGGGAGTCGACAAAGGATTGGTTCACCTCTCTGGAAAACCCATGATTCAATACATTATAGACATGCTTGAGCAATTAAAACTTCCAATTCAGATCGTATCAAATAATTCAGAATACAAGCACTTCGGATATCCCGTTTTTAAAGATTTAATTTCAGACAAAGGACCAATCGGTGGCATTTACACTGCACTAAGTAGTTCCGACTCCGAAATGAATTTGATTCTCAGTTGCGACACGCCTTTTGTAAATTCCGCTCTAATCGAATGCCTTATTGCCGAATGTGAAAATCAAAACGTGACAATTTCAGGATATGAAGGTTGGCAACATCCACTCATTGGAATTTATTCAAAAAGTGGAATTAAAACGTTCCAATCTCAAATTGAAAAAGACGACCTAAAATTGAGTGAAGCGAATGAAATACTGCATGTAAAAGCCGTTCCGATGGATAACATCAAAGGAATTACGGCCCGCGCATTCGATAACATAAACACGATAGAAGAACTTAAAGAAGCAGGAAATTGAAAGTTGAAACTCACTATTATGGAATGATCTCAGATCGATTGGAAAGATCGTCTGAATTGCACACGTTTGAAACTGAGGGTGGCACAGTTAACCTACGCGACTATTTTGAAACCCGTCATCCTGAGTTAAAAGAAATCAACTATAAAATCGCTGTAAATCATGAGATCACCGATATACTTCCAGCAAATACAGAAATTAATGAAATAGCACTCCTCCCTCCTTTTGCGGGTGGATAAATATGTTAAGTCCAGAAGAACACGAAATATACAGCCGTCATTTGATTTTGGAAAAGATCGGATTGAGTGGGCAATTGAAACTCAAGAATTCAAGTGTGCTAATTATTGGCGCAGGTGGGTTGGGATGTCCTGTTCTTCAATATTTATCCGCAGCTGGAGTCGGAACAATTGGAATCGCCGATCACGATACCGTAGAAAAAACCAATCTTCAAAGACAGGTTTTATTTGGTCATTCCTCACTCGGAAAACTGAAAGTCGATGTAGCAAAAAAACGGCTGAAAGACTTGAATCCATTTGTGAATTTTAAAACCTTCGCCGATGGAATCACTATCGGAAATGCGATTGATCTCGTTTCTGCCTTCGATATTATTGTTGATTGCACTGACAATTTTGAAACACGTTACCTGATAAATGATGCGTGTTTCATCCAAAATAAGCCTTTAGTCTATGGTGCGATTCATAAATTTGAAGGTCAAGTTTCCGTTTTCAATTTAAACAACGGACCGACTTACAGGTGTTTGTATCCAGATTTGCCAGACCCAAAATCGGTAAGTAATTGCGCTGACACAGGAGTAATAGGAATTCTTCCAGGAATAATCGGAACGTTTCAAGCGAACGAAGTGATCAAAATCATCATTAAAATTGGAACACCTCTCAATGGAAAATTACACGTGTTCAATGCACTTAACAATCAATCGAATTCTTACACTATCCCCAAAGTAGAACACGAAATTTACGAGAGAATTAAGATAAATGGATTTGATCAAAACGATTATCAATTTCAATGTTTAACTCCAGTTTTAGAGATTGATGTTGAAGCATTTTTAGAGAGTAAAAACAGCTTTGAGCAAATCATTGACGTGCGCGAATACAATGAATACCCAATAATTGAAGGCTTGGCATCAAACGTCATTCCAATGGGAGAACTGCATGTCAGGTTCGGTGAAATTGACCCGGATAAAAACACGCTGATCTTCTGCAAAAGGGGAATTCGAAGTCAAATGGCGATTGATTTTCTAAAAGAGCAATACAACTATAAGAACTTAACAAATTTGAAGGGTGGAATCACATTTTATCCTTTTGAACAAGAAAAATAAGAAATGAAAAACTGTTTTAAAGAAGGAGCAATATCATCTGATTTTATTGGAACATCGATTGCGCATCATCAAGTGAAAACGAACATTGGAGCGCACCAAATATTTTTGGGTCAAGTAAGAGCCGATAGTATCGATGGCAAAGAAGTAATGGCAATCGAGTACAGCGCTCATGAAGAAATGGCGAACAAAGCATTCCATGATATCCGTGAAGCGACATTTGACAAATTTGATTTAACGTGCATGCATATCTATCATAGCCTTGGCGTTGTGAAAACCGGAGAAATTTGTCTTTTCGCTTTTGTTTCGTCCAAGCACCGAAAGGAAGTACAGCGGGCAATTGAATATTTAGTGGAGGAAATTAAGGAGAAGGTTCCCATTTTTGGAAAAGAACTTTTTGAGGATGGATCGTTTGTTCATAAGGTGAACTTGTAGGAGTTAGGAAATTTAAAAAAATAGACGGTCAAAAGATCGGATAATCAAAAATCGAACAATCGAATGGTCGAAATAACACATAAAAACACAACACTAAGAACCGCAATTGCGCAGGCGATTGTATGCGTAAGTTCGCAGAAAACAATTGATGCAATTCAGAACGACTTGGTGCCCAAGGGGAATGTTTTTGAAATGGCGAAAACAGCTGGATTGTTTGCGGTAAAGAAGACATCGGACATTATTCCTGATTGTCATCCCCTACCAGTCGAATATACTGGCGTGACCTATGAAGTGGAAGGATTACAGATTAAAATATTGATTGAAGTCAGAACAATTTACAGAACTGGAGTTGAAGTTGAAGCAATGCACGGAGCAAGTGTGATTGCCTTAACGATGTACGATATGCTAAAGCCAATTGACAAAGGAATTGAGATTCAGAATGTGAAATTGGTTAAGAAGAAAGGCGGGAAGTCGGATTTCAAGGACAAGTTTAGAAAAGATATAAAAGCAGCTGTTATTGTATGTTCTGACACGATATCTGCAGGGCAAAAAGAGGACAAAGCAGGAAAGGCAATCATTGCAAAATTGGAATCCGCACACGTTGAAATCGTTGATTATTTAATTATTCCTGATGAATTTGATCGAATTCAAGAAGTTACATTGAACCATGTTTCGCAAGAAACGGATCTGATCATTTTTACTGGAGGTACAGGTTTATCGAAACGAGATGTTACGCCAGATGCGTTGGCGCCATTGTTGGATCGCGAAATACCGGGCATAGCGGAAGCAATTCGAAGCTATGGACAGGAGCGCACGCCCTATTCTATGCTATCAAGAAGTATTGTCGGAACAAAAGAGCAAAGTGTGATTATGGCATTGCCTGGATCGACAAAAGGCGCTTCTGAATCCATGGACGCGGTCTTCCCTGCCCTACTTCATTTATTTCAAATATTTAAAGGCGCACGCCACGATTGATGAGCGAAACTTCAAACCATATCTTTGATAGATTCGGTCGAAAGCACGATTATTTGCGCATTTCTTTAACGGAACGTTGCAATCTTCGTTGCTTCTATTGCATGCCTGAAGAAGGTGTTCAATTGCGCGACAAAGCCGAATTCATGACACCCGATGAGTTGCTCTCAATCGCTAAAACGTTTGTTGATTTGGGCGTCAAAAAAATACGGTTGACGGGCGGAGAGCCGTTGATAAAAAAGGACGCTGAACTCATAATTCGTGAGCTGGGAAAACTACCCGTTGAACTTTCCATAACAACGAACGCCGTAATAGTCGATCGGTTCATCGATGTCTTCAAAGAAGCAGGAATCAAGGCAGTAAACGTCAGTTTGGATTCACTCGAAGAAGACAGTTTCAACGCAATATCAAGAAGGAATTATTTTAAGGAAATCAAGGACAACATTCAATTGTTGCTCGAAAACGATTTCAAAGTCAAAATAAATGTTGTTGTGATCAGAGATGTAAACGATCATGAAATCAATGATTTTGTACGTTGGTCAAAAACGGAAAATGTTCACATTCGTTTTATTGAATTTATGCCTTTCGATGGAAACAGTTGGAAGTCTGAAAAAACGATCTCATTTAAAGAAATTTTAGATCAAGTTAATTCAGAATTTGGCGTTAATGGTTATGCAAAATTACAAGGCGAACCGAACGACACGTCTCGAAATTTTGAATTAAAGAATGGGGCTGGAACTTTCGGAATCATAAGTTCTATAACGAATCCGTTTTGTGATTCATGCAATCGAATTCGACTTACCGCTGACGGAAAAATTAAAAATTGTTTGTTCTCAGAAGATGAATCTGATCTACTTTCCCTGTATCGAAATGGAGAAGACATCGAACCGATTATTCGAAAGGTATTCATGCTAAAACAGAAAGAACGTGGAGGACTTGCGGCTTTTAGCAATGAAGACGTTGCAGGACATAAGAATCGAAATATGACTTCAATTGGAGGTTGATAATTAGGAGTTTAGATGGATTATTGGACCGCTTCTATTTTGGATCGTCGTTCAGACCCTTAGATCAATCGCAAGCTCCTTTTTAGATTGTAGATGTTAGACAATGAAGTTTCAATATAACCCTCAGAAAAAGACCGCTTTAATCAACACACTCGAAACAATTCACTACCTTTAAGGATGCCCAAAACAGCAATCATTCTTGGTGGAACAGGACTTACAGGAAGTCTTGTCTTGAAAATTTTATTAAACGACGAGCGCTACGATTGTGTGAAATTATTTTCTAGGAATTCTGTCGGTCAAAAGCATCCGAAGCTTAAGGAATTCCTCGTCGATGTTTTGGGTTTGGAATCAGTAAAATCCGACTTCACCGCTGATGAAGTGTATTGTTGTATTGGAACTACGAAGAAAAAAACGCCCGATAAAGATCTTTACACGAGAATAGATTTCGGGATTCCTGCAAAAGCCGCCAAACTCTGTGCAAAAAATGGAATCCAAATGATGGCTGTTGTTTCAGCGATTGGCTCAGATTCAAAAAGTAAAATTTTCTACAACAGAACGAAGGGAGACATGGAGCAAGCGGTTCTTAATTCTGGAATTCAACGCACGTATATTCTAAGGCCAAGTCTGATTACTGGCGAGAGAAAAGAGAAACGCTTTGGAGAAAAAATTGGTGCCGTTACGTTTAAAATTTTAGGCCCTTTATTTATCGGAAGGAAAAAAAAGTACAGAGCAGTTAAAGCGGAGAGCATTGCAAAACGAATGGTTCGGTTAGCCAATTCAAATGCGCCATCTAGAATTGTTGAATCAAACGAGATTTAGGTTTGAATTATGCCTAATTTCGCAGAATGAGAAAGCCGTTGCCTAAGAAGAAGAGAAAAACGAATGTTGTTAAAGAAGACAGCAAGCAAGATTTGATTTTTGCAAACTACCTAATCGAAGACATCACTGCTTTTGAATCACTTCTACCAAAGAAGGAGACGGATCCAATAAGCGCCGAATTGACGGTTGAAATCTTGGTAAGTGTAAAGAAAATAAAATCTCGATTGGAAACATTTTCCACCTCTTTCAGAGCAAGATACGATAGTGTACGCTTCAATAAACTACAAAGTATCTGTAAAGCGTTCCTTAGAAACGGAAAAGAAAACCCGAGTTACCGTTATGCTTTTCTTCTAAAAGAGCTCACAGGAGGCCGCGAGGAGTTGTACAAGCATATTGGATAACTTTTAAATGAGGAATGAGGAGTTATAAATTATGAGTTATACCGAACTGAATTCTAGTAGGATTTATGATTGATGTAATTTTAATTGTAAGCAGCGAAACAGAACTCGTAATTTCCCCCTAATGCTATTCATAAAAGCGCAAATGTTGCAACTTCACAGCTAAACTTCGCGCACATATACATGTTGACATTTGAGTTCAGCTTGACTAGACTTAAACTTTCAAACCACTACCATCATGACTGGAAACATATCCTTAGACGAATTTCCGGGGCTTAGTACTTGGCTTTTGCGATAAAGTTGGCAATCAATAAAAAGAGAAGTATGAGCATTCCGTTTGTAACTATATACGCTGGCCTGGGTAGGTTCCATAAGCTAAAAGCTATGTTGCTAACTATACCAATAGTAAAGAAAAGCATTCCAACGGTTCTTACGTTCGTGGCAGTTCTTCCATTTTTGTATGAAACTCCTATGGCTGTAATCAAGGTTACTAAGGACATTACGCCAGTTCCAATTCCAATTAATTCTTTATTTCCTCCTTTTGCTAAAGCGAATAATCCATAAGCAATCAATGCTGAAAGGCCTATTGCCGCAATCATCGGTACAGTTTTAATTTTCATAGTATTATTTTTCTCCATTGAATGGTGGTGGTGCAAGAGCAACTAATTTCAGTACTTCTGGTACGTTTTCAGCCAATTGCCAATTCGACATTCCAGGCATCCAAACATGTGTTTCTTTGGCTACCTTTTTTTCTGTTATTAGTCTTGACAACTCTGATTCCGAAAGAGGACCAACTTGGTTTCCCTCTACAACGGCGTAGAACAAACTATGTTTTACCTGTCCCATTGGGTTCATCGCGCCTGGAACGTGCATATTGCTCATGGTTTCATTCATCGATTTTACCATTTGCTGTGCAATAGACATACCCAATCCAAATTCGAGTAGTCGATCCATTGAAAAAAAACTGTTGTCATCCATATCATTCGAAATTAAAGCCCACAATGAAAAACAAATTCCATTGCGGGCCGATATAATTTTATAATCTATTAAATAGTAGGCGGCGCAGGTGGCGTCGGCGGTCCAGGTGGTGGTGGTGGTGGTGGCGGAACAGCAGCGAATAATCCGCTTAGTTCTTGAACTGTACCAGCCAATGCCCATTCCGACATTCCTTGCTTCCATACATGAGTTTCTTTTGTCAATTGCCCGTCCTGTACCATTTGTTGAAGTTGTGGGAAGCCAAACGGACCTCCTTGTTCTCCATTTATGGAAACGCTATATTGGACTTCAGGTGTTGGTGGTGGTGTTTTATTTGGTTCATTCATACCTCCCATCATTCCACCAATAGCTCCAGCCATTTGTCCACCAACGGCTCCGCCCATGGCCATACTAGCCATCATAGAGCCGGGGTCCATTCCTCCTCCTCCAGAGCCTCCGGAACCTCCAGAGCCCATTTTCCCCATACTCTCCGCTGCCGTTTTTGCAACATCCGTTTGTTGGTTTAATTGATGAGCGCCCATGTTCATGCCTTCAGTTTGAAGTTTTTGTGCACGTTGCATTTCCTCACGCTGAATTCGCAAAGTATCTTCCATATTACCAGCGTTAATTCGCTGTGTATCTTGAAGGTTAGTGATATTAACATCTGTTTGAGCTTCAACTGTTTTCGTTGTTTGTTCTGCCGTCACTTTTCTTAATTCAGCATATCCAGGAGCTTCTTTGTCAGCCTCAACATCGGCTATATCCAATCCCTTCATGTTAACGCCAAAATCAGCTTCAAGGCGAGGCTTAAGATATTGAGCAACTAGATCATTAATTTCAAGAATTTTCCGTTCCATTTGTAAAACAGGCATTCCTTTATCAGCAGGAATGTTTGTTACGACACCTTTGATGTATTTTGTGACAGCATCTTTAATTTGCTTTTTGAAATCATCCAATTCAAAATTGATAAGACGGTTGAGCTTAATAAATCCTTGAACATCGGTTATATTGAATGTGATTGTTCCTCTGACTGCCATAGGTACTGCAAAATCTGCAAATCTTGGGTCAAAAACATCGAAATAAGGAATACCAAATCTGATTTGAACGTTTCCAGATAAATTAACAAAATAAATTTCAGCCTGAAAAGGAGATCCTCCTCCAAAACCAAGCCCAACAATTTTAGATAATATTGGAAAGTTAGCAGTCTTTATTGTTTGATCATGCGGACCTTCAATAAAATCCTGATTCGGTCCATCTTCCTGTTTGTATACGAAAACGGCCATTTCACCATCTTTAACGCGAAGGCTACTTCCGTAACGGATTGCATTTTCTTTTTTGGTAGAGTTTGCTTCACCTGATGGGCGCCATTTCCAAACTAAGTATTCTTGTTCGTCGCAGCGGATGACATCCATCAATCCGCCTTCTTCTTTTTTTCCGAATAATCCCATAATCGATGTTTTATTTAATATTTAATTCTTTTGCATAACTATTAATTTCATCCAATATCTTCTTGTCGTCTTTCATCGAAAATCTGGCTTTCATTACTATTTGTTCACACTTTGTTTTCCAAACTGGAACGAATTCGTTGTGTGCTAAATTTTCTGGTTGTTGTTTCGTAAGAAAATTTCCAGATTGCTTTGCTTTGGGAACAGCCATCGATAGAAATTCTAAAATATCATCCTTTGTAGTTGGGATTGGAAAATTTGAAATAATTGTTCTCTTTTTCCCGTTTATTTTGTCTCCTCCGCCCAGGCCATAGGCTTTCCCCATTAAACCCCCTAGTGCTTTCCCCATAGACATTCCACCATCCTCTTTTCGCTCATTTTCGGCTTCATTAAGCATTTTAAATAATTTCTCAATTGAAACATTTGATTCTAGGTTTGAAAATTCATGACCGCAATCAACACATTTAATCTGAAATGATTCTACCATTCCTCCACAGGCAGGGCATTTTTTTATATCACCAAATTTATCAGATTTAGGAGCGGCAGGAGCGGCAGGAGCATCTTTCTCCATATTCTTTTTCTTTTCGAAAAGCCTGGCATCCAAAACCATCTCGAATTCGTCTAAATCGACGCCTAATCCTTCAGCTTTTTTAAATAGAACTTGCTTTTCTTTTTCAGTTAGCTCTCCATCCATGAGGGCCATTTCAATAAGTTTTTCTAATTGTTCGTTATACATAATTTAGCAGAGTATTTTGTCGATTATTTTTTGGTCTAGTTTTTTTGTCTTGGATTTTTTTAAGGTGTTTAAATATATAAAATTTTATTCAATGCTTTGGTAATCAAGAGCAAGAGAATGGTGGTGAAACAAGCAAGAATTTCTCACTCTTACAATCGTATGTTTCTTTTAAAGTTCATCTTCACTTAATACGACCAAGAAATCATCTTCATTCAGTGTAACTGTTTGGCTTTTGTCTAGGTTGAGCGTCACTCCAAAGTTGACAGCTGCATTTTTGCTTTCACTTCCTTTTCTTATCCCAAGACAAATTTCATTTCGCTGATCAGCTAGTCCAATGAGATCTCCGAATGTTGTTTTTATTGGGAAATTATCACTGTATAAGCCAATTGATTTCACATAGATTTCGCTTCCATCTTCTGAAAAGATGTCTTCATAAAATTTCATAATTAGAGGCTGTTCGCTCAGCTGTGCCAAAATCATCGTTATCAATTTATTACTGATAATGAAGTCATCTACATCTGTTTGAGTAATAATCTCTTGATTTTCTGAATTCAGAACTTGTGTAATAATTTTTGTATCAACTTCTGGTAGCTTGGATTTTATCTTCCTTAGAAGAAGTAGAATGATCAAGGTATCAGAGTCAATTTTATCCGGATGTTGCTCTTTCGAATCTTGCGAAAGAATAACGACATTGTCGTATTTAAATGGGTTGGCCGCTTTCAGGCTTTCAAGATCAAATGGATCTGAATCTTCTAGTGTGATTTCAAATCCTTCGTACAATTCTTTAAGTTCTTCAACGCGTGCTTTTAGCTGATCGCTTGCTGATTTTATTCGAATATCAAACTTAGAACCATCACGCAAATAGTCAGTAGATTCGTTAATGAAAATTTCTGCAAGGCTGTGCCATCCGAGGATGAGGATGTTTTTTTGTTTTTGCTCTTGCTTACTATTTACTAATTTTAATTCATTCAATTTATGGATGGAAGAAGATTCCAGATGTATGGTTGAATCATCCTCGGCAAGAATAAGAACTTGATCTTCTTCTTTGAGGATATAATCTTTTCCAGGTCGCAAAACCATGCCGTCATTTTCATTATAAATCCCAAGCGGGATCCCATCTTTAAATCGAAACGGCAATTCTCCAAAGGGTATTTCTCCCCAATTCGCTTCGTAAAAATAAATTTCGCAACCATCAAAAGATAAGATTTCATTATAAACCATTTCCAATCCACTTGTAAGAGATGTTTGAACCAACAATTTACCCATGATTTCCCAAGAATCTAGAGCTATAATATTCTCATCTTCAAAGTATCCGATTAAGTCGCGTTTGGCTGAACTGAATATTTCAGCGATTATTGGGAGTTCATTTTTTCCGCCTTGACATGCAATAATTGCCATGATAGCTTTAACGCTTTGAACATCGGAGAAAATTTTATCGTCCTCGCTAGCACTTTCTGAACAATTGGCAAGAAGGATGATTGATCTTGCTCCCTCAATATTGATCCTCTTCAATTCGTTGATATTCGCAAAGTCCCCTGTTGTAGTTATAATGCGCGTTGTCAAGCTATTTGGAATTCTTTTCGTAATCAAGTCCTCCATTTCTTCTTTATCCTCGTTCGATAGAATGACTACAGCTGCATCTTTTTCACTTTCATTCGCTAGCATTAACTCACGAATAATATCTACGACTCTTTCGTTCCATCCTAAAATCAGGGTAAAATCTTCTTCCAATACTTTTCCTCTTCCTTTTCGGAAATTATAAAATACTTTCTCAAGTGTAGTTGTAATAAAGGCGATGAGCATTGAGAGAATGATAACACCAACAACCCCTGACATTATCGTTGTGATTTTTAGCCAAGTGGGAGCTAAGTTGTCTTGATTCATGTTTCCCGGATCGGTCAACTGCAGCCAAGTATACCAAATATCATCTAAGAAGCTATCAGTATAGCCCAAATCGGGCCAAATCCACAGAATTACCCCACGCATTAAAATTATAAATACGAAAAGGACAATAAAAACAACAAACAAACTAATGAATATGGATGACCCGCCTTTATTTAAGTATTTTTCAAAACGGTACTTAAGCTTCTCTTTAAATGATGCTTTCATAGTTTTGTTCTAGTGATTCAATTATTTTTCAAGATTCTATTTTTTTCTAAAAGGCAGAAATGAGAAGATAAAAAAACCTCTACTTAGAAGCAGAGGTTTTTTCAAGTTGACTACATGATATGTAGCGCAATCGTGATTTAAAGTATTTATTGCATTGCTGACATCATTTTTGCTGAAATTGCTGCAAGACGAGCACCATCAGAAGCATTTAATTCCATGTCTTCTGCTTTTGATTGCCATTCAGCTAGTTCAGTAGCAAGCTCCATCGCTTCCATTGCGATTGTCATATCAGCTGGATTTGCCATTGATTTTTTAGTTAAATCAATGTACTCTAACATAAATTCTTCATACTCATCCAACCATTCACTATTGTCGTTGCTAGACGTGGACGTGATCTCATCCATGTCGTCCATAGTATCATCCATAGCATCATCCATGTCGTCCATAGTATCTTCCATATCGTCAGCTGCGTCATCGACCATATTATTCAATTGCTCTATGGCATCCATTGCTTTTTCTTCTTCTGAGCTACCACATGAACTCAAAGTCATACCTGTAATTGCTGCCGCAATTAAAAATTGATGTTTTTTCATAATTAATTTTTTTATAAATATATTAAATCTAAAATTTAATGTTTGATACATCTGTGATACATGATTGCGATTTTAAAAAACTAAATTGAACAAAAACTTGGAATTAGTATCCAACGGCGAGGAGATTGTCAGTTATAATCAGATGAATGAGTTCATGAAAAATCGAAAAACCTCTGAAACCATTTAACATGGTGGCTTTTAACGAAAAAACCCTCATCTTTCGATAAGGGCTTCTGTGGTCCCACCAGGGCTCGAACCTGGGACCCTCTGATTATGAGTCAGATGCTCTAACCAACTGAGCTATAGGACCGGTTATAAAAATCTGATCAGCAAAACCACTCAGAGCCTGCAAATATAGCATTCGCCTGTCAAACATCAATAAGCAATGTGAAATTATTTTAGAAAGAACTGGATTGACATCCCAACGGCGACAATTACCAGCAGCATACTAAAAAGATTTCTTAGCATTTTCCCAGAAAAGAAGCGCTGTAAATACCCTCCGAAAAGAGTACCTATAACAGTCATCAGAGTAATCAGTAAAAGGATTTGCCAATCAATACTTCCTTCAGCTTCGATGCTGTCCCCCAGGAAATCTCCTAGCAGCGCAACAGCGGACTGAATCGAAATAATGAACATTGAAGTTCCAACGGCCTTTTTCATATCCAAGCCCATCCGCAAAAGAATTGGAACGATAATAAATCCACCACCAGCTCCGATGAAGCCACTAAGAACTCCAGTTAAAATCCCGAAGGCAATCACAACGTACCCAGTAGTTTGTCCCGGTGAGGCTTTTCGAGTTGAAAACATCGTTCGAAAACCTGTAAATAGCATTACGACGATTAATAAAATCGTGATGAAAAAGTCACGGGAAAGATCAAAGTCGCCCAATGAAAATGTAATTGGGAACATTGCCATTACATAACGACGGATTAAAAATGCCGTGATCATACTCGGAATAACAAACATTACACCTCCACGAAAATCAATTTGATTTTTTTTTATGCGAGTCGAAACTCCAACTGAAGCCGCAACGGCAACCACAAAAAGGGAATACGTTGTTGCTAAGAAAATACTCGTGCCAAAGAAAAAATGGACCAATGGAACAGTCAAAATTGATCCTCCACCACCGACCAAACCGAGAACGATTCCAATGATTAAAGAGATTACGAGACCAATTGCGTACATAGTATAAATTCCAAATTCGGATTACTGTGCAATAACTGTTGCACTCTTACTTCTGAATAGCAACATTGTCAAAACCCCAAAGATTGCAGACGCAAAAATTAGATGTGCCGTTTGAACAACTCCAGGCATATCAACATAAGCCAAAAGAACACCACTGATTAATTCGACAGTCAATAGTACTATAATCCAACGAATTGAAGCATACTTATACGTCTTCTCATTCTTCCAAGCAATAACCAAAAGAACAACCAAGACCAACCATGAGAAGCTTCGATGAATAAAGAAGGGCATCCCCAATTCATCAATCCACATTTCTCGGGTGTATCCCAACTTAACCAGTTCATCAATGGCCTCGCGGACTTGAGTTCCCAAAAACATTTGATAAAACGTAATAGCGAAGACCAACCAAATTAGAATTTGCATCCATCTAATTTGCGGTAAATTCTTTTGCTGCGATGGACTAACCATTCGAATTACATAGAGCTGAATTACGACAATCAAAAGACCAAAGAACATGTGAACTGTAATGGTCCACGGAACTAAATTAGAAGCAACAACAATAGAGCCGAACCAGCCTTGGAAGCCCATAAAAATGAGATTCAGAAGTGCCAAAAGTATGAGCTTTCGCTTTCTGTATTTCAAAACAATCCACGCGAAAATGAACAGCATCACATTCCCTGCCAAGAATCCTGCCAAGCGGTTTAGATATTCAATCCACGTTTTTTTTGCGTTAAAATTCTCTTCGTGACGCAATTCAGGATCATTCAACAACCTTTCAGCCGTCTCATCCATCCCAATCGTTTGGAGCAATTTTGAGAACTTCTCGAGTTTCTGTGCTCTTCTTTCTCCAAAAACTTCTTTGTAATTTTCTGGGAGCTGACTTTCAACTGTTGGCGGGATCCAAGTTCCAAAACACTTCGGCCAATCCGGACATCCCATTCCGCTTCCCGTAATTCGCACCAAACTTCCAGCAAGAAAAATCATATAGATCAATACTACCGCTATCCAATTGAAACGAACAAACCACTTCGAAAAAATCATGCTGTAAAGTTAAGCAATCGTTCTAGAATCTCATTCAAATTTTAGATTTTAGATACTTTTTGATTGTTAAATTTGATTATTCTTCGAACTAGCGAATCTCAACGTGCCTTGTTTGCGTTATCTCAGCTTTAACCACAAAGTCACTATTTGATTGGTATCAAATAATCTTTCGACACCGGCTGACCCTTGGGTCAGCAAATCCTTGTGGCCTCACAACTATGATTTTCCTTTGTGCCCTTGTAGCTAAAAAAATACCAAGCAAAATTCAAACAAACACAAGAACCCAAACTCACCCAAGTCACAACCAATAAATCGTACCTTTACGGCAACAAAATTCAAGATTTGAAAATAACAATAATCGGTTGCGGGTGGCTTGGAGTTCAAGTTGGAGAATACCTTTCTAAACAGGGACATTCCACTTACGGATCTTACCGATCTAAATCACAAAAAGAGAAAATTTCAAAAACATCAATCAATGGATTTAAACTTGATTTAGACTCTAAATCGCAAATTTCAACCGATATTGTTGATCACACAGATCTTTTGATTTTACCCCTCCCTCCTATCAAAGTGGAAGATGCAAATTATTACGCAACTGTTCTGGGTAATTGCGTACAACAATTCCCAATAACAACCAATGTCATTTTCACAAGCTCAATTGGAGTTTACCCTTCGAAAGAAGGTGTTTTTACAGAAGCATATTCGTTCGAAGATGACGAAAATTCCGTTGTTCGGAATGCTGAACTAAAACTTCAAAAACACCTTGAAAACCGACTCACAATTTTAAGATTGGGAGGGTTAATTGGACCAAGTCGCCATCCAATAAAATCAATGCAAGGAAAATCGATTTCAAATGATGGAAAAGCAACAGTCAATTTGATTCATAGTGAGGATGTTTATCATGCAATAAATTCTATTTTAATCAAAAATGACTTTGGAAAATGCTACAATTTAGTGTTCCCTTTGGAATTAAATAAAAATATTTACTACCCATCAATGGTAGAAAAATACAATTTACTTCAAATTATTTTCGGAACAGAAAAATCAGTGAATCGTAGAGTTGACGGGCAGTTAATTTGTGAAAATGGTGACTTCAACTACGTGAAAAATCCAATAAACTTCAACGAGCAACTCTTTTGAGTTTCATACGTTTCCAAGAATAGGACGATTTATTATCTTTTTGGTATAACATTTGCCCTATTTTTACGTCTAAAGACTACGGATTTAAGAACTACAATGAAATTTAAATACCTATTCATTTTATTAATGTTATCATTTTCTTCAAATGTGCAAGCTTCGCATATTGTTGGAGGCGATATCTATTACAATTATTTGGGTGGAAACAATTATGAATTTCATATTAGCCTCTACCGTGATTGCCTTTCAACTGGAGCACAATACGACAACCCACTTTACCTAACTGTTTATAACAATGGAACTATGGTTCAGAATGTTGCTGTACCTTTCCCTGGAAGTATAACGCTTCCTGTTGTTTTTAACAATCCTTGTGTTACGCCACCGACGAATATTTGTACTGAACATGCCGAGTACGTCGTTGTCGTAAACCTTCCGCCAGCAGTTGGTGGTTATGATGTATCTTATCAACGCTGTTGTCGTGGACCAAACGTAACGAACTTAATAAACCCTGATGACACAGGAATTACACTAACATGTCACGTTCCTGGTTTTGACACGGGTGAATGGGAAAATAACAGTCCGAGATTCACCAACTACCCGCCACTGTTACTTTGCAATAACGAAGATTTGAATTTCGATCATAGTGCAACAGATCCTGATGGAGATCAACTGGTGTATTCTCTTGTGACTCCGTTTGCTGGAGCATCATCTTTTAATCCTGCACCGAATCAAGCGCCACCGCCACCTTACAACCCAGTGAATTGGGCCGGAGGTTTTAACGCTGTCAATCCATTAGGTCCTGGAGCTTCGATTAGTATCAATCCAACTACCGGACAATTAACTGCTTCACCGAGCTTATTAGGGCTTTTTGTAGTAGGAATTCAAGTTCAAGAGATTAGAAACGGAGTTGTAATCAATCAAACGACAAGAGATTTCCTTTTTAGAGTATTCAATTGTAACCTCCAATTGGAAAGCCTTCTGCCTGAACAAGATGAATTGGCTTCATTCGTTTCTTATTGCCAAGGATTAACAATCGATTTTGAAAACAACTCGTATGGAGGAACGAATTACGCTTGGGACTTTGGAGTTGTCGGATCAGCAACTGATGTTAGCACAGTATTCGAACCGTCTTTCACATACCCTGCACCAGGATCTTACACTGCAATGCTCGTTGTAAATCCAGGATGGCCTTGTACCGATACTGCATACATGAATATTTCGGTAAACAATGAATTAGAAATAACATGGCTCTCTCAAGATTCGCTTTGTCTACTTGATAATCAATTTGATTTCACTGCCGTCGGCCCCGCAGGAATAACCTATGAATGGGATTTTGGACCGAATGCAGATCAGCCAACCGCAACAGGAGCCGTTATTAATGATGTTTCATTTTCGACATCTGGATTGCAATCTGTTACAATTACAGGAGTCGTTTCGCTTTGCAACGCATCGTGGACAGGTGAAGTTTTCGTAATGCCTGGCCCCGAAGCTGGAATGATCATCCTACCGAATATTGAATGCCAAGGTCTTGATATTTATTTTGACAATAGCTCCACAAATGCAACCAATTACACATGGGACTTTGGAGATGGCGTAGGAGCATCCAGTGATTTCGATCCTTCCTATGTTTTCCCTGGACCAGGAACGTATACTGTAACATTATCAGCTTGGTCATCTCCGTCGTGTATTGATGTGATTCAAAAAACAATTACGCTCAATGAACTTCTTGTTATTGACTTTACTTCAGCTGCATCAATGTGCATTACGGACAACAGCTTTGACTTTGATGGTACTGTAAGTGGACCTGCTGGATCTCTTTATACTTGGAACTTTGGACCGAACGCTTCTCTAACAAGTTCAACTGATATCGATGTGTTTGATGTCGTATTTAACGTGCCAGGAACAATTCCTATTACTTTGACAGGAACCTTTGAAAACTGCACTGAAAGCAAGACTCAAGAAATCTATTTATTCAGTCCTCCGACGATTAATTTTGTAATAGAGCCAGGATTGCAATGCGTTCCATTTAATGCGCAATTCAATGATCTAAGTTGGTCTGAAACACCTATTTTTTACGACTGGGATTTCGGAGATGGCGGTTTTTCCACAGACCAAAACCCATCTCACGTTTACAATTTTGTTGGGAACTACCCTGTGACTTTGACGATTTATACTACTGAAGGATGCATTGACACATTGACGCTAATGGAGTCCGATATTGTTAATGTTAATCCAAACCCAGAAGCTGGGTTTGCAGTAACACCAGATTATACAGACATCTGCAATTCAGTTGTTGAATTCATTGACCAATCGGTAGGTGGTGATCGTTTTTTTTACTGGTACGATGACTCAACAATTTTCTCAAATGGAACGGAGGCAAACCCCACACACCAGTATTTGTTCGATGGAACGCACTACCCAATGCAGATCGTAACAAACGAATGGAGCTGTAAAGACACTGCGTACAGCGAATTGTACATTGAGCCATTTACACTTTATATTCCAAATGCATTTACACCAGACGGAGACGAATTCAACAATACGTTTAATGCGATCACCGATTTCTATATCTATGAATGGCACTTAAAAGTCTACAACCGCTGGGGACAGGTTCTCTTCGAAACGTATGACGTTGATCAGGTATGGGACGGGACCTACAAGGGACAATTGGTTCAAGATGGAACGTATGGTTACACCATTCAATACAGAACGTGTGAGCCTCTAAATCCAGATCATTTCACTACTGGACATATTAATATATTGAGATAGGTTTTGTCTTAACAGATCAGACTTAAATTCCTTCTTAGATATTAGATTGTTAGATGATTCTTACATCTAATCAATTAAAAAACTCAAAGCGATTTTCGGCATTATATTTTGCTTCCAATCGGCATTCGCGTAGTTTCCATAATTGTAAAACACACCTATTCCGAGCCCCATCAGGGATGAAGTATAGAGACCGTCCAGTATTAGTCCGCCTTCGTAATAACCATTTTCCATGGTTTGAAAATCAGAAATGTGGTCCAAACGATCATTCATTCTTCCGTAACCGATGGCGTGGTGCACTGAAATCTTTGGCTCGTTCCATTTCGCTGCAGTTTTGAAAGATTTAAATTCGAATCGGGTGAACAAAGCTGCTTGTTCTGAACTGTAAAACGTTCCTGGGCTCATTGTTTCGAAGGTATTCAAAACGCTAGTCAACCATTGTATTCCCGTTCCATTTCCAACGTGCGTTAAAAACAAAGGCACTTTTCCAACCGTCTTTCCCGCTTCTAATTTAATCTTAAACTTCCCCAATCCAAGGAAGTTAAGCGTTTGGGAAATCTCAGCATTCATTCGTAAATAATTAAGATTGCTTTCGAACCATCCTTTAACCCCTCGTGCCAATTTAAACTTCAAAACTGGATACTTGATTCCTTGAGATACTTTCCTGTTCCCCAAAAGCATGTAATTCTCTAAAATATTCCACTTGAATTCAAATCCGAGTTCAGCTACATCAACATCAACAAGACTCGAATAAGTTCCGTCCAAGGGTTGAAATCGATACCCCTCAGTAAATCCAATGCGCTGGTAATTCCCAAACAACCGAAAGGACATATTCGCCTTGGCATCAGTCGTAAATGCTATTTCGCCCAAGCGCTGGCGATCCATACTTGAAATGAACAAAAACCGCAGTGCATTTGAGTTTTCCAAGTTAAATCCTGCTCCCATGAAATTATTTCCGCCGCGCTCATAAATATCTTGTTGGTATTTCAATTCGATTTTCATTCCACGTTTTCGGCTTAAATGAAAGGTTGAGTATGCACCATATTTCCATTCTTTGTCGCCTGTTGCCCATCCAAAATATCCACCAATAACAATATTTTTCATCAGCTTTTGAGAGTTCTCCAAACCCAAACCAAAGCGGTAGCGCTCGTAATAATTAAAGCTCAGAAGTCGTGTTAAATCCAACGCATAATTTCCTAACGGCAGTTTGCCATCGGATAATTGGTTTAAAAATTTCAATTTTTTATCAAAGTTTTGCGCCTCTGAAAGGCTGTCAATCATGTCATATGTTCGCAACTCTTTATCCGTTATTTCATACCGTCTGAGTGAATCCCATTGATTTTCATTTTGTGCATTTGCGCCTTCTACTGTATACAATGAAATATTATTATCGAATTTTTTAACAAGATTTGTTGGATTGATTTCAATGTCAGAAATATAGGTTTGTCCCGTCCCAACAATCGTCGATTGCTTAATTCCAGAAGCCAATGGAGTTCCGAAATCCACCTCTGTGTTCAACTTGGTTGGAAACCACTTTTTATTGTTTGAAAATTCATATTCCTGAACAATTTTAATCTTCATCCCAGTTGTATCAGCATAGGGTTCAGCAATTACTTTCTCAACTGCAAAACCATTTGTGTTGATATACAAGTGTCCCTCCAAGCCCTTAAATGATTTTCCTTTTCGAGGCCGGTAATAAATAGTGTACGTTGTGTCCGATTCGTGAAACGTAGAATCCTCCAGGATAAACAAATAACGGTTGATTCCGCCATAAGCGAGCGGATTGATATACTTCGAACCCATTAAATCAAACTGGTTGTCGTAAAAACTAAAGGACTGCATTCCATTGGCAAAAGTGGAGAACATGGGGTCTGTAAATCCAGAAACTTTATATGCCGTAATTTCTTCTTGATCTCTATAAGGCGGTGTAAACGTCCGCTTTGAAGTAGACTCCAACATGAACAGATGTTGCTCTGAGAAAAATTTTCGCAATTTAATGAGGGTACTGTCCGACGTTGTATCTGAAATTGCAGCCAAGCCTTCTTGATGGACATCGAAAATAAACTTGCTGTAGCTGTTGTATCGAAACCCATCATTTTTCATTGGATGGTTGGCTTTTCGATTCTCAATAGCCTTTCTCATTATTCGATGGGCCGGATTGACCCCCGGAACAACCGTCATTTCGTCTACCTGCTGAACGTTGGGTTGCAAATAAACAATTCTATCTTCAATGACACTTACGTCGATTGCAGTGTCTATATAGCCACCGTATTTCAATATGAAATTGGTCGTCGAGGATTGAATCTCGAAGGCTCCATCAATATCCGCGAGAAAGGGTTCTCCATCATTTGGAAACACTTTGACAAAAGGAATAGAGCTTTCCGAAAAGGCATCTTTCACGAAGTAGGTTTCTTGACTGTAAACTTGAAAAACAACCAAGGAAAAAATAAATAGGATCAAATTCATGCAGCAAAATTAGTTAAACGATTTGAACTGTTTAATCAGTCCATTGAATTGAGTAAAACTAGCGGGTCATTTTTATCAATAGCAGACAGTTTTCAAACTCTAGCGACTAACTATTCTGAAACAGGCCATCATAAAGAGTGAGAAATTGCTTCAGATAGCACAATGACTTACTTCGTCGATCTTTTGCGATCGGAGAGAATCCTGACCAAATGATAAAAAGGTCGAAAAGCAAACAAGAGCAAGCAATATTGTTTTCATAGGAAGGTTACTAAAGATACAATTTTGAGGTATTTTATAGTATGGACTTAAGATCCTTTGAGTGAATTGACATCGTTGTTGAGTCAATTGCTTAACTTTATTAAAATTCAATAGCTATTTCTACTTTCCGAGACAATATCAACATTCTAAAACACGTCAATATCTATCGGGCGTGGAACTTGTGCGTTTTGCAAGGAAGTTATTTAATCTCTCGGCTTGTAAAGAAATCGAAGCACAGAGGAATGCCCTTTTCATTGAGCATAGAACCGACAACCGCTTGTAACTTAGGCTGTCCTGAATGCCCGAGTGGGCTGAAGCAGTTTACGCGACCGACTGGGAGACTCGATCTGACCTTGCACGAAAAAATGATTGCGCAATTGAAGCGACCTGTTTTCTACATCAACTATTATTTCCAGGGGGAACCTTTCTTGCACCCCAATTTTCTAGAATTAATCAAAGAGGCGAAAAGAAACAAAATTTACACCTCAACCTCAACAAATGCTCATTTTATCAATGAAAAAATGGCAGGAGACATCATTGAATCTGGATTGGATCGCTTGATTATTTCGATTGATGGGTTGACCCAAGAAACGTATGAGAACTATCGAATTCACGGAAAGCTTGACAAAGTAATCGCCGGAACAAAGGAAATGGTTCAGGCAAAATTGCGATTGAACTCAAGCACACCGCATCTGATTTTTCAATTTTTAGCGGTAAAACCAAACGAACACGAAATCCCACAGGTGTTTGAATTGGGTAAGGAAATGGGAATTGACGAGGTTCGAATCAAATCGGCTCAATTGTACGAGTTTGAAAATGGAAATCCTTTAATGCCTGAGAACGAAAAGTACTCGCGCTATAGAAAACAGGCAGATGGAACGTATAAAATGAAATACAAACTCGGCAATCACTGCTGGCGAATGTGGTCTTCATCGGTGCTCACTTGGGACGGTAAAGTGGTTCCTTGCTGCTTCGACAAAGACGCAAAGCATGTTCTCGGAACTGTCGCTGACAATGATTTCAAAACCATTTGGCACCACCCTCAATACAACGCATTTAGAAACGCTGTATTGGGGGGAAGAAATGACATTGAAATTTGTAAGAATTGCTCTGAAGGGAGCAAAGTTTGGGTTTAAAAGGGCTTTTTCGCAGAAGTACAACGGCTGTAAAATGGGTAATGACTCAAAGACTTAATTTCCAAAATAAATGCAAAAAAAAAGCCAACCCAATAGGGCTAGCATTCGATACATATTAAAGACCGAAGTTATTCTTCTTCGCTGTCTTCATAAATTCTTTTTGGCTGCATCATATCGAAAACACCCAGTGTAATCCAATAAGGAAGGATAAACGCCATAAGGAACAACAGCATCCAAAACGCCATTCCGCCTAGTAAAAGAAAAAGAACAATACCGAAAACACTCATTTCTTATTATTTTGTACTTATTTAACAACTGTAAAAGTAATAATAATTCAAATAAGAGAAGGCGAAACCAACAAGAAATAATAAGGATCATTAATTTTAGCAAAAAATACAATCATGGAATACAGAATAGAAAAAGATACCATTGGTGAAGTTAAAGTACCTGCTGATAAATACTGGGGCCCTCAAACTGAACGTTCAAGAAACAATTTTAAGATCGGACCGGCGGCTTCAATGCCTATCGAAGTAGTACATGCATTTGCTTATTTGAAAAAGGCAGCGGCTCATGCAAATTGTGAATTGGGTGTGTTGGCCGAAGACAAAAGAGATCATATCTCGAAAGCCGCAGATGAAATTATCGCGGGTAAATTAGACGATCAATTTCCTTTGGTGATCTGGCAAACGGGATCAGGTACGCAGAGTAACATGAATGTGAACGAAGTAATTGCAAATCGTGCACACGTAAACGCTGGAAAAAAAATTGGCGAAGGTGAAAAAACACTTGCTCCAAACGATGATGTAAATAAAAGTCAATCGAGTAATGATACATTCCCAACAGGAATGCACATCGCTTGTTACCAAAAAGTAGTTCAAACAACGATTCCTGGAATTGAGCAATTAAGAGATACACTTCAGGCAAAATCAGTAGCGTTTAAAGACGTTGTAAAAATTGGTAGAACGCATTTAATGGATGCAACTCCACTTACTTTAGGACAAGAGTTTTCTGGTTATGTTTCTCAATTGAACCACGGATTAAAGGCGCTAAGAAACACATTGGACCACCTTTCTGAACTAGCACTGGGTGGAACTGCCGTTGGAACAGGTTTGAATACACCTGCCGGTTACGATATTCTTGTAGCCGCTAAAATTGCAGAGTTTACTGGGCTTCCATTTATAACAGCAGAGAATAAATTTGAAGCTTTGGCTGCGCACGATGCGATTGTTGAAACGCACGGAGCTTTGAAACAAATCGCGGTTTCTTTAAATAAAATTGCAAATGATATTCGAATGATGGCTTCTGGTCCTCGTTCTGGAATTGGTGAGATTTCGATTCCTGCAAACGAGCCAGGATCTTCAATTATGCCAGGGAAAGTAAATCCAACTCAAGCTGAAGCAATAACGATGGTTTGCGCTCAAGTTATGGGGAACGATGTTGCAGTCACAATTGGTGGAGCTCAAGGTCATTATGAATTGAATGTTTTCAAACCAATGATGGCATCGAACTTATTACAAAGTGCTCAATTAATTGGGGATGCTTGTGCATCATTTGATGAAAATTGTGCCCATGGAATTGAACCAAACCAGACTAGAATTGATGAACTCTTAAACAATTCACTGATGCTTGTTACTGCTTTGAACACAAAGATTGGTTATTACAAAGCGGCAGAGATTGCAAACACAGCGCACGAAAACGGAACAACGTTGAGAGAAGAAGCAATTCGTCTAGGATACGTTCCTGCTGAAGAATACGACAATTGGGTGAACCCAAAGAAAATGATTGGTTCATTGGACTAATTATTCTATAAAATTGAAAAAGGCTGCTTCTATTGAGGCAGCCTTTTTTTATTCAAAAAACATTTCAGGATTTGAATTTTAAACATGTAGAATTACGCACAACGATTAAAAATTTTAGCCTGAACTTTGTGCTATTAGAACAGTATTGTTTATTAACATTCTATTTATATTTCTTTTAAATACAACTAGTCAAAAGCATATTAAGCGAAGAATTGAAGGAACTTTCGATCAAAACTCATGCAATAATACAGTTATTTGATAAGCATACGGACTTCCACCTTTAGTATGGATTATTTTTGAAGATCAAAGCGTTAATTGGGAGGAACAATATGTTTTTGACGGTGATACGATTTTAAATTATTGCATCGCGGATTATTGGTAGCAATTAAAGATGATCCCGGCAGAACCGAGATCGCCTTTGGCTACCAAAGCTTCGTGTTTCTATTACTCCAGAGTAAACACAATTGGAAGACGAACCCTTGTTCTAACCTTCCTAGCATCTATCTCAGCAGGAACCCATTTTGGAAACGAACGCACGATACGCTTCGCTTCGCGATCAATAGTTTTACTCACTCCTTTTTCAACTAAAATATTGGTAATTTCACCATTCTTCTCCACAACGAAGGACATTGCAACCGTTCCTTGAACATCTCCCTCAATATCCATTTCGGGATACTCAACATTAGATTGAATGTATCTGAACATTTCAGCAACACCTCCAACCATACTCGCTTCCGTGTCAACCCATATAAAGATTTCGGCATCCAATTTGTCGAAAACAGGAACGTCGGCACCAAAGTCGTAACCAAGTCCATCAATTCCAACTTCCGGAACGATAACGTCACTCGTGTTATCAACACTTACGATGTTCTGGTCCGGATTTGCTTGCGCATCAATTGTAGGGCTCGATTGCTGAGCATCATCTGGCACGACAGGCTTTACAACGTCCTTATCTTTTAGCACTTCTTTCTCAACTTGTTGAATATCGTAGTCAATCCTCTCCGAAGCGTGGGTTCGTTTCTCAGTCTCAACAGAAAGAGTTGAATCATAGGTGAATGCGGCCAATGTAAATGAGCCAGCTGCCAATAAGCCCATTGCAAACAGGGCAGTTCTTTTACTCTCGAGGTCGTACCTCTAATTTTTCTTTGCAATCATAATAAAAAAAATTATTTGTTTACCCCCAACCTAAATTCAAAGTTAGTGCCAAAAATTAAATCGTATGAATATCAATTAGTTATGCCGATTTATTTTTTTAATTTTTTGTTAATGGCTGAGAGAAATGTATTTAAATATTCACAGATGCCTTTGAATTCGTCAAAATTAATCTTGCACGAGATTATCCTTACGTTACCTTAATCAATTATCTCCTTCATCACAGTAAAAAACCTTAACTTCGCATCTATTAGTAATGGCCAAGAAAAAGAAATATACGCTAACAATAGATTATGAAATCGATTTTGATCTAATCGGGATTTGTTCACACCACAACGATTACAGATTAGCGTGGAATATCAATGAGAAAATTGGATTGAATTTAGCGAAGTGTGATGAAGATTACGTTCTAACTGACAAAAAGGGCGAGGCTGTTTCAAATCATTCAATGTACTCCTTTGAAGATGAAGAAAACAGGCTGACGTATTACCTAATAAAGAACAAACACCAAGGGGAGTTCTTAATACCGGAAAAACCCAGCATCGACTATTTCCTTTTTCTACACGATAACATTGCTATTGAACTGGATGAATTAATGAATGATTTGAAATCTGTTCCAAGTATTCTAGGGGTTTATGAGTTCGACCCTGTTGAAATTGGATCAGCAGAAAATATAGTTTTTTAAAAAATGAAAAGAACAAAAATAGTAGCTACAATGGGGCCTGCCTCAAGTGATAAAGAAGTATTGCGCGAGATGATGGTAAACGGATTAAATGTTTGTCGATTGAATTTTTCACACGGTTCACATGAAGTGCATGAAAAAACAATCAAGACGATCCGTGAACTGAATACCGAAACGGGATACCACATAGCAATACTTGCCGATCTCCAAGGACCAAAAATCCGAACAGGGAAAATGGAGGCCAACGGAGTGGATTTGATTGTAGGATCAGAAGTTATAATTGTAACTGATGCCATTCTTGGAACGGCAAATAAGTTTTCAATTAACTATTTAGACTTACCAAAAGATGTTGATCCAGGTGAAAGAATCCTTTTGGACGACGGGAAATTGATGCTGGAAGTTATAAGTACCAACAAAACAGATGAAATAAAAGCAAAGGTACTTCATGGCGGAATTCTCTCTTCACACAAAGGAGTTAATTTTCCGAACACGAGCATCTCAATGCCTTGCTTAACCGAGAAAGATTTGATGGACCTTGAATTTGCCTTAGAACAAAACGTGGATTGGGTTGGACTTTCATTCGTTCGATCTGGTGCAGATATTATTGAACTAAAAGGATTGATTGACGCTAAAGGAAGCGTTGCGAAAGTGATTGCGAAAATTGAAAAACCAGAAGCAATAAAAGATATTGACAATATCATAAAAGAAAGCCACGGAATAATGGTGGCTCGCGGCGATTTGGGTGTAGAGATTCCGTATCAAAACGTTCCTCTTATTCAAAAAATGCTGATTACAAAATGTAAATCATATGCTAAGCCGGTTATTGTTGCTACGCAAATGATGGAAAGCATGATTGACAACATTACACCTTCGAGAGCTGAGGTTAACGATGTTGCAAACGCCGTACTTGATGGAGCAGATGCCGTAATGCTTTCGGGTGAAACTTCAGTAGGTAAATACCCAATTGAGGTGATTAAAACAATGGCGAACATTGTAAAAGAAATTGAAACGTTCGAAGGTATTTACAACAAAGAAGAAGCTCCAGAAAAAGACCAAACTCGATTTATTACGGATTCAATTTGTTTCAACGCAGTCCGACTATCAAGACTTGTAGAAGCAGATGCTATTCTTACAATGTCCTTCACTGGATACACTGGATATAAAGTTGCTTCACAGCGACCAAAAGCGGCGATCTATGTCTTCACGAGTAACAAACAAATCTTGACACAACTTAATCTCGTTTGGGGAGTGAAGGGTATTTATTACGACAAAACGGAAAGCACTGACAATACCATCATGGAAATTAAAGCCATTCTTAAGAACAAAGAAATTCTAAAGGAAAATGATTTGGTGATTAACATTGCTTCAATGCCTATTGAGGCGCACGGGAACTCCAATATGATAAAGTTAAGTCATGTTGAATAACGCATTTTGAATTTGGACAAGTTTTAACTTTTCTCAATAGGGTTTAGTTGAATTTATCAATATTTTTGTTAGGCTCAGGCTTGGAAACTATAATGAAATTATTATTAATATGTCTCATTCTCTGTCAATTCACAGGTCCAGTTTGCAATTGATGTTACCATCAATGAAGGTGATTCGATTGAAATGTGTAAAAATGCATTGGTTTCGATAACGGCTTCGAATGGTTTCCTTTCTTATGCTTGGATGGGCCCAGAAACGGGAATTCTACAAACCTTGAATCCATCGGTTTCTGGAACTTATGTAGTTTCGACAGCAGATGGCCTTGGATGTATTTCATTCGACACAATTGTTGTTACAGTTCACGAACCACCCTTGGATGCAATTCTATCGAGAAAAATTGCACAGCTTAAACTAAAACGCATATTTATTTCACACTATTAGCTACTTTTCATTTCATCGAAAGAGATGTTAGATGTATATTTGCAACTTATAATTATTATTACTCGATATGAACGATTTTTCAAGTAGACATATCGGTCCAAATGCTGAGGAAGCAAAAGCAATGTTGGATGCGATTGGTGTTAATTCAATTGACGAATTAATAGACAAAACTATTCCAGCTCACATTCGATTGAAAGGTGAGTTGAACATCTCTGAAGGAATGACCGAGCAAGAATACCTTGATCATGTAACTGAGTTGGGAAAGAAGAACAAAGTTTTTAAATCGTTTATTGGTCTTGGATACAATGAGACGATTGTTCCCTCAGTAATTTTGAGAAACGTATTGGAAAACCCTGGATGGTATACTGCCTACACGCCGTACCAAGCTGAAATTTCTCAAGGACGTCTGGAAGCGCTATTGAATTTCCAAACAATGATTCTTGACTTAACAGGAATGGAATTGGCCAACGCCTCTTTATTGGATGAATCAACTGCAGCGTCTGAAGCAATGATTATGCTCTATAATAGCAGATCGCGCGCAGAAATAAAAGCAGACAAAAATAAATTCTTCGTTTCAGAAACATTGTTCCCTCAATCTATTGATGTGATTGTTGGACATGCGAAGAACTTAGGAATCGAATTAACGATAGGCAACGCAAAAGAATTTACTGGAGACTATTCATTCTTCGGTTCAATTGTTCAGTATCCAGATGCACATGGATGTATTGATGATTTGAACGGGTTCATTTCGAAAATGAAGGCACAAGAAATTAAAATTGCTGTTGCAGCAGACATTCTTTCTTTGGTTCTATTGCAATCACCTGGTTCAATGGGAGCTGACGTTGTTGTTGGTTCTTCACAACGCTTTGGTGTCCCAATGGGGTTCGGTGGGCCTCACGCCGCTTATTTTGCAACTAGAGAAAAATACAAAAGAAACATTCCAGGACGTATCATCGGTGTATCTAAAGATTCAGATGATAATATGGCGATGCGAATGGCGCTTCAAACGAGAGAGCAACATATTAAAAGAGGAAAAGCAACATCGAACATTTGTACAGCACAAGCATTATTGGCTGTTATGGCAAGTATGTATGCTGTTTATCACGGTCCAAAAGGACTGAAGCACATCGCATTGGGCGTTCATTCATTGGCGACACAAACTGCTAACGGATTAAAAGCTGTGGGAGTTAAAGTTGGAGCGGGACAATTCTTCGATACGATTCATATTACAGATGTTGATTGTGAAGCGATCAAAGCTTCAGCAGAAAAATTAGAATTAAACTTCAATTACATCAATGCTACTTCATTATCGATT
This sequence comes from uncultured Fluviicola sp., assembly GCA_913009205.1. GTDB lineage: Bacteria > Bacteroidota > Bacteroidia > Flavobacteriales_D > Crocinitomicaceae > UBA4466. Next base: position 26,029 of record CAJVYC010000009.1, on the reverse strand, counting down.
AGCTTCGGTGAGAACCACACGAGCGCAGAAGTAAATTCAATATTAAGTGTATTCGAAGCAGATCAAAATGCTTCCGAAGAAAGAACTTCATCGTTGAACAATACTGTTCTTCGTACAGATGCCGTTTTAACACACCCAACCTTCAGTCGTTTTCATTCGGAATCGAAAATGATGCGTTACTTGAAGCGTTTAGAAAACAAAGATTTGTCTTTGGTCCACAGCATGATTCCTTTGGGATCTTGTACAATGAAATTAAATGCGGCGAGTGAATTGATGCCAATTACGAATCCTCAATTCAGTAAAATTCACCCATTCGCACCTTTAAGTCAATCTAAAGGCTACCACGAGATGTTTAGAGAATTGGAAAAAGATTTATGTGAGTGTACTGGATTTGCGGGAATGTCATTGCAACCCAATTCTGGAGCTCAAGGTGAGTACGCTGGATTGATGGTGATCAAAGCCTACCATGAGTCAAATGGAGACACACAAAGAGATATCATTCTTATTCCTTCATCTGCACACGGAACAAACCCAGCTTCTGCGGTAATGGCAGGATTTAAAGTTGTCGTTACGGGGTGTGATGAAAATGGAAACATTGATATTCCAGAATTGAAAGCGAAAGCGGAAGAATTGAAAGATACGTTGGCGGGATTGATGGTAACGTATCCATCTACACACGGTGTTTACGAAGAAGGAATTAAAGACATTACATCTATTATTCACGAACGTGGCGGACAAGTTTATATGGACGGTGCGAACATGAATGCTCAAGTTGGGTTGACAAGTCCAGGGAATATTGGCGCTGATGTTTGTCACTTGAACTTACACAAAACGTTTGCAATTCCTCACGGAGGTGGTGGACCAGGAATGGGACCAATTGGGGTTGCAGCACACCTCGTTCCTTTCTTGCCCGGTTCTGTAATGTCGAGCGAAGCAGGCGGAGATCAGGCCATCCATGCTATTTCAGCAGCTCCTTATGGCAGTGCCTTAATCTTGTTGATTTCTTATGGATACAACAAAATGCTTGGATATAAAGGATTGAGAGAGTCTACAGAAGTGGCAATCTTAAACGCAAACTATTTAGCAACTTCATTGAACAATGATTTCGATATTCTATACAAAGGAAAAAACGGAACTGTGGCGCACGAAATGATCTTGGATTGTAGAGAATTCAAATTAGAAACAGGTGTTGAAGCGGGAGATATTGCGAAGCGATTAATCGATTACGGTTTCCATGCACCAACAGTTTCTTTTCCCGTTGCAAATACGCTGATGATCGAGCCAACGGAAAGTGAAGACAAAGAAGAATTGGATCGTTTCATTGAAGCCATGATTTCTATTCGAAATGAAATTAGAGACATTGAAAATGGAAGAGGAAATGGCGACAAAGAAAATAACTTGTTGAAAAATGCACCACACACGGCAGATTGCATCATCAACCAAGAATGGAATTATCCTTACACTGCCAAACAAGCGGCTTATCCAGTTGATTATTTAAAAGATTGGAAATATTGGGCACCTGTTCGAAGAGTAGATAACGCTTATGGTGATAGAAACTTAATCTGTGCTTGCCCTAGTATCGAAAGCTATATGATGGAAGAAGTATAGGGATTTAGTATACGATTTGAAAAGCTCTTCTTTCGGTTTATCCGAGAAAAGAGCTTTTTTGTTTATTGGAAGAACGGTAATGAACATGTTAAAGGTGTCATAGTTTACCCAAAAGGGAATTCAAGAAGAGGAAGTACATACAGGGTTTAATGCATAGCAAAGGTGAATATCAAACAGGAAAAGATGGAAGGATAATGAAGATCAGCAATGGCACGGTAGAATGATACAGCATCCAATTACAAACTACTAAAACCAACTCAAAAGCTTAATCGCTTTTTCTTATCTTGGGAAAAACAACTTTTTACCAATTTTGAATTGTGGGTCGAAGGAGCCGCAATGAATCAACTATTTTCTGTCTTTAAATCCAGATCCAATGAAAACTACTCTATTTTTTCTAATTGCCTTTAGTGCAAACTCAGCCTTAGCGCAGAATCACAAAGCTCTAAAAGACTATAAACCAACAGAAGATTACGACAACGTTCACGTTCTCAAAATTTCGGAAGACCATCATCAAAGCAGTTTCATTATTTGGGTAAAGGACAGTGTTCCTGAACATTATCATGCGGACCACACCGAAAACATTATTGTGATCTCGGGGAAAGCAAAGATGACCATTGATGGAAAGGAAATCATGATCAATAAAGACGACTACCTGAACCTTCCCGAAGGAACGAAGCATGCAGTTACTGAAGTTATGGGGCACAACCCATTAAAAGTACTTTCAATTCAAACTCCTTTATTTGATGGGAAAGATCGTACCTTCACAAAAGAATAACATCTAAAACAACCTCAACCATGAAAATAACGCTACTCCTTTCAAGCCTTTTTATTGGCATGAACTCCTTTAGTCAAACGATAATTTGGGGTCCGGAAATAACTGTTTCAGATGGATCGCTCTATGGAAACTATAGACCCCGAGCAACAGTTGTAGATGGAGATGTACCTCTTGTCATTTATGGGAAAGGTGGATTTGAGAACATTTTCATTTCACGCTGGAATGGAACTGGATTTGACACTCCGATGGGAATTATTCCAGCAGGTGAATCATCTTATATCGCAGTTTGGACAGGTCCAGATGTGGCCTCGAAAGGAGATACGGTCGTTGCTGTTTTTAAATTAGATCCACTTGATGAAAAAAATGTTTACTCGGTTCGTTCTGTAGATGGAGGATTGACTTTTTCGGATACCATCAGAGTTGACAGTCATAATTCGGGAATCGCCTGGATGCCATCAATAGAGATGGATGCAGATGGGAATCCTGTCGTGGCTAGTATGATTCACGATGCAAATTGGGCCAATCCAAGATATGCTTTAACGCACTCAAGCGATGCAGGGTTAACTTACAATGGCGAAGTTGAAGTGGCAAGTTCAGTGCCTGGAGAGGCGTGCGATTGTTGCTCTGCTGAAGTTGCGATTGACGGACAAAGACAACTTCTTTTGTTTAGAAACAATGAATTTAATATTAGAGATATTTTCGGTGTCCTTTCGACTGACGGAGGCGCAACATTTCCAACTTACACAAATATTGACAACATGGCTTGGCAGATTTCTGGATGTCCATCAACAGGAGCAGACGCGATTTTCATGGGGGACAATTTAATTACGACGTATGCCAGTGCTGCAAATGGACCTTACAGGGTCTATGTTTCAACATCTTCTACTACGTCTGGATTGGTGTTCGACTCTAGAGAAATGGTGACTGAACCAATTCCATCTCAAGGAGGTCAAAACTTCCCGACGATATCTGGAGCAAACGATACCATTGTTATGGCTTGGATGGAAGCCGATAATTTGAACAAAGACATTTATTACTCCGTTTCAGTACCTGGAGTAAATCACTTAGACGCTCTTACGAATTACAAGCACAAAGGAAATTTGACAACGACAGGAACGCAAACAAATCCGGAAATCATCTATAAAAATGGAATTGTCCATTTATTTTTCCAAGACAATTCAACGGGCAACCTACTCTACCGCCGAGGAACTATTGATCTAAATTTGGAATTAACTGAAAACTTGGCTTCCATTGGAGTTTATCCAAACCCTTCTTCCAACGGTGTTTTCTATATTCAAAACGATCTGAATACAGAATTGATTTCCATAAAAAATTCCATTGGACAATCTATCAGTTTTAATATTAAAGAATCGAATGGTGGATTACTACTGAAGCTTATGACAACTTCGAAGGGTATTTATTTTCTGTCTTATTTTACTAAAGACGGGATTCAGAAAACGACAACGTTACTTGTAAACTAATAGTACTGGATGAAAGAAGATTTGATTTTACTCCATGGAGCGTTAGGTTCAAAATTGCAGCTTGATCCTCTAAAATCTAAATTGGAAACCGATTTTAATATCCACTCTTTTAATTTCGAAGGGCACGGTGATCGCTCAACAGACGGTGATCTAAGTATCGATTTTTTTTCTGAAAATCTGAAAGAATTTATCGTTACAAAAGGATTGACGAAACCGAACATCTTTGGCTATAGTATGGGAGGATACGTTGCTTTGTATCTGGAAGCCAATCAATCTGAATTCCTTGGAAAAATAATGACCTTGGGGACAAAATTCAAATGGAATCCGGAAGGTGCTGCGAAAGAAGTCCGAATGTTGAACCCATCGATCATTGAAGAAAAAGTCCCGCGTTTCGCCGAGCATTTATCTAAGATTCATGCACCGAATGATTGGAAATCAAACATGCTTAAAACGGCTAATATGATGTCGGCGATGGGAGAAAACCCACCGCTTAACCAAGCGCTTTACTCCAAAGTAAAATCTGAAGTTCTTTTAACGCTCGGCGAAAAAGATCAAATGGTTTCTCGGGAAGAAACGGAATCCGTATTGGGACAATTACCAAACGCAAAGCTGCTTCTTTTTCCTGATTTCGAGCATCCCATTGAGAAGGTAAATCTTGACCAACTTGCGCCTGGAATCACAAAATTCTTTGCTATCGATTAATATTTACAACCACTTTACCGCATTAGAAGTGTTTATTCAAATCCTGTTCATATCGAGAATCCAATTTGTGAATAAATATTTGATTAAATATTAATCATTATTTGATTAATATTTAATAGTTTTACCGTTCAACCTCAGAATAATTTCATTTTTTAATGTACTTAAACACCCACACTTACTATAGTTTGCGGTATGGGGTTGTATCGCCTGAAATTTTGTTAAAACTAGCAAAAGAAAAGGGTTGCTCAACAATAGCAATTACAGATATCAACACCACTTCCGCCTGTCTCGAATGCATTCGTGAAGCTTCTCGCTTTGGAATAAAACCAATCTTAGGTGTTGATTTTAGAAACGGCGTTCAGCAACAATTTGTTCTTATCGCAAAAAACAATCAAGGATTTAAAAACATAAATTACTACCTCACAGAAATCTTGCATGATAAACTCGAAGTTCCATATCAAGCGCCGGTATTGAACGACGTATTTGTCATTTATCCATTCGGTAAAAAGAGAGAACGAACACTAAAAACGAATGAATACATTGGAGTAAACCCAGAAGACATTCCCTATGTTCGCTTGAAAAATATCGACATGTCCAAAGCTGTAATTCTACAAACCGCGACGTTTCGAAACAAGAAGGATTTTAATGCGCACCGCTTACTTCGCGCTATCGACAAGAATGTTTTACTGAGCAAACTTTCAGATACAGAACAGGGAAGGGCGGAACATCAGATGTTACCTATAAAAGAGCTTCATGTGATCTATGAAGAGTTTCCCGAAGTGATTGCCAATACAGAAGACGTTTTAGATCAATGCACAATTGACTTTGATTTCTCTCAAGAGACGGAACATCAGAATCAAAAAACGTACTTGAAAACTGACGAAGAAGACATTGAACTGCTTGAACGACTTTGTCAAGAAGGTCTGTTTTACCGTTATCCAAATGTGAATCAGGAAGTCTATGATCGAATTGACAAAGAACTAGGACTAATCAAAAAAATGAATTTCGTTTCCTATTTTTTAATGAATTGGGACATTGTTAAATACGCACAATCACAAGGTTATTTTTACATTGGGCGAGGAAGTGGCGCGAATAGTATCGTCGCTTATTTATTGCGAATCACGGATGTTGATCCCATTGAATTGGATTTGTATTTCGAGCGATTCATCAACTTATACCGTAAAAACCCACCTGATTTTGATATTGATTTTTCGTGGAAAGACCGCGAAGACGTTACGCGGTATATTTTCGAACGCTTTGACAATGTGGCGCTCGTTGCGACGTATAACACTTTTAAAGACCGCGGCGTCGTTCGCGAATTGGGAAAAGTATTCGGCTTACCAAAAGAAGAAATTGATCTCCTTTCAAAAGGCGGCCGTCCGCAAAACCACCTGGCTGAATTGGTCTTAAAATACGGCCATTACATTCATGGTTTCCCAGGGAATTTAAGCGTGCATTCCTGTGGGATTATCATTTCTGAAAAACCAATTCAATCATTTACAGCAACGTTTATGCCTCCAAAAGGATATCCAACGATTCAATTTGACATGCATATTGCCGAAGATATCGGACTTCACAAATTCGACATTTTAAGTCAGCGCGGTTTAAGTAAAATCAAAGACACGCTTGATATTATTAAAGTCAACAGGCCAAACGAACCTAAGGTTGACATTCACAACATGACGCTTTTGAAACAAGATGCTCGGGTTCGGGAATTGTTAATGGACGCTAAACCCATTGGCTGTTTTTACGTCGAATCGCCAGCCATGCGAATGTTACTTACAAAACTTCAGGTGAATAACTATCTCGGGCTTGTCGCGGCGAGTTCAGTCATTCGCCCTGGAGTGGCAAAATCGGGAATGATGCAGGAGTACATTCTGCGTTATCGAAACCCAGAACGGCGGAAAGATGCACATCCAGTTTTATTGGGATTGATGCCTGAAACGTACGGTGTGATGGTCTACCAAGAAGATGTGATTAAAGTGGCGCATTACTTTGCTGGATTAACACTTGGCGAAGCGGACAAAATGCGACGTGGAATGTCGGGGAAATCCAGATCTAGAGAGGAATTTCAAGCCGTAAAATTGCAGTTCTTTTCCAATTGCGAAGAAAAGGGACATTCCCTTAAATTGACCTCAGAAATTTGGCGGCAAACGGAAAGTTTTGCTGGATACGCTTTTGCAAAAGGACATTCGGCTTCTTATGCGGTTGAAAGCTATCAATGTTTGTACCTCAAAGCGTATTATCCACTTGAGTTTATGGTCGCTACAATTAACAACTACGGCGGATTTTACAGCACAGAATTATACATTTTAGAAACGAAATTGTTTGGAGGAACTGTTCATCCACCTTGCTTAAACAACAGCGATCTACTTACGACATTAAAGGGAAATGAAATCTATTTGGGTTTTCATTTACTGCGATCACTTGACGTTAAGTTAGCCCGGAAAATTACTGCTCAACGAGAAGAAAACGGAGCGTATCTCAACTTCAATAATTTCATTGATCGAGTTCGTATTTCCTTGGAACAGGTCACAACGTTAATTCGTATTGACGCCTTTCGATTTACTGGAAAAGACAAGCGGGCATTACTCTGGGAAGCGCATTTCAAAATAAGCAAAATGATAAAAAAGGATGCATCGGATATTGACTTATTTCGGGTTCGACCAAAAACGTTTAGTGTTCCAGAACTTGAAAATACATGGCAAGAAGATGCTTTCGATCAAATTGAATTGTTGGGATTTCCCTTGCACAGCGCTTTTCGATTAATGCTGCGAGAAGAGGACTTTCTAGCTGTTCCAGCAAACGAATTATTAAATCACAAAGACAAAAAAGTATGGATCAAAGGGTATTTAATCACGGCAAAAAAAACAGCGACATCGAATGGAGACACTATGTATTTTGGAACATTCTTAGATGTAAATGGACATTGGTTGGATACTGTTCACTTTCCTCAAATAGCACACCGGTTTCCGTTTAGGGGAAAAGGAATTTATCAAGTTTATGGCACTGTCATTATCGAATATGAATGTGTTTCAATAGAAGTAGAATTTATGAAGAAAATGGGCGTAATTGAAGACCCTCGGTACTCGGAAGCGGGAAGGAAGAGGTTATAAATTATAATACAACAAAAAACGAAGATGATTCTAAAATCTATTATCCAAAGAGAGTGTAACGAACGATCCAAAAGGCGCAGCCGATCTAACATCTAAAATGGAGCTTATGACGTAAAACGTTTACGAACATAAAACCGAATTTTGACCTTCCAACCGCTAAGCGGAAAACTATCGAAGAGTTTAACCATCTTATCAACAGAACTACGGATCAATGAAATCAATAATGCATATGGACCTGGACACATTTTTCGTGTCATGCGAACGTTTAATCGACAGTAGATTGAACGGGCGACCAGTATTGATCGGTGGAACCTCGGATCGCGGAGTGGTAGCATCGTGTAGCTACGAAGCAAGGCGGTTTGGGATACACTCGGCAATGCCAATGCGGATGGCAAAACAACTTTGTCCAGAAGCTGTAATTTTAAGAGGGAATTCAGGTACATACACCAAGTTTTCGAAGCTAGTGACCGATATTATTAAAGAAAAAGTTCCGTTATATGAAAAAGCGTCGATTGACGAATTCTATATAGATCTAACGGGAATGGATCGCTTCTTTGGGTGCCAGAAACTAGCTTCGGAGCTTCGTACAAAGATTATTCGCGAAAGTGGATTGCCAATTTCATTGGGGCTATCGATGAACAAAACAGTTTCAAAAATTGCCACGGGAGAGGCAAAACCAAACAATGAGATTAGTATTATTTCCGGAACGGAAAAGCTCTTTTTAGCGCCTTTGTCTGTGAAGAAGATTCCGATGGTGGGCGACAAAACTTATCGTGCTTTGTGCGACTTGGGCGTAAAACGCATCAAGACGATTCAAGAAATGCCAATTGAATTGATGGAAAATGTGTTTGGCAAAAATGGAATTGCAATCTGGGAAAAAGCGAACGGAATTGACAATTCTCCCGTTATTCCTTACCATGAACGCAAATCGATTTCGACAGAGCGCACGTTTGATAAAGACACCATTGATGTTAAAAAACTCGAGGGAATTATGACGGCGATGGCTGAAAACCTCGTTTTTCAATTGCGAAGAGGAAACAAATTAACAGCGTGCATAACAGTAAAACTTCGCTATTCGGATTTCCAAACGTACACGCTTCAAAAGAAAATTCCATACAGCGCTTCGGACCATACCATTATTCCGATGGTTTTAGAACTCTATCGAAAACTATACAGTCGCCGCGTATTGGTTCGCTTGATCGGTGTTCGCTTTAGTCATTTAGTCGAAGGAGCGCATCAAATTAGCCTTTTCGAAGACCCAATTATTCTTGACTTGTATAAAGCAATGGATCATATTCGAAACCGGTATGGAGATCGCGCGATTATGCGCGCTTCAGGCATGAACGCAAAAAGTATTAGTCGGTGGAATCCGTTTAATGGTGAGCCGCCGCCACTTTTAGCGAATAGGAGGGTTTAGAGTTTTATGAAAAAGAGTAAATTCAACCTATTCCTCTCCGTAAACCTTAACGATATCCATTGCGCTTAAAATTCCAATAATATTTCCGCCTTCCATGACAACGAGGTCGTGCACATCATTTTTAGACATTATTCTAGCGGCATCTTTTAAACGGTTATTTTTTAAAACAATGTGTCCCCGATCCGTCATTATATCTAGAACGGTTAAGCTTTCATCATTACATTTAACAACATCACTCGGAGAAACAATTCCTATATTGTTCCGTCTTCTTCAAGGAAAGGAACTGCACCCAGCCCTTTTCGAGTAAAGATGTCCTTAAGGCTCAATCTTCACATTGCGCTGTCTAATCATTACGGAGGCACTCATTAAATCTTCAACTCACGTAGTGTGCTATTTATGGTTCACTATAAAATTATAGTCAACAGTGTGAAAATAAATATGAGATAGATCATGAAAAATCGATCATGCAATTATTGGATTGTTAGATCAAATCAATGCTTTCCCGAACTCTTCAACACTTCCGGCATTTTCTTCTTAAACTTATTCAGCCTTGGAACAGAGACGCCTTGAATGTATCCTTGATCAGGATGCAAGCGCTCGTAATCTTGATGGTAATCTTCTGCGTCATAAAACACATCAAATTTCTTGACTTGAGTGGTGATAGAACTATGCATTTTTACTTTTTTAAGGGCTGAAATTTTAGCATCAATTATTGTCCTCTCCGCGTCATTCATATAAAAAGCAATCGAACGGTATTGAGGACCACGGTCTGGGCCTTGCGCATTTCGAGTGGAAGGGTCATGGGAATTAAAGAACACATCCACCAATGTCGAATAACTCACAATTGATGAATCGTAATAGACTTTCACAGCTTCTGCGTGTTCCAATCGTCCCGTACAGATTTGTTCGTACGTTGGGTTCTTAATAACACCTCCAGAATAACCCGAAACGGCTTCCTGAACACCCTCAACAGATTCGTAAACTGCTTCAACGCACCAGAAGCAACCACTTGCGAAATAAGCTACTTGCAAAGAGTCGAGGTTCTTACTTATACGGTCTTGTTCTAAAGAGCCTTGTTGTTCTGGTCTATTTTGAGCACAAGAGGCTAAAGAAATTCCAATTACGAAGAGAAAAATAAGTTTTTTCATTTTACATTTTTTATTTAGAACGAAGTAAACCAAAATAACTTACATGAAACTTGAAATTAATAACAGTAGAAGGCATCGCATAGGGACATACAGCCCCAATAATATTCATTGGAAATAATGCGTCTAATTGACTCCTACCTCCTTTGGAAGGCTCTTTTTAAGCTTTTGAAAACGCTTTCGGGATTCTTCAGAATACAAACTTCCTTTATTATCGAACAAAATTTTCCGATAATACTCCGCCGCTTTTGCATTGTCCATCAAATGATTTTCATAGATATCACCTAATTTAAATAAAGCGTCGTCTGCAAGAATATCATCGCCATAGAACTCAATTAACTCTTCCAGTTCTTGGATCGCTCCACTCCACTTTCCTTGAAGCTCCATTGAACGTGCTTTTTTCATTTGAATATCATCGCCTAAACCTGTTGCAGGGTATTCGCTAATGATACTATCAAACAAGACAAAGGCCTCTGGATAGCGGTGTTGTTCAATCAAAAGATCGGCATTCGCGAACCAATTCATCGCGATATAATTGCTGTCCATTCCGTAATTTTCGAGAATCAATAAGGACAAGTTAATCGCATCATTCGCAATTAATTTCGAAGTAGATCTTTTAAGGACATCCAATTGCGATTGAGCAAATTCAAACTCACCGTCGTAATAGAAGATTCGCGCATTCTTAAATTTCGCTTCGTGACCAATCGGTTCGTATTTGAACTGCTTATCAATTTGCATATAGAGAAGTGACGCTTCCCAAACATCGCCATGGAGCACATGAATATCACCTAAAGCCAATTTTGCTTCAGCCTTTTGCATATCCGTTAACCCATAGACTTCAAGCAATTCATTCAATCCTGCTATCGCTCCATCGCCGTCATTTGCATAGAACGCTTGAATATGAGCTTTCTCCATCATCAGTGAGAAGGTAGACCGTCTTTTCCCAAACTCAAACAAAGCTAAATCGTAATCGGCAATGGTTTGATTTAATTCTACCTGTGTAAAATTACGTTGCGTCGTTGCCTCCAAAAACTTGATGTTCAACAAAGAATTATACGCTTGCAAATAGATAGAAGTTTTGTCGCTCATATCAACTACATACTTGAATGCTTTTCTTGCCGTGCTATAATCCTTATTCTCACTGCAAATAGTGCCAAGGTCATAAACCAGTCTTCCATTGGCATCCGTTCTTTTATCTAAAGCTTTAACATGGATAAGCGCAGCACTAAAATTCTGACGTTGGATGAACAACCATGTCAACAATTCAGAGTAAATTAAATCACCCGGATTTTGCTGTGTCCTTTCAATTAAAGCACGTTTTAAGATTTCATATTCTTCAGATTCATCTTCCGTAAAATCAATCTGGTTGACCAAAATTCGCTTTAATGTTGTCTGGTAGGATGAATGATATTCGATCAAATCGAGATACTCCCCCATCATTTTTTCAGTATCACCTAGTGATCCATAATACTCAGCAAATTGAAAGTTAAGCGGGTATGAATTCTTTAACAATTTACGCCCTTTCTCCAAAGTTCTAAATGCCATCTCATTATTCCCTTGAGCTTTGAATGCATTGTAAAGTCCAATAACATCTCTCGATTGAGCTTGCATTTTAGTGATTAAGTCCTCATAGATTTTATCTGCTTTTCCACTTTCTTCGTTGATCTCATAAAATTTCGCCAATTGGATTTCATACTCCTGATCCATTTTAAAATAAGAGATCTGACGCTTCAATAGTTTTTCTACTTCTTTGGTTTCACCGGTCACTTCAATACAGGTTATCAAGCGATTGAAATAGAATTTGGAGTGGTCTTTATCATACAGTCTTTCGTAATAAACAGCGGCCTTATCGTATTCTTCATTAACGAAATAATGTTGCGCCAATTGCTGATCTGACTCTTGTGCGGATCCAGCTAGTGGACTTAGGACGATTAAAATGGCAAAAATTATATTCTTCATCAATGTTCTTTCTATCAATTATTGTACCTCATCTGCGTTAAAACGTTCAACGAGCATGTCATTAATTTCATTGTGTAATTCATCATAAGCTGTCACAATTAATTCTTTGTGTTCGACATACAATGTAATACCCGTTTCCAATTCCGTTACTTTTTTCTCTTCAAAGGAAAGGTACTCATCGTATTTATGGCGTTTACCGCTGGCTTGATCAATGTCTCCTTTTAGTTTTTTCAATGCTTCATTCTCAGCAAGAACAGCGGCTGAAAAACGATCATATTGAACCAAAGCTGGAGCGAGATTAGCGTGCATTCTTTTGAATCGATCAAGTTTGTAAGCTACCTCAAGTTGAATAGTATCATCCTCGAGGCCTTTAATTCTATTGATATACTCCGTTGAAATCGATAACATTTCGGAAGCATTTTCAATCTTGTTATCGTCCAAAAGCACTGCCGAATTTTCTACAATTTCCTTCATCTTCTCTAGACGTTCAAGTTGCTTCGATTTATTCAGATCAGAACATGAACTAAGCGCAAGTAGAAGCGATATGGCAAAGAGAAATCTCATGGATAGTAAATGTAGTATTTATTAGCGATAATGTTGACGTGGATTTACACAAGCGTTCCATTCTAAAAAAGTCACTCAATGAGGTTATGGCCAAAGCGCAAGTGGAAGGCAAAAATACTTTATAGCAGTTGTAAACAGAATGAAAGTAATAATTGACTTCTGCATAGTGCTTATTATCGCTAGTGCTATGCGAAGCTATGCAATTTAGCACATTTATTGAACTCTTCGAGTGAATGTAGACAATGAAAACACTGATTTGTTGTAAACCACGTAAAATTATGTGGTTTTTAACGAGACATTTAATAAAAAAAACCGTATCAGCTAGACCGGTACGGTTTTGAATATTTATGAATTCCGAAAACAATCGGAACCAGTTTTACAATCCGAATGATGATTTTACGATATCAACGTAATCAAGTTTTTCCCAAGTGAACAACTCAACTTCCTTTTTAACAACGGTTCCGTCTGGAGCGTAGAATGTTTTTGTTACAACCTCGTTCTTTCTTCCCATGTGACCGAAGGCCGCGGTTTCAGAATAAATTGGATTTCTCAATTTCAATCGTTGCTCGATGAAGTAAGGACGCATATCAAAAATTTCAGAAATTTTATCTGCGATTTCTCCATCAGTCATGTCAACTTTAGAAGTTCCGTATGTATCAACGTACATTCCACATGGCTGAGCCACACCAATAGCGTACGATACTTGAACTAAAATCTCATCACACACACCTGCTGCAACTAAGTTCTTTGCTACGTGTCGTGTTGCGTATGCTGCTGATCTATCCACTTTAGAAGGGTCTTTTCCTGAGAATGCACCACCTCCGTGAGCACCTTTCCCTCCGTAAGTATCAACGATAATCTTACGTCCAGTCAATCCTGTATCTCCGTGAGGTCCACCAATTACAAAAATTCCAGTTGGATTAATGTGATACGTGATCTCATCTGTAAACAATTTTTGAAGGTCAAAAGAAAGCTTCGCTTTAACTCTTGGGATTACAATGTTGATAATATCATCGTTGATTTTAGCCAACATCGCTTCTTCTGAGGCAAAATCATCATGCTGCGTTGAAACAACGATTGTGTCAATTCTTTGAGGAACATTATCGTCAGAGTATTCGATAGTTACTTGAGACTTTGCATCTGGACGTAAATAAGGAATCAATGTCGGCTCGTTGTTACGAATACTTGACATTTCTTGCAAAATTTTGTGTGCAAGATCCAACGCCAAAGGCATGTAGTTTTCAGTTTCTTTCGTTGCGTAACCGAACATCATTCCTTGATCTCCCGCTCCCTGATCTTCTGGATTTGCACGTTCAACACCTTGATTGATGTCTTCCGATTGGTCGTGAATTGCAGATAAAATACCACACGAATTGTAATCGAACATGTATTCCGACTTCGTATATCCAATTCTCTTTATTGTCTCACGAGCAATTTTCTGAACATCCAAATAGGTGTTCGTCTTAACTTCTCCCGCCAATACAACCTGACCAGTTGTTACCAATGTTTCACAAGCAACTTTTGACTGAGGGTCAAATGCCATAAAATTATCTATCAGAGCATCAGAAATTTGATCTGAAACTTTATCTGGATGTCCTTCTGAAACGGATTCAGACGTAAACAAATACGACATACTATTTTTCTTTAAATATTAGAAGACAAAAGTAGTAAATTAATCCTAATCAATAGGGCGGCTGCTTTGCTGTTTTGGAATAATAATTGCTAAAATTAACGCAAATAAAAATTATGGAAACTACATTACTCTTTGCGCTTAACGTTCCTCTACTTTTCTCGTGCAACAAAAACCAGAGACAAGTCATTAAAGTTGACGGAAAATGGAACGTGAAATCGGCAGAGATGGTCGGTATTGGAACTCTTAATCCTGATGTGATTTACGAATTCGAATATGGTAAATTAAAACAGGATGGATTCTACGAATTTCCCGTCCGCAAATTGGATATGGATGTTATCCCCTCTGGAATTTTCAATGGTAAGAACTTAATTAACGCTGAATAATATACCCTGCATCACCCTCTTTGATGTCCAAAATCCAAGTATAATTACCAATAAAATGTGAATTAAAGAATCCCATTTTTTTGTAATCTGATTCAGGAATATAAGCTCTCTGTCGGTGTGACAATCCTCCAACTTTAGTTTGTGGTGCAATTCCGTCAAGCAGACAAGGTGCACTGTACTTGTGGGCTTCAAAGTCACTTCCGTACTGCCATACTTCTTGCCACTCAGAAGGCGTAACACTTCCTGCTTCGGCATTTTCTGCTGCTATAATGTAGAGACCACCAAAATTGATTTTTCCTCTTAACTTTTCAACCATACCTAAGCTATAAGCATACCCCATGCTGTGAGCAACGATAAATAAAGTGTCATTTTTGGACTTGTTAGGAAGTTCATTTAATTGCTGTATTAAGTTTCTTCCGGCAATTCTTCCGTTATTTCGGCGAAGATCGAACCCTTTTTTATTGGATTCTAAATTCAGTAACTCGACCGTTTTCACTTTACTTCTCAAGCCAAAAAATGACCAAACTTTTTTGGATTTTTTACATATGTGATACTTCGGGTTCTTGCACCTTTGCGGATATTTTCGAGAAAGTGTTGTAAAATCAATCAAACTTGCATGGTTTGCTGTTGCAGCAGAATGATGTCCATCGGCGTAGTATGTTTCTGTTGGATTTATTTTTTTCTCAAACAGCACATTGATCTGATTCCATGGTTTCCAATATAAATATCTATCCTCCTGATGAATTAGATTTTTAGAATCGGAGAATTCCAGTCCATTACCTCTGATATCTTCGAAATTCTCCTCAAAAGTGGTCCCAAGTGAGGTCGGTCTGTATCCGTTCACAAAAAGTAAAATTCGCTTTGCGGGATCAAGGAGCCGGAGTGTTTCAGTTATATCTACACCAATAAAATTGAATACTCTTTGTTCTAAGAACTGACCCTTTTCATCTAAATAGGTATACACCATATAGTGACTGTGTGCAAATCGCTTGAAGTTACCGTCTTTCAAAAGTAAAGAGTCTAAATCTTTCGCCAATTTGCATTTTAGACCGCCTGATTTTGTCTTTTTCAACTCGAAGTAAAGCACTCTTTTCTTCTTTTCAAGACTCCATTTATTGCCTCTCTTGAGAAGGATTTCAGAACCTAGTCTTGCCTCCTCAGAGCGTCGTGTATTATTGTTATCCACCAATTCACTGGACACATCATTAATGCTCATTCCGTTGTATTTTTTCAATTCACCTTCATCGACTTCGAACATATAATACCCCTCATTTATTAAAAGGAATGCTCCATAGAAAGCCGCTAAAAATGCACTGAAAACAACTAGTCGAGTTGCCCATCGAAACAATCGGTATTTACGAATTCGATCCACTTTCTGTACAATTTTACGACGTGTAAAAACGGAAAGCATCCCTAAAAGAAGTATGCCGAAAACGTGTAAAAGACAAATTGGGTAACTAAAAAAATTGAACAATTGATAAAACAGAAAATTGTCAATGTCCAAGTGAAGTGAATAGGTATTCCTTTTAAACGTAGTACGAATCGACTTTCTCAATCCTCCGGCATTTAGAATGATATTTCCGTTCGCATCTTCTTCCCAAAGATAATAGGCTATAATCCCGTTACTCGTCTTAACGTCTTCGTAATTATCATAATAGGAAACACTTTTGTGCATTAACTGAACCGCTTCCCATTGCGAATAGGTCAACTCAGTTCCCTCTATATCCATTAAATTTCTTGTCGATCCTTTATCCGGGCCGTCATGTGCCCATGTATCTTCCAGAGCTCCAATGCCATAGCCCAATTCCTTTGCAATAATTCTAAAAAGATCTTTTGTGTTCGCTTTAACGAAAGCAACGGCCTTGTTTCTTATCGAGTAACTGACAATTGATTGATCAACAAATCCACTCGTTAGAAATACGTAATAGGACTTTGGATTGCGATCAATAAATTCATCGAAGTATTCGTTCCTTATCTCCGTCATTTGACTGGTGAATCGGTCCTTATCTATACTTGGGTTTGACAAGACGGTATCGGTAAAAACGGTTGTATTGAATTTATTTTGAACTTCAACAGTTACATTCAATCCAGTTTGTTGGAAGACGCGGTTAAGGTACCGGTAGAGGCTGTCATCATTCAAACTGATGCCGACAAGCGGAACAATGACAATGTCAACGGTGCTTTCTGGATATACAATTACACGCAGCATTCCTATGATTTTATCCCCCTTCCTTAGGTTTAAGGTATAATTGTAATTCATTATGGGAAGAACTATTGTAACTGTATTCTCGCTTCTTTTTACATGCTCTAATTCGTAGGTTGAATCGGCAATCACAAACGACAAATCAGCGTATTTGATTCCCTTTGGAAGAACAATGTTAACGGAGTCCATATAGCCTTGCGCAACTGACTTATAGGCCACTTGCTGAATGTTTGAATCACCTACCATTGAAATGTGGTAGTTTTCTTCCCAATCTGAAACTAGACAAGCATCGAATCCAAACAATTGATCTTCATAGGGTACGAATTCAACTTTTTTGGAACCCTCCTTTTGCCCAAAGGAAAATGTGCTTGATGCGATTATCAAACACGACAGAACAAGATGGAATAATGATTTTTTCGTCACTGGATACTCTCAAATAAAGTGTAAAGATATTAACGCTTGAGAGACTAACGATATTGTTTGACAAAAAAACGTCCCTTTCTCAGGTTAATTGAATAAGGGACGTTTAAATTAATTCAATTATCCATCTGTCTTCTGTTATCTCAGGTTTACTCCAAGCGAATGTAAAGGTTCCTGACTCTCTTTTTATTGCAAGGTCACTTCCAGTTCCCGTATCAGAATTTTCAATTCTTATCCTCCGATTGTTTAATTGAAAATCGAAGGCCTGCGTAGATATTCATACCGTAAATTGGTGCCCAAATTCGCGTTGCATTGAACGAACTACTGAATGGGTTTTCCGCATCGATAATTGGATTCTGCTGACGGTAATTGGTCAAGTTTTCACCCCCGATGTAAAACTCCCAACGTTTGTAAATATGGGTGATCTGAGCATTCAATATCGGATACACCTGGCTTACATTGTCTTTTGAAAGTGTGCTGTCGGCCAATTGAACTTGCGGCAATCTTGCTTCTCCAAAAACCGAACAGGTTAGATCGTATTCCCACCTTTTGTTTCTGGATTTAAAGCCAATATTAACAAATCCACGGTGTTTGGGAATCATCACTTGTTGTTGGAGTACACCTCCGTATTTGGCGCGAACATCCAAAAATTTATAGGCAAATCTCACGTCTATAGTTTTCGAAGGAGCATAGGACAATTCAGCTTGAATAGCATTTGAGAATGACGTTCCATTGAAATTTCCGAAAGTGATCAGGCCTGGATTTGCGTCTCGATCCACAATCATTTGATTTTCAAATTGCGTATGGTAATAATCGACAATAAATGATCCTTTCTTGTTGAAAAGTTTGAATTGCTGCGAAAAGCTTCCGCCAATATTCCATGAAATTTCGGGCAAAACAGTATCGGGAGCAACCCACACTTGAGATGTTGCAAGCAAGGAAACATTGTCAATCATGTAATTTGGAACGCGCCATCCTTTACCTCCTGTAAATCGAACATCGGTGTATTCCGTTAAAATGTATTTGATGTGCAATCGAGGGGAAGCTAGAAGACCAAAAATGTTGTGGTAATCTGCTCTAGCTCCAGCAACTAAAGAAAGCCGAGAAGTTGTCAGCGTATATTCTCCAAAAACACCGGGAACAATTTCCAGCCTGTCCGCGTTTAATGAACCCATTTGTTGATTCAGATCTGAATACACGCCGCTTAAACCAAGTCTGTATTTATGGTCCGTAGTTCCAATAATCCCATCGAAAATGGCATTGATATACCCTCGCTTTTCTTCTCCTTTGAATTCACGGTTTCCAAATTTCGCTTCAAACGTTTGGTACTTTACGTTGTAAACAACGCCTATTGAATGTGCTGGTTTCTTCATGAAAAATCCAGTTTTAGCGAATACATCAATGTGTCTAGAATCTAGTGTTACATCGAAAAAATCAACTCCAGAATTGCGAATCAAATTTGTTTGACCGCCCGTTTTATTGTCCCAATACGCATTGAACCCAACCTGGGCCTGCATCTTTTCCCCTTCGTATTTGTATCGATTTAATACGGCAAGATTTGTTCCCATTGGGATATCTCGAAAACCGTCCTTGTTCAAATCAACTTCAACTGGACTGGTAGATGCATGAGCAAACCAACCCGACGACCATTTCTCATTGAGTTTGAATCCTGAATTAAAATTGAATTCCGTTCTTCCGAATCTATTACCATAGACATTAAAGTAAAGCGCTTCCATTTCTTCCGGTTTCTTAAGTTCTATATTTACCAATCCTGCCATGGATTCATATCCATTAACAACATTACCTGTTCCTTTGGTAATCTGAATTGACTCAATCCATGTTCCGGGCATTGAATTCAACCCAAAAGAACTTTCAAGTCCCCGCAAGTAGGGAATGTTCTCCATTTGAATTTGGGTATAGACACCGTCCAAGCCCATCATTTGAATTTTCTTCGCTCCAGATACGGCATCGGTAATGTTTACATCGACGGAGGCATTTGTTTCAAAGGATTCAGAGAGGTTGCAACAAGCTGCTTTTCTCAATTCTCCAGATGAAATCGTTTCAACGGCTAAGGTTTTTAACCTTGAAATAGAATGTGTTCCTTTTTTGTATTCGACCACAACATCTGGTAACAATAAATCAGAATAAAGTGTGATTGAAAATGAAATGAATCGATCTTTTTTGGTGACAATAACAGTATCCGAAAAGTAGCCTCGAGCTGAAAAGACCATGGTATCGGGTAAGTTTTTAGGAAGAATCAAATCGAATTTCCCTTCTTCATCCGTTATTGCACCTCCTTTCGCATTGAGCAATCGAACTTTAGCGCCATAGAGTGTTTCTTTTACATCTGTTTCTCCTCTGGAACCGTAAATAATCCCTTTGACTTGAGCCATCGCGCTTAGGGATAACAAGCACATTATTAGTACAATAGTATTTTTCATTGATCTTGAATTTGTTAATTATTCTTGCGGAACTAGCGGTTTAGTTCGCAGGCAAATCAACATGTGTTAAATCAACCAATTTTGTTTTTTGAGAATAAGATCCTTCCCAGATTCGGGGGGAGGGGGATTTTTGCGAACTTCTTCATTCGCAAGATTGCATGGAAATTCATTATAGACCAAGAACGACTCAGCAGAGAAATCAGTAATAATAACTGCAGAAATATTGACCTCATCAAAGAAATCGAGTTTTAATTGAATGTGATGCAATTCATTTGAGCAGCAGTCATCATCTTCATCAAAATCTTCACAACAACTTTCTGTGTGCAGTTGATCTGAGCAGCAGTCGTCTGTATGCATCTCATCGGCTTCACCGCAATGCTCATCTTCTGCAAAAGTCAATACGGTTGTTTCATTTCCTTCACAAAAATGAGAAACCAGACCAACTCCGATTGATCCCACTAAGAGGACCAGAATCGAAAACAATACTACTATTGATTTAAAATGCTTCACGATTCAAAAGTAGAGGTATTAATCCAAATAATAAATTCATTTTGCAAGTATTCTTGAAATGTTTGGGTTAATTTTACAGTAAATAAACAAACGTTATGAAGGTTCCAGTTACAGTATATGCAGAAATGACTCCTAATCCGTCAACAATGAAGTTTGTTGTAAATAAACATCTATTAGGTGCTGGAGACTCTGCTCAATTCAACTCTATGGCGGAAGCGAAAGGTTTTTCACCGTTGGCAGCAGAGTTGTTTAGCTTGCCTTTTGTCAAGGGTGTTTTCTTGGCCTCTAACTTTGTAACAATCACAAAAACAGACAATCTTTCTTGGGATTTCATCACTATGGAGTTGCGTGAATTTATCAAGGAATGGATTGGTGATGCGAAAGATGTATTAATTGCAATGCCTTCGCCAAATGATCCGGTTGCAGAAGATGCGGCACCGAAAAAAGTGTTCGCTCCTTCTGAATATGACGATGCTATTCAAAACCTTTTGGAAGAATACGTGCAGCCTGCTGTTGCCAATGATGGTGGACAAATTGATTTTAGAGGATACGAAAATGGAATTGTAACCGTTTTATTAAAGGGATCGTGTGCTGGATGTCCATCTAGCACTGCGACATTGAAAGGTGGAATTGAGAGTTTATTGAAACAACACCTTCCAGAAATTCAAGAAGTAATCGCAGAAAACGAATAATAAAAAACACCTCATGAAAAAATCAGCTTTCGTTGTTCTTTCAATAGTGTTCATCTCCTTTGGATGTGACAAGGAGAAGGAGCGCATGGAAGTCATTAAAGACTGCACTGGTGTTTACTTACGCGCAAAAAATGGTCAGGACTTTAAAGTGTGTAATGATGAGTTGTTAGATAATGTTAATGGCGGTACGAAAATCAAAGTGACGTATGACAATCTAGACGAGTGTTTTGGGATTCTTGAGCCACCCACATGCAGCGAAACGCACACGTTTGAGGGTAAGATAGAGATTACTGAGGTTTTTTAGTAATCCATTTCCGATATACTAGGACAGAATAAAGTGATCTAAGGAATCAATACCAAGAGAACATGGCTTCTAGCTTTTCTCTCTTTATCCATTGTCCCATTCCTTTCACTAGGGTTATTATCAACTCTTCTTTTGTGAAGATGTCTTTTTTATATTCGCTATAATCCATTTTCGCCTTATCCACTTCTTCTTCTTTGATTTCAGTAGCGAAGTACACGATAGATCCATTTTCCGTAGCTAATCCAAGGATTGCTCCTGGCAAGCCATAAAAGCCCTCTGGACCAATTGAAGGAACGATGTCTGGTGAAAACCATGCATAAATTCTCGTTGAATCGTTCTGTTCCCAAATTGCCTTTCTGCACATGTGTCCAGCAAATTTTCTTTTGTTCTCGGTAATTTTCCAAGTTCTCTCGCTCAATGAATCTTTTAAAAGCATTTCTTGTCCCCAAGAATTCATTATCATAAAAAACTCTTCGTCTTCAAGATTTTGATACACCTTGTTCCTTTGGGTCAGCATTTTCATCATTCCACCCTCCTCTACCTCATCGTTTTCAATGAATTCAAACACAGATGAAGTTTCATTAAACGCTAACTCGAAATTCTCTTTGCGTATTTTGTTCTCATCCGTAATAAATCGACTTGCTCGAGGATTATCCCCAACCGTCTTTTTTAAGTTGGTTCTTCTCTCGTAAATAATTTTCCCAGACGTAATCTGTGCAATCGACGCTGTCGATAATAATGCTATGATTGCGGTTGCTAGTATTCTTTTAAAACATTCCATTTCCGTCTTCTTCTTTAGTTTTTCTATTGTTGAATCTCATTGTCAATTTAAGCAGGAAGTAACGCGATATAATTGTTGTTCTGTAATCCGTTGTTACGTTTCCATTAATCTCTCTTCTTGCATTGATATTTTGATTCAAGATATCGTTTCCTTTAAGCGCTAATTCTAAGTTGTTCGTTTTTAAAAATTTCTTGCTGATTTCAGCATTCAAAACAAAGAACTTCGTATCGTAAATTCCATTACCCCCAGCTTCACCCAATTGTGCATTAACGGTGTAAGTTCCTTCTGAACTAATTGTAAATCCTTTTGGTAGTCTCCATTTGAATCCTGCTGCGTAATTCCCAACCGAATAAGGAGTAGCAACGCTGTTCAACGAGCTAATTGCGCTGTTATAACCATAACTAGCGCTTGTTTCCATCTCAAGTGAATCACCCAAAAGGCTAAACTTCACTTTCATTGCTGGAGTAATGGCATAGTTATCCGTTTTATTTTCAATACCACCTACATAATTTGTAAACCTGAAGAAAGAAGCGTTGATTCCAGGCTCAAGAGTGATCTTTCTACCAAACATTGGAATTCCAGCACCACTGTAAACAACAGCGGTAGCGTTTCCATCAACGTTTACTGTTTTAGAAACCGTTCTACCGAATGTATCGTAAACAGTAGAATCTGCGAAGGCATTATTTGTCAAACTGAAATTACTTCCTGCCCATATATATCGACCTGAAAGAGCTTTCCATGTATTGAACCTTATGCTTGCTGAGTGCATATAGTTAGGCAACAAATCAGGATTCCCCGACACCAATCTGTTTGGGTTTGAGTTATCTTGAACTGGTTGCACATCATTAATGGATGGTGCTTGAGAAGAAGTCCTGTAATTTACTCTCAAACGTTTACTCATCGATGGTTTGTAACGGTACTCTAACGCTGGCAGGAAGTTCTGCAAGTTTTGAGGCGTTTCAATTCCTGTTGTTTGATTAACATTAGAAATTGTAATGTCCCTAAATCTAGCTGTCACTCCGAAATAGTGTTTTTTCGGTTCGTAAGAGAATTTAAGACCGGCTCTGTTTTGCACTCTTGTATTGTTAAACACATTTGTCAACCCAGTATTTAAGCTATCGTAAAGGCTTGTTAATTCATTGAAGTCAAATGCTTGTTTATCTTGGTTGCTGATCCCATATTCGAACAAGTATTGGAACTCCAATTTCATCTTTTTTCCAATGGGTTCGATATAAGTAAATGTACCGAAATGGCGTATTGTATTATTCGTATTCGTTTTGTTTTGACGAAGACGAAGTGTATCGCCTGACATTTGCGCAACAAAATTCGTATAAGAATCCAAGTAACCACTGGATTCGTTATCTCTTAAAGAAAGGTCATACCTCAATTCCAATTCTCGTTTTTTCTTCTTGAAATTTCGATTTATTCTTGCAAAACCTCCAACGCTATACCCTTTTGAACTTGTCGAATCTCGAACATCGGTTCCTAAAGTCTGAACTCCACCTGTCGTAAAGAATCTTGAGATATCTGAATTATCGGAAATTCCTTTGTCAAGCGTGAATGCTGGTTTTACTTGTAATGTTGTTAAAGAGTCCAATTGGAGTTCAAGATTCAGGTTGAATCTGTGTGATTCGTTTCCAGTGTATCTTCTGATTGAATCATCAGTAATATATGTTGTATCCATTAAGTAATATTCAGAACGACTCGCTGAATTTGCATCCAATCGATCGTTATAATACGAATAGTTCACACCAAATTTAGAGTTCTTGTTTTTCCCAAATTTATCAGAGTAATAGAGCCCTGCTTTCAATGTTTGAGGGACACCGCTTGTATTGTTTTGAGCTCCACCGTTCCACCTATTTCCTGAGGAACTCTCATTTTCCAATCCAAATTTATTCATATCTCCCCAACCGAAGCTAGAACGTGGTGTATTCGAGCCTAATGCGAAAACAGAAATCTTTTGGGCTCCATCAAACTTATTTAGAAGAATTTCTCCTTCATAGAATGGGTTTGTTCCCAATTCACCAAGAATCGGGGTCAGCGCAAAGTCGGAGGCGCCAGATATTCGGCCAAAGTATCCTTTCTTTGCACTGTCTTTAAGCTTTAGATCGAGGACTTTGATCTTTTCATCATCTCCTCCAATTCCATCTTCGTTTTCCTTCTCATAAACCTGAACAGTTGCGATACCATCTGCTCCTAAGTTCTTTGTTGCAATTGTTGGATCGGAACCAAAGAACTCATCTCCATCCACAAGCACTTTACCGATTTCCTCTCCTTGAGAGGTTATTTTCCCGTCCTTGTCAACCGTAATTCCTGGAAGTTTCTTCAATAACTCTTCTACAACTGCGCCTTCTGCCACTGCGAATGAATCCGCGACATAAACGAGCGTATCGCCTTTATAATAGATTGGATCTTTATAAGCGTAAATCACTACTTCTTCAATCTCCTGAGATTTGGAAGGAAGAATTACCGATTTAATTTCGATTGAATTGTTCTCTTCATTTCCGAAAATATAATACATTTTCTCGTCAAAATCGGGATGGTCAATGACAAGTGAGAACGTATCCAATCCAAAATTGTTCATTTCGAATTTACCCGAAGCATCTGTTCGTGTAAACCCCAACAATTGTGAGTCGTTAATTCGAATTGCCATTACGAGCGCATTCTTCAATAGTTTTGTTCCTGTCGAGTCGTACACCGTACCTGATACCTGCATGTTTTGACCGAAGCCAAGAGAGCTTGTCATCAAAGCAAGTGCAATTATAATAAGTTTTGTAAACTTCATTATCATTAATTAGAATTTAACAAGCACAAGTTTAGTTACTCAACTACATTAATCTGAAATATTAATGTTTAATGGCTAGAGGCTGTGACAAAGGGGGACAACCAAGGTTCAATGATTCGCGGATTATTTCTCTTCTACCACTTCAACTGCACCAAGAAGTGCTTGGTATTCATACCCTGCTGGATCTTTCATTGTTTGGAAGGTGACTTGCAATTTCATTCCGATCTTGCTTTCTTGATTTTGATAGAGCGACATAAGAAACGGAGTTCTTTTTTGAAGAAGAAGGGCAGTTTCGTAACCTCCGTCTTTATTTTCACCGACCATTATGTAGCGCTCCGCTCCTTCATCTACGAAGCCTCTAAAGTTGGTTTCAAACTCATCTTGCTGCGTAAGTGCGCGAAATGCTCGTTCATCACTGCAACTTTGGGTCGTTGCCAATGTAAATGAAGATTGGTCAAGGTAATCTTCATACGGAGCAGTTCTTTTCTTCGTTAAGATGGGTTTAGAATTTTCATCATAGTAGGTCACACGCTCTACAAAATGGGCATCATCTCCAACACCTTCTTCGAAATATTCTTTTGACGCGTACGTCCTTTTGTCTTTATAGTAAAAAAGATTCGACATAATACTACCTCCCTCAGTAACGGTGTACTTTTCCGTCATTCTTAAGATTTGATCGTCATCATTCACCTTAAATGCCAGCTCGTATGAAGTTTGATCGGAGTGAGAATAGAATAGGCTATTCCCTATATTTAAGGTTGCTGAGTTATCAATCTGGTTGATGTATTTCTCAAACTCCTCATTGTCATCTCGGTAGGCTTCAGTAGTTGTACTCTTTTTCTTGGCAGGTTCTTTTTCTGCAGGCTTTTCGGAACAAGCGATTAAAAATAAAAACGAGAATGCAAGTAGAAATACTAATTTGAAATTTGTCATATATAAGCTTTATTCTAGAATTCGTTATCCGATAAAAGTAACAACAAAAAATTTGTTGTTTTAGTTGGAAGTCGAAAAAGAACAAGTATATTTGCACCGCTGTTAGAGAATATCCTATCAGAATATATCGCGGGGTGGAGCAGTTGGTAGCTCGTCGGGCTCATAACCCGAAGGTCA
>CAJVYC010000008.1 GCA_913009205.1 uncultured Fluviicola sp. | reverse complement strand
TCATATCTCCTTTCAGCATTATATCCATTAAAACGATGTCAGGTTTTTCACTGCCCGCAAGCTCTATTGCTTTCTCTCCTGTGGCAGATGATCCAACGACATTGTAACCCAGTTTTTTTAAACTGTGTTGAATGTCTTTCGAAACGATCGACTCATCTTCTACAACTAGAACGTTAATCTTAGACATTTGAAATGGGTTTGATAATCTCAAATTTAATTAAATATTTCGTTCCTCCTTTAACATCTACTTTTAACTCTACATCTAACTATTCTGCAAGTGTAACAACCAATTGTAGACCGAGGGTGTCTGAATTCATATCTTCGAATTCAACAGGTAGAACAACATCGTTGTCTTTTACCCCAAGTTCAACAATTTTTTTCTCCATATTTCCACCCATATTTTAATGAATTTATAATTAATTCATTAATAATCCACACAGGGTCGCTTGATTAAGAATCAAATCAATTTCGGTAAGGTAAAATTCAATAATAACCTTTCGATTAATACTATACGAAGTAATAAAATTGTGTGTTAAACTCTTTATATAACTGGCAAATTTGCTGCATAATAGATGTAAAAGACATTAAAATTTAATTCCGCAGTGTTCGGTTATTTCATGTAAATTTGGCTTTAATTTTTGAGTGTTGAAATTAATAATTCAATAGCTCGAAAATTAAAACTTAAACAGCTAGTATTCAATATCTTAATTACATAAATTTCCTAAAACTTCTTTAAGATACATTTATTTTCAAAAATAAACAAACCTATAGGTCCTCTTCTTTTCTAATAGTATATTTTAAATATTTATTCTTAAAAAGGTTATTTATTATATTTATTAAGGGTGTTAATATGTGTAGAAATAATAGTGAATTAATTAGCTAATAAACTTGTTAAGAGTTTCGGTCGGGTTGTTAACAAGTTACAATTGCTTTACTTGTTTGATTTTCTTTGGTTTGATGCAGTTATAAACATTCTTGACAATTTATCTGTAGTTCATAATATTTTTGATAAACTGAGCTTTTTATAGTTAATTAATGGTCGATAAGTCACCAATAAAAGTGTGCTAACTAATTAGGTTAATAGATTTATGTTTTAGTATATATATATTATTGAATAATCCTACATAAAGTTATTGATAGTTTTCATTGTTAATTAACATTTAGACCACAAATTATGTTTATAAGTAATACGACTAATCCACTAATAATCAAGCGTATAACAATTTATAAATTTCTTAATTGTTTAAAACTTGGACGAGATGTTAATATCATATAGCTTTACATAAATTATAATAATCATGAGTAAACTAATTCCAATTGGAGCGGATCACGCAGGTTTTCAACTAAAAGTAAAGGTTATAGAATTGCTTAAAAGTAAAGGATATGAAACAAAGGATTTTGGATGTTATTCTGAAGACAGCATTGATTATCCAGACTTTGGGCACCCTGTTGCTTCTATGGTTGAAGAAAATGAAGGAATGTTAGGTGTTTTAATTTGCGGCTCAGGAAACGGAATAAACATGACGGCCAATAAACACCAAGGTGTCCGAAGTGCTTTGTGCTGGAAAAATGAACTTGCATCTTTAGCGAGACAGCACAACAATGCAAACATAATTACTTTACCTGCTCGTTTTATATCTGAAGAAGAAGCTTTAGAAATGGTTGAAATATTCTTTTCAACAGAATTTGAAGGAGGGCGTCATGCGAAAAGAGTAAATAAGATTGCCCACACTTAGTGCGCTAAAAGGTATTCGACTAGTGCGGTTGTTGCCTTTACATAATCTGAATAGTAACTACCTGTTCCAGGCCCGTTAAAACCGGTGTGGATTCGTTTAACCTTCCCGTCTCTACCTATATATATGGATGTAGGAAATGAGATTACTTTGTTTAGCATATAGAAATGTTCAGAAGCAAGGTCTTTACGAGCACCTCCACCAACCAAGAATGTAAAATCTAATTCGAGCTTGTCTTTTAACCGGTTAATACTTTTACTGTGCTCTTGAAAGGTGTCTCCAGCCTCATAACCAATAGAAATTATTTCTAAACCCTGGTCATGGTACGCATTATAAAGCCCTTTATAGAACACAGTTTCATCTAAACAATTTGGACACCAAGTTCCCATCAGTTGTATGATGACAACTTTGTTATTCGTTTCCGAACCGGGAAAAGAGAAAGGATTCCCATCAATATCTTTTAAATCAAAACGAAAAGAAGTACTGTCTTCTAAATAGGTTAAATCATTCGGGCTGGTAAGCTCGATCGTTTCGTTAGGTTTCGCATCCCACTTGCTTTGCCAGTGAGTGCCACTTAAAAACGAACCGCTTAACTGATCGTTAATTCTCAAGGCTTTAAATAGGAAGGCATGAGAACCATCGAAACAAGAAAGGTAAACACTGTCGCCAATTACGTTTCCTGCAAGGAACCGATAATCACCTGTTTCAGTAAGAAAAGTCCCAGTTACTTTACTCGAACCGTCCTCTTGTTTAAAAACCCCAACAGCAGGATAGGAAGAAGCTGTGTTCGGCTCAAACTCTACTTCCCATCTCCCGTTAACATTAATATCTCCCGTTTTCTTTTTTGCATGGGAAAAGCGAGTTGTTTTTTTTCTTTGCGAAGTAAAATGAATTTTATAGTTGTCTCCTTTGTTGAAATTTTTCCAATAACCAGAGATAGACTTCTTAGTATCTAAATGAAAAACAAGCTCTGAATTAAAGAAAGGAAACATCAAGTGAACGCTGTCATTAATTATAACAGAAGATTCCAAAGGGATAATTTCGCTCCCATTAATTACCGAGAAATCAAAGGACTTACCCTTTTTTTTAACAAGCATGTTAAAAGGCAGTACATCGTTATTATTTAACTTAAGCTCAGCTATCCACCGTCCCTTTTTTAATCGTAAGCGCGGAATCTTTTGTGAAAACGAGGATGAGGATAAAAGAAGGAAAATTAGAATAAAAATAACTTTCATGTACAGTTTTTGGGTACTCAAAAGTAATATATTTATAGCGTATATGTTTGGACATGCAACCTTTTTTCCTAATTTTTGGTCTCTAACACTAAGCGTTGGCTATGAATGATTCTTCTTTAGTAAAAAAGTGTATTGAAGGTGATCAGCGAGCTCAACGTAAGTTGTTTGAAAAGTTTGCTCCAAAGATGTTGGGTGTTTCTATGCGTTACGCTAAGAATACTGAGCAAGCTGAAGACGTTTTGCAAGACGGATTTGTGAAGGTTTTCACCAAATTATCTCATTATAAAGGGGATGGTCCTTTGGAGGGCTGGATCAGAAGGGTTGTTGTAAACACTGCTTTGGATCAAATTAGAAAAAACACAAAATTTCAAGACAACGTTGCCTTGGATGATGTGGACTATAGGCTTGAGCTAAAGGGGAATGTATTAGAAACCCTAGCTGCTGAAGATCTTATGGAGCTGATAAACGAAATGCCAACCGGATATAAGGTGGTGTTTAACATGTTTGCAATTGAGGGTTATTCGCATAAGGAAATCGCACAAGAATTAGACGTGTCTGAAAACACATCGAAGTCTCAATACTTAAGAGCAAGATCATATTTAAAAAAGAAATTAGAAGAAATAAAATTTGAAAGGTAAAGACGAAATACAAAACTTGTTCTCAGAGAAGCTGGGGGGCCATGAGGTAAAAGTAAATCCAAAACTGTGGGGAAGGATTGCTTCTCAAATTGGCGTAGGAACCACTGTCGCGGCAACAGGAATGGCTTTAACTACCAAAATTATAATAGGACTTAGCGCAGCAAGCGTTGTTAGTGTTGCGTCTTTTGTTGCGCTTACTTTCGACAAAGAAGAAGAGCAAAAGAAGAACGTTGCTCGAATTGAAATCGTTGAAGAAACAAGATCTAAACCAGAAATTGAAAACACAACTATTACTGAGCCGGCCATAGAAAGCTCGCCCGTCTTAATGTTTATCGAGCAACCTAAGGAAACAACAGCGGTCATCTTACCGTTTGTTGGTCAGAAACCAGCACCAATGCCGGCTCCCGTATTAACACCTGAACAACGAGTTACAATGGAGCTAGACCCAGCTCATAATGTGTTTAAGCCGCAGGGGGATGCGGCGCGAGCAGAAGTCACCAAGGCAACTTTAGAAGCGGACCCATTACTAAGAGAAACACCAAAGGAAGAGTTAATAACAAATGAGTCCACAATTATTAAAGTGGTATTCCCGAACGTGTTTACCCCAAACAACGATGGTACAAATGATTTACTCTTTATTTCGAACCCAGAAGACCTCGATAGGGATGGGTTTGTTTTACAAATTGTTGATGCGTCTTTCAAAACAGTTTTCACATCAACGGATCCGAATTTCGAATGGAACGGGAACGACCTAAGAGGTGAGTCAGCGAAGAAGGGACATTATATTGCTATAATCACAAGCAAAGACAAAAAAGGCCATGAAGCGAAGCCTGTAATGTACCAGTTTGAAATCAGGAAATAGATTCTTTTTGGAGGTGCTTTCTGTATCCTTCAATTGCATAGAAATAGAGAAATAGAGAAAGGATGAGCAAAACATGGCTTGCATCATTGCGATCAAACCATGGGTGGAAGCTAATTTTCCCCACTTGTAGAATTGCCGCGGGAATCATCACCAATACAGAAACGGGAAGTAAATAAAAGAACTTAGTAATGCTTTTACCGAACCTTAGCCCCAGTAAACCGCACGCCAACGTAAATCCAATAAGCGAGTTTAAACTTGGAACGAGAAGCAAAGCCGGAAGTGCTTTTTCCTCACTTGTTACAGTAAAGTAAACAGCGGTAAGGGCTATACAGGCAGCCGCTGTTTTAAGTTTAGATAGTAGAAACCACGTTCTTTGTTTTTCTTTTGGTAACAGGGAAATCATAGCAAACTCTACAAGTAGCGGAATACCAATTCCAGAAACCAAGGCAAGGTATTTGCCTGTTATTCCAAAATAACCGTAAAAGACATGGCCCATGCCACCAAAAAAGAAACCAATGCCATAAACAAAAAACAAGATTTTCCAATAGTGGAAAAACGGTGATGCAAGATGTCTGTTGCGCTTCATAAGGATAAAACCAAGGGAAATTCCTATAACAGTAATTAAAGAGTCTGTAATAAGAGAGTTTGGTTCAAGCAACTCAAGGTTCATGAACGTAAATTCTATTTTGTCGTAATCTTCACCTATTTTCATAACAAAGCAAAAAAGTTCAACATAAAAAGAAACCCGATCTCGCTTCACACGAGACAGGGTTTTCTTTGAGGTCCCGAGCGGATTCGAACCGCTGTACAAGGTTTTGCAGACCTTTGCCTAGCCGCTCGGCCACAGGACCATTTTATTCAGGAGGCAAATGTAAGAAAAAAATGAATTACCGACTACTCTTCGATGATAATTGCGACGTTGTTAACATCTCCATTTATGGGAGGACTCAACTTTGTTACCTTAACCCTTAAGAAATCAATGTTTTTGACTGTTTTCTTAATTTGAACATATATTCTTTGACCTACGTGCTCTATTAACTTAGAACGAATGGCCATTTCTTTTTGAACAATTTTATTCACGACAACGTAATCTACAGTTTTAGATAGGTCATCATTCGAAGCAGCTTCTGAAAAATCTGTTTCCAAATAGACATCAACGCGATAGTGTCCTCCTATTTGTTCTTCTTCAGGGAGACACCCGTGAAACGCATACAGCTTGATTCCATTAATTTCTACACAATGTTTCATACGTTGGAAGAGACAATTGAAACCTCTAAAATCCCAGTAGTAATTCGCTCAGCACACTCCTCCTTACCTAAGAATTCAGCTATTTCAAACATACTCGGCCCCATTCCTTTTCCTGTAATGAGAAGCCTAAATAATGGTAACACAGCACCAACCCCCATTTCTCTTACCTCTAAGAAAGCCTTAAAAGCACTTTCTATCATTTCTGCGTTGAATGTAGTAACGGATTTAAGCTCCGTTAACCACTCTAGCATTAATGCAGGAGAATTCTCTTTCCATTTTTTACGAACGGTTTTCTCGTCGTATGAAGTTGGCCTTCCTATTAGATAGCCACCCTCCGTTAGGATGTCTTGTATAAACGTTGCGCGTTCTTTCATTAACCCGCAAACAGTTGAAAGGTTTTCCAAAGAATGATCACCCTCAACGATTATTTTAAGTTCAGCAGCAAGAACAGCATTGTCCCTTAATCGCAAATGTTGTTGCTGAAACCACTTGGTTTTGTCCGGGTCGAATTTCGCCCCAGCTTTAGAAACTCTGTCTAATGTAAATGCTGCACTTAGCTCTTCCAATGAGAAAAGCTCTTGCGTAGTGCCAGGGTTCCAACCCAAAAAGGCAAGCATATTGATAAATGATTCTGGGTAATATCCTTTTTCACGGTATCCTGAAAACACCTCACCTTCAGCCGTTGTCCAGTTCGTTGGAAAAACAGGAAACCCCAATCTGTCACCATCTCTTTTACTCAATTTTCCGTTTCCGTCTGGCTTCAGTAGCAAAGGAAGGTGCGCAAATTTCGGACTTTCCCAGCCAAAAGCCTCATACAATAAAACATGCAAAGGAGCAGAAGGTAGCCATTCTTCACCACGAATAACATGGGAAATTTCCATAGTATGGTCATCAACAATATTAGCTAAATGGTATGTTGGCATCCCATCAGACTTAAATAAAACTTTGTCGTCAAGATTGTTCGTGTTGACAACGACCCACCCGCGAATTTCATCTTCGAAACGAACGTCAACATTTCTAGGCATTTTCATACGAATAACATACGGGTCACCCTTGTCTAATTTCTTTTGAACTTCATCCGAAGACAGAGAAATGGAGTTTTTCATTGAGTTACGCGTCACATTATTGTATTGCCAGTTCGGCATCCCCATTTGTTTCGCTTGATCTCGCATTGTAGTTAAATCTTCCGAAGTATCAAAAGCATAGTAAGCCATCTCAGACTCGACTAATTGTTCGGCGTATGGGCGGTACATAGAGTTTCTTTCAGACTGAACGTACGGGCCGTATTTACCTCCAATGCCAGGACCTTCAGTTGGCATAATTCCCGCCCAATTAAGAGCGTCCACTATATAGTCTTGTGCTCCTGGAACAAAACGCGCTTGATCTGTATCCTCAATTCGGATAATGAAAGTTCCGTTGTGTTTTTTGGCAAACAAATAATTGTACAAAGCGGTTCGAACACCACCCATGTGCAACGGCCCTGTTGGTGAAGGTGCAAACCTTACGCGTACTGGTCTTGGCATAATATTCAAAGTTTATTCGCCGCAAAGATAGCTAATACGGTTCTATTTGCAGCGCAGAATTGATAAAATAGAATATAAGCGCTATGCGATTGTATTGTTTATTAACGTTAAGTTTGATTTTAGATACGCAAAATATTGTATCTTGGTTAGTACTTCAATAGTCTATGAGCAGTTTTGACAGATTAATATCACAGATAGATGCGTTTATTCGCAAGTTCTATAAAAACCAAATTATAAAGGGATTAATTCTTTTTATAGGTGTTTTGCTATTCACTTATTTATTCGTTGTAACACTAGAGTTCTTTGGACACTTTGGCTCAGGATTTAGGGCGGCCTTGTTTTTTGGTTTTATCGGAGTGAATCTATTTATTCTTTGGAAGTACATTTTTATTCCATCATTACGGCTTAAATCATTTGGCAATCGTATTAACCGGCATCAAGCGTCATCAATTATCGGAAAGTTTTTTCCGATAATTGATGACCGATTATTGAACACACTTCAATTGAGTGACAGAATGGATGATAAATCGTCTGACTATGAGTTGATTAATGCAAGCGTACAACAGAGAAGCTCGGCGATGAATCTAATCCCATTTACAAGTGCAATTAATTTGAATGAGAATCGACGCTATGCTGTTTTTGTCCTGCCCGTTGTACTTGTTATGTTTCTGTTTGGTGTTTTTAAGCCTGAGGTTTATACGCAAGGAACGGATAGAGTTTTGAATTATAATCAAGAATATATTGCAGAAGCACCGGTTGTGTTTTCACTTATTTCAGAAAACGAACCAATTGAGGAAGGAGAGGACTTCATGTTTGAAGTTGAGCTTACTGGAAAGGATATTCCTGAAAAGGTTTATGTGAAATCGAACCAAGGAAAATTCGTATTAAAACGGACAACGAAAAACATATTTACGGGCTCTCTAGTTCAGGTTAGGGAGGATATTTCTTTCAACTTTGAAGCCAACATAAATGACACGAAGTATAAAAGTGATAAATTCATGGTTGATGTAATTGCCAAAACGGCGATTGGCAAGCTTCAAGCAACGTTAATTTATCCAAATTATTTAGGTATAGACAATGAAGTCATTGAGAATGCGGCAGATCTAGTTATTCCTGAAGGAACAATGGTGTCATGGAGCGTTTTAGCAAAGAACAGTAAAGGCGCTGAGTTTTGGATTAATAATGACGTAAAGAAGTTCACCAAGAATGGCTTTAGCTTTATAAAGGGGTTTAAAAATGATAGCGAAGCGAGAATCATACTTAAGAATAAGTACAACAATAGAGCGGATACAACACGTTTTGAAATTGACGTAATTAAAGATGAATTTCCTGTGATTCAAGTTGAGGAGGTTAAGGACTCAATAAAAGACGGTGTTCGATATTTCTCAGGAATGACAAATGATGACCACGGCCTGTCGTTGCTCCGGTTTGAATACAAAATCACATCGAATGACGGGTCTATTCGGAAGGAATCAATTAATGCTGGAAAGGTTTTAGGAACAGAGGCCCCTTTCAATTTTGCAGTTGACTTTAGAAGAGAGAAGGTCAAATTGGAGGATAAAATTGAGTATTACTTTGTTATCTCTGACAATGACGGCGTGAACGGAAGCAAGTCAACTCGAAGCATGAGCTTTGAATATAAGTTGCCGACTCTGGGTGAGCTGGCTCAAAAGCGCGACGAGGAACAAGAACAAGTAAAGGATGATTTGACGGATATATTGGAAAAAACCGCGAAATTCAAAGAGGATTTGGATCGATTAAAAATGGAAACACTAAAATCGAAACAGTCGAGCTGGAACAAAGAAAACCAAGTAAATCAGCTACAAGAAGACCACAAGAGCTTGTTGGATAAATTGGAATCACTTCAGGAGAAAATACAAAACAGTACCGAGGAAAAGAATCAACTTTCTGAAATGGATAAAGAATTCTTAGAGAAGCAGGAGCTTATCAAGGATTTGCTGGATGAGCTAATGGACGACGAATTAAAAGACCTTTTAGATCAGCTTAAGAAGTTAATGAAGGAGCAGGATGAACAGGGGTTAGAGGAAAACCTAGATAAACTGGAAATGTCTTCGGAGGAAATGAAGAACCAATTGGATAGAAGCCTTGAGATGTTGAAGAAAATGCAAGTCGATGAAAAAATTGATGACATAGAAAACCAGCTTGAGGAGCTTGCCAAAAAAGAAGAGGAGCTGGCTAAGGACATTAAGGATGAGAAAAACATAACGGATGAGCAGAAGGCGAAGCAAAAAAAGATAAAAGAGGACTTCAAGGAGATTCAAAAGGACCTAAAAACGTTGGACAGTTTAAATAAGAAGCTTGATGCACCGATGGAATTAGGTGATCCAGAGTCTCAAGGAGATAAGGTTGAAGAAGACATGAAGAATGCTCAGGAGAGCATGGACAAGAACAAGGGAAAGAAGGCTGGAGAGAGTCAAAAGGGCGCCGCTGAAAAGATGATAGAGATGGCCAAAAACATGGATGAAGCGCAAAATAATTCTAATACTGAACAGGAGCAAGAGGATATAGAGATGCTTCGAAATATTTTAGAAAGTCTAGTTGCATTAAGTTTTGACCAGGAGTCAACGATGAATGACTTGGAACGGGTTTCAGAATATGACCCTGCGTTTTCTAAATACAGCCGCATGCAAAGACGAATTGTAGATGACACACGTATTGTTCAAGACAGTCTTTTAGAATTAGCTACGCGTCAACCAAAGATTGCTAAGTTTATAGATAAAGAACTAATCCAAATTAATTCAAATCATGAGTTGTCTTTGGAGGACATAGATGAGCGACGAAGAAGAGACCTTACGATTCATCAACAGTATGTAATGACAAGCTATAATAACTTGGCTTTAATGTTGAACGAGAGTTTAGCGGATATGCAGAACAAAGCAAATCAATCCAAACCAGGTTCTGGTAGCTGTAATAAGCCAGGCGGAAAAGGCTCCCCAAAACCGGGAGAAGGAATGTCTGGCGAGTCGATGAAAGAGATGTTAAAGAAGCAGCTCGACGCAATGAAGAAGGGTCAGTCAGAAGGAGGTAAAAAACCAGGAGGCAAACCTGGTCAGAGAAAGAAACCGGGAGGTGCAGGAACGGGCGGCATGGGAATAGGCAATAAAGAAATTGCTAAAATGGCTGCTGAGCAATCGGCAATTCGAAGAGCGTTGGAGCAAATAAGAAACGAATTAAATAAAGATGGCTCAGGGAACGGTAATAAGTTGAATCCATTGATTGAAGAGTTAGAACATCAGGAAAAAGACCTGGTGAACAAGAGGCTTAATAACCATATGATTGACCGACAACAAGAGATTTTAACTCGCTTATTAGAAAGCGATAAAGCTTTGACAGAGAGGGGTTTAGAAGAAAAAAGAGAGTCTCAGCCGGGTAAAAATGAAAACTATAGTAACCAAATTAAGTTTCAGGAGTATAACAAAGAGAAACTTAGACAAGTTGAATTGTTACGTGCTGTAGACCCGGTTTATAAGAAGTATTATAAGGATAGAGCAAACGAGTATTTCAATAGAGTCTTGTAAGAGATTAGTGTTATATGAAAAACGGCTATGTTGTAGTGGATAGTTTAACTATCCCATCGGATTTTAGATCATTAAACAAAGTAGAACTTCTGATAGATGAAGTGTGCAACCGTTTAGATGTCAACGAAGATTATTATGGCAACGTGTTGATTGCGGTTACAGAAGCTGTGAACAACGCGATTATACATGGAAACCAACAAAAGACGGACCTAAGTGTGGATCTTTTTGTAGGCGACAAAGAAACAGATTTTTGTTTTAGTGTTAAGGACTATGGCGCAGGCTTTAATTACAATAATTTGCCTGACCCTACATCTCCAAACAACATAGAAAAAGAGGATGGAAGGGGCATTTTCTTAATGAAATCTCTTGCTGAGGCCGTCGAGTATGAGGATGAAGGAAGAAAGGTAAACATCTATTTCAGCAAATCATAGTGTTAAATATTTTTTACGAGGACATTGAGGCTTTGGATCTATACCCAGAATTTTTTATGTTATGGCTGTCTAAGGTGTGCAAGTCGGAAGGTAAAGACCTAGGAGATTTGTCGCTTGTCTTCACGTCAGATAATTATCTGCTAAAGATGAATAAGGAGCATTTGAATCACGATTATTACACAGACATAATCACCTTCGACTACACAGAAGAAGGTGTGGTCTCCGGAGATCTTTTTATATCGTTTGAGCGTGTGAATGATAACGCTGACAAATTAAATGTTTCACGTGAAACAGAGTTAAATAGGGTTGTGGTTCACGGCGTTTTACATTTAATCGGCTATGAGGATAAGTTGGTTTCGGAGTCTGCATTAATGCGTGAAAAAGAAAATCATTATTTATCCCAGATAGTTTCGCGTGAACCATAGTCTTACCTAAAAGTGTTGTAATTTTGTGTGTGTTGAATATGTTTAATTGTTCCACGTGAAACATTAGTGTATGTTAAAAGAATATGATGTTGTAGTTGTTGGAGGAGGGCATGCAGGCTGTGAGGCGGCAAATGCTGCAGCAAAACTTGGGAGCTCAGTGTTGTTGGTCACAATGAACATGAATACGATTGCTCAGATGAGTTGCAATCCTGCAATGGGCGGCGTGGCTAAAGGGCAAATTCTTAGAGAAATTGATGCTCTTGGAGGAGGCTCGGCAATAGTGAGTGATAAAACGGCGATTCAATTTAGAATGCTGAACAAATCAAAAGGCCCCGCCATGTGGTCGCCAAGAACTCAGAACGATAGAATGATGTTCGCCGAAGAGTGGCGGTTAATGTTAGAAGGAAACAAAAACGTTGACTTCTGGCAGGACATGTGCAAAGGATTAATTATTGAGGACGGTAAAATTGTAGGTGTTAAAACTGCTATTGGCGTTGAAATTAAAGCGAAAAGTGTTGTTCTTACAAACGGAACCTTTTTAAACGGACTTATTCACCTTGGTGAAAAACAGTTCGGAGGAGGTAGAGCGGGTGAAGGTGCGGCAACAGGAATTACAGAAGAATTAACGGAGCTTGGTTTTGAAGCAGGCCGGATGAAAACCGGAACACCACCACGTGTTGATGGAAGGTCGTTAGATTATAGCAAGATGGAGGAACAATTCGGTGACGAAAACCCATCAAAGTTTAGTTTTACAGACACGAAGCCCTTAAACAAACAGCGCTCTTGCTTCATTACCTATACGAACCCGCAGACACATGAATATTTAAAAGAAGGTTTTGATCGTTCTCCGATGTTTAACGGAGCGATCGCTGGAACAGGTCCAAGATACTGCCCAAGTATTGAGGATAAGATTAATCGATTTGCAGATAGAGACCGTCATCAGATTTTTGTTGAGCCAGAGGGCTGGAGAACAGTTGAGATTTATGTTAATGGATTTAGCACATCGTTGCCTGAGGAAGTTCAGTTGAAAGCAATGAAGACTATTCCAGGGTTTGAAAATGTGAAGATGTTTAGACCGGGTTACGCAATAGAATACGATTACTTTCCACCAACTCAGTTAAAGCATACGTTAGAAACAAAGCGAATTAAGAATCTATATTTCGCAGGCCAGATCAATGGAACAACGGGATATGAAGAAGCAGCTTGTCAAGGTTTAATGGCAGGTGTTAACGCACACAGAAAGGTGCATGGAGAAGGGGACTTCATTTTATCAAGAAGCGAAGCTTATATAGGGGTCCTTATTGACGATCTAATTACAAAAGGCACAGATGAACCCTATCGAATGTTTACCAGCCGAGCGGAATATAGAATTCTATTGAGGCAAGACAATGCAGACATAAGACTGACGCCAATTGGTTACGCGATCGGCCTGGCATCAGATGAAGCATTAAGAAAAGTTGAGGTTAAAGTTCAAGGAACAATTGACCTGAAAAAGGCACTATTTAAAGAGGGCGTGGCTCCGAGTATAGCAAACCCTATTTTGGAATCAAAAAATAGCGCGCCTGTTAAACAACAAGTAAAGTTGAGCTCTCTAATTACACGTCCTGGGATTGGAATGGAAGAGGTCCTTGAAATGAGTGTAGATTCAAAAGCACTTGCTGTAAATCTTACAGCTCAACATGCAGAAATTGTTTCTCAAACAGAAATTCAATTAAAGTATGAGGGATATATTTCTCGTGAGGAAGATGTTGCTAAGAAAATGAGTCGACTTGAAGAAGTGAAAATCCCAACGGACCTGGACTATTCCAAAATGGCGAGTTTGAGTTCAGAATCGAAAGAAAAATTATCTTCATTGAAACCAGCAACAATTGGCCAAGCATCAAGAGTTAGTGGAGTTACTCCAAGTGACGTTTCCGTTTTACTCGTTTATCTAGGAAGATAATACTTAAAAGAGTCGTTTAAGCGAACGGCATGCTGTTTTAAGCCGATTTAGGCGAGGTAAAAGAGCGCGAACGACTAATTGTAGGCTGTGTTCGAGATAGGCGATTTGAGAGCCCGAGCGTTTGTGTCACATAAACAACTCATAAACAGCTGATTAGATTAAAATGTTACATTTTCGGATCAATCCAATCACCATTTTCACGAATTAAATCGATTAAAGCATTAACTGCTTCTGCCTCGGGAACATTTTTTCGAATAACGGTTTTTTCTTTGTACAGATGAATTTTTCCTGGACCGGTTCCAACATATCCGTAATCGGCATCGGCCATTTCACCGGGACCATTTACAATACATCCCATAATTCCAATTTTCAATCCTTTTAGATGGGATGTTTTTTCTCGGATCTTACCGGTTGTTTCTTGTAAATCGAACAATGTTCTTCCGCAAGATGGACAGCTGATGTATTCCGTTTTTGAAATTCGAGTTCGTGTTGCTTGAAGAATTCCAAATGAAGTTGTATTGATTAATTGTGAACCAATATTTCCGCTGAGCCAAACACCATCCCCAAATCCATCTATAAAAGAGACTCCAAGATCTGAAGAACTCCACAACTGGAACGATTCTTCGTCTGATTCGTTATGTGCACAAGTTAGGATAATGGGGTTTTTAACACCTTTTTTCGCAATATTCAGTCTAAAGTATCTGTATAGCTGTGGCCTGTTGTTAAATTGAGTCTGAAGAACAACTATTGCATTTGGATAGGACTTCAAATAATTAACATTATTATTTTCGGCTGAATGTTTCACGAAGAACACATCTTTTTCATTAAAACGATTGCAGTCATCACTGTTAACGATTGGAAAAAAGCCGTTTTTCTCCGGGTAGTTTTCTTTCCAGTTCTCATAGTCGCAAATAACCTTAATTGTTCCAGGAAGCTCAAAGTTAATTGCTTTCGATCCAATGTAAAGAATATCCGCAGCTGAATCAGTTAGGTTCCATTTGTCTAAAGGAACGGAATACTGGTATCCAAAACCAAAAAGGTGGGACTGTTTTATTGTATCAATTGTGCTTAAATCAGCAACAACAACTGGGACGTGATGGCCACCAATATTTTCAATCTCGTTCGACGCTCTTCTTGTATATGAGAATGGATCGTAATTGAGTTGTTTGTCATTCTTATCGAGGGAGAAAACGGATTGATTTTCTGGTTTAAATTTGTCCAATAATTTTCTGGCCACTGGCATTTCTGCTTCTGGCGCTTCGGTTAATGAAACACGAATTGTATCACCAATTCCATCTTCTAATAAGGCGCCAATACCAACTGCAGACTTAATTCTACCGTCTTCACCATCTCCCGCCTCAGTAACTCCAAGGTGAATAGGGTAATTCATTCCACATTTAATCATCGTTGCGACTAATAATCGATAAGCTTGAACCATTACAAGGGTATTGCTGGCTTTCATCGAAAGTATTATTTCTTTGTAGTCGTGCTTCTCGCAGATACGCAGAAATTCCATTGCCGATTCCACCATTCCTTCCGGCGTATCACCATACCTGCTCAAAATTCGATCCGAAAGAGAGCCGTGATTGGTTCCAATTCGCATGGCCGTTCCGTGTTCTTTGCAAATCAAAACAAGAGGAGTGAATTTTTCTTCAATTCTGAGAAGTTCGGAAGCATAAGTCACATCTGTATACTCGAGTTCTTCAAACTTCTTTTTATCTGCGTAATTCCCTGGGTTCACTCGAACTTTCTCAACAATTTTAGCGGCAATCTCAGCAGCGTTTGGAGTAAAGTGAATATCAGCTACAATTGGCGTTGAATAGCCTCTTTTATTTAACTCACCCTTAATAACGCGCAGATTTTCGGCATCTTTTTTACTTGGAGCAGTAAGTCTAACGAGCTCGCAACCAGACTCAATCATCCGAATAGATTGTTCTACTGAACCTTTTGTGTCCATAGTATCCGTTGTTGTCATTGATTGAACACGAATTGAATGTTCGCTTCCGAAATCGATGTTTCCGATACTTACTTCACGTGAAATAAACCTTTCGCGATTTAAAAAATTTTGGCAGTATTTGGATTCTGAAGGATGTGACATTTAATAAATTGTTGCAATTAAAACAAGTACAAAAATAGCCAAATAAATGTTTGCGCTTTTACTTTTAAATCGGGCCTGTTTAACATGACCATGTTCACATTATTTGGTAAAAAAAGCGTTTAGTGGAGAATAAGCCTTATTTTTGTAGTTCCAATTTCTTATTTAGATTATTATGCAATTGAATAAAGTAAAGTTTGCAGAGAACCAAAAGGAAGATTTTCATAAAGAGCTGCGTAAGCGCGTAGCAGCCTACTTTAAAGAAAACGGCATTTCTCGTTACGCAAATGTAAACATGGTATTGAAAACAATATTCATGATCTCTCTATACACCGTTCCATTTGTTTTGATTCTTGCTTATTTGGAGTCGACCTGGCTTGTTGTTGTCATGTGGGCTTTAATGGGGTTTGGAATGGCAGGAATTGGTCTTTCCGTAATGCACGATGCTAATCACAGCGCCTATTCAAAGAACAAATATGTGAACTTACTTGTGGGTAAGGTGATGTGGATGGTTGGCGGAAGCGATGTCAACTGGAGAATACAACATAATGTATTACACCACACGTATACCAATGTAAGTGGGATGGATGAGGACATTGAGATTGATCCATTAATGCGATTTTCACCCTCTCAAAAATTACGTAAGGGGCATAAGTTTCAGTTTATTTATGCTTGGTTTTTATATGGAATGATGACTATTATGTGGGCCACAACAAAAGACTACTCACAATGGAAACGATACAAAAAGAAGGATTTGATTAAAACTCAAGGTCTTTCGAATAGTCGCTTTCTATGGACGCTGATTTCTACAAAGACGCTTTATTTAGCAGTTACTCTTGGTTTGCCATTGTTCTTTTCAGGCCTTCCATGGTGGATAACAGTATTGAGCTTTATCTTAATGCATTTTATTGCTGGACTAACGTTGGCTGCAATTTTCCAACCTGCGCACGTTATACCAAGATCAACTTTTGAAACTCCTGATGAAAAAGGATACTTAGAGTTGGATTGGGCGGCCAATCAACTTAGAAACACAGCTAACTTTGCGCCAAAAGCAAGATTGTTCTCTTGGTATGTAGGAGGGCTGAATTATCAGATAGAACATCACCTTTTTCCAAATATCTGTCATGTTCATTACCGCAAGATTGCTGATATCGTTAGAGACACGGCTTTTGAATACAACTTACCTTATCATTCATATAAGACCTTCTATGAAGCACTGTCAGGTCACGCAAAAATGCTTTATAAGCTAGGCAGACAAGAGGATGCTCCAGGGATTCACTAGAGCTAATCAAGGGATTGGACTCTTAACGCTATAATGTTTCGAGACGAACGGAATAACGTCAATCATCGTGTATGATCTTAATTGATAGACAAAATGAGTGATATTCAATAGATCTTATGAATTTTGAAAGCTTTAGAGACTATTGTCTATCAAAACATGGAGTAACAGAATCATTTTCATTCGACCAGAATACCATTGTTTTTAAAATAGGCGGAAAACTGTTTGCTCCAGCCGGAATCAAACTTTTCGCATCTATAAACCTAAATTGTGATCCTGAACGAAGTTTAGAGCTTCGTGAAACATATAGCGCTATAAAAGCGGGGCTTCACATGAACAAAAAACACTGGAATACGGTTACGGTAAAGTCAGATGTGCCCAATCAACTTCTCTTTGAGTTGATATACCACTCTTTAGATTTGGTTTATAAACCCTTAACAAAAAAAATTCGCGATGGCTTGTAGGCTTGATAAATATGTTTGGAGTGTTCGTTTGGCAAAAACACGCTCTAAATCGGCAGACGCCATAGCAAGTGGAAAAGTGAGGCTAAACAACGACCTTGTAAAACCGTCCAAGGAGGTCAGGTTGGGCGATGAAATTCAGATAATAAAACATTCCGCGAAGTTCACCTTTCGAGTTATTCAACTGTTGAATAAAAGGATCGGAGCCAAGCTTGTTCAAGATTATATAGTTGACATTACACCTGAAGAAGAGTTTGAGAGGCTGAGATTATACAGACTTAGTCAAAGCACCTACAGAGAGCACGGCACGGGTAAGCCAACGAAAAAAGACCGTCGAGATTTAGATGGGTTTTTAGAAAATTGGTAGGCGATTGTAATTTTTAGAATACTTGCGGGTCATACTTACAAACAGAAACCAAATGAGCTATGAATAAATTAAATACAACAATAGTAGCAATGTTATTTGCGGCACCAGTTTTCTCACAAGTAGAAGAAAAGGTTCAAGAAGGAGAGGTAATTATTACTGAGGGACAAATCACAATCATTGAAGAAGGAGAAGGCGAGCCTGACACAA
The DNA here is from genome assembly GCA_913009205.1 of uncultured Fluviicola sp. Taxonomy (GTDB): domain Bacteria; phylum Bacteroidota; class Bacteroidia; order Flavobacteriales_D; family Crocinitomicaceae; genus UBA4466. The sequence goes on along the minus strand of CAJVYC010000008.1, from coordinate 77,545 downwards.
CTAAAATGAAAGTTGGTAATAAGGAGATTATTATCATTACCCACCCCAACGAAGACTTTGACCTAGATTCTGAGGATGATTCTGAGGATGAATCGCCAAAAAGAAAAAGCAAATCGGACGCGCATTGGGCAGGTGTTGACCTTGGGTTTACAGTGCTAATGAATGAAAATTTTAACACAGACTTTGCCACAACACCCTACTGGAAGAACGATCCAGCAAGATCTACAGTTTGGAATTTGAACCTTTTGGAACATAAGTTTAACTTTGGAACTCCCTTCGTTGGTTTAACAATAGGATTAGGGTTTAGCTTTACGTCAGTTGCTTTCCGTGACGGCTACATTATTAACTCTTCTACCGACTCTTTGTTTGCAGCTGTTGATACCGTGAACACGTACTCAAAAAATAAGCTTAAAGCGTCTTATTTAACGATTCCGTTATTGTTGGAGTTCAACATAAGCACAAACTCAGACAAGAACTTTTATTTGGCTGCTGGAGTTGTCGGAGGAGTAAGAATGACTTCTAAGATTAAAAGAAATGGAGAGCTCGCTGATGGTAAGGAGTTCGAAGAAAGAGAAAAAGGAACGTATTCTTTGAACCCTTTCAAATTGGATGCTGCACTTAGAGTGGGGTATGGATCATTTGGTATATTTGCTAATTATAGCCTTTTGCCCTTGTTCGAATCAGAAAAAACGGTAGAGGTTTACCCACTAATATTCGGATTATCGTTGAACTTTTAAGACAACGACTAAGGAGACTAGTAAGCTTTACTTAACTAAGAATGGCCGCTTCGATTATCGAAGTGGCTTTTATTTGTTGTCGACTTTCGTTTTGTGGATACATTCAGAGTTTGATTGAGCGGCGTCTTTTTTGCGAGGCGTATTGGGTGTCGCTTTTTTGTGCTTACACTTAGAAGGCTATAAATGTTGCCATGATGTTATTGAGATCGGACAAGCAATTTATAGCAAGACCAACTTCTAAGCCATAAAAAAGCCTCTTCCAGGCTTGTCCAGAAGAGGCTTTCAATTATTAAGCAGGTTGGCTTTTGCCTTCCTTTAACACCTGTAAATTTTAGACGGGGCTTGCTTTTAGTTTTTAATAACGTTGAACTGTGAAGTCTGACCGTTTTCAAGAGTAACGTTGAATATATAAACTCCAGACTCTAAAGAAGACATATCAACATCAGCAGAACCGCTTACTAAAGTAATAGTGTTGTTCATTGCAACTTTACCAGCGATATTAACCACTTCTAAAGTAGCGTCTCCGTTAGCGTCAATTGAAACAGTAACCTTATCAGTTGCAGGGTTAGGGAATGCATTTCCATCAACCACATCAACTTCTCCTAGTCCAATTGCAGCCGGATTGAAAGTATGAAGAGAGATAGCAGGTGAAGAAACACCAGCCCATCCACCCGTATACCATGATCCATCAACATGAACTGGCGCAGTAGGCTGACGTAAGATACCTTCGTTTCCATCATAGTTAAGTGCTCCATCATATCCAAATGAGATAGTTGCAGACTCAAAAGTTTGAAGACAGAACAAGTATCTAGCACCATCATTCAATTGGAATGGAGTTGTGAACTTAACGTAAGCTACATCATCAACATCATCATTAGACGCCGGGTAGTGAGTTCCGAAAGTGATTAAGTTCAAGTTTTGGAACGCATCATTTGTAGTTGGACTGAATTGGTAAGCAGGATCATCAAGGTCAACCCAAGCATCATCCCATTGGTAAGCGTTAGCGAAAATTTCAGCCCCAGCTAAATCATTTACAGAAGTATCAGTGTGAGGCACGAAATACATGCCCGCAACAGCCATTACAGAAGCATTAGGCTCTTGAATCATAATACAAGATTGATATTCAGTAGTTGAGTTACTTGGACTAGTGTTAGAAATTGGCATACCGTTAACATCAACGTTTGATAAAGCTAAAATACCACTCATACTTCCTGGGTTAGCAGTTGGAGTATTTGTTCCATCAGTAATAGAGAAAGTAGAAGTCAATACGTTATCGAAATCAGAATCATCAGCGATTCCCATATCTACAGTGTAAGTCAATGTATACAATCCGTTTGCATAACCGCCCACACCTAATTGCCAAGGAATAAACTCATCAGGGTTTCCAGGGAAAACAGAAAGAGTATCAGTAGACAACATACTCAAAGGTCCAACAGTTTCATCGTAAACGTTTCCACCAGGACCATCGATCTTAGCGTTAACTGTAACGTTCGCTTGATCGACAGAACCAAAGTTGTAAACTTGAATACCAGGTGTGAACCCGTCATACTGGAGGCTATTTGCACCAGCGTATGGAGAAATCAACATTTCACCATTGTTTGCACCAACATCATTTGGATATGCACCAACCTTGTTACCTAGTAACATAACAACTGGCCCATTTAACATTTCAGCTGCAAGAGCGGCTCCATCAACACTTGAAAGCATAACAACCGGAATTGTTACTGACACACCATCAGCACCACCACCCATTCCAACTACTTCGTTGTCACGGTTAACGATAATAACAGCAACTGCTCCAGCATTTTCAGCAGCTAAAGCTTTAGCACCAAACTCACAAGTATTTCTGTAAATCATTGCTATTTTCCCTGTTAAATCAACAATTTGAGGAGGGCTACATCCTTCTTGAGATACTGGGTTCCCTTGTGGGTTTATACCTGTGCCTGAATCTTCAGACCACATTAAAGTATCTTCAACGAAAGTTCCAGCTACTAAAAAGTCTGGCGAAGACCAATCAAGTCCTGCAGGGTCACACCACTCGAAGGTGTAATTTCCTTGGATTGTAGCAGGCGAAACACCTGAACAAACCACCTGTGAATGCGCCATGAAACCAGCTGCAAACACAGTAAGTGTAAGTAATATTTTTTTCATAAATTTAATTTTAGACTTACTAAGGTAAACTAAAAATGATTGACCAACAAAAAAAGGGTCTTGATTTCTCAAGACCCTTTAGGTATAATAAAGTTTAGAGTGCCAATTTGGACTCTAGCTCGTGCTTATTTTTTAACCACGTTGAACTGCGAAGCCTGTCCGTTTTCAAGAGTAACACTGAACACATAAACTCCAGACTCTAAAGAAGACATATCAATGTCAGCAGAACCATTCACTAAAGTGATAGAAGAATTCATCGCAACTTTTCCAGTAAGATCAACCACTTGTAAAGAAGCAACACCGTTGGCGTCAATTGAAACAGTAACCTTATCCGTTGCCGGATTAGGGAATGCACTTCCTTCAATCAATTCATCCTCTCCTAATCCAATTGCAGCTGGATCGAATGTTTTAAGAGCTATAGAAGCAGCTGAAGATCCAGCCCAACCTGCAGCGTACCACATTCCATCTACATGGACAGGCGCAACTGGCTGACGAATAATTCCTTCATTTCCATCATAGTCAATGTTTCCGTCGTACCCGAAAGAGATTGTAGCTGACTCAAACGTTTGAAGACAAAATAAGTATCTAGTGTTATCATTCATTTGGAATGGAGTGTCAAAACCAGCGAAAGCTACATCATCAACGTCATCATTAGAAGATGGGTAATGCGTACCGAAAGTAATTAAGTTCAAGTTTTGAAACGCATCGTTTGTTGCAGGGTCAAATTGGTAAGCAGGATCATCAAGATCAACCCAAGCATCATCCCATTGGTATGCATTAATAAAAATTTCAGCTCCAGCTAATTCATTTAAAGCAGTATCAGTATGAGGCACAAAATAGACACCTTCAATAGCTAAAGCACTTGCATTAGCATTTTGGAATGTCATACATGATTGATATTCTGTCGTCGAGTTCGTTGGGTAGTTCGATGCAATTGGCATGTCTGCTCCATCAAGACGAGACAGAGAAACTTGATCTGATTGAATTTTGAAATCAGACGTGTAAACGTTATCAAAATCAGAATCATCTGTTAAACCCGTCATAGAAACAGTATACGTTAATGTATAGTCACCATCTGTATAGTTTCCAACCCCCAATTGCCAAGCAATAAATTCATCCGTGTTTCCAGGGAAAACAGAAATAGTATCTCCTGAAAGCATAGCTAAAGGACCAACAGAGTCAGCATAAACATTTCCACCAGGACCGTCAATTTTAGCATTAATTATAACGTCTGTTTGGTCAGCTGAACCGAAGTTGTACACCTGAATACCAGGAGTAAAACCATCATAAACTTGATTGTTAGCGCCTCCAAATGGAGAAACTAAGAATTCACCTTTAACTGCACCAACATCGTTAGTGAATGCTCCTTGCTTATTACCAATCAACATTTCAACAGGGCCTACAGCCATTGCACTAGTTATGATTGCACCATCGACGTTTGAAATAAACACGGCGGGAATTGTACATAGAATTCCTTCAATGGCATCACCTAACATTCCAAGGAGTGCATTTTCACGATTAATAATAATCACCCCTACAGCACCGGCGTTTTGTGCGTTAAGAATTTTAGACGTAAAGTTACAGGTGTTTCTGTAGATTACGGCAATCTTACCTGTAAGGTCGTTAATTAACGAATCACAACCCTCTGCTGATACTGGATTACCTTGAATGTTTAAACCTAGACTACCATCATCAACAAACATTAGAGTATCTTGAATATAGGTTCCGGGAACATTGAAATCTAGAACATAACCCCAGGTTCCATCGTCTGTTTCGCCCGGCCAAGCACCACAAGAAGCTTGAGCAGTATAATCGTAATTTCCCTGCACAGAGGCCGGGCTTACCCCGGCAACAACAACTTGTGCTTGCGACGCAAAAGCAGACGCAATTAAAGTAAGTGATAGTAAAATTTTTTTCATAAGAATTTTTTTAAGAATTGCTAAGATACAATTTAATAAATTGAAAGTGTTATATAGGCTGGGAATAAGGTGATTGAATACCAGTACCGGCAATTTATAAAACAAAAAAAGACCTGTCCTAGCGAAGCTGAGACAGGTCATATAATCGGCTTGGTCAGCTCTTACATTTTCACGACCCGTCTTGTGGTCAAAATCCTGTCGTCTTCAAATACGCGAATTAGATACATTCCCTTTGCGTATTTATTATCCATTTTAATCTTGTCTACAGCTGTAAAGTCTCTAGACTCTATTTGTTTTCCTGAGCTTAATTCAAGAACTTCAACATGTACATTTTCGAATACTTGATCCAAAACAATGTTGATTTCATTTGTAAATGGCACGGGGTAAACATTAACTAAAGCGTCATTGCTTATTTCAACAACACCAATATTGTTTGGAAGTGAATCCCAAACGAAGAAGTTATCAAATCCACCTTCAGATAGATGTCCTCCTTGAACATCCATAGCGCGAATTTTCATTTGCATAATAGCTGTTGTCGGTAAATAATCGGTTACGCGGAATTCGCGGTATGCCCATGAGCTATTGTCAGGACTATTGAAATCGGCAAAATCAAGACGAACTGTTTGTGTTCCATTTGTAATATCAACAACCAAAGAGTCATTTGGAGTTCCTGAACCACCTTCATTAAAGAACCAACGTTCAAATGAAAGATAAGGATCCGTGTACGCCAACAGGTCAAATATTGGTGAAGTAAGAACAGTTGTTCCATTATCAACATCATCGGACCCGGCGTTTCCACCGTCGTTTCCAGTAACATAAGCTAGCGTTCCACAATCGTTAGAGTCATCTTCTGGATTTGACTCGCTACCCTGGTACGTTGTTCCGTTTGGCTCATCACGTTCCCAATCTCCTGAATCAGGATTGCCAGAAACAGACCAGCCCAAGTCCAATTCAAAAATATCAGAATAGCCTTCTTCCATAACATAAACATAAGGCCCGCCATTTATTGTGAATTGTTCGCTTGAAAGACATAAAGTGTGGTATCCCCATAAACCAATCGAGACATCATATGCACCTTCAAGGAACGTTGAAACATCAAATGCTCCAATACCGTTAGTTACAACTGTTGTTGTAGATTGAGCGTCCGTTATAACAACCATTGCGTTTGAAATTGGGTTGCCATTTTCATCTTCAACCATTCCCTGTAGCGTAAATGTAACTAGAGGAACAAGCTCAACATCAACAATAGTTGTGTTTCCGTTTGTAAGAACAACGCCTGTGATCGTTTGTGAAATGTACCCAAGTTTTGAGAAAGTAACATCGAATGCTCCTCCTGTTCCAACACCCGAAGCGTAATCACCAGCAACGTTAGAGTTGTCAGTTAATGCAGTAGTAGCAATTTCTATTAGTGCATTATCGATAGGGTTTGTCGTTGCAGCATCTGTAACATTTCCTTCAAGATAAGCTCCAGGAGCGTAAGTAGGCCCGAGAATAAACAAACCATTATCAATATCACTTACTATAAGGTTTCCCGAGGGCAAGTAAGGGTAAACACCCCAATCTCCATCAAAGCCGTCTCCTGATAGTGGAGAGGTATCATAATTTCCAACTTGAATTAAGTTTGAAGGATTTGTTGCATCAGTAATAACAACACCGTCTCTATAATAAGAAGTAACAAGATAGTCGCCAACAACGAATGTGTTGTGAGGAACAACATCTTGTCCTGGACTTGATTGAACCCTATCCAACTCAACAATGTTTGCAATGTTACTTACATCATAAGAAGCTACGTAAGCATCGGAAACTTCATCTGTTGTGTAAAGCGTGTTACCATCATCTGATAGCCAAACATTGTGACTAAATGTTGTTGGAGTTAGTTGTGTTGCTATTGTCGTGCAATTCATAGGATCGGAAATGTCACCAACCGCAAAGAAACCGTCGTTTATAGCCCCACCCCACAAAGTATCTCCTCGAACAAAAATGTCATGAAAGTAAAACTCATCGTATCGACCCAATTCAATAGGGTTTAACTGATCAGTAGCAACATCTAATATAATCGCTCCACCAACACCGCTATTGGCACCTGTAATATAGGCGTGCCCATTTTCATCCATAAAGATGTTATGTGCCGTTGTGAAATTATATGTTGATCCAGTATAATAAGAAACATCTCCTGCATTAAGTGCACCAGGAAGATTACTAAGGTCAATTATTTTAAGACCACCACCACCTTCGTTGGTAATATAAGCAGTTGTTCCCCAAACTTTCATATCACGCCAAATAGTTTGGTCACCTGCAGTATAAAATACTTCAACTGGATTTGCCGGGTCTGACACATCTACAATAGAAGTTCCAGTGTAGTTTCCAACTATAGCGTATTCGTTTCCAGAACCGTCGACATAGCCCCAAATGTCGCTACAATCTCCACGATTGTTTGCGTATTGGAGTTGACCAAGAAAGTTTAAGTTTAATTGAGAGTGCGCTGTGGTCGATAACAATAGTATCGCCAACAACTGGAGAGAGAGTTTTAACATTTTCGTTTAGTTTTAGCACCCACAAAGTACGAATTTTAATGCGTTAAAACGAACATAACACCTAATAGCCTGATTTATAGTAGATTATTTTATAAAAGATTGGCAGAACAACCTGAGCACAGTTTAATTTGAGAAACGTTTCCTGTTTCTATTCAACAAAGAAAGCCTCTTCTGGATAAAACTAGAAGAGGCTTTCCAATATTTATGCAGGCTTTGTAAGTCATTTACAATTCCTGATCGAAAGTGTTACTTTCTCTTTTACTTCTTTACAACATTGAACTGAGACGTTTTTCCGTTCTTAAGGGTAACGTTGAAGATGTAAACACCAGCATCTAAAGAAGACATGTCAACTTTAATCACTCCATTAACTAAGGTGATTTTGGCGTTCATTGCAACTTTACCAGTGATATCAACAACTTTTAAAGTTGCGTCTCCACTTGCATCAATTGAAACCGCAACCTTACCAGTTGTTGGGTTAGGGAATGCGCTTCCGTGAACAGCATTTACTTCGTCAAGCCCAATTCCTGCCTCTATACGCAAAGCAATTGAAGGAGCTGAAAGTCCTGCCCATCCGCCTGTGAACGTTCCATTGTCTGTTTTAACAGTTGAAACAGGCTGTCTAAAAATAGCTTGGTTTGCATCGTGATCAATACCGTTATCATACCCAAACGAAATAATATCTGGTTGGAAGGTTTGAGCACAAAATAAATAACGTTGGTTATCTGCCAAGTAAATAGGCACATTGAACTCTACAAATACAGGCACATCTACTTCACTATTTCCTCCTGGGTAATGTGTACCAAAAGCAATTAAGTTTAAGTTTTGGAATGCATCTGCTGTTGCAGGATCGAATTGATAATTTATATCGTCAAGATCTACCCAGGCATCGTCCCATAGGTAGGCGTTCACAAAAATTTCAGCTCCTGCCAAGTTATTGATGTTTGTATCTGTGTGAGGAATAATGTATGCTCCGGTCGCACCTTTGTTTTGATTTGTTAATAAGGACATGTTCGGCTCTTGCATCATTGTACAAGCCTCATATTCTATAACAGAGTTGCTCGGGTAAGCATTTGCAACAGGCAAATTTGCACCATCAATACTAGAACGAGAAATAACGTCACTATTTAGAGAAAAGTTTACTGAGTAAGTGTTGTCGAAGTTAGCATCATCAGTGCCTCCAAGATCAACACCGTATGTTAGTGTGTAATCACCAGCAGTATAGCTCCCTGGTCCTCCAAGGTCAAATGCTGGGAATTCCAATGTGTTTCCGGGGAACACAAAAGCTGTGTCACCTGAAAGCATAGTAGGCAGAACAACAGTTTCGTCGTAAACGTTTCCACCAGGACCATCTATAGTAGCTTGAATTGTTACAGAGGACTGATCGTTTGCCCCATAGTTGTATGCTTGAAGACCCACTTCGAATCCGTCGAAAATGTCAACAAGATCTCCACCGAATTCAGGAACTAAGAACTCTCCTTTAACAGCACCAACGTCGTTTGAAAATGCTCCTAATTTGTTACCGATAAACATTTCAACAGGTCCATTTTGCATTTCAGCGACTAAAGCCTGTCCGTCAGTGATATCGATCATTACAGCAGGGATGTTACAATCAATACCAAGTGGTCCGTTCATAATGTCCGTGTTTCCCAACATACCAATTATACCTGCTTCTCTGTTTACTATTATTACCGCAACAGCTCCAGCTTCTTCAGCGTAGTATACTTTTGAAGAGAACCAACACGTGTTTCTGTATATAACAGCAATTTTACCCGTAAGGTTATTTGTAAGAGCGTTACACCCTTCTTGTGAGATAGGATTTCCTTGTGGGTTTAGTCCCGATGTTCCGTCTTCAACAAGCATAAGCTCTGCTTGAACGAAGTTACCTGGATTGTTAAAATCAAGACCTCCAGTCCATGCCCCCCATGTTCCGTCATCTGTTTCACCTGGCCATTGACCGCAAGAACCTTGAATACCATAGTCGTAATTTCCTTGAATTGCCGCGGGGGAAACTCCAGCACATACAACTTGTGAATAAGCTGCACCGCAAGTTGCAAGGGTTAGAATCGTAAGTAATATTTTTTTCATAGAATTTAGTTTTATTGACAATGTAAGGAATTAAAACATTAGCGCCCAGCAGGAGGGGATAGTAAGGGTTTTTAAAATGGGCACTGTCTTTAATTTTTAAAATAGAAACCACTGAAGACAAAAAAGGGTTAGACATTCGTCCAACCCTTTTTGTATGTAAACATTATGAAACCTTTATGCTTCGCTCGAAACAGACGCTTTAAGATAGTCGCGGTTCATTCGTGCAATGTTTTCCAACGAAATTTCTTTTGGACATTCGATAGAACAAGCGCCTGTGTTTGTACAATTACCAAACCCTTCTTTATCCATTTGCTCAACCATGTGAAGAACACGCTTGTTTGCTTCCACTTTACCCTGTGGTAATAATGAGAACTGTGAAACCTTCGCAGAAACGAAAAGCATTGCTGAGGCATTTTTACAAGCTGCAACGCAAGCTCCACAACCAATACATGTTGCGGCATCAAACGCGTTGTCTGCATCAATTTTAGGAACAGGAATAGCATTTGCGTCTTGCGTGTTACCAGAAGTTGGAACAGAAATAAACCCTCCAGCATGTTGAATTCTATCAAAAGCCTTTCTATCAACAACTAAGTCTTTAATTACTGGGAATCCTTTGGCTCGAAATGGCTCAATGTAGATTGTTTCTCCATCATTAAACTTTCTCATGTGCAATTGACATGTGGTTACGCCGCGGTCTGGCCCATGAGGCTCGCCGTTAATATGCATAGAGCATGAACCACAAATTCCTTCACGACAATCGTGATCGAATGCAATTGGATTTTCTTTTCCTTCTGCAATGATTTGCTCATTAAGAACGTCCATCATTTCCAAAAAAGACATGTGTTCTGAAACATTATCAATTGGATATGTTTGAATTCCACCTTTGTCGTCAGCGTTTTTTTGACGCCAAATTTTCAATGTTAACTTCATCTCTGTTCTTATTTATATGATCGTTGTACCAACTTAATATCGTTAAACGTCAATTGCTCTTTATGCAACACTGGTTTACTTGGATCGCCTGTCCATTCCCAGGCAGAAACGTGAGCAAAGTTTATGTCATCGCGCTTTGCCTCACCTTTTTGTGGGCCATCTAGTTCGGCAGACTCTTCTCTAAAATGACCACCACAAGACTCAACTCTTTGCAAGGCATCATGTGCGAAAAGCTCACCAAGTTCAATGAAGTCAGATACTCTCATTACTTTTTCAAGCTCTGGATTCAATTCATCCATACCGCCAGGAACGAAAACATTTTTATGGAAGTCTTCGCGAATCTCTTGGATTTCAGCAATTGCTGCTGTAAGTCCTTCTGCGTTTCTAGACATTCCCGCCTTGTCCCACATTACTTTTCCAAGTTTCCTGTGGAAGTAATCAACTGACTTGCTCCCTTTATTGTTTATGAATTTCTTTAGTCGACCTCTTACAGCTTTTTCTGCTTCATCAAACTCTGGAGTGTCTGTTGGAATCTCTCCAGTTCTAATGTCGTGAGAAAGGTAATCGCCAATTGTATAAGGAAGAACGAAATAACCATCGGCTAATCCTTGCATCAATGCAGAAGCACCCAGTCTGTTTGCCCCGTGATCAGAGAAGTTTGCCTCTCCAGCCGCGTAACATCCAGGAATTGTTGTCATCAAGTTATAGTCAACCCAAACACCCCCCATTGTGTAGTGAACCGCTGGATAAATCATCATTGGTGTATTGTATGGATTCTCATCAGTGATCTTCTCATACATTTGGAATAAGTTTCCGTACTTATTTTTAATAACAGCACGACCTAGCTTAAGAATAAGATCCTCAGATGGTGACTCTTCACCATTTATCAAAGCCTCTTCTTTTCCGTAACGTACGAAGGCAGAAGCGAAGTCAAGGTAAACGGCTTCACCGGTATGATTTACTCCGTGACCAGCATCACATCTTTCCTTAGCGGCTCTTGATGCAACATCGCGCGGCACTAGGTTTCCGAAAGCGGGGTATCGACGCTCTAGGTAATAATCTCTTTCATCTGCAGACAAATCAGTAGGCTTCTTTGTTCCTTTTCTGATTGCCATTACATCTTCTATATTCTTCGGCACCCAGATACGTCCGTCATTTCTCAAGGACTCCGACATCAATGTCAATTTTGATTGGTAATCACCAGAACGTGGAATACACGTTGGGTGAATTTGAGTGTAACAAGGGTTGGCGAAGTAGGCTCCTTTTTTATGAATTTGCCATGCTGCCGTAACGTTAGATCCCATTGCGTTTGTAGAAAGGAAGAATACGTTTCCGTATCCACCCGATGCAATTACAACAGCGTGAGCAGAATGTTTTTCAAGCTCACCGGTGATCATGTTTCTTGCGATAATTCCTCTTGCTTTTCCATCAACCTTAACAAGCTCCAGCATTTCGTGGCGGTTGTACATTTTGATTTTACCCTTGCCAATTTGGCGGTTCATTGCTGAATACGCACCCAATAGTAATTGTTGACCGGTTTGACCTTTTGCATAGAAGGTACGCGAAACCAAAACACCACCGAAAGAACGGTTGTCTAATAGTCCACCGTAATCACGAGCGAAAGGAACACCTTGCGCAACACACTGGTCAATGATGTTCGCCGACACTTCTGCCAAACGGTAAACGTTTGCCTCACGTGAGCGGTAATCACCTCCTTTTACTGTGTCATAAAACAAACGGAAAACAGAGTCACCGTCATTTTGATAGTTCTTTGCTGCGTTGATTCCACCTTGAGCGGCAATTGAATGCGCGCGTCTTGGAGAGTCTTGGAAGCAAAATGCCTTTACGTTGTACCCCATCTCTGCAAGAGAAGCTGAGGCAGAACCTCCAGCCAAACCTGTTCCTACAACAATAACATCGATAAGACGTTTATTGGCAGGAGCCACAAGATTGATGTGGTTTTTATAGTTTGTCCACTTATCTTTAATTGGACCATCTGGTATTTTTGCGTCTAATACTGACATAATTTCAAGTCTTTTAAATATCTATTTAGTCAAGAAAATGATAATTGGGATGATCGCGAATGCTAGTGGAACTAGAACCGAGAATACTTTACCAAATCCTGAAATTAGTGGAGTGTATTTTTTATTTTTCAACCCAAGTGACTGGAACGCCGAAGCAAATCCGTGCCACAAGTGGAAAGCCATAACGATCATTGCGAGAATGTAAAGGATCATTGCAATAAGGGCATATTTGTTAGCAGGAATTCCTGCGTCATTCGATTTATCGTGACCGAAATAGGCAAGCGTCATTGAGTGCAAGTCTTTGTAGCCTTTGGCATAAACTGGATTGTCACCCACTTTACTATATGAAGGATCTTCTTTTTGAATTTCTTTTTCAAAACTCTTATAATACAATTCATCTCCGTTTTTAACAATGATAGTTGCAGTGTCCAAATAGTCTCCCTCTGTTGTGTAATATGCGAGGGCTTCAGCATCATAAGGATTTGTTGGGTCTTCAACATTGTTTGAAACTAAAGGAAAGTATATTTTTTCAGTGTGCAAAGGAACTTCTCCGAAGTGCATTTTCCCCCAGAATGCGCTCATGTGTAAAACAATGAACACCAAAATAGCAGTTCCTAAGACTGCCATGTAACGAGAAGGGGTTGAAGAATTCGTTCCGGGCTTGTTGTAAGCGTAATTAATAGGTCTTGCTTTTTTATTCTTAATTGTTAAATAGATTCCAAAAGCGGCATGAAATAGAATAGAAAAATACGTTAGATATGACATGATCTTAATTAACGGATTGTGCGTCATAAAATAGGCGTACTCATTAAAAGCTCTTTTTCCTTCTACGCCATCAATGAAGATCAATTGTAAGTTTCCTAACAAGTGACCAACCAAGAAAAGGCAAAGAAATAAGCCCGTTAATGCCATCCACCACTTTCTTGCGATTGATGACTTAAGAATTGCTGATTTACTCATGATTGTTATCGTTCAATAAAATTGTTCCACAAATTTAACACATATCAAAAATTGAAGGCTATGACAATCTTATTTAGACTTAATATAAATAGCACATTATTTTTACCGTAACAAATGAGATTAAAACCGTTACAGTACTGAACTGTTAATCTCCATAACATGAAAAAATCACTTGTAGTCTCAATGCTTTTATTGGCGTCCACCTCATTCTCTCAAGATGAGGAAAACGAAATATATCGAACGGCTCGACTCAGAGCTGAATGTGTAGAACGCTCAAAATGTGAGGTTAAGGTCTACCCAAATCCATCTTACGGACTAATTAAAATCGAAGCCCCACGAGGTGCTACATGTCAAATTTATTCATCAACAGGAACGTATGTTGGCACTTGGACGGTAAGTGAAAATGGACTTTCTCTTTCAGATTTGCCTTCAGGGTCTTACATTGCGACGGTGAATTACAACAACATTAACAGAATAAATAGAGTTGTAATTCTTTAAAAAGTCAATTGTACTTTTTCTTTTTGAACAGATAATGTGACTCCTGCGCCTAAAATAAGTGCACGATTGTCATCAATGTGACCGGCAGGGAAGTTGAAACAAACAGGAATGTTTCTATATTCGAAATGCGAAAGAATTACTTCTTCATAACTCATTCCAAATGGCGTGGCGGTATCTTTAAAATCGGTCATTCCTCCTATAACGAGGCCGTTTATTTTATCCAAAATTCCAGCTTTTTCAAATGCGTAGAACATTCGGTCGAGATGGTAAATTTGTTCCGCTACGTCCTCAATAAATAAGATTGAGTTTGAATAATCAACCTGATCGTTGGTTCCCAACAAGCTATAAAGGATGGATAAATTTCCTCCAAGCAATCGGCCTTTGGCTTTACCAAGTGTGTTTTTTGGATGTGCAGAAGTTACTATAGAGTAAGGGTGACCCGTTAGAGCGTCGACCAAGGTTTGAAGGGCTTCCGGAGAATTTGTTTCAAAGTTTAAGGGCATTGTTCCGTGAATGGAATTGTTTCCCAGAATGTTTACTCTTTGATGAAAGACAGTGACATCGCTAAACCCAACAATCCATTTTGGCGTTAGTAGGCTGTTTGCCCACTGAACTTTATCCACGAGTTGCACGCAGCCATAACCACCTCTTGCACAAACAATTGCTTTAACATCTGGATCGTTCAGTGCATTTTGAAAATCTAACAAGCGCTGTGAAACAGAGCCAGAAAAGTAATTTTCTACACCCAAACAGTTTTCGCTAATGCGCACTTTAAATCCTTTTGACTCGAAAAAATCCTTTGCAAATAAAATGTGGTTTTCCTCAATTGCTTTAGCAGGAGCTAGAATTTCGATGAGGTCACCGGGCTTGAGAGTAGGAACGATTAGATTCATGTGGTAAATTTAGATATTAGATATTAGAATTTAGTCTGATTTTCTAAATTCTAAATTCTAAATTCGTTAAACCAAAACATTTGAAATGATTTCTCCATACAACGACGCGTATTTTATGAGGCAGGCTTTGCAAGAGGCTCAAAAGGCGCATGATGAAGATGAGGTTCCGGTTGGAGCTGTGATTGTGGCAAATGATCAAATAATTGCAAGAGCCCACAACCTCACGGAGAAATTGACAGATGTAACAGCACATGCAGAAATGCAGGCAATTACTGCGGCGGCAAGTTTTCTAGGCGGAAAATATTTAAAAGGATGTACGCTTTATGTAACACTTGAGCCATGCGTGATGTGCGGAGGAGCGCTTTATTGGTCCCAGATTGACAAGATTGTTTTTGCAGCGGCGGATGAAAAAAGAGGCGCAGGAAAAGTTGGAGAATTGTACCATCCAAAAACAAAAGTGGTTAGCGGAGTATTAGAAGATGAGTGCTCTCTTTTGATGCAAGAGTTCTTTCGGAATAAGCGCAAGTAGGTTTTACCGCTTATCAATTCGTTTTTGAAACCTACTTCAAGAGTTGTTTCAGGCAGTCCAGCACAGTTGGAACGGATAACGGATCGTACTTAGTTGTAAACCCACCTCCAACAGTTTATATGGTGACAGTTCATACCGCGGATTATATTTCATAACTTAGAATTCTTGTTGAGTAATTGACAAAACCAATAATATTGAAGCCCCCATCCATTTATTGGTTGGGGATTTTTTATTAGTTAATTTTGCCGCATGAAAAACTCTCAGGAAACAATTTGTGCTCTAGCTACTCCAAACGGAATTGGTGCCATCGGGATGATTCGACTTTCTGGAAAAGAAAGTTGGTCAATTGCATCAAAAGTATTTTCTAAACCTTTAGAAACGGCAACTTCTCACACGACTCATTTTGGCATCATATCAAATGATAAGGGCGAATTGATTGACGAGGTTTTGATTAACGTTTTTGCCGAAGGAAAGAGTTTTACAGGAGAACAAAGTGCTGAAATATCGTGTCACGGTTCGCCGTACATTCAACAACAAATCATTCAAGAATTGCTTAAGGTTGGTGGCCGAATGGCAGAACCAGGAGAGTTTACGCAACGTGCGTTTTTGAACGGGAAAATGGACTTGTCGCAAGCGGAAGCAGTGGCGGATTTGATAGCGTCTCAATCGAAAAGCGCACACGGAATTGCATTAAAACAACTACGAGGCGGATTCTCAAATGAGTTAAAAGACCTACGAACAGAGCTAATGAACTTTGCTTCTTTAATAGAATTGGAATTGGACTTCGCCGAAGAAGATGTTGAATTTGCCGATCGAACGCAGCTTAAGAAACTCGTAAGCGATGTTCTTGCACACATTAAGCGATTGGCAAGATCATTTGAACTAGGAAATGCGATTAAAAATGGAGTTCCGGTTGCAATTGTTGGCGCTCCAAACACAGGAAAAAGCACCTTGTTGAACCAATTACTTGGCGACGAGCGAGCGATTGTAAGCGATATTGAAGGAACAACGAGAGACGTTATTGAAGAGGTTTTGAATATTGAGGGAATTCTGTTCAGACTCATCGATACCGCCGGAATTCGAGAAGGCGCAGAAGCGATTGAGGCAATGGGAATTGAACGTTCTTTAGAGAAAATAGATCAAGCTTCTATCGTTCTTTGTTTGGCTGACGGATCGAATCAAGCAAGCTTATCGGAAGTTTCCAGCTGGGCTGAAGAACTAAGTCAAAAATACGAGGACAAGAAGATCTTCATGGTCGCCAATAAAGTCGATTTGACCTCTGGAACCTCAAACGAAGGAATTCAAATCAGCGCTAAAAACGGAGACAACATCGATGTGTTAAAATCAAAATTGGTCGATGAGGTTAAGGGCGATTTTAACATGGCGAATGAGACTATTGTTTCAAATGCAAGACATTACGATGCGTTGATAAAGACAGCTGTTGCGCTGGAAAAAGCGGATGAAGGATTGGAAACTCAAGTTACCGCTGATTTTGTAGCAATGGATATTCGCCAAGCGATGTTTGAGCTCGGAACGATTACGGGAGATATTTCAACGGATGATTTGTTGGGCAATATCTTTAGTAAATTTTGTATCGGCAAATAGAGATAAGAGTCTAACGTTTGGGGCTACGCAATCTGCGGCTCGCTAACAAGGTTGGTTTTTCGAAGTTAAGAATAGATTTGTTAACAAATCAGTGATCTCTCGAAGCATAAGCCCGCATGAAGTGCAGGTGCGGTTGTGTGTTGTTTTATCGTAGACTGATGATTAAACGCTAAGCCAAACATATGCATGTTATTTTCGTAATCGCCTTTGCTCATGTAGGCGTATTTCAGCATGAAAAAATCACCAAACAGCATATTTACCTCTTAAGCGGAGTTGGAGGTATCGAAAAACCATTGATATTTTAAGCAATCATTGAGTTGCTTAACTCCAAGTTTTTTCCAAATTCGATTTCTATGAGTTCGGACGGTATGGTTAGAAATACACAGTTTCTCAGCTATCTGATTATTAGTATATCCCTTGATAATGAGTTTGAGCGTTTCTTTTTCTCTTGGAGTTAAAGAAGAATATTTTTCAACATTATTCCTCATAAAATGATTTTGTTCAATAATCGTTTTAAATACATTAATAGTACTATGAAATTCAGACCCCTGTTCTTTAAGCTCAAAAACTATATTATCATTTTCATCTCTTCCTTTAAAAGTGATTGATAAATTCTGATTCTCATAATCTTTAGTTTTTGGCTCTTCATTCAACCAACTTATAGCTTCTTTTTCAGTTGCAAAATACTTTGAGTTAAATCCAGCAGTAGGTTTTTCTATGCCCTGCATCAAAACTAAAACATCTCTTCCGGTAACAAACGCCATTTGATCAAAACCATCTATTCTTCTGCTTACAAATCCAGCTTTAAAGATTGGTTTTAAAATACTTTCATCAACCCATTTTTTTGAAGTAACAGTTGGCGTAAATCTTTTTTCACCTAAATTCCAAACTATTTGATTAGGCTTAATTTTCTGAGCTATGTTTAAATGTTCTATCAACTCTTTTCTGTACGCTAAATCATTAACCGGACTAGATTTCCAAGTACAAATTAGCCTTGAATTCGCTTCTTTATGTTCGATTAATAAATGAGGCCCTTTGTATACTTCCATTAGTCCTTTAACGATAAAAAGTTGAATCAGTTGTTTCAGTTGAGTGTTTTTTATTCTGAGCAATGTTTTATGTCGTCCTAAAAATCAGTTTTTAGTGATTCTGGTTTTTAGTATTAAAATTCTAGTATTGCCCAGAAAGACGCATGGACTTTTCACCAAGATTTGTTAGCACATAAATGATCTCTCGAAGCAAAAACCCGCATGGAGTGCAGGTGCTGTCATAAATATTCGAACATAATATTGGACCTATTACGTAAATAATTAAATTCGCTTATGATACGAATACTTTTAATCGCGTTTTTACTGATGAACATCTCAGCTATCGCACAAGACACAGACACTCTTTGCCTCATTTTTTCAAAACAAAAAAACAATAGTACTTCAAAAAATATCATTCTAGAACGAAATGATTTTGTGAAAGTGAATTTAAAAGATGGCACTAAGATAAAGGGGCGGATTTCCAATATTTCTGAAAACGGATTTAAATTAGATTCAACATACGTGAAACTTGAAAATCTAGTTCGTTTAGGTATGAATAGCAAAGAACGACGACATATAGGACAGTATTTGTCAGCTTGGATTTTGGGAGTAGGTGTAACCGCCGCCGCAGCGGGTATTGTTTTAGTGTTTTCTGCCGATCATGATGATACGGGGATTGATCTTATGGAAGTTGGAGCCTTATCGGGTCTTACGTCGACGTACACGATTGACTTAGCATACGGAAAACGGAAGAAATTTGATTTTAAGGGTGAAAAGTGGGGGATTAAAGTTGTGCCCTTGAACTCGATTGTATATAAACAATAGCCGATCTTTACACGGGGTTGACAATCATGCAATAAAAGATCATTTCCATAATTTTTATTTAAATCTGGCGGGGTCTAAACTTTTATTACTTACAACGACAAGGCTAAACTGCGTTTTAATGCAGTTTAGGTTTTGCTATGAGGCTTGCTAGTGAATTGAAGAACGTATCGAGATTATACAGCATTACTTGTAATTCAAATCCTTAACCCTGTAAATTTCTTTTGAATCATCTTCACCGGTTTCATAATTCTCAAAGTTACCAATGGAGCGGATAATTACACCTGAAACCTTCTTTCCTTCTCCTTCACCGCCGCCATCAAAATTTGCGTTTCCCGTATAATCAATGTAATTAGTATCTTCCATTCCAGACCTGAAGTAGAGGCTCTCTGTTTTACCCGCTAATTTCCCTTTGTTTACTTCGACATCAATGTAAAAAACACCATCATACATCGACTCTAGTATGACCGTTCCTTCGAAATAGATCTCTTTTGGGTCTTCAACTTCTACAATTATTGTGTTTTCTGAAATGGTTGCATTTTTCAAACTAGCTATTTCATCATCTTTTAGAACAATTGCATTTTTCAACGTAGCTGTTTCTTCATCTTTCGATACGATTACATCTTTCAATTTAGATATCTCTTCAGTGTTAGTAGAGTTAATCATTTCTTTGGAGCGAATACTTTCTTCCAGGTTATCGATCTCTTTGTTTTTCTCTGCAAGTTCATTCGAAATCTCAATATTAAGGTTTATCAATTTAGATGATTCAAGATTCAAACTATCTATGGTCTTTGTTTGTTGTAGAATTATATCCTTTTTAGTTTGCCCATAGATAGCAGTTGAACAGGCAATTAATGTTATAAATAAAAGAGTTGTTTTTTTCATGATCTGGTAAATTTGATTTTCCGACTCAAAAGTTTTTTAATGCTTTCCGTTTTAAAATAAAAATAGCAGAAAAGAACCAAACTTTATACTATAATATATTTCTTTAACTCTTAATTACACATAACGGTTAGTATATGGCAAGTAGGGCAGTAGAAAGCATTCTAGTTTCGGGTTTTCTCTGAGCCACAGTTATATATTTTGTTTTTAATTTCATCATTCTTAAAAGCCAAATTAAAAATTTGGCGGGATTTTAAGTAGCACTGACTTTTCGTTAAACACTCAACGCCCTATTTGCTATATACAGTGTTAGCCTTAGTCTTAATTTATATGACCTATTGTTAAAGGAATTTTTTAAAGTTCTACTTTTTTAAAGCTTAATAACCTTCTGAACTTCCAATAAATTATTCGAAAGATCCCTCACTCTGACAAAATACAAACCGCCAGGAAGCACTGAAATGTCGATGGTATGAGAATTTTCGACATTATTGATTGTTTGTATGAATTGCCCAGTAGCATCCAAAACATCAATTTGATACAGCGTTAATGTTCCATTAATAGTAAATTGATTGACTACTGGATTTGGAGAAATGTCAATATAATTTTCACTGACTTTTATATCTGGTATTGAGGTTGTTAATGAACAACTATTCAAGTGCCTTGCCAAAAACTCAATCCCACTCTCTCCATTAGTTGTATTAATGGAGAGTGCCGGGATATCTGCCTTAACTTCTGATACACCCACCGCCAAAGCAGTATTATGAATTTCTCGACCGTGAAAAGAATGATGAAACAGGTCCTGACTTGGATGAACTGCTGAGGATTGACTGCTTATGAACAATGGAGGGTCATCATTAGACAAGTAGAAAAGTTGGTCTATATCCTGTCGATACTGAATCAAAGCAGGCTCAACTAAAATTTGCGAGATAGAGTCAAATCCGCCATGAAAATTAGAAGCTCTATCAAAACCCATTAAGTTTTCCATACTATCCAACGTATAGTTGGTGCCATTCCCGTCGAAGTTATTGAATACTTGTGTCTCCCATTTATAAACATCTAGCGTAGATTGAGGTCCATATAAGTCCACCGCACAAACTCTTGTTGATTCCTGTAAAATAGGATCTGTAGCATTTTGATCTGCCATGTCAGGTCGTGTTCCCAACCAGTAGCTACTACTTGCTCCAGCTGACCGTCCTTGCAAAGCTATTGTTGAAGGATTTATATGTAAGCCATTTGAATAATAACGTATGAACTGAAGTGCTCTCTTTGCATCATTCAAACATTTGATTACACCTTCATTATCTGGACCAGCATTGTTAATGAGGCGATATCCAACACTGGCAAAAGCGATTCCGTTTTCCAGAAAATATTTAATATCTTGTCTTCTTGCAGGAGTTGAAACAATATCCGGAGTACCTGATATAAAACCCCCTCCATGAATAAAAATAACAAGAGGAAAATTACCTGTGGTATCTGGTAAGAATAAGTGAAAGACTTGCTTATTTACGTCTATATTGTCATAGTTGAAATTTTGAACAAAGACCGGGTTTGGACTGTTTATATTCCAATTTGCAGGGATTGCGTTGAACTGGGGATTAATTTGTGCTATTCCTGAAAAGGTGAATAATAGGAATGTTGACATAATTAAAATCGTTTTCATTGGTTAAGTATTTTAATTAATAGTGCTATTTGACTTACTTGTTTTAATTGAGGCTAACGTGTTGGCTATGGGCTTTTGCGTTTGACTGAAGATAAAACTAATTTCGGAGTACGGCCTTACGAGTTTGAATGATTTATCATTCGAAGCGAGATTTAAGCAATGAAGTATAGGTAATGTTAGCAGTATTATCATTCGGTGAGGTTTATGCTCAAATCATACTTTTTATTTTGAACTACCATTAGATAAGGAATCAATTCTTCCAAATGTGCACTTAATAACTGGGGAGGAACAAAGATCAATTTATGATCACTCTTTTCTGTGATTTCTCTTGGCTTGAATAAATCTCAAGAATATAAACACCCGGTCTTAAAGCACTTACATTAATGCTTTCTTTAGGTTTTTCTTGTGTAAGAATATGTTTACCAGAAACATCGCAAAGCGTCAATTTAGTAAGAGGCACATTAGCGTTTAAATAAATAATATCGTTCACTGGATTTGGATAAACCTGAATAGAAGAATTTAATTGCGAATTATCCTTAACACCTAAACCATTGTTTTGATAGACCCTGACATAATCAATAACCATTGGACTTTGAGTAAATGAAGGACTAATTGATCCAGATACTCCACCCATTGCAATATTTAATATTAGATATTGCTCTAAATCAAATGGCCATGTATTTGCATCTTTAACAGCTGGATTATAAGTATAGAATCCCACACTATCAACTAAAAATGTAATTTGATTTGGAGACCAATTAACAGAGTATATATGATAATTATTAGTAACATCACTAATTACTTGTGAAGCAGTGTTTATAGTATTTCCAAAGCTTGAAGGTGTATGCAATGCACTCGATGTATGATTTACAGCACCTAACCCATGCTCCATAATATCTATTTCACCACAAGCAGGCCATGAAGTATTACCAAAACCTTGAGTTTGCCAGTAAGCTCCAGATTCGCTAATATTTTTACCTAAGGTCCAAATAGCTGGCCAGGTACCATTACCTGCTGGTAATTTAGCCCTTACATCTACTCTTCCATAGGTAAATGCAAACTTGGAGTTTAACCTTGCAGACGTATATTGCTTTGTTACGCCTTGGTCTGTAAAAGATTCCTTTATGGCAACAATATTTAAATTATCGTTTTCTACAAAAGAATTTTCTATGCGATTTGTATAATGCTGCTCTTCTCCATTAAACCAGCTTCCTCCTGCTGGTAATTGTGTTTGATGAAACCAATTTGTAGAGTTAATTGCTGTTTTTCCGGGTGTATCAAACTCATCAGACCAAACTAAATCCGTGTACTCTACATCAATTGCATTAAGGTCTAAATGTACAGAACCATCATCAATATCATCTATTAAAAAAGTTCCAGCAACTGAACTTCCATCATCAATCCTAATAGTTAACCTATTATATTCGCCGTTACCTCCAATAGTAGAAAAATCAAAGGTCAGTTCTGTCCACATATTCTGAGTCGTTGTTGCTCCTACTTCTATATTTGCGTTTGTTCCGTTCTCAAGTTTAACTGTAACTGTATGAGAATTAGCATCAGAGGCATAAAACTTTAATGTTATTTCATCATTAAAATCTAAGTCAATAGATCTATCCAAATCCATATAATTCCCCTGTTCTGAAACAGAACTATTACGACCAAATTGACCTACTGTATTATTTGGGTCTGTTGGTGAAGGGACCGTTGTAAATGTGCTACCTCCCCAGTTGCTAAACACATCTGAGATATCTGAAAAATCGAGAGGCATTTGTTGTGAAAATGCAAATTGGGCCGACATTAATAAGGTGAAGATTGAAATTATGAAGCTTTTTTTCATACTAGTATTTCATTTTAATAATGATATTATAAAAGCTCAAATATATTAAAAATACTTATTGTTGTTTTAACAATAAGTGTTTTTAATAACTGTGAGTGTATAGTACTTCTAACTAATCCATAAATAAAAGCAAAGGATTAATAATCTTAAAATATACGAATATTATTAATCTGAACGGTAGAAAGCGTAAGGCTTAGAATGAAATTAATTCAGGGTAAATGTTTGATAAGCTAATTTTATTTAGAAATAACATTTACACAATTTTCAGGCCAATACTTCAAGTTTACAAATCGTTTTATTTCTTTATTAGACGAATAATAGCTATTTTATCTTCTGCAAGAATAGTTAGTAAATAAAAGCCATTCGGCTCTTGAATAGACAAACTAATTACTTGTTCTTGAACATATTTCTCTGAGCGAATTAGCTTCCCCTTTATATCTGAAATGGAAATGGAAACGGTTGCGTAAGCATCACATAAATCAATTAATATTTTGCCGTCAGTTGGATTGGGATAGACTTGAAGATCTGTTCCAAAATTATTTTCAATAATATTTAAATTTGAAATAGTATAGCAATTTGATGTGTCAGTGCAATTGCCCTTTGTGACTTCAACAGCAAAACTCCCATTACTAATTGGCATATAGTTTTGATTTGTTTCGCCTACAATTGGACTGTTAAAACCGTTACAATCCAACCATTGGTAGCTGCCAATGGTTTCTTCGCTTGTTAAATTTATACCTACTTGATTGACTCCAACATTAATGTCTGTTACCTCCAGGTTTGTAATAACCAAGCTGTCCCAGCCTCCTTGAGTAGAAGCTAATAAGCTATGATGAATAGTATCCGATGAGATGTTCGATAGCGCAGAACCATCAGGAAAAAGATAGCTTTCATTCTTACAAATAGTATCATGAAAAACAGATATAATGCTTGGGTTATCAAGAAAACCGAGTAGTTCCATAGCTATAGCTGAACCATCATAAGCAACCGTCGAAAAAAAGTATGGATTAGAGCTAATTACATCTTCATTCGTTACCGAGGTTATTTTAAATAATGGATAACTGTTAAGGTAAGGGCTCGTTCTCAGCAACAAACCGCTATTAGTGTTAGAGATACTCTCGGTAATGCTAGTTCCAGTCTGTTGAAAAAGATATCGAACGGAGTCAACATTAACTGCACTTGGGATATAAGCGGTATCAAGGGAGTTGTATACTAAATTCTCATTCAGAATTTTGTTTTTTACGGAGTCAACATTTGCGCCAAGTACATAGAAATATCTGAAACTCATTGACTTGCCAAAGCCTAATTGTCCAGGGAATGGTTGTTTAACCATTTCAAACACATGATAATCCCTTTCGTTCCAAGCAGCATTTAAATTACCTGCATCACCGTATCTAAATTTATTGCCGTATGTATTAGTTGTAATTGGATGAGCCATCCCAAGCGCAGGTGAATTTCCATTTGTATCATTTGCCCAAGCGACCCAACCACCAGTGTTTGCGGTTTGAACAATAGGTGTTTGACCATAGAGGCCAGAAGTTAAATTATAATCATTAATGGGAGTAGATATAAAGAAATGATCTAAAGATGAATTTCGTACTCCTCCCCAAGGCATATTTAAAAAGCTAATGTTATCCTGACCAAAATTATAAATCATGTTATCCACTTGAATAACCCCCCTTCCCTTATTTGTGTATTTGGTGTAATACAGCAAGTTTGAAGTGTGATTAATATTTAAAAGGTCATCAGTATGTGCTTGCTGACCCCAGTTTACAATGCTATAAGATTGATTTTGATGATCATAATATTCAGCTATTTTTGGGGAAAAGAATGGTTTATTTTGGGCGGGTGTCTTTAAGTATACTCCCGCCTGGTGAATAAAATAGGAAGAGTCAGGAGTATTATTTAGGGATTCATCAACACATACCATTTGCCATACTTCATCAACCCATGGAGCATAAGATGTTCCTCCACCATACGAAGGTTGAACCCAGTTACTACTTCTCCATTGCGGTGGGACAGATTCTCCGAAAGCACTTCTGAAGGAATACAATTGACCGCCTTTTCCGATTCTAATTTGATAAGATTGATTAGAGTCTAATGGGTTATCGTAACTCAACTCAGCGTTAAAAACGATGCTTTCAGGAAAACTGTCTATAGCCCAGTAGGTTGGGGAAGTATTATAAACTAAATTGAAATCAAAACCATTAGTATCGGAGCTTATAGCTCCATCGTTAAAATACAATGAGGTTAGAAGGCTGTCCATATTCTGCGAATACCCGTGAACAGCAATAAATAGGGACGCGATTAATAATTTAAGTTTCATCTATATTTATGTTTGCTAACGGTTAGTGTATAGTGTCGTAGCTTCCCGCAGGGTGCTATGCACTATACACTTTGTTGTGCTTTTATTCTTTTTTAAATTGGTCAAGCCGTGGTCATGGTCTAAATTATAACTACAATCTTTACAGCACCGATGACTTCATTGTCTTGCACAATTCTAAGTAAATAAAGACCTTCTGAAAGTCCAGTTCTATCAATCAGTATCTGATTACTATCCAGGCCATAAACGCTTTTGACCAGATCTCCGCGATAATTGTAAAAATGCACTATTGCACCTGATTTTATAATTTCAGACTTCAGTATTGTTGCATCCGTTATAGGGTTTGGATAGATACTGAATTTTTCTCCCAGATTGATCTCATCAACACCTATTGCGGCGCAAGCTGCTGTTATTTCAGGTATTGAATTACACCCGCTATTGTTTAAGTTTATGGTTGATGGCCCCATAGAATTAATGAGATATTGACAAATGTTCGGTTGTGAACAAATACTAAGTGAATCACATTCCCCTAAAATTAAATTCGTTATGCTATCTGCAGCAATATTCTCAATTCCATCGAGATTCGTTAATAGGCTGTTTTGATAAACTAAGATCTCGCCATTGAAATTAACGAGAGAAGAGAGCCCCTCAATGTTATCAAGCGTTTCGTTCTCTCGTACATGAAGATCATTACCAACAGTATTCAAATTATCCAATGCATCCAACTGGATCAGCATATCGTTGTAGGCTATATCTAAATATCCTCCAATCAGCTCAATTTTATTAAACCCCCCTAGAGAGTTCAGCAAAGCATTATCCCATATTCGAACGTAACCTCCTATGGTAATTAAACTATCAAAGCCAGACAAGTCAATCATGGCGTCCATCTCGTCAAACCAAAATTGTCCAGGCAGATGACTGATGTTTTCAAAGCCGGTTATTTGGCTCAACACAGTATTATCAAGGAGCCATATCCTGTCTCCAATATAAAGTAAATTGTCAAGGCCATTAGTACTCACTAAATCGCTACATTCATATAAGTTGAACCCTCCTCCAATATAAGATAGATTGTTAAGACCTTGTAAGTTCACAAGAGTCCCATGAGGTTCGTCAATAGTAACGCTGCCACCAACATAGTTCAGGTTTTCTAAACCTACAAGAGAGCTCAGATCGCATTCATCACAAATAAGGCTACCGCTAATTGAATCTAATTGAGCTAGCCCAGGAAAGCCTGCTAAATTTGAGACGCCACCATACGGCAATCGAAGTGTACTTGGTAAACGGTTGCAGCCTGGGTAGTCAATAACAAATTGCGCTATATCAGAACAACTGTAAAAAGAAGGATAGCCAGAAGTAGGGCAGCCCTGAGAATAGCCCTTTAATGACAGCATGGACATTATACAAATGATGAAAATTTTCGATGTTGATTCCATTCTTTTTTATTGGTAGATTAATATTAGTGATTATTGGACTAAATTTATCAATTTATGAAGTATAACGTTTTGAAGCTACGCACCGTGCGGGGCTACAAGATTGTTTTCTCGAAGGTAAGGATTGTATTTTTAACACATAAGTGATCTCTCGAAGTAGAAACCCGCATGGGGTGTATGTTGTATTATGCACTCATTCTAGCACTATTTTTCCAAATTGAGAATCGTCTTCTGTAATAAGTTGATATTGGTAGACTCCAGGTGACAAATCAGCTCCAGCCTCGTGCAAATGTGTTACAAAGCTTTGTCTTAATACATGAGAAGAAATACTCCTTTTTATTCCAGCCGCTTTTGCCGCTTTTTGAATTATTCTTAAAACACTAGTGGCGCTACATTTCTCTCCCTTTGCACCTTCAAATAAGTATATTTTGGACTCCAAGCTTTTTAGTAAATTCTCCAGGACAGTAGGGCTTAAAATTGTTATTAGAAACCTTAGCTAGTCAGCGTATAGTCCTTTGAAAACCTAGTCTACATTAAAATTTCACACAATAATTCCCCGCTTTTGGATGAATTCCTATAGTGAATAGCTTACTTTTGCGTAAAAACAGCACTATGAGATTGTTACTCCTTTCATTTCTTCTTGTTGCAACGTCTTATACTCAAGCGCAACAAACGTACGTTCCAGACAATAATTTTGAAGCCTTTTTGGAAAGCAACGGAATGGGAAATGGAATTCCAAATGATGATTACGTTACTACGGCAAACATTAGCGGAGTAGGATCTTTGATCTGTGGCGGGTATAGCATTGCCGACATGACCGGTATTGAGGACTTTACATCTTTGTCTACCTTGTATTGTTTTGATAACAACCTGACTCAACTGGATGTAACGAATTGTCCAAGCCTTTCGGATTTGCGCTGTTATAACAACGATATTCTTGCGTTGGACCTGTCGAATTGTTCAGGATTAAGCACATTGCTTTGCTTCAATAACTCTTTAACCGTTCTTAATGTAACGAATAACCCATGGCTGTCGGATTTGAGCTGTTATGATAATTTTATTTCCGCACTTAATGTAACAAACAATTCGAATTTGTCCTTGCTGATTTGCTATGACAACCTATTGACATCTTTGGACGTAACGCAAAACACGAACTTAAATAGCTTGCGTTGTCACCAAAATCAATTGACAACCTTGGATGCTTCTCAAAACCTATCACTCAACAGCCTTTATTGTCATGACAATCTATTAACGACGTTGACTGTACCACAGACATCTTTGTTGGCAGATTTGCGCTGTTATGGAAACTCATTAACAGCATTGGATGTGACGCAGTGTGCAGGATTGGACTTGTTATTGTGCAATGACAACGTGCTGACATCATTGGATGTAACGCAAAACCCAACACTTGATGATTTGTTCTGTAATAACAATCAGTTGGCTTGTTTGCAAGCGAACAACGGCTTGAACATTAACCTTGATTGTACGAACAACCCTTTGGTTTGCGCCACTGTTGTAAACACGGCCTGGGCAGCAGCAAACGCCTCCTATGATGTGGGCTTAAGCTTTGATGTTGCGTGTTTCTTTACGTTAAACAATGACGTAGATCAAGATGCGACTTTACTAACTGCAGAACAAAGTGGCTCGTCCTACCAATGGTTGGATTGCGATGACAACTTCGCCGTTATTGACGAAACGAACCAAACGTATAGCCCAATTGAAACAGGGTCTTATGCTGTTGAGATTACCTTCACGGACCCTTGTGGAACCGTTCATGTTGACACCTCTTCTTGTCACTTTCATTACGTTGCACCGGATGACGTATCGATTGATGAAATCACAACTAGTGCTGCAGAACTCGTTAAGATTACGGATTTAATGGGGAGAGAAACACCGTTCAAAACCAACACAGTTTTGATCTTCATTTACAGTGATGGAACTACCGAAAGAGTATTTAAAATAGAAGAGTAGCTCAATGTGGTATTTGTTGATAATAATTCCAATTGCTTTCCTGTTTACAGCATGTTCTAGTGAAGAACAGAGTACGCAAAAGCCTATTTTTCAAACAGAGGACGTGATTGACGCTACTGACAATGAAATTTTGCCTACAGTGAACTATCAAGTGGAAATTGCCACCAAGGAGACCTTTCAGAACGATCCCGTTAAGGTTGTTGAAGCCGTTTTTGACGCTGCAAAAACGAAGGATTACTCCGTATTATCAACACTCTGTGACCCGATGGGAGACAATGATGACCCAACTTCAAACATGTGTAATGTCGCCAATGCCACCCAAGAACGCGAAAAAGAGTTCGTAGAATACTTCAGCCAAGGTCAGGTTGTAGGAGAAGGAAAAATCGAAGGAAATACGGCTTCAGTTCCAATTAAGTTTGGTCCAAAGGGTGACTTGGATGAAGTTTTTGTGTTGGTGCTCAGAAATGGATTGTGGTATTTGGGGCAGATTTAATTTTACGGTTACCCACTAGTATTGACTCTTAAAGTAACACGGAGCAATCAAAAAAAAACAACAATTAACACCAAGCTCAATCAAACGATTGTGTTTTTTCTTTTCGTCTTTGATAGCGTTGAGCTCATTTTTGTGTATTCTGTAAATATCTCGAATGTTTCTCAACCAGGGGTTTAAAATTCCGAGATCGGCAGGTTTCATTCCAGCCTCTACTCCTCCAAAAGAGTAATGCCCACATACAACAATACTTTTAATTTTTAAATGCCGAATAGCATAGTTCAGAACCGACATTACATTTAAATCTATACTTGTTAATATATAGGCAATGTTACGGCGAACGAAAACTTCTCTAGGTTCTGTTCCCATTAAGTTCTCAGCTTACCCATACTGTCGCAACATCCGATGTACAATATTTCAGGATTTTGTCTTTTGTCTAAGTTTTTGAAGTATTCTGAATTCTTCTCAAGTTTGGATGCGATTCACTCTTCGTTATTTTCAAATATTTTTTTATTTCTATTGGTTAAAAGGATATACGTCTAAATGTAATTATGTGTTTAGGAAAAACCAACAGAAAATGTTCAATTCGTTGAGTTCAAGCCTTTATAACTTTTTTGTTATCTAAATAAATGAGATCATTTACTAAATCTTCTCATCTGTGCCTTTTATTTTAACAAAGGAAAGCGTAGGTTTAGTTCATGAAATTATTTTTATCAACAGCACTATTACTTGTCACGCTTATGTCTAACGCTCAAACAGATACAATTTATACCCTTTCATTCAATGATATTGAAGGAAACGAAACAAGTCTTTCAAAATTTAAAGGGAAGAAAATCTTGTTTGTGAATGTTGCCTCCGAATGTGGGTTTACGGGCCAATATAAGGAGCTACAAGAGTTGCACGCACAATTTGGCGAAGAAGTAGTTCTTATTGGATTTCCTTGTGATCAATTTGGCGGACAAGAGCCGGGAACTGAAACTGAAATTAAAAGTTTTTGCGAAAAAAATTACGGTGTAACCTTCTTGATGGCTTCGAAAGTAAATGTTAAAGGTGATGACCAACACCCAATTTATAAATGGTTGACGTCTAAAGAGAAAAATGGCGCGGACAGCAGTAAAGTAAATTGGAATTTCGAAAAGTACCTTATTGATGAAAATGGACAGTTGATCGGACATTTCAATTCTCAAGTGAAACCAATGAGTGAAAAAATCACAGCATTGTTGAACTAGATGAAGGCGGTTTGTCTTTCTTTTTTCTTGTGTCTGAGTTGTCTTGGTTTCACTCAAGGAAACGTAGACGGGTTTTTTAAACCTAAAGGGGATTTGGATGTAGCAATTTCTGGAACTTATGTTTATTCAAGAATCTATTTTGCAGGCGTAAGCTCTATTTTTTACAAAAGAGACCAATCAATTATTGGGCTATATGGTGTTTATGGGTTAAGTGATAAATGGAACCTCATTGCAAGTCTTCCGGTTATAAATTTTACACCTCAAGATTTGTCACTTTATGCGAAATACAAACTTTATGAATCGAGGTTTAACGCTTGTGAAGTGAACCTTGCTCCGGCTTTTGGTGTTTCTGTTCCTGCTTGGAATTACAATACTGAATCAGGACAGGCAATAGGTCAACAGGCAGTAACGGTTCAACCTAAACTTGTTCTGCAGTTTAAACACGCCCGAAATTGGTTTGTTCAAGCCCAAACAGGCTATAATTATTCAATAAATAGTGTTCCGTCAGCTTATGTTGCTTCAGCTAAGGCTGGCTTTATTTACAAAAAATGGTACTTCGATGTCTGGTACGATTACCAACTTGGTATTGGAGGGAAGGATTACGGTACAGTTGGGTTGGAATCATTTCGCGAACTTGGAGTCTCTTATGAACGGGTTGGCGGAGTGGTGTATGCATCCATCGGAGACCGCTGGGGGGCCTTTTTATCATTAAGCACTGTTCTTTCAGGAAGAAATAGTAGCGACTCAAACACGTTTAATGGGGGCGTTGTTTTAAAGTTTAAAACGACAAAAGAAAAATAGGCAACCAAAAGATTGCCAACTCTTATATACTGACGTATACGTGGATTGTGGAGGGAACTTCTGTGGAGACGACGGTTATTTGGAACTTGGAGCATTCAGAAATACTCGAACTATTCCGACGAAGAAACTATAATTGCTCTTTTTAAAGATGGAAAATTGGATTTACTAAGCCAACACCTCGACAATAAAAAGACCTTAAGAATCTTGCGGAGATCTTATTGGAACAGTTTTTTAAAACAAACACTTGTCTGAACATCCTCGTATTGGTCATAATTGGGAATGAGTGAGCGTCCATTCTTTTTATAGAGCGCGATGGCTTCTGGTTGTTTGAACCCTGTTTCTAGAATGCTTGAAGTGTAGTTGTTTTCTTTAGTTCAAGCTTCAAGCTCTTTTAAAGCTATTGTCGCCAAACCTTTTCCTCGGGTTTCTCACTTTGTATACAGTCGATTGATATCAGCGGAACAAGCATCAAACTCTTTAAAAGCACCACAACCAATTGCAATGTCGTTGTAATAGGCCACGACTGCATTTTTCAGCGCTTGTAAGCCATTGAACTGTTGGTAAAACTCATGATCGTCACCATCGCGAATTGCTAGATCGACATCGAGCAGGTTGACTAAAGTCAGGAAGTCTTCGTTACCGGAGTCTGCGCTTACGAGGCGAATAAAGTTCATTTAATTGAAATAAAAAAGGCGCCTCGGTTGAACCGCAGACGCCTTAATAAATTTGAATGGAAAACTAGAAGTATTCGTTGTAAGCTTCTGATAAGTTTTCAGCAATCATTGCAGCTGTTCCGCCCTCAATGTGATGTCTTTCTAAAAAGTGAACTAATTTTCCATCTTTAAAAAGAGCAATTGAAGGTGAAGATGGAGGATAAGGCAAGAAGTGCTTACGGGCTTGAGTTGTTGCCTCACCGTCTACTCCAGCAAATACTGTTGCTAATGTGCTTGGTTTTTTATCATTTGCCAATGAAAGCTTTACTCCAGGTCTCATGTTTCCAGCTGCACATCCGCAAACTGAATTTACAACCAACAATAAACTCTCACCGCTGTTTTCTATTATTTCATCTACCGAATCAGGAGTAACTAGTTGGTTAAATCCAACATCTGTTAAATCCTCCTTCATTGGTTTAACTAATTCTGGTGGGTACATAATATTTCTTCTTTAGTTTGATTCTAAATACAAAATTACAAAAATATCTTCCTTGGTATACATTTATTTGAAACGCACTCCAATTCCAACTTCTAGACGGTTATCCAAAAGGCTATATCCGTACTCTTTAATCGAATGTGATGTCAACCCACGGTAGTATGACGCAAACACAAGAAACCCGCCATGTAACTCATAGTCGGCCCCTGCAGCAACACCCATCGATATAACTGGTGCGAAGCGGGTTCGTATTCCTTCAACGTCTGTTTCCACCAGATGGGATTCTTGATCGTAAATTCGAGTAAAAATATTTCTTCCAACAGATCGTTTTGTATAAGGAGCAAGAGCGATTCTAGGCCCCAAGAAAACAGAAAAGGCACTTCCAGCCTTGTAAGCCCCTTTGCGTATTGGGATTAATTCCCATCTGTACTTAAGGTAAAAGGGAATCTCAACGGTTACGGTTGTGAAATTCGTTAAGAGGTCTTTTGTAATTGTCATCATTGTATCCGGCGTAAAAACATGAGATGTTCGCACTTTTCCCGTTCTAAAATGAAAGTTAAGTTCCGACTGAATCGAGAAGCCACTGGCCCAATCGCGGCGAAGAAAAAAACCACCACCTCCTCCTAGTGACTCACTACCTGAAATTGTTGAAGCTACAGCGTCTGAGGCTTCTAGTTTGAAGTCTGAAAAGGAACTGTTTGCACTAAACTTCATTCCAAGATGCATGTCTAGAGGAATGTATTGGTTCAATCCAACTCGGTTTCTGCGTTCCTGACCGAAAGCCGAAAGGGATAAACAGATTAGGGCAACAGTTAAAATTTTTTTCATTATCAAATCGTTTTAATGTTGGGTATGGGCATTTACGAATACTGGCTTCCCAGTTGCATCTCGAGTTGTAATTACAAGACCGACTGAAATTAAAGAGGTGTCTGTCCAAGTTGGTTGGCGATCTGCCTCGAAAGTTAAGTTGAATTTGTATCCTTTTTCGATCACTCCAGAAGCAACTTTGTATCCGTGGTATTGAGGCACGTTGAAACCGTCAATGCGTCCAATATCAGCGATAACTTTTCTATGAATTGTCGAGGCACCATCTGGATGGCCAGCTTGATTGGCAACAATACTATCAACAATTACATATACAGATAAAAAGACGGAGTCTTCAAGGTTTTCGAAAAACTGAGTTGTCGTATTGATTACAATTTTACTCGGATCATCAAAATTCAATTCATAAGCGGCATTTGCAACAACTGTTGACGATAATGTGTGGTTTATAATTGCCTGCTGGAAGGGTAGAGCACCTAAATTGCTTTGATAAAATGGAAGCGTTAAAATTCCATGCTGCGCCATGTGAGAAGTATAAATTGTGTCATTATTCGATCCGTCTAAGACACCACCGGTAATGGTTGCTAGAACATGAAGAGAATCATAAGACTCTAATTGTGCAGAAAAAGTAGTATATCCAATATCACCGCTGTTGATTGAGTCAACATGTGAATAATGGAAATAAAGAGCTTCATTTTTTTCCTCTACGGTTAGAAATGCAGAAGACGTTCCCGTGATCGTTTCTTTTGTACAGCCTGTTATGTTCAGCACCACTATGACAAGGGCTAAAGATATTTGTGTGAATTTCATAAGCGGATTCGGCATTAGTATTTAAATATGGTGAAAACTTAACAATTGTTATTGATCCAATAACCACGGAATAATATGTGGTTTACCCCGATGTTGAAAACATTGACGCAATAGTGTTAATATAAATATACAGGTATTTCGGCTTTTATTTACTCTTCGGGCTATGAATTGTTGAATTGTAACGTGTAATGTTTACTTCTTTGTCAAGACCGTTCCCTTCTAACAGGTATTCTGCGAACTCTGAAGAGATCAAAGGCGCTAGCATATACCCCTTAGCACCAAGGCCATTAAAAATGTGATAGTTTCGAAACTCAGAATGCGTTCCCAACAAAGGTCTGCGGTCTCTTGTAGTCGGTCGAATTCCAGCGGCGTGATCAATAACTTCAACTGTTTCATCTATGATATAGGAAAGGTTGTTTAAAATTTCAGTTTTTGCATCCTCTGTAACATGCGTTGTAGGATCGTTCCAGCCATAAGTAGACCCGATTTTGAAGGTATGGTTTCCTTTCGGTAAAATAAAACACTTGCGGTTCAAGGAGCAGTCTTCGGGCAGCTGTTCCGACTTAATTGTCAATGTTTCTCCTTTCGTTTGATCCAATGGAAGTGAACCAAACCATTCATTAGTGGGATTTAAATACCCTTGACAAAAAATGATATCATCATATTCGACCCCATTGTACATGGTTCCAGAAAGGTCATCTGAATTAAATGCTGAGTTTACGATCTTTCCGCGATCAGAAATCCATTTTTTTACTTTTTCAAAAAAAGGTAGAACTTCAACATAGAAGGTTTCCTTAACACGGCCAGAACCAAATGGGTTTTTACCTCCAGAAAAAGTATAATCTGCTTCAGTCATCTTATTCATGTAAGGCTCAAAATCTTCGCGCTCTTGTTTCTTAAGCCAAAAACCCCTCTCTTGTTCAGTTGAAAACATCCGTCGAATCGGAATCTCATGAAAGAAAGATGAATTCGTTTCCGTTTCGAGCCCCCTGTAAAATTTTTTCAGATAAGGGATGAATTCATCCACGCGCCAACTTTTGGTCATCCGTCTAAAAACAAGAGGGTTAATCATGCCAGCAGCAACGTAAGAACTGAAATTCACACCGTTGTCCATCAAGGTAACATCCGCCCCTTTTCGGATCAATTGAATAGCGACGCTAACACCAGAGAGTCCGGCGCCAATGATTAAAAATTTTCGTTTTGAACTTGACATTATGTCAAAAGTAGTTTAAAGCATTTTGTTAGGGTTAAAAAACGAATATTTCTACGGTGCAATGATTTGGTTTGAATCGAAGCGGATTAACCCTTTGGGTCGCAGCGAGCGCTTCCTTAAGCTATTCTAACAAAGGTTGACTCTTTAAAGCATTAACTAAATGCTTTAAATATTTAATACAATTATGTATTTACTCAGCCTTGATAGACCGCGGGTTTATGCAATTGCTAAAGTGACAACGCTTACCTCGATTTTTGGTGCAACATTTTGAATAGAGCGAATCAATGCTTCCATAGTTGAGCCAGTCGTAACAACATCGTCAATAATTATAATGTGGTTCAAATTTTTTATCGACTTGTGAATGGCAAAAATGGAACTTACATTATCCCACCGTTGAAACCTTGATTTTTTAGTTTGCGTTTCCGAATGCTTGGTGCGTTTTGTATAATTGGATTTAACAGGGACGCTAATAATGTCTGATAAACCTTTCGCAAGAGCCTCACTTTGATTGTAACCTCGAATAAATTCTTTCTTGTAATGCAAGGGAATCGGAATTATGGCATCTGCTGTTTTGAAATCATCAATTGAACGGATACTTTTCCCGATTTCTCTTCCGAAATGTTCCCCGATGGCAGAGTCGTTCTTGTATTTTAAATTGAATAGCACCTGTTGAATTGCCCCCCCCTTTTTATAATAGAAGTGCGAATAGGTCCGTTTTAATTGAACACGACCCCAAAAACGCTTGTCCGTTTCCGAAGGCTCATTAAATAAGTGAAACGAAGTTCGAACAAGATCGTTATCACAAATAGAACAAATATGATTTTCATTGGTGGCGAGTTCATTTTCACACGCTAAACAAGAGGAAGGATAGATTAAATGTCCAAGGTCTTTAATTAACGAAAGAGGTTTCAGAAATTTATTTTGAGTCATGCAGGGGGTTTGAGTAAGAGAATCAAAACTATGAACAAATGAGTGTTTAAAATAACAATAATAATGTATTGACAAAGGGGCAAAAGAGCCTTACTTTTAAGGAATAGACAGCAAAGCACCCACAGTCAGCAGGTTACGATGAATACGGAATATTTATCGACAAATTTAAGAAGAAGCACTGTGAATATCTTTATTAGAGGTGTTGAAAAAGTCCTTAACGATTGTCTTTAAAGGGATTCACAAACCGAATGTTAATAACGTTAATGAATTGTGAATTTCTTTAGTTGGTTAAGGGAAGAATTTTGACAATATTTGAATGCTACTAGTAAACGAATCATCTGCTAACATCGCATCCGATTTAATAGAGGAAATAGAAACTTTTAGAATAGTAAAAAACGAAAAATCACATTTTTTCGTCAGGACATATACACTTTAAAAATTAGAGTAATGGAGCAAAAAGAACCAATATTAGTAGCGAACAATAACAGATTTGTTCTATTCCCAATTCAACACGATGACATTTGGGCTTTCTACAAAAAAGCCGAAGCTAGTTTCTGGACAGCTGAAGAGATTGATCTTCAGGCCGACTTAATTGATTGGGACACGAAGCTGAACGATAATGAACGTCATTTTGTTAAACACGTATTGGCTTTTTTCGCGGCATCAGACGGAATTGTAAATGAAAACTTAGCAGAGAATTTCTTGTCGGAAGTTCAATACACTGAGGCAAAATTTTTCTACGGGTTCCAAGTGGCAGTTGAAAATATTCACTCTGAAACGTATTCGCTTTTAATAGACACTTACATTAAAGACACGAAGGACAAAGAATATCTGTTTAATGCTATTGACACAATGGATTGTGTTAAGGTAAAAGCAGATTGGGCTTTACGCTGGATTGATGAAGGTTCATTTGCAGAAAGACTCGTTGCATTTGCAGCAGTAGAAGGAATTTTCTTCTCAGGTTCTTTCTGTTCAATATACTGGCTGAAGAAAAGAGGCCTAATGCCAGGACTTTCTTTCTCTAACGAGTTAATTTCAAGAGATGAGGGGCTGCACTGTGATTTCGCATGTTTATTATACACCAACCACATCGTCGATAAGCTTCCAAAAGAAACGGTTCAGAAAATTATTATTGACGCTGTTGATATTGAAAAAGAATTTATTCTTGAAGCACTTCCTGTTAAATTAATCGGAATGAATAGTGATTTGATGTCGCAATACATTGAGTTTGTTGCTGACAGGTTATTGTTGGAATTAGGAAACGAAAAAGTATACAACGCAACGAACCCATTTGATTTCATGGAAATGATTTCAATTCAAGGGAAAACGAACTTCTTTGAAAAAAGAGTAGGTGAATATCAAAAATCTGGAGTTTTGAATAATGATGCAGATCAAACTTTCACAATCGATGAAGACTTTTAGATAAAGAAAATAAGAGACCAGACACACACAGAATCACAAAATAGACTAGCGCCCATGTACGTAATAAAAAGAGACGAAAGAAAAGAGGCTGTAAAGTTCGACAAGATTACAGCGCGCATCATAAAGATGTGTTACGGACTAGACCCATTAGTATCCCCTGAAGCAGTTGCCATGAAGGTAATAGAAGGATTATTCGATGGAGTTACAACAACACAATTAGACAACCTTGCAGCAGAAGTGGCGGCCGCAAAAACAATTGACCATCCTGATTATGCGTTATTGGCTTCACGTATCGCTGTATCGAACCTGCACAAAGAAACAAAGAAAGTTTTCTCTGAAGTAATGACAGATATGCACGATTACATTGATCCAAAAACTGGAGAAAATGCATCGTTAGTTGCAGATGATGTTTATGAGATCATGATGGAGAATAAAGACCGTCTTGATTCAAGTATTATTTATGACAGAGATTTTAGATACGATTATTTTGGTTTTAAAACATTGACGCGCTCGTACCTAATGAAATTGAACGGAATGATTGCAGAACGCCCACAGCAAATGTTAATGCGTGTTTCTGTTGGAATTCACAAAAAAGATATTGACTCGGCAATTAAGACATATAACCTAATGTCAGAAGGATGGTTCACTCACGCAACACCAACCTTGTTTAACTCTGGAACGCCTAAACCGCAAATGTCATCATGTTTTCTTTTAACAATGAAGGAGGATAGTATTGAAGGAATTTATGACACATTAAAGCAATGTGCTCAGATTTCTCAATCAGCTGGTGGAATTGGATTGGCTATGCACAACATTCGTGCAACAGGTTCATACATCAAAGGAACAAACGGTGCTTCTAACGGTATCGTTCCAATGTTAAGAGTATTTAACGATACTGCTAGATACGTAGATCAAGGTGGGGGAAAACGTAAGGGTTCTTTTGCAATGTACTTAGAGCCTTGGCATGCTGATGTCTTTGACTTCTTAGATTTGAAGAAAAATCACGGTAAAGAAGAGCAAAGAGCAAGAGATTTATTCTACGCTTTATGGGTTCCAGATTTATTCATGCAACGTGTGAAAGAAAATGGAGAGTGGACCTTAATGTGTCCGCACGAATGTCCAGGTCTTTCAGATGTGCACAGTGCTGAATTCGAAGCGTTGTACACGAAGTATGAAAAAGCAGGGAAAGGAAGAAAAACAATCAAAGCACAAGACCTTTGGTTTAAAATCTTAGAATCTCAAATTGAGACAGGTACTCCTTACATGTTGTACAAGGATGCAGCAAACTCAAAATCAAACCAAAAAAACCTAGGTACAATTAAGTCTTCAAACTTATGTACTGAAATTATAGAGTACACTGCGCCAGATGAGGTCGCAGTTTGTAACTTGGCTTCTTTAGCATTGCCTAAATACGTTACGGATGAAGGGAAATTCGATCACGACAAATTGTTCGAAGTAACCTACCAAGCGACATTGAACTTGAATAAAATTATCGACGGTAACTTCTACCCGGTTGAAGAAGCTAGAAACTCTAACATGCGTCATCGTCCAATTGGATTAGGTGTTCAAGGATTGGCTGATGCTTTCATTTTAATGGGGCTGCCATTCGAATCAGAAGAAGCGAGAGCGTTGAATAAAGAAGTTTTTGAAACAATCTATTATGCTTCAATGACGGCGTCTAAGGACTTAGCTAAAGTTGATGGAGCTTACGAATCTTATGAAGGATCACCAGTTTCAAAAGGTGAATTCCAATTCGATTTGTGGAATGTTACTCCAACAAACAGATGGGAATGGGACGTGTTGAAAGTAGAAGTGATGGAGCACGGTGTGCGTAACTCATTGTTATTGGCTCCAATGCCAACAGCTTCAACAGCTCAAATCCTTGGAAATAACGAATGTTTCGAACCATATACTTCGAATATCTATACAAGACGTGTATTGTCAGGTGAGTTCATCATCGTAAACAAGCACTTATTGAAAGATCTAGTTAAAGAAGGATTGTGGAACAAAGAAATGCGGCGTATGATTATGACGGCGAATGGTTCTATTCAAAATATAGACATCGTTCCTCAAAGACTAAAAGATCTTTACAAAACAGCATGGGAGATTTCGCAAAAAGCGATTATTGATCTAGCTGCGGATCGAGGAGCTTACATTTGTCAATCTCAATCATTGAACATCTTTATGGAAAATGCAAACTTTGGGAAACTGACGTCTATGCACTTCTACGGATGGGAAAAAGGATTGAAAACGGGAATGTATTACTTGCGTACTAAAGCAGCAACAGATGCAATCAAGTTTACTGTTGACAAAATCGCAACTGAAGAGCCTTCAGAAAAAGCAATAAAAGAAGCAGAGGCAGAAGCATTGGCGTGTTCAATCGAGAACGGCGATGATTGTGAAGCCTGCGGAAGCTAGAAGATTTTATAAAGCAAGTGGCAGCGATGTTATAATAGGTCTAATTTGATTAATAACTGATCCAAAAATATTAATCACAATAAAAAACCCCTCTTAGGTTAATCCTAAGAGGGGTTTTTTCTTTCTAAGAAAGTCTTTATTTAATCTGGATGATTTTTTGATACAGTGTCGTATGATAACTCGCGGTTAGCGAATTCACCTATGCTCTCATCGTATACATTGCAGTTGCGAATAGGCCTGGCATAAAGGTGAAGGGTACAAGCTCGGCTGTCAGTTGGGTTTTGAAGTGAATGACAACCCATAACATCGGAAATGAATGAAACGTCCCCCGCTTTGGATAGTGTTGAACGTTTAACCATCGGCTCGCCCTCAGCGCCCTTATCGAATAAGATCTCTTTAATTGCTCCTTCCATTACATATACCCAGCACTTCTCGCCGCCATGATCATGGATTGGGGTTGATTGCCCCGGTTCCCAACAAATTAAAATCAGTTCGAAAGCGTCATTTTCTACAACGCAGTTACGGGTGTATTTTTCGTCTGACCATGAATGGTAAGAATCAACTTCTTCAGGGTCTATAGAAAGGGAATGCAGTATTTCGACATAATTCGTCCTCTCCTCTTCGGAAAGTGTCGTAATCAACTCAGTAAATGATCGTATCGTTTGTGTAGTTGTTTGGTCTGTGCTCAAAACTGGAGTTTTTGTCCTTTATGATCAAAATAAATTCAAGGGATCAGCCCAAAAATTTACACGGAATATTTTCTATAATTCTTCTAAGTTATGCAATTTATAGTGTTTTTCGGTGAAAAACGAGCAAAAATTTGATAAAACAGGATCAAAAACACGAGTTTCAAGTAATTTTAGGAGAAACAAACAAATAAGAGGAACAATTGTTTAAAATGACCCTGTAC
Organism: uncultured Fluviicola sp.; assembly: GCA_913009205.1. Lineage (GTDB taxonomy): Bacteria > Bacteroidota > Bacteroidia > Flavobacteriales_D > Crocinitomicaceae > UBA4466. The sequence goes on along the minus strand of CAJVYC010000008.1, from coordinate 36,533 downwards.
CTTCTTGGGAAACTGTATATTGGGATCAATAAAATTTAACTAGAATGAAAAAAGGATTACTACTAATTGTGCTTGCAGGAATATTTTTAGTTTCATGTGGAGGGGGACAAGAAAAAGAAGCAGCAGAAGCATTTTGTGATTGTTATACAGATATGGCCGAGGCAAATGAAGTTGCAGCAAATTCGACAAATACTGATACAATCTTTGAATATGCTGAAGAAATGAAAGAAGTAGGCCTTAAAGCAAGTAAATGTCGGAAAGGTTGGGACGAAAAATACAACGGGAAAGTTGACTTGAAATTGTTCCAAGAAGAAGTCAAAAAGAAAAACAACGGAGTTTACAGCATGGCAGTTAAAGATGGTGTCTTTAAGGAATAATACAAAAACACGAAGCCTCTTTGTTTTGGGCCAACAAAGACAAAGGTTTTTTTGTTAGTGAAGGTTATTTTAGCTCCTTATTTACAATTTCCAATTCATCAAAAAAGGGCATTCCAAAAGCCCTGATAATTGGCTCCTTTAGGAATTTGTAGACAGGAACATTCAGTTCATCTCCACAAGCACAAGCCGGTGAACAAATGTCCCACTTATCGAAGTTCAAGGCCGTAAAATCATCAAACTCCTTAACACGAATCGGATATAGGTGGCAGGAAATGGGCTTTTTGAAGTCCGTTTTTCCCTCCCTATTCGCCTGCTCAATCGAACATTTCGTTATTCCTTGCTCATCGAAAAACACAAATGCACATTCAGCGCCATTAACTAAAGTCGTTACAGGTTCATTATCTTGGTCCATATAAAATACGCCTTGCTCCTCAATTGCTTTTAAACCTTCCTCTCTCATGTAGGGCTTAATCGCCTCGAGATCATCCTCAAGGATTGAAACCTCTTCGACCGTTAGAGGGGCGCCAGCGTCGCCCTCAATACAACAAGCACCTTTGCAGGCCGCTAAATCACACACGAACTTTTTTTCAAAAATTTGAGTGGACACAACTTTATCTCTGATTTCTACAAGCATGGGACAAAGTTGATAAAAAGAAATCAAATTGTTTACATCGCCAATAAGGAATGTGTTTTATCAAAGAGAATCCTGGTTAAGTACGAAAAAAGACGGGATTAATTTTGTCACAATTGTAGCGCTGAGATGTTCTCTTTTTAAAGTGTGTAGCTTTTTTGTTGATGGTGAAAAAACGGCAAAAGAAGTTTGTGAATGTTCGAAAACAGTAGATCACTATAAGGCCGAGAATGTTCGGTAGAAGGTGTTAATCGAGTTTGTCGAACTAATTGTAGAATATGAGGAAAAACAGAAAAATAACCCGAAAGGGCGAGAAGCTTACAATGATTACTTTCCATAGGATTAACTTTTCTTATCTAAAAAACACTATATTTGTACCGAACATATTTTAAAAAGATTAATGAGGGGACGGCTGTCCCCTCTTTTTATAGCCAATGATTAGTAAGAAAAACGTAGCAGCATTAATTAAGGAGCGCATGGCCGAGCTGGATAACGGGTTATTTATTGTTCATCTAAACGTTTCGGAATCAGGCATTATAAATGTTGAAATTGATAAGTATGAAGGCAATGTATCAATGAAAGATTGTATGTCGGTATCGAGAAATGTTGAGCACAACTTGGATCGAGAAGATGAAGATTTTGAATTGCACGTTTCATCTGCCGGATTAGACAGGGGATTAAGGGTTCTTCCGCAATACACGAAGAATATCGGACGCCAAGTGAAAGTGAAATTGCACGAAGGAGGCTCTTTAGAAGGAGAGCTTACTGCAGCATCGCACGAGCAAATTACCATTCAAACCACTCGTAAAGAGAGGATTGAAGGGAAAAAGAAAAAGGAGACAATCATCGAAGACTATACGTTTACGATGGACAAAATAAAAGAAACAAAAATTGTTATTTCATTTAAATAGACAACTATGGATAGCTTAGAGTTGACGGAGTCGTTTTCGGAATTCAAAGAATTAAAGAACATCGATAAACAAACGATGCAACACGTCTTAGAAGACGTTTTTCGTGCAATGTTGAAGAAAAAGTTCAATACAGATGAGCACATCGATGTTATTGTAAACATTGATAAAGGGGATGTTCAAATTTTCTTAAACAAGGAAATTGTAGACGACGGTGAAGTTGAAGATCAAAATACTGAGATTGCTTATTCAGATGCAGTCAAAATCGAACCCGATTTTGAAATAGGAGAAGAAGTAACAGAAGAGTTCAAGTTTGTAGATTTCGGAAGACGTAATATTCTTTCATTGCGCCAAAACTTGATTTCTAGAATCATGGAGCTGGAGAAGGATCACCTTTATAAAATCTACAAAGAACGTGTTGGAGACATCATTACTGGTGAGGTTTACCAAGTTTGGAAGAAAGAAATCATGGTGCTTGATGATGAAGGAAACGAATTAATACTTCCTAAGTCAGAGCAAATTCCATCAGATTACTTCAAAAAAGGAGAATCAATTCGCGCAGTAGTTGCGAAAGTTGACATGAGAAATAGTAGCCCAGTTATTATTCTTTCACGCACAGCTCCGGAATTCCTTGAAAGATTATTTGAATTGGAAGTTCCAGAGGTGTTCGATGGTTTGATTACAATCAAACGAATTGTTCGTGAGCCAGGAGAAAGAGCAAAGGTAGCAGTTGAATCTTACGATGATCGTGTGGATCCAGTTGGAGCTTGTGTTGGTATGAAAGGATCACGTATCCACGGAATTGTTCGTGAGTTGAGAAATGAGAACATTGATGTAATTAACTACACAAACAATCCTCAACTGTTTATTCAACGTGCACTTTCACCAGCGAAGATTACTTCAATTGAAATCGATGAGGAAGACAAAAGAGCAAAAGTTTTCTTAAAACCAGACCAAGTTTCCTTGGCTATTGGTAAAGGAGGACATAATATTAAACTTGGTGGCCGATTAACTGGTTACGAGTTGGATGTATATAGAGAAGGCGAAGTAGATATTGAAGATGTAGATTTAGAAGAATTTGCAGATGAGATTGATGGCTGGATTCTGGATGAGTTGAAAGCAATTGGATGTGATACTGCGAAATCAGTATTGAAGATAACAGTTGAAGACATGATTAAGAGAACAGACTTGGAAGACGAAACGATCCAAGAAGTGTTTAAGATACTGAGGTCTGAATTCGAGTAAATCAGCATAAAACAGTATATTTAACACGATTTAATAGATAATCAAAGGACGCATAATTAGATGGCAAGACCAATAAGACTAGGAAAAGCAGCAGGGGAATTAAACGTAGGTATGTCTACCATCGTTGAGTTTCTTGAAGGCAATGGAGTAACGATAGATGCTAGCCCGAATACGAAGCTAGTACCGGAACAGTACGAAATGTTACGTAAAGAGTTTGCTGCGGACCAAGATCTGAAGGAGCAATCTAAAATGGCGACTCCGTCACGTGAAAAACGTGAAACAATCTCGCTGAGAGACAAGAAGGAGGATACTCCTGAAGTTGAAGAAGCAGCTCCTGCGGCTATTTTAGAAGAAGTGAAAGCTCCAGAGCCAACACCAGAGCCAACTCCTGTCGTTGAGGAGGTTGTCGAAACTTTTGCTGAAGAACCAGATCCAGTTTCAACGCCGGAACCAACACAAACTACAGAACCAGTAAAAGAAGAACCAGCTGATGAAGGTATGAAAGTGAAAATGGTCGGTAAAATAGACCTGGATTCAATTAATTCTAAAACACGACCTGATAAGAAACCAAAAGCTGCTAAGAAGAAAGAATCGAAGCCAGCTGCGCCGAAGGCAACACCTGTTGTTGAAGCGAAGAAGGATGATGCACCGAAAACTGCTGAAAAGTCAGTGAAAGATGACGCTCCTAAAAAAGAAGAAGCTAAAAAAGAGGGCCCCAACGTTATAAAAAAACCTGAAACGGAAACAATTCGTGTTCAGCGAACAAAATTGGCAGGACCTAACGTTGTCGGAAAAATCGTACTTCCAGTTGAAAAACCAAGAACACCTGGCCCGTCATCAGCAGATCGCAAGAAACGTAAACGAGTTCGTAAAGTTGACGCTAGTAAATCTTCACCAGCAAGACCAACCGGAGGAGGAAATCAAGCAGTAAGACCGAAAGGAACAGGAGCTCTAGGAGCGAATTATAAAAAAGGGGGTGGTAATCGTGCAGACAGACCTGAGATTACTGAAAAGGACATCCAAAAAGAAATTAAAGATACGCTTGCTCGATTATCAAATAAAGGAGGTAAATCGAAAGCAGCGAAGAATCGAAAACAAAAAAGAGAAAACGTAGCACACCGTCGTGAAGCTGAAGAAATTTTAGCTGCCTACGATGAGAAAGTTTTGAAATTAACGGAATTCGTTTCGGTTTCAGAATTGGCAACGATGATGAATGTTGGTTCTACTGACGTTATTTCAGCGTGTATGTCTCTTGGAATCTTTGCTTCGATCAATCAACGATTGGATGCGGAAACGATTAAGATTGTAGCGGAAGAATTCGGATTTGAAGCTGAATTCGTAAGTGCGGAAGTTCAAGAATCGATTCCTGTTGTTGAAGACAAGGAAGAAGAACTAATGCCGAGAGCGCCAATTATTACGGTTATGGGTCACGTCGATCACGGTAAAACATCTTTACTTGACAGAATTCGTGACGCAGATGTAATAGCGGGTGAGGCTGGTGGAATTACACAGCATATTGGTGCGTATAGCGTTACACTTAAGAGCGGAAACAGAATGACATTCCTTGATACGCCTGGTCACGAAGCCTTTACAGCAATGCGTGCACGTGGTGCTCAAGTAACAGATATAGCAGTAATTATTATTGCAGCAGATGATGATGTAATGCCTCAAACGAAAGAAGCAATATCTCACGCACAGGCAGCGGAAGTGCCAATGGTTATTGCAATCAACAAGATTGATACACCAGGAGCAAACCCAGACAAGATTAAAGAACAATTGTCGCAGATGAATATTCTGGTAGAGGATTGGGGAGGTAAATACCAATGTCAAGAAATTTCTGCAAAGAAAAACTTGAACATCGAAGAGCTTCTTGAAAAAATACAATTGGAATCAGAGCTTTTAGAGCTTAAAGCAAATCCAAATAAAAACGCAACTGGCACTGTAATTGAATCTTCTCTTGATAAAGGAAAGGGTTATGTTACCAACATGATGGTTGAAGCCGGGACATTGCATGTCGGAGATATTGTTTTGGTGGGAAGAAATCACGGAAAGGTTCGAGCGATGCACGATGAGCATGGTAAGGAAATGACTGAAGTGGGGCCTGCTATGCCAGTAGCCATTTTGGGAATTAACGGAGCTCCTTCTGCGGGTGACAAGTTCCATATTATGGATGATGAGCGCGAAGCCAAAGCAATTGCCGCAAAACGTGAGCAACTGTATCGTGAACAAGGTCTTCGTACAAATAAACATCTTACTCTTGAGGAAATTGGCCGTCGTTTGGCGGTGGGTAACTTTAAAGAGTTGAATTTGATCATTAAAGGTGATGTTGATGGTTCTATTGAGGCGCTTTCAGATGCTTTACTAGGACTTTCAACAGAAGAGATTCAAGTGAATATTGTGCACAAGGGAGTTGGTGCAATTTCTGAGGCTGATGTCAACTTGGCTTCTGCGTCCGATGCAATTATTCTTGGTTTCCAAGTAAGACCATCTTTAGGTGCAAGAAGACTTTCTGATGAAGAACAAATTGATATTCGATTGTATTCAGTAATCTACAAGGCGATTGATGAAATCAAGTCTGCGATGGAGGGAATGCTTTCTCCAGATATCGAAGAAAACACTCTTGGTACAGCTGAAATTAGAGAAGTCTTCGAAATTTCGAAGGTGGGTACAATTGCAGGTTGTTTTGTGACAGACGGCGTGATCAAACGTACATCTAAAATTAGAATTATTAGAGACGGTATAGTTGTCCACACAGGACTTCTAGGTTCTCTGAAACGATTTAAGGATGATGTGAAAGAAGTGAAGAACAACTACGAATGTGGTTTGAACATAGAAAAATACAACGATATCAAGGAAGGTGATATTATTGAAGCTTACGAAGAAGTGGAAGTAGCTAGAAAGCTTAAGTAAACTTCAAAATTATATTGAAAACCGTATTAGCTTAGCTAATACGGTTTTTTTGTTTAGTAATTAGATTGACCGGTACCATTGTACCATTGGAATAGGAATTGGCACTATGTCATCATCCATGTAAACACCTGTAAATCCAAACTGTAATGCTTTACCCTCAGATTGATGCCATCTGATCCCAGGAATTAGTAATACAAAAGCGCGTTTTTTATCTTCGAATGTTTCTGTTATTTGAACATATTCAATTTCCTTTTTATTGGATGATTTAGTTGCTAGAATCTTAAAGCTGTGATAAAAAGGAGCCCATATTTTAGTGGGCCGAAGTTCTACTTACTCCATTTACTCCTCTTTTTTAGTCAAATCTGTCTATTATCTGCTCGGTTTTGTCACACTACTGTCACGATTTAATGAACAAGTCATTGTTTTTAATAAATTAACAGAAAGCCACGCTGTTAAGGGATTCATTAGCGAATATTAAGTACCTTTGAAATAATAAAAAATCAGATATGATGGTATTAGGAATTTTCGGACCTTGGCAAGTTATTGCAATTTTAGTAGTTGCTCTTCTTTTATTCGGTGGAAAAAAGATCCCAGAATTAATGAAGGGTCTTGGCAAAGGAGTAAAGGAGTTTAAGGATGCATCTGCGAAAGAAGAAGACAAGGCAGAAGCGTTAGACACTGAAGAAAAGAAATAAAAAGACCGCTAATGCTGCGCACTTACGCTGAAGTAAAGCAAGCGATTTCTTCAGGAAATACTGTTGTAAGTATTTTTGAAGAATATCTATCGGTAATAAAATCAAACGAACATTTGAATGCATTCCTTGAAGTTTTCGAGGAAACGGGTCGCGCTCAGGCAATTGAAGTGGATGAAAAGATTAAAGACGGTACAGCAGGAAGGCTGGCGGGAATGGTTATCGGATTGAAAGATAACCTTTGCTATAAAAGACACAAAGTTTCTGCATCTTCAAAAATTTTAGTAGGTTTTGAATCATTGTACACAGGTACTGCGGTTCAAAGATTATTGGATGAGGACGCAATCATAATCGGACGTCTCAACTGCGATGAATTCGCAATGGGAAGCTCAAATGAAAATTCTGCTTTTGGTCCTGTTCTAAACCCAATCAATAATAAATTTGTTCCAGGAGGTTCGTCTGGAGGCTCTGCATCAGCAGTTGCAGCTGGACTATGTACTGTCGCTTTGGGGAGTGATACTGGAGGTTCAATTCGCCAACCAGCTAGCTTTACAGGAACGTACGGTTTGAAACCAACCTATGGTCGAATTAGTCGTTATGGTTTGATCGCTTATGCTTCTTCATTTGACCAAATTGGTCCATTCACAAATAATGTGGACGATGCCGCTCTTTTGTTGGAAGTCATGGCTGGCCCTGATGATTTTGACTCTACTGCATCTTCAAAGGTGGTGGAAGCGTATTCTCAAGCACCTGACGACAGTCAAAACTTAAAAGTTGCAGTTATTCAGGAAAGCCTTGATATGGATGGAATTGATCCAGAAGTGAAAGCTAAAATGAGTAACGTTATCGATACACTTAAGGCTAACGGTCATCAGGTAGAACCGGTTTCATTTCCTTATTTAGACTATATGGTACCTGCTTATTATGTATTAACAACGGCGGAAGCGTCATCAAACTTATCTCGATTTGACGGAGTTCATTTTGGGTATAGAAACGAAGAGGCCAAAGGTGTTGAAGAAACATATAAGAAATCGAGATCTGAAGGTTTTGGGGTTGAGGTTCAACGACGAATCATGGCTGGAACATTTGTTTTGTCACATGGGTATTACGATGCGTATTACACGAAAGGACAAAAAGTTAGACGTGTTTTACAGAATAAGACAAATGAAATTTTCGAAAAATACGATTTCATTATTTTACCGACCACGCCATCAACAGCATTTGAGCTAGATGCTGTTTCGGATCCTATTTCAATGTATTTGCAAGACATTTACACAGTTCATGCAAACCTTTCTGGAAACCCAGCGATTTCATTACCGCTTGGTAACCATTCGAACGGAATGCCCTTTGGAATTCAAGTAATAGGGGACCTCTTTAAAGAGAAAGAGATGTTGGGCTTCTCTAAACAATTAGCTAAAACAGATAATAAGTGATGAGAGACTTAGTACTAATAGTATTTGTGGGCCTTTCGCTAGGAGCGTTTGGACAACCGGACTCGACTTTAGAAGACAGTATTCGTGGGCAACGAATGATTGAAACAATTGAGCAAAGCTTAAGAATGTACTACGCTGGGCAGTCGCCAAATGGAAATTATGATTCAATAATTGAAGCGTTGGAGTTTGAATCTTCTGATGTTCCTACTTATTCTGACGAAGTTTATTGCGAGCGTTTGAACCAAATGAATGAAATGAGTCCATTTCATTTAGAATGCAACGAAACAACTTTAAAAACAATAAAGTTCTTTGTTGAAAAACGGAGAGGTTTTGCAAGAGTTGTTCTGGGGAGATCTAAACTGTATTTCGATATGTTTGAGGAAAAACTTACGAAACACGGTCTTCCAATCGAGCTTAAATATTTATCAGTGATTGAGAGTGGGCTTCGTCCGCAGGTTAAATCAAGAGCGGGAGCATTAGGTCTTTGGCAATTCATGTACCGCACAGGCCGATGGATGGGCCTAGAGGAAAACTCGTACATCGATGAGCGAATGGATCCTGAAAAGGCTACAGAAGCGGCATGTATGTATTTAAAGAGTCTATACGGAATGTACAACGATTGGAATTTGGCTTTGGCAGCATACAATGCTGGTCCGGGAAACGTAAACAAAGCCATTCGTCGTTCTGGGAATAAATTAACATATTGGGAAGTTCGCCCTTTCTTGCCTAGAGAAACACAAGGATACGTTCCCAACTTTATAGCGGCATCGTACTTATTGACGCATTTCGCAGAACACAACATTATTCCTGCCGAAGCGACGGTAACATATAATGAACTCGACACCATGTGTGTAAAGAAAGGAGTTCATATAGCAACGGTTGCGAAACTCTTGGAAATTGATGAGGAAGAAATTGAAGGATTGAATCCTATTTACAAGAAAAGCTACATACCTGTAGGAGTCAACCGTCTGTATTGCATCACGTTACCTATTGATGAGATTGGAAATTTGGTAACGCTTGAAGACAGCTTGTACGAGTTGGAATATGAAATGTTCGTAAAAGTAAATCAGCCCGAAATCAAACCGACAACGAGCCCAAACACAACACCAACGACAAACACTTCTTACGATTATCATAAAGTGAAGAGCGGTGAAACCCTGGGTACAATTGCTTCGAGATATGGAACAACAGTTCGAGAAGTTCAGCGGATTAACGGGCTGAGTTCAACTAAAATTTATGTTGGTCAGCGTTTGAAGGTTAAGGCAGGTGGAACAGCTACTCCAACAACGACAAAACCACAAAGTACTGCAGCAAAAAAGTACTATACAGTTCGATCTGGAGATACCTTTGGAAGAATCGCTCAAAGACATAAATTGTCTATTTCTCAGTTGAAAAGATTGAACCCAAGCATTAACATTAGCCGACTAAGTGTTGGTCAGAAAATCAGAGTGAAATAAACTCTGCATCATTTTTGCTATTTTGTTCTCTAAAGTATTACCTATGAAAGCATACGTCCTTATATTTTCTGCTTTATTCATTTTTGGATCACTTAGTTGTGACATGAAAAGCTCTGAAGTAGCAGTAGCAGGAAAAATCGGAGAAATTCTTATTGTAACAGATAAAGGGATTTGGGAGTCGGATTTGAAAGAATGCCTAGACACCAGCCTTACACAATGGATCATGCCTTATATGCCCGATGTTGCAACATTTGAATTAATTCACAAAACGCCCAGCCATTTTTCGCGGGGAGTTAAGCGGTACCGAAATGTTTTGTTCATTAACATCGCTCCAAAATTCAAAGGAAAGATTGGATCAATTGTCAAAAGAAAAGATGTTTGGGCAAAAGGACAATTGGTTATTGATATTAAAGCGAAAGATTATACGCAACTTGTAAAGACCTGCGTTGAAGGTTTGGATGAAGTACACGATGCGTTTGATGAAATTGAATGGCGTCGATTAATTAGAAATTTCAAAAAAACGAAAACGCAAACATCCCGTTCTAAAATCAAGGAAAATTTTGGAGTTGATGTTGTTTTACCATCGAATTCATCCATTGTAACAAGCCGAGACAACTTTTACCGCATTGAGTTTCCACCATCTTCTCGACCGATTGAATTTGCGGGAACTGGAACGCAAGATGTAGGATCTATCCTTTCCGGATTGATGATATACCAATATGATTTTATTGACTCGGCTCAATTTAGTCAAGAAGCGCTTTTGAGAGCAAGAGATACAATGCTGAAACACAATGTGCCACACGAAATTGACGGTTTGTTTATGGGAACACAATACTATTCTGCTGTTTATCCCGAAGGAAATGTTGTTAAGAATGCTTCGGAAACAATTAATGGATATGAAATGCGAGGCATGTTTATGTTTACTGGAAGACCGATTCAAAGTACAGGTGGAGCCTTCTGGTCCTATCATTTTATAAATCCAAAAACAAAGAAGTTGATTTGTTTTAGCGGGTATGTAGATGCTCCTGTAACAACAAGTTGGACGCATCCTTTGCGAGAAATTCAAGCCATAATTCGAAGCGTGGAGTTTATAAAATGAAAATTTCTGCCACTATAATCACCTTAAATGAAGAGCGGAACATTGACCGATGCATTCGGTCTTTAAAAGGCGTTGCTGACGAAATTATTGTGCTCGATTCCTTCTCAACGGATAACACAGAGAAGATTTGCTTGGAGCACGGTGTAGTTTTTGAAAAACGAGAATGGGAAGGGTATTCAGAGAGCAAGAACTATTTGAACTCTTTAGCAAACTGCAATTACATTCTTTCAATCGACGCCGATGAAGCGTTGGATGCGGATCTGAAGCAAGCAATTCTCAACCTTAAAAAGCTCAACGACCCTGAGATTTATTCAATGAATCGATTAACGAATTATTGCGGGAAATGGATCAAGCACAGCGGCTGGTATCCTGACGTCAAGTTAAGGTTGTTTCCAAAAAATGGATGTTCATGGGAAGGAGAGTTTGTTCATGAGGAATTGGTTTATCCATTTAACCTAAGCATTCAGCAATTGCCAGGACACCTGGAACACTTTTCTTATTATTCATTTAAAGGCCACAGAGAGCGGGCGGATAAATATTCTACCCTTACAGCAATGAAGATGCATAAAGCGGGTAAGAAAGCTTCTATTCTCAAGCCTTATCTAAGCGGGTGGACTCGATTTATTTCAATGTATATTGTTAATGGTGGGATTCGAGATGGCAAAATGGGCTTTAAGATTGCGAAGATAAGTGCTCAATCCAACATTTTTAAATACAAAGAACTAAGAAGACTAAATCAACTCTAGTGGATTTAAATAATAAAACAGTTATAATTAGCAGAACCGATAGCATTGGAGATGTAATGCTCACACTGCCGATCTGTTCTTGGTTAAAAGAGCAATCTCCAGACGTGAACATTATTTTTCTTGGAAAAGGATACACCAAATCAATTGTTGAAGCCTATGACCTTGTGGATCAATTTGAAGATTGGAATGATTACTTAAATGTTCCAAAAACTGATAAAATTCAATCGTTTAGAAAGCTCAATGCCGATGTTATTATTCATGTGTTTCCCGATAAGGAAATCGCATCATTGGCGAAAAAAGCGAGAATTGAAACTCGAATTGGAACGGCGCACAAAGCGCATCACCTCTTGACGTGTTCGCATCGCGTGAATTTTACGCGAAGAAAATCGAATTTGCACGAGGTACAATTGAATCATGAATTGCTGAGACCACTTGGGCTTAAGGAGATTCCTTCACTGGATGAAATAGTGAAAACGACATCTCATTTTAAAGTAGATCAAGTTGAATTACCAAACGCGCTCAAAGACCTTAAAAACTTTACGATCTTACATCCAAAATCGCAAGGAAGCGCCAAAGAATGGCCTTTGGAAAAGTATATGGAATTGGCTTCCACGCTTGTTGAAGAAGGAAAACAAGTTGTTTTTACTGGGACAGAAGACGAGGGAAAACAGTTTAGAGAAAGGATCCCAGTAAATGAGAATGTGATTGACTCAACAGGCAAATTGAGTCTAGAACAACTCATGGCTTTGATTCAGAACTCGAAAAATTTAGTGGCTTGTTCTACGGGTCCATTGCATATTGCTGGCTATTTGGGCGTCAATGCGGTAGGATTGTATTCACCAAAGCGACCGATTCATCCTGGACGTTGGAAAGCGCTTGGCGAAAACGTTCGAATTATTGTTTTTGATGAAAACTGCAAGCCCTGTGCTGAAGAGAAAGATTGCAATTGCGTCTTGGAAATAGAGGTCGAGCGTGTTTTAAAAAGCTTAAATTAGTTTCTGAATTAAGAAACGCAAGATCAAAAAGCTTCTCCAACATATTGTTTATTTGAACATTATTGTAGCTCTCTCAACGGGAGTTCTTAGTGGTGGATATGCTTATTCTAATGCGATTGATTCATGGTTGATCTACGGCTTTTTCAGTTTCTTTTCAACGCTCGCCGTTTACAATGGACAACGTTTGTTTAAGGCAAAATCTTTTGAACAAACACCATGGTTAAAATGGGTAGATAAGAACCGTGCGGGACTTCTAATTTTGTCCGTCACAAGTGGAATTGGTGCCTGTGTGACCCTGTTGCTCCTTCCGAAAATTGAGCCTGTTACCATCGTGTTATTGGGTTGTTCAGGTTTAATTTCAACGCTGTATGTTCTCAAAATCCAAGGGATGAATATGCGTCAGATTCCGCATTTAAAAATTCATTTGATTGCGATTTCATGGGTTGCTGTGGTAATTGCTTTTCCAGCCGTTAATGAATCAAAAGAAGAAGCTCTTGTTTGGTCGGCGGTTGCGCACTACATGTATGTCTTGGCTGTGACTATTCCCTTTGATATTCGTGATTTGAAATACGATATTCCCGAACAGAGAACCATCCCACAAGTCGTTGGGGTTAGGGTTTCAAAATTTATATCAATAGTGCTTTTGCTTTGCTTTGCAATGACGATACTGTACTTTGTAGAACCTTTCCTGCTCTTGAATCCGTGGTTTTTCATCAGCATTTTCGTCCAAATTGTATTGGTGCTTTTTATGAATGAAAAACGATCGGATATCTATTGCGCAGGAATGATAGATGGATCTATAGCATTGCTTGGCTTTAGTTATTTTTTGTATTAAATAGCAGTTAAAGAATTATATGTTCATCAAATTATACCGTTGATTCGTACATTGATCGTTTTCGTTGTAAAACTCCCGAACTGGCTTCATGAATTCCCCCAAGATCTTAACATAAGGAACATTCTCGATATTCACATCCGCAGTCAACAAACTAAAGTTTAATTCTTGAAAACAATAGTCGATCAGGCCTGTGGTAATTTCAGTTCCATAGCCCTGTCTCTAATACTGTTCTCTTAAGCGGTATCCTATTTCATCTTGCCCCTCATTATTAACAAGCAGAGCAAATAATCCTATGAGTTCGATATCCTATCAAAGGAACTATATCAGAGTCGGAATTTTGCAAGGGGCGTACGTGAAGTCTTATGGTGGATAACATCAATTTGTTTTTGGTCATTCGAATTACGATTGAAATTTATTTGTAAGATTATGCGAAGAGGGCCTTTACAACCTCGACCATTGTCCCGCACTGAACCAGCTCAATCTTAAAGTTTTTCTGATCAATTCCTTTGTTGTACTTGGATATGATGATTTTCTCGAAGCCTAGTTTTTCCGCCTCATGAATCCGTTGGTCAGCCCTATTGACAGGCCGAACTTCTCCAGACAAACCAACTTCTGCTGATAGAGCAACTTTCTTTTGAATAGCAATATCAGCATTTGAGGAAAGAACAGCAGCCACAACTGCCAAATCAATCGCTGGATCGTCAACTTTAATTCCTCCTGCGATGTTTAGGAAAACATCTTTCGCACCCAGTTTGAAACCGCAGCGTTTTTCCATAACCGCAAGTAACATATTCAAGCGTTTGCTATCAAAACCAGTTGATGAGCGCTGAGGCGTGCCATATGCAGCCGTGCTTACAAGAGCTTGCACTTCTATGAGCATTGGTCGTGTTCCTTCTATTGTTGCGGCTATGGAAACCCCACTCAACGAACTGTCTGAATTGCTTATTAAGATTTCAGATGGGTTCGCCACTTCTCTCAAGCCTGTTCCTAACATTTCGTAGATTCCCAATTCGTTTGTGCTTCCAAACCTGTTTTTTATGGATCTTAAAAGTCTGTAAACATGATTTCTATCTCCCTCAAACTGTAAAACACAATCAACCATATGTTCCAGAACTTTAGGTCCGGCAAGTGATCCCTCTTTGGTAATGTGTCCAATTAAGAAAACAGGAACGTTACTTTGTTTTGCATACCGAAGAAGTTGTGCTGTGCATTCCCTAACTTGAGAAATACTTCCCGGGGAACTTTCAATTTGTGAAGAGTACAATGTTTGAATCGAATCAATAACCAATATTTCCGGTTGAACTTGTTCTGCTTGCTTGAAGATGTTTTGAACGTTCGTTTCGGTGAGAATAAAACAATCTTTGTTCGTTACCCCAATTCTTTCCGAACGCATTTTAATTTGCTGATCGCTCTCTTCTCCTGAAACATACAAAACCTTTAAATTCGTCGTTGTAACAGCGAGTTGAAGAATTAGGGTTGACTTACCTATGCCAGGTTCACCACCAAACAAGATGAGAGATCCATGTACCAAACCACCGCCTAAAACGCGGTTCAGTTCTTTATCATTGAGAGTAATTCTTGGATGTTCTCTTTGTTCAATTTCCTCCAAGGGTTGAGGTTTTGCGCTCTCTCCAGACCGAGAAAAGGCAACGACTTGAGGGACCTGCTTTTGAACAAGTTCTTCTACGAATGTATTCCATTCATTGCATGATGGACACTTTCCTAACCATTTTGGAGTATCGTGGCCACAATTTTGACAATAAAAAGCTGATTTTATTTTCGCCATAGAATTTAAGAATGATTAAAAGTAATTAAATTGATGGTCATTATTTGGATTACTACAGAGGAAAAGTTTATTTGAAGGCGACAGCTTATTTTCTAACCACAGAAGAAAAAGTCAAGCTTTTGAAGACGAACGGAGGAACGATATAAGAGCTTAGGCAGGCAGAACGTACCTTTCCGTTGGGCACTATGAAGCGGGTTTGTTTGACGCTAGGAATTATACTAATGGCATGTGCCAATAATTGGTGAGGAAACCGGTATTATTAGCTTCTAAAAAGGTTCTATTCAGATTGTTTCAAACCAAGGTGAGACACCTTTAAGTGATTCTTGCGACCATACGATGGTCATACAGTGCTTACTTGCGCCTCCGCGGTTAAAATTTGTCTATTTAGCTAAACAAAAAACGTCAAAACAAGGACAGCAAAAATTCCATTATTCTAATATTCAAGAAATAAAATAGATGCCTATCCAGTGTAACCTTTACGGCTCCACTTCGCACATTTGCGCTTTCTTTTCTTCCTGGCACGTTTTCCTTTCTTACCTTTCTTTCCCGGGCCTCCAGGATACAAAGCGGCTTCTATTAAACTGGAATTTTGACAGTCAAGAGTTAATTCTGTGCCTGCCGAAGTCAGGAAAGACATCGAAATTACTGCGAGAGAGAGAATATATTTCATAAAGGCCTGATTGTATAACTTATAAGAACGCCAAAATTAAGGGTTTATTTAGAGAACTAATAATTTATTTTTTTTTGGCGAGATAATTGAATAGGTTTGGACTTTTAAACGAAACAACGCTCGATGAAAAAAACAATTTTCACATTGATGCTTTTGATTCCTATTTTAGGACTGAGTCAAGAAGTAAAATTAAACACAAAGACTGCATCTGTTTCTTTCGTATTTGAAGCTGATAACACGAAAGGAACGATTACTGGAATTACGGCAAGCATTGCCTTGAACCCTATGAATTTAGGGAGTTCTGTTATTAAAGGGTCGGCCTTAGTTGGCGCTATCGATACCGGAAACAAAATGCGAAATAAGCATTTACAATCAAAGGAATACTTTAATGCCGAAAAGTACCCAACGATGAATTTTACGAGCAGCTCTATCACAAAAGATGGAGATGATTACAAAGCCAATGGAACCTTAACAATTAAAGGAATTACCAAAGAAGTAAGCTTTACTTTGAAAATGGAAGGTGAAGATATGGTCTTCAAAACAACTGTTTACGCTTCTGACTTTAATATTGAAGTAAAGAAAGGCCGTGAAAAAAATAAAGTTTCCGTTAAGGTAACCGTACCTAAATCGTAATGACATTTTTTTTTGATTCCCTTTGGAGTGCGATGGTGGCCACCTCGATGTGGGAATGGCTAGCATTCGTCACGGGCATTTTATATGTAATTCTCGCCGCAATGCGACATATTTCATGTTGGCCGTTTGCTCTTATTTCCTCCATTTTGTTTGTTTATCTCTGCTTTATAGGGAAGCTGTACTTGGAAAGTATTCTTCAGTTGTTTTATGTGGCAATGGCAATTGTTGGTTGGATTTCTTGGAACAATTCAAAAGGTAAAGGCAAGACAATACACCGTTGGACGACTGGGCAACATTTGGCAAACCTTATCATAAGTGGTATTGTGGCTTTTGTGGTGGGATGGATGTTCGATTCATTCACGGATCAAAAAGCGCCCTATATTGATGCCCTTACAACTGTATTTAGTTTGGCAGCAACGTTTATGGTAACACGCCGTGTGTTAGAAAATTGGCTGTATTGGATCGTAATTGACATTTTTTCAATTTACCTCTATTCTGGCCGTGGCTATGAATTGCTGGCGTTGCAAATGCTGATATTTACTGTTTTGGCTTTGTTTGGCTATTTATCTTGGCGCAAGCAACTCAAACTTCAGCAGGAACTATGAAAATTGCAATTACTGGACCTGAATCAAGTGGAAAAACGACACTTGCAAATGCTTTGGCATCACATTATGGCGTTAATGTAATCCCAGAATATGCGCGAGAGTTCCTAGACGAAAATGGGCCCGATTATGAATATTCACATGGCGATTTGGATGATATTGCTGAAGGTCATGAAGAAAACTTACAAATATTCTCTACCGAAAAAAGCCGAGTTAATATTGTTGACACCGATTTTGTTGTGCTCAAAGTATGGTCTGAACACAAGTACGGTTTTGCTTCAACGTATATCAATGAACTAGTGAGCGAGAACCATTTCGACCTGCACGTGCTCTGCGCACCTGACATTCCATGGGAAGTAGATCCTCTTCGTGAGAATCCTGATGACCGCCATACATTGTTTGAGAAGTACATCTCCGTGCTCAATGTATTCAAAAAAGATTTCATTATTGTGAATGGTGCCCCTGAAGAAAGATTAAAAAAAAGTATTCAAGCAATAGATCAATTTTAAATAATTTATGTAGTTTTGCGCCGTCTCTAAGGGGTGCTGCTGAGAAATCAGTGGCTGAGATTATACCCATTGACCTGCTCAGGATAATGCCTGCGAAGGGAAATGATGACCAATTAGCTAATTATTAATTTACACAAAGGATTAGCCCCTTGTTCTTGTTAAACATTTTTTAAAATGAAAACAAGACTAGTATCTATGATTTGTGGTTTGCTGTTTATTCCGCTCGCTACATTTTCACAAACCAAATTAGAAGGAAGAGTAACTGACGAAACTGGACAGCCCGTTATTGGCGCCAAAATTGAAGTGCAAGAATCCTTTTTAAGAACAATTGCCGACGAAGAAGGCTATTACACACTGACCAAGCTTCGATCTGGGCCAACCCGAATTATAGTGAACAGAATGGGGTATGAACCCATTGAAAAAGAGGTAACAATTGGAGCTGGAGAAAACAAGATGGACTTTTCTCTTAAAGCAGCTCCGCAAGAAATTATGGAAATGGTAGTTTACCAGCCTGTTAATTTCAAAACGCCAACGACGTACACGGAGTTAAAGACGAATGACATCGAAAAGGCGAATTTCGGACAAGACCTTCCGATGCTTTTGAGGTTCACGCCTTCAGCAGTTGTAACATCTGACGCTGGAGCGGGCGTTGGGTATACAGGAATTCGAATTCGAGGCGTAGATCCAACAAGAACGAACGTTACGGTGAATGGGATACCAATAAACGATTCAGAATCGCACGGTGTTTTTTGGGTGAACATGCCCGATTTCTCTTCGTCTGCGGATGGAATTCAAATCCAGCGTGGCGTGGGAACATCGGCCAATGGAGCTTCGGCTTTTGGCGCAAGTATCAACGTCAACACGAATAAGACGAACAAAAAAGCATATGGCGTAATTGACAACGGATTTGGTTCGTTCAATACGTGGAGACACACTGTTAAAGCGGGAACAGGATTGATCAACAATAAATTTACCGTCGATGCTCGTTTGTCTAAAATTGCTTCTGACGGCTACATTGATCGAGCGACTTCAGATCTTAAATCGTTTTACATTGCCGCATCGTGGATTGGAAAGAAATCAACTTTAACAGCAAACATTTTCAGTGGACAAGAACGAACGTATCAAGCTTGGAATGGAGTTCCAGAGTCTGCAGTGAATGGAGATCAGAATGAAATTCAAGCGTATGCAGATAGAAATGGAGTTTCTGATGCCGATTTGGAAAGCTTGAAAAGTTCAGGAAGAAGATACAACGCTTACACCTATGAAAATGAAGTTGACAATTACCAACAAGATCACTATCAATTGCATTTTTCTCATTTTCTAACGGAAAAATTAACATTGAAAGTGAAAGGACATTATACGAGAGGAAGAGGTTATTTCGAGCAATTCAGAGCAGATGATGACTTTTCAACGTATGGTTTGGACCCTATAATATTAGCAGTTTCAGCTCCGCCGTTGTTTTTACTTGATACAGTTACTACAGGCGATTTCATTCGAAGAAGATGGTTAGATAATCATTTCTACGGTGGAATTTACGCTTTGAATTACAAAAACAAAGGATTCGATATTACCCTTGGAGGCGGAGCCAATCAATATTTGGGTGCACACTTTGGAGAAGTTATTTGGGCGGAATATGCGTCGAACGGAGAAATTAGAGACAACTATTACGACAACGACGGTGTTAAGAGCGAGATTCAGTCTTATTTGAAAGGAACTTATAAGCGCAATAAATTTACGTATTATGCTGATTTCCAGTTTCGCTACATCAATTATCAATATTTAGGTATAGATGAAGTCAATGGCGAATTGGAAGACATAACGCAATCGGCGACGTATAACTTCTTTAATCCAAAAGCCGGTGTGATGTACGATTTCAACAATCGAAACAACGTTTACGCTTCTGTTGCAATTGCGAATAGAGAGCCTGTTCGTTCTGATTTTAGAGAAAATACTCCTGAAAACCGTCCAGAACATGAAGAGTTATTGAATATTGAAGCTGGTTATCGTTACAAAGGGCGCAAGTTGATGGCAAACGTGAACGGTTATTTCATGAATTACAAGAATCAATTGGTTCTTACGGGCCAACTTAACGACGTTGGTGGTAGCACGCGAACAAACGTTGACAAGAGCTACAGAGCAGGAGTTGAACTTGAAGTTGGATACATGATTCTTAAAAACTTGAGTGTTACTGGAAACGCAACATTTAGTCAAAACAAGATCAATTCATTCACGGAGTATGTGTCTAATTACGATACTTATACTGAAGATGAGATTGAGCATACGAAGACAGACTTGGCTTTTTCGCCGAATTTAATTGCGGCGCTTGGATTGAATTATGAGCCGATAAATGGACTTGTCCTTGGAGCTTCATCTAAGTTTGTGAGCGATCAATATTTAGACAATACTTCAAGTGAAACTCGGAAAATTGAATCGTATTTCTTTACGAATTTCCAAGTTTCATATACAATCAAAGATGTGTTGTTTAGAGAAATCACAGTTGGAGTTCAGTTGAACAATGCTTTTAACCATTTGTACGAAAACAACGGATACACTTGGGGATACATTGCTGGCGGACAAAGAATCAGTGAGAACTTTTATTACCCTCAAGCGGGAACGAACATCATGACGAGATTGACGATTAAGTTATAGGTTCAAGGATATTATAAGGAAACCCTCGGTCGCTTTTGGTGGCCGAGGGTTTTTTGATTTATAAAGTAGCCCGATAAACGGCAACAGGCATTTCCATAAACTCAAATTCCGTTTCGACAACCATGCTGTTTTTCTTAGCCACATTGATCGACGCTTCGTTTTCAACGTGAATGATAGAAATTACAGAGTCAAGGCCAAAAACGTTTTTCAAATAATCACGGAAGTGATTGGCAAGTTCTGTTCCAAGCCCTTTTCCCCAATGTTCTTGTAAAAGCGAATATGTAATTTCATTTTCACCGCCTGCTTCAAGATCACGAAAAATAATTCCTCCAACTCCAACTAACTTACCTGTCTTTTTATCAAGTGCGGCCAATTGATCAAACACTCCATTTTTTTGACGATCAATTTGGCGTTGAATCCAATTTTCTGATTTTTCCTAAGAAGAAAGGTGTTCAAGCATCTTTCCACCTAAATATTCTAAAGAAGGGTTATCATTAAAAAAGGCTTCCCAACGATTGATATCTTCAAGTTCCAAAGGCCTAAAAACTAGTCTTTCGCTATATTGATTGTAATATTCTTTTACTGGAGAAATGCTCATTCAATAAAGGGTTTCTTTATATCTTGATAAATTTCACTACCTCTTGACCTGCATCATGATTTATCGTTAAGAAATAAGTTCCAGCGGGTAATTTTGAAATATTAATTGTTTCGTCTGCCGAAGCTACTTTTAGTGCTCGTTTTCCAAAGGCATCTACAATTTCAATAGAAATTACTTGAAGCAATTCATTATAGTTTTCAATATGTAACACATCTTTTACTGGATTTGGTGATATTGAAATCAAGCTCAGGTTATTTTCATGTAAACTAGTAAAGACTGTCACCTCAGCACATGCGGATGTTTTAGAGCAGTTTCCAATTGTTATTTCTACAGCGTAATTCCCTGAAGCGAGCGGTGAAAATGATTGGCTTGTTGCACCAACTATTTCAATGTTTCCATTATCACAATCCAACCATTGGTAGGCCCCTCCCGATTGATCTGCTGCTATTTGGCCGCTAGCCACCGTAACTTGAGCGTCTATTGTTTCAATATTCAGTGTAAGGCTTACCAATGAATCACAGCCGTTCGCAGATTGGAATGTAGAAGTGTTCAATCCCGCATTTGTAGAGTCCAAAGTTTGCCCGTTAAAGTCGAAGGTTTCTCCTTCACAAATCGTAATCGTTGTTGTTTCTGAATACGTAGGAAGCACAGTTAAATTCATTTCTAAAGTCGAATCACAACCGTTAACTGTAGTTAATACTGCAGTATTTAAACCAGCATTGGAAGCATCCAATGTTTGCGATGCCCAAGATAAAGTCTCGTTGTCGCAGATCGTTGCTGATTCCTGTATAAGTGATGCAGTATTTACCGTTAAGGTTAAGTTCACGATGGAATCACAACCATCAATTGATTGAAAAAACTCAGTATTCAAGCCGACATCTGAAGCATTCAAAGTTTGTGAACCGAAGATCAATGTCTCATTACTACAAATCGCTGCCACAGCCGTCTCGATGTAAGTGGGATTGATTGTAATACTGAAAGAAGTAGTGCCCATAGAGTATGCATAATCAACTTGATACGTTCCAATTGTTGAGTTACTAATATCTATAACTCCTGTACCTGGGTCAATAATTAAACCTGCCGGAGCTGAAAAGGCACCACCTGTTTCTCCTGTTTGAGTAGGGGACTGATTCAGTTCATTTGCACAAAATGGTGTTCCAGGAAAACTAATTGTTGTTGGCACAGCTTCGGTTAATGAGAACAATTGCGAAGCGGTCGCCTGATCTCCTGATGTACCACCATTTTGATTTACTGCTAAACCTCGTGCGAAGATTGAAACGGATCCGGTACCCGCCGCTGGCGCCGTCCATGATGTTAGAAATAAACCTGATAAAGACGTTCCGACATGTTCCAAGTATTGCACACCGCCAAAAGCCGTGATTTGTGTATTCGGTGTGCCTGGTGAAAAAAGTGTTCCAGCTGCGCCATTTGATGAGTTAAGCGCGACTCCCTGCATTCCATATCCCGATGGAGAACCTGAACCAGCTAAAACCATATATTCTATCGTGTATGTGGTTCCAGGAATATAACTAGTAACGGAGTTTGAAGCACCATCTTTAACATCGATTGAAATCGATGGACTAAAAGAACCTCCACTGTGACAATTTGCGCAAGAAGAACCGGCTCCTCCAATTGGACTTCCAGTCCGATCGCCTAAGCCCATTGCCGCGGCTCCATTTGATCTTGGCGGAGAAGGTACATATGTAATTATTTCTCCACGCAACATCTTTTTAGCGGAATATCCAGCTGAGACAAGTCCGAAGGAGATGACTAAACCAAAGGTGATTTTGAGAAAGTTTGATTGACCGGGGAGGTATTTAAAATTCATAAGGGGGGTAATTAATTGTGTCCAAATTAAGACAAAAGAAACTCTTTACAAACTATTTGTTTCCGCTTAACTTGATTTGACACAAGTTTAGCCCCCTTTCCTTTCCATAACAAGAGCATAAAAAACCCCGTCCCATTTAACGAGACGCGGCTTTTTTATATTTGGGCGTAGTTGTAGTCTAATAATGTACGTTCCAGCGTTTGCGCTGGTCCGCATAAAAACCAGTAACACCTTTACAATGTCTTTTGGCTTTACCTTCTCTACTATTTAGAGCTATGTTAATTGTTGCATCTGCTTTGTCGTATTCTCCTTGCCAAATAAGGAGTTCTGCTAAATTACATTGAAGCATTGCAGTAACCTTTGTGTTAATTCTCGCCTTTTTATCTGAAAAATTGCTTTCCTCCAAAATCATTTTGATTGCATCGATAGCTCCGTCTAACCGATTCATTGCAACATCGCGATCTCTTTCTACACCAACAACCTGTAACGCTTGAACAGCCAAAGAATACGCCTGTGTTACATCCGTGTAATCGTAGTTTTTGAAACTCTTCACCGAATAAATTTCAGTTGCACGACTCTTATTAATATACCCGAATCGGTTGTTTAAATAGTTGTTTGTTTCTAAAAGAGCAGCATTTCTAGCATACAATTCAAGTTTATTGTAAAACTCATCTTTGTGATCTAACATATAAATTTGATGGTCGTACTGACTTTTTTGATCTGACATTTTATAGGCCTTGGCGCTTGTAAATAGTGTCGTTTCTAGCAAAATTCCTTGTGTCGGACTTGCAAGCTTAACTGCAACAGGCATAGCATATCGTGCGCTGTATAAGTATTTAGTAGTGGCTCCTGTTCCTTTTTTAGTTTTAACAATGCTGATGTTTTGGATCGGCAATAACTTAATTGTTATTTGAATTCCTCCCAATCCATCTTCGAAACCAGAAAGCGCAATCTTTTGCTTCACACTTTCATCCGTAAATGCAGTGTGTAAATGAGGAGCTTCTACGTTTGGATATGCAGGCTGTGTTGGATAATTGGGTGGAAATGGCTTATCTATTGCGGATCCATCAGGCTTTAAAAGCCCCGCATTAACGTTCTTTTCCCAAGTCGCCAATTTTCCCAAATAGATCTTATCTAAAGAATCTCTAGAGGATTGATATAAAACTATTTTACTTTCAAAATCATTGATTGCCAAATCTTTACGTGCTTGAAACAAGGCCAAACTGTCTGTGTTCGCTTGATTGTAATCATGCTCTACGAGGATTTGATAGTTCGTAAACTGATCGTCAATTTTAATTAATGGCAATTGGATATACTTGAAGTTGATTTTGTTGTCATTTATATTCTGCGAATGTGCAAAATTGACGCCCAAAAGCAATGTTGCCGTGAGTAGAATATTTTTCATAGTAATTGATTTTCTGTAAATTTATTAATTTTCTCTAAGTATCACCGTTCTTTCAAAAAGAGTGACTTTGTAGTTCCTATAATTAAAGTATTGAAAGACAATACACGTGCCAGAAATGGAGTATTAAGAAGGATTTAACAATTTTCAGACTAAAGAAAATAATTCAGCGGATAAAAGACTGCCAAGACGAACAAGAACTTCATAGTTACTATTAACAGCGGCACCTCCATATTCTGGAACCAGGCTGAACTCACCTTTTCGAACTTCAGCAGGAATATTTGCCTTAGCTAAATTGTCCATTTAAATTTAGCAACTCCAGTTTCTTGTTGGTTAAAAAAACTTCCGATTAGATGTTTAATAGGGAGTAATAATAAAATTATTTTTAAGGGAACAATCCCTATCTTTGCCACATGCAAATTGCAATCATTGGAGGCGGAGCAGCAGGATTTTTTGCTGCAATTCATGCAAAGGAAAACCATCCTCAGTCTACTGTAACGATCTTTGAGAAATCAAAGAAGGTGCTTGCGAAGGTCAAAATTTCTGGTGGTGGAAGGTGCAATGTTACCAATGGATGCACAGACATCAAGGAGCTTTCAGAGGCGTATCCAAGGGGAAACCGAAAACTGCGTAAGGCTTTTGGAACTTTTAACACGAAGCACACAATGGAATGGTTCGAATCGCGCGGAGTGGCTTTGGTGACGCAAGATGACAACTGTGTATTTCCTGTTTCACAAGATTCACAAAGTATTATCGACTGCTTTCTAAATGAAATAAAACGGCTTGAGATCAATTTAGAGATGAGCAAAGGCGTCAAACGAATTGAATCTTTAGGAGAACAAATCGAACTTGCATTTTCTGAGCAAACGCTCGTTTTTGACAAGGTGATTGTCACAACAGGAGGTTCTCCAAAACGGTCGGGTTTGGATTGGCTAGAAAAGCTTGGACATCAAATTGAAGAGCCAGTGCCATCCTTGTTTACCTTCAACATGCCCAACGAATCGATTCGCGAATTAATGGGAATAGTGATTGAAAACCCTTCTGTTACAATTCAGGGAACGAAATTGAAATCTGATGGTCCGTTGTTAATCACACATTGGGGTATGAGTGGGCCTGCAATTTTGAAGCTTTCAGCATTTGGTGCGCGCATTTTAGGCGAGATGAATTACGAATTCAAAACGCAAGTCAATTGGATCAATGTTCAGAATACTGATTTGGTTTTATCAGGACTGAAAGCAATTGCCGCGGACCATCCCAATAAGATTTTGTCCAATTTCAGGCCGTATATGTTGCGCGAACGTTTGTGGCATTACCTTATTGAGCGTTGCGGTCTTTCAAAGCAATCAACTTGGGGCCAGACGGGAAAAAAGGCACTCAATAAAATCGTGAACATTCTAACCAATGACATCTATGAGGTCAGCGGAAAAACAACGTTTAAGGAAGAGTTTGTTACGTGTGGAGGAGTGAGTTTAGAGAGTATTGACTTTAAAACAATGCAAAGCAAAACATGTCCGAATTTGTATTTCGCAGGAGAAGTAATGGACATCGACGGAATAACGGGAGGCTATAACTTCCAAGCTGCTTGGACGACCGCTTTCGTTGCAGGAAAATTATTGTGATTTTCAATCAGACAAAAGGAGAACCTAAGCGGGTTTTATTTGGCAGACCCGCTTGATTTATTTGCAGAAGGCTGAATAACCAGGGCACAAAGCTCTGCATACCATAAGGGATGTTAGTCAAACAGCATGATCTTCAAATTGTGCCCTTATGTCTTGGTGGTTAGATAAAACTCCTTGGTCAGAGTGATCTATATTTTCAGCAAGCTATTTTAATTAAAGCGAAAACACCTTCATACCAATATAAAATGTTCTAGGCAGAGACGGTCCGTAAACAAAATTACTATCTCTGTTTTTCCCAATATCGAAGGACTCTTGATAGGAGTTAAAGATGTTCTTTATACCCCCAAAGAGTTCAAGTCCAGATTCTAATTTTTTAAATAAAAAGGTGTAGCCTACTTTTAAACTCAAATCAATAAATGATTTTGATGTGATGATTTCATCCACCAATTGTTCGGGTGCTCCAGCGAGGTGCAACACTTTCATTGGTCCCGTATAAACGGTATTCATTGAAGCGCTAAACTTCTTGTTTGGTGTATAGAACAAGGTTCCGTATCCATATACATTAGGTGTTCTTAAAAAGGCATTTGTTGCGGGTAAAACATCTGAATATTCGATAGGTGCATCGAATAAACTACTTTGGAAAGTGATCCCGCCGTCGAACTCTACTTTCTTGTTGAAATTAGCTCTTAACTGAAGAGATACTCCTGTTACCGTTGCCCCAGCACCATTTCGCTTTTCATACAATTCACCAAAAGCATCTTCGCCCAAAGGATGTTGGTAAAATGCATTTTTCAAATAGGTATAGAATCCCTCAACCGTGAATCCAGCGATGTATTTCATTGTCTTTTTATCGTAGTTAACCGAAGCACCGAAGCTTTGTGATCGTTCTTCGACAAGGTCATCGGCCAAGGTGATTCTGGAAACTCCTCCTCCTGCGAATGCAATGTGAAGGTCGGCATCGAATGCTTGTGGTGCTCTAAACCCTGTTCCCCAAGTTGCTCTGAACTGAGTTGATTCTTTTAGTTTGTACATGAACGAAGCCCGTGGACTTACGACTAAATTGTCCAGCATGTTGTGTTTGTCCGCTCTTGCGCCGAGCAACAATTTGATAGATTTTGAGATCTCCCAGTCGCTTTGTAAGAACATTCCAAGATTGGCGGTTAACTGATTGATTTTGTAATTATAAGCTACAATATCATCCTTAACCATGTCCTCTAAATACTCACCGCCGACTGTAAAAACATTCGATCCTTTGATGAATTTTTCAAAACGGTGGTTGAATTGCGTTCCTCCTTGAATCGTTGTTACCAAGGAGTTTCCATAAGGGGGATCGGTAAGATGACCGATAATTTCCAAGCTGTCGTCGGGATAAATACCAGTGTAATGTAAACGCGTTGTTCTTTGCCCCGCACTATAAATGATAATGGATGAATTCTCATTTTTGAAATTGTATTGATAATCAATTCCACCCACCATAACGTTGTGCGTTCTTTCTTCTGATTGTTGCGCCAAATGTGCCGCTTTTTTAACCATTTCGCCTCCGTAGCGGTATTCGTTTATCGTACTTAAGGTAATTTCTAATTTTTGTTGATCGTTGGGGCGCACAAACAAATTGGTTCCGAATGAAGTAGTTTTTAATGCGGGCAATTCAGAGAAATTATCTCGGTTGTGATCGTATGCTTCTCGGTTTCGGTTGTTGACGAAGAAAGACGCTCCTGCATTGCGTTTGTGTGTTAGTACATTCGCATTTCCGCTGATGATATTATCTGAAGCCAATCCGTTGATGTTCTGATAATTGTTCGAGATACTAAAGGCGCTCTCCTTTGGAATTTTAGTGATCACGTTAACTGTACCGCCGATTGCAGATGATCCATACAACGCCGATCCTCCACCTCGAACAACTTCAATTCTGTCAATCATATTTGCAGGAATCTGCTCCAGGCCATACAATCCAGTTAGCGGGCTAAAAACAGGCCGTCCATTTATGAGTATCTGAGAATACCCACCTGCCAATCCGTTCATTCGAAGTTGCGTGTAGTTGCATGTTTGGCAATCTGTTTCAACGCGTAAGCCGGGCTGAAACTTTAAGCCTTCCGATAGGTTACAGGCCTGAACGGCTTCCAATGTTTTCGTGTCTATGATGTCAACGATTACGGGTGAATCTGTTTGTCGTTTGTTTGTTCTCGTTCCAGTTACAACAACTTGATCAATGAATAGAGAGATCGGTTCCAACTCGAAGTTGATGAATAGAAAAGGATTTAATGAATCTAGGACAATCGTTTTTTCTACAGCTAGAAATTCAGAAGAATAAACGGTCAATATGAATTCTCCGAAAGGTAATTTTGTGATCGCATAGTTTCCAACACTATCGCTAACAGCACCATACCCATTGCTCAATTTGATTTTTACAAATTCTTGGTCAGCGTTCTGGCTGCTCACATGTCCTGCAATAACACCTGATTGAGCGACTATTAGACTGGAAGAAAGAATGAATACGGCAAAAAGAAGTTCCTTCATATTTCAATGACATTGATTGATTTAGTGGACAAAGATAATAAGTTAGATGGGTCTAACAATTATAATTTGAGATATAATGCTTTTTGATGTCCAAAGGCCAAGGATTTGGGAATTCGATGTCACTACATTTTGTGTATATTCGTATTCAATCAAAGAAATAATGGCGACCCACATTAAGGAAAATTATTTGAAGGCAATCTACTTCCTCGACCAGAAGGATCACGATATTTCTTTGTCCGAATTGAGCAAGGAAATGGGCGTGAGCATTCCAACGGTTAACAGTATGGTAAAGCGTCTTCAAGAAGAAAAGTGGGTGATTTACGCCAAATACAAACCTTTAAAAATCACTCCGAAAGGGAGAAAGCAAGCGGCCTTAATTATTAGAAAGCACCGATTAACCGAAATGTTCCTTGAGAAATTTATGGGTTTTGGTTGGGAGGAAGTGCATGATATCGCAGAGGAAATTGAGCATATAAAAATTGACAATTTCTTCGATAGAATGGACGAGCTTCTTGGTCATCCTTCTGTGGATCCTCACGGCTCGCCAATTCCAGACAAAGAAGGAAATGTTGTCGAACGGGAATACATTCCAATGTCTGATGCGGTTGCTGGCGACAATTATAGGATTTGCGCTTTGAAGGACAGCTCACAGGAGTTTTTGCATTACCTCAATAGACAACAAATTAAATTAGGAACGACCGTAGAAATTGTTCGCTCCGAACCGTTTGACAAAAGCATGAAAGTAGCTTATAACAATATGTCTCCCGTTGTGCTCAGCAATGATGTTTGCCAACGACTGCTCGTTGAGCCGATTGAGTGAATTGCAAAATTTACCAGTCAGTTAGGCTTAGAATCAATCGTTATGTAAAATTTGGTTCCTTGGAATTTTAAGCCTGAACAATAATTATTTAAACGCACAATTTATGAATTAAGATTGTGTGATTATAGAACTCAAAAATAATTTTTGGTTGGTCAGAATAAAACCGTTGATTTGACAATGATAGAAATTGAAGCAGAAATAATTAGTAAAAAGAAGAGAGGGTCTCTTCCTTATTAGTTGTTGCGCACTTATTATTTCATTCCACCCGGCCTGCAACATAGCGGGAGGTTCTCAACTGCTTTTAAATTGGCTTTCAGCTCGTCTGCATCATAACCCAAGGCTACAATTACGTTCTTTACTTGTTCGAGGCTGATTTTTTCACTGTTGAATTTAACTTCCAAGAAATTTTCTCTTAAGTTCAACTCGGAAAATTTAACACCCTTGGTGTAATTGAGCTTTTCCTCAATGCGATCCTTACATTGACCACATTCCGCAGAAGTTTTGATCTTAACAGTCTGTATTTTTTCAGTCTTCTGAGAATGAGAAAACCCCACAAGGAAGAACATTAAAAATAAACTAGCTATACTTTTCATAAGTCTAAATTTACGGATTTTGTTTCAATTATCGCGCCAAGTTGATAAAGACTTTTTGGAGTACAAAAGCAAGAAACTCAATATAGCTTATCCTAGTGCTGCCAAACTTTTTAGAGGAATAAGTTTTAGCAAGTTGTTTTTTGAATGCTAAGGGGCCCCTTGTAATTATTAATTTGAGCATGGCATGGGATTCGTTATGCACTAGTCAGATAGAAATTAAAATCAATCGTCCTGCGCTTTGCACTTTATAAATTAAAGTCGTTTTCGTGTTCTCACTATTCTACGATTATTGGCGTTTCACCTGCTCCTGTAATTATCACCTGGGCTTCTGGTGACTGCGAAAGTTTTAGAAGGGTATTCAAGAGGTAAGATTTCAAACTTTTTGGAGGGTTTAAAAGGTTAAGAATGATTAGTTGCCCATTTTTCCATAAGGCCATAAGCGGCGCTTTCTCCTGAAAGCATGGCGGCATTTAATGATCCATTTAATAGTGTGTCCCCCGCTAAAAACAAGTTCGTATTTAAACATGTTTCCGATGGTAGCGCTTTATATTTCAAATCTTCTAATTTGGGCAATGCCATTGGTATATCATATTGTTTTATCAGCCGAGTTACATCAATGCCACAATAATCTTTTAGTTCTCTTTTAACTTGCTTAATGAGTTCTTCTGGTGACAGATTTTGCTTATCAATGATTGTTACTGAAAGCAGCTCTTTTTTTCCTTTTGATTCGGACTTTAAACTTTTAGGATAAAAAATATTATTAATCAACGCTCCTTTTTTAGCTATCAATCCAATTAATCTCTTGCTAATAATTTTCTCCTCTGTTTCAAAATATAGGTTGTGACATGACTTCCATTCCGTTGGATGTTTTTTCAATCCTTCAAATAAACTACTTGCCTCAGTAGCAACGATTGTAAAATGACTTTCTAATGAACTCCCATCTTCTAATGTTATTTCTTCATCTGTAATTGCTGTGACTTTTGTATTGAATTTAATTGCTGTATGCTTTAATTTTTGTTGCAATTGCATTGGAATAGCCTGCATTCCCTTTTCGGGTATTGCAGTACCTCCTTCAACAAACATCTTAAAAACAAACTCAAACATTCTACTAGATGTTTCAAGTTGTGTTTCAAGAAAAATACCGCTAAAAAAAGGGTTAAAAAAGTCATTGATCATTTCCTTTGAAAAACCAAAATCCATTAAATATGAAAATGTAGATTGCTCTTTATCAGAGAATATATCTGACAGGCTTTTTTTCTTGAGTATAAAATTTAATTTTACTACTTTGATTTTATCTGAAAAATTACCAATTCTAGAAAACAGCGTTGGAAATAACAAAGACCGATCTTTTAATGGATCTCCAATTATTTTTTGCTTCTTGTTTTTAAAAATAACAGCCCCTGGAATGAACTCTTGCAAGTCCAAGTCCCCAAAATCAAGATGCTTATTCGCTGCCGGATAAGCTGTTAAAAGCACTTGAAAGCCACGATCTAATTGATAGCCATCCACCAAATCTGTTTTTACTCTGCCTCCTACTTTATCTGTTACTTCTAAAATTACTGGGTGAAAACCATTCTCCTCAAGAACCTTGGCCGCTATTAAGCCACTCACTCCAGCTCCAATAATATGTATCTTAGTATCTTGTTTATACATTTTATTTTTATTCATGTATTTTACATAACGATTATTCTACGCTAAGAAATTTTGTAATTAAGATTTAAGAAAGCACTTTTAAAACCCGTCATTTTATTAATAAACTTCTTATTTTCTTTATAGTTTTTGTCTTTCCTAAGTTTGATAAATTGACCATTGGAATGAATGCTATACGTTTGTGTGCTAAAAATAGCCAAAAGGTAGTACGGCACTATCCAAGAATAACGATCTAACCTGTTGCTAAAATGAATAATAATGCCCTTCGGTCTTAATTCGATACTTGCGTAATGAACATCTGTTTTTTGCATGTTTTCAGGTTTTAGTGAGGGGCTTAGTTCCTCTATAATTAACCTACGAGAGCCTACGCCACCGATTTTTAGTTTTTCTAGAAACGAATATGCTTTCCCAAGCGTTCGATTGCATTCGTTTACATAATCTTCATTTTTATAACTTGTATTGAAAAGCATTTTGTTTTTTTTACTAATTATTAATTGACAATAAGTACCGTCTTCCAATCTCTAAATGTTTTTGCTGGGTTTCTTCGGGCATTTTGTCAAACATTCGAACGAGCATGCCTAAACGAGGATTTGACAAAAAGAATTCACGATGCGTGTGCATAAAGCGCCAGAACAGTCCATCCCAAATATTTTGCCATTCACCTTTCTTGTAATTACTCATTTTCTTGATGTAGTTACTTCCACTTATATACGGTTTTGAAGCCATTGTGCCGCCATCTGCGAATTGACTCATTCCATATATGTTTGTAACCATTACCCAATCATAAGCATCGATGAAAAGCTCCATAAACCAGCGATAAACCTCGTCTGGATCAAATTCACAGAGTAACATGAAATTACCTAGAATCATGAGTCGTTCAATATGATGACAATAGCCTGTTTGTAAAACTTTTTTAATCGTTTGGTCAATGGGGGCGATACCAGTAGTGCCATCATAAAAAGAAGCGGGTATTTTCCTGTTGAAGTTCCAAAAATTAGTTGTGCGCTCTTCGCTTCCTTTTACCTCATAGACTCCCCTTATAAACTCCCGCCATCCAATAATTTGCCTTACAAAACCTTCCGTGGAGTTAATTGGAATATTGTTTTCTTTTGCATAAATCAAACAATTAGCAATGACTTCTTTAGGTGTAATCAGCCCAACGTTCAGCATCGGTGATATTACGCTATGATTTAATATCGAGTTTTCTGCAACAATGGCATCTTCATAAGCACCAAACTCCATAAAGCGTTGATCAAAAAATTGTTGAAGCCAGGATTTCGAGGATTCAAAATTCGTTGGATATAAAGACTGCTTTGTCAACGTTCCCAAATTATCTGAAAAGTGAGTTTCTACATAAACCGTAGCCTCTTCAAAATAGTCATCATTCTGAGGAAATTGAATCGCAGGCGGTGTTTTTTTTGCAGGATACTTTTTTCTGTTCTCTTCATCAAATGTCCATTTACCGCCATTGGGTTTGCCATCTTTTTCAATGAGAATATTTTGTTTTTTACGTTGCTCTTTATAAAATGTAGTCTGATAGTATTTCTTTTTATCCTCTCGAAAGAAATCGTTAAGTTCTTCCTTGGTGTTTAAAAAGAGAGGCGAATGAAATTGCTTTAAATTTATCTCGTTTTCATTGCAGGCTGCTATTATTCTTTTCTGCAACCAATTGTCAGTTGGGTCTATATAATTGATTTGAGTTACACCTTGAGTTTTCAATTCTGAAATCAGTAATCTTACGTCCGAATTATCTTTGATGGAATCAATGTAGTTTACCTTAAAGTGTTTCTCTTTTTTAAGAAAATCTGCATACCGCTTCATTGTTGCTCTATGAAAAGCTATTTTCTGCTTGTGAAAAGGATATTGCTTAAAAAACAAATACTCTTCTACAATGTAAAAGGGAGCATCTTCCTCAAAAAGCGGAGACTCTTGAAATAATTGATGGGGAAATAATATATTGACTGTTTTCATTTCTTTCTACTAAAGCGTTGATTGCACTATTTAACTGCTACCTGTTTTTTTCTTGTAAATCATTATGTCTTCTGTTTACATGTGTATTTAACAAACGATTCTTTTCTTTTTGAACAGCTGGATGATTTTTGTGTTCCCAAATTTTGGTTTTAGCCTTCCTTGCACTTTCTTCTAAATCAACCAGAGGAAGCGGATAATCCTGGCCAATTATAACACCGCAAAAAGTTTGCTCCATTGCTGTCATTTTCCAAGGTTCATGAACATGAACGATAGGAACATTAGCTAGTTCGGGCACCCATTTTTTAATAAAAATGCCTTCCGGGTCGTGTTCTTTAGAGTTTTTCACAGGATTATATAACCTCACGGTATTAATCCCGGTGGTGCCGGCTTGCATTTGAAATTGCGGGTAATGAATTCCGGGCTCATAATCCAAAAATTGTCTTGCCAAATGATAGGTGCCTTCGCGCCAGTCTTGATCTAGATTTAGTGTTAAAAATGAAACAACCATTGCCCTCATTCTAAAGTTAATCCACCCAGTTTGTTCAACAGCTCGCATACATGCATCTATCAAAGGAATTCCTGTAGTACCCGATTTCCACGCCTTGATAAAAACGTCATTTTTTGAATGCTCTAATAATTCATATCCATTATTGATGCAATCTGTTTCATATCTGCATTCTACTTCAAATTTTTGAATAAAATGGCAATGCCAATGCAATCTTGTTAGCATGGCGGAAAATGCGTTGTCGTTTTTTTTACCATTCGGATGTGTCCCAATAAAATGAAATATTTGTTTAACACTGAGGTTTCCCCATGCTAAATAAGGAGATGATCGGCTGCAAGAAACTCTACTTTCAGAAGGTTTTGATATGTGTCTTTGATAATTAAAACCTCTTTTGGCTCCAAACGATTTCAAATACCGCCAAGCATTTTGTTCTCCCGCAGGCTGAAATAATTTTGGGTAATCATTTAGATCTAACTTTAACTTTTCTGGCAATGAAAAAGGATGTTCAAAAGCTTCAACTTCTGAAATAGAATATTCATTTTGAATAATTGGACGGTGCATAACCTCATGCCATCGCTTGTTCCAATCAGTTCTAGTTTTAATACCTCTTATAATACCATCCCGTTGCGATTCACTCCACAGAATGGTATGCTTTTTACAAAAAGCAGTTATCATTTTATCACGCTCCCAAGTAATCTGTGTTCCACTTTCTTGATAACTGAAAATTTCTTTGATATCAAAATGAAGTTTGAGATGCTCCATAACATCAATTGCTTCCCCGTAAAAGACATCGACGGATTTCTTATGCGTTGCAAAAGTCTTATTTAACGACAATATGGAATGGTAAACAAACTGCAGGTGCCTTAGGTTTGTGTCCGGATATTGAATGAGCGTAGGTTCGAATAAATAGATAATTTTATATGGAATTCCGGCTTGCTCTGCCCTGAGCAGAGGTTCGTGATCTTGAGAACGAATATCACGTTTTAACCAAACGATATTTATGACTTGATTACTCAATACGTCAACTGTTTTTTACATTTTTTCCAAAAAGCAAAGAAAGAAGGGTAATAACCTTTCACATCAAACATCCAATCTCTAGGCTCTTCTTCACCCTGATAATGAATACTCAACGGATGCTCTTTGTAATAGATATTTGTAAGTTCATAATCAGAAATTAAATCATTGAACTCTCCCACATAGATTTGAATATTATCAATATTTCGTTCGCAAATTTCTAGAACAAAATCAATAGATTTTTGAGACACAGGGTATTCCTTAAATTGAGAGGGCTCGAGTAAAAGAATTCTGTTTGCTAAAACATCTTTTTTCCAAATGGGGTCTAGATTATAGAAATTATAGAGACATGTTGGAAGTGTCTTGTCAATGTTTATAGGTTCCTGTTTGGGTAGGGTAGTTTTCAAATCTAAAGTCTTTACTTCTTTAAGGACATCAGGTATTTCAAAATCACTAAACCCTTCATAGGGAATATCCAAAAAAGTTCCTTTTTGATTTGTAAAACAGTATTTGTTGATGTTATCTTGATTGGCAACGTATTTTTTGTTGGAATTTGCTCCAGAAACCCACTGCCAGCTTAAAGCATTGCTTGCCCAATCTGCATCTAATAGGTGATAATACATCCACTTCGCCGGAATTTTCCAATGACTACGCCCCATATTACAAGCAATTGAGGCGATGTACATTCTTAAGTGGTTGTGTAAATAGCCAGTATCATAGAACTCAATAATTGCTTGATCAACTGCTACAACACCAGTTTTAGCATTCACTATGGCTTCAGGTATAGCCGCGTTTTCAGTAGGACTTTGCTTGTTTTTTAAATCTTGATTGATCGCATCACCTTTTGAAATCCAGATTTGCTGCCAATAATCCCGCCAAGCTAATTCTTGAATAAATTTTTCTATTTGATCAGGATTATAGCCTCTATTTAAAACCTCATTCATTATATATTTCGTGGAAATGATACCTCTTGAAATATAAGGAGATAAAAAGGTAACATGGCCTGTTACATAGTTCCGCGTTGAGCCATACTTAACAGGCTCTATATCGCCAACACGACGAATAATTTCAGCATAACCAGTTGGAAACTTAGAATTTTTATGATCAGATAATTCCACTTAACGTTTACTTATTTTATTTCCTTAAATCGTCCTTTGATGAGATCCTATAAAAGGAGTGATTCTTTTTGAAAAAAACATATTTTTTCACTCTCTGAAATTAAAAATAGACATTTTCGTTTAATCTATTATGCTTTTCATTAAACAAAAATGATTCTCAAATCAATGAAAGCCTTTTTTGCTTTGTGACACTGAGTAGTGATAGTTGAAATTTTTGGAGAAAGATTTAAGAAGGTATTTTGAGAATTTCTAGCGATTAGCACAAAAGCAGTATGGGATTTAAATGCAAAACGGTTCAAGTTTGCACAAGAACCGCTGTTGTTTTTATACATTGATACATGCCTTTTTCTTTTCCCATATTTAAAGCTTGTTGGCCTTTGAGTCTTTCAATTAATACTTTTGACTATACTATTTTGCTTATCAATATATACTGTTCCAGCGAAAGGTTTCCATCCTTGAATTCTTCTAAAGTTCTTGATAAATGAATTCTTCTCTAGTTTTATTTATGTATGTTTTTTTAACTTTTCTTCCTGTGCCTAATCTTATACATTGTTAGGAGAAGTGTTTTTTTCATATTTATTATGAATCATTATTATTGCTAATCCAAACAGGACAGCTAATACAATTAAAATTGTACTTGTTAATCCGCTTACTCCGAATGACATGCGGATTAAAATCGTTGAAACTACAAATCCAGAATTTCTTATTATTTTATGAAATT
>CAJVYC010000007.1 GCA_913009205.1 uncultured Fluviicola sp. | reverse complement strand
TTATTGTCATTCTATTCGGAGATTCCTGATTGTAATTGGGTAGTTATATTCTTAGGTTTGAAGATTAACGAGGTCACTACCGGAGAATTGGTTGAAATCAACTGATTCTCCGTTTTTTATTTTTGCCAAATCTTCTGAAAAAAAGGGATTGAGGAGGCAATGGAATTTAATATTTTGGTTTGAACTTTGCCTTTTAACTTGAGGAAACCTATTCAGGATGGAAGTACTATACTTTGTGTTTTCGTCTTTTGAGTTAAGTCTCCAAAATACTTTAATTTACTGATATTTGAAGATGTTTTTCATGCTTTATCTATTGCTATTTGAAAGTTTTATCTCTGTCTGTAGGGGTCATTAAAAAAACCATCCAGTTTGGATGTTTTTTCTTATTTAGATTACTTGAAATTATTTATATTCGTGCTTTAAACTATTAACCATGAATCCCAATATTTTTTCTTTAAAGCTGTTCGATTTGCTATTTAGGGCTTTCTTTTTTGTCAGCTTTCTGGTAATATTTACTTCTTGTTCGGATGATTCGAAGGGTACTATTCCTGTGCCAGTTGAAGATGCTCTTAAGAATATTGAAAAACGATACACTGGTTACCTAATGGCTGATGCGCAACTTTCGATAACCAATCTATGGGACCGATTAAGGATTGATCTCAATGTGAAAAACATTTTTGATACTGACTTCCACATTCCTTATGGTTCGAATACTTCATGGGCTTCACGGGGAATGATGGGACGAGGAAGATGGTTCATGTTAACAGCTAAATACTCGTTTTAATATCTTTTATTTGAATACATACGATATTTCACTATGAAATTCTTTACAATTTTGATTTTATCATTTGGGTTTATATTCACTATGAGAAACAACGAAGTCTACAGTCAATCTCTCAATGGTAAAGATGATTTAGAATCAAAGACCGGAATCACTGACCCTTGGTCATTCAGTTTGAGTGCTACCCACATGAATTTTGCTATACCCAAAACAGGTAATTTCTTGAGTTCTTCAGTCAATATAGGGTACGCTATGAAACGAATTTCATTCTCTGGGTGGACAGGTGTCTCTGTAATGGCAGAGAATGGAAACCTCTATCCGTATTTTGGAGTTTCAGCCTCACAACCTTTTCTGAAATGGAGTTTCAAGAATCGGGAATCTAAACCATTCTCATTAAGCATCAATGAAGCACTGACCTGTTTCTATCATCCTACATGGGATTACTTTCTTAATATCACACTCAATCCCTCATATTCCTTTAAGTCCTTCTATTTTACGTCTTGGATTGGATATGCCAACAACCTAGAGTTATTTAAATCATTTATGACTTTCGGATTTTCAGTGACCAAAACTATATATAATTGGGATTGAGGATGATATTATTAATTCTAAATAAGGTTATGGGTAGAAGGTTTTTACTTTTTGTTGGAATCATATTTTCGCCAGCTGCATTTTTTGCTCAAATATCACTTTTTGGTAAGATTATCGATGAGAAAACGGAGGCTCCCCTTGGTGATGTTTTAATTGAATATGTCGCGAATTCAAAAAAGAAAACGATTACAAAGCCTCATCAGTACTGGGGAAGCAGCAGATTCTGAAAGCAATCTTTCCCTTTGACTTCGAAATCGTAAATGAAAAATGTCGAACCCCGCGAATCAATGAGGTGCTTAGTCTAGTACTTAGTATTGACGGGGATTCTGGGGAAATAAAAAAGGGAGAACTCTTTAAAAATTTAGAGCTCTCCCTTTCAGTGGAGTCGGAGGGTTTCGAACCCTCGTCCAAACGACGAATAATCAAGCTTTCTACATGTTTATTCTTTAATTAATTTTCGATTTAACCTCGGATAAAGACACCCAATAATTAAACTTATCTTCTGAGTTTCACATTAGCTTAGAAGTATCACTAACACTATCCTGAAATGATTGGTCCCTCTAGTTCCTACTATTAACAGGCGGAAAGGTAGGAGAGGGAACTTGTCTGTGTACTATTATTCCACGAGATTAAGCCTTATTCGACTGAGTCAAATTAGGCAGCAAGTCTGTATGACGTGTTGTCAATTATAGTTTGTGACTAATTTTTAACGAGACTCACCACATTGCTCGACATGCTTACACCTAACAACGCTATCGCTGTCAAATCCAATACGACCCCAAAGAACTGTTACAAAGCTAATGATTAAAAAATCTATTTCACATAGTTATACTTCGAAAAATCGAGATGTCTAATAATCGGTAAATCGTTTTTGATTACCTCCTTTGCTGCTTCGTGGTCTTCAACGTTGAATGGCACGAATTCAATGCCCTTGTTATTGCGCCATTTTAACGCATAAGAAGTGATACTCAATACAATCAATTATCTATGGTCTAATAAAATTCTTTGGAATGGTTACACTCTTAAATGATTTTGTTTAATTAAGGGAATAATCAATGAAACGAATAACGGGAGAAATCGATGATTTTGCCGTTTAGATATTTTGAATGAAATAATTTTCTGATAAGCAGAATCAACATAAAGAATTCTAGAATTCTTCTTCTTCTTCTTCATCGTTCCAGCCATCTTTTTGGCTTTTTTTGAATTCCAATTCCCAATCATCATCATCGTCAAATTCAACGCGATTGTTTTTTCCACTTTTCTTATAGGCAGACATCTTGTTCTCACGAGTATCAGGACGATCAGCACCACCACTTCCAGATTTTTTCTTTCCAACTCCTTTTCCACGTTTTGTTGGTTTTGGTGCATCAGAAGAAGATGAATCATCGACATCGTTTGCGAAAGGGGAGTCACTTTTAGGAGCAGGAGGTGCAAAACTAGGTTTAGAATCTGATCTTACCGGGCGATCACCTGATGATCTTGGAGCTGGTTTTCCACTACTTCTGTCCTCGGCAATTTTGACAACAATTTCTCTTCCGTTGATTGTGTGACCATCCAGCCCTTTAACTGCGGCATCTGTCTCTTCATCATTCGACATTTCGACAAAAGCAAAACCACGTGGCTTTCCTGTTTCACGATCCTTCGCAATATGCGCTTTGGATACTGTTCCATATTCTTCAAAAAGAGAAGTAAGTTCCTCATCCGAAACTCCGAAATCTAATTTGGCTACAAAGATACTAGGCATATTGTTTTGACGGTGAAGGGTTTATTATATGTTATTAAATGTTAATTCGTCCCCAAAAATAGTAA
This sequence comes from uncultured Fluviicola sp., assembly GCA_913009205.1. Lineage (GTDB taxonomy): Bacteria > Bacteroidota > Bacteroidia > Flavobacteriales_D > Crocinitomicaceae > UBA4466. The sequence continues at coordinate 124,127 of CAJVYC010000007.1, read as the reverse complement.
AGAATCTTATTCAGAACAAATAACATTCTTTAAATAATTGCTACGAATACTATTTTTTCAGTAAATCTCTGATCTCAAGGAGCAAATTTTGGTCTAATGTATTCACAGGTGTCGCTTTTGGCGCCTCTTCAACTTTCTTTTTAGTTTTATTATAGGCCTTAACAATTAAGAATAAAAGAAATCCTACAATAATTAAACTAATTATTGAATCAATCCAAGCCCCAAACATTAAATTATTTGCATGAATAGCTTTTTCAATTACCTAACCTGCGTCATTAAGAACTGCGGGTACTTTAGGAGATAACTCTATAAATTTTTCTGCAAAACTTGCCCCTCCGATGAACATTCCTATTATTCGTGTAATAATAAAGCTTACAAATCCTTTGATTACGGCTCCAATTGTTCCAACTAGTATTACCGCAATGACATTTCCTGTCATTATAAACTTCTTATATTCTTTGAACATTTTTGTTCGGTTAGTTCGTAATAATGGCCGAAATTAAAATATAAGTGAGAATTATATAAACTTGCAATAAAATATTATCCACAGGTGAATATTGAAATATCTAAATTTCAAATGGTTGTCGGTTTAAAAGAGAACGACTTAAAGTTACTTCATCCGCATATTGAAGTTCTGATCCTACTGCCACTCCACGAGATAGTGTAGAAACTTCTATATTGAAATCTCTCAGTTTCTTGTAAATGAAAAAATTTGTTGTATCACCCTCCATCGTTGCACTTAAGGCAAAAATGACTTCGTTAACTTCACCATTCGTAATTCTTTCAACAAGAGAAGCAATATTTAAATCAGAAGGGCCAACGCCATCCATTGGTGAAATTATCCCACCGAGAACATGATAAACGCCCTTGTAAGATTCTGTTGATTCAATTGCCAGTACATCCCTAATATCTTCAACAACACAAATTAATGATTGGTCACGACGCGCATTACAGCAAATTTCACACGTTTCTTCATCAGAAATATTGCCGCATGTAATGCAATTTTTTACATGTTCCTTCATCTGCAAAAAGGCTTCAGAAAAGTCCGTTATTTCTTCCGTGCTCCGATTCATTAAGTTTAAAACCAACCGCAAAGCAGTCCTGCGACCAATTCCCGGTAAGGATGCAATTTGATCAACTGCGTTTTCAATATGTTTTGATGGAATTTTCACGTACCAAAGATAATTCTTAATTCACAATCTTTGGCTCATTAAACTAATTTTATAATTACTCATTTGCAGAGAAGTCGTACTTTTACAAATCGAATTATAAATGGAGAAGAGCAAATTAAACATAAAGAATAAAAAAGCACGTTTTGAGTATCATTTACTCGACAAATTTGTTGCAGGAATGCAGCTCGCGGGGACAGAGGTGAAAAGTATTCGCGACAACAAAGCGAGTATCGCTGAGGCTTACTGTGTATTTGAATCGAATGAAGTTTGGATTCGTAATATGTACATTGGAGCCTACGAGAATAGTTCTTTCCGATTTCACAAGCCAAGAGGAGATCGAAAACTTTTGTTGAATCGAAAAGAGATTGACAAGATCGAGAAATTTCTAAAAGTGAAGGGAAATACAATCGTCCCAGTTAAAATGTTTCTCTCAGACAAAGGTTGGGTAAAAATTGAAATTGCCACTGCTCAAGGTAAAAAGCTTCACGATAAGCGACAAGATCTTAAGGAAAAGGCAGATAAGCGAGATGTGGATAGAGTTCTAAAAGGAATTAAATAATCAGCGTTTCGCTTATTCAAAAAAAATACTGCCCACAAAAGAGTGTTTGAGGCCTTTGAATCACATACCAAACGGATCGTTTTGGTGTTTAGAGAAAACCGAAAGTCAGTATGTGCGCCCATCTGTTACCTGAAATCAAATAGATTAGCATCAAAGAATTTATACCGTAATAACTGAAATGATACAATACTGTGAAGCCAATTGTCTTTCGTTTGTAATACACTGTGAAGGCAGGAATGAGGAACAAAACAACAAGTATCCAACCAATCATGAATAAGTTGAAATTGACATCGTAATAAGTGTTTTTGAGTTTTCCCTTCGATATGATCCGTATTGGATTGTGAAAAAACCAACTGGATTCAATCAGTATTTTCCGATTATTTCCGTATAAATCATACGTTAAACGCTCTACCCAATACACTTCCTCCCTTTCTGTTTTGATAAGGCTAATAGGTATTCCGTTCAGTCCACGGGCATAGTTGATGCTATAACCAGACATCCTGTCTTCATTGTAATGGCGTGGTAAATAATAATCGCTTAAAATCATTATCGATAATAGAGCTCCTACAATTGCAGAAATGCGAATTGTTTTCCATTTCACGCCTTTGGTCATCATTTGATAATAGCGTTCATTTTCAAGGAATTCCTTTTGTTTCTGATGCTCATAGCGAACTTGCGCTTCTCTTGCTCGCTGATCTTTTTGGAATTGCTCTTCAGCTTCCTTTTGTTTTGGATTGCTTTTTACGGGCCTCTTTCCTCTAAGAACGGGAGCAGGCCTTTTGTCCATCAAGATTTCATAAGCATCCTTGAGTAGAATGAATTTTTCCTTTGCCGCTGGAGAATCATTTCGATCAGGATGGTATTGCATCACAAGCTTCCTATACTTCTTTCGAATTTCGGTGTGTGATGCATCATTTGGCAAGCCAAGAATTTTATAATACCTGCTTTTTGGCATCTGAAATAACAGTTATAGTTTCTAATTTATTGATTTTGTTGCTTTCAGTTCTACAAAACGTGTTAAAGAAATAGATTTCTTTTGGGATTTGATAAATATCAAGCAAATTCGTAAATGTTGATTTGGAATAGGCATTCGTTTCTTTTGATTCAATGCACATAACAACCTTATTTCCAAGTTTTGAATCCTCAAGTCCGATTATGAAAAAGGGCGCGGCAATCATTTGTGAAAGTATTTGTTCAATTTCTTCTGGATGAATTTTTATTCCACCACTATTAATCACAAAGTCCTTTCTACCTTTCCAAATAAAGGAAGTAGGAGAGGTGAGTTCAACGGTGTCTGTTGTTTTTAAATCGAAAACGCCGAGTTCGGGTGCATGGATTAAGAGACATTCATTTTGAAGACTAAAGTGAACATTAGGTAACGCCTTGAATTCGTTTTCTTTTTTTGATAAATTCCGCATGGCAATGTGAGAAATCGTCTCTGTCATTCCAAAAGTATGATGCACTTGGCATGAGAGTTCTGCAATTCGATCGATTAAACCATTTGAAACAGATCCTCCGCCAACCAGAATCGTTTTCATCTTTTGAAGTGTTGAGAGCTTGGAATGAATAGAGTTTTCCAATTGTATAGGAACCATTGCAGTAAAATCAAATCCTTCATTGATTCCTTCCAACGGATTCCCTGAAACGTCTGTTATTGTCAAGTTCATTCCAATGATAATACTTCTAACAATCATCATTTTACCTGCAATTGTTTTTGGAGATAAGCAGAGCAGTGCAGTGCCATTTTTTTTTAATCCTAAATGGTCACGTGTCATTTCTGCAGAAGTCACGAGGTGTTTTTTATACAGCTGGATTTCCTTGGGAGTGCCCGTTGAGCCCGATGTTCTAACAGTCATGTATTCAGTCTCAGAATACCATTCCTCTATGAATTGGTTTACTTCATCAATCGTATTTTTATTTTCTGTAAAGAAATTAACTCGCATATTCTCTTTTGGAATGGAATTTGATTCAAAGGTAACAACTTTGAAGTACAAGATTAAGTGAAAAGCCGCCTTGTGAAAGTGTAAGCATATACCTAAATTAACGTTCTAATACTAACCCGGGTTCTCTTGGTTTGTGTTTAGATAGAAAATTACAAAAGATGAAAAAAATAATAGGATTAATAGGATTTGGAGCTATTGCAGTCTTTGCAATGAGTTCTACATTTTCAACAGAAGGAAGTGCGGCTTCGGATGTCGATAGCACGAAAGAAGCACCCAGTGAGGCTTCAGTAATAACTACATCTGTTACTGGGGGTCCTGGAATTACTTTTAAATCAATGACTTTGGAGAAAGCACAAAAAGAAGCAATGAAGTCAGGAAAGTTAATTTTCATAGATGCTTACACCGATTGGTGCGGGCCGTGTAAGAGAATGGCAGCAACGTCTTTCAAAGATCCGGCCGTAGGAGAATTATTCAATGCAAACTTCATTAATTTGAAAATTGAAATGGAAAAAAATCCAGAAGGACCAGGTATTGCAAGAAAATATGGAGTTAAGGCTTATCCAACGTTAATCATTATTGATGGAACTGGAAAAGTTGTTAAGCAAACGATTGGAATGAAATCGAAAGATCAATTGCTAGCGTTAGCGAACTCTGTTCTTTAAGAATAATAAAAATTTGAGTGTCGCCTTGTTTGGTTTATCCGAGCAAGGCGTTTTTTTTACATGAGGGTTTTTAGAAATTCTTTTCCGCATTTCAATCCGTACTTGTAGTCTGCAGTTATAGCCGCAATAGAATTCGAATACGTTCCAGCTCTTAAAGGTGATTCTGGGGCAATTTGCGAAATTATCAATCCTTTTGGCGGGTTATTGATAAAATTAATGGCGTCATTGTATCTCTGGTGATTGGATTCAAAAACATCTTTGATTTTCGGATCATTACGATTGTAAAAAGATGCCAGATAATCAGGCCAAGACTGTGTAAACTTCATGTCTTTTGGAGCTGTACGAATAATGGTAATGTCTCGTGCGCCAAGTTCATGTGCCCACCTAGCAGGTAACGGGTCGCCCCATCCGCCGTCAAAGTAATTGACTCCATCGATTTCGTGTTGGCCTTTCGTTACAAAAGGCAAGGTGCAAGAAGCAATAACTACATTCATCCAATTGTCTTTTGTTGGGTGGTAATAATTGGGTATTCCATTTGATCGATTCGTTAAAACAATCCCCAATTTCTTGTTTTCAGAATTAGAAAGCGCTTTCTCTAAATCGAATGGAACCAACTCCTCCGCAACTTTATGAAAATAATCAATGTTCATTATTCCTTTTGCGCTAATTATTCCAGAGTAGCTGATAAAGTTTTTGTCAACAGCGAGTATGCGCATTGCTTCGAAGCATTTTTCTCGTTGTTCGCTGAGAAAGTAGGAGAGTGCAATAGCACCGCCAGAGATGCCGAGATACACATCAAAATCATTGTAATTTTCTTTTTGAAACGCGTCCAGAACTCCAGTGCTAAATCCTGTTCTGAATCCACCGCCTTGGATAATTAGAGTTTTTTTCCTTTTCATTTATGAGTGAAGTGGGTATTCGGTTGATTTGACAAATTTACAGTATTAACATTCAAATTTCATTCCTAAAATGGAAAATATAAATATTAAGTTGATTAGCTTTATCTAGTGCTATAAATCAATATGAACAATCGTATTTAATCTAACTTCTTTAGTCTTATACTTTACCTATCGAAAAACGCATTTCCCAACCTAACACCCATAGAGTGATCGTTTAACAATTCATCAGTCGTTTTAGCCAATGCACCTGACGCAAGGGGTTCATCAGGAGCTATTTGATGAATTATTAAATCTTTGGGCGGATTGTTCATGAATTCCAATGTTTGATTATACCGCTCATGATTTGTATTGAAAACTTCGCGTAAAACGTCATTTTTTCGACTGCCAAAAGCAGCTAGTTTATTGAGAATTGATTTGGATTGTAAATAACTGACTTGCTTCGTTCGTACCACAGTGATTTCTTTGGCTCCATTTTCATAAGCCCACTTTACCGGAATGGCATCGCTCCAGCCACCGTCAAAATAGTCATCACCATCAAAGTGATGTTTTCCCTTCGTTAAAACGGGAAGTGTGCAAGATGCAATAGATGAACTGATCCAATTATCTCGACTAGGGCTAAAATAATAAGGCGCTCCGGTTTTGCGATGTGTTAACACGAATATGAGTTCTTTATCCTCGATGTTTTTTAAGGCTAGGTCAAAATCAAGAGGAATTATAGTACCTGAAACTTCATGGAAATAGTCAATGTCCATGATTCCCTTTTTGTTAAAAGCTCTCGTCATTTTTATGAAATGATTGTCATTAACCAGATGACAGAGAGCATCAATGTATTTATGACGCTGCTCACTCAGAAAGTAAGACATGGCTACTGTTCCACCCGATACGCCAATGTATCCATCAAAGTCCCGATGATTGTTGTCATGAAATGCATCCATAACACCGGCTGTAAAGCCAGTACGGAATCCGCCACCTTCTAGAATAAGAACTTTTTTTCCTTCCATTGTTTGAATTGCTATGTAAACTTAGTAATTCAAATTTCATTCCTATAATTCTGTAGTACAAAAAAAGCCTCCTCGGTTCAACCGAGGAGACTTTCGTATTTTAAGGATTTAGAAAGTTACTTTCCTCCGTCCATTTTTTCTTTTAACGCTGCTAAAGCATCTAAATCACCAAGAGTTGATTTCTCAGTATTTTGATTTACTTTAGAAACAGCACCAGACTTATTACCTCCACCACCTTTGCTAGCACTACTTTTTCCTTTAGGAGCTGGTCTGCTATCATCACCTTCTTCGAAGGTTCTAGTGTGTGAAACAACAATTTTACGTGCATCTTTATTGAATTCGATAACTACGAAATCCAAAGTTTCTTCAATCTTCGCATTCGAACCATCCTCTTTTCTCATGTGACGAGCAGGACAGATTCCTTCAAGTCCGTAAGGCAATGATACGATTCCAGATTTATCTTTGTTTTCGATAATCGTTCCTTGGTGTGTTGATCCTTCAACGAATGTTGATTGAAATACATCCCATGGGTTCTCTTCAAGTTGTTTATGACCTAGAGAAATACGACGACTTTCTCTATCGATTTCCAATACAACAACATCCATCATGTCATCAACTTTACAGAATTCAGATGGGTGCTTGATTTTCTTTTGCCAAGAAAGGTCAGAAATGTGAATTAATCCATCAACTCCCTCTTCTAACTCAACAAATACACCAAAGTTAGTGAAGTTACGAACTTTAGCATTGTGCTTAGTTTGTACTGCATATTTCCCTTCGATTGCTTCCCATGGATCCGGCATTAATTGCTTGATACCAAGAGACATTTTTCTTTCTTCTCTATCTAAAGTAAGAATTACGGCTTCAACCTCATCTCCTACATTCAAGAAATCTTGTGCAGAACGTAGGTGTTGAGACCAGCTCATTTCAGAAACGTGGATAAGACCTTCAACTCCAGTAGCAATCTCAACGAATGCACCGTAATCAGCCATAACAACAACTTTTCCTTTTACTTTATCTCCAACGTTCATTTCAGCATTAAGAGCATCCCAAGGATGAGATTCCAATTGCTTCAATCCTAGTGCAATTCTTTTCTTCTCATCATCGAAGTCAAGGATTACAACGTTAATTTTTTGATCTAATTGAACGATTTCTTCTGGGTGGTTAACACGACCCCAAGATAAATCAGTAATGTGAACAAGTCCATCAACACCTCCAAGGTCAATAAATACCCCGTATGAAGTAATGTTCTTAACTGTTCCTTCCAGTACTTGACCTTTTTCAAGACCAGAAATAATAAGTTTCTTTTGTTCTTCAAGCTCTGCTTCGATAAGTGCTTTGTGAGAAACAACAACGTTTTTAAATTCTTGGTTGATTTTAACAACTTTGAATTCCATGTTCTTTCCAACGTACATATCGTAATCACGAATAGGCTTAACGTCAATTTGAGAACCAGGTAAGAATGCTTCAAGACCAAATACGTCTACAATCAATCCTCCTTTTGTTCTACACTTAACAAATCCAGTAATGATTTCTCCTGTTGCCAGAACCTCATTTACTTTCTTCCAAGCGCTGTGTACACGAGCAACTCTGTGAGAAATCACTAATTGTCCGTTCTTGTCCTCTTGTGTTTCAACAAAGATGTCTACAGTGTCTCCAACTTTTAATTCTGGATTGTAACGGAATTCGCTCGTTGGAATAATACCTTCAGACTTAGATCCGATATTAATAACAACTTCTTTTTTATTTAAAGAGATAACTGTCCCTTCAATCACTTCTCTTTCCGCAACTGTATTAAGAGTTCCTTCGTACTTATCAGATAATTCTGATCTTTCCGTTAATGAATAACCGTCTAATGCTAATGCATCCCAGTCAAAATCAGGATCTCCCTGAGTTACTTTTTCTAATGCCATGGTGGCTGTAATAATTGTATTTCGAGTAACCTATTTAATCTCGAAAGAATTAATAATGCCACGGTCTTAATAGGTTTGCGGCAAATTTTGCCTGAATACACTATGCATTCAGGAGTGCAAAGATATGGAAATTATTTGATTATTAAAGTCAATCGCAAAAGAAACCCTGACATCCAAAAATGGGTATCAGGGTTTTAATATTTATTACGAAACTTCTATCTTATAGTGCGTCTATGCGCACTTGGATTTCAGAAGCCTTAGTATCGTCTCTTTGCTTACTATAAGCTTTTTTAAGGATTTTTAAAACGGCACCGTTGTCTTTGTCTCCAGCTAACTCTAAATATTTTTCCAATGCCTCAATTGCACCGTTCATCTTTTCGTTTGCTTTTGCCTTCAATTCATTTTCTTTAGGATCATTCATTCCAAGCAATCCAACTTCCGTTTTTAATTCGAAAGCCCAGTTAACTAAATGCGCTCCTAACTGATAATGTGCTAAAGTGTAAGAAGGATCCAGTTCAATTGCTTTTCTAAGCGCATCTTCTGCTTGCTGGTTTTTCTTTAGCTCCAAATAGATCGTACCGTTTGCATAATGTAATTTTGGATTGGAAGGGTCATCAGCAATAGCATCTTTCAAAGCTTTTTCAGCACCTTCTGTGTTTCCAGCTGCAATGTTTGCATTTACCAATCCCAAAAGAACTTCTTTGTCTGAAGGGAAATCTTTGCGTGCTTTTGAAAGAATTATAATTGCTTCTTCGTAATTCTTAGCTCGTAAATTAGCTCCTCCTGATAGTTGAGCACCTTTCGCTCCTCTATAGTTGACAGCCGCAAGTTGATCATACATTCTAATTGCTTCATCTAGATTTTGAGCATTGTCATATCCAAGACCAGCATTGTAGATCATCATTGTATCTAAAACGCCAATAGATTTAGACAGTAGTGCACATGCTTCATAAGCTTCACCCGCTTCAGCGAATTTTTCTTCTTTCCACATTGTTTCTGCTACTAAATAAGCAAGTGAACGCTTCTCGTTTGCAGCTTCTTTAATGGCAAAGTTGTACTTTTTACCAAGATTCAACCCCTTTTCCCAAGCCATCAAACAAGCATCGAGGGCGTCATCAGCTGAGATCGTAGCAAGACTAGAATCGATTTCCAGAACCATTGAAAGTGCAAAGTAGATTTCTCCTTTATAAAGGAACATCTTTTGGCTTTCTTTAGTGTCTGGGTGAGCTGCAGCATCGTCAATATAACCTTTGGCCAAAACCACAGATTTCTTAGCTCCTTGGATATCTTGTCCCGCATAAAGCATTGGTTTTAGCTTTTTGTACTCTAATGCTGCGTTGGTAATGTTGCTTTTCTGTCCAAATGAAACCGCACTCAAGGCAATGATCCCTAACGTCAAATTCAATTTTTTCATTAACATATTCATATTTTTTTTTCTTTAGATGCAAAATGTGCATTTATTCCACAGAATTATTGTTTTCAATATCCGTGCCGTTTTCTGTTTCATCAGAAGAATCTTCCTCTTCAATCTCTGGTCGTTCAATAATGTTTCCATCCTCATCCAGCAGAGTAACGTCTTCTTCATCCTCACTGCGCGGCACTCTAGCGACAGCAGCAATGGCAGATTTACCTTTCAAGTTGATTAATTTAACTCCTTGAGCGGCTCTTCCCATCGTACGAATCGAATCAATGTGCATTCGAATAGCAACACCAGATTTCGTAATGATCATTAGGTCTTCCTCATCAGTTACATTTTTGATAGAAAGTAATTTACCGGTTTTTTCCGTGACGTTCAGGGTTTTAACACCTTTTCCACCTCTATTTGTGATTCTATAAACCGGTTCATGGTCTTCAGGATCGTTCAGGTAAGTTCGTTTGCCGTATCCGTTTTCAGAAACTACTAAAACAGTAGAGTAGATGTCCTCAACGCATATCATGCCCACAACTTCATCGTTATCACCATTTAAAGTAACGCCGCGAACACCTGCCGCGTTTCTACCCATCGATCTAACTTTTTCTTCGTTGAATCGAATTGCACGTCCATTCGTTGTTGCTAAAACAATTTCGTTAGACCCATTCGTTAATTTAGCTTCTAATAATTCATCTCCTTCACGAATCGTAATTGCATTAATACCATTCGATCTTGGACGAGAGTATGCTTCAAGCGATGTTTTCTTGATGACACCTTTCTTAGTTGCCATAACAACGAAATTGTTCTCCAGATAATCTTTATCAGTAAGGTCAGTTACCTTGACATAAGCCTTGATCATATCATCTTGACTGATATTCAATAGATTTTGAATTGCTCTTCCTTTTGCAATTTTAGACCCTTCTGGAATTTCGAAAACACGCATCCAGAAACATTTCCCTTTCTCAGTAAATATGAGAAGGTAGTTGTGGTTGGTTGCAACGAATAATTCTTCTAAGAAATCCTTGTCTCTGGTCGTGGATCCTTTAGATCCCATTCCACCTCTGTTCTGAACCTTGTATTCAACTAAGCTTGTTCTTTTGATATAGCCTGCGTGAGAAATGGTGACAACAACTTCTTCATCTGGAATTAAATCCTCAATTCGCATTTCGCTCGCTGAATATTCAATAAGAGATCTTCTTTTATCACCGTATTTTTCTTTAACGTACTCAAGCTCATCTTTAATGATTTGTTTTCTTCTGCTTTCATTAGCAAGAATATCTTTCAAATCGGCGATAGTAATCATTAATTCGTCGTACTCACCACGAAGCTTGTCTTGCTCCAGTCCAGTAAGTTGACGCAGCCTCATCTCAACAATAGCTCTCGATTGAATGTCACTTAAATCAAAACGTGCAATCAATTTGTCTCTTGCTTCTTCTGGGCTTTTAGATGCTCTGATTAATTTGATTACTTCGTCAATATTATCAGATGCAATAATTAAGCCTTCTAGAATGTGTGCTCTTTCTTCTGCTTTTCTTAGTTCAAATTTTGTTCTTCTTACGATAACTTCATGTCTGAATTCAACAAAGTTCTCGATGATTTGACGCAAGTTCAATAACTGAGGGCGTCCCTTGACGAGACAGATATTATTTACTGAAAATGAGCTTTGTAGCGCTGTAAACTTAAATAATTTATTGAGCACAACATTTGGGATTGCATCTCGCTTTAATTCATAAACGATGCGCATTCCATTTCTATCCGATTCATCTCTTAAATCAGAGATCCCATCAATCTTTTTATCGTTGACCAGATCCGCAGTTTTGCGAATCATGTCGGCTTTATTTACTTGGTAAGGAATTTCAGATACAATAATAACTTCTTTTCCAGATTTCGTCACTTCAATTTCTGCCTTACCACGCATTACAATACGACCTTTACCAGTCAGTAATGCATCTCGCACACCCTCGTAGCCGTAAATAATACCTCCTGTTGGAAAGTCAGGTGCTTTAACATGTTGCAGCAACTCCTCATCGTCAATCTCATTATTATCAACGTATGCAATTGTTCCATTAACAACCTCCGTTAAGTTGTGCGGCGCCATATTTGTTGCCATACCAACTGCAATACCACTAGCTCCATTACAAAGCAGGTTAGGTATTTTAGAGGGTAGAACAGTTGGTTCCACTAAACTATCATCAAAGTTTGGTGCGAAGTCGACAGTCTCTTTTTCAAGGTCACCGAGCATATCTTCAGCAATCTTTCGAAGTCTTGCCTCAGTATAACGCATTGCTGCAGGACTATCGCCATCGATAGAGCCGTAGTTACCTTGTCCGTCCACTAACGGGTAACGTAGCGACCATGGCTGAGCCATACGTACCATTGTGTCATATACTGAGCTGTCACCGTGTGGGTGGTACTTACCTAGTACCTCACCGACAATTCTAGCACTCTTTTTGTAAGGTCTGTTTGAGTAAACACCTAGGTCTTGCATTCCATAGAGAACTCTTCTGTGAACTGGTTTGAAGCCATCTCTCACATCTGGAAGTGCTCTAGATACAATAACGGACATTGAATAATCAATGTACGCTGACTTCATTTCATCCTCAATCTTTATTTGGATTATTCTTTCTCCATCTGCCATGTTGTCACTAGTTTTGTTTTAGCACGATTTGTGCACGTTAAAAAGCAAGTTCGAAATTAGTTATTTCGTGGAGAAAAAGTTGGTTTTAAATAGGGTATTTACTAACAAAAATCTGTGGAAAATTGCTGTTTACGGTTACTTATTAACAATTTTATTCGTTATATATTTGTAAGTGGTGTAAAATGTCCATTTTTATACCGTCTCTAACAATAGAAATATATCATTTAATATGGAAGCAAAATTTTCGCAAAGGGTAAAAGATGTGATCAGTTTTAGTCGTGAAGAAGCTTTACGATTGGGAAATGATTTCATTGGAGTTGAGCATTTATTGCTGGGGCTTATTCGTGAAGGTGATGGAAAAGCAATTGTAGTATTGCAAGAGTTTCATCTGGATTTAAAATTGATTCGAAAAGAGATTGAACAGAATCTGACGCGCTCATCTGCTGTTGGGACTAAAAGTCTTGCGAATATCCCTTTGGTTAAGCAAGCGGAAAGGGTATTGAAGTTGACGTATTTGGAGGCAAAGCTTTACAAAAGTCCAATGATTGGGACAGAGCATTTATTGCTTTCAATATTAAAAAATGAAGACAGTGTTGCTTGCAGCATATTAAATAAGTACGGAGTTATATACGAAAACGTAAAAGACGAATTAGAATCGATGAAAGATGATGCAATTACACCTCGTTCTGAATTCCCTGGTGGGGCTGAAGAAGACGGAGGCTCAGGAGGTGGTGAAGAATCGTATTCTTCACAAAGAAAAGGCGATCCAAAATCGAAAACACCAGTATTGGATAATTTCGGTAGGGACCTAACTAAAATGGCTGAAGCGGGCCGATTGGATCCGATTGTTGGTCGTGAAAAAGAAATTGAAAGGGTAAGTCAGATCTTATCACGTAGAAAAAAGAACAATCCAATTCTTATTGGTGAACCTGGGGTTGGGAAAAGTGCAATTGCAGAAGGTTTAGCATTGAGAATTGTTCAACGTAAAATTTCTCGAGTGCTGTTTAATAAGAGAATCGTCTCATTGGACCTTGCTTCTTTAGTAGCTGGAACGAAATACCGCGGTCAGTTTGAAGAAAGAATGAAAGCTGTTATGCAGGAGATTGAGAAAAATCCTGATGTAATTCTCTTCATTGACGAGATCCATACGATTATTGGTGCTGGAGGTGCATCAGGCTCATTGGATGCTTCTAATATGCTTAAACCGGCTTTAGCGAGAGGCGAAATGCAAGCGATTGGAGCAACAACTTTGGATGAGTTTAGACAGCACATCGAAAAAGATGGTGCTTTGGAAAGAAGGTTTCAAAAAGTAATTATTGAACCAACGTCTTCAAGTGAGACAATTCAAATTTTGAATAATATTAAGGATAGATACGAAGATCATCACTCTGTTAATTATACTCCAGAGGCTATTGAGGCATGTGTGAGATTAACGGAGCGCTACATTACAGACCGTCACTTGCCAGACAAGGCTATTGATGCTTTAGATGAAGTTGGCTCTAGGGTTCACTTAACAAACATCAATGTGCCAAATGAAATTTTGGTGATTGAAGCGAAAATTGAGGCTTTAAAGGATGAAAAGAATGAGGTTATTAAATCGCAACAATACGAGAAAGCTGCAGAGCTTCGTGACAATGAGCGTAAACTTCAAGAGAGTTTAGAGGCTGCAAAAACCAAATGGGAAGAGGAGTCTAAGAGCAATAAGATTAAAGTTACAGAAGAGCACGTTGCAGAAGTTGTTTCAATGATGTCAGGAGTTCCAGTAACACGAATTTCAGAATCTGAAACTGGGCGCTTGGCAACAATGGCGGAAGATATAAAAAGTAAAGTAATTGGTCAAGATGAGGCGGTTGCAAAGGTTGTTAAGGCAATTCAACGTAACAGAGCGGGATTGAAAGATCCTAATAAGCCAATCGGATCGTTTTTCTTCTTAGGCCCAACAGGTGTTGGTAAAACGCAATTGGCGAAGGTACTTGCGAACTACTTGTTTGACTCTCAAGATGCATTGATTCGAATTGATATGTCTGAGTACATGGAGAAGTTTTCAATCTCGAGATTGGTTGGAGCACCTCCGGGTTACGTTGGTTATGAAGAAGGCGGTCAATTGACTGAGAAGGTTAGAAGAAAGCCGTATTCAATTATTCTTTTGGATGAAATCGAGAAAGCGCATCCAGATGTGTTTAACTTGTTGCTTCAAGCGTTAGACGATGGTCACATGACGGATGGTTTAGGAAGAAAAATCGATTTCAAGAACACTATCTTAATCATGACTTCAAATATTGGAGCTAGACAATTGTCTGACTTTGGTTCAGGAGTTGGGTTTGGAACGAAGGCTAAAACAGAACAAAAAGACGATAGCGCGAAAGCGGTAATTCAAAATGCTTTGAGAAAAGCATTTGCTCCTGAGTTCTTAAATAGAATTGATGACATGATCATGTTCAACTCTTTGAGACGTGAAGATATCCATGTTATTATTGATATCGAATTGGAGAAATTGTATGGAAGAATCAATGATCTTGGTTATACGATAGCGGTTACTGAAGGAGCTAAAGATTTCATCGTTGAAAAAGGATACGATGAGAAATTTGGAGCACGTCCATTGAAAAGAGCGATCCAAAAGTACATTGAGGATCCATTAGCAGAGCAGATTGTTCAATCAAACTTGCAAGCTGGAGATACAATTAAAATGGATATAAAGAAAGATGCTACGGAGCTCGATATTAAAATCGAAAAGGCAAAAGTTGCGAAGCCGAAACCCAAAAAGGAAGGTGAGTAAAATCTTTTAAAGAAATAGAGTAGATGTCTACTTAAATTTTAAACTCGTCTCAGTTCAAATGAGGCGAGTTTTTTGTTTCTGTTAAAAATACAAAGCTAATAGAAGCAAAACGCTGACTGCGTGAATCGTAAGCGCAATAATTCCAAGAATCCAGCCACGTCAGACAAATTCAAAAGATTCTCGATTGAATTCTTCTGGGCTAATTTTGAACTCATCTAGTTCTTCCTTCGCGCGAATAGCAATAATTATAGCGATTATAGTACCTATTGGTATGAATAAGAAGATGGAGAGAATTCCAAAAAAAATCATTTTGTCGTTATCCAAACGTTATCCAAACGTTTACCTTCGTTTAAATCGTCTTTATTCTGAGTCGTTTTCTTTGTTCAAAAGGTCTTTTGAAGAATTCATGATCTAAGCAATAATAAATTAACTATTGAATACGTTAACGGCCTCTCGGACACTTCCGTGTTCTTTTAACAAGCTTTCCGCATCACTGTATGAAATGTTTAGTTCTTCTTGAACCATTTTTGTTCCGCGGTCCACCAATTTATCATTGCTCAGATGCATGTCGACCATTCTATTTCCTTTGACTTTACCTAATTTAATCATCAGCGCCGTGCTAACCATGTTGAGGATCAGTTTTTGAGCAGTACCGGATTTCATTCGAGTACTTCCCGTAACGAATTCAGGTCCGACCACAGCTGTCATCGGTTTTTGTGCGAGTTGTTCAAGTGGAGAGCCTGGATTACAAGAAATAGAACCTGTTAAAAGTCCTTTTTCATTTGCAGTTTTCAATGCTCCTAAAACGTATGGAGTTGTTCCAGACGCTGCTATTCCTATTAATGTGTCAAGTTCTGTGATATTGAATTCTCCCAAATCAATCCAGCCTTGTTCAATATCATCTTCTGCAAATTCTACAGCTTTTCGAATGGCCGAGTCACCACCTGCCATAATTCCGATAACGGTATTGTGATCGACCCCAAAAGTCGGAGGGCACTCGCTTGCATCGACGATTCCTAGCCGTCCACTCGTTCCTGCGCCAATGTAGAATAGCCGTCCACCTTGTTTCATGCGAGCTGTGCATTCATTAACGAAAGCTTCTATTTCAGGTAGAATAGCGTGGACGCACGATGCGACTTTTTGATCTTCCGAATTAATTCCTTCTAGAATTTCATGCGTTGACATCTTTTCTAGATTGTCGTGGTTTGAAGAGGACTCCGTTACGCGATTGATCATACCAAATAAGCTTTATTTTTTTTACTTTTTAAATCAACTTCTACATGTTGTTTCAGAGTTGTTGAAAGACTCATGCCGACAAAATTCGCTTTTATAGGGAAACGTCTGTGTTTTCTATCAACAAGTGTTAATGTTTTAATTGCTTTCGTCCGGAATTGAAGGATTTCAACCAATGCATATTGCATTGTCTTTCCTGAGTTTAAAACATCATCCACGAGAACGATATAGCCGTTCTCCATTTTTTTTTGGTCCATCGAAAGTGTGATGTCCTTTGACCATGGTTCTGACTTGTTTAGTTTTACCTCAAAAAGGTTAGTTTTTAAGTCCGAATTGGCGACTATTATATTTGACAAGCGCTCAGCGAGAATATATCCGTTTCCTTGAATACCTCCAATGAATATTTCTTTTTCTTCAAAACAGTTTTCTAATAATTGATGTGCCAATCGATTGATCTTCTGTTCAATTTGTAAATGTGATAATATTTCTTGCATAGTTTAGAGTGTCGTTGAAACAAAGATAATAATCCTCAAGTTTTATGGCAGTATATCTATTTGTTCTTTTGCCCAATAATTATTAGGGTCTAGCTTTAAAATCTCATCGTAAATCTTATGCGCTTGAATGTATTCTCCGTTTTGATGCAAACCGAAAGTCTTATCGCTAAGTTCCTCGATATCAATTATCAGTAAATTTTGTGTGAAGAATAATAGTTTGGTTCTATTAATAGGATCTGGCTGTAATAATGTTTAGCCTTTTCGAAATTGTCGTTATTGATGTGTTCTTGTGCCTTGTAAAGGTTCCATTCTATCGACCAAAGCGCGTAGAATAGAGCAGTGCTAAATCCAATTAATGAAAGGAATACAAAAGAATAGCTAGCAATTTTGTTTCGAAACCCTGCAAGGGTGAAGGTAATTGAGCCAAAGACTAGGCCTGCAATCATAGATCTGATTCCGAAGTTTATCCAAGTCATGGAGTAGGTGAAAATGAAAAGCACGATAAAAGCTAGTCCTAATTGCGTTATCGAGTTTCGAAATTCGATTGTAAAGGTTGCATCCTTGAAAGATCGACTATAGATATAGCTCAGAAGGAAGTAATTGACGTCTGTCATTCCAATTCTAGCATTGTTCGTTAATGTGAACTTTACTAACTATGTTATTATTGAAGCAAGCCAAGTATGCCCGGAGTAAGAAGATTTTTTCTGCGTTCGATATACGCTCCGAGATATAGAATTTAAAATAAGTAATTGCCAAGCGCAGTGTATAAAACTGTTAAAGCAAACACCCCAATACTGACCTTGTTAGAGTTTAAAAGCCTTCGAGGCACCAAGTTGGTTGTAAATGTCTACAAAGAAGTGACCTATTGTTGCTAAATAGAGCTGCCAGAAATATATTCAGACGCACAAAAATGCAATCAAAATATTAAACCAGGGTAAAGATTGACCTTTTTTCATTTAATACTAGTGCTGATAAAAATTAATAACATTGATTTAACCCACCTTAATCACCACTAATAAAGGGCTTTCTAAAGTTATTCACGTTGATTGTTCAAAACATATCGAAAACATCTAATAAAACCCTTTAGCTCTTGTAGATAATGTGCTAATTTTGCCTTCGATTTGACGCGTTTTTAAGCGCGAAAGTTGAACCCTTTAATTAGCGCATATAATGCCAAAAGATAAGTCAATTAAGTCCATACTGATTATCGGAAGCGGACCGATTGTGATAGGTCAAGCTTGCGAGTTTGATTATGCTGGATCACAAGCATCAAGATCATTGAGAGAAGAAGGAATTGAAGTTACGTTGATTAACTCCAATCCCGCGACGATTATGACTGATAAAGTTGTAGCCGACAATATCTACTTGAAGCCTCTTGAGCCAGAAAGTATCGTGGAAATTCTTGAAAAACACGATATTGATGCTGTTCTGCCAACGATGGGTGGACAAACAGGATTAAATCTTTGCATCAAATGTGATGAACTTGGAATCTGGGAAGATCACGGTGTAGATATTATAGGTGTAGATATTAATGCAATTGAGATTACTGAAAACCGTGAGGCTTTTCGTAATCTTATGCTGTCGATTGATGTTCCAATGGCTCCTCAGGAAGCTGCGAAATCATTTCTTCAAGGAAAGGAAATTGCACAAGAGTTCGGGTTCCCTTTGTGTGTGAGAGCATCTTATACGCTTGGTGGGGCGGGTGCTTCAATTGTTCATGAGGCGGAAGAATTCGATACTTTATTAGAGAGAGGTTTGCAATTATCTCCTATTCATGAGGTGATGATTGACAAGGCGCTTTTAGGATGGAAAGAATACGAATTAGAACTTCTTAGAGATAATAATGATAACGTAGTAATCATTTGTTCAATTGAGAACTTTGATCCTATGGGGGTACATACTGGTGATTCCATTACGGTTGCACCAGCAATGACACTTTCAGATACAGCATTCCAAAAGATGAGGAATATGGCGATCAAAATGATGCGCTCTATTGGTAACTTCGCTGGAGGATGTAACGTACAGTTTGCGGTTTCTCCTGATGAAAATGAAGATATAATCGCTATTGAAATTAACCCACGGGTTTCTCGTTCTTCGGCATTAGCATCGAAAGCAACTGGATATCCAATTGCGAAGATCGCGGCCAAATTGGCGATAGGATATAACCTTGACGAATTAAGCAATCAAATTACTGGAACAACTTCAGCTTTATTTGAGCCGACGTTAGATTACGTAATTGTAAAAATTCCTCGTTGGAACTTTAATAAATTTCCTGGTACAAATCGTGAATTGGGAATTCAAATGAAATCGGTTGGAGAAGTAATGGCTATTGGTCGCTCGTTCCAGGAAGCCTTGCAGAAGGCATGTCAATCTTTGGAAATTGGTCGAAACGGACTAGGCGCTGACGGTAAAGAATTGACAAATCAAAATGAGATTCTACACAGTTTAGAACATCCGAGTTGGAATAGATTGTTCCATATTTATGACGCTATGAAGCTTGGGATTCCATTCAAGACTATTCATGAAAAAACGAGGATAGATCCATGGTTCTTGAGACAGATTGAAGATTTGATCGGCCTTGAAAAAAGAATTGAAAAATTCCGCTTGGAAGACCTTCCAAAGGATTTAATGTTTGAAGCTAAGCAAAAAGGATATGCAGACCGTCAGGTTGCTCACTTATTGAAATGCCTTGAATCTCAAGTGTATTCAAAGCGTGAAGAATTTGGAATCAATCGTGTTTACAAGGTTGTAGATACATGTGCTGCAGAGTTTGAAGCGCAAACACCTTATTACTATTCAACATTTGAATACGAGAACGAAAGCATTGTTTCGAATAAGAAGAAAGTAATCGTGTTGGGTTCTGGTCCGAATAGAATTGGACAAGGAATCGAATTTGATTACAGTTGTGTGCATGGAGTTTTAGCGGCAAAAGAATGTGGTTATGAGACAATCATGATTAACTGTAATCCTGAGACGGTATCAACGGATTTCGATACGGCAGATAAGTTGTACTTCGAGCCTGTTTTCTGGGAACATATTTATGAAATTATTAAGCATGAAAAGCCGGAAGGTGTTATTGTGCAATTAGGAGGTCAAACGGCTCTTAAATTAGCAGAGAAGTTAGAGCGATACGGAATCAATATTTTTGGAACCAGCTTTGATGCGTTGGATCTGGCTGAAGATCGTGGTCGTTTCTCAAAGGTTTTGGAAGATAATAACATTCCGTTCCCTAAGTACGGAATTGTAGAAAGTGCAGAACAAGCATTGGTGTTATCTGATGATCTTGGATTCCCATTGTTGGTTCGTCCATCTTACGTTTTGGGTGGTCAAAAAATGAAAATTGTGATCAACAGAGATGAACTAGAGCATCATGTTGTAGATATATTAAATGAAATGCCCGGCAATCAGATTCTTTTGGACCATTTCTTGGGCGGAGCCATTGAGGCGGAGGCAGATGCGATCTGTGATGGAGAAGATGTGTACATCATTGGTGTTATGCAGCATATTGAGCCTGCGGGAATTCATTCTGGTGATTCTTATGCACTTCTTCCTCCTTACAACCTTGGAGATTTCGTTATGCAACAGATTGACGATATCACAAGAAAAATTGCGGTAGAACTAAAGACTGTTGGATTGATGAATATTCAATTTGCGATCAAGGATGATATTGTCTATGTGATTGAAGCCAATCCACGAGCTTCTAGAACGGTTCCATTTATTGCGAAAGCTTATGATGAACCTTACGTGAACTTTGCAACGAAAGTAATGCTTGGAGAGAATAAGGTTAAGGATTTCAATTTCCAGCCTAAGAAAAGTGGTTATGCAATTAAAATCCCTGTATTCTCTTACGAAAAATTCCCTGATGTTAAGAAGGAACTTGGACCTGAGATGAAATCAACGGGTGAAGCAATTCGATTCATCGAGACTTTGAAAGATCCATTCTTTTTGAAAATCTATTCTGAACGAAATATGCATCTGTCAAAATAATGAATATCGCTGAAGCCAGTGTAACGGGTTTATTTAAAATGCTCCTAATTTTATTGGGAGCATTTGTTGTTATTCGCATTTTTGCTCAGTGGAGCAACAACAAGAATATTCACGTTCAAAAAAAACAAGAAAAGGATTCTAGAAAACGATTCGAAAAAGAAAAACATCTTAAAAGACAGTCTCTTGGTAAAATAAGAGTTATAGGAAAGGATGCTTCAAATCAGAATGATATTCAAGATGTGGACTTTGAAGAAGTAGAGTAACACACCTATTTCGAAAAAGATTCAATACCTCAAAAAAAGAGATATTAAAAAGGCGTCTGGGTTTAACCTGGACGCCTTTTACTAGTTGTTTAAGCCTTTGTTATTCTTTAACGAAAGCTTTAATTTGAAATTTCGAGATTACCTCTTCAGTATTTGCTGTAACAGATACAGTTTTAGATACTTCACCGAGCTGGCCTGGTTTAGAATGGAATTTAACTTCAATAATATCCGTTTGACCAGGAGGAATTGGAGCCTCTGGCTCCTTAGGCATTGTGCATCCACAACTTGCAGATACTTCTGAAATGATCAACGGTCTGTTTCCTGTGTTTGTTACAATTACTTCAACGAAATTATCAGTGTCTGCTTTAACCGTTCCGAAATCGTGAACCAATTTATCAAATTCCATAGAAGTAAAAGAGGCTTCTAGGTCAGCTTGTGCTTTGGTCTCTTTCTCGAAGTCTTCCTTCATCTTTTTTCTCTGAGCGGGAGTTAGATCGCCATCAGCACTAATATTGGACACTGCGTCTCTGTCTTGAGCTGTTACTTGATCTTTTTCTTCACCGCATGAAACGAGAATAGAAATTGCAAAAAATGGAATTAAAAGTTTTTTCATAGTGTGTAAATTAGAATAACGAAGATACAGAAAAAGCGGTTTTAACTGAGCCAAGACTGCTTTTTTTAATGTTCAATTTTTTGGGTTTAAGACTCAATATTCAATTCTTATTCTAAACCAGCTTGGTCGTAAAGGTCAGACTCTATAACTTCGATAGCTTTTTGTAAGATTTCATTGGATTCATTGTAAATCTGATAGAATTCGCTGTATCCCCAAAGATTTCTTGCTAAAATGGCTTTTATTCTCAGTTTCAATAATTCCGCACTAATGTTATATTCTTCTTGATTAAATTCAAGTTCATCGTCCTCTTTATCGACATATTCAAAAAACTCATCCATGAATTTTTTATCTGTTGAAAATCCATTTTTAAAGTCCTTGAATTCAGGATACGACGCAAGCATTGCTTCGCGATTGTCATCGATATAAATCAGGGCAAACGAATTAACATGTCCTGAACGAATTAGATCAGAAAAGTAATCCGTCACTTCCATAGTGTCCAATGGAACAAAATAGTCAGGCATAATTCCTCCGCCACCGTAAACATTTCTACGCTTGAGTATTGTTTCAAACATTAATGAATCCGGCATTTTAATTGAGTCTTGGTGCATGAACTCGCCGTTTTCATAACGATCAAGAAGGTCACTTCTGTAGGCGTTTTTGTCTTCATATGATTTCTGGATAAACCTTCCACTAGGCGTGAAATAACGCGCAATTGTCAATCTCATTTGAGAACCATCTGTTAAGTCAATCGGACGTTGAACCAAACCTTTACCGTAAGTTCTTCTTCCAACAATAAGTCCTCTGTCCCAATCCTGTATTGCTCCAGATAAAATTTCACTTGCCGATGCTGAATACTCATCCGTTAATAAAACAAGCTTTCCGCCTTCCCATAAACCTGCGAGTCCAGATCTCAAATCTGATCTTGGTTGAGCGCGACCTTCAGAATAAACAATCAATTTATCTCCACTTAAAAATTCGTCAGCAAGATACTTGGCAGTGTATAGAAGTCCACCTCCGTTTCCTTGCAAGTCAAAAATCAAGTTTTCCATTCCTTGTTTTTTCAAATCTCGAATGCCGTCTTGAACTTCATTCAATGATGTTCTTGAGAATGAGTTTAGTTTAATGTATCCTGTTCTATCATTTATCATGTATGATGCGTCAACAGAGTTTACAGGAATGATATCTCGCGTAATCACAAAGGGAATAAGATCCTTAGTCTTCTTTCTTTGGATTTCAACTTTTACCTTAGTTCCTCGATCTCCTAGTAGTTTTTCTCGAACCTGACTGTTTTTTAATCCCGTTCCTGCAACCGATTCGTTTTCAATCGTAATGATTTTGTCTCCAGGCATCAGACCGAGTTTTTCTGAAGGTCCACCTGGAATTGTCGCAACAACTATTAAAGTGTCTTTTAGTATTTGAAACCGAATTCCAATTCCAACAAAATTTCCATTGATTCTTTCATTCGCCTCATTCACTTCTTCTTTCGAAATATAAGTAGAGTGAGGATCTAATTTTTCAAGCAAACCGATAATCGCTGCGTCTGTAAGTGCTTCACTATTTACATTATCGACGTATAGTTTCGAAACGTAAGTGAGAACTTCGTCAAATTTTTGTGTTGTAGAAACCTTGTTTCTGTCTTTCTGACCGTAGGAAATGCTTGTCAGAATAAGTGCTATAACTAAGGGGGCTATTCTCATAGATGATGTGAAATCTGGATTAAACTCGGGTTTCATTTAAATAACGCAAAATACGCCGGTTTAGTAACAGATTGCGGATATAAATTATGTTAATTCCATAGAAGGTACTGAATAAACATGACGTTGTGGAATGAAATTCGTACAAACGGTGAAAGGAAAGAATTAATTCTCGTTATTTACATATACAAATTAGTCTATGAAAGGAATAGGTATTTTATTGATTACATTTTTAATCAGTTTTATTGCTGATGCTCAGAATCCGCGGTTGGATAAACTGGAAATGTTTTTTGATCAAGGTCACTATAAGAAGGTGAGGCGGAGATCAAGTCGATTGCTGGATGATCCCGAATATGATTTCTCAATGCTACCGGCCTATTACAAGAGTATTAGTTTGTTTCAACTTGCCCAAAATGAATATTGGCTTTTGACGCATCCTAAAGCACTTGATGAAGCAAAGGCTTTGTTTTTGATTGTGAAAAATTCAAATGATGGAGAGAAAATAATGAATTCCCACATGTATGAATTGGCTTGGCTAAAGAATGATATGATTTCTTGGGCTGCCGATCTTAAGCGTTTAGGAAAACAAAAAGAATTTGAAGAAGTTCAAGAGTTGATCGATGTTCTCTTTGAGGAACTACCAGAAATTGATGTGACACCATTGGATTCAAATATTTTGGATTCGACAATAGTTGTCGAAAACCCTGGGTTAAGAGATCAAATATTGATAACTGCCAAGAAGCAATTGGGAACTCCATACGTTTGGGCGGGAAGTTCACCGGATGGATTTGATTGCAGTGGGTTTACAAGTTATGTGATGTCGAAAAATGGTTCGAAGTTACCGAGAAGAGCTGTGGATCAATTCAATGATGCGCCAAAGGTTAAAGTCAAGAACGCTCAAAAAGGAGATTTGGTTTTTTTCGATAATGGTTCTGGTGTCTCACACGTTGGAATTGTCATTTCTGAAAAGGGCAGTCCTTTAATGATGATCCACTCAAGTTCAAGTAAAGGCGTAATTGTCACTGATGTTACTAAGTCAGCGTATTGGACAAAAAGATTAAAGGGCTTTGGAACTTATGTAGACTAAACTTCTTTTGTTTTTAAGAAGAAGTTGACAATGAGCATTAAGCTTAGTACAATCATCAGCCATTCAGTAATGTAAAATAGAGTGGGAGATCCTATTTGGAAGATGACGATAGATGTGAAAAGAGCTACCATTGAAATCGTTAAAGCCTTAGTTGGTAGGGAAAGCGGCTTCTTTTTAGGGGTAATTTGAAAGATTGCCTTTCCACAAAGTAAAATGAATCCAACAAGTGTAAAATCCCAAAGCGTGTAAACCAAACCTTTATCACTTTCCATAAAGTACAAACTGAGAACTATCGCGCCAGCCAATCCAAGGGTGGCCCAATTGATTTTTTCCTTTCCGATAAGTGAAACTCTATATGTTAGTATCACTGCGAATGTAAAGGTTATATAGGTTGAAAAGATTAGCGTATTAATTATACCTGATTCATTGTCAATACTCACAATCGCGTAAATAACGAAGAACAATGCGATCAAAGTAATTGCGGAAATGACGTATTTAAATAGTTTCATTCGAAGTATAAAAATAAGGAAAATTCTCCATCGAAAAAGACGTCTAGTTTTAACTTAGACGCCTTTCTTAGAATTTAAATCTATTATTAAATTGCTATTACTACTTCTTCTTCCTCATTTATTGGTTTTCGAAACACGATTTGGTCATCGAAAATATCGAGTATGACATTCTTACTGGTATCGATGGAATCGGATAGAATTGATTTGGATAATGCATTAATCACATTCTTTTGAATGACCCGTTTGTTTTCAATAATTTTTGTAACAAAAAGCACAATCAACCGTAATAATAGATCACAACAACAAACAACATGAAAAGAGTAATTACATTATCAGCATTGTTATTGGCCGGCACAAGCTTCGCTAATGATGTACGTATTACCAAATCGGAGTATGTAGATCATTGGAAAGCAACTGCGATTCAACAAATGATCGACAACAATATTCCAGCGAGTATCACTTTAGCCCAAGGTATTCTTGAGAGTGGAAGTGGTAATTCTGCATTAGCAATTTCGGGTAACAATCACTTTGGAATTAAATGCCACGGATGGACAGGAAAGAAAATGTATCTGGACGATGATAAGGATAACGAATGTTTCCGTGTGTATAAAACAGCGGATCAATCATATAAAGATCATTCTGAATTTTTAATGGGATACAGCCGATATGCTTTTTTATTTACATACGATGTAACTGATTATAAGTCTTGGGCAAAGGGTTTGAAGAAAGCTGGGTATGCAACGAATCCTAAATATCCAGATTTACTTATTGGAATTATCGAAGATTTGAATTTGGATCAGTACGACAGAAATGGATTGCTTTCAGAAGGTTATAAGTCCGAATTGATTGCTTCAACTGATGTGTATTCGAACAATCACAATGTTGTTTTGCATGAGAGTAAGGTAAAATATGTTTTGGCCCAAAAAGGAGATACGTTTTATAAAATCTCAAAAGAATTTGGATTGAATTTATCACAGCTTTACAGATATAATAACTTTGATGGAAACAAAGATGTGTTGGAAGAAGGCGATATCATTTACATTCAGCCAAAAAGAAGAGGAATTATATTCAAGAATAAAGAAATTGTAGCTAAAACAGATATGAGAGTCGAAGAATTGTCTCAAATGTATGCTACTAATGTTAAGTCATTTAAAAAATTAAATAATTTCACTGATGGTACAACTGCATCAAAAGGTGAATCTGTTAACCTCAGATAGGTTCGAATCCGTATTGAAGTTTTTTAGTTTGTTGTTGTTAAAGAAAGGTCTTGGGAATCCAAGGCCTTTCTTGTATTCTTATAGTCTATGGAATTGGCAGAGTATTGATTAGGGGTTAAGCTATAAGCACCATAACACCTGTTTTCACAGTGGTTTTAATTTTTATGTTTCCAAATTTAAATTTGAATCGGACTTTTATTGTTTAAATCTTATTCTTAAATTGTGGCGTTATATCTCATTTAAAAGTTAAACTATGAAGCCGTCAACGGAACTGTTTAAGCTCGTTAAATCTTTGACCAAGTCAGAGAAACGATTTTTTAAGCTGTCTTCTTCTCTGCAATCTGGTGAGAAGAATTACTTGAAGATCTTCGATTATATCGAGCGCCAATCATCTTATGATGAAAATGCTTTAAAAGAAGAATTCGAAAATCAAACTTTTATTAAGCACCTTCCATCGGAAAAGAATCACCTGTATAAATTGATTCTGAAAAGTTTAAGATCCTACTATAGTGAGCAAAGTATCAGTAGTTCTCTTAAGCAAGAAATTAAAAATGTTGAAATCCTTTACAATAAGGCCTTGTACAAAGAATGTGAGAAGTTTGTTGGTCGAGCAAAACAAACGGCGAAACGGTATGAGAAATTCTATTATTGGTTTGAATTGATAGGTTGGGAAAAGAAATTGCTTGAATCTGCCTATGAATCAGGTGAGTTCTCAACCGATCTTGATAAATTGGTCGAAGAAGAAGAGATGGTAATTGCAAAGCTCCGTAATCTTGCTGAATACACAGTTATCTACTCTAAAATCAACTTGATCTTTAGATCCGGTGGTTTCACGAGAAATGAGAGGGAAAGACAAGTTGTAGAGGATATCGCCGATTACCATTTGATTAAAGGCAAGAACACCGCTGTGTCGACAAAAGCGGCATCTATTTGTTACTACATAAAGGGGCTTTGTGCGGCCACGAATAGAAATTATAGAGATAGTTTCCAGTTTTTCAATAGAACGCAAGAAATTCTAGACAATAATCCATATATCAAATTGGATACGGGTCAACGCTATGTAAATACTCTTTTCCACCTTTTGAGATGTCACATTGATAATAAAGACTTTAATGAAGCGCAAGAGCTAATTCTTATGATAAGGAGTCTGCACGGAAAGAAAGGATTTAACTCTATTGATATTTCCGTTCGAATTTTCTCGAACACTTACAATCAAGAATTGTTGCTGCTTCACGCAATGGGAGAATTTGATAAAAGCGTTCAGCTTATTACTGAAATCGAAAAACAACAAGCGTTTTACGAAGGTAAAATCAGTAAAGAAATGGAAGTGCTTTTGACATATAATAAAGCCTACAGTTATTTCGGGACTAGAGATTATAAAAAGGCACTTCAATATATCAATGAAGTTCTTAATGATAACGAGCAAAATTTACGTCAAGATATTTACAGCTTCTCAAGGTTGTTTAATATTGTAATTCATTATGAATTAGAGAATTATGACTTCTTGGAATATGTTGTTAAGTCAACAAACAGGTATTTAAGTAAACAAGAGCGTGATTATCAGGTTGAGAACGTTTGTATTAAGAGCATCCGTAAACTCGCAAAGACAGTTGAATCTGTGAATCGTATTGAGATTTTTGAAAAGATGGAGAAAGAAATTTCTGAATTATTGAAAGATCACAATGAGCGAGTTGTTTTGGAGTATTTTGATATTTCTTCATGGGTCCGAAGTAAAATAAAAAAGATTTCTTTCGAAGACGAGATTAGGGAAGGGTTGAAAAAATAATTTCTGACTGAAATTTTAGTGTTATCTT
Source organism: uncultured Fluviicola sp. (assembly GCA_913009205.1). GTDB lineage: Bacteria > Bacteroidota > Bacteroidia > Flavobacteriales_D > Crocinitomicaceae > UBA4466. The sequence goes on along the minus strand of CAJVYC010000007.1, from coordinate 96,245 downwards.
TGCGGTAAACGAACTTACCACTATGAAAAAAACACTACTGTTGGCTTGTTGCTTTGTAGCAACTATTGGCCATTCTCAAACCCTTCAAGCTATTGATGTTGAGCTTGTAAACACTTCGAGTGCTTCAGGCGCATCGATAACAAATTACAATTCGTCGCAGAAATTAGCTTCTTGTAATCTTGACACAAATCAATACACACTTTCTAAGGCTACTGGCCTCAGTGCATTGAGTATTAATAATGCAACTTCTGCATTAGGGATTAGTCAATATTATAACGCTCCTCAAGCATTGACCATTTCAGGTTACGAATTTCACGGATATAAATTAGATGCTGTAGGAGGTATCACGCAAACTGTTACTGTACAAATGTTTCTTGCTGGAGCGGATTCTCTTCCAACAGGTCTACCAATAACAACGGCTACCGTTAGTGTTGATACGAACTTCTATGCTGGAAACTTGGCTTTACTAAAGAAAACTGTAGCATTTTTCCCAACTGTTGTAACACAGCCTTATGTTATCGTTGTAACAAATGACGATCCTAACGGAATTGGATTGTTGTTTTCTGATTACAACGCAGCTGATGGAGCCGATGAATGGCTTGCCGGAGTTAATATCGGTGGTGTTTGGTCAAATTCATACGATATTGCTATTGGAGGGGTTCCTGTTAATTGCGATATGATTGGAGGACCTTACGTTAAATACACTTTGGATGCCGACTTCATGGCAGCTGACTATTGTTTAACAACTGGTACAACTACGTTTACAAATAATTCTTCGCCGATAAATTCTGATCGAATGTATAATTTAGCGGATACAATTGGTTCACCTGAACTTTCGTATACATGGGATTATGGTGATGGAAGTGCTACGGAGAATGCCATTAGTCCTTCGCATACATTCCCAAGTATTGGGTACAATGCAGACGTAATGCTGACGGATACAATTTTTGGTTGGACATCAAATTGTGTTACAGATATCGTAATTCCTGTTGGTGATTCAATTAATACTGTTTGGGCTTCTGCTGTGAATGGTTTAAGTGTTGATTTTACAGATCTAACTTATTCACCTTCAGCTGTAGCAACATTACTTTGGGACTTAGGCGATGGTAACACATCGACATTGCAAAACCCAACGCATGTTTATACTATGGCAGGAACATACACAGTTTGCTTGGTAACTGTTAATGGATGTGGTTCAATGGATTCTAGTTGTCAATCTGTGACTGTTGTTGCGTGTAATAATCCAATTGTAGATTTTAGCTCTATAATTACTGGAGATCAAGGCGATTTCACTGACGGTAGTACTGTTACAGGTACCTCTACGACTTGGGCTTGGGATTTCGGTGATGGAAATGTATCAAGTATGCAAAACCCTTCGAATACATATGCTACAACAGGAACGTATACTGTAACACTTGTTGTTACTGATGATTGTGGTACAAGTTCAATTTCATACGACATTTACGTATTTGTCTGTACGGATCCGGTTACTTCTTTTACGGTAACGGATAATGAGCCATCATATGATTTCACAAATACATCAGCAACTAACGGTACAACAACTTATAGTTGGGATATGGGCGATATGACTACTTACACAACCGAAGATGCAAGTCATACATATACTGCAAATGCAACATATACAGTAACATTAATTGTAACAGATTCTTGTGGTGTTGATTCATTAACACAGGATATCACTGTTTCTATCATCGGTATTGAAGAATTGGGAGCAACATCAATTTCAGTTTATCCAGTTCCGGCATCTGATCAGATTACAGTTGAATCATCAGAAGTTATTTTTAATGTAGAAGTACTTGATTTAGCAGGAAGATCTGTTTTGACTCAGTTTACTGGTGCAAATGCAGCAGTATTGTCAACTCAATCAATGGCGAACGGAGAGTATTTGTTAAAAGTGAATTTATCAAATGGACAAAACGAAGTTCGAAGAATTTCGGTACTCCATTAAGTTTAAAAAGTTTAAAATCGAAAGGGGAGGCAAAAGCTTCCCCTTTTTTGTTTATTGCTAGGGCTGTTCTCTTTGATTTTCCTATTTTTACCTCTTAAACTCACGCATTTCCTATTAAATATGGCGCAAAAGTATACTACAAGAGAAGAGGATTATTCCAAATGGTACAATGAAATAGTTCAAAGAGCTGATCTTGCTGAAGATTCAGGAGTAAGAGGTTGTATGGTGATTAAGCCATATGGCTATGCTATCTGGGAAAAAATGAGAGATATCTTGGATGCAAAATTCAAGGAAACTGGACATTCAAACGCTTACTTTCCAATATTTATTCCTAAAAGTTTATTTGAAGCAGAAGAAAAAAATGCTGAAGGATTTGCTAAGGAGTGCGCTGTAGTGACGCATCACAGACTTATTGACGATCCTGACAATAAAGGGAAGTTGATCGTTGATCCAAAAGCTAAATTAACAGAGGAATTGATTGTACGTCCTACAAGTGAGGCGATAATCTGGAGTACATATAAAAAGTGGATTCAATCGTATCGTGATTTACCTATTCTTATTAATCAATGGGCAAATGTTGTTCGTTGGGAGATGCGTACACGTATCTTTTTAAGAACTGCTGAGTTTTTATGGCAAGAAGGGCACACTGCTCATCAAACGAAAGCCGAAGCGTTAGCCGAAACTGAGTTAATGAACAATGTGTATGCTGAATTCGCTGAGAAATCAATGGCGATGCCTGTTATTAAAGGTGAGAAGTCAGACAGTGAGCGATTTGCTGGAGCAGATGCTACCTATACCATTGAGGCTATGATGCAAGACGGAAAGGCTTTGCAGGCTGGGACATCACATTTCTTAGGTCAGAACTTTGCGAAAGCATTTGATGTGAAGTTTGCAGATAAAGAAGGAAAGCAAGAATATGTTTGGGCTACCTCTTGGGGTGTTTCAACGCGTTTAATGGGTGCTTTAATTATGACGCATTCAGATGATGAAGGATTGGTTTTACCTCCTGCAATTGCGCCAATTCAAGTAGTTGCTATTCCTATCTATAAGAAAGATGAGGATTTGGCTGCAATTACTGAAAAGATTGATGAGCTTAGTGCTAAGTTGAAAGCGAAAGGAATTTCATTCAAATTTGATGATGATGATAACCGTCGTCCAGGATGGAAATTTGCTGAGTATGAAGCAAAAGGAGTTCCAGTTCGATTGGCAATGGGAATGAGAGACCTCGAAAATGGAAATATTGAGGTTGCCAGAAGAGACAATAAGACAAAAGAAGTTCTGCCATTTGATGGTGTTGATGCTCACATTGAGTCATTGCTAGAGGATATTCAATCGAACTTATACAATAGAGCGTTAGAGTTTAGAAAGAACAATATTCGCCCAATCGATTCTTACGATGAATTTAAGGTGAAAATTGAATCTGAAGGAGGATTCTTTTTGGCACATTGGGATGGAACTGAAGAAACAGAGAAACAAATTAAAGAAGAAACTAAAGCGACAATTCGTTGTATTCCTTTCGACAGAGAAGAGGAGACAGGAGAATGCATAGTGACTGGAAAACCATCCGCTGGGCGCGTTATATTTGCAAAAGCATACTAGAATGGGAAAGACAAATGTTCGTTCAAAAATTATTGATTTATTAATCAATAAAGCTGCCGTAAAACAAGATGTTGCAGATTTTTCTGAAGGTATTCTTGAACTTTTTAAAAAAGCCGTTAAAAATGAAATTGCTGCTTATAGAAAGGAAGTTAATGATGATCGAGTCCGTTTAAAGTTTGATGACAAGGGGGATCATGAGTTTATTGCTTATATCGGGAGTGATGTTTTGGTCTTTCAATTGCACCAAAATATTTTTAGACTTGAAGATGACAATCCTTTATGGGAAACTGATTATTTGAAAAGAAATGGTGCAAATGGTTATTTTGGAATCATTAATATCTATAATTTTTTGGCCGAATCTTACGAGAAAAATCGCTTTAATGATTCAGGTTATTTGATTGGACGCGTTTTTATGAACCATGATGAAAAATGCATGGTAGAGGGAAAAGGGGATCTCGGAGGGATGTTTAAGGATTTAGAAAACAGTAAGCTAACTGCTAAGTTGATTCGTGACATTGTACAGGCTGCAATAGATTTTGCCATTGAGTTTGACTTGATTACTCCACCTTATGAATTGATCCAAGAAGTTACAGTAATGCAGATTCAAGAAATCAGTTCAGACCTTCAAATTGCAACAGGTAAAAGACTAGGATTCAAGTTCTCTAAAGAAAGAGGCGATAATTTTTAAGAAAAAATCATTCAAACCGTTTGTCATTAAAGAATTTCACTATATATTTGCACTCCCAAAAACGGGGATGTTGAAATAAATTTTGGCCCATTCGTCTAGTGGTTAGGACGCCAGGTTTTCATCCTGGAAACAGGAGTTCGATTCTCCTATGGGCTACAGTTATTAAGAGTTTAAAAAAAAAGAGAAAATATGGCGAATCATAAGTCAGCACTGAAAAGAATCAGATCGAACGAATCTAAAAGACTTCGTAACAAGTATCAACACAAAACAACACGTAACGCAATTCGTACGTTAAGAGAATTGACTAGCAAGAAAGAAGCTGAGGCAATGTTACCGTCTGTTGTTACAATGATTGATAAATTGGCTAAAACGAATGTTATTCACGATAACAAAGCAGCTAATTTAAAATCTGGACTTCAAGTTAAGGTAAATAACCTTTAGTCTAACTTTTTAAAGACCTTACAAGGGGCTCCTGATTATGTCGGGCTGCCCCTTTTTTTGTATAAATTTACGTTCCAAGGAAAGCGTATGAAAAAAATAAGCTTCGTTTTTATGTTTCTTAGCTCGTTATCAGTGTTCGGTCAAATTGACTTGGATCCTGATACAGTGCGATATCAGCAGAAGACTGGAGGTGCAATTGATACGTTCGATATAAGTATTGCAGATCTTCCTTCAACCTTCGAAGGTGGAATATCAACGCTTAGCTTAAATGGATTATCAACCAATAGTCTTTATCAAGATTTAAGCTCCCGCAAGTTTCAACGATTCACAAAATTTGATCCTTTAAGGTTTTCAGCGATTCCTCATTTAGGCTTTGCATATTCATTCGGTGGGCAAGGATCGCAATTCGTTCGTTTGGATTATAGTCAAGCATTTTCTGAGCATTTTCTCTTTAATTTAAAATACGACCGGAATGCTGGACTTGGATACATTCAAAATTCGGGGTATAGTGAGAACAATCTTAGGACTCAATTGCAACGTGATGCCAAGGGATACAGCTTTCAATTAAAAGCTAGTTTTCAATCTTGGGATTTAGCGCATTCAGGTGGGGTAGTAAATTCTACTTCGAATTATGATGTAATCGACACCTTGGGATTAGAATTTGCCGCTATAAATAAAACGGATGCAAGCAGCTCAGTGAAATTGGGTTCCGCTTTTCTTAAAAATTATTTCAATTTTAGTCCAGACTCACTCAATCATTTTGGTTTAACAACACATCACCATTATACGATCACGAACCGTGAATACCTAGAAATAGATAACCTTTCCGCAATTTATAGTTCAATTAACATTGACTCTTCTAAAACGAGAGATCAATTCAATTGGGCAAGGATTCGAAATGCCGGTGGAGCATACTATTCCAATCGTAAATCGCAATTGTATTTAGATGCCCTAATAGAACATGGCTATTGGAATTTCCAGAATTTAGGTGTCAACAGAGATACGAATGAAATTAGTTTCACTACAAACGCTCGAATTAGAATTAAAGACTTAGTTCTTACGAACGAAACTCGCTTAAATTTAATTGGTGGCTTTAATGAATGGAGCGAAGAGGCTAAATTGAAATACAAGAACGGAAAGCTTAAAGTGGTCGCAGGGTTGGTTTTGAAGAATTCTGCTCCAGATCCATTTCAACGATCTTATTTTGCTAATAATTTTTCTTATGTCTTAACGAGCATTGAGAAACAAACAGCACTGAAAGTAGGTGGGAACTTGAATTGGAATGTGAAAGATTCTGTTTTCAATTTTGTTGTGAGTGGAGATTTTAATTCGCTTTCATCTGCTTATATTTTTGATGGAGATCTGTGGCGCAATGATTCTTTGAATTCATTCTCATTTGGTTCTGTTAAAGCGAAGGCGCATTTGGCACTTGGTAATTTCAATATTATGCCAACGTTGGTTTATTCATTCGATAACAATGGATATTTACCATCTTTTCAAGCCTACACTAGAGTTTACTTTAAAGCAAGGCTGTTTGAGGCGAAGAAGCTCGAAGCTGTGTTAGGAGTCGACGCATCGTACACCACCAAATTTAACAATCGCGTGTATGTGCCAGCGATGGATTCATACAACATGTTCTTTGCTCCAGGCGAGAATCAAACCAATTCACTTTTGAACCTTCATGCTTTTGCAACCTTTGGAATAGAGGAGTTTAGATTCTATGTTAGGTATGAAAACATTGGTTACTTTTGGAGCGATAGAAGGACCAATGAGCAATTTGGATTTCCAATTTCATCAACTCGTCTTCGTGTTGGCTTGACTTGGGATTTCTTTAATTAAGTCTTTAAAAAGGGAAGCAGCAAAGCCAAACTTTACTGCTTTCATTCCTATCTTTTACAACAAAATCTGTGCTTAATTTGTGCAATAAATCTGTTTAGTACCGTTAATCAAACTACTAGTTGAATATTTCCAATGTTTCATCCAATCTATTTTGTCAGAGGAAGAGAATTTAATTTCTTTGATGGATCGTTCATTTTCAATCTTTGAAGAATCCAATTTTGGGTGAATCATCGATTAATAATTTAGATTCAGATTTATTGAAGTCGAAGGATGAATAATATAAAAAACGGACTCTTTTTATTAACTTAGCGGCAAAAATCAGAAGTATGAAATTATTGGAAGATAAAGTTGTTTTAATTACTGGAGCCTCAAGAGGAATTGGTAAGTCGATTGCAAAAGAATGTATTAAACATGGAGCAAAAGTTGCCTTTACATATCTTTCTTCTGTTGACAGAACCAAAGCTTTAGAAGCAGAATTATCATCTAGCGGAGGAACAGTAAAAGGTTTTAAATCTGATGCATCCAAATTCGACGCAGCGCAAGAGGTAGTTGATCAAGTAGTTGAAACATTCGGAGCTATTGATATTCTTGTAAACAACGCAGGAATTACGAGAGATACATTGTTAATGCGAATGAGCGAGGAACAATGGGATGAAGTAATGAATACGAATTTAAAATCGGCATTCAACTTGACCAAAGCCGTTATGCGTCCAATGCTAAAGGCTAGAAAGGGTTCAATAATTAATATGTCTTCAGTTGTTGGAGTTAGCGGAAACGCTGGTCAATCAAACTATGCGGCTTCTAAAGCTGGATTGATAGGATTCTCAAAATCTATCGCTCAGGAGTTGGGATCTAGAAGTATTCGTTGCAATGCTATTGCTCCTGGATTTATCGAAACTGAAATGACTGCTGAATTAGACGAAGCTGTTGTTGCGGAATGGAGAAAGTCAATTCCTTTGAAAAGAGGAGGGACACCTAAAGATGTTGCAGACTTAGTAGTTTTCTTGGGATCAGATATGTCAAGCTATATTACTGGACAAACAATTAACGTTTGTGGTGGTATGTTGATGTAAGAAGAAAACGATATAAATATTGAGCTCTTGTTATCAGATTAATCGGCAGCATGGGCTTTTTATTGGGTCTAATCCTGAAAGGTAAAAGTAGCACAATCAAGATATTACGAGCGAAATGTTAATTTTGTTTAGATCAAGTTTTATATGAATATTAGACCAAGAAGAAATCGAAAAAATCATGCAATAAGAAGTATGATTGAAGAAACTCAATTAGGAGTTCAGAATTTGATTTACCCTCTATTTATTGAAGATGGTAATGGAATTAAATCAGAAATTAAGTCATTACCCAATAATTTCAGGTGGTCTTTAGATACCTTGCTTCCAGAAATTGAGCATTGTGTTTCTTTGGGTATTGATAAATATGTTCTCTTTCCAGCAGTAAATGAGTCTAAAAAGGACAAAATCGCTTCTTACAGTTATGCCGACGATAATTTTTATTTGGACGCAATTCAAAAAATTAAGGCCGAATTTCCAAATTTAGTTTTGATGAGTGATGTCGCAATGGATCCCTATTCGAGCGATGGACACGATGGTTTTGTTGAAAATGGAGAAATCTTAAACGATAAAACTCTTCCTATTTTGGCGAAGATGTCTTTGGCGCAGGCACAGGCTGGAATTGATATCATTGGCCCAAGCGACATGATGGATGGTCGAATCGGTTACATTCGATCGGTTCTGGACGACAATGACTTCACAGACGTGAGCATTATGTCCTACTCGGCTAAATATGCAAGTGCTTTTTACGGTCCATTTAGAGAGGCATTGGATTCGGCTCCAAAAGGTGGGGATAAGAAAACGTATCAAATGAATCCGAGAAACAAACGAGAAGCACTTCTTGAAGCACAACTTGACTTTGAAGAAGGTGCAGATATTATAATGGTGAAACCTGCGACATGTTATTTGGATATCATTCACATACTAAAAGAGAGGTTTAATATTCCAATTACGGCATACAATGTAAGTGGTGAATATGCTATGATCCACGCTGCATGTCAAAATGGTTGGTTGGATTATGATTCGGCCATGAGTGAAATGCTTTTAAGTATTCGTCGTGCTGGTGCGGATGGAATTCTGACCTATTTTGCAAAAGATTTTGCTGCCTTGACAAAGTAATCTGAAGAGATTTACTCCTATTTCAATTTTTCTAAATAACTTTAAGCGTTATGGAAGATTTTGATTTTTATCCACAAAAACCTGATTTATTGGAAAGTAAACAGAAGAGTAGTCTCTCTTTGACTGTATTTTCGTTGGTTTTATTTGTTCTTGTGTTTGTCTTGTTTTTCGGGAGTGATGAAATTAATTTTATCGTATATTTAATGGGTGTATTAATTGTTCATGAATTGGGGCACTTCGTAGCAATGAAGTATTTCAAATATGAAAATGTTAGAATGCTGTTTGTACCTTTGATGGGGGCTTTCGTCCAAGGGAAGAAAAATAATTTCTCGCAGAAACAGAGTTTTTTAGTGATCCTTGCAGGACCATTACCTGGAGTTATAATTGGAGGTATTATCATGTGGTATGGGAGCTTTTTTCACACCGATTGGATGCTTCCTTTTGGTGCGTTGTTTATCCTTTTAAACCTCATTAATTTAGTGCCTTTAGATCCATTGGACGGTGGACAGATGCTTAAATTATTCGCAACAAGAAATCATGAGATGTTCTTAATGGTTTTCGCTTTTATTTCGTCTGTTGCAATTATTGCCGTAGGGTTCTATATTCCTCACTATGGTTATCTATTAATTATTTTTGGATTCTTTATGGGATTCAGAGTTCGCGCTCTTCAAAAGCAATATCAAATGCACAAAGAATTGAAGCAGGTAAATGTCGATTATGCAACTTCATACAACCTTTTAAGCAATAAAGATTATGCGAAGATCAAAGAGGTGATTATTAAAAATACACCTCAACTTCAAAAATACATCGATCATTTGTCTGAAGATCAAACTGATCCTCTCATAGCAAGTCAAGTGAACAGTGTCTTGATAGCGCCACTTGAAAGAGATGCTTCGGTATTTTTCAAATTTATGATCCTCTTTTCTTGGATCGGTTCTTTTTTAATTCCCATTGGACTTTATTTCGTCCTTGATTGGCCTTGGATCTGGTCCGTTTTCTATATGTAATGAAATTTAAAGTAGGTCAAAAAATCGTGTTCCTGAACGAATCAGGAGGTGGAATAATACAATCAATTTCTAATCAAGGTCTTTATGTTATTGACGATTCGGATGGATTTGAAAGAGAATTTCTGCAGTCAGAAATTGCTGCTGTGTATAGCGAGGAGTACAATGTCGACGCCGAAGATATTCGTGGGCTAAATGAGGATGAATCATTTTCACGGGCAAAACATCAAATCACAAAAGGTGTCTTAACTGGTTCTAGAAAACCCGTTGAAGTTTGGGAGTTGGACCTTCATATTGAAGAGATTACAGAAACACATTCGGGCTGGTCGAACACGGATATACTTCGTGCTCAAATGAATGAATTGAAAACCTTCTTTAAAAAGGTTAGAGGCAGACGAATTCGTAAGATTGTCATTATTCATGGTGTCGGTTTAGGAGTTCTTAAAGAAGAGGTGCGCTCGTTTTTCAGGAATTTTGAAGGTCTTGAAGTTTACGACGCAGACTTTAGGGAGTATGGAAAAGGCGCTACTGCTGTAGAAGTTAGTTATTCTAGCCAATAATTGTTTAATTAAGATGATATTTGTCCTTGTTGGGTTTTGGTAAGGAAATCCTCATGGCCAATCCAAAGCGGCGTAAGTTTGAATTGGAGCTTTTACTCAACTTCCTTAAAAGCGCCAACCTCTCTTTTGTAAAGTCTAAATCCGCCTTTATTTTTAATCAATTTGAAATTATTCCATTCATCCAGCGCTAAATAATCAGACTTCGTAATTAAATAAAGAGGTTTGTCAATCTTTCCTTCTAAGAACCATGCAGACGTTTTTTGAATGGGTCTCAAGCCTGGTTTTTGCTCTTTGTAGAAGTATTGCGCATAGCTTTTGAAGCCATAGCACTCCACGTAGCAATCTTTGCCTTTTAAATCCTTGTAATAGGAAATTGCAGCGCCTTGAGTAATCTGTTCAACCTTCGGGATAATCATGAATTGAGCAAGAAGCAGAGCAATTGTCGTCGTTCCAGTCATTGTCATTACAAAGTGAACAATTTTATTTTTCTTCAAATAGACTGCTGCAAGAATGATTCCTGCAATAAAGATGAGTCCTGAGCTAATTTCAAATCCGCTCCATGGAATGCTTTGACTCAATGAATCCAGAGCAAAGCCACCTTCCATTCTAGAAGTTAAGATTTCCTTATTCATGAGTATTATAGGGACTGCTAGAATTGCGGTTCCAATTAAAACTCCCAAAGTTATGAATGCAATTCGAATTGACTTTTTAAAATAATATTCACCCAAACTTACCTCGTAAACTGTTAAAGCAGCCATAAACGATAGCGGAATCCATGTCATAGAAGAGTAATGGATAATCTTCGTTGTGACAATACTGAACAAGATGAGAACAACCCAAAACAAACAAAGCATCCAAGTGTGAAAGTCAAAAGAGACATTCCATCGTCGTTTGAAAAGTAATGGGAGTGCCAATATTGAAATAGGAAAACATCCGAAGAAGACAACAACAAAATGGTAGTAAAACGGTTGTGCATGTCCTGCAACATCGGAGCTAAACAACTCGGCTTGGTATTCAATGAATTTTTGAATGATCGCTGTACCGTTGTTGTAAAACTCGACTCCCAACCACGTAAAAATGATCACAAGCAGTCCGAAAAAGAAGCCAGCAATGAATTTAACTTTAGGGAAAGGTTTGAATTTTTTGATGATCAAATAAACGAGTAAGGTCAGGCCTAGGAGTAAGAGGCCAACAGGACCTTTGGTGATGACGCTCAAGCCGCTGAATAATCCTGCGATAAACGCGAGATGCATCTTATTCTCATGATCTCCACTAATGACTAGTATCATGAAGTAAATGGACATGAAAATGAAGTAATTGAAAACAGGGTCAATAATTCCTGATTTGAAATAAATATGAGGCAGAATAGTGGCAAAGAAAATCAAGGACCACATCAATCCAAATTTAGCAGAGAAGTGTTTCTTTCCAATAAAATAGAACGAGATTAAATAAATGAAGCCGAAAACTGCATTTGGGAAACGTGCTGCGAACTCATTCACACCAAATAATTTCATTGAGGCCACTTGAAACCAAAAAAACAACGGTGGTTTTTCCCAGAAAGGTTCGAAATTGATTTGAACTCTTAAATAATCGCCGCTGGCCATCATTTCTCTCGCTGATTCAGCAAAATTTATTTCGTCCCAATCAAATAAGTGCGTGTTCCCAAGACCAATAAATAAAATAGCTGACAACAAAAAAAGGAATAGAATACTCTTTTTGGGATTGTTCGCTAACTGTTCGAATTTTGACATTAATTATTGGCTCCTTTTAGGTCGATAAAGTTAATCGAATTATAGAGAAGTTTATTGTCTATCGGTTCTGGTTTTTAAGAAGGTGTTGTGTGGATTCAACCAATTTGGTGGTTTATTTGACTTCTATATTACTGACTTTATCTCGTGAAAGGTCTGCAGAAGAGACTTAGAAGGTACATAGACCGTTCATAGCAGGTCATCTGATGATTCCCTTTCATTAGTTAGCGTTACTTCTTGTGGAAGATGTCAGATTTTACCAATCCAATTTTATTGAAGAAGTATTTCCAAGAAACACCAAGAACTCCAAGTCCATACGTTGTACTTCTTGACAAATTAATGGATGATGCTTCTTCGAAGTATTTCGTTGGGCATGTGATTTCAGCAATTTCATGACCTGCGTAGAATATTTGTGCGAGCATTTGATTATCGAAAATGAAATCGTCAGAATTGATATTGTAATTGATATCAGTCAGTACTTCTTTTGAGAACATTCTAAAACCAGTATGGTATTCAGAAAGCTTTTGCTTCATTAGAATGTTCTGACTTAACGTTAAAAAACGATTCGCTATATATTTGTAAAGCGGCATTCCACCTTTTCGAGCGCCTTTACCAAGGATTCTAGATCCGATAACAACAGGGTAGAGGTCGTTTGCAATTAAATGCGCCATGCTTTCAATTAACATCGGTGTGTATTGGTAATCAGGATGAAGCATCACAACAATGTCAGCATCCAATTCGAGTGCTTTATTGTAACATGACTTCTGATTTCCACCATAGCCTTTGTTCTTTTCGTGAACGATAACGTGATTGATTCCTATTTCACGCGCAAGTGCAGCTGTGTTGTCGCTACTTTTGTCGTCCACAAGAACAACGTCGTCAACAATGTCGAAAGGAATTTCGTCATACGTTTTCTTAAGGGTCTTTTCCGCGTTATACGCAGGCAATATTACAACCAGTTTTTTTCCTTTAATCATCGTTAGTCTGAAATTGATTGGGCAAAGATAATCTTTCTTTAAATATCCTGTCTGAAAGTATGAATATCATTGTGATTTTCTTCGATTTGATCTTTGATTCTCTTTATAGACTTGGCCAACAGGAACAAATCTATAGGTGCATTTTTCCCTAACCAGTCCCAGCTACTTTGTTCTTCTTCCACTGCCAAAGCTACGTGATAGAGGATTTCGAAATCATGAACTTTAAGCCATTGCTGCGCGCTTTCGTTTCCTTCTGCGGCGTTTATCATTGCCAATAAATGTGCGTAACCATTGTCTTGAAGCCAGTTTCTTGCATCTTCTTTTAAGTAGATTGCAAAAGTGGCCATCGTCAATTCTTCATACCCATTTTCCTTGAGCCAAAGCATGAGTTCATCATTGCCCTCAATCGCTTTACTCCAAGCCAAGATGATTTTCGGCGGGTAATCAATTCGCTTTAGAGCTGTTTTTGACAAGTCTTTCGCGATGATTTCTCTTTTCTTTTTTTTGAACCAGTTTGCCATTACCCAAAGAATATATATGAAACAATAATTGCAGCTATGATTCCACCCAAATCAGCCAATAGTCCTGCAGTCACAGCATATCTTGTTTTTGTTATTCCAACCGATCCAAAATAAACAGCTAAAACAAAGAAGGTCGTTTCTGTGCTGCCTTGCATTGTAGATCCAATTTTTGTTACAAATGACATTGGAATCTTTTTTCCAGATTCATAAAGCTCTTGATATGGACCATGGTGGTCATGTTGGGTAATTATGTCTTGTAAAGCACCACGAGCACCACCGCCACTGAGCGGTTTCATTAAGCCAACTGGCATAGCATCAACCCAGTGCGTGGCTGCTATGCCTATAAACTCAGCTGTTGCTCGAATTCCATCTAAGATTGCATCCAAGGTTCCTGAGCCTCTAAGCACTGCTATTGCTGCAAGAATCACAATCAAATAAGGGATTATAGAAATTGCAACTTGAAATCCTTCTTTAGCGCCATCCACAAATGAATCGTATACATTCACACGCTTCTTAATCGCCATCATAATAAATGTGATGATTATCGTAAAAATAATCAGCGGGCCACCAACTCTCGCAATAACTTCTGCATGCGAAGGGTTGTAAATAACATAAACCAAAAGTCCACATACAAAGAGGGTAGCCGTACCTAGGTAGGCGAGGACTACTGGATTGAATAGATTTATTTTTTGTTTAATGGAAACGACAATTAGTCCAATGAGTGATGCTATATACGTTGAGATTAGAATCGGTAAGAAAATTACTGTTGGATCTTCAAAACTGTTGGTTGTCAATAGTCCGAATACAGATACTGGAATTAATGTTAATCCCGAAGTGTTAAGAACAAGGAACATTATTTGAGCATCAGTGGCTTTGTTCTTTTCAGGGTTTAATGTTTGCAGTTCTGCCATTGCTTTCAGTCCCATTGGAGTTGCCGCATTATCCAGTCCTAGCATGTTTGCGCTAAAGTTCATCATCATCGAACCAACTGCCGGATGGTCTTTTGGTACTCCTGGAAACAGGCGAGAGAATAAAGGAGAAACTGCTTTAGTCATTGACTTTACTGCCCCGCCATGTTCGCCAATGCGTAAGATTCCGATCCAAAGGCAAAGCATACCTGTAAGTCCAATTGCTACTTCAAAACCTACAACCGAGGAATCGAATAAGCTTTTGACCATATCATCAAAAATGAATGTATCCTGCCAAAAAATCAATTTACAAAGCGCAACGACTCCTGAGACTAAAAACATTCCGATCCAAATGCGATTTAAAACCATATTTCAAATATCAACATTAATAGAACACATAAATGATGAAAAAAGAACGAAATATTAACAGTCTTCTAATGATAAGAAGGGCGAATACAATGATTTACAAAGTTCTCAATGAGAATACTTCCATGGTTGCCTGAAATTTCTGGGTGGAATTGAACTCCGAATATTGCTTTTTCTTTGTGCTGCATGATTTCGTTGACGCAGCCATCTGACGAAGCTACAAGTTGAAATCCAGGAGCGATAGAAACAGTTTCGCTGCTGTTTTCTCTCATTTCAATTTCATTGGGAAGACGGTTGAAAAGAATGCAATCTTCGTAGGCTTCAATGGTTTGCCAGTCAACGTTATCGCGAGCGCGAGAAACGTACCCTCCAAACAACAGACCTATGAGAACGTGTCCCAAATTAATTCCTAAAACGGGGAGTTCGGTTTCCGTAACCCATTCGAGTTGATCTAAGTATTTGTCAGGGTCAATTTCAGTTAACAATAATGATCCACTTGAAAGAATGATGCCTTGAATTTCTTCGAGGTCCTTGTCTTTGTTGAGATCGAGTAGGGGAATTGTCTTGACATCGCAGTAATCATAAATGATGTGAGCGATGTTAGTTGTTGTGTCAGATCCGCAATCGATTAAAAGTATCATAGATCAATTTCTCCTGCGCCTTGACGGATTATTTCGCAATATCCTTCGGTGCATTTCACAACGGTTGAGGGTTCCAAACTTCCGAACCCGCCGTCAATAATCAAATCGACTTTGCTATCGTAGCGTTCGTAAATCTCGTATGGATCAATGAAGTAGTCCAAAATTTCATCTTCATTATCGTGCAAAGAGGTTGTCGCAATAGGGTTTCCTAATTGTTCAACGATTGTTCGGATTGTATTGTTGTCAGGGATTCTAATTCCTATTTCTTTTCGATTTGTATCGAAGATCTTAGGGATTTCGTTTGTGGCCGTTAGAATGAATGTAAATGGTCCTGGTAACGATCTGTTCAACATCTTGAAAGTAGGACGGTCTATGTGTTTAACGTAATCAGATAAATTGCTGATGTCCGAACAAATTATTGAGAAATTTGTTTTCTTGAGCTTAACCCCTTTGAGTGCCGCCAATTTATTCAGTGCTTTCTTATCATTTAAACTACACCCCATAGCGTAAACCGAATCGGTAGGGAATATTATTACTCCTCCTTTTTTCAGTGCTTTCACCGCTTGATCAATAAACCGCTGGTTTATATTTGCATCGTTAATTTCGACTAACATAGCGGCGAAGATAGTGTTTATTCTGTTTTTTTGAAGATTGAACAACTAATCGCGTAGTGATCGCTTAAGTTCTCGTCTTGAATCACAAAGTTATTTGACCCAATTTGATCAGAATGGAAGATATAGTCGATTCTTCCTGCTGGAATTTTCCCTGCGTAGGTTTTTCCAATTCCAAAACTGGAATTTCTGAACGCATCCGTTAATACAGAATTGAATTGATTGTATGTGTATGACATCGGAGTGTCATTGAAATCGCCGCAAACGACAACCGGGTGCGGAGAGTTATTGATGTGCTCAACGAGCTTGTCGGTTTGATTTGCTCGAACAGGAAATGCTTTTTTTACTTTTCCTAAAACCAAAAAGAAACCTGAAGAATTTTTCTTTTTAGTTTTGTCATCGAAGATAGCATAGTCCATTTTCTGCAATCGAATGGACTGCAAATGGATGTTGTATACTCTAACCGTATCCTTAGGAGTTACAATATCGGCGTAGATGCAATAATTGAATGTCGGTTGGTTGTCGGGAAAAACAATGTCTCCTTTTTCAATGATCTCATATTTCGAAAAAATGCTAATTCCAAAATTCCTTTTTCCTTTTTTGTATTGCGTGTAGCGCTCGTGATAATCTTTTGTTTCTAACAATTGAATGAGTGTGTCCTTCGTTACAAAATCACTGGGTCGGTCTTGATGAAAGAACTCTTGAAAACAAACGATGTCTGGATTTTCATTCGCTACATATTGTATTATTTTATCCTTGTTTCGGTGCGCTTGTTCTGGATCGGAGTTGTAAAGGTCAAACAGGTGGACGTTGTAACTCATGATTTTTACTTCGGCAGCTCCATTTGAATCATCCCCTCCGCCTATCGTAAAGGTTCGGAAATGTAGGTTTCCTCCGAGTAGAATAATAATTCCGAGTCCTAGGGCCCATTTCTTATTGATGAATATCCAAATAATTGTAATGATTAGGTGGCAAACAATAATAACGGGATATGCCAATCCGAAAAGCGCAATGATTTCCCAAGAATCAGGCCGTATAAATGGGCATAGGTAGGAGAGGAGTAGGTTTAATGAAATAATGATAGTAATCCCTTTAAGGATATTTTTAAGTGTAAATATCTTCTTAAGCCGTTTCATTATTTGCTTTGATTGAACAGAAAATCTTTTTCCCTTTTACTCAAAGAATCATATCCGGACTTCGAAATTTTATCTAAAATTCTATCCGTCTCTTTTTGCCGCTCTTTAGCATTCTCATTGTATTCTTCATCCGTCATTTTACGCACTTGCTCACCTCTGACGATTTTTAGTTTTGGACGTTTGTGTCTTGAAAACATTTGTCTTATAAATTCGATCATTCTTTGAGAGGCAGTAATAAGGTTACTTGTACTGTGGATGTTTTGAATGGACAACGCACCTATAATTGCACCGCCTAAATGAGCGAAATGAGCTGTGCCATCATTTGTTGTTAAATTGATGACATCCAAAACAATGTAGGCTGCTGCAATCCAAATGATTCGAAGTTTGAAAAATCCAAAAAAGCTGATTTCTAAATTTGGCTGATAGAAGGCAATTGCGACGAAGATTCCCATGATTGAGCCGGATGCACCCATGACTACTACGTCTTGAAGGCCAGGGAATGCCAAATGTGCTAAAAACTCTAACAAACCGCCTGCAATACCAGCCATTAAATAAGTGTAAATCAATCTTGAAGCTCCGAATAGTTGCTCAAAGTGCTTTCCTGCAAAATACAGGAAGATCATATTGAACAATAAGTGCATTGCCCCAAAATGTGCGAACATCGATGTGAATATTCCCCATGGATGTGTTATGAATTCAGAAGGTCTGGTGAAAAGTCCAAAAATGTATTGAAGAACTATTTCTGTGTTCGCGTCGTCCTCCAAAAGTTTGCCAAATACTAATGCAACTCTTATTAATAAAAATAGAATGACATTAATGAAGATTAGCTTCATGTGCGCTCCGCCATGCTTATAGCGGTGCTTTAAATCGTCTATAAATGTTCTTTGTGTCTGCATTCTCGGTTAATAAAAGTTAGCTCTGTCTTTTCTGCGCCAAAACAAAATAAATATTATCCCTACAATCGCCCCTCCTACATGGGCCAAATGAGCAATCTGATCATTGGAATTATAAATACTGCTGTAGACTTCAAATGCTAAGTAGGCACCAATTAAGTATTTTGCTTTTATAGGAACGGGAATGAACATCAAATTTAATTCAGTATTTGGGAAAAGCATTGCAAAACCTGCTAAAAGACCAAAGACTGCGCCAGATGCACCAACCAAACTACTATAGTTATATGCAATATATTTTCTAAATGAATCGTGTACCTCATTTGGAAGTTTCAGTTCCCCAGCATTGATTAATTCATTTATAACTTTTAGGTTTAATTGTGAGCCAGAAACAAGTTTACCATCATGGATTAAACGATTAATGTATTGAATGTCGTTTCCGGCTGCTTTAAGTTCAGTTTGAAGTTCCCAGATTTCCCATACGCCGATTACATTATACAGAATGAAGGCCCCAAGTCCACAAGATATGTAGTAAATGAAATATCTTTTGCTTCCCCAGATTCTCTCTAGATGACTACCAAAAGAAACAAGTAGAAACATATTGAATATGATATGAAACGGATCCGTTAAACTATGCATGAACATATGAGTAACTGCCTGATAGGGTTGGAAAAAAGTTGAGTTGATATAATGCGCTTCAAGTATGTTTTCTAATCCAGAGCCAGATTGAGCAAGAAACAAAGACACTATAAATAAGAGAATGTTTATTAGCAAAAGATTCTTTGTAACGTCAGGTATATTTGAAAAGATTTGTCTAAACATTATTTAAATTTTGTTTCAATCGACTCTAAATCGATGGTATCTATAATTTTTTTGTTCGAAGGCGTGTAAATGTGATTTTCACATTGGAACAGTTGATTGATCAAACCTTGAATCGCTTCATTTGAATTAAGATTCAATTGTTTCATTGCAGCTGATCTTGCAATAGAAGCCACCAATGAATGCGCAATATCGCCCTTTTCAATATCCTTGTGTCCAAGCGTTTCTAGGATAGAATCTAAAGTGCTTGACAGTGTTTCTTCTTCGAGTACATTTGGAACCGCGCTGACAGACAATATGTCGCTTTCAACTGTTCCGTCAAAGCCCAATTGCTTTAGCATTGACGCATTCATTTCCCAATTAATGATTTCCTTTTTTGAAAGTTCTTTTTCGATTGGAAATAGCATTTTTTGAGATTCTATGGGGCTGGAAATAAATGATTTAATTATTCCTGAGTAAACTATTTGTTCAACTGCTCTTTTTGAATGAATCACCATTAATCCAGACTTACTTGGAGATAAAATGTAGTTTCCTTTTACAATAAAACTCGTAATATTTTCATCAATTGACTCAACTTCTACAAGCTCTTGAACCTCTTCTTCCTTTTGATCTTCAACTGTGTAAAAGTTCTCCCAATCCTCTTGTTTCGCCTCCTTTGTTCCAAAGCCATTGTTGACAATCGCCTTAGAGAAGTTTTCAGTTGTTTTTCCGCTAGAAGAACTCGCCGTATTCGATGTCGTTTGAAAAGGATTAAAGTCCTTGTTGATATTTATTGTGGGCTCTGTTGCGGGCTGAGAATGCATTTTGTGCGGAATGTCAAATCCCATTTCTCTTTCAAAGTCCAGTGTTGGAGCAATGTTGTATTTACCAAGTGCTAGGCGAATGCTACTCAATATGATGGAGTAAATGTATTTTTCTTCTTCGAATTTAATTTCCGTTTTCGTTGGATGAACGTTAACATCAATTCGTTTGGGATCAACATCCAAATACAAGAAGAATCCTGGAAAGGTTCTTTCTTTGATAAGTCCCTCAAATGCCTTGTTAACAGCGTGATTGAAGTAATGGCTTTTGAAATATCTGTTGTTTACAAATAAGAATTGATCACCGCGTGTTTTTCGAGAAAACTCTGGTTTGAGAACGAATCCCTTCATTTCAACGATTTCAGTGCTTTCCTCAATTGGAACCAATCGATCGCTTGATTTTTTTCCTAGGACATCAATGATTCGTTTCTTTAAAATCGTGTCTTGAAGGTTGTAAAGTTCATTGTCATTGTGATGTAACGTGAAATGAATCTCAGGATGTGATAGGGCTACGCGTTCAAACTCATCCGTGATATGTCCAAACTCTACCTTGTCAGATTTTAAGAAATTTCTTCTGGCTGGAACGTTGTAAAAAAGGTTCTTTATTTCGAAGCTTGTGCCCTCTGGGCATGTTGTTTCAGTTGATTCTTTAATTGAACTCCCTTCCATTGTGACTGAAGTTCCAATGTCCTTTCCTCTTTCTCTTGTTTTTAATTCAACGTGAGCGATAGCGGCCACAGATGCCAGAGCTTCACCCCTAAATCCTTTTGTTATTAAAGCGAATAAATCTTCGGCTTTACTAACTTTACTCGTCGCATGGCGCTGAAAACAAATCTCAGCGTCCTCAGGTCCCATTCCTTGACCGTTGTCTACAATTTGAATGAGCGTTTTTCCAGCATCTTTTATATTGACGTCAATCTTCGTTGCGCCGGCATCAATAGAATTTTCAACAATTTCTTTCACCACAGAAGCGGGACGTTGAATAACCTCCCCAGCGGCTATTTGATTCGCAATATTGTCTGGTAATAATTTAATTAAATTCCTCATAAAATATCTACCAAAGCCTTGTTACAACCGTTTCTACTTGATCGACGCCATTAAAAACGAGGTATCCCAATGCGATAATAATCACAATTAAAACAAATACACGAATGTTCGATGAGGATTTTGCATTTTTTCGAATCTCAGTTCTAGACCACTCGCCTCGAATGTTTTCTCTGAGAATAGAAGTACGTTCTTCCGCTGATAGTTCGCCATTCTCCATCTTTTCATATTGCCGCTTTTTCACTTCAAGACGTTCCTTACGTTCGTCATAATACATAGGATTATAATCGAATTGGCGGTTCTTATATGTCTTGGTTAAAAATCGAAATTTCATGTGAATCTAAAGTAAACAAATTTAACAAAATTATAGAGTCGGATTCAGCCAAATTATGTCAAAAACTGTGCCCTTGAAATTGAACTGACAAAGAGTCAGAATATACTTTGGATAAGTTTTTTCCCGTTAAATGTTTATAACTAATGAAATGCAGCTCTGTCAGGCGGATTTCAAATTGTATTTTTGATAGATATGAAACAATTACTCTCCTTCAAGTTTCTCCTTTTTGCACCCATTTTAGTATCGGTGTTTGTGTTTGCTTCGATTACTCCACTTTCTTATCCTGTTTTGAAAAAGGATATTCAACTTCCTGAAGTTATCAATACGGTTGAAAATCCTTGGGTTAATGAGACCTTAGAAGCAATGACACTCAGAGAGAAAATCGGTCAGTTTTTTATGATTGCGGCTTATTCAAACAAAGGAGAAGCGCATTTTTCCAATATTGATTCTCTCGTAAGTAAGCATAAAATTGGTGGCTTAATCTTTTTTCAAGGAGAACGGGATAATTTAAAAGTCGCGATAAGTCGTTTTCAAGATCAAGCAGAAGTTCCTTTATTAGTCGGTATGGATGCTGAATGGGGAGTGAGTATGCGTTTGTTTGGTGAAGAGCGTTTTCCTTATAATTACACGATTGGTGCGGCAAACGATCCTGAATTAACAGAAAAGATTGGAGCAATGATGGGGCAAGAATGCAGGGAACTCGGAATTCATATCAACTTTGCACCTGTTGCTGATGTGAATAGTAATCCAAACAATCCTGTGATTGGATTCAGATCGTATGGAGAAAACTCCAAACGTGTCGCAGATCAAGTTGCATCTGCCGTTAAAGGAATGGAGGGGCAAAGTGTTTTGACAAGTATCAAGCATTTTCCAGGACATGGAGACACAGATGTTGATTCGCACAAGGAGCTTCCAATCGTAAATAATACACTAACACATATAGAAGCGGTCGATTTCTATCCTTTTAGAGCAGGGATTAACGCTGGCGCGTCTTCGGTAATGATTGGTCATTTGAATATTCCTGCGTTGGATCCATCGGGAACGCCAAGTAGTCTCTCCAAAAAGACGATACATGAATATTTAAAAGGAGAGCTTGGTTTCCAAGGGCTTGTAGTGAGTGATGCTTTGGGAATGAAAGCCGTTGCTGACCGATATGGAAAAACGGAAGTGGTTGTAAAGGCATTTGAAGCGGGATGTGATATTTTACTCTTTCCGAAGAGCGTAGTTGATGCAATTGACGCTATTGAAAAGAAAGTTTTGGATGGAGAGATTTCTGAAGAAGATATTAACCTTAGATGCAAACGCGTATTGCTAGCTAAGTACAAAAGTATTATCAAGCCAGGGAAACTAAAGAGTTATACGAAAGGCGAGCAGATACTGGCGAGAAAACAACTCTTTGAAAAAGCGATTACAGTCATTAAAAATGAGAATGAAGTGTTACCGATTAAACGTTTCGATAAAAGGATCGCGGTTGTCAGCGTTGGTTCACACGCAGAAGGATTGAAGCCTTCAATGGATCTTGTCGCGTCGGTTGACCATTTTCATTATTACTCAGGGACTGAAGCGCTCCAAAAGTTTAAAAGTAAGATGGCAAACTACGATATGGTTATTACAACAGTTCATGCAGGTTCTGTTCGACCGTACAAAGATTTTAGTATGCCAAAAGGATGGAGAGCTTGGTTGAAAGTTGTTTCAAATTCAGAAGAAAGCGCATTGGTATTGTTCGGTAATCCACTTGCTTTAAAGGATAATATTGATTTGTCTGGAATTAATTCAATAGTTATAGGTTACGAGAATCATCATTTGATGGTGGATAGAATGGGGCAGTTTCTGGTTGGTTCTTTCGCGACAAATGGGAAATTGCCACAAACGATCAACGAAACCTACAAAGGCGGAGATGGATTGTCAATTAAATGGATGGGAAGATTGAAAGAATCGCAACCCGAAGAAGTTGGAATTGATCCAAATAAGTTTGAGCGAATTGATGAAATTGCGAACAGCAGTATTGCAGCTAAGGCATTCCCAGGATGCCAAATCCTTGTCGCTGTTGATGGGAAAGTGATTTACCGGAGGTCGTTTGGATACCACACGTATGGAAAGATAATTGAAGTTAAAAATGACGATATCTACGATATAGCATCGATAACAAAAATTGCCGCGTCTACCGTATCGATTATGAAGTTGAATTCTGAAGACAAGTTCAATCTGGAAGAGAAACTCGGGGATAAATTGCCAGAATTCATGGGGACTAGTGCGTTGAAGGATATTCGACTTCGAGACATGTTGGCACATCAAGCAGGGTTAACGCCATGGATTCCATTTTATACGAAGACCTTATTGAATGGGAGTTTATCCGAGCAATACTACAGAACTGTAAAATCGGATTCTTTTAGTGTGAAAGTTGCTGAAGATTTATGGATTGACAAAACGTATGAAAGCGATATGTACAATGAGATTTTAACGAGTACATTGGAAGCCAAGCGATACAAATACTCAGATTTGGGGTATTATTTGATCAAAAAAATTGTGGAAAAAAAATCGGGAACAACTTTGGATGATTACGCCACAACTAATTTCTATGAGCCAATGGGTTTGAGTAATATGCGTTACAATCCACTTGATTATTTTTCGAAAGACAGAATTCCGCCGACTGAAGATGATCAAATCTTTAGAAAGCAATTGGTTCATGGTTACGTTCACGATCAAGGAGCGGCAATGATGGGTGGAATTGGCGGCCACGCAGGATTGTTTACGAATGCTGGTGATCTGGCCGGCTTGATGCAAATGTTCTTAAACAACGGAATGTATGGTGGTGAGCGTTATATCAAAGAGCAAGTAATTGAAGAGTATACAGACTGCCAATTTTGCGCAACGAGTAGACGAGGTGCCGGTTTTGACAAACCAATGAGGAACAAAAAGGGAGGGCCATCTTCGAATAAGGTTAGTCTCAAAAGCTTTGGTCACTCTGGATTTACTGGAACTTTGGCTTGGGCTGATCCTGAGTATAAAGTGAATTATATTTTCCTTTCCAACCGGGTTTATCCGGATGCTGAAAACTGGAAAATTGTCAAAATGAGTATTCGAACAGAAATTCAAGATGTTATTTACAATGCTTTAGAAAACGCCAAATGAAAAGAAAGAAGATACTAGCGCTTCTTGCATCACTGCTGTTCTTAGCTGTTAGTGGGCAGTTGTTCATTTGGTTTTTACTTTATCATCAAGACAATATCAATAAGTCGGGATACGCGTTTAACGATTCCGTTTTGAATTTGTTTCCAAGAGGCGATTTTTCAATCTATATCTTTGGAATTACGTATTCATCACTTATCATTTACATCTTACTTCGCTGTGCAAAAATCAATGAGCTGTCGAAGTTTGCTTTAGCTTATGGTCTAATTTTGTTGACGCGAATTATAACATTGTCATTGGTTCCTTTACGAGAACCGATAGGACTTGTAAGTCTTAACGACCCTATATTATATAACATGATTTTTGATGGTGAAATAACTGCCGATTTATTTTACAGCGGACATACTGCTTTTGTTTTTGTGATGTTTTTTCTATCAAAAAAATACATATTCCTCATTTTAGGAATAGGAGTTGGAGCTCTTTTAATGATGCAACGCGTTCATTATTCTATCGATATTGCAGCGGCAATTCCATTTGCATTCCTGATAGCCAAGTCAGTAACTTGGATGTTTAAGAAATGTGGATTAGAGAATAGCTAAATATTGATCCATAGGCTTAATAGAATAAGGGTTTTGTTGAGGAAACATTGATGTTATATTGTATACTTTTGAAATGTAAAGTGACTTATTACAAAGAAAAATTAGGATGAAAATAGGAATTGTTTTGTACCCAACTTATGGGGGAAGTGGAGTAATGGCAACTGAATTGGGAAAATCATTGGCAAAGAAAGGTCATGAGATTCATTTTATCACTTATTCTCAACCTGTTCGACTTGGAGGTTTCCGATCAAATATATTTTACCACGAGGTAGCAGTTTCGGATTACCCGTTGTTTGACTACACACCTTATGAAACTGTTTTGGCCAGTAAAATGGTTGACGTTGTAAAGCGGGAAGAACTTGATGTTTTGCATGTACACTATGCAATTCCACATGCTTCTGCGGCCTTTATGGCAAAGCAAATTTTGGCTGCACAGGGAGTTCATATTCCTTATGTCACAACTCTTCATGGAACAGACATTACACTAGTTGGAAGAGATCCTTCATTCGAGCCTGTTATTACGTTTTGCATGAATGAATCCGATGCTATCACAGCAGTTTCTGAAAGTCTTAGAGAAGATACGTATAAGCATTTTAATGCAACGAAGGATATTTTAGTGATTCCAAATTTTGTACACCCAAGGTCTAAAACAATTCATAATATTCAAGAAATAAGAAGACGGTATGCTATTGATAATGAGCCAATTATGTGTCATATTTCGAATTTTAGAAAAGTGAAACGCGTTGATGATGTTCTGAAAATGTTTGATAAAGTCAATCAGAAAATACCATCAAAATTGTTAATGGTTGGTGATGGGCCTGAGCGCTACGGCCTTGAAGAGTTATGTGCTCAACTAGGATTATGCGATAGGGTTGTTTTTATTGGTAAAGTGAGAGAAACGCAAGAAGTTCTTGAAATCTCAGATCTGTTCGTTCTACCTTCAGAAACGGAGAGTTTTGGGTTGGCGGCTTTAGAAGCAATGGCGATGGGAGTTCCTGTGATTTCATCTAATACCGGTGGCATTCCAGAAGTAAATATCAATGGAGAAACTGGTTTTATGTCTGACGTAGGAGACGTTGAAGATATGGCCAAAAACGCAATCTATATTTTAGAAGACGAAGACCGTAAAAAAAACTTTGGTGAAAACGCACTTGCTCGTTCTAAAATATTTGACATTGATACCGTTGTTTGTCAGTATGAGGATTTGTATAAGACGTTAATTTAAGAACCCTAAGATTTCCAAATCGAAATTTACAATTCAAAAACATCGTTATACCTAGCAATGTTAAATCCATTTTCAATTATTTTCTTGGATTGTGGACTGTCGGCATTTAAAGCCGGATTGGTATGGTTCATATGAATGAAATAGATTTTACGCTTCTCACTTTTGGACAAATCTTTGAAAAGTTCCATACTTTCTATAATAAATGGATGTGGGATTTCTGAAATATCTCGGTTGTTTATCTCTTCAGCATCATAGAATGTAGCGTCAATAAAGGCATAATCAACTTTAGTCATTTCCTTAATGATATCTTTGTCCCATTTGCTCCATTTGTCAATGTCCGGAATGAAAAGTGCACTTTTCTTTTTTCCATAAAAAACGTAACCAGCAGTTTCGGAGAACTCGTCTCTATGGGGAACGGTAAATGCCATTACCCTAAAGTTCTCAGATATTGGATTCCATCTACCTTCCTCAATAGGTTGTAAACTGATGTTACTATCAATCAATTGACTCCATGGTCCATTTTTAATAAGGAAGCTTCTCATTTTTGGCAAAGCAAATACTCGAGCCTTGTCCGCGTTCATTGCTTCTTTGCCATAATACATCAGCCCAGTGTAGTGGCCTATGTGCGCATGTGTCAGGAAGGTGGCGTGCGGTATTTCTTCTCCATTATCGAATGCAAAACGACTTAAACGTTTGACTTGGCTAGGCATATCAGGAGTCGCTTCAAACAAATATTTTCTTTGAGATTTGTAATCAGCCACTCCGATGGAGACAACCTTTCGTGTTGGATCTGGATTTGAAAACAAATCTTTACAACAGCTTTTTGTGCAGGCGATTTGCGGTGAACCCGCATCTTGAACGGTTCCAAGTATAATTAATGATACTCGATCTTTGTCATCGACTAGTTTTTTAGTCTCAGGGATAGAGGTTTTAATCTTCTCAGATTCTGCGGTATTACATGAAGAAAGT
This sequence comes from uncultured Fluviicola sp., assembly GCA_913009205.1. Lineage (GTDB taxonomy): Bacteria > Bacteroidota > Bacteroidia > Flavobacteriales_D > Crocinitomicaceae > UBA4466. The sequence goes on along the minus strand of CAJVYC010000007.1, from coordinate 69,242 downwards.
ATCAAACAAAAAAGAAGGAAGTAGATTAATTTCATGTGTGAATTTTGAGGTTGTAACATCTAATGTAAGTATTAAACTAAAAAAGCGCATCTCGATTTAACGAGAGGCGCTTTTCACATACTATTTTGAAATTCTATTATACGTTTTCAATAACCATTGCCGAAGCACCACCACCACCGTTACAAATTCCAGCAGCACCGTATTTACCTCCGTTTTGTTTTAAAACGTTGATTAAAGTGACAATAATTCTCGATCCGCTGCTTCCAAGAGGATGTCCAAGTGCAACTGCACCTCCATTCACATCAACTTTCGAAGGATCAAGTTCTAATTTCTGAGTATTCACAATTCCAACAACAGAAAAGGCTTCATTTAATTCCCAGTAATCAATATCGTCAACTGATAATCCAGCTTTTGCTAATGCAACAGGAACTGCTTTTGAAGGAGCTGTTGTAAACCATTCTGGTTCGTGAGCTGCATCGCCATATCCAACAATTTTAGCAATAGGTGTTATTCCCATTTCATTTGCTTTTTCCTTACTCATCAGCAAAAGGGCAGAAGCACCATCATTTAAAGTTGAAGCGTTTGCTGCAGTAACAGTACCATCTTTTGTAAAGACTGCTCTTAATTGAGGAATCTTTTCCATTTTAACGTTCGTGTACTCTTCGTCTCTATCAACGATAATAGCATCACCACGACGCTGAGGAACTTCTACAGGAACAATTTCATCATTGAACTTTCCAGCATCCCAAGCAGCAGAAGCTTTGTTATATGATTCTATTGCGAATTGATCTTGATCTTCTCTTGAAACATTATTTTCCGCCGCACATTTATCAGCACAAACTCCCATGTGGACAGCATTGTAGATATCCGTAAGTCCATCTTTCACCATTCCATCGATCATTGTTACATCACCTAATTTCGTTGCTGTTCTTGCATTATAATAATGAGGTACGCTGCTCATATTTTCCATTCCACCCGCAATAACGATATCATTGTCACCACATAAAATAGATTGAGTTGCTAATGAAAGCGCCTTCATTCCTGATGCACAAACCTTATTTATTGTAGTACAAGGAACGGTATCAGGGATTCCAGCAAAAATTGCTGCTTGACGAGCCGGTGCTTGACCTAAGTTTGCCTGAAGAACATTCCCCATAAAAACTTCGCCTACCTTATCAGCCGATACACCTGCTTTTTCGAGGGCACCTTTTATTGCTGTTGCTCCTAATTTTGTGGCGGGTACAGTTGATAATGCTCCTCCGAAACTTCCCATTGGAGTTCTAACTGCTGCTACTATATAAACTTCTTTACTCATTGTTTGGTCGTTTTTATTCCACGCAAATTTACAAAATTCTTAAGACTTAAACCATTTGACACCGCGATCATTTCACATCAATGTATAACCTTTTTTGATACATAAACTATCAAAGTATTAGATCATTATTGAACTTATATCTATTTTTGCGCCAACAAAATTTTTTATGAATAAATTAATATTGCTTATCGCTTTGACAATCATTGGTGTCACTTTCACTCAAGCCCAAACGGATACAACAACTCAAAAAGCAGACACTGTCGTTAAACCATGGAAGCTAAAGGCATTATACGGTTCAAATGGAACTCAGTCATCGTTTGTAAACTGGAACGCTGGTGGACGAAATAGTATTTCTTTGATGGGATATGTCAGCGCATCAGCTAATTATCTTCAGCATCAATGGAAATGGGAGAACAATTTGAGCCTTGCTTTAGGAGGTTTACAATATATAGGTAAGGGAAATGGAGGAGAAGGACTTCAAAAAACAGATGATAGAATTGAATTATCATCGACCTTTGGCTATAGTTTTGACAAGAGTATTGAAAAGAAACAACTATATTTTTCTCTAATTACTGGATTTAGAACTCAATTCTTAGATGGTTTTGTTTATCCAAACACTTTGGACCGCGTTTCATCATTTATGGCTCCTGGTTATTTTAACCTTGCCTTAGGATTGGATTATTCACCGAATAAAAACTTAACGCTATTCATTTCTCCTGCCGCTATGAAATGGACGGTTGTTAATGATCAAGTATTAGCCGATGCGGGTTCTTTTGGTGTTGATCCAGCAGCGATTGTTGATGGAGTGCTTATTCCTGGAAGTTTATATAGATCTGAATTTGGTGCTTATTTCAAAATGAAATACAACAAAGAGATTGTCAAAAACATTGAAATGAAATCGACATTGGAATTGTTCTCTAACTATTTGGAGAACCCTGAAAATATTGATATTAACGGAGATGTTCTTTTTACTTTTAAAGTAAACAAATGGTTTTCAGCTTCACTGAACTGGACAGTTATTTACGATCATGATATCAATATTCAATCGATCGATGGTGGGTTTGGACCTAGAACGCAATTCAAATCTGTTCTTGGTCTGGGAGTCTCGTATACAATGAAGAATTTCGTTGATCCTCCGAAGAAGAAGTAATAGGACAATTTTCCAAACACTATTTAACATAGTTCTGTCTTTTGATATGCTTTAGATTGTTATTTTCGTAACTCAATGAAGATTTTTTCAGATATATCGCTGTGGTGGTTGATTCCCTTGATTTTAGTTTCAGTTGTACTTTCTATTTGGTATTACAGAAAACAGAAACAAATGGAAGGAGCTCCGAGCTGGAAAAAAGGAATCTTAATTTCCTTAAGGTCAAGTGCTCTAATTCTTTTGGGAATCCTACTTTACGGTATTCTTTTAGAGACAACTGAGTCGAAAACAGAGAAACCTGTCTTCATAACACTGGTAGATAACTCATCTTCCATGCTGAATTACAGCGATAGTAGCTCTGTGAAATCAAAAATTGATTCATTTCAAAAGGGATTGAAAACCAAATATGGGAAACGTTTTGACTTTAAGACTTATGTTGTTGACGGTGATTTAAAGGATAACGATCAATACGATTTTAGTGGTTCTGTCACTAATTTAAATCTTGGGTTCAACCATATTTATAATCAATTCTTCAACCGTAATATTGGCGGGATTTGTTTTGTAAGTGATGGAAACTACAACAAAGGAAATTCACCGAAATACGTTGCTGAGAAGATAAGCTTGACGCCAATATTCTCGGTAGGAGTGGGGGATACAATACAAAAACGCGATCAGCTTATTCGAAACGTAGCGGCAAATGACATTGCATTCTTCAAGAATCAATTCCCAATTGAAATTGATATTGAAGCGAATAAGATGGCGGCTTCATCTTGCGAATTGGAGTTGTATCAGAACGACAAGGTAATTGCATCAGAAAAACTGAGGTACACAGGAAAGAATTTTGATTTTCGACACGTTACTTTTTTAGTTGAAGCAAATCAAATTGGATTTGTGAATTACACAGTTAAACTGCGTCATTTGGATGATGAATCTTCTTATGAAAACAACGAACAAAGTGTTTACATTGAAGTAATAGATTCTAGAAGTAAGGTGTTGATTCTATCAAAAGCACCGCATCCAGATGTTCCTGTGATCAAAAGCGTCATTGAAACGGATGAAAATCTGGAGGTCGAGTCAAAACTAATCTCTAAATGGGACGGAAGTTTTAAAGATGTTGAGCTTCTTATTTTGCATGGAGCAGGAATAAGTTCTGACGCTGAGTTGATCCGCCAAGCGAATGCTATTAATTTACCAATCTTCTATTTTGTTACTGCGGCTTCGTCTAGAAGTAATGTGGACAAATTAAATATCGGATTGAGTATCCCAAACGATCGAAGAATGGATCAAGTACAAGGTTATTTTTCAGAAGGATTTCAGTTGTTCGAATTGTCTGAAAAAGCGCAGAAACTATTGGAGAAAGCGCCTCCAATTCATGTGAAGTTTGGAGATGTCAAAATTGAAGGTGGAAGTGTATTAATCGCACAACGATTAGGCCCAGTTCAGAAGAAAGATCCTATTTTGGTTTTTGGGAAAAATACAAAGTCGAAGTTTGGTGTCTTTGTTGGTGAAGGCCTTTGGAAATGGAAGTTTTCTGAATTTAGAAGTACAAAAAACAACAATGGATTCAACGAGATCATTCAAAAATCGATTCAATATTTAGTTGTTAAGAAGAATTCAGACCCGCTTCGAATTAATCTACCGAAACGGTTCAATATTAACAATGAAATTTTCATTAATGCTGAGTTCTATAACTCAACATTAGAGCAAATTACAACTCCCGACATCAATTTCAACTTAGAAGACGATAACGAAAGAAATATCCCGTATGTGTTTGCGAAGAATGCCAAAGATTACCGTCTTCCGCTGGGTAAGCTGAAAGCAGGGAAATACAAATGGAGCGCAGACACAAAGTTTGATGGAAATGTACATAAGAAAGAAGGAGTATTTATTGTCGAGGATGTTTCTCTTGAGGCATTGTCAACATCGGCGGACCATAATTTATTGAAAACGATTGCTTCAAATTCGAACGGTAAATTCTACAAAATTGGATTGATGGATCAATTGTTAGCGGATATTGGAAACCGCAAAGACATCGTTAACATCTCTTATGATGAAACGGATTACAGCGATTTAATTGACTGGAAATGGCTTTGCCTCCTCGTTATCGTATTTCTTACTACAGAATGGTTTATCCGTCGTTATTCTGGGAGTTATTAATCAATACAGACTCCAGTTATATTTCTGATACTTTAGATGAAATCAATCTTAATCAAGGCGAGTTTACAAAACCTATTGTTTTTGTTCTAATTTGTATTCTGTTTTATAACGGATTGTTATGCGCTGAACCAACGCTTTTATCTGTTGAGTATTGTTTCTATGATTAGTGCCTTACAAACCATCTTCATTATTGGATGATTTTCCTCTTGAAATATTTTATTTGTTTAATAATTGCCAATTTCGCTGGAAAATGGATTATCAATAATATTAACAAGTTACGTTAATTACGTTTGCTTATTCCTTTTTTCTTTTGTTTTGAATCATTCATGATTATTCCGAACATATTTATGGACCGAAAAGTGAAGATTTTAATCTGTATTGGGACTTTATTCATGAATTTTACAACCATGATTGGGTGCGTAGAATTGAAAACTTTGCAATTATGTTAACGACTGGAGTATCTATTGGGACAAGCCCGAAATACAGGACAAGGAATAGACAAAAGACTTTTTGTTAACTTCCAAATAAGAAATGTTATTTTTTTTTGAATCGCATATAATATTTCATAAAACAGTGCGTTATTAATTATGAAACAACTTATTGATAGTGCCTATGTTAAAAAAATACTCTGTCGCTCCTAGCACGGACGTAAAATGTGCCCCGGACAGTTTAACAATCAATGCGATACTCAATTACAGTAAATCCCTTGAAGTTAAGCAACCCAAAAGCAATAGAATTATAATCCATTTAAACTAAATAAAAAAGGCTTCTCGAATTATCGAGACGCCTTTTTTAATGCATTAAGATTTTCTTACCAAATCTTCGAAATCTCCTCTTCAGATTTACGCATAGTATCACTTTCTTGAACGCCAAAGGCTTCAAAGAATTCAGGACAATTCATCAATGGTCCATTAACGCGATACATCCCTGGAGAATGCGAATCAGTAGCAATTCTTCTTTTCATTTCAGCATCTGTGAAATTAATCTTCCACAATTGAGCGTAAGCAATAAAGAAACGCTGAGCGGGAGAATACCCCTTTCTCTTGATTCCAGCTTTAAATTCCTCTGTTCTAGCATATGCATGGTACGCCAATGTCAATCCACCAAGGTCAGCAATGTTTTCTCCCATTGTTAATTGTGGGTTTACACAATGACCTTCAATTGGGCAGAAATTCGCAAAGGTATTCCCAAGTTTAGCTGTTCTTTCCTCAAACAATGATCTATCGTTTTCTGTCCACCAATTCGTAAACGAACCATCAGCAGCGAATTTAGATCCCATGTCATCAAATCCATGTGTAAACTCGTGACCGATTACCATTCCAATTCTACCATAGTTTACGGCGTCTTCATAATTCGCATCGAAAAATGGAGGTTGCATAATTCCAGCGGGGAAAGCAATTTCATTCAGCAATGGGTGGTAATAAGCGTTCACCATATGGGCAGGCATTCCCCATTCTTCCTTATCTACGGGCTTGCCTAATTTTAAAATGTTTCTTTCAAAGCTTAATTGTTCAGAGCGGGTGTAATTTTCACAATACCCGTTTCTACTGATTTTTAAATTATCAAAGTTTGTCCATTTATCAGGGAAACCAAGTTTGCGACCAATAGAATTTAATTTATTCAAGGCTTGCTTTTTCGTTTCTTGAGACATCCATTCAAGGTTCTCAATTCTTTCTTGAAAAACGATAAGTAAGTTGTCAACCAGTTCATTAACTCTGGCTTTTGCGGTATCAGAATAATGTTTTTCAACAAATGCCTTTCCAAGCATTTCTCCAAGTTCCATACTTGTGATTTCTTCAATTGCTCTTTCATTGAAAGGTTTCATTTTCTTTTTTCCTCGAAGCGAGCGAGCATAGAAATCAAAATTCAATTCAACAAAATTGTGGTCCAAATGGCCTGCGTAGTGGTTGATTGTTTTCCAAAGTAAATAATTCTTCCAATCCTCTAAACCAACTTCTTCAATCATTTTATTGATAGATAATATGTGTCTCGGGCTTGCTATATTCATTGTTTCGAATGATGCAATGCCAGTCATAGAGAGGTAGGCTTCAAAATCAAATTCTCCAAAACTTTTAATTACGTCGGCACGCTCTGAAATGTGATACCTGTTTTCTGGAATTCTCATTTCAGAAGGAGATAGCATTAAATTCGCCAAAGAAGTCTCGAATTCGATAATTTTCACAGCAATTTTGTCTGGATCACTTTTGTCAAGCATCGTCATAATGGATGCTATGTAATTCTGATACGCAGTTCTAATATCTTCCTTATCGTCTTTGAAATAGTATTCTTTATTCGGTAATCCAAGGCCGCCCTGTGCAAATTGAGCAATATTATTGTCAACATTTTTCATGTCCTGCCCAACTCTGAAACGAAACAAAGATTCGATTCCATTTTTGTGTTGTTCGGCGACAATCCCTACAATTTGTTCTTTTGAATTGATTTTATTAATCGCATCTAGTTGGCTTTGAATAGGTTTAAGTCCAAGTGCATTTCTAGTGACCATGTCCTTAAAAGAAACATAGTAATCGCCCAAAAGTTGATTGACATGATTACCGTGTGTTTTCTTGTCAGACAATGACTCAAGGATTTTAGTCAATTTGATTACATTCGATTGGTTTAGCTCATTGAAACTTCCCCATCTCGATTCTGATTCTGGAACAGGGTTGTTTTTTACCCAATTACTATTCGCAAATTCAAAGAAATCATCTTGAGGCCGAACCTCTGCATTCATGAAGTCAAGGTCAATAGTCGTTGTACTACCTGATTCGATTATTGGCTCATCCACCTTTTCATCGAGAACTTTACATCCGATTAGGAGAGAAAGCCCAGCTGCTGTTAAAAGTACTTTATTCATAGAACGTTTTTTAAGAATTAGGAAGTAATTTCATTTCCACGTGCGGAATACCATCTTCAAGATATTCACTACCCGTAGAAACGAATTCGTGTTTTCCGTAATAGTTTTCCAAATGTTTTTGAGCTGAAATAATGATTGGTTCATTTCCAAACTCTTTGATGCAGAAATCAATACAGTGCTTCATCATTTCATGTCCAGCACCTTGTCCTCTTAGTTCTTCTTCAATTACAACTCTACCAATTGCCGTGTTGTCGTATGAAATACCAGGAGGCAATATTCTTGAAGTTGCAACAATTTTCCCCTTTCCATTTCTACAAATAAGGTGATAACATTTTTTATCTTTTCCGTCCAAGTCTTGGTAAGCGCAGTTTTGCTCGACTACGAACACTTCTGATCTTAAAGCAATTATGTCGTGAAATTCATTCAAAGTTAAATCACGGTAGTGTTTAATTTGCCAGTCTAAATGCATATTTTCAATAATTAAGTTTGAATTACTCCAACGTTGTATGGTTTTTCAGCCTTTTTGTTATTTGCCATTTCTATACCCATAGAAATTACTTTTCTTGTATCAATCGGGTCAATAATTGCATCAATCCATAATCTACTTGCTGCGTAATACGGGGATGTTTGAGAATCATATCTATCTTTAATTGTGTTTAAGATTTCATTTTCTTTTTTCTCAGTAATTTTTTCTCCTTTCGCTTTCAACGACGCTACTTCGATTTGAAGAAGGACCTCTGCTGCTGCAGAACCACCCATTACAGCCATTTGCGCCGTTGGCCATCCAACAATTAATCTAGGATCGTATGCTTTACCGCACATTGCGTAATTTCCAGCTCCGTAAGAATTACCTGTAACGATTGTGAATTTAGGAACGACAGAATTTGCCATGGCGCTAACCATTTTTGCTCCATCTTTTATGATTCCACCATGTTCACTTTTCGAACCAACCATAAATCCAGTTACGTCTGTTAAAAAGACAAGTGGAATATTCTTCTGGTTACAGTTCATTATAAATCGCGCTGATTTGTCTGCAGAGTCAGAGTAGATAACACCTCCAAATTGCATTTCACCTTTCGCGTTTTTTACAATTTCTCTTTGATTAGCAACAATTCCAACACTCCAGCCGTCAATTCTAGCATAAGCATTAACGATCGATTTTCCATAATCCGCTTTGTATTCAGTGAATTTAGAATCATCGACCAAGCATTTAATGATTTCTTTAACGTTATAAGGCTTCGACCTATCTGCCGGTAAAATTCCGTATAGTTTTTTAGCGTCAAATTTAGGCGCAATTGATTCTTTGCGATCAAATCCAGCATTTTCTGAATGTCCAACTTTATCCATTAAATCTCGGATAGTTGAAAGGCACTCTTGATCACTTTCCGTTTTATAATCACATACTCCTGAAATTTCAGTGTGTGTAACAGAACCTCCTAAGGTCTCATTGTCAATTGTTTCACCAATAGCAGCTTTTACCAAATAAGATCCTGCTAGGAAAATGGTTCCAGTTTTATTAACGATTAACGATTCATCTGACATAATAGGCAAGTAGGCGCCACCGGCAACACAACTTCCCATAACTGCAGATATCTGAACAATCCCCATTGAACTCATTACAGCATTGTTTCTAAAAATTCTTCCAAAGTGTTCTTTGTCTGGGAAAATTTCATCTTGTAATGGAAGGAAAACCCCTGCTGAATCTACCAAGTAAATAATAGGAAGGTTGTTTTCCATCGCAATTTCTTGTGCTCTTAGATTTTTCTTCCCTGTAATCGGGAACCAAGCTCCAGCCTTGACTGTAGCGTCATTTGCTACAACAATACATTGTTTACCAGAAACATATCCAATCACAACTACAACGCCGCCTGCTGGGCATCCGCCGTATTCTTCATACATATCGTAACCAGCAACTGCACCGATTTCAATTTGTTCTGTTTTAGGATCGAGTAGGAGGTCAATTCTTTCACGAGCTGTCAGCTTACCCTTTGCATGTAATTTTTCGACACGTTTTTTTCCTCCTCCCTGGTAAATCTTCTCGAGTTCACTATTGAGTGCGGAAATTTTCAACCGCATTTTATCATCGTTCTTATTGAATTCTAGTTCTTTCTTTGCTATCGCCATATTTCAAAAATGAAAAGAGCACTAAGATAAGAAAACCGAATGAAAAAGAGCAGGAATCGAAGGATCGAAGGCTAAAAAATAATAGATGCTATTAATTGAATTTGAGAAGACGCACTTCAACTCAGTCTACATAAAAATAAACTAACATTTCATTGTTGGAAAATGAAAATGGAAATATGATTCGTAAGATGTAGATTTGTAACAGTGATAGATTCATTTAAATATCAGGGAATGCGGCGTCAGCTCGTTAGAGAGTTGAGCGATAGAGGTATAAAAAGCAAACAAGTTTTGGATTGTTTTGAGGCTATTCCGCGTCATTATTTTTTAGACAACGCATTTGCTGAGCAGGCTTATTCAAATACCGCTTTTCAAATTGGATCAGGTCAAACGATAAGTCATCCTTATACAGTTGCTTATCAAACGGAATTGTTGGACATCCAAAAAGGAGAGAAGATTCTCGAAATTGGAAGTGGTTCTGGTTTTCAAACATGTGTTTTGTGCGAAATGGGAGCAAAGGTATTCAGTGTTGAACGCCACAAAGAACTGCACTTAAAAGCCAAGAACATTGTTCGACAATTGAAGTACAATGCACGCTTAAGCTTTGGAGATGGTTATAAAGGTCTTCCTACATTTGCACCTTTCGATAAAATAATTATTACATGCGGTGCGCCAGAGATTCCAGAAGAACTTGTGAATCAAATGAAGGTTGGAGGCATTATGATTATTCCAATTGGAGAAGGAGTGGAGCAACAAATGAAGAAAATAGTTAAGATTTCCGATGGCGAAATTACGATTGAAGATTTCGGTGTGTTTAAGTTTGTTCCGATGCTAGAGAATAAGGTTAAATAATTCTTTCTTACAAAATCATGTTAAGAGTTTAAAGATCAACTGCGAAAATTGTTTCACGTTTTATTGTGAAGTCTACTTTGTTGCAACAAAAAAAAGTGAAGAACCTTTCGATTCTTCACTCTCTTTAATTGTATAGTTTTTTGTTTGGCATGATTCCTTAAAAGTCATCTGGAAGGCCATCAACCTCATTCGTTGCTTTCTTTTCGAATTCTGCATCGCAAAGCAGGCAATTCTCATTTATTAATTTGTTCAGTTCTGTTTCTTGTGCCCCAGTCATATTGTTATAGCCCTCAGGGTTCGGAAACTTCTTCATTACCTGATCTAAATAACATAGTTTTCTAAATTTCACTGAGTCGGCCTTGTTTAGGATCGCGGTTTGACGTTCTTTTGTCCATCCTGAATTCATTTTAGACGCGACTTTTAATCCGCCATATAATCCACCAATAGCAACAAGAATCCAAACAGCACCACCTGCCATTCCTAATTTAAACCCTGTTTTTTTTGATTGAAGTAAGAATCTCAAACCAATTATTAAGAGGCATAATCCAATAGTAACAGTGGATATAAGAATCAAGTTTTGAATATTTTCCGAAGACAGCCCTTTTGACTTTAAAACGACATAAGTGTTTCCAACTACAAGAAGGATTATTCCTTTTAACAGAAATAATAGACTAGTGAACCTTAAATTTTGATCATTATTTTGTTTTGCCTTTTTCTTTAATTTAAAAGCCAAAAAGATCAATGCCAGAGCAAGAAGAGTAACAATTGCGATTTTCATAATTAGTTTTTTTTGAAGTTATACTGTGACAATATACCAATTATTGAGTAGTTTTAATTTTTAGCACGATATTTGAAAACCAACTCATTAAATTAAAACATTTAACATGAAAAATTCAATATTATTAGTAGTTGCCCTCGTGATTTCGGGATCTGTATTTTCACAGACGAAAACGGTATCAGGAGCAACTTTTAAATCACAAATGGACATCAAGGGGACTAAATTGCTTTACAACGGCGCTGGTCTTAGAGAGAAATATACGATCGACCTTTATGTTTCGGCTCTTTATTTGCCAAACCAGACAATGAACGGCACAACGGTGCTTAATAACGATGAAATTCAAGTAATTGAAATTAAAATAGTTTCGGATAAAGTAACGAGAGAAAAATTTAATTCGTCTGTAAAAGAAGGGTTCGCAAAAGCAAGTGATGGAAAAGCAAGTACATCTGATATCAGTAAATTCACTGGGTTCTTCTCAGCAGAGATAAAAGATGGTGATGACATCCTAATGATTTACAAGCCTGGAAAAGGAACAGCTGTTATGATTAATGGCGCCTACAAAGGATTGGTTGAAGGACTTGAGTTCAAAAAAGCCTTGTTTTCAATCTGGTTGGGATCTACACCGGTAGATAAAAAATTGAAGAGTAAAATGCTTGGTAAGGTATAAATTCTATCTAATAGGAGAATGGAGAAGGAGCTTATGGCTCCTTTTTTTTGCTCTAACAATTCGAATTAGCTTACCTGAAATAATAGGCAAAGAAAAGGGGAGAAATCTTTCGATCCCCCCCCTTTTTCAGTTTGGTATTAATCTAATGTCCTATTGCAGATAAATAACGCTCAGCATCTAAAGCAGCCATACATCCTGTTCCTGCAGCAGTAACCGCTTGACGGTACGTTTTATCAGCAGCATCTCCAGCAACAAATACGCCTGCAACGTTAGTAAGTGATGTGCCCGGCTTTTCGTATTTAATATATCCTGTTTCATCAAGATCGATGAAGTCTTTAAATATTTTAGTATTTGGATCGTGACCAATTGCAACGAAGAATCCAGTAGCTTGGATTGTAATCGATTCTCCAGAAAGATTATTCTTAGCCATAACTCCCGTAACAACTTGTCCATCACCCAAAACTTCTTCGGTTTCAGTATTGAATAGAATTTCAATATTCTTAGTGTTCTTAACTCTTTCTGACATGATTTTAGAAGCTCTAAATTCATCACGTCTTACAAGCATTGTAACCTTCGTGCATAATTTTGAAAGGTAATGTGCTTCTTCGCAAGCTGAATCTCCAGCTCCAACGATAACAGTTTCCTGTCCTCTGTAGAAGAATCCATCACAAACAGCACAAGCTGAAACGCCTCCGCCTAACTTGAGGTATTTTTGCTCACTTTCCAATCCTAAATACCTTGCAGATGCACCTGTTGATATAATTACTGAATCGGCATGAATTTCTTTACCGTCATCTGCCCAACATTTGTGCACGTCTCCAGAAAAGTCAATTTTAGTTATGAATCCAAATCGAATATCAGTCTCAAATCTTTTGGCTTGAGCTTCTAATTGAATCATCATTTCTGGACCTGTAACGCCATCAGGATAACCTGGAAAGTTCTCAACTTCGTCGGTCGTTGTTAATTGTCCACCTGGCTGCATTCCTTGATACATAACCGGACTCATATCAGCACGAGCTGCATATATAGCAGCAGTATAACCCGCTGGCCCTGAACCTATAATTAGGCATTTTACTTTTTCAATTTCGCTCATATCTATAATTGTTGAGAGTTTATTTTTCTTCCGGAAACAAATGTAGCAATAAGACGGAAATTTCAATAGCTACTTACATTCTTCTTTGATTCTTTAGGATTACAATTATTTTAATGCGAATTGCTGCCAACTACTTTGTATTTCACTAAAAGAACACTAGCTTTGTAGCTGCTTTTTCGCAACATTATATATGATAGATACCGAATTATACGAGGCTAAAACCCTTTATCCATTTCAGAAGAACTCAGTAGATCAGATACTTAAGGAGTTGTCTGAGAATGGGAACGATTTTAATTTATTATTTCAACTGCCGACAGGAGGTGGGAAAACCGTAATATTTTCTGAAATAGCGAAAAAGTATATTGCGGATACAAGTAAAAAAGTACTGATTCTTACCCACCGAATTGAACTTTCTGTGCAGACTTCCAAGCAGCTGTTTGCTATTGGTGTGAGCAATAAGGTAATCAATAGTGAAGTAAAAGAAATTAATAAGCCGGATGAATTCCATTGCTTCATTGCTATGGTTGAAACATTAAACAATCGGTTGAATGACGATGCTAACTTTATCGCTGATGTTGGTTTGGTTATCGTCGATGAGGCGCACTACAATAGTTTTAGAAAGATTTTTCAGTTTTATGGAAATGCAAATATCCTTGGCGTTACAGCTACACCTTTAAGCAGCAATAAAGCGCTTCCACTGAATGATAACTACAATAAGCTATTTGTCGGAGAGAGTATCTCTTCTTTAATTGAAGGCGGCTATCTTTCTGATGCTGAGTCGTATACTTACGATGTAAATCTTCATGGATTGAAAATTGGATCGAATGGTGATTTCACGGTTAACAGTTCTGATGTTGTTTATGGGAATTACTTTATGCAAGAGAAATTACTTTTTGCTTATGAAGAAGTTGCGGTTGGAAACAAGACTTTGATTTTTAATTCTGGTATTGATACTTCGATGAGAGTCGAAGAAACGTTTAAGAAAAGAGGGTATCCAATTCGTCATCTAGATTCAACATTCAGTGATAAGGATAGAAAAGATGTTTTAAGTTGGTTCAAAACGACTCCAGATGCGATTCTTACATCTGTTGGTATTTTGACGACTGGGTTCGATGAGCCAACTGTTGAGACGATTATATTAAATAGAGCTACACGATCATTAACACTTTACCATCAGATGATTGGCAGGGGGTCAAGACGTTTGCCAAATAAAGACAAATTCAAGCTTATCGATCTTGGTAACAACGTTAGAAGGTTTGGTGTTTGGCAAGATTATTTGAACTGGCAAGACGCATTCCGTTTTCCAGACCGATTCTTGGAGTCTCGTTTGAGCGAAGCTGAGGATTTAGAGTTTGAAGTTGAATTTGAATTCAATAAAATCGCACAAGACGCTTTAGACGTTGATATCCTTGATACATTTAACATTAAGGAGGTCTATTATGATTGCATTGATGGTGGTCATAAAGGAAAAGTCGCTGTGGAGCAATCATTGGAAAATCATTACTCGGTGATTCATAAGGGAGCTGAAGACTATTTTCATGGTTTGGAGTTAATGGAAATGCTAGGAGATCATATTGAGCATCGACTTAAGTTGTATACGAAGTGTATTACGAAGAGTACTCCTAATTACTATAAGTACATTTATGAAACTTATGTGCGTCAACTGCGTCAGAAGCTCAGAGCGAATTTAGAGGACGAGTAGATCGCATTTACTTTTTTCAGTAAACGGGGCGCAATAAAAAGCTAGCACTTCTTCTTCGTCTTCTTCTGTAGATTCGCATAAAATGCTATCGCATTTTTACAGAATTTGAACAATTCAAACATCCCATTCAAACTGTTTTAGAGATAGAAGATAGCGAATTAAATTTGCAGGAGGTTATATGCTCAGGCCGTGATGAACTCCGAGAGATTGCTGATAGAATTTCATATACAATGGGAGTGTCAATTCGCTCTGGTTTATACGAAGAGTATATAAAAGTCCAGTTAGCATTGGAAAACAAAAAGTTAATTCAGGAAGTTGAATTGGATCGAAATAGAGTAACCTAAAGAATTTTTTTCAAAAGTACATCCAAATCCTGCTCGCGAAGTAACTTCTCTGTGCATAACGTCTCCTTTAAAACAAGATCAAGTTCTTATTCGTCTTTATGATATGCTAGGAAAACACTTGCGCGGCATACATAAAGGTGAAATGGAAAGAGGAACATTTATGTATCCCGCAGACTTAACTGATTTACAACCTAGAATGTATCTGATTATTATTCAGTCAGCTGGATTCAAGGAATCAGTTAGAGTGAGTAAATCCTAATAAGTCAAAGTGATAGTTACCGTATCGAATGCCGTTGTGATGGCACTTTTGTTGCCGCTGTCTGCCGTGCCGATTACCCAGTAATTGTATGAGTAAGTTGAGTTTCCATCGTTTGGACAAATAATTTCAAGGTTTTGAACTCCGCTTAGGGTTTGTTCGTCAATTCCACAGCATGAAGGACATCCTTGTTTTCCAAGTTGCTTTATATAGTGTAATTCAGCTAGAGGCGTTGTTGTGATAAATCTCAATCTGGCCCAAGACTTAGCGGCAGTGCTAAAGTCTCTAACATTATCTTCTTCAATAGTCATAGCCGAAAAATTGATAATATTTTCTTGATCGAAGTAATTTTCTTTGTGAATACTTAATGTATAAGACTCCACAGCATTCCGTGGGAATGTGAATGAATAACTTCCGTCAGCACCAATTGTAGACTCAGCAATAAGAGTTGAGCTAAACGTACCTGCCTCAGTTTCATAAAGCTTTACAGTAGCGCCTTCAAGACTGGTGCTAAAGGTAGTGTCAGTAATAGTTCCCTTTAATGTGAAATCTGCCTTTCCTTTATTACAAGCAGTGATACTGGCAAGCCCAAGAATGAGAAAGAGTGTTGTAAGCTTCATATTATTTGCGTTAACTTTAACACTTAAAAGTACAATTTATACTTGAATCGAGGAAATTAGCACACAATTGTTAATATGTTTACAACTAAGTTTTTAACAAAAATTGTCACAGTTAAAAATGAATTTATATATTGAGCACTTAACTTAAAAAATAAATTATATGTATTCAGTAGAATTATTAGAAGGATTATTTGTGGTAGTTATAATAGCTTTGGTTATAGGTATAGGATTAGCAATAATGTACTACTTGAACCTTCAAAATATGCTCAAGGAAATTCATCCTTCTAACAGAACTATTGCGCCAACCAATGTATGGTTAATGCTTATTCCGTTATTTAATATTGTTTATGGATTCATTATGTATTCTAAGATTACAGAGTCAATAAAGAACGAATATGAAGCAAGAGGATATGATGATGGTGGAAACTATTTAAAAGGACTTGGGATGGCTATTCCTATTTTAGCAGTAGTTGGGATTATTCCAACTTTGGGAAGCGTGGCTAGTCTTGCCGGTCTGGTTGTATGGATTATTTACTGGGTAAAGTCGGCTGAGATTAAGAAAAGACTTATGAGTTCACCAAATGAAGGTGCAAATGGAGGGATGAGTTCAAATCCGGATATCTTGGATTAATTATTCTCCTTGTGATAAGAAGTTTTTGATACGCTTAACTTCTTAATGTTTGGTGCTGCGTTTTCAACAATGCACAAAATCACCTGTAGATAGTGATATTATTAAACGAAGCTTTTCGAGGCTTCGTTTTTTTTATGTCTAAATGGAATTACTAGTGTAGGTTCTAGTATTTTTGTAAAAACTAGAAATCAGGATTTAACATATGTCTAGACCATTATTTTTATCGGTTATTTGCATTATCACTTTTGTCTTTTCAAGCTTGGGTTTACTTGGATCAATTTGGGGTTGTGCCCCGTCCACTGTGGAGTCTAGCCTAGTTGCAATGCTAGAAATGCAAGCGAAAGAACTCGACTTTGTAGTCTTTAATGAAAGTGAGTATTTGAAATGGACATTCTATTCAAATGTGGCTGGGATAGTAGGAGGGATTCTTTGTGTCATTGGTGCTCTTGCAATGTGGAGGTTGAAAAAAAACGGATATTACATTTATATTATTGGATACCTTGTTACAACTGTCGTAGGTTTTTTAGCCATGTCATACATTTCTATTGGAAGTCAGGGAGGAATGGGAAAAGCAATATTTATCTTGAATATTTTTACGATGATAGCCTTCTTTGTAATGTATGGTCAGAACTTGAAGCACATGAAATAACTTGTATTTTATGAATGAAGAGTTCGATGAAATTGATACTTATTTGCATCGTTCTTTCGATTTTTGACGGCGTCTTTGCCGCGATTACTTTTCTAAACACGGATGCTACTTTTAAAAGATATTTGCATTAATACCAATATCTTTTCTAAAAATCCTCACTCTGTTTATTCATTTATTAACTTTGGGTAAACTCAATTTACAATAACGATATGTCAGACGACAAGAAAATAATTTTTTCGATGGTCGGTGTTTCTAAAGACACGCCTCAAGGGAAGCAAATAATAAAAAATATTCACCTCTCATTTTACTACGGAGCGAAAATCGGTATTATAGGACTGAATGGATCTGGAAAGTCCACGGTAATGAAAATTATTGCAGGTTTGGATACAACGTATAGAGGCGATGTTGTATTTACAGAAGGTTACACAGTAGGCTATTTGGCGCAAGAGCCAGAATTGGATGAATCTAAGACGGTTAAAGAAATCGTGATGGAGGGAGCACAGGAAACTGTTGATGCCTTGAAGGAATTCGAGACAATCAATAATTCTTTTATGGATGAAGAGATAATGAACGATCCTGACAAAATGGATAAGTTAATTGCGCGTCAAGGTGAAGTTCAAGATATATTGGATTCATTGGATGCTTGGGAATTGGACACGAAACTCGATAGAGCCATGGATGCATTGCGTTGTGCGCCGAACGATCAAAAAATTGCAACGTTATCTGGAGGAGAGCGAAGAAGAGTTGCTTTGTGTAGACTTCTTTTAAGCAATCCAGATGTTTTGTTGCTTGATGAGCCTACCAATCACTTGGATGCCGAATCAATTGAATGGTTGGAGCAGCACTTGCAACAATATAAAGGAACTGTAATTGCTGTAACGCACGATAGGTATTTCTTAGATAACGCTGCGGAGTGGATCTTAGAATTGGACCGAGGTGAAGGAATTCCATGGAAAGGGAATTATTCTTCATGGTTGGAGCAAAAAGGAGCGCGCTTAAAGAAAGAGGAAAAAACAGAATCGAAACGTCAAAAAGTATTAGCAAGAGAGCTGGAATGGGTGAAGATGAATCCTAAAGGACGTCAAGCCAAAAATAAAGCGCGTATTGCTAATTATGATAAAATGATGGCTGAGGATTCTGCTTCTAAAGATGCAATCTTAGAAATTCCAATTCCAAATGGGCCTCGTTTAGGAAATAATGTAATTGATGCGGTTAATGTCTCTAAAGGATTTGGTGAGAAATTGCTGTATAGTGATTTGAATTTCAAACTACCTCCTGCGGGAATTGTTGGTGTTATTGGACCTAACGGTGCAGGTAAAACTACAATCTTCAAGATGATCATGGATGAGTTAAAGCCGGACTCAGGAGAGTTTCAAGTAGGGGAGACTGCAAAGGTTGGTTATGTAGATCAGGCCCATGATGATATTCATCCTGATAAATCTGTTTTTGACGTAGTCTCGGACGGATTAGAATATGTTGAAGTGGGAGATCAAAAGATAAATTCAAGAGCGTATTTATCGAAATTCAACTTCGGAGGATCTGACCAAAACAAAAAAGTGGGTGTTCTTTCAGGTGGAGAGAGAAACAGACTGCATTTGGCCATGACCTTAAAAACAGAGGCGAATGTTCTTTTGCTCGATGAGCCAACAAATGATATTGATGTGAACACGCTTCGTGCGTTAGAGGAAGGGATTCAGAATTTCGCGGGATGTGCTGTTGTGATTTCTCACGACAGGTGGTTCTTGGATAGAATTTGTACGCATATTTTAGCCTTTGAAGGAGATTCAGAAGTTTATTGGTTCGAAGGATCGTACACTGAATACGAAGAAAACAGAAAGAAACGATTGGGAGATAGTGCTCCAAAACGTATTAGATATAAGAAACTGGTTAAGTAAATGGAGGAATCAAATGACCCTTTGCATGGGAAATCTTTAGAGTTTATTGTCAAACAATGCGTTGATAGATTAGGTTGGGAGCAAATGGCTTACCATGTTAATGTCAATTGTTTTAAGAGTGATCCAAGTGTAAATAGTAGTTTGAAGTTTTTGCGCAGAACACCTTGGGCCAGAGCGAAGGTGGAGAAAATGTACATTGAACGTGTACTTCAATTTGATAAATAAGATTAAGATATATGAGTGTTAGAGATTTAGAGCCTAAAGCAATGTGGAATCATTTTGCTGATTTAAACGCAGTGCCTAGAGCTTCCAAAAAGGAAGAAGAGGTGATTCAATTCATGATTGACTTTGGGAAGAAGTTGGGTTTAGAAACAATTAAGGATACTGCTGGGAATGTGGTTATAAAAAAGCCTGCAAGTCCAGGAATGGAAAATCGTAAGACGATAATTATGCAGTCGCACTTGGATATGGTGCACCAAAAGAATTCAGATACTGACTTCGATTTTGCTACGCAAGGAATTGATATGCGTGTAATTGGTGACTGGGTTGATGCCAACGGTACAACTTTAGGTGCTGATAATGGAATTGGTGTAGCATCAATAATGACTGTTCTTTCTTCTGATACAATTGTTCACCCTGCTGTTGAGGCAATGTTTACAATCGATGAAGAAACGGGGATGACAGGAGCAATTCATCTTGACTCTTCAAATTTTTCTGGAGAGATTTTATTGAACCTCGATACTGAGGACGATGATGAGATTTCAATAGGATGTGCTGGAGGGATTGATACGAACACAACGTATACATGCAAAACAGAAGAGCTTAAGTCTGATTCTGAGATTCTTTCTATTACTATTAAAGGGCTTGTTGGTGGTCATTCAGGAATGGATATCGACAAGGAGAGAGGGAATGCGAATAAATTCATGAATCGTGTTTTGTACCATCTTCATTCAATGGGAGAATACCAATTGATTTCAGTTGATGGAGGAAGCCTGAGAAATGCTATTCCTAGAGAGTCTAATTGTGTTTTAGCTGTTACTAATGAAAATGCAGAAGCTCTCAAAGCTGAATTTGAGAAAATTGCCGGGGTTATAGTTGCTGAGTTCAAAACAATTGAGGAAAATGTAGAGTTTTCAATTCAAACTACTACAACTGATTCTAAGCCAATTTCGAATGACGACAAAGTAAAAATTCTTCATGCTTTATATGCTGTTCATAATGGTGTGTATAGAATGAGTCCAGATATCCAAGGTCTTGTTGAAGCTTCTTCAAGTTTGGCTCGAATTATTGTTAAAGATGGTGAGTTTATTACCCAGTCACTTCAGCGAAGTAGCGTTGAGAGTACTAAGGATGATTTGGCGAATACAATTCGTGGTTCATTTGAATTGATGGGGTGCGGTGTTGTTCAGTCAGGAGATTACCCTGGATGGCAACCGAACAAGGATTCAGCTATTCTTGACATTATGTCGAAATTGTACAGAGATTCATTTGATGAAGAGCCAAAGATTAAAGCGTGTCACGCAGGATTAGAATGTGGTATTTTACTAAAGCACCTTCCAGAGGTTGATATGATTTCATTTGGACCAAATATTCGAGCAGCTCATTCTCCAGACGAAAAATGTCAAATTTCTTCAGTGCAAAAATACTGGGGGTATTTAATCGATACGCTGCAATTGATTCCGACCAAGTAGAAGAGAGGAAGTCATATGAATCCAAATCCACAGCATGAATTGATAGAACTTGCCAATGCTAAAATGCATTATGGAAAGTATGAAGGCAAGTATTTGGTTCATTTACCTGAACCTTATTTGATCTGGTACAAGAACAAAGGCTTTCCAAAAGGCAAGCACGGGAGGCAATTAGAACTCATGTTAGAGATCAAAACCAATGGATTGGAAGACTTAATCTATCCTTTGATCAAAAAATAATAAAAATATTTTACAAAAGTTAATTATCACTTAACGTTATCGAAATCAATTTGATAGCGTTTTTTAATTCAATTAATTATTTAATCAATTTGTTTACATTTTTTTTTTTATTAAAGTTTTTCGTAACAATATTAAAAGTAGTGCCGTAAATGTGTTCAGTATTACAACTTTGATAACGACAACAACTTAAAAATATAGATATGATTAACAATACGATTAAGAACGCACAATTCAAATTATCACAACATAAGGTACAAGGAGTTAATAGTACTTTATCTGTTTTCGAGGTAGCCAAGCTTATGGATACGCTCAAAGTAGGTGAGTCTCTGAAAGAAAGTCAACAGTCTAGTGTATTCTTTTCCTTGAATTAGAATATTCCCAATTTATTTAAAGTCACTTCGACCTGATCGGAGTGGCTTTTTTTGTAAACATTTGTTACATTTGTATAGAATCAATTAATTTACAAATGTTAATTCAAGATCGAATCCTCGTAATCCTTAAGGCAAATAATTTATCAGCTTCAGCATTTGCTAGTAAAATTGGAATTAACCGATCGAATTTAAGCCATGTTCTTAGTGGCAGGAATAAGCCAAGTTTGGACTTCTTAACGAAAATCATAACATCATATCCCAATGTTAATGCCTCATGGCTCATAACAGGCGAAACGAGAGACGGTAATTTTATTCCGTCAGAAGAAGTGAAGCCAACGAGCCCCACAAGCGCGGCTGAAGACACTTCAGTAAATACTAGTTCTGAGGGAGTTGAGAAGATCGTTGTTTTCTATACTAACGGTACTTTTAAAAAGTATAGCTTAAGATAATTGAAGGTTACAGGTTGGAATTTACTGGTTATGGAATTGTTTTCACCAATTCCTAACTTATTTCTTATAATTCATCACTTTTAATTCCAATCTAGTGCATGATCGCGCCAGAAGCGATCAATTCATCATTAATATAGAAAGCTGCAAATTGCCCTGGTGTAATGCCTCGTTGCTTTTCCATGAACAGTACATATACATCTCCGTCTATAACGTGGATCGTGCATTTCTGAAACTTTTGACGGTATCTAATTCGAATGTCCGTAGCCAATCCGTTTAACGCGTTTATACCGTATCTACTGCTAACAAAGTGCATCTCCTCTTTACTGACCTTTAACGCCCATCTATTGAGTCCTGGGTGCGTGTCGTTCTGTCCTGAGTAAACCGTATTTGTAATAACGTCTGTTTCGATAACGAATGAAGGATTCGGTCTTCCACCAATATGCAAACCTTTTCGCTGTCCGATAGTATAATAGTGCGCTCCTTGGTGGGTTGTAACAACTTCTCCTTGGTTCGGTTCGTACGTAAACGGTCTTGCAAGTTCCAAAACGTTTTCCGGTGCTACTGTAATCTCGCTGTAATCAACGAACGCTTCTAAATCGTCTGGGATCTCGACGATGTCTCCTTGAATAGGAGATAATTTTTGTTGTAGGAAGGTTGGAAGGCTTATTTTTCCTACAAAGCAAAGTCCTTGTGAATCTTTCTTCTCAGCGGTGTGAAGACCTGATTCTTCAGCGATCTTTCTAACCTCAGATTTAAGAAGTTCACCAATTGGAAACAGCGCTTTTGCAAGTTGTTCTTGATTCAGTTGGCACAAGAAGTAAGACTGGTCTTTGTTTGGGTCCTTTCCAGTGAGAAGTCCGAAACTTCCGTCTTCATGTTCAATCTTCCTACAGTAATGACCTGTTGCAACATAGTCTGCGCCTAGTTCCATTGCTGCTTTAAGGAAAACATCGAATTTGATTTCTCTATTGCACAAAACGTCTGGATTGGGCGTTCTGCCTGACTTATATTCATTAAACATGTAATCTACAATCCGGGTTTTGTATTCTTTGCTTAAGTCGATTACTTGAAACGGAATATCAATCGCCTGAGCTACGAGTAAGGCATCGTTGGAATCATCAATCCACGGACAGTCGTCTGAAAGTGTTACGCTCTCGTCGTGCCAATTCTTCATAAACATTCCAATTACCTCATATCCTTGCTCTTTCAGAAGGTATGCGGTCACACTGGAATCAACTCCTCCTGATAGTCCTACGACAACTCGTTTCATTGATACAAAATTACGACTAAGTTTGAATGAAAACAACACTTTACAAATGTAATATTGTTGATTTCAATTTGTTACAATTGTGAACTTTAATAATTAACATTTGTTTGTCGTCTTAAATATATAAACGCAGTACTATTTTTGTAATTTCGTTTTTATCAAGAAAATCTTACATATCGTCCTGTTTTCTTTGTTGTCAATTTCGGCGTTCGGTCAAAATTGCGATAAGGTTCTATTTACCGGAAGAGTTCACGACACAATCCGTCCTCAAGGATTTTACAACTTAATGGTTGTGAACAGATCTACAGGTCAAGGCGTATTTGGTCAGCCAAGCGGTTCTTTTAGTGTTTATGCAAATGATGGCGACACAATCGGGTTATCCGTTCGAGGGTATACAACAATCAATACTATAGTTGAAGCCGATTCAAATTGTCAAAGTCAACAATTGTTCTTTGTTGAAGGAAAGACACAAGACATTGAGGCTGTTACGGTGTATCCTTTAAAAACCTTAGAGCAAATCAAGGAGGAACGTGCTTCTTTAGTAATGCGAGAAACGAGAATGGTAACTGGAATCGAAGTAATGCAAAGCCCGATAACAGCATTGTATCAAGCGTTTTCGAAAAAGGAAAAAACAAAACGTTGGATTGCGGAACAAGAATACAAAAACGATCAAGTTCGAATTCTTAAGGAATTGCTGAGAACGTATGTGGCCTTTGAAGTAATTGATTTATCTGATGAAGAATTTGAAAGCTTTATCTCCTTCCTAAATGTAGACGAGGACTTTTTGAAAACGGCTTCAGAACTGGATTTGATCACTTTTATTCAGGACAAATATCTTCATTACCGCAGTATGGATAAGTAACCCTACTCAACCCCACTTTAATCTGGATTTCTATAGAAGTCTTTTTTTTATGTGTTTCCGACAATTCCTTGATGTTTAATTCGTCAGTTGCGATATACGCCTTAAATTTCTGCTTTGGAGACAGTTTAACGAATGAAAAGGGATGACTGCCATCAATTCCAGTAAATACATCGATGTGGTTGGTCTTAATCGCTCCTCCGGTATCTCCAGCAAAGAAATACCCGTCGTGGAGAACAGTTGTTCCATCATTCTTTGTAATTTCAGTTCACACGGCGTCAGGAATGAATACGACATTTCTATATGCAATGTGCTTCTTGTCAAAGGCGATTGTTAGGTAAGGAATAAGTTTATAGCCTTTGATGCCCTCTCCAAAGCCAGAAGAGAATTTCCAGCGAATAATTCCCCAGGATTCAACGCTTAATGTACTGTTTTTTATGCTTGTTGTTCAAGTAGATTTTCTGAATTCCATGGTTGGAGATTGAACCCATCGCCATTTGAACGTCTGAAGCACTCATTTGAGCAAAAGAACTTGACCCGATAATTAGGAAGGCCGCTATTACTAGTTTTTCATAGGGAGATTGGATTGCTGTTTGTGGTGTTGAGTTCGTGAGTTAATTTTTTAGTGTTAGTAGGGGAGTTTGGACTTACTGTTTTAAATCTATAATCAATTCTTTTTTAGTTAAATGCATTTATTATTTACCGTTCTGTAGCCAAAAAAAAGCGGAGTCCCAAAAGGAATACCGCTTCTGAAAAGTATTTTCAACTCTTAATTACCCAACTCCTTAACGCGTTTATCACGTTGCATCGGGTTCTCATTTTTTTGTTTTTTCTTGAATAAATCATAACGTGTCGGAGCTTTTTCCTCTGGCCATGAGTTATTATTTAAATCGGTATCTGCAGTTTCCAAGAATGGATCCAAGCGAATTGCTGAAACTTCCTTATCAAACATAAACACCTTAGAAACTTTAAATTCGCTTCTTCTCCAGATTTCTGCAGGGATGCGAAATACTTCAGTTGTGTTGTCCTCAAACGTGAAACGAATAATCAAAGGCATTGGAATCCCACCCTTGTTCGTGAATTTCAATTCGTAGAATTGCTTTCCTGAATTCAATAGTGCCAATTCCTTTTCTGTGAGTCCTTTTTTGAACTTTTCGTAATCCTGAAGATGAAGTGCATCAACCTTGTAGACGTCACGTTTTCCGTAGAAATCATCGATGTTGTCATCTATTTCATTCAAAGGGTCCTTTACCATTGTTAAGTTCCGTGTGTCACCAATGAATTTATCAGCCTTACCGTCTTTTTCCTTTTTGAACGCCATTTCAACATCAGGATTCATAGTATTCAATTCGTACCAGTTCACCTCGTCAAGACTAATATCAACGAAATCGGTTGTAAAGAACCAAGCTCTCCAGAACCAATCCAAATCAACGGCAGAAGCATCTTCCATTGTTCTAAAGAAATCCGCAGGAGATGGATGCTTGAATTTCCATCGTTCACAATAAATTTTGAATGAATAATCGAAGAGTTCACGGCCCATCACGGTTTCTCGCAAGATGTTAAGTGCAGTTGCCGGCTTTCCATAAGCATTGTTTCCAAACTGCCAGATAGACTCAGAATTCGTCATAATCGGGGAGATGAAGTTCTGGTCTCCTCGCATATAATCAGCGATTAAATAAGCAGGACCTCTTCTTGAAGGGTATTCTCTTTCCCATTCTTGCTCTGTTAAATACTGTACGAATGTGTTCAACCCTTCGTCCATCCAAGTCCATTGGCGCTCATCAGAATTGATAATCATCGGGAAGAAGTTATGTCCAACTTCGTGGATAATAACGCCCCACATTCCGTATTTTGTGCGTTCAGAGTAAGTTCCGTCTGCTTCTGGACGACCACCGTTAAAACAGATCATTGGGTATTCCATTCCGATCCATTTAGAGTGAACTGAAATCGCTACTGGATATGGATAATCAACTGTGAATTTTGAATACGTCTTAATTGTGTGTGCAACGAGTTTTGTTGAATAACGCTCCCAAAGTGGATTTCCTTCTTTCGGATAATAAGACATTGCCATAATGTTTTTCCCTCCAACTTGAACGCCTTGTGCATCCCACATAAATTTCCGAGACGATGCAAATGCAAAGTCACGAACATTCGTTGCTTTAAAAATCCACGTCTTTTCACCTGTCTTCTTTTCTTTTTCTGCTGCTTCGGCTTCTGCTTGTGTTACAATTAGTACTGGAGTATCAGATTTAGCTGCTTCCTTAAAACGTGAACGTTGCTCACTTGTAAGTACGCTGCTTTCGTTTTGCAATTCACCTGTCGACCCTACAATATGATCCGAAGGAACTGTAATTGCAACTTCGTAATCTCCAAAAGGCAATGTAAATTCTCCTCTTCCAAGGAATTGTTTGTTCTGCCAACCTTCAACATCATTGTAAACACACATTCTTGGAAACCATTGTGCTATAGTGTATAGGTAGTTGTCATTTTCTTCGAAGTATTCAAATCCAGAACGACCTCCAATCTTCATTCTATCGTTGATGTTGTAACACCATTTGATTCTAAAAGAAACGCTAGATCCGGCTGAAAGTGGTTTGTCCAAATCAATACGAAGCATTGTTTTGTTGATTGAAAATTTCATATCACGACCAGAAGGTGTAGTTACTTCTTCGATTTTAAATCCTCCGTCGAATTCAAATAACTTTTTCGAAATATCTTGGATCGATCTAAAATCTTCCATCTTTTCAATTGTAATCAGCTTAGAGTCAGAATCCAAAGCTCTAACATTTTGATCCAATTGAATCCACAAGTATTCTAGGTTGTCAGGAGAATTGTTTGTATAAGTAATCGTTTCCTCTCCCGTAATCTTTTGGTTTTTATCATCAAGTATTACTTCAATATCGTAATCTGCTTTTTGCTGATAGTAATTATGACCAGGTGCTCCGGCTGCATTACGGTACTCATTCGGAGTGGGCAATTCTTCACCTAACTGAGCGAATTTGTTTTGCTGTCCAAACAAAAAGGATGGGGCCAGCAGGGCAAGTATTAGAACTTTTTTCATTCTTGGAGATTTACTATTTGTACGGTTTGTTTTTTGTTTCCTCGCGTAAATGCAAGGGTGTAGATTTGCTCTAGATAATAAAGCGTGATTTTATTCTGCTGTTCTTGGTAATTGTCCATCAAGATGTCGAACTCAACATCAATAATGCCCTCGATTGCAATTTCGGATGATTCAAGATAGAAATTAATCTTACCGTTCAATTCGGTATCGTGACCTATCAATGTGAAATCACATTTTGAACCGTTGCTGTTGATCTTGAAACACGCATTGATGTAGTCTTCTACAATAACCGATTGAACTGAGTCTAAAGCTTCCAAATCACCTGCCGGAGTTCCGTTTTTAGTCAGTGCCAATTCGAAATCATGTGCACTAACAGTGAGTGTAGCTTCAAATCGTTGTGAAAAGAAGTCATACTCTACTTCGGCAAAGCCAAAATAATATTGATGCGCAAACGAGGTCGAGTGCAAGGCAAAGAGGGCAACTAGTAATAAAAGGCTTTTCAAAAGATTTGTTAATTAATCTGCCAAAATAAGAATTAATCAACGAAATATTGTAACCATTTGTCCATATCCTTGTGTAAATTCGCCGAATGAACATTTACACACGATTAAAATGAAAATTGGTATTGTAGGCTGTGGTAATTTAGGACTTTCAATTTTAAACGGAATTGTCAAGGAATCTCCTGATAATCAAATTTATGCTTCAAGAAGAAACATTGATTCCATTCGATCACTCGCAAGTGACACTGTTAAAATTACAACTGATAATTCTGAATTAATAAAGAATTCAAACATTATTATCCTGGCTTTAAAGCCCTATAACATCTTGCCTTTCATCAAAGAGCACAACGAATTATTTAAGTCTTCCCAACACACGATCGTCTCCGTTGCCACAGGAATTGTAATAGAGGAAATCAAAAATGAAATGACTGAAAATGTTGGCGTTTATAGAGCTATGCCGAATACAGCGACGTCGGTGAATGAGTCCATGACTGCGATTTCCGGTTCTGAAGATGTTTTAAACCGAGGTGTGGAGGTAAGTTCAATTTTCGAAACGCTAGGAGAAGTTGTCGTGATTGATGAAAGCTTGATGGATGCTGCCACGATTCTTGGCGCATGCGGTGTTGCATATGTATTGCGTTTTATGCGTGCGATGATTCAAGGTGGAATTCAAGTTGGATTCGATGCGAAGACGGCAACGAAAATTGTAAGTCAAACCATGAAAGGCGCTTCGGAACTGATTATTCAAAACGGAACACATCCTGAAGAGGAAATCGATAAAGTAACGACTCCAAAAGGTTGCACAATCATAGGGTTGAATGAAATGGAACACGCCGGCTTTAGTAGTGCTTTGATCAAAGGAATTGTGACAAGTTACGAGAAGATAGAGTCATAACCCTTAGTGATCATGGGTTCATTCGTGCTAAATCCTCCCTCATTTTGCGTATAAAGTGTAAATAGACTATCAAAAAGAAAGGCATTCCAAAAAGGATGAACATGATAACGTCTCCACTATTTTCAGTTTTTTTCACAACTTTATTGAAGCGCACAATGCTGAATGTTCCTCCAATAAGAAAAAGAACATAGAGGATTAAAGTGGAAATTCTGCCAAAAGTCAGAAGTATCAAGTTTTCTTCAGTAGGTTGAATAAGGAGTTGCAACAAAAAGGATGTATAACACAAGAGCGCCAGAAATGCATTGCGGTTAAAGACTTTGAGAATACTTTCAGCATGTTTTATTTCATGGCCTTTGTTTTTTCCAAAGTAAACTAGATCCTCTGTTTGCACGCCGCGTTCTTTTAGAAGCTCAATTGCTTTGTCTCGAATAGATGCATTATATCCATATATCGAGTAATTCTTCACGACATCGACTAGTTTATTCGTCTGCATATTTTTCAATCTGTCCGACATTTTTAAGCGAATTATGAATTCCCCTTCGCGTGATCCGCCAAGAATGTCTCCAATCCTGAAGTTGTGAGTGGATGATTCAATAATGCTTTAATTGCTTTTAATGGAACAGTAGCAACGTCAGAACCGATTTCCGCACAGTTAATTATGTGCATTGGATGGCGCACAGATGCCGCTAAAATCTGAGTTTCGAAAGAATAATTGTCGTAAATCAATCGAATTTGAGCGATCAAGTCCAATCCGTTCGTTGAGATGTCGTCCAAACGGCCTAAGAAAGGGGAGATGTAAGTTGCTCCGGCTTTGGCTGCCAATAATGCTTGCCCAGCTGAAAAGATCAATGTACAATTCGTTTTTATTCCTTTTGATGAAAAGTATTTAATTGCCTTAATTCCTTCTGCGATCATAGGGACTTTTACAACGATATTCTTGTGCAAAGAGGCTAGATGTTCACCTTCGCGTACAATCCCTTCGTAATCTGTTGCTATAACTTCTGCGCTGATTGGTCCGTCTACAATTTGACAAATATCGATGTAATGCTGAATGATGTTTACTTCACCCGTTATTCCTTCTTTGGCCATTAGAGAAGGGTTTGTCGTTACGCCGTCGAGAACACCAAGATCGTTGGCTTCTTTTATTTCGTCAAGGTTTGCAGTATCAATAAAGAATTTCATAGCTAGGTTTTTAATCAAAATTAAGAAAAAGAGCCAGCTTTTGATAAAGAGTCATAGAATGACTCTCATTTATAAATCTCCAATGTTCACATACTCCCATGTCAGCAAGCCTTTCGATTTTGTGTGTTCAAACACCAGTGCTTTCTTCGATTGAACATTGTTATAATACACTCCGGAAGCTAAGAATTGAATTCCTGAGTCAAAACGATGCTCAAATACACCAGAGTTAATACCTATATCGCCACCAATACAAATAACCTGAATTCCTGCATTTTGCAAATCGAGCAATTTCCAATAAAGATCATTGTAAAAATTATTAGGGAATATATTCCAGCTGTTATTTCCTAATTGTCCGTTAGATATTTCAGGAACAAGCGGCTCTAAATTGTTGTTTCCGTGCATCCAAATGAGCTTATGTGTTAGCACAATCAAGTGCGATGATTCTTGAATTGTATCAACAACGTTATTGAACAGAGTCAGTTGAGAGTTAATAATGTTACAATCGTCAAGTTCAGAGTCAAGTACTACATAAGTTATTCCATTATTATGGTAGGCATAATGTAAAGTCCGTCCGGTGTAGCTCGAAATCATCCATGGACTCGTGTCATCATGGTTTCCGATACTCCAAAGGGTATTGGGTGAAGAAATATTAAAAGTATTTTCCATTAAATCCATTTCAACTTGGTCGAGTGATGAATCATAAAGCATATCGCCACCTAGCATAAGGACTTCGTATTTAGAGAAGTCAATATGATCAACTCCGTAAATGAAACTTGTGTAGATTGAATCTCTAGTGTGAGAAATGTGTAATAGCTTAACAGGCACGTCAGTAGTTGTAGTAGGGCCAATAGGATTGTCCTTTTTACATGCTGCAAAAAGCATTAATGTTGCTACCGAAATGATATGTGTGATCTTTAATCTCAATGTTTACAGAAAGATAAGAAAAAAGAGGGGTAAGCTACTTACATCGCACCGCTCAACCTTCTACCCTTGCTACGTTCCCGTCCTGGGGGAGTCAAAGGGAGCTGGTCGTACAAGACTTACCCCAGCCGCGAAAATACTATGATTATTCAATATGACAATGGATTGTACCATCTTTTTAGAAGTAAAATCAATTTATTCGACCTGCACGAATACATCTCCGTTTTTGCGGTTGTATCCGTACGAGCTTATTTCAATATGTTGACCTGATTTTTTGTTTCTTAATTTCAGCCATAAGCGAATTTGTTTCGCGGTTTAAATCGAATTCCTGAATAAACATATTGGTTGGGTTAGTAAATTTGACTAGAAAGAAAGTCTAAATCTAAATCAGCTGCTTTAGTTTATTTTAGGTATACATTGATCAACTTGTCTTTCTCGAAATGAACCGAATACACGGGAATAAAGCCATCTCTGTCTGACTAGCTTTCTCCAATTGCACAAATTTCATTGTCTTCAGTCGTTCCTTGAATAGAAACGAGGTGGGCATTAAAAGAGCTTGGCGTACTTCGCGATTTATATCTTTTACTCCATTTCGCCATGGTTAATTGAAAATCATCTTTTCTCTCTGAATCTGCGTGAATATTTAAGCTGCCAGTTTTTACGACTGGTGAAATTCCAACCAAATCAAAAAAAAACTACTAATCGCAATAAACGCAGTGAAATTATTGCTTGCTGTTATAACTACGTGTTCAATTCGGTCTACTGTTATAGTCTATTTAGCACAACTAGCCATTACAAGAATCGATACGATAATCAGTAAGAATGTATTTTTAGTCAATCTGTTGGTTTTAATTGGAAACGTTAAATTGAAATAATGGTTAAAAAAAATCCGTCTAGGCTTAGCCTGGACGGATTCATTCGTAGTATTAGTAGGCACTAATCCAAGTGCATAAAGTCTTTCTTTGCTAGAAGTTCATCTTCTGACTCTCTGATGTCTTCATCGTCGATGCAACAGTCAACTGGACATACAGCTGCACATTGAGGTTCGTCGTGGAAACCAACACATTCCGTACATTTATCTGAAACGATGTAGTAAACATCCATATCAACGGGTTCCTTATCATCGTCAGCCATTGTTTCGTCACCATTTAAGGTTGTTATCATTCCTGTTAGCGAAGTTCCGTCAGAGTATTTCCATTCGGCACCACCTTCATAGATAGCGTTATTAGGACATTCAGGTTCGCAAGCCCCACAGTTTATACATTCGTCTGTAATTATAATTGCCATTACCTGTATTTTTTTTTCTGCAAATATAGTATGGAATGACGAATAATAAATGAATTATACTTTATTTTTGTAGCGTGAAACAGGAAGAAATAATTAAAGGCTTTGAACAGCTTGGCGTTCTCATGACAAGTTTGGGTGAGAATAAGGATTGGGATAACTTCTCAGTTGGAGTTACAGAAAGTGAATACTTGAGCCTACAAACGGTCATAAATAGACAGTTTAGCTACAACGGTTGGTTTACGAAAGAGAACGTTCGAGGAAGCCTTTTAAAACTTGGTAGTAGTCTTATTTATAGTGATTTATTAAACTGGTCTTCAAGTTATACTTTTAGTAATGAGCCGAGAACGATTGCGGTTATTATGGCTGGAAATATTCCGTTGGTTGGTTTTCATGATTTCCTGTCCGTTCTTGTATCTGGAAATAAAATTGTCGCCAAGTTAAGTTCAGATGACAAAACACTTTTACCAGCGTTGGGCCAGCATTTGATTGAATTTATTCCCAGTTTAAAGGAACGTATTGTTTTTACCTCAGGTCGAATTGGAGAAATTGATGCTGTAATTGCAACTGGGAGTGATAATTCAATGCAGTACTTTGAACAGTATTTCGGAAAGTATCCAAATATATTCAGAAAGAATAGAACTTCAATTGCTGTTTTAAAGGGTGACGAGACCGAAGATGACATTAAAAGCTTGGGTTCTGATATCTTCGATTACTTTGGTCTTGGGTGTCGTAATGTGTCGCATTTAATGCTTCCTGAAGGGTTTGAATTGAGTCGGTTCTTTGAAGGTGTTATTTCATACGGAGAAGTGATTCACAATAATAAATACGGAAACAACTACGACTACAACAAGGCGGTTTACTTAATGAACAAGCTGGAAATACTAGATAATAATTTTTGCTTGCTTAGAGAATCAAACGAATTGTTTTCTCCTTTGTCTATGATTCATTATCAGTTCTACAAAGATCAATCAGATATTGACAATTACATCAAAGAGCACGAAAGTAAAATTCAAGTTGTCGTTGGAAGAGATTATTTAGATTATGGTCAGGCGCAATGCCCAGCATTTAATGATTATGCCGATGGTGTTGATGTGTTTCAATGGCTGAATAAGTTGTGATTAATGGGTTGATCTTTTTGGGGAATATTGAATCATTGGATGAAAACAGTGAAGCATGTAAAAAGAAATCCAGTACAACTGATTAAAACATATAATACATACAATAAAATACGTTGTAGTCTATTATATCGATCCACTGATTCCATGTATTTGAATCCAATTAAATATTCAGAAGCAAAGATAATTAAAGATAGAGAGATCAATATAATCGGCATGTTGTTAGTGTTATATCTTGTAAAAGGGAATTTTAAGGCCAAATATTATGAATGTGTTCAACAAAAAACAGAAACGGGCTGCTGATATAACTAGGGAGCGATTAATTCCGTATAAAAAGGTTGTGAGCTTTGAGGTGCACTCAAAGTCAGGAGATTCAACTTTTTCAATAAAAAGAATTGAGTTGTCATTAAAGATTTTGTTGGCAAGAATAACGTCGCAACCGCTTTTTAGTAAGAGATAGAATCTTTGGAAACTCTTTGTATAGAAAACGGATGACATTTTCACGCTGCCCTTTACGAAAGAGTGGATGATTTCTAGATCTGCCATTTTCTGGTTTTCTATTTAATGCCAAGAAAAAAAAGTTAACCATTTTAACAAAAAAAATCTCAATTCAGAGAACTGAATTGAGATTTAATGAATTTCTGAATCCGTTATCTAACCAGATTCATTTCATCAATAATATTTGTAGCTCCAAAACACTTATCGATCAACCAAAGCGTGTAGCGGATGTCTAATGAAATTGTACGTTGGATGTTTGGTTCGAAGTAGATATCACCTGACATCGCTTCCCAGTTGCCGTCAAACGCAGTTCCAATCAATTCACCATCAGCATTAATTACAGGAGAACCAGAATTACCACCAGTGATATCATTGTTAGAAAGGAAATTTACAACAAGACGACCATCTGCATCTGCATATTGACCGTAATCCTTTTTTAACCAAGTCTCCTTGATTCTAGGATCAACAACGAATTCAGGATTTGTAGGATCTTCTTTCTGCATAATTCCGTCTAAAGTTGTAGTGTAGTGGTAAGTAACACCATCTTTCGGATCGTATGGTAAAACGTTACCATAAGTAAGACGTAAAGTCGAATTTGCATCTGGATAGTATTGCTTGTTCGGATTCATGTCTCTCAACCCTGCGACGAAATAACGTTTTGCAGTTTTTAATTTGTCTTTTGCAGTTGTGATTTCTTCTGTTCCTGAAGCAGCCTCGTAAGCAGCGTTCATATCTGTCATCAATGCATAAAGAGGATCTTTTTGAATTGCCTTAATCGATGGCTTGCTTTTGAATTTTTCATAGAGGTCCTTGTTGAAGAACATCGATTTCTTTTTAAGCTTAGCCGTATATTTGTCAACTCCTGAATGTCCTTTAGCAGCGATATTAGCTGTAATTTCACCAATTTGTTCTTCTGAAATATCTTCGATGTACATGTCTAATAGATCGTGAATCATTTCTAATTCAGTAGCTGGATTTTCATCTACAAAATACTTATCCATTCTATTGAACAACCAAGGCTGAACTCTAGCCATATAAGCTTGGTTCTTTTTGTTTTCGGCTTCGCTAAGATTGTCAGCATTTTCGATTTTTTCCTGCGTCTCAACCCAAACTTCAAACGTAATCGCTGTTTGGTTGATTCCCATTCTCCTTACAAATTCTTGTTGGTAGCTTCTGATGACAACAATAGGGTCAGTAGCTTTAACATAACCTTCCATTGCTCCAAGAACATCGAAACTCATTCTAACATTCTTTAGGTAATCACGGTATTGCGCTTCAATATCTTGTTTCTTTTCAATTACGCCGTTCTTCTTTACTTGAAGTGACATCCCGATAAAGTTTTTCCAATAGTTGGCTACTTGTGCGTATCTAGAAGAGTACTTCAAACGAATGTTAACGTCAGCGTCCATGTACTTCTTCATGATTTCAAGCTTTCTATTTCTGATCTTAATTCTTGTTGGGTATTCCTTGCTAACCAATTGGTCAACTCCCCAAGAGCTACTGTAACGATCTGTTGATCCTGGATACCCAAGGATCATAGCGAAATCATTTTCTTGAACTCCTTTGATGGAAACAGGAAGAGAATGCTTCGGTACATAAGGAAGATTTCCTTCAGCGAACCGAGATGGCTTGTTTTCCTTATTTGCATAGATTCTAAACATTGAAAAATCAGCAGTGTGACGCGGCCACATCCAGTTATCAGTATCCCCACCAAACTTTCCTGCTGATTGAGGAGGCGTACCTACCAATCGAACATCGTTGAATGTTTCTTTAACAAATAGATAGAACTCGTTCCCAGCGAAAAAATCTTCTACGAAAGCCGTGTATTCTGTTCCGTTCACAGCTTCTTCAGTTAGAAGAGCAGAAATTTCTTTGATTTTAGCCTCTCTTTCTGCTTCGGTCATATCGGCGGTTAGCTCGCTATTAATGGTTTCCGAAACATCTTGTATGCGAATGATAAAAGAAGCGAAAAGCCCCGGTATTGCTATTTCCTCACTGTGATTTTTAGCCCAAAAACCATTGTCTAAATAATTATTTTCAGCAGTTGAAACTCCAGCAATCGAAGGGTATCCACAGTGGTGATTTGTTAAAATCAATCCTTCGTTAGAAATCACTTCGCCCGTACAATAACCATTGAATGAGATGATTGCGTCTTTTATTGAAGAATTATTGATGTCGTAAATTTCTTCTTCAGTTAAACGAAGTCCATGTTCCTTCATGTCTTGATAATTTCTTCCTAGAAGAAAAGGAAGCCACATACCTTCATCAGCTTTGGCAAAAGATCCAAAAAGCAAGGCAAAAACAATTAAGCTTATTTTAATTTTTATCATATTTATTGATTTAGTCGGTACTAAATTACCAACTTTTCTAAAGATATACTTATTTGAAAGAAATTTCGTCGATAAATAGCCACGTTGGATTTCCAGCACCCAAGTGCCATGCAGGGCATTCCTCTACCGTAGAAGCTTTGATAGTAATCTGTTTGATTTTCTTGGTGTATTCTAAACCTGAATCAAATTCCTTATTGTGAGGGTATTGATTCTTTTTAACTTCTGGATTTAATGCCTGCGTATTTATTACGGTTGTTCCATCTTCAAACATAATCTCAAAAGTGATTGATTCAGGGAAGAAAATCCATGATTTCATATCGCTTAAGAAGCTAACGCTAATGTCAGAGTAATTTGTTGGTTTTTCAAATGTTACAGTTGCTTCAAAATCCTGCTCCCAATATCCTTGCCAATCACCAGTTCTAAATTCATTGCCGCCTCTTATCCCGTCAATTAAGGTGAAATCACCTGCAGCCGCATATTGATTGGAATACTCAGATTTGATCGCGATGGAAACGTTGGTGTTCTTTTTAATAAAGCTATTTTGAATGTTAGAACTTTTCGCGATTGAATCTTCAGCAAAAGCCTTGACAGTAGTTGACTCAAAAACTTCAAAAGGAGAGGAGTAGAGTTTTACAGTATTACTTTCTGCGGGATCAGAACCGTCCGTGGTGTAATAGATATCGTAGTTCTCTTTGTTAATCATATCAAGAGAAATTTCCATTCTATCTTCAAAAATGCGCTCTTCTTGGCTGAAGAATGGAACTGGAACGAACGAGCGAATCATTTTCGTGATCGTCTTTGCATGCGGATATTTTTTCCTTGACTCACTGACTGTGTCCTGCATCGTAATCTCTATTTCACCTCCTTGTGCAAGCTGCGAATGACTAATAAAACTTGATTTTAATTCAATTCCATTCAAAACGATCTTCTGAATATACTTGTTCTCAGGTCTATTGTTTTTAATGTTGAATAACAATTGTTTACCACCTTCAAATTGAATCTTTGCTTCGTCCATTAGTGGACGTCCAAATTCATAAAATGTACTCCCTGGAGCAATTTGATAAATTCCCAAAGCGCTCAACACATACCAGGCAGACATTTGACCACAATCTTCATTTCCAGACAGCCCATCGGGTGTGTTCGAATACATTTCACGTTGAATTCTATCAATATAAAACTGCGTTTTCTCCGGAGCATTTGTGTAATTGTATAAATACGCCATGTGGTGCGAAGGTTCATTTCCATGCGCATACTGACCAATAAGTCCTGTAATATCTACTTGATGTCTTCCAGAAAGCTCCATTTCGGTAGTAAAGAGACGATCTAACCACGTTTCAAGAGAATCTTTACCTCCTATCAAATCTCTAAGTATTCCAACAGCGTGAGGCGCGTATAATGAATATTGCCAACTGTTTGCTTCTGTATAGTTGAAGTTAACTTCTGCAGGATCAAAAGGGGAGTGCCATTGTCCTGATCGTCTTCCTCGCATGAATTTAGAGTTTGGATCGTAGAGATTCACAAAATTCATTGAACGCTCCAAATAAGTATCCAGTTGATCTACAAACAAAAAGTCTTTTGATTCTAAGGTATACCATTTAATCATTTCGTGGATACAATAATCATCGTATGCGTACTCCAAAGTCTTTGAAACGGACTCAGGTTCAATTCCACTGCCTAAAAAACCATCTCTTGCGTATTCTTGCTTTCCAAATTCATCCAGCATTGAAGTTGTAATCATTGCTTCGATAGCCTTGCGGGCATCGTAGTCGTAAATCCTTTTAGAGTAGGCATCTGCAATGACCGAAACGCTGTGGTATCCAATCATGCATTCCGTTTCATTGCCCGCCAATTCCCATACAGGAAGATCTTTTTTGTAATCGTAAAAACGTAAAAATGTGTTAATGAAAGCATTCGTTCGCTTGACTTGCGTTAACGTAAATAGGGGGTGTGTTGCCCGATACGTATCCCACAATGAAAATACGGTATAATTCTCGTAATCTCTCTTTTCCAATTGGTGAATCGTGTCTCCATATCTGTATTTCCCGTCAACATCACTGGAAATGTTGGGATTCAAATACGAGTGGTAAAGCGCCGTATAGAAGTTGTTCATTACTTCCGATTCTTTTGAATAGAAACTAATTTTATCCAATTCAGCTCTCCATTTTTTTTGAACACGTGCTTTTGCTGTTTCAAAATTCCAATCTGGTAGTTCTTTTTCAAGGTTCATCTTAGCCCCATCTTCACTGACATGAGACATTCCTACCTTTATGCTAATTTGCTTGGTGGATTTAGGGAAGATCAATAAAAGTTTATTTCGTCCGTCTTTTTTAAAAATTCGTACCTTTTGGTAAGGGGTATCCATTTTTAAATAGAAATGGAAATACTGTTCTTCAGCCCAAGCCTCTGAAACTCGATTCCCAGAAATTGTCGTTTTGTCAATAAGATTGAAAGCGGAACAGAGCAGCTTGTCTCTGTGATCAAGGTCTATTAGGATGAATTTCTTCCCGCTTTTTTCATTGAAAAAGTACTGATGGTAACCTGCTCTTTCTGAAACTGTCAAGCGTACATTCATTTCTCCATCATTCAATTTCACACTGTAATAGCCAGGGCTTGCAATTTCATCTTTGTGTGAGAATGTGGCTTGATATCCAGAACTGGAGATGTATCCAGGATCTATTTTGGGCTTTCCGATTTGAGGAACGATTAATAAATCGCCGTAATCGCTTACACCTGTTCCGCTCAAGTGCGTATGGCTGAAACCATAAATCAAGGAATCAGAATAATGATATCCGGAACAACCGTCCCATCCGTCATAACGAGTATCAGGGCTTAATTGCATCATTCCGAAAGGAGCGCTGGCACCAGGGTATGTGTGACCGTGTCCGCCAGTTCCAACGAAGGGATTTACATATTTTAATTTGTCAAAAGCCAAAACATCTTGTTTTCTAGCTCCAGGATTCATTTTTTCCTGCGCGTTATCACTGGCGCTTTTGACTTCATTGATTTGTGCACTTACATTTAGTGAGACAAATGCAAATACAATTAGGTTTAATCTATTCATAATTCTAGCTTAGTTCGTTCCAAACAAGCGATGAAGCTCCTAAAACTGCTGCATTTTTATCGTGTAATTCAGAAATTCGAATTTCAATCTTGTCTTTATAAATATTTAGAAGCGCATCTTCCATATAACCTTTAACTTTTTTGGCAAAGCTCGGTCCATTTTGAGCTATTCCGCCGAACAAGATATATGCTTTTGAGCTTGAGAAACAAGTGAAGTCTGCAAGTGAGTTTCCTAGTACTTTAGCTGTGTATTCAATAATTTCAACTGCGAATTCATCGCCGTCTTCAGCCAATTGAAAGACCTGACTAGCCTCTGGATTTTTAAGATTGATTAATTCAGAAGTTTCACTATGTTTTGAATCTAATTCATGTATAGAACGAACCACACCGGTGGCCGATACATACGTTTCAAGGCATCCTTTACGACCGCAACCGCATAGGCGGCCGTCTGGTACCACTCGAATATGTCCGTATTCTCCTGCGAAGCCATCATGGCCATAAATAAGATTACCGCCGGAGATGACACCGCTTCCAAGTCCAGTGCCTAGCGTTATTGTTACAAAATCCTTCAGGTCTCTTCCAGCTCCATAGATCATTTCACCTATGGCTGCTGCATTTGCATCATTCGTAAGAATCGTTTTGACTTTGAATTTGTATTCAAACAATCGAGCGAGCGGAATAATACCCTTCCATTTAAGGTTTGGGGCGAATTCAATGGTTCCTGAATAGAAATTTCCATTCGGCGCGCCAATTCCAATTCCTTCAACATTGGGGAGGTGACCAACAGATTTGATTCTTTCGTAAATTTTATCGACCAACTCTTCAGGAGTTGAGTAATCAGTTGTAGAAACAGATTCTTCAAAATACAATTTACCGTATTCATCGCATAGACCGAATACAGAATTTGTTCCACCGATATCAACACCAAGTGCTAGATTTCTTTTCATTTAATTGCTTTCTGATTGAAAGTTCCATTCAGCGTAAAACTGAGTTAGGAAATCTTCCATGAATTGATGTCTTTTCTTACCAATTTCCTTGGCTGTTTTTGTGTTCAAGCGTTCGGATAAAAGTAATAATTTCTCATGAAAATGATTAATCGTGCTTGTCTTCTCGTTTGCATACTCCTCAAAAGTATTGTGAAGTTTGGCTTCCAATTCAGGAATGTACATAGCTTGATTTTTATTGCCGCCATAAGCAAAGGTTCTTCCAATTCCAATGGCGCCAATCGCGTCTATTCTATCTGCGTCTTGAACGATCTTTCCTTCGATAGTGTTTATTTCACTCGGCGTGTTTGCGCCTTTGTAGCTCACATTGTCAACGATATACTTCACCTGTTCAGCTTTGACTTCATCGTATCCAAGATCGAGTAGGAGCTTGAAGGCCACTTTGCCGCCTTCATCAAGCTTGCCACCATTAAATTTATAATCTGAAATGTCGTGAAGAAGTGCTGCCAATGCAATAATTTCCAAATCACCACCTTCCGTTTTTTGCAAGTGCTTCGACATGTTTACAACACGCATAATATGGTGCCAATCATGTCCTGAGGAA
The DNA here is from genome assembly GCA_913009205.1 of uncultured Fluviicola sp. GTDB lineage: Bacteria > Bacteroidota > Bacteroidia > Flavobacteriales_D > Crocinitomicaceae > UBA4466. The sequence goes on along the minus strand of CAJVYC010000007.1, from coordinate 28,890 downwards.
TCACCTTCAAATTGAGATTTGATTTGGTCTTGAATAGTTGCTACAATTGATTTCATCTTAATTAATTAAGTCGAAAGTTTTAAATTTTCCGTGTTTCATCGTTGCGATCAATTTCCCTTCAATGCTGTTCAGAGAAAAATAAGCGCCGTCTGCAAATGCTGTCCATTCTTTTCCGTTGTTCATTGAAAAGTCAATTCCATTTTTGCCGCATGCGTAGAAAACACCATTTACAAAGTAAACACATGATCTATAGCCTCGTGGTGGATATATTGAATTCATCCAGGATTTACCACCATCATATGTATAGTAAGTGGAGTTCATCTTCAAGCTAGGTTGAGTATAATCTCCGCCAACGATCACCCCGATTTTTTCATCCATGAAACACATGGAATAAGCACCAATTGTTTCACCTGGATAAAAGGGAAGTTCAACTTTTGTCCAAGTTTTCCCGCTATTTTTAGTGTAATAATAATTACTTCTCATACCACCTGAGATAAACATATATGTACTATCATTCATTACACGAACATTGGTTCCACTTGCCGCAAATGCTGCTTCTCCTTTATATGCAGAAGGTGCTCCTTCGCATCTTGTCCAGTTCTTTCCTCCGTTTTTGGTGTGGAAAAGACTGAATTTACCATCAACCGGGTCGCCAAGAATAAATCCAACATCGCCGCTAAAATCAATCGCATCGAAGAAGACACCTTTCCATTCTGGATATTCGACAAAGCCCACAGGACCTTGTCTGTTGATCTTAACAAGCTTTCCATCTGTTCCGCTTTGCATTGCAAAAATGTAATCTCCACTGGATTCTATGTCTCTTATCTCAGTAACTCGAGGGAATTTCAGCACCAACTCTCCTTGTTCTGTATCACTATCGTGTTGAAAAATTGCGCCGTTCGAATTTCCCAAATAGATTAACCCTGTATCAATGTAAAGCCCACGAGAATAGGTATTCGAATCTCCATAAACGGTAATTGGAGCACTACTGTTCTTTTTAATGTATTTCTTCGTGCTGCTCTGTGCATTGACATCCAGATCAAGACCTAAAAAGACACTACAAATTAAAGCGCTTATTAAAATTTTCATTTTGTTTCTTTTTCAGTTCTGCAAGGTTTTCCGGTTGCTGACGCTTCCACCTTTTATGCGACCAAAGCCAATATGCTGGCTGGTCAATAATTTCCTTCTCGAGTTTTTTTGTATGGGATTCAGTGATCTGACCCCATACAGTATTACTCGGTTTTTCCGTGACTAAAGATAATTCCATTTTATAATATCCGCGTTTTACTTTCCGCGTCGCAAAAAACACGACGGAGTAATCGAGTTTATGTGCCATCATTTCCGCTCCAAAAAGAACTGGAGTTGACTGGTTCAAAAAATCCATCCAATAACTTTTTAAAGCATCGCCTGGTGATTGATCTGAAAGCACCAAAACGGCTTTCAGCATTTCTGGATTTGAGTTGAGTTCTTGTTTGTAGTTCTTAGCGTTCACAACTTTCATTCCATAGCGTTCGCGTCGTGAATTGATTTGCTTGTCCCAAAATTTAGATGACAACGGCATTCCAATTCCAATCGCCTTGTGAGGGAAGAGAAAATTCTGCGCTGTAATCAACCATTCCCAATTGTTGTAATGTCCTGAAACGAGAAGCACATTGCGCTTTCGGTCGTACAATTCTTGCATCAATTCTGGATTTACAACTTTAAAGCGCTTTTTCAATTCTTTTTCTGAAATAGAAAGGTTTTTTATACCTTCTGCTAAAAGGTCCGTGAAATGAAGGTAAAATTTGCGCTTGATCTTATTTCTCTCCTTCGGGGAAAGATTTGGAAAGCTTCGTTGAATATTTTCTTCAATTGTGGATTTCCGATAGACACCGGTTGTGACAAGGATCAAATAGAGGAAATCCGTGAATAAATATAGAATTCCAAGGGGGAGGTGTGACAACGGTAAAACGAATATATAGTATCCAATACGTGCCAACATTACTTAGAATATCTTTTGCCCCATAGTTCGGCGATGTTGTTTTCAACCTCTTTTTCTTTTGGACTGCTTCCCGCTTTGAAAAAATTAGTTCCTGCAACCTCTTCAGGAAGAAAGTCTTGTTGAACAAAGTTACCGGGGAAATCATGAGAGTATTTGTAGCCTTCGCCATATCCAAGCTCCTTCATGAGTTTGGATGGAGCGTTGCGCAAGGGCAGAGGAACTCCTAGATTCCCAGTTTCCTTGACAAGTGATTGAGCCCTATTGATTGCCATGTACGAACCATTTCCTTTCGGTGAATTTGCAAGGTATATCGTGCATTGAGCGAGAATTAATCGTGCTTCTGGCCAACCAACATTTACAACGGCTTGAAATGAATTATTGGCTATTAATAGGGCATTGGGATTGGCCAATCCAATGTCTTCCGATGCTGAAATAATCAAGCGACGTGCAATGAATTTTGGATCTTCCCCGCCTTCAACCATTCGTGCTAGCCAATATATTGCTCCGTTTGGATCACTTCCTCGAATTGACTTAATGAATGCCGAAACAATATCATAATGTTGTTCTCCATCCTTGTCATACATGGCAACACTTTGTTGCGCAGTTGAAAGAACTATCTCGTCTGTTATTGTAATCTTTTTTTCGTCTCTAAAAGTACCTACTATAATTTCAAAGACGTTCAGTAGTTTTCGTGCATCTCCACCAGAAATGGCAAGTAGAGCGTTCGTTTCTTTCAAAACAATTTCTTTCTGACTTATAACCGTATCTTCTTTTATCGCTTTGTGCAGGATTTCTAAAAGTGATTCCTTCGTATGTCCAACGAGGGTGTATAATTGAGAACGCGAGAGAAGGGCAGAGATAACTTCGAATGATGGATTCTCAGTTGTGGCTCCTATTAGCGTCACCACGCCTTTTTCAACAGCCCCTAATAAGGAATCCTGCTGTGCTTTAGAAAAACGATGGATTTCATCGATGAAAAGAATTGTCCCAGATTGTCGAAACATTCCAGCATTTTCAACTTTTTGAATTACTTCTCGAACATCTTTTACTCCAGAAGAAATTGCGGATAAAACATGAAATGGACGCTTTAAGTGATTTGCTATTAAATGTGCAAGAGTTGTTTTCCCTACACCTGGAGGTCCCCAAAAAATCATTGAAGGAATAAGTCCTGAGTCCAAAGCCCGCCGCAACGATGCACCATCCTTTAAAAGATGATCTTGTCCTTTGTAATCATCTAAAGTTAAAGGACGCATGCGTTCAGCAAGAGGTGAGAGTATACTCATAGTTTGTTTAGTGAGTAAAGTTAATAATTAAGGAATATAAATTCCGAATTATTAATTGTCGGAAGGGTTCTTCGGAAACTGAGACATCACCTTAAACTTACCGCCCAATCTTGACATGATATCCTTCCAAAGCCTGTCGTTCTTTGTGTCGAGAATTGTTTCTTTTTTAATTCCGTTGACTACAATCCACGATTTACCTTCGAGTTCTTCGTTCAGCTGATCTTTCTCCCATCCTGAGTAGCCAAAGAAGAATCGGATGCCCTCTGCCTTTGTTGGAGAAGTATTTAAAATCCCTTTCACGTTGTCAAAACTTCCACCTATAAACAATCCATTTGAAATTGACAATGAGTTCTCAAGTTGACCACCAAAATCGTGAACATAAAACAAGTTAGAGGTGTCAACAGGGCCACCAATACTAACTTTAAAGTCTATCTCAGGAAAGTCTTCTACGATTTCTGTTAAGTTGGTCTCAATGAATTTATTTAAAACGAATCCATAGCTGCCATCTTCATTATGGTCGCATAGGTATATCACGGAACGAGCAAAGTAGTCGTCAGTGAGGAATGGTTCGGAAATTAGAAGGCTTCCTTTTTCCGGTTGGGCGTTATTTGAAAAGTCAAAATCTATCAAGACACTCTAATATACTAATTTATAAAAAGGCAGGAGGTTTTCTAAGTTCAATTTTAGCATCTTGGAAAAGACTTGATGTTGATCTCATGGTAAACATGAAACTTTTGTTCGTTCCAATTGGTGTCCATCTGAATGATAAGGCCCAGCAATGCATGTCTCTTGTGAGCGTTAAAAGTGAATTGGTAATGTTGAATTCTTTTAGATCTAGATTTGTACGTGTCCCTAGTTTCCAACGTTTTGTGAAGCTAACATCCCCATTAACCATAAGCGTGTGGATGTTATTGTAGCGCCGAGAATTATCTGTGGTAATATTGGTATTTGCCGAGAGGGTGTACACATGCGAAAATGAAAGCTTCCATGGAATATCGAAATCTAAAAAATGTTCTGGATGCAATAAATAGTATTCATAATCAGCATTCCAATTTTGTCCAATGTTGTCAATCGCATTTCCGAGCCGTTCTCTGCCTTGCTTGGAAGTCAGGGTAAAGGTTGTCGCAAATGTGGTTGATTTAAAACGTCCCAATCCTTGATTCGTATTCACAGCATAGGCAATAGTGTCTGCACCGGTTATTGCATCCCATCCATATGGTGAAAAGGAGGCTGTAGTTACAAAATTCATCCATTTCGTTGGACTCACTCTCAAGTTTGAAGAAATGTTGGATAGGGGAGTCAACGTATCTCTAAAATCATAACTTCCTCTGAACGATAAAGCATCAACAATTCGTGTTTTTTTGAATCCTGTAATTGTGTCCTTCTCGGATTTTCGTTTCAATTCAAATGTGTTATTGAATCCGAAACTAAAAGTTTGCTGCGGTCTAATCGCACTAATTGAATACAGGCTGCGCTCATAAGGTGAATAGGTCAGTGTGTCGACATTTGCGCCACCAATAATTGGCTCGTAATACGATATTACCGTATTTAAGTTTGGTTGAAAACTATAAGAAAAAGAGGGGGTCAATACATGTCGAAGCAATGGTTTGTTCTTACCGAAAAAACGATAGTAGCTATAAAGAACGGTGGTTAATGAAGCATTAAAGTTTAATGTGTGCGCCATTCCTACTTTTTGAATCGTATCCACTTTTATAGATCCGTCATTATTAAAAGACTTTCTTGTTTGCTGAAAGTTTATTTTATTTCCATATGTAATAGATGGGGTTAACTTCCATGTGTTTTTGAAAAAACCTGTTGTTGTTTGGATCCTAGCATTTTGATCAAACCCATTCATGAATTGACTTCCAATTGTTCCATATTGACCATCTCTTATTAGCGTATCTTGGAATAAAGCTCTATTCTCTCCTTTAAAGTTATAAACCACAGCCATTCGTCTTCCCATTTCTCTAAATGGGCCTTTTTTAGCGCTTTTAATGAGTTTCTTCAATGGATAGAAGCTGGTTACGTTCACGTTCACAATTGGACTCGTTAAGCTAATATTCTTTGTTTTTGAATTTTGACTTAACGATAATTTTGCACCTATTGAAATAGGTTTTCCTGGGAAGCTTCTCGACAAGTTAACATCAGATTTTAATGTGCTATTAAAATAATCCTCATTCAAAGGGTCCAAACTATTTTGCGTATTGTTATCCGAAACAAAATTGATGTTTGAATTAAAATTCCAAAACGGATTCGATTTTGGATCTTTTCGATGTGTCCATCTAACCGTTCCCTTTTTGCTAGTTTTATTCGTAGGAAACCCTGCTCTAAATTGCTGATAGCCTAGCTCAAAACTACCATTAAATTTGTATCTGCTAGAGTACTGAGTACTGTTCCTTAAGCCCCAACTACCGCGACTGTACAATGTACCATATATTGTTGTTTGGAGCTTATCGTTAATCGGAATGTAATACCCTAAATTCTGAAATCCAAATCCAAATGCCGATAAAGGCGTAATCTCAGGGAAAATTAATCCTTGTGTTTTATCCTCAACTTGCGGAATTATTGCGAACGGAAGTCCAATTGGCGTTGGAACTCCTTTGATCCATAAGTTCATGGGTCCGGAAACAATTCGCTTTTCTGGAACCATGACCGCCTTGGACAATTGAAAATGATAGTGTGGATCCGGTAAGTCGCACGTCGTAAACCGTCCTTTTCTGAAGTGAACCTGATTGTTTGCATGTTTTTTTGCCTTTCCCATGTACAAGAAAATCTCATCTTGAGTAATCGCAACTTCTTCGATAAATGCTTTTTCGGTTGAGAAATTATAACGAACCTTCTGCGCAATGAGTTCTTCCGATCCATCTGTGAAATGTGGGAATTGGATCATGTTCGAATCGGCATCATAAATATATTCTGCAGCAATTTCTTCATTGTCCATATCGATCATAATGTAACCGGCATCCATTTTAACCTTTCCATTATCAACCTTGGCGTTGCCATAGAGATAAATTTTGTTGTTTTTTAAATCTGCGTAAATTGAATCGCTCGCACTATAAAAGATAGGATCTTCAATGTCATCGCCATTTAAGTAGAGTGTATCTTGGGCATAACTTAGCTGAGCACTGCACATTATTAACAATGTAGAGCGTATAACTAGATGTATGGAACACTTTTTGAAGACCAATTGTATCTTATTTTTGTTAGTACCTCAACAATAACGAAGCAAAACTATTAAAATTACGTTTCAAATGATTGAAAAAGGAAGGAGTTGTCAAAGAATGTTTGCAATTGCAGTGTTATTTGTCGTTGGTTTGGGATCATCTGTGAATGCGCAAGAGGACGAATTGTCAATAGGAACAATAAAAACAGTTGTTATTGATGCGGGGCATGGTGGTAAAGATCCAGGCTGTCACGGAGCTTTGGCTCAAGAGAAGCACGTTTGCCTTTCAATGGCATTGATGTTGGGAGCGAAAATTAATAAGTACTATCCAGACATTAATGTTATCTACACAAGAGACACAGATGTTTTCGTTGAATTAGGTGAAAGAGCCAAAGTTGCCAACCGTAACAATGCAGATTTGTTCATATGTATTCACGCAAACGCCGCAAGCGCTTCTGCTTATGGAACGGAAACTTATGTTTTGGGTTTGCACAGGACACAGTCACAACAGAGCGTTGCAGTAAGAGAGAATTCTATAATTCACTTGGAAGACGACGGTGGAGCGAAATACAAATCGTTCGATATGTCTCCTGATGCGATCATTGCACGTCAAATTCAATTGAGTGTCTTTCTGGATCAATCTATTAATTTCGCTTCAAAACTCCAAACTGAATTCACAAGCATCGGACGTCATAACAGAGGTGTGAAACAGGCTGGATTTCTTGTTTTGTACAAAACAACAATGCCAAGCGTATTGATTGAAACAGGTTTTTTAACGAACCCGAAAGAAGAAAAATTCCTAGCCGATTCTACGACACAAAATCAAATGGCAGGTTCAATGTTCACGGCATTTAAAAAATACAAAAATGAACTCGAAGGAATTGATGAACAGACCGTTAATGAGAACCCAGCAGAAACAACGATAGTAATTGTTGATGAAGTTACTTCTACAGATATAGTCTTCCGAGTTCAAATTGAAACATCTGAATCTAAAATTAGCTTAACAGATTATAAGTTTAAAGGAAATACGATCTATGAATACAACCAAAATGGTCTGTACAAATATACGGTAGGGAGTTTCGTTAATAACTTTAATGCTGCCAGTAAAATGAAGACTGAGATGCGTGCGAATGGGTTTGAGCATGCATTTGTTGTAGGCTTCTTGGGTGGAGAGCGGATTAATTTGCAAAAAGCTATTAACTTAGCAGAAAAATAAAGGCATGAAGTTATCTAAAGAAATTATCACCGGAATTATAACATTAGCGGCTGTTGCACTTCTGATTGCTGGAGTCAATTTCTTAAAGGGGAATAGCTTCTTTGGGGGAGATAAGGAATATTATGCTTATTTCCCATCTTCTGGAGGTGTAACACCAGCAACATCTGTTTATGTGAATGGTGTAGATGTAGGAAAGGTTATGAATATCGAATACCTTCCAAATGCAAAGGATTCTTTAAAAAAGGTGAAAATTACATTTAACATTTCAACAGATAATCTCAAAATAGTAAAAAACTCGACAGTCGAAGCTGGAGGAATTGATTTACTTGCCAAAGGTTTGACAATTCACATGAATACTGACTATTCAGTAGGATATTACAAGCCTGGTTCAACCTTACCGGGTTTAGTTTCTGTTGATATGATGTCTCAAGTTCAAGCTTATGCTGATCCAATAACTAAGAAACTACAAGGAGCGTTAGTTTCTATCGACAACATGGTGCAGGGCGTGTCTGCTTTTTGGGATACGACAGCAACATCTGAGCTCGAATCAAGCATGAGAGAAATAAAAATTGCCATTCGTAAATTCGGTAATGCTGCTGATCAAATTGAGGGACTCCTAACTGATGAAAGAATTCGATTGTCTCGGATCATGAACAATGTTGAGGAGATAACGGTTAATCTCCGCAAGAGCAATGACACTGTGAAGGCCATAATTGGTAACGTAAAACAAATTACTGATGACTTAGTAACTGCTGATTTTAAGGAGACAATTACGCAAGCCACTCAAACGATTAAGCACGTCAATAAAATTCTCGATGAAGCAGCCGCTGGTAATGGCACCCTCGGTAAGCTCTTGACAGACGATAAGTTGTATTATGACATTATTGAATCGAACCAAGCACTTCAAGGTCTTGTGAAAGATTTACAAGCGCATCCTGAAAGGTATATTCATTTCTCTGTATTCGGTGCGAAAACCAAAGGTGTACCTCTGACAGTAGACGAAGAGGAAAAGCTTAAGGAACTCTTGAAAAAATAGCTTAACTCTCATTATTACGGAATTTAAAATGATTTCTAACATTCTATTTGCAGTTCTATTAGTCGGCTCAATGAGCTTTTTTATTTGGAACATTTTAAAAATTAGGTCGAACATTCGCCTAGGAAGAGACCTCGACCGCTCCGATAGGAAAAGCGAAAGATTGAAAACGATGCTTCTTGTGGCTCTTGGTCAGAAAAAGATGTTTACAAGACCCATTCCAGCGCTTTTGCACTTAATGATTTATTCGGCATTCATTCTTACTCAAATTGAATTGATTGAGATCTTCGTCGATGGGCTTTCAGGATCACATCGCATATTTAGACCTGATTTAGGTGGACTTTACACATTCATTATCTCTTTCATTGAAATCCTTTCTGTACTGGCTTTCATTGCTACTTTAATCTTCCTTTCCAGAAGAAACTTAATTAAAGTTCCTCGTTTGAACATGAAGGAAATGAAGGGTTGGCCTAAGATGGATGGGAACATGATTCTCTTCATGGAACTTATTCTTATTATTTTCATTTTAACAATGAATGGTGCTGACGAAGCGATGCATCTTCAAGAATATGGATCCTCTTATGGATTTACAATTAGTAGTTTAATTGGTCCAATTTTCGAAGGAATGGATCTGTCTACTCTGCATACTCTTGAAAGAGTAGGTTGGTGGGGACACATTATTATGGTCTTCACATTCATTAACTACTTGCCTTATTCGAAGCATCTGCATATTTTCTTAGCCTTCCCGAATACATATTATTCGAACCTTGAAAAGAAAGGCCGATTTACCAATATGGAATCCGTAACAACTGAAGTTAAGTTGATGATGGACCCTGAGGCTGATCCTTATGCTGCGCCTCAAGAAGGAGTAACTGAGCCTCAAAGATTTGGAGCGAAGGATGTCACAGATTTGACTTGGAAGAACTTAATGGATAGTTATTCATGCACGGAATGTGGCAGATGCACATCATCTTGTCCAGCGAACGTTACTGGTAAACTTTTGTCTCCTCGTAAAATCATGATGGACACAAGGGATCGCTTGGTTGAAGTGGGTGAAAACAAAAGAAAGCATGGAGCAGATCATGATGACGGGAAATCGTTACTTGGTGATTACATTAAAGAAGAAGAGTTATGGGCATGTACATCTTGTAATGCATGCGTTCAAGAATGTCCAGTGAATATAGATCCATTAGCAATCATCATTGATCTAAGAAGGTACCTCGTGATGGAGGAATCAAAAATCCCAACGGAATTGGCAGGAATGCTTACGAATATTGAAAATAATGGTGCGCCATGGCAGTTTAGTCCTGCGGATCGCTTAAACTGGGCAAATGAAGAAGGATAACAATTTAATTGCTATTGAAGAAGACGGGAAGAAAATATCTCCAATTCTTCCAAATACGGTAAAGAATTTCATGATTGATATCGATGGAACGATTTGTGATGATATTCCCAACGAAGAGCCAGGGAGAATGGCTACGGCAGAGTTGTATCCGGACGCATTGGTGACAATTAATAAATGGTATGAAGAAGGTCATGTAATTACATTTTTCACTTCACGTATCGAAGAGCATCGCGAGGTAACTGAAAAATGGTTGAATGATCATGGATTCAATTACCATGGAATGGTGATGGGAAAACCGAGAGGGGGAAATTACCATTGGATAGATAATCACATTGTAAGAGCGACAAGGTTTGAAGGTAGATTTACGGACTTGATCGCTGAAAGTGCTACAATTCAAGTTTTTAAAAAATAGTATATGAGTTTGAATGTTCCAACAATGGCTGAAATGACAGCCAAAGGAGAATCACCAGAAATTTTATTCTGGGTGGGTTGTTCTGGAAGTTTTGATGATAGAGCGAAGAAAATAACCAAAGCTTTGGTTAAAATCTTGAATAAGTGCGAGGTTAAATTCGCCGTTCTTGGAGCTGAAGAAAGTTGTTCGGGAGATCCCGCAAAACGTGCTGGAAATGAATTTACATTTCAAATGCAGGCAATGATGAATATTCAAGTTTTGGAAGGGTATGACGTAAAGAAAATCGTTACGGCTTGTCCACATTGCTTTAATACGTTGAAAAACGAATATCCTGAGTTGGGAGGAAACTATGAAGTGATCCATCATACTCAAATGATTCAAGAGTTGATCAATCAAGGAAAAATTTCCATAAAAGACGGCGGAACTTATAAAGGAAAGAAAATTACATTCCACGATCCTTGTTACTTAGGTAGAGCGAATGATGTTTACGAAGCGCCTCGATCTTTAATAGAAAGTTTGGATGCTGAGTTGGTAGAAATGAAACGATGCAAGACGAAAGGATTGTGTTGTGGTGCCGGTGGAGCTCAAATGTTTAAAGAATCAGAGAACGGTAACAAAGAAGTCAATATCGAACGCACAGAAGATGCACTTGAAACACAGGCCGAAGTAATCGCTACGGGATGCCCATTTTGTAATACAATGATGACTGATGGATTAAAGAATTTCAACAAGGAAAACGAAATTGAAGTTTTAGATGTCGCCGAACTTATCGCTAACGCCGCAGATTTATAATGTTTTTTCCTGAACTCAACCCCAACAGCAAAGTCTGGGTATACGCATCTAGTCGTGACTTTGACGCAACCGAAGTTAATTTCATTAATGATTCTTTAGCCGTGTTCATTCCTGAATGGGCTGCACATGGAGCCAAGTTGGTTGGAAACGGAACCGTTCATAAATCTCGTTTCGTAATTCTTTCTGTAGATGAATCTCAAGTGAACGCATCCGGTTGTTCTATTGACACTTCCGTGCACTTCATAAAGAACTTGGGTTCTGAATTGGGCGTAAACTTCTTCAATAGAATGGATATGGTTATTGAAAATGACGACAAAATGGAAACCATTCATATTTCTGACTTAAAGCATCACAAGAACGCGAAAGTTTACAATCCAATGATTACAAGCCTGTCCGAGTTGAATTCTAGTTGGTTGATTCCAGTAAGCGAAAGCCCTTTTGTTTAAATCTTATTATTACCTTTTTTCGATTTTTCTTTTTTATCCAAACGCACACCACCAACCAAACGAACAAGGTGATAAGTACCCCCGTATTTTAACTCTCGATGTGACACTGATTTTATGTCAAATTCAGTAGTTAGCCAAAAGAAATACTTCGGTTCAGAATATCCCGCAACAAAGCGAAAGTCAACTCTAGGAGCCAATCCTAAAAGCCCTCTTGTAATTCCATTTGCACTCACAAATTTAGATTGAACAACTCCGCCAAGCCCTGCGAAAACAGAAGCTTGCCAAAAACCTTGGCGGTAAACGTATGCATAACCTGGAACGAAACCGATATCAAGAGTCGCAATTAAATTTGCAGATGATTTTGTTTCTGTTGTATCAATCAATTCAAGGGGAACGATAGGATCGAGGCCATTGCCGACACCGAATAGGTTCAAAGTACTTTTAAAATACCACGTTCCGATGGTTCGTTTGAATTCACCAACACGTCCAAAAACAGACTGCATTCTAAACTGATCTGATTTAAAAAACCATGAATTGATAGAAAAGTCAAAATTTAATAGCCCAGGCTCAATGGCATTTGGTTTTAATGTTGTGAGCGAGTCGTCCCAGCGATTTGCATCTTGAATTGCATAGCCCAAATAATTACGAAGATTAATGTCCCAATATCTTTTCTTAACTGTAAACGAAACTCCCAAGTCAAAATAATTAGGGTTACCAAATTTACCAGCAGGCCTTAACGTTTGGGGCAGTGCAAAACCTATCCGAAGCGCAAACCACTTGTAAGCAGCTCCAAATCCTAAAATTACTTTCTGATTGTGTTTAAATTTTATTTTTTTATATCCTCCTAAGAAGTTATCCTTAATTGAAAAGGGAGATGAGCTGTAACCTAGGTCACTGTAAAGAACAACATTGTCCTTGTAAAGTTTATACGCCAGCGAATCATCTACTTGAGAATTTGCACTAGAGCAACAAAAAAGAGTTAATATGACTAAAAATAATTTCACAATACTAAATTAAGAATTCTGTCAATTGCATTCATTTTTGTCCAATTAACTTTCGAACAGAGATCTTTTAATGAAACCAATCATACTTTTCCTTTAAAGACTTTATGTTTCATTGAAATTGAAATGTTTAGCCTTCGGTTAATTATTATTCGCTTGGATTTCGCCTCGGTAACTTGCGCTTTTTCTTACTTTTGTCGCTCAATTTGAGATCAATGAAAAAACTGTACAAATTCTTACTGAATAAATTACCTAGGCCAATCCTCATTCGAATGAGTTATGTTTTCAAGGCGGTTGCTCCAACTTTTTATAGAGGTGATAATGTAGAATGTCCAGTTTGTGAAAAGTCATTCTCTAAATTTCTTTCCTACGGATATGGTAAAGGGCATAGGGAAAATGTTCTTTGTCCTTATGACTTAACCCTAGAACGCCATCGATTAATGTGGTTGTATTTAACTGAGCATTCCAACTTTTTCACTTCAACGAATCGACTTGACGTTCTTCATATTGCTCCAGAGCAGTGCTTTCATAAACGTTTTCAAGGACAAAATAATTTGAATTATTTAACTGGAGACTTACTTTCACCTATCGCTGACATGCATTTTGATTTACATGATATTCCAATGGAAGACAATCGGTTTGAAGTCGTTTTTTGTAATCATGTTATGGAGCACGTTGATGATCCTTTGCAATGCATGAAAGAATTGTACCGTGTAATGAAGTCAGGCGGTTGGGCTATTATACAAGTTCCACAAGATTACACACGCGAGGTGACTCTCGAAGATTCGACAATTACAACTCCTGAGGCCAGAGAAGAGCATTTTGGACAATACGATCACGTTCGGTTATTCGGTAATGATTACCCACAATGGCTTGAAAAAGCTGGCTTTGAAGTTGAGTCCTTCGACGCAAATCAACATTACTCAGTAGAGCAATACAGTCGTTTTCGATTAAATAAAAAGGAGAAATTGTATATTGCTAGAAAGAATTAAATATGCCATCGCGCAAACCCAGCAAGTATCTTTCGTTAATTCTAGTAGCTACAATTCTTGGATCTGTCGTTCTGCTCTTTTGGTGGTCATCGAATGTGAAGTCAATCATGAGATCGAAAGCGGTTCCAATTGTTAAGGACAATTCTAAAGCTGAACTTGGACGTAAACTATTCTTCGATAAGCGTTTATCTGGAGATAACACAATTTCCTGTGTTAGTTGCCACAACCCCAAACTAGCCTTTACAGATGGTAAGAAATTTTCTGCAGGAGTAGAAGGAAGGTTGAGCTTTAGAAATACTCCAACTTTGTTAAATGTTGTTGAAGCAACTTCATTCATGTTCGATGCAGAGATAAAAACACTTGAAGAGCAAGCCATTGTGCCAATTCAAGACCATACGGAAATGAATATACGAATGGGAGACCTTATAAGAAAACTGCGCGCCATTCCCGAGTACAACAAAAGTTCGAAGGAGATTTTCAATAAAGAATTTGACGCATCAGTATTAACGAAATCATTGGCAGCTTTCCAAAAGACTTTGGTTTCTAAGAATTCGTTGTTTGATCAATTTCTGGCTAGTGGAGATTCAAGCCTATTGAATGAAGCACAATTAGAAGGGTGGTCGAAGTTCAATGAATTGGATTGTATTAAATGTCATCAGTTACCTAATCTTACTGACTATTTACCATATAATGTTGGTCTCTATATTGATTATGGAGGGGATCAAGGAAGGTTTAGAGTTACCCATGACTCAATAGATATGGGGAGATTTAAAACACCAACTTTGAGAAATATTGAATTGACCGCACCTTATTTTCATGACGGATCTGCGCAAAGTTTAAGCGATGTTATTCAGTCACACACGAGGAGCTTTAAATGGCATCCAAATAAGGACAAACGGATTCAGATCAGTAAATTAACTCCTGAAGAAGAGCAAAAAATAATTGATTTCTTAAAAACAGTAACCGACACCACATTTTTATTGAATTTGAATTAATGTTATTGATAAACAGGCCTTTAAGTCATTGTCGTCATGGAGTGAATAGTTAGACGAAGATCGGTTTCGTTGTGTACGCATAATAATGGAGAGCTTTTTGCGTTATGACTGTAACCAAATCAATTATTAACAGTTATAGTTCACGTATAAAGTCTGCAAGCTTTGTATAAGAACTAGAACTATAAAACCAGAAAACATGGCAGTGAACCCAGTTTACCACCAAACAGACGATCGTCTTCAAGACGAAATGATGTTAATAAGGCGGGCAAAAGAGGATCCGGAGCGATTCGGCCCACTGTATACGAAATATCATGAACAGATATTTCGATATATCTATCAAAGGATGGATGATGAAGATTTGGCTTTTGACGTAACTTCTCAAGTATTTATTAAGGCCATGAAAAACCTTCATAAGTATGAGTACCGCGGTGTACCGTTTTCATCTTGGCTTTATCGAATTGCGAAAAGCGAGCTCTACCAGGCGTTCCGTGATCGAAAGGCGAGAAAGACTGTGAGTGTTGAAAGCATGCATCTTTTTGAAATGATTGAAGAAATGGAAGAAGATGACTCTTCTGGAAATAAGAAAAAGTTATTTCGTTGTCTATCATTATTAAAAGATGACGATTTACAATTGATTGAAATGAGGTATTTTGAAAAACGATCGTATCGTGAAATTGGAGAGATCGTAGAAATAACAGAAAACAATGCTAAGGTTAGGACATTTAGAGCCTTAGAACGACTTAAGAAACTATTTATGAAATAATATTAGAAATGGAAAAAATTAATACCATTTTAGATCGTAAACCTATTAATTCAGAGTACATCAACTCAAAACAAGATTTTAATAAGGTAAAGAATGGATTTAAAAAATTAAAACCTCCAGTCTTCAAGCAGACCTGGTTTTATGGAGCTGTAGGCATGGCTGCAGTAGCAATGGTTTTCATCGCCGTGTCCTTGACATCGGCCGATGATGATAAAGAAATGATTGCTTCTGCAGACGTCAAAAATGAAACTCTATTAGAACAAGAACCCCCTGAAAAGAACGCAGTTCTTGCCGCCGATCTAAGTGATCAAGAAGAAGACGTTCCTGAAGTTGAACGTGTTCTTGCGAAATCAACGATTGAAAAGCCAGCGCCTATCACAGAGAAACCACCAACTGTTGAAAGAAGAGTAGTTGAGAAGCCTTCTCTAATCCGTGAAACTCCAAAGATTACGCAACCGCATATAGCTGGTGTATTTGGTGGAGCTATTGCATTCGTAGATTTTTGCGATCCAGCTGGAATTCAAGTGAATAAAGACATTGCAATCGTAGAATACACAATTCATTATATGTCTTGTACACAAGATGTTACATTTAAAATGAGAGGTGGTAAAATTCCATTAGGAGTTTGTAATGAATTACGCAATTGTGGAGAGCAAATTGAGATTGATTTCAGAAACGTAAAAGGGTACAATAAAAATACTGGAAAAGCTGTGGCATTTGGCAATTTCTCTTTGGTTCCAGTCCTTTAAGACAGTACGTTTAATTATTCGTACGTAATACAAATATGTTAATCAACAATTCACCTTTAATAAAAAGAAGGGGGCGATTTATTGCATTTATAGAAAAACATCCATACTTTCGTAAGTAAACTATGGTTTAATCCATATAACAAAGTTAGAATGAAAACATTAACTTTTCTATTACTACTATTACTAGCTTCGTCATCGACGTTTGCTCAGCACACTAATTTTAATACCCAAAGAAACTGGTCTCTAAATAAAAAAGAGATCATGTTTGGTATTGGTGCGACTCAATTTTTAGGTGATTTAGGCGGTAATGATCAAATAGGTACGGATTACAGTTTAAAAGATTTAGATTGGCCGTCAACTTCAATTGGAGGGATGATAGGATACCGCTTTAGATTTCATCCTTATTGGGCGACAACAACTTCATTGAATATTGGTATGGTTCGAGGTAATGATGCATTTACAAACGAAATCATTCGTGAATCAAGAAATTTACATTTCCGCTCAATGATTTTTGAACTTCAACAAAGAATTGAAATTATTGTTTTGGCGAATGAAAAATTCGGTAATAGATTTTCACTTGGTTCTCACAGAAAAAAAAGAGGGAGTCACAACGAACAAGTTTATTTATTTACTGGAGCAGGAGTAAGCTACTTTAACCCGAAAGCTCAACTAAATGGTGAATGGGTTGCATTGAGGCCATTATCAACTGAGGGACAGGGTTTAGATGGTGGACCTAGTGAAGTACTTGGTGTAACTGCAACAATTCCTTTCGGAATTGGAGCGAGAATGGGACTTGGGAGAATGTGGAGAATTGGAATCGAAGCAACTTATGTTAAAACGTTCTCAGATTACATTGATGATGTTAGTACATCTTATTACGATCAAGCAATTCTTGCTTCGGAAATTGGACCAGATGCTGCATTTCTTTCAAACCCTGCAACGCAAAACGTAAATTGGTTTGCTACTGGACAACAAAGAGGTGACAAGGAAAACGACGCTTATTTCTACTTGAACTTAACCATAGCTAGAAATGTTACTTATAAAGATTACGCGAAATCGCGAAGTATAAACAAATGGAAAGGACGTTATAAGTTCTAATCGAATTGTTAATATTTTCTTGAAAGATAATAACGAGGTGGCTTTGGTCACCTCGTTGTCGTTTGTACCTTTGCGTAAACAACAATTATGTACAAGTTACTTCGATCCTTTCTTTTCCTTTTTGATCCAGAAAAGATTCATAACATCACAGCCAAACTCATCCGAATCAACCTCTCCATTCCTGGGGCTAAATTTGTTTGGACTAAATTGTTTAGAGTGGAAGACAAGCGTTTGAAAAAGACTTTGTTTGGAATTGACTTTGAAAACCCAGTTGGCCTCGCTGCGGGATTCGATAAGAATGCATCGATGTATGATGATTTGGCCTACTGTGGCTTTGGTTTCATTGAAGTTGGAACTGTTACTCCAAAAGGACAATTGGGCAATGAGAAGCCACGTCTTTTTAGACTTAAAGAAGATGCTGCGATTATCAATCGTATGGGTTTCAATAACAACGGTGTTGAGAATGCCATTGAGAATCTAAGAAAGAGGAAAACCAAAATTATTATTGGGGGAAACATCGGAAAGAATAAGGTGACACCTAACGAAGACGCTACAAGTGATTACGTTAAGACCTTTAATGCGCTTTTTGATTATGTAGACTATTTCGCAGTTAACGTATCATCTCCAAACACGCCCAACTTGCGTGAACTTCAGGGAAAAGAGCCGTTAACTAAATTGTTAAAAACTTTACAAGAATTAAACTCAACGAAACCGAAGCGCAAGCCTATTCTCTTAAAAATTGCTCCAGACTTAACGGACAATCAATTGGACGACATCATCGAAATTGTGGCTGATGTCTCTTTGGATGGAATTATTGCAACGAATACAACAATTTCTAGAGAAAATTTAAAGACATCGAATGAACGCATTAAAGAAATTGGAGCAGGTGGACTTTCTGGAAAACCTGTTGGGTCAAGATCGACGGAAGTGATAAAGTACCTTTCGACAAAGTCGAATAAAGCCTTTCCAATCATTGGTGTTGGTGGGATTCATTCTGCTGAAGGTGCACTTGAGAAATTAGATGCGGGAGCTGATTTGGTTCAATTGTACACAGGATTTATATACGAAGGACCAAAGTTAGTGAAGGATATAAATAAAGCATTGATAGCTCGCTTGTAGCTCCTTTTAAAAGCTTAGATTTAAGTATGGAAAAGTTGAAACTTATTGAGTGTCCCAGGGATGCCATGCAAGGACTGCATGACTTCATACCGACTGCAACCAAGATTGACTACATCAATGGATTGTTGGATTGCGGTTTTGATACGATTGATTTTGGAAGCTTTGTATCTCCTAAGGCCATTCCTCAATTAAAGGATACGGCTGAAGTTTTAGAGGGATTAAATCCTTCTGACAGTAAACTGTTGGCTATTGTCGCGAATGAGCGTGGTGCAAACGACGCTGTTCAATTTGAAAGAATAAAATATTTAGGATATCCATTTTCTGTTTCTGAAGAGTTTCAAAAAAGAAACACGAACGCAACAATCGAAGAATCTTTTAGTCGGGTAGAGTCCATTTGCAACCTCGCAGCTAAAAACGATAAAGAAATAGTGCTGTATGTTTCAATGGGGTTCGGAAACCCTTACGGTGATGAATGGCACTCTGATATTGTGGCTTCCTGGTGTGAGAAACTTCATGAGAAATTGGATGTTAATATCTTGGCTTTGTCTGATACAATTGGAGTTGCAACACCAGAGATTGTTTCTGATTTGTTTAGCACATTGATTCCAGCGCTTCCTAACGTTGAGTTTGGAGGGCACTTGCACACCATGCCTGAAAATGCCCATAGTTTAATTGAGGCGGCTTACACGGCAGGATGCAGGCGTTTTGACGGGGCCATTAAAGGATTTGGTGGTTGCCCAATGGCAGCGGATGATTTAACAGGAAACATGCCCACCGAATTAATGAAGTTATGGTTCGAAGTAAATGCAATCGAAACAGGGTTGAATACGAAAAAGTTCGAGGTCTCCATCTCTAAAGCGATTAGTATATTTCCGTAACTTATTTGATATTTTGAATTATTAGAAAAATGAAGATAACATTATTAACTTTCTCAGCACTATTCATTCTTTTCGCTTGTGCGGAGAATAAGGATGAATTTACAGATGAACAAGAAGTGCATACTCCAGGAGTTGCCACTGAATTTGAAACTTTATTTTCTGATACGGCTTTCACGAATATAAAACATAGTCAGTTATTGAAAGAATTGCGGGTCTGTATGCAGAAAGCCGATCCAGAATGCCCCCGTTGTGCAGTTTGTTCTCCTAACTTCTTTCGAATTTTTGAACTCGATAAGGAAAAAGATGTTAAAGACTTTTTTGGCCTCCAAATTAAATCCTTGACTATATTAAAAGGGCAGGAGTTTGCCTTACCTGTTAGGCATTTGATTATTTTCGAAAGAGAGAAGGGGGAGTTAATAAAAGTGAACGGTTACCGTGGAAATTTGATTGAAACCATTTCGAGTAAATCAGGGGTGGATGATTTAATGATTCGGTTCTTGATGAAACAGGAAGATGAAGTGTCGGAGGCAATTGAAAATGTTCATTTCAATTGTTTGTTTAAATGGGATGGAAAGCGCTATAATTTTGAAAGTGTAGAACGAATCGAAGGTCAAAATTGGGGTGGAGTAATTAAACCGGAACATAAGAAGGAAACTTCAGCAGAAGTATACAGAGACTTAATTGCTGGGGAACTGATAATCAAAGATCTTGTTATTCAATAATGAAATACTCTATCATTTTTTCATTCGTATTGATTGGCTGTACAGGTAGTGTTCCATTGCAAAATGTTAATTACACATCTTTATTAACGGATGACAACAGCAAAGTATGGTTGATTAATAAGCAATCTGTGAATAAGGTAAACTTTGCGAACAGCAGTGTCTGGAGTAAAGATTTAATGATCTTTCACGAATCGGGAAAAGTTGAGATAATTCCATTAAAAGCAATGGGTAAAAAGTCTCCTAAGTGCGGCAGGTACTACTTAGATTCAGACAATAAGACCTTGGAAATCAACTTTCCGAAAGAAGAATGGCAAATGGACTTGGAATATCTTACGGAAGACAGTATTTATATGAAATCCAAAGAGGGCTCTGATATAAAAATTGATATCCAGATTATTCCGTTGCCTGAATTAAACGGAGACTATTAATTCTCTTTCACAACTTTTGTGCGGTAAACGCTGTCGCCGTTCTGAACTCTAATGAGATAGATTCCTGAATCAAAAGAAGAAAGATCAATTAAGTTTGATTTTGACTCAATTACGAAAGCTCCAGTCGAAGAATAAACAGTAAAGAAATCAAAATCACCACCAATGTTCACTTTTCCATTCGTTGGATTTGGATAAACATTTACTTCGAAGGTTATTAAAGAGCTCAATCCAACTTGATCTTCCTTCCAAACAGAGATTGAATCCAAGTACAATTTAAACCCATCATTCGTTCTGTTGACAAAAGCAATATGAACAGTTTCACCATCTAGGCCTGCTTCGCTCAAATTCAATTCATGGTAATTCCATTCAGCCGATTCATCTGAAATGTTAAGTAAGGTATCTGTAAAACTGGCTATTTGAGCATCCGTCTTAGAGGCCAATACCATATAATCATCTGGGAATGATGGATCGTGAGACTTTGCGTCCCAAAACATTGAGTTTCCATAAGCGCCAAGAACAATTGAAGGCGTGATCAACCATCTGTCAGCCTGTCCAATAGGATCAAAGAATGAAGTAGAACCAACAATGGAATCTGTTGAGTCTGCTGGATCAGGCAATGAAATCCACGCATCAGCAAATTCAATAACCGATGCGTCAGGTGTAAAACCATCGTTATCAAAAATTGTATAGTTTAATGGAAGTCCGTTTTGAAAATCCTCACCATAAACTTGAGTTTGAGCAGATACATTAATTGAAATCACCCCTAATGCCAGGATGCTTATTGTTTTTATCATACTGTAAAATTAGTGTTTTAAGCTTATTCGGCTAATGTTATTAGTATTTCTTTATATTCTTGATAAAAGGTATCGAATTTGATCAGTTTATCGCGAAGAAAACTTTTGATCTCTTTATGGTTTTTTATATCATAAAAGTTAAGACCATTGAGTTCCCAATGAATTCTAGAAACCTTTCTACCATTCAATTCATGGCTTTCTTCATTCCATAAAGCTTCGCCAACTTCAGATTCCATCACAACTTTTAATTCTGTCATTTGTTCCCAAAGTATGGAACGGATATCATCATCTTTTGGTTGAATATCGAAGCAAAGAGTTGTCCTTTTTGGTGCTACGACTAGCCGAATGTAGATGTCTTTAACGTCAGAAGGGTAGTTGATCCAGTTAATACCCCTTCCATTGGATGATTTGTGATTTCGCATCTCTTTGCGAAGTCCTTCCCAAAAATTGGTATTCAATTCTTTACGTGCTTCTTTCGTTAACATCGCGACAAAAGTAATCGATTCTACTAGTTTTTAACGTGGTGACTCATCATTTATTAGGTAAATCGCGTTTTATTAATAGTACTATTATACAGAAATTCTTATTCTTACTAACTACAATTATTCTCTTAACTTATTACAAAACAGAGGATAAGGCTATAAATAATCGAGAAATAAATAAAGTTGTAACAGTCGATGAATTCAAAAATAATTTAGCGCAAGACAACATTTAAATCATTGATGTTAGAACGCCGGAAGAATACAGTATTGGGAAAATAGATGATACAACAAACATTAACATCTACGATGATAATTTTAAAGCTAAATTAGAAGAACTCGATCCATCCAAAACGCCGTTTATTTATCGCGTGAAAGGAGGCAGAAGTGCAAACGCTGTAAAAGTGATGGCTGAATTTAAGTTCAGGGAAGTCTATGACTTAAAAGGTGCTTATAGCTCTTGGAGTATGTAAAACCTCAATTGAATCTAAACGCATCTCTAATAATATCAAACAGTGAACTGTAAATTGCGAGGACATAAATAACTTGTACCGCCAACATCAAGAAGACCGTTAATTAATCAATGCTGTAACGTTTGTAAATAGCACTAAACAAAGTGTTAAGGTCATTACACTATAATGATTCCAGATGATTATTGAGTCCAGCGATCTGATTCAACGCTCAAACTTCCATTGTATACTTCCAAAAAAGAGATAAACAATACCAATAAAGGCATGAAGTCAAGTCTCCGGAATGACAAAATAGATGTCAATAATAGCTAAATCTAATACTTGAGAGAGTTCATACGAAAGAAAAAAGAAGTCCACAGCCGTTGTGATATAGATTTTTTTGACCAGAAGTCATCGCCAGGAATTGAAACTATTCACGCTTGGGTTTAATTTTTCAAAAACTTAAATTGCTCAGTAACACCATCGTCATAAGCAATATTCAAGAGGTATTGACCAGTAGTCAATCCATTTATGTCCATTTTTTTTATATTGGCAGAAGAGAACACCTCAGTTAAAATAACACGCCCTGTCATATCAAGAATTGTTATTGTTCCTCCCTGCATATCAGAACTTCTAGGCGTAATATTCAATATGTCCTTCGCCGGGTTTGGGAAGATGGATCCATCTTCATTTTCGTGTTCAGTGACACCAACTTCGGCAGCGTCAAATACTCTTAAAGCCATGGAGGGAACAACATCCGTCCCGAATCCAAGAGCGAAATACCCATTATCACTATTGATTGGTGTAATAGGCTGTAAAGTTGTGTTGACTGACCAATTGTAGTCAATTCCGGTATCGTGTCCCATGAATATTTCAACATTGCTTGGTTGTACACATGCTAAGTAGCGTTGGTTGTCAGACAATTGGACGTGAGAATCGTAAGATCCAAAAACAACTTCGTCCTGCAAATCACCAGTGTAGTAATAGTATCCAAATGTGACCAAATTCAAATTATCGAAAGCCAAGTTCACATCATTGATGTCAGTAAATACATTGTCCCAGCTGTATAAGCTTAGCGCGATTTCCTCTCCATCTAAGGAAATGCCAGAGTTGTATCCAGTCACTGCAGAGAAATAAATCCCTTCAGCTCCTAATCGACTTCCGTTGGGGTTATCGTACACCATACACATTTCGAAAAGGTTTCCACCACCACCTGGGCGGAAGTTTGCATTCGAAACAGGCAAGTTCGTTAAAGGGTCTGTTTTTGAATAACCAATCAACGAATCTGAAATAACAAAGTCATACGAAAGTGAGTTGTCAAATGCAAACTCATCAGGTGCGCCCATTTCAACATCATAGGTCAATGTATACCTTCCATCAGGATATGTAAGGAATGAAAAGGCAGGTAAATTATTCGTACTACCTGTGTATACTTCTAAACTGTCTCCGGAAACGATAGAATAAGGACCTGCTGTTTCTGTCCAAATTCCTGCTGGGCCTGCTACAGTAGCTGTGATTGACACGTTGTTCTGTGTTGTGTTACCGAAATTGTAAACTTGAGCTCCAACATCGAATCCAAATTCAGTATTGTCAATAGATGTTTGAGAAGCCGCTACTGAGATTGAAGGACTAATTGTTGTGATTTTACTCAATCCACCATCGGTAGCATACAACCCCAATTTGTTGCCAATAAAAGCCACAACATCGTCTCCAGTATCCATTCTAGCTCTTAAAATGGCTCCGTCAGTCTTTGAGATGAACGCGAATGGAATTGTAGTCATAGGACCATCAGTAGTCCCAGGAACATCAATTAAGGCGTCTTCACGGTTAATCATCACAACTCCGATTGCACCCGCTTGTTCACACATTAAAACTTTTGTTCCATACCAGCAAACATTTGCAGAAACACCATCGTATCTGTAAACAACTGCAATTTTGCCCGTTAAATCATTGATCAATGGACCACAACCTTCATTTGAAAAAGGAATCCCTTGAGCGTTTAATCCTGGTGTGCCGTCTTCAGCTATTTTTAAAGTATCTAAAACTGCATCTGCTGAGTTCAATAAATTTGGCAGTCCCCAATCGGTTCCGTCGCCGTTGCTTGTAAAGTTATAGCCACCTGCGATAGATACTGGAGCAGTTACTGAAAATGAGACTTGACCAAAAGTAAGTGCGCCTAACATACAGAAGCTCATAGTAGTACATAGTGTTTTCATGCGGGTAATTTTTACGTAAGGTATGCAATCTATATTACTTGTGAAAATTGAATTAACAGTAAATTTTCACCTTGTTTAATTTATTTATCCGCTGTTCAAAGCACATATTTGTGCCTCCAATATATTTTGTACGACAATAACATTAAAAGAACTTCCAGGACCAACAGGAATTCCAGTTTTTGGGAACGTGTTCAAGCTCGACTTGAATAGCCTGCATAAGCAGATTGAGCAATGATCAGATGAATATTGAGATGTCTTTCATTTAAATTTGGGAGACTCCAATTTCCTGTGCATCATACACCCAAGTTTGATTCAGAAAGTTTATGCGGTGCGCTCAAAGAAATTTGTACGAATGAAAAAGATGGATTATGTGATTCAACAGGCTGGTCTTCCTTCTGACATTCAACGCGACTTAGTTCGCTTTACAGTCGATATAACTACATCGTTGTTCGGGTTTCCAATGAACACTTTGGAGTAGGAGGGAAGTGCAATTCAGGATCAAATGGAAAAGATCTTTCCAATAATCTTTAAGCGGGTTAATATGCCCATTCCTTGGTGTAAAATCATTCGTTTAAAGTCAGACAAAGAGTTTGATATTACTGTTCTTCAATTGTATTCCGATTTAAGAATTTCTTAAGTTCTGTTAAATGAATGCATCAAATGGACTTAATACGTACATTCGTAACTTAGAATTAAAACACAAAAATTGCCAATACCTTCGACGAATTCGGTACTTCTTAAAAGAACCATCTACAACTCTGTTAATGCAATAGAAACTGACAAATGGAATAGTGTTTTGGAGGAGCGAAATGTTTATTTAAGCATCGATTATCTTAAATCCTTGGAGAAAGGAATGAAGGATGAAATGAAGTTGTTCTTTGCCATTTCTTGCAATGATAAGGACGAGCCCGTTTTGATTTCTACCTTCCAGATGGTTAAGTTTATTGATAAACGCAGGAAGTTCGCTGAACACCTTTGTAAACTATCGTATCATATTAAAAAGAAGCTCGAAGACATATTTACTGTGAATGTGTTGGTCTGTGGCAATGTATTCTCGGATGGGGAAAACGGATTTATTTGGTCGGATCGCTTGTGTTCTGAGGCTGCTTTTAACGAAGTAGATGCGGTTATCAAGCAATTAAAGAAGGAAGAGGAGCTGAAAGAAAAAGTTTCAATAACATTATTTAAAGAGTTTGGACCAAGCAAAGTAATTGGTAGCGATCAATTGAATAAGCACTCGTACAGAGACTTCATGATTGATGTGAACATGGTTTTGCAAATTCACGAAAGTTGGAATAGCCTAGACGACTACTTGAAGAGTATGAAGACGAAGTTTAGAACTCGAGCCAATGCCGTTTTCAAGAAAGCGAAAGATTTGGAAATTCGCGTTTTATCTTCGGACAATATCCTTGAAGAAAAGGAACGTATTCGCGAGTTGTTCGGAAATGTTTTGGCCAAATCTGATTTTAGTTACGGAACAATGACACCGGAGACTTTGGCTTATTTCCGTGAAAATCTACCGAACAATTTTGAATTGAGAGGGTTTTACCTCGATGGACTGATGGTCGGATTCAACACCTCTTTTCTCAACAATGGATCTCTCGAGGCGAATTTCGTAGGGCTTGATTACGACTATAACAAGGAGTATAACGTCTATCAGAGAATTCTATACGATTATGTTGAGCAAGCGCTCAGCCATGGTGTAAAGGACTTACAGCTCGGTCGGACATCTGAATTAATAAAAAGCTCAATTGGAGCAATGCCAACGAACATGAAGCTTTATGTGAAGCATCGAAAAAGTGTTTCGAACTTATTACTGAAGCATGTGATCCAATCTATTTCGCCCAGTGAATTTGAACTCAGAAAACCTTTCAAAGCTAATTTTACAAACTAATGGATTCATTAACTCAAATTGTATTAGGGGCAGCCGTAGGTGAGGCTGTTTTAGGAAGAAAGATCGGAAGTCGTGCTATGCTCTGGGGTGCAGTCGCGGGAACAATTCCTGATTTGGATGTTTTTATCCGGTATTTCACAGACGACATTACTGCAACCGAGATGCACCGAGGCTTTTCGCATTCCTTGATCTTCTCCATTTTAATGGCTCCCATACTGGCTTGGGTCGCCAATAAGATCCATGGAAAACGTAAGATTGGGATGACACCCTGGATTTGGCTGTTCTTCTTAGCTTTGGTCACGCATCCGTTACTGGATAACCATACGACGTGGGGTACCCAGTTTTTCTGGCCATTTGAATATCGAATTGCGTTTAAGAACATCTTTGTTGTCGACCCTTTATACACAGTGCCTTTCTTGATATTCACGTTAATTGCGATGTTTCATAAGCGCACGAATCCCAGACGTAGAAAGATCAACAACATCGGGTTGATTGTCAGTTCGTCCTATATGGTCTTAACGATTTTATTTAAAGGAATCACATTTGTGAAATTCCAGAATCAATTAGATAAGGATAAGATTAAATATGTAGACATGGACACGCGTCCAGCGCCTTTAAATACGATTCTTTGGAATGCTCAAGTCGAAACGAAAACGGGATACCGCGTTGCTTATTATTCCTTTTTTGATAGTCAAGATATAAAATTCTCAGAGGAAATTCCGAAGAATTATCACTTGATCGCGCCCTACAAGGATCAAAAAATTGTAAAACAATTGATTAAAATTTCCGCTGGATGGTACGTTATCAGAGAAGAAGAGGGGCAATTGTATTTCGTTGACTTGCGTTTCGGACAGCTGGGATTCAAGGAAGATTCTAAGTTTATGTGGCAATACAAATTAATTCTTGATAAAAACGGAAAGGTTGCAGCTGAACGTTTGCCCCCTAACTTTGATTCAGCGGGAGGAATGTTTGGTGAAATGTTTGGTAGAATGGGAGGGAACTAGTTTTTTTTGAGTTATTAGTTATGAATTAGAAGTTATGAATTTTGAATAAAACAATCATTAATCTTGTCAATTGGGTCTTTCCAAGAATCACCTTATATGTAAAGCTATGAAAGAATAAGGTTGAGATAAAGCACATTGAATCTGGACAATCTATTGTTCGTGTTTTAACCAATCCATTTTCAACTAACCGTTTGATTTTATCCAATTATGAACTTGTCGAAAAATTTCTGAGAATCGTCATTGAGGAAATATTTGCGGGTGAGAAGAAATTTACGAGGCCAGTAGGGGGTGATTTTACAGATTGTCGACGAAGACATTTTAATCATCGATCCGATTGAGAGAACGCTTATCTAGATTCTATCGAGCATGCAGGAGCTAAATCTGGTTGGATTTGTAAATACCAAAGTGCATTATTGGATGAAGAGATGATGGCAATTACGAATGCCAACTAAAGGTTTTTTTTGAAGGTCTGAGTCACATCAATCACTGAGGCTATAAGTATTGAAACCGCAGCAAACAAAAGTACCCACATGCCATTCATGTATTCAAATTCAAAGTTAGAGTGCGAGCTTCGAAATACGGTCATTGTTATCATTATAAAAATTGAAAAGAACATGTTACTCATTGAAAGCAACAACCCGAGTAGAGAAACAGTTCTAGATCGCTTCAACCAAGAAACTAATGCGATTAGGAAGAATATAAACATTGATACCCATGACAAAATGTAACCGTGACCATATAAGATTTCTGTATATCCGAACTCTAGATACTTTGAATAAGGCATTGCCAGTGATGTAAAGGCGATGATAAGGCATGAAGTAGTTAGGAGTTTTAGATTTTTCATGATTTGAAGGTAATAATGAAAATTGATAAATTTAAATTATTCCTCAATTCTTGACACTGAATAGGTAAGACGGAATCCAGAACTAGCTTTAGGTTTGGTTTTTATGAGAAGTTTTGATAACTAGGGAATCTGCAGAAGGAACATTTTCGGTACGGATATATGATTTGAATAAGGGTTGTGCATAAAACTAGTTTGGGCTACGTTAATTCTATTTAACATAATATTAATTATAGGGCAATGTGAGTGTTCATGATTCCACGAACCTTAACGTTTTTTTGCCGGCAGCCTAATCAGGTCTAAAATAGAGTCAAAATGCTCATTATTAGATAAGTAAAGAATTGAGGTGTCAGATGAATCGGTAGATGAACTTGAACTACTTATCGCACGATTGTTTTTTATTGATTCGTCGAAAATGAGAATGTCCGGATTGACATGTGCCGAATTAAAGCGTTCTTGCTCATTTCTAAAAAAATGAACATTCTCAAAATTTTTCTCTAAAGAAGCATATACTCCAGCCGCTTTAATTTCACCTATTACAAATATTTTTTTTTCAATTTTCATAGTTACATTTTGTTAATGAATATCTAGATTCCGAAAATAGAATGCATATTTTATTCTCCATGATTTTTTTATTTTAGTTGTTTAAATGTATAATTCTACTTAAAGGCAATCGCCTGGAAAACAGATCACAATAAGACAATCTCTTCCCAAGCGACTAGGAATCTGTTTAACTCCCTTTGTTATTAAATTTTAGAACCTTAGACAACACTGCTCTGCCACCTTGTTCTGTCGCC